>JAUJNY010000001.1:123208-511392 GCA_030447955.1 Jiangellales bacterium
CCGCGCGCCTGCTCCGGGGAGAGGTACTGGGCAGTCCCGAGGACGGCGGCTGTCTGGGTGACGGTGACTCCGGCGTCGGCAAGGTCACGGGCGATGCCGAAGTCCATGACCTTGACGTCGCCCTCACAGGTGACCATGACGTTGGCCGGCTTGATGTCACGGTGCACGATCCCGGCTCGATGGCTGTAGTCCAGCGCCGTGAGGATTCCGGCCACGATCTCCAGCGCTCGGTCGGGGAGGATCCGAGACTGGGACTGCAGCTGCTCGCGCAGCGTTTCCCCCTCGACGAACTCCATGACGATGTACGGCATCCGCACGCCGTCGACGTGGTCCTCGCCGGTGTCGTACACGCTGACCACGCTCGGATGGTTCAGCGATGCGGCGGACTGCGCCTCCCGGCGGAAACGGGCCTGGAACGACGCATCGGCCGCCAGGTCCCGGCGGAGGGTCTTGACCGCCACGGTCCGCCCAAGCCGCAGGTCCCGGCCGCGGCGGACCTCCGCCATCCCGCCCCGGCCGACGACATCGGCGAGTTCGTAGCGGCCCCCCAGCAGCTGCAGCGCCTTCACGCGTCGTCCTGGCGAGGTTTTGGCGCCTCGTCGAGGCCGGGCTTCCCGGGGGACTCGACCGCCTCCCTCTTCTCGCCCGACCGGCCGCGGTCCTCCTCGGACTTTCCGCGGTCCTCCTCGGACTTTCCGCGGTCCTTCTTGGACTTGTCGCCGTCTCCCTCGGACGACCCCGAGTTGTCGTTGCCGGATCCCTCGTCGTCGGCCCCGACGGCGTAGCGCACCGTCACCTCGCTGCCGGGCGCAGCCGGACCCTCGGGGCTGACGTCGATGACCGTGCCCGGCTCGCTGTCGTCGTCGCGCTGCGATTTGAGCTCCACCGACAGCCCGAGGCGGCGTAGCTCGCTCACCACATCACCGACCGGCCGCCCCAGATACTCGGCTTCGACGACCACGAACGTGTCGTCAGTGGGCGACGGCGTAATTGACGGCGTAGTGCTCGGGCCGGTGGACGTGGACGTGGGCGTGGTCGTGGGGCGGGACCGCGTGGCGGTCGGGCCGGTATTCAGGGGTGTCACGGCGCTCGGGCTTGACTCACTCGAGGGAGTGGTCGAGTGGCTGCCGACGATGGCGGTGCTGTCGTCCGGCGGCTCGAGGGCCGAGGAGGGGACGTCCCGCAGCGCGGCGTACCCAAGCAGGCCGGCGGCGAGGGCGACGACGCAGCCGAGCACCGCCAGCAGGGCGAGCCGTCGGCGCCGGTCGCGATCGGGCGCGTCGTGGGCAGCAGCGGGCAGTGCGGTGGTGACCGCCGCCGCAGGGGTCGCCGGGCGGGTGGTGCCGGGACCAACCGGCCCGGCGCGCAGCGTCGCGATCTCGGCCGCGAGCGCACCGGCCGTGGCCGGGCGGTCCGCGGGGTTCTTGGCCATGGCCCGCTCGATGAGAGAACGGACCCGGATCGGTACGGACGCCGGTAGCGGCGGTGGCTCCTCGACGGCATGGGCGTGGGCCACCGCCAGCGCTCCACCGTCGGCGAAGGGGCGGGAGCCGGCGAGACATTCGTAAAGCACGACACCGAGGGCGTAGACATCGCTCGCCGGTGTCGCCGGCTGTGCCCGCGCCTGCTCCGGGGAGAGGTAGTGAGCGCTGCCGATGACCTCGCCGGTGCGGGTCATGGAGACGGCGTCGACGGCCCGGGCGATGCCGAAGTCGGTGACCTTCACGGTGCCGGCCGGAGTGACCATGATGTTCGCCGGCTTGACGTCGCGGTGCACCAGCCCGGTGACGTGAGCCGCCTGGATCGCAACGGCTGCCTGTTCGACAAGGTCAAGTGCCCGAGCCGAGTCGAGCGGGCCCTCCCGGGCGAGCAGGGCTGACAGCGGCTCTCCCGGGACGAGTTCCATCACCAGCCAGGCGGATGCGCCCGCTGCTGGATCAGCCTCGCCGTAGTCGTAGACCTGGGCGATGCCGGGATGTGACAGCGACGCCGTATGCCGAGCTTCGGCGCGGAAACGCTCGACGAAGGAGGGGTCGTCGGCAAACTCGCGGCGCAGCAGCTTGACCGCCACCACCCGTCCCAGCACCTCGTCGCGGGCCTCCCACACCTCCCCCATGCCGCCGGCCGCGATGCGCCGGGTCAGCCGGTAGCGACCGCCCAGCACGTTGTCGTCGCTGATCATGCTCACGGGTCCAGCACCGCCTGCGTCACGGCCTTGGCGATGGGAGCGGCCAGGGCGCCGCCGGAGATGTCGGTGGGCGCCACGTCGGCCTCCTCGATGACCACCGCCACGGCCACCTGCGGGTCCTCGGCGGGCGCGAAGGAGGTGAACCAGGCGTACGGCGGTCGCTCCGGGGCGCTTTGCGCGGTGCCCGTCTTGCCGGCAACGGCCACCCCGGGGATCTGCGCCTCGGTACCGGTACCGGTGGCCACGACCTCGACCATCATCTGGGTCAGCGCGTCAGCGTTGTCCGCGGAGAGCGCCTTGGCGGTGCTCTGCGGCTGGGTGGTGTCGATGGGCTCGAGCTCGGGGTCGAGGATGCTCTCGACGAGGTAGGGCCGCATGAGCACCCCGTCGTTCCCGATGGCGGCGGAGACCATCGCGACCTGCAGCGGGGTGGCGGCCACGTCGAACTGGCCGATCGCCGACAACGCCGTCTGCGGCTCGTCCGGGTCTGGCGGGAAGGGGCTGGTCGCCGCGTTGAGCTCGGGAAGCGGCTGCTCGTCGAATCCGAAGGCCTGCGCCTGCTCGCGCAGTGCGTCCGCGCCCAGGTCGAGACCGATGCTTGCGAAGGAGGTGTTGCAGGAGTACGTCAGGGCGCTGGTCAGGGTCGTCCGTCCACCCTCGCCCGCGGGACAGGGCTCGCCGCTCTGGTTCGGCAGCGCGGCGGTGGTCAACGGCAGGTCGAGGACCGCCGGACCCGGGACGGAAGTGTCCGGCTCGTACCTGCCGGACTCCAGTGCCGCCGCCGCGGTGACCAGCTTGAACACCGACCCGGGAGGCAGCGGGTTGGTGATCGCCCGGTTGCGCAGCGGCTCCTCGGGGTCGGCCGTGAGCTCGTCCCACGCCTGCTGCACGGCCTCGTCCGCGCCGGCCAGCCGGTTGGGGTCGTAGGAGGGGCTGCTCGCCATCGCCAGGATCTCACCGGTCTGCGGGCGGATCGCGACGACCGCACCCTCCTTGCCAGCAAGCCCGGCGTAGGCGGCCTCCTGAGCGGCCGGCACAAGGGTGAGGACGACGCTGCCACCGGCCGGCTTGCGGCCGGTGACCAGGTCGACGACGCGGCGCACGAACAGCCGGTCGTCCGCGCCGGAGAGGATGTCGTTGTACGCCCGCTCGACCGCGCTGCGCCCGTACACGAAGGAGTAGTAGCCGGTCACCGGGGCGTACACCGGCCCCTCCGCATACTCGCGGCGATAGGCGTAGTCGCCGTTGCTGGGCTCGGAGCGGGCCAGCTGGCGCTGCTCGTCGCCGACGAGGATCGCCCCGCGCTCACGGTCGTACTCCGCCAGCAGGACGCGGCGGTTGTCGGGGCGCTCGTTCAGGTCGGCCGCCGAGATCACCTGGACGTAGTTGGCGTTGGCCAGCAGCGCGCCGAAGACCAGCAGCAGGGCGACCGACAGTCGCCGGATCGGCGTGTTCACCGCCGCACCACCTGGGTGGCGGCCTCGTCGGCAGGAGGTGGCTGCGGCGGCGGCGGCCGACGCGCCGCGTCGCTGATGCGCAGCAGCAGCGCCACCAGCACCCAGTTAGTGACGAGCGACGAGCCGCCCAGGGACATGAACGGCGTGGTGAGGCCGGTCAGCGGGATGAGCCTGGTGACACCGCCGACCACCACGAAGACCTGGAGCGCGAACGCGATCGCCAGGCCGCTCGCCAGCAGCTTGCCGAACGGGTCGCGCACGACCAGCGCCGTACGCAGGCCGCGCTCAACGATGAGTCCGTAGACCAGGATCAGCGCCATCACCCCGGCCAACCCGAGTTCCTCGCCGACGGCAGCCATGATGAAGTCGCTGACGGCGATCGGGATGCGCTCGGGGCGGCCCTGACCCAGTCCGGTGCCCAGGATGCCGCCGTAGGAGAAGCCGTACAGCGCCTCGATGATCTGCCCGTTGGCGGCGGGGTCGGCGAAGGGGTCGAGCCACGCGCTGACCCGCGCCTGTACGTGGCCGAAGAGGCGCCAGGCCACCACCGCGCCGCCGAAGAACAGCAGGGTGCCGACGATCAGCCACGACACCCGCTCGGTCGCCACGTAGAGCAGCGCGACGAACGTGCCGAAGAAGAGCAAGGAGGTGCCCAGGTCGCGCTCGAAGACGAGCAGGCCGAGGCTGGCCACCCAGATGGCGAGGATCGGGCCCAGGTCGCGGGCCCGCGGCAGGTCGACACCGAGCACTCGCCGGCCGGCCAGGGCGAGTGCGTCGCGGGTGCTCACGAGGTAGCCCGCGAAGGCGGTGATGAGCACGACCTTGGCGGCCTCACCGGGTTGGAAGGAGAGCTGGCCCACCTGGATCCAGATCCGCGCTCCACGGATCTCCAAGCCCAAGCCGGGAACGAGGGGCAACACGATGAGGATGAGCCCGAGCAGCCCGGCGGTGTAGGTGTAGGCCTGCAGCCGCCGGTGGTCGCGCACGATGATCAGCACGGCGATGAACAGCAGCACGCCGAGTGCGGTCCAGAGCAGCTGGATGGGCGCTCGCTGCTCGCCCTCGGCGATGTCCAGCCGGTAGATCATGACCAGGCCGAGGCCGTTGAGCAGGGTGACGGCCGGGACCAGGATGGGGTCGGCGTACGGCGCCCGCCAGCGGACGACGAGATGGGCGAGGACGGCAAGGCCGGCGAGCCCCCCCACGTAGCGCGCCGTCCCCAGCGGCAGGGTGCCCGAGGTGGCGAGGCTGACGTTGGCGTAGGCCGCCAACGCGATACCGAGGGCGAGCAGCACCAGTACGAGCTCCACGCCTCGCCGCTTGCGTGGCGCCAGCGGCGCGGGCGGGATCGTCCCCTCGGTAGCAGCTGCGTACGGCGCTTGTGGGGCGTTCATCGGTGGGACGGCGGCGGCGCTCATCCGCTCGCCCCCGTACAGCTGAGCCCGGGGAACACCGGCTCCGGCGACGCCGGCACCGTGGTCTCGGGACTCGGCGTGGGCACCGCCCCCCCGCCGCTGTCCGGCTCGAGGGTCGTCGCGGGCTCGCCCCCGCCGGAGGCGGCGCTGGGCACTGCCGGCTGCCCCACGCCGCCCTCGTCGGGCGCGTTGGCTTGGCACGCCCGGGCACGCAGCCTCGCGACGGTGTTGTGCGCGTCGTCCAGGTCGTCGGCGGGGATGGTGTCGGCCAGCTTGTCCCGGTAGACGGGAGGCAGCGCCTCGACCGGCAGCCCGGGAGCCCGCACGTACACCGACGACAAGGTCAGCGGGCCGAGCTCCTGGGATACCCCCCGGAAGACCGCCACCTGCCCCGCGTCGTCACCGACGAAGTACTGCCGCTGGGTCCAGCCGTACGCGAGGTAGCCGCCAAGGACGAAGCCGAGAACCAGGAGGCCGAGCAGCCCGGCCAGCCGCCACCGGGGCAGGCGTCGTGGGGGGCGCGGGGCGTAGCGCAGGGCCTCGGGGTCGTTCTCGTCGGCGAGGAGGGCGCTCACCCCTCCCGGTCCAAGACCCGTGGCATCGGGCAGCGTGTCCCACGGGGCGCCGTCGCGGGTCCTCGCGTCGGCGGCAGCGGAGCCCAGGTGCTCGGCGACAGCACCCACGGCCACACCACTCGCAGCACTCGCGCGCATGCCCGCAGCGGAGGAACGGCCGTCCGGCTCAGGGTCGGCTGCGAGCACGTCGGCCACAACGATGGTCACGTTGTCGGGTGCGCCGCCCTTGAGCGCCAGCTCCACGAGGGTTTCGGCAGCGTCCGTGAGGTCCGACCCGGTGAGAGCCTTCTCGATGGCCGTGTCGCTGAGCACTCCGGAAAGGCCGTCGCTGCACAGGAGTAGGCGGTCCCCGGCCTGCACGTCGAGGGCCACCAGGTCGGGGTCGGGATCGCCGCGGCCGTCCAAGGCACGCAGCATCAGGTTGCGCTGCGGATGGGTGTCGGCCTCGGCCGCCGAGAGCCGTCCGGCGTCGACCAGCGACTGTACGTACGTGTGGTCGCGGGTGACCTGCTCCAACCTGCCTGCCCGCAGCCGGTAGGCGCGGGAGTCACCGATGTGGGCCAGCCCCAGGGTGCTGCCGGTCCACAGCATCGCGGTCAAGGTCGTCCCCATGCCCTCCAGGGCGGGGTCGCCTTCGACGATCCGGCGAATCTCCTGGTTCGCGGCGCGTACGGCCGCCGCGAGTGCCGCCAGCGGATCCTCGGCGGTCGACCGCTCGCCCGGCTCCCGGTCGAGCGGCGCCAGCGCGGTGACCGCCACGGCGCTCGCGACCTCGCCTGCCGCGTGCCCGCCCATGCCGTCGGCAACAGCCAGCAGCCGCGACCCGGCGTACCCGGAGTCCTCGTTCCCGTCCCGGACCAGGCCGACATCGGAGCGCGCGACGTAGCGGAGGGTGAGAGCCATCGGCTACTTCCGCAGCTCCAGCACGGTCTTGCCCAGCTTGATCGGGGTCTTGGCGCCCACCTCGACCGCACCGTTGATGCGTTGGCCGAAGAGGACGGTTCCGTTGGTGGATCCCAGGTCCTCGACGTACCACCGGCCGTCCTGGGGGACCAGTCGGGCGTGCTCGGTGGAGACGTACTCGTCGGACACCGGCAGCGTGCACTGTGGACCCCTCCCGACGACTACCGGGCCGCCGAGCAGGGGGACTTCGTGGCCGCGATCCGGGCCGTCGACGACGACGACCCTGCTGACCACGCCATGGGCACGCCGCGGCGGCTTGGGCTGCTTGGCCGGCTTGGGCGGCCGTACGTCGCGCGGCTGGGACGGGCGGGCGCCGAAGAGGTCGGCTCGGATCGCGGACACCGTGGACAGGACAAAGAGCCAGAGCACGGCGAGGAAGGCCAGCTTGATGACGGTGAGGGTGAGCTCGGACATGTCCTCACCCCCGAGCCCGGGGGATGCGGACGACGAGCACCGTGGAGCCCAGCATGACCTCTGAACCGTCGACGAGTTCCGCCTCGGCAACCCGGGTCCCATCGACAAGGGTGCCGTTGGTCGAGCCCAGATCGACGAGCACCACCTGCGCGCCGCCGTTGCTGCTGTGCACCCGGATCTCGGCGTGCTCCCGCGAGATGCCCGGGTCCTCGATGCGCAGGTCGCTCTCGGACGAGCGGCCGAGCACCAGGCCCGGCGCTAGGACGGGATGGCTCTCGCCGTTGACCTCGAGGAAGGCGACGGCTCGTTGTGGCGCGGTGTCGGTCGGGGCGTACGTGGCTGCGCGGTCGACGCCGGCGACCACGTCGCTGCCCAACCGGAACTGACCCGTGCCGAGGTCGTCGCGCTGAGCGAGCGTCACGCGTACTGGCCCGCTGAAACCGTAGTGCTGGGCGTCGGCATGCTCGCGCACGAGCTCGGCCAGCTCGACGGTCAGCCTTCGCTCGTGGGGGCTCAGTCGGCCGTAGTCGTAGGGACCCAGCTCGACACAGAAGGAGTTCGGCACCAACGAACGGTCCCGCGAGAGGATCTTGGCGTTGCTGTCGAGCTCGCGCTGCAGCGCAGCGGCGATCTCGATCGGCTGCACCTCGGCCTTGAAGGCCCGGGCGAAGGCGCCGCTGACCACGCCCTCGAGGCGCCGCTCGAAGCGTTGGAGGACCCCCACGGCCACCTCCTCCCGGCTGCTGCGGCGGCCCCGGGAGTCGGCGCCGGCGACTCGCTCGACGCGCGGGGAGGCCGCCCTCCGATGGGGTGATCGTATCGGGCTGAGGGGCCGTAGCCCCGTGCTAGCGTGGCGGCGCCGCGGCCGGAGCAGGCCGCCGGCTGGCGCGAGTGGCGGAACAGGCAGACGCGCACGGTTCAGGTCCGTGTGTCCGAAAGGACGTGGGGGTTCAACTCCCCCTCGCGCACTCCAGGATCTCGACAGGCGGGCGGCTGGACGCATCCCACTCCGCATGCGGGGAAGCCACACGCGGATGCCGGCGTTACCGTCGAAGACCATGGCGCGCCCGCGGGTTGGCCCACGACGACCGCTACGGAGAGCTGCCCACATGCGCGTCCACGACAACGTCACCACAACCGTCGGAAACACGCCGCTGGTGCGGCTGAACAGGATGGCCGACGGCGCGACGGTGGTCGCCAAGCTGGAGTCGTTCAACCCCACCAACAGCGTCAAGGACCGGATCGGCGTCGCGATCGTCGACGCTGCGGAAGCCTCGGGCGAACTACAACCGGGCGGGACGATCGTCGAGGCCACCAGCGGCAACACCGGCATCACGCTGGCCATGGTGGGGGCTGCGCGCGGGTACCAGGTCGTGCTCACGATGCCCGAAACGATGAGCCTGGAGCGGCGGGCGCTGCTGCGCGCCTTCGGGGCCCAGCTGGTGCTGACGCCGGGAGCCGGCGGCATGAAGGCGGCGGTCGAGAAGGCCGAGAAGCTCGCGGGCGAGGGCGCCGTGCTCGCGCGGCAGTTCGCCAACCCCGCCAACGTCGACATCCACCGCATAACCACGGCGGAGGAGATCTGGGCGGACACCGACGGCGGGCTGGACATCTTCGTCTGCGGCGTCGGTACCGGCGGAACCGTCACCGGGGTCGGCTCGGTACTGAAGGAGCGCAAGCCGGACATGCGAGTCGTGGCGGTGGAGCCGGAGGAGTCTCCGGTCCTTAGCGGCGGTGAGCCGGGTCCGCACAAGATCCAGGGCATCGGCGCCAACTTCGTGCCCGACGTCCTCGACCGGTCGGTGTACGACGAAGTGATCCCGGTGAGCGCGGTCACCGCGGTCAAGTTCGCCCGCCGGGCCGCCACCGAGGAGGGTCTGCTCGTCGGAATCTCCTCCGGCGCGGCGTTGTCGGCGGCGGTTGAGGTTGCCGAACGTCCGGAGAACTCCGGCAAGCTGGTCGTGGTGGTCCTTCCCGACTTCGGCGAGCGGTACGTGTCCACCATCCTGTTCGAGGGGCTCGCAGACTGAACGGGTCAAACGGGACCAAGCGCGCCGGGTGGCTGGGACGTGGCCTTGGGTCTACGTATCTCGAAGACGTCGAGGCGGCCCTGGCCCGAGACCCCGCCGTGACGTCCCGGCTGGAGATGGGCCTGGCTTCTCCGGGGCTGCACGCGATCTGGGTACACCGGCTGTCGCACCGGCTCTGGCGACGGCCGGGCACCAGGCTGCTGGCCCGGCTGCTTTCAGAGGCGGCCCGTGCGGCCACGGGGGTGGAGATCCATCCCGGCGCGAAAATCGGGCGCAGGTTCTTCATCGACCACGGCATGGGCGTGGTCATTGGGGAGACCGCCGAGGTCGGCGACGACGTGATGTTTTATCATGGGGTCACGCTGGGTGGCCGCTCCATGCAGCGGATCAAGCGTCACCCTACGGTCGGAAACCATGTGATCGTGGGGCTGGCGCGCGTCTGCTCGGACCGATAACCGTCGGAGACCATGTGCAGATCGGCGCGAACGCGGTCGTGGTCAAGGACGTCCCCTCAGGGGCGGTGGCCACCGGGGTGCCGGCGGGCATCCGGTTCCCCGAGGTGCCGGCGACCGCGGAACGGATGTTCCAGGACCCTGCCATGTGGATCTAACGACATACGCAGACGGGCGGCCACCGGAATCTCCGGCGGCCGCCCGTTCCACTTCTGCCCGCGGGTCTTACTCGACGTTGACGTCGACGTCGCTGGGCAGTTCCGGGTTCTCCGGCAGCCTGTCCTGCGCCTCCTGCAGCCACCCCTCGATGCGGTTGAGGTAGGTCTCGTTGTTGAGCACCACGGTGCTGCCCGCCGCGATGAGCAGGGACAGGATCAGCGCGATGACGGACAGGACCAGACCACCGGTCGCTACGCCCTTACCCGTGAGGCCGGGCTGGCCTCCCATCTTGATGCCGATGATCCCGAGGATGATCCCGATGATCGACAGCACCAGGCCGACCGGGAACAGGATCACGGAGAGCACGAACAGCAACGCGGCGACGCCGAACACAAGGGCGAACGCCGCGGCTGCGCTGGTCTTCGCGGGCTTGACCCGCGACTCGTACTCGTCGCGGTCGTCGCGGCGCCCCGGCCACTGCTGCTGTCGCGGCGGCGGTGCGGCCGGTACGGCCGTTGTCCGGGACTCCGTCGTGTGCGTCTCGGCTACGGGCCGCTGCGCGGGACGTGGGTTGAGCGAGCCCTCCTGACGGCTGACCTCGGTGCGGACCTCCCGCCGACCGCTCGGGTCGCCATCGCGGGTACGTCGAATGCGAGCCATGGATGCTCCTCTGCGTTTTTGGCTAAGGGAGAGCTTGGTGAGCGTCTGCCCGCGACGCCCCACAACCTTTACCCAGGGCCCGGCGGGGCCAACCGGAGCCCGCCGACAGGCCGCTCTGGACGAGGCACTTTGGCAAAATCCCTCTTTACACAGGGCCGTTGGCGCTTCGCCGGTGCGCAGCGGGGCAACCAGCATCCGTACACAGTGTCCTCCGCTATACAGCGATGCAGGACGTCTCCCCGAAGGAGGACTCGCACCATGATCGAGCAAGAGCAGGCGTACGCCCTGCAGGGCAACACCCTCTACTCGTCCGACGACGCCAAGGTCGGCACCATTGGCCAGGTCTATCTGGACGACGTGACCGGGCGCCCGGAGTGGCTCACCGTCCGCACTGGCTTCTTCGGCACCAACGAGAGCTTCGTGCCGTTGCAGGACGCGACCCTCGAGGGCGATGTCATCCGGGTGCCATACACCAACGACCACATTAAGAACGCCCCGAACGTCGACGTGGAGGACGGCCACCTCTCCCCCGAGGAAGAGCAGCAGCTCTACACGTACTACGGCGTGAGCTACGACGCCGGCTACCAGGAGCAGGCGGTGGCCACCGACACCACGACGACCACGCAGACCACGGGCACCGTCGGTCACGACACGTCCGGCCCCACCACCGACGACGCGATGACGCTCTCGGAGGAGCAGTTGCGCGTGGGGACGCAGCAGCGTGAGGCGGGCCGGGCCCGGCTGCGCAAGTACGTCGTCACCGAGAACGTGCAGACGACGGTGCCGGTCACCCGTGAGGAGGTCCGGATTGAGCGGGAGCCCATCACCGACGCCAACGTCGGCGCGGCGATGGACGGGCCGGACATCTCCGAGGAGGAGCACGAGGTGGTCCTCTACGAGGAGACACCTGTGGTCTCCAAGGAGACGCGGCCGGTGGAGCGGGTGCGCCTCTCCAAGGAGCAGGTCACCGAGGAGCAGGTCGTCAGCGACTCGGTCCGCCGGGAGCAGGTCGAGACCAGCACCGACGGCACCACGACGACCGGCACGACCGACACCACCACGACGGGCACGACCGGCACCACCTGAGCACCAGCACGACAGCACCGCGCGACGGCTGCGGCCCCTCCTTGAGGAGGGGCCGCAGTGCGTTGTGCCGCGGCTGACCGTGCCAGTCGGTCGCGGTCACCCTCGCCGTAGCCGGCACCCTCTACGTTCAGCGGGTGACGCCACGCCTCCGGCGGATGCTCGCCGCGGGAGCGGTGAGCCTCGTCGGTGCGCTCAACGTACTGGCCGCGTCCAGCGCCGGGCCCTTGGACGACCACGACCCGGCACACCAGCGGCCCGGGTTCCTCGATGCCGTGGGTCCACGGACGCCGGCACCCCGGATCGCCGACGGCTTCCCTGCTCGGGGGAAGGTCAGCGTGGTCTTCTTCGTGCGCGCCGAACAGCATGACCCGCTGCTGGAACGCCTGCGCCTCGACCAGGAGCTGCGCGCCGCGGCGGCGCTCGCGGTGGTGACCGCAGGTCCGTGCGGAGTGGACACGGCGGCGTTGCCGGGGCTGGTACAGCGCTGCGACCCGGCCGCTCGGGTGGCGCGCGGCTATGCGATGCCGGTGCCCCGCGACGAGGGCCCGCCGGTCGGGTACGCCCTCGTCGGACCGGACGGCGACATCCGCTACCGCACCCTCGACCCGGCGCTGCACCTCGACGATGTGGCAGTCATGGTCGGGGCGGTCTGATGGGCACCGCGACGGGCTCCCCGGCACGAGAGCGCGCTGTCGTCGCCACCGCGGCCGCGCTCGGCGTCGAGGTGCTGCTGTACGAGCGCTACGGCGCGCACGAGGCCAGCTTCCACTGGTTCACCCACCTTTATGTCGGTGGGGCCGCGGCACTACTGGTGCTGAGCGGGCTGACGCTGCTGCGTCGCCGCCAGGCGCCGTACCCCGCGGTGTGGGTCGTGCTGGGCCACGTCGTCGCCATGGTCCCTGATCTGCTGTTCACGCTTCGCGACATGGCTCATCGCCCTTGGATGGACGTCTTCCTCGGTCACCTCTCGACTCACTTCGTGCCGGGCCGCAACGCCACGTGGTTCACCGTTTTCGCGTTGGCGGTGGGCGCGTACGTCATCAGCGTCGAACGGGTGGGTGGCGAGGCGCAGCGCGGTCCGGCATGATCCGCTCTACGGGGTTACGAATCCGGGGACCGGGTAACGCGATCACCATGTGCGTCACGCCGCCCGCCCCCGCCGAGCGAAGGGACCTCTCGTGACACCGTCCACCTCCACTTCCGCCACCACCGTCACCACCACCCCCGTCACGCAGACCTCGGGCGCCCCGGGCTCGGAGCTTGTGAGCAGCCAGGGCCGCACGTCCATCGCCGACGCCGTGGTGCAAAAGGTCGCCGGCGTCGCCGCTCGGGAGATCTCGGGCGTGTACGCAGTCGGTGGCGGGTCAGCACGCGCTCTTGGCGCCATCAAGGACCGCATGCCCGGGACGGCCTCCTCGGCCAGCTCCGGCATCACGGCCGAGGTCGGGGAGCGGCAGGCGGCCATCGACCTCGTGCTCGTGGTCGAGTACGGCGTGAGCATCGTCGATGTCGCTCAGGCCGTCCGGCGCAACGTCATCTCCTCCATCGAGGGCATGACCGGCCTCGAGGTGACCGAGGTCAACGTCAACGTCAACGACGTGCACCTGCCGAGCGAGGAGCCCGATCCCGAGCCGGCGCGGGTGCAGTGACCGCAACGTCCGGCCCCGCCAGCACCGGCGAGGTCGACAAGGTCGCCGAAGCTGTCGCCGGGTGCCCGGCCGTCGCGCGTCTCAGTGGCGGCAGGGCCCGGGAGGTCGCGACGTACCTGCCCGGACGGTCGGTGACCGGGGTCAAGGTGCTCAGCGACGGGATCCTGGTCCACGTCGTCGGACGGTACGGCTTCTCCGTCGACGAGATCGCCCGCCAGGTGCGTACGGCGGTGACGGCGCTAGCGCCCGGGCTTCCGGTGCACGTCGGGGTGGACGACCTGCAGCTCGCGGAAGAGGCCAGCGCCGAAGGGCCGGCCGGTGGACTCCCCCCCGGACCTTGAGCAACGCCGCCGGGTCCGGGAGTTCGTCCGGACCCACCACCCGGATCTCGGCGGTGACCACGAGACATTCGTCCGCGGACTCGCGGAGCTGCGGTCGGGGAGGTCGGTCCCGACGGTCGACGTGGTGTTCTACCGACGGCGGCGCGGGATCACCGCAATGGTGACCGGTGTCGGCACAATGGTCACCCGCCGTCGGCGACGTCGCCGGGTCCACTGACGCCTCACCCCGCCATCCCACCAGCTGTTCCTTCAAGGAGGCACCATGAGTCCGACTGTGATCGGCCTGTTCGTCGGCCTGCTGCTCGGTATCGCCCTTGCCCTCGGCGGCTTCCTCGAGTTCCTCGTGGTCGCCTTCATCGGCATCATCGGCTTCATCGTCGGCAAGGTGCTCGACGGCCAGCTCGATGTCTCGCAGTACCTCGGCCGCTCCGAATCGCAGCGCTGAGCCATGAGCACATCGTTGGGCGCGATGGGGCAGGGGCCGTTCGCGGCTCCCGGTACCGCCCCGCTGGAGGTCCCCGATCACCGGGACGCATACGCCGACGGCGACCGAGGTGGCCTGGAGATCGACCCGCGCGTCGTCCAGAAGGTCGCTGCCTACGCGGTGCGGGAGGTCGACCGGGCCAGCGGAACCCCGCGTACGGTGGCTGGCGTCCCCGTGATGGGCACCGCGGACGACGCTAACGTCAAGGCCCGCGTCGAGGGCGCACTAGTGACGTTGACCGTCGAGCTGGCCCTGGACTACCCGAGTCCGGTGCGCTACGTGGTCAGCCAGACCCGCTCGCACGTGGCGCGCCGGGTCCATGAGATGACGGGTCTCGACGTACGTGAGGTGGATGTCTACGTGCGCCAGATGAAGGTCGGCTCCGGCAACTCCCAGCCAAGGGTGATCTGATCATGCAGATCGTCAATCGACTCCTGAGCGTCATCGTGGCGCTGGCGCTGCTCGCGGCCGCGGTGGTCGGCGCTATCGAGATCATCGGCGCCGGCGTCGGGCGCTCCCCCTGGCTCGTCGACTACACCCCGATCGGCAATTTCCTGCGCACCCGCGCGTGGGAGGACGACGCCGTCCGGGCGATCCTGCTGGGCCTCGCCCTGCTCGGCCTGCTGCTGCTCATCCTGGCCTGGCTCAAGGACCGCACGTCCGACGTACCGCTGGGCACGCCGGGCGGAGGGGTGCAGACCAGCGCCACTCGGCGCAGCGTGGAGCAGATGCTCGTCGCGAGCGCGGAGGGTCAGGATGGCGTGTCCTCCGCCTCGGCCAAGGTGTCCGGGCGGTCCGCTCAGGTACAGGCGGTCACTCGGCTGCGCGAGCCACCGGCCGACCTCAGCGATCGGGTGGCGAGTGCGGCGGCGTCCCGGTTGGAGTCCCTGGATCTTGCCCGGCCGCTACGGCTGCGCGTCGACGTCGCCCGGAAGGACAGCTGATGACCAGTCGTGTCGAGGGCCTCAACCGAGGAATCCTGTCCCTGCTCGGGGTGCTGCTCCTCGCTGCGGCCGTGCTCGGCCTCGTACTCAGCTTCGGCGCGTTCGGCAGTGCCAACGCCGCCCAGTCGGTGCTGCCGGCGGGTCTCGTCTCTTGGTTCGCCCGCAACGAGTGGATCTGGTGGCTCATCCTTGCGGCGCTCATCCTGATCGCGATCCTCTGCCTGTTGTGGTTGCGCGCCCAGTTCTCGACGGCCAAGGTCAGCCGGCTCGACCTCGAGCGCGATGACCGCCACGGGCGGACCGTCCTCGACAGCAAGGCGATCGTGGGTGCGGTGCAGGACGAGGTGCAGTCCTTCCCCGGGGTCAGGCGAGCGAACGCCCGGCTGCAGGACGTGGGCCAGGGACCGACGATGCAGCTCAGCGTCGACCTCGATGAGCGCGCCGACGTCGCCGACGTCCGCGAGCGCATCGAGTCGCAGACAGTGCCCAACGTCCGGGACAGCCTGGAGGCCGACTACCTGCCCTGCGACGTCCGCCTCCGAGTGGCGCCGCGGGAACGCCGGACGGTGCTCTGAGGCGCCGTCAGCGGCGCCCCCTCAGCAGGCGCCGGTGGCTGCACTGAAGCGCAGCGATTCCCCGGGGCGGCACTGGGCCGCTGCCGCGAGGTCGGCGCCGATGACGACGGCGAGCACCGGGTAGCCCCCGGTCACCGGGTGCTCGACTAGCAGCAGCGCAGGTCTGCCGTCCGGGGACGCCTGGATCGCTCCGGCGACCATTCCCTCGCTGGGCAGCTCCTCGCGCCGCTGCCGGCGCAGCGCCGGGCCCTCCAGCCGAATGCCCACCCGGTCCGCGTCCGCGCTCACGCGCCACGTCGCCGCGCACAGCGCCTGGAACGACCCCTCGGCGAGCCAGTCGACCCGTGGGCCGGGAAGCACCCGCAGCACACGCTGCGCTGCCGGTCGCGGTTGTGGAGCCAGGTCGACAACGGGTGGGCTGGCGGTGGCCGTGCCCAGTGGGAGCCGGTCCCCGGAGCGCAGCGGCGGGTGACCCAGTCCGGCGAAGCAGTCGGTGGAGCGGGAGCCCAGCACCGCTGGAACAGCGACACCGCCGCGCACGGCGAGGTAGCTGCGCAGCCCCGAGCTCGGCGTCCCGAGCCGCAGGGCATCGCCGGCCGCCAGGTGAAACGGGGCGTACGGCGCGACCGGCCGCGAGCCGACCGCCGCTGGGCAGGGCGCTCCGGCGAGCGCCGCGGTCACGTCCGCCTCGACGCGGACGCTCAGCCCGCCGAGGGTGGCCTCGATCCCAGCCGCGCCCTCGACGTTGCCCACGAGCCGGTTCGCGAGGCGCAGCGCCGCGGGATCGGCGGCGCCCGCTCGGCCGACCCCAAGCGCCGCCAGCCCCGGGCGGCCCAGGTCCTGCACGGTCGCCAGCGGCCCCGGCTCCAGCACCTCGATCATCGCGCCTCGATCATTCGCACCTCGATCACCGCGGCTCCGCGACGAAGCGCACCCGCGTCCCGGGCGACAGCAGTACCGCCGGGTCGCGCTCGGCGTCGAAGAGCACGAGTCGGGTGCTGCCGAGCAGCCGCCAGCCCCCCGGTGAAGCGCGCGGGTAGACGGCGCTCCACTCGCCCGCCACGGCCAGCGCGCCAGCCGGCACCCGGGTCCGGGGGCTGTCCCGGCGGGGAACCGCCAGCACCGGATCACCACCGGCGAGGTAGCCGAAGCCGGGCGCGAACCCGCAAAAGGCCACCACATAATCCCGCGCCGCGTGCCGGGCGGCGACCTCGTCCGGGCCGGCGAGCCCGGCCAGTCGAGCCACCTCGTCGAGGTCCGGGCCGTCGTAGCGCACGGGGATCTCCACGAGCCGGCCCCGGCCCGGCTGCAGTGGCTGCAGCGGGACAGCGGCGACAGCCTCGCGCACCAGCTGCGGTGAGGTGAGCTCCGGGTCGAGCAGCACGAGCACCGTACGGGCACCCGGGACCACGTCGACGACGCCGAATGGCGGATCGCTGCGCAGCTGGGCCGCCAGCCCGAGGGCGTGCGGCCCGTCGTCGACCTCGGCGAGCACCGCGCGATCGCCGTACGGGAGCAGCCGCAGCCGGCTCACGCTCCGCTGAACCCCCGCAGCGGCACGCCGGCCGCCAACAGGTTGTCCCGGACCAGCATGGCCGCCTCCACCGCGGCTGGAGTGTCACCGTGCAGGCACAGGGAGCGGGCGGTGACCGTCACCACACTGCCGTCGAGCGCCACGACCTCGCCGGTGGTCGCGATGCGCGTGGCCTGAGCGCAGATGGCCGTGGCGTCGGTGAGCACGGCACCCGGTTGGCCGCGGGGGACCAGCCGACCGGCGGGGGTGTAGGCGCGGTCGGCGAACGCCTCGGCGACGGTAGGCAGTCCCGCCGCTGCCGCCAAGCGCAGCAGCACCGAGCCGGGCTGGCCGAGCAGCGGCAGCCCGCCGGCGACATCCCCCGCCGCAGCGACGGCGGCGACGACCGCCGCAGCCTGGCCCTCGTCGGTGACCGTCGCGGAGTAGAGCGCGCCGTGCACCTTGACGTACGTCACCCGGGTGCCGGCGGCCCGCGCCAGGACGTCGAGCGCGCCGATCTGGTACAGCACGGCGCACGTCAGGTCGCGGGGCGCCATGTCGAGGTAACGGCGCCCGAAGCCGGCCAGGTCGGGATAGGACACCTGCGCACCGACCGCGACCCCGCGGGCGGCCGCGACGTCGCAGACGTGACGCATCGTCGTCGGGTCACCGGCGTGGAAGCCGCAGGCGACGTTGGCGCTGGTGACGATGCCGAGCAGGGCGTCGTCGTCGCCGAGGCGCCAGACGCCGAAACCCTCGCCGAGGTCGGCGTTCAGGTCCATCGGGCGCATCACGGGCCGGATACTTCCGGTCGGCTAGACCTGCTCGACGGTGGTGCGCCGTGGGAACTGGCGGTCGGCGTAGCGCCCCACCTGGTAGGTCGACACGCCGTCGGCGACGGCACCGACCCCGCCGCCGAGCAGTGGCACCCGGCGGGTCACGGTGAGCGTCAGCCGTTTGCCCGTCAGCTGGGTGACCAGCGCGGTGCCGACGAGGGAGTAGGCGTTGGAGAGCAGCTGTGGTGAGGCTGCGGGCATCACCGCGATGGATCCCGGTCGGGCGGCCAGCTTGCCTTCACCGATGAGCTGCTCGACGTCCTCGTCACCGAGGAGGGTCAGCAGGCAGGCCACCCGTACGTTGGGCCGGTCCAGCTCGTAGCCGCGCAGGTGCGCTATCGCAGCGGCCATGCGCATCTGGATGAGGCCCAGCCCGGTGAGGTTGGCGGGCAGCGCCAGCGGCAGCGTCACCAGGCCGCCGAGGTTGGTCACGAAGCCCTGCGCGCCGGCCAGCCGTACGTGCTGCTCAAGCACCTGGTTGACCGCCTGGTCCACGTCGCCAGTGCGGGCGAGGTGCCGGCGGGCGACCTCCCGAGCTCCTGGAAAACGTGACACCCCGTCCACCGCGCGGTCGGCCAGCTGGCGGACCGCCCCGGAGGCGACCGACGGCGCGACCCGTTGTGCGGCGGCGCCGACGACCTTGCGTCTGAGTGTCATGCGGTTCACGGTACGGCCTGCGGCCGGGCCACGGTGGCCCGCGTCGGCCCGGGCCGAGACGATGGGGGGATGAGCCCCTGGACCGCCGCCGACATCCCCGACCAGGCCGGCCGGACGGCCCTGGTGACCGGCGGCAACGCCGGACTCGGCTTCGAGGTCGCCGCGGGCCTGGCCCGCGCCGGCGCGCGGGTGCTGCTGGCTTGCCGTGACCTGGACCGTGCCGCGGACGCCGTCGACCGGCTGCGTGCCGAGCTGGGGAGTGCGGCTCGCGTGGAGGTTGTCCAGGTCGACCTGGCGGATCTCGGCTCGGTCCGCGCCGGCGCCGCCCAGGTTGCCGCCCGCACCGACGTGCTCGACCTGTTCGTTGCCAACGCCGGCATCATGGCGACGCCGCTGCGCCGCACCGTGGACGGCTTCGAGCTGCAGCTCGCCACCAATCATCTCGGCCACTTCGCCCTCGGCGCGCTGCTGCTACCACTGCTTGCGGCCAGTCCGCAGCCGCGGGTGGTGGCGGTGAGCAGCGTCATGCACCAGATCGGCCGGCTCGATGTGGAGGACCTGCACTGGCGGACGCGCCGCTACCGGCGCTGGCAGGCCTACGGCGACAGCAAGCTGGCCAACTTGCTGTGGGTGGCCGAGCTGCAGCGCCGCAGCACCACGGCCGGCCTGCCGCTGCGCGCCGTCGCGGCCCACCCGGGATATGCCGACACCGGACTGCAGGTCAGGGGTCCGCGGATGGCCGGCTCCCGGGTGGGGGCCGCCATCGCCGCCGTCGGCAACCAGCTCGTCGCCCAGCCCGCGGCGATGGGCGCGCTGCCGCTGCTCTACGCGGCGACGATGTCGGACGTCGGCGGCGGGGAGTACTTCGGCCCCGATGGTTGGCGCCAGCTGCGCGGCAACCCCCGCCGGGTCACCGCCCGGCCTGCGGCGCACGACCCGGAGCTGGCACAGGCCCTGTGGGGCCGCTCGGAGCTCGACACCCAAGTGCGCTACGACCTGCTCGGCCCCGAGCCACCGCGTCCGACCTAGCCTGGTGCTCATGCCGCGCGAGCCCGCGCCGAGCGGGTGGGCGTTTCCCCCGCCCGAGCAGGCCGGCCCGGACGGGCTGCTCGGCGTCGGCGCAGACCTCGAGCCGGGCACGCTGCTCAGCGCGTACCGCGCGGGGGTCTTTCCGATGCCGCTAGGCCGCAGCTCACCAGTGGGTTGGTGGTCGCCCGATCCGCGCGGTGTCGTCCCGCTGCACGCCCTGCGGGTGTCGCGCTCGCTGCGCGCCGCGACCCGGCGCTTCGACGTCCGGGTCGACACCGCCTTCGCCGAGGTGCTCGACCGGTGCGCCGACCGCCGTCGACCCGGAGGCTGGATCACCGCCGCCATGCGAGCGGCGTACCTGCGCCTGCACGGGCTCGGCTGGGTCCACTCGGTCGAGGCGTGGTCACCCGAGGGCGGACTCGCCGGTGGGCTGTACGGCGTGTCCGTGGGCGGCCTTTTCGCCGGGGAGTCGATGTTCCACGTGGACGCGCGCTGGGGACGCGACGCCTCCAAGGTGGCGCTGGTGGCGTTGGTGGAGCTGCTGCGGGCCGACGGCAGCGAACGTCTGCTGGACGTGCAGTGGTGCACACCCCACCTGGCCAGCCTGGGCGCAGTGGAAGTGTCGCGCCGCGATTACCTGCGCCGGCTGCGCACCGCGTTGACGCTGCCAGCGCCTCCGGCCTTCGGCGGCGGCTGCTGCTGCTGTGGTGGTGGGTAGCGGCAGCGGCGACTGCCGCCGACGACCGCCGCGCCGCAACCGCCGGGCTTTCGCCGGCTTCACTGCCCGGTGCGGCCGTCGATGCACTCGCGCAGCAGGTCGGCGTGGCCGGCGTGGCGGGCGTACTCCTCGACGACGTGGACGAGGACGTCCCGGACACTCACGGTGCCATCGCCGAACGACACCTCCTGTCCGAGATCGCCCTCGTCGAGCGCGTCGAGCCACTCATTGGCCGCGGCGATCTCCGCCTTCCACGCAACGAACGCCTCCTCGACGACCGCTGGGTCGGCGACCGCACCGTTGAAGTCGAAGCCCTTGTCCTCGTCGCGTATGAACAAGCGGGGCCGGTCGGTTCTCCCCTGCAGCGCCCGCTGGAACCAGTGGTTCTCCACCTGCGCAAGGTGCCGGATCAGCCCGAGCAGGCTCAGGGTGCTCGGCGGAACAGAGCGGCGCGCGAGCTGCTCGGCGTCGAGACCGCCGCACTTCATCTCCAGGGTCAACCGGTAGTTGTCGAGGTACTCCCGCAGCGTCGCCTTCTCGCCCTGGGGGTTGCCGTAGGTTCGTGGATCGTCGTCGGGGTCCACCCACATGTCGCTCATGGCTTGAGACCCTTCCACGACTCGGGTCCGGCGCAACCTTGCCCATGCCGGGATGAGTTCGCGGCCCCGACGGGTGTCACGATGGAGCGGTGCCGGAGCTCCCCGAGGTCGAGTCCCTCGCCGGGTTCCTCCGCGAGCGGGCCGTGGGGCAGGTGGTCGCACGGGTCGACGTCGCTGCGGTGAGCGTGCTCAAGACGTACGAACCGCCGGTGACCGCCCTTGCCGGCCTGCAGGTCGCGGAGGTGGCCCGCCACGGCAAGTTCCTCGACCTCGACTGCTCAGGGCTCCACCTCGTGATCCACCTGGCCCGGGCCGGCTGGCTGCGCTGGCGCGAGGAGCTGCCGCCGGCACCGCCGCGGCCCGGCAAGGCGCCGCTGGCGCTGCGCGTCCACCTCGCCGACGGCGCCGGGTTTGACCTCACCGAGCAGGGGACGCGCAAGCGGCTGGCGGTCTACTGCGTCCGCGACCCCGCAGAGGTGCCGGGAGTGCAGCGGCTCGGCCTCGATCCGCTTGGTGACGGCTTCACCGTCGAGGTGCTCGCCGGGCTGCTCCACCAGGCCGGACGCGCCCAGGTCAAGGGCGTGCTGCGCGACCAGACGGTCCTGGCCGGCATCGGCAACGCCTACTCCGACGAGGTGCTGCACGTGGCGCGGCTGAGCCCGTACAAGCCGGCGAGCTCCCTTTCCGGGCAGGAGATCGACACGCTGTACGCCGCGATCGTCGACACCCTGCGCGACGCGGTCGCCCGCTCTGCCGGGCTGGCCACCGGGCAGGTCAAGGCGGAGAAGCGCACTGGGCTGCGCGTGCACGGACGCGCCGGGCAGGCCTGCCCGGTGTGCGGCGACACCATCCGCGAGGTGTCCTTCGCCGACTCCGCCCTGCAGTACTGCCCGACCTGCCAGACGGGCGGCAAGCCGCTCGCCGACCGGCGCCTCTCCCGGCTGCTCAAGTGAGGCCGCCGTCGCTCAGGGGGCGCGCTGAGCCGGCCGCTCACTGGCGCCGGCGACCTCGGTGAAGTAGGCCGCCGCAGCCATCCGCAGCGAGAGCGCCCACGTCGGGTAGGCGACGATCGTGCTCGCCAGCCGGGCCAGCCCGCTGCGGGCCTTGACGGCCGGCACCAGCGCGGCGAGCAGCTCGCCGGCGGTGGGCGCCACCACGGTCGCCCCGCGCAGCCGCAGCGGCGCCCGGCGCAGCAGCGGCCCCTGTGGCACGGCGACCAGCTTGACGAACCCCTCGGTGCGCCCGGCGCAGCGGGCCCGGTCCACCCGTGACATCGGCAGCGTGACCACGCGGGCGCCCTCGCCGTGCGCACGGGCCGCCGCGTCCTCGTCGAGGCCCACCTGTGCCACCTCCGGGTCGGTGTAGACCACCTGCGGCACGTGCGCCTCACTCCAGCGGGCGGGCAGCGCGGTCGGCGACGGCGGGCGCCACCGCGGGGAGCGGGCCGCGACGAGGGCGTTGCGGACGGCCAGCCGTCCCATCTCGTCCGCGACGTGGGTGTTGTTGACCGGCGTCGCGCAGTCGCCGACCGCCCATACGTGCGGTGCGGTGGTGCGCAGCCGGGCGTCGGTCTCGACCAGCCCGTCCGGGCGGACGGCCACACCGGCGATCTCAAGGCCCACTCCGCTGGTGCGTGGCGCCCGCCCGGCCGCCACCAGGACATGTGAGGCGCTGACGCTCGTACCGTCGGCCAGCTCCAGCCGCACGTCCCCCGCCTCCGCGGTGGCGTCCTGCACCGCAACCCCAAGCCGTACGTCGACCCCGTCGGCGCGCAGCGCGTCGAGCAGCACCTCCGCCGCCTCGGGGTCGAGCCGCGCCAGCAGCCGTGCCGCGCCCTCGACCAGCACCACGGAGCACCCGAGCCGGGCGAACGCCTGGGCGAGCTCGCATCCCACCGGCCCGCCACCGAGCACCACGAGCCGCTGGGGGCGCACCGTGAGGTCCCAGACCGTGTCGGTGGTGAGGTGCGGCACCCCGGCCAGCGGAGGCGGCACCTTGGGGGCGGCCCCCAGGGCGAGGATGACCTGCCCGGCGTCCAGCGCGCGGACGGAGCCGTCCGCTGCGGTCACCTCGACGACGTGCGGGGTCGCGAAGCGCGCCTCGCCGGCGAGGACGTCGATCCCTTCGGCGGCGAGCACCTCGTAGGACTCGTCCGCGGCGTACACGACCTCGCGGGTGGCGCGGACCCGCTCCAGCACCGCGGGCAGGTCGACCTCGACCTCGGCCCGTACGCCCCGAGGCCCCGCGGTGCGGGCGTCGGCCGCTATCCGGGCGGTCTCCAGCAACGTCTTGCTGGGCACGCAGCCGTACCACGTGCAGTCACCGCCCGGCTTGTGCCGATCCACCAGCGCCGTACGCCTTCCAGCCCGGCGGGCCGCCCGGGCGGCGGCGAGCCCCCCCGCTCCCGCGCCGACGACGACCATGTCAAAGGGCAGGACGGAGTCGGGCTGATCGACCGAGCGGTACTGATCGACTTCGGCAGCGGTGGCCAGGTGATCGCTCACCCGCCGATCCTGTCCGACGCCTCGCCCAACGGCTACCGGGACCCGGCGCCGCCGAGCAGCGGACCGAGGGCGTCCCAGCGACTGATCTCGCACCCGTCCACCCGGCTGAACGACGCCTGCACCTGCCGCCCGCGCCAGACGCCGGAGACCGTGGCGACATCGGGACCGCCGTACAGGTCCGTGCACGCGCGGCCCTTGCGCGGCGGCGTGAACGGGTCGACCTCCTGCCCGGCGAGCTGCGCGAGCAGCTCGCAGGCCCGTTCTGCGAACGGATGGTCTCCGCCGGGCGGGTCGCAGATCAGCGTCCAGCGCAGTGGTTTGCGGTTGCCGGGGTCGACCGAGATCTTGAGCTCGGTGCGCGGGAGCTCCGGCGGCTGGGGGTCACGGCCGGTGCTCGGCCCGGGGGGTGTCTGCCCTGACCCGGCGGGGGTGCCCCCTGATCCGGCGGGGGTGCCCCCGGTGCCGGCGGGGGTGCGTCCGGTCCCGGCTGTGGTCGGCCCGGGGTCCGCGGCGCAGGCAGCGGCCAGGACGAGAGTCGCGACGGCGAGCACGACGGGGAGTCTCGCGGATGTCATGGGGATGGGACGGCTCCTCGCCGGTCAGGGTTGCGTCGCGTCGGTCACGCTTTGGGCTCGAGCCCATCCTGCTCTCGGCCAGCGGCCGGCGACACGCTCATCGCGCTATCTAGGCCCGTCTACGCCAAGCACTAGAGGGCCGCATACAGTGCAAGACCATGGACCCGGTGCGCAACCCGTACGCCCCGGGCGCCGGTCAGCGCCCGCCGGAACTCGCCGGTCGGGACCGGGAGCTGGCCCAGTTCGACGTCGTCCTGGAGCGGGTCGCGCGCGGCCGTCCCGAGCGCAGCCTGGTGCTCACCGGCCTACGTGGGGTCGGCAAGACAGTCCTGCTCAACGCGCTGCGCTCAGCCGCCATCAGCCGGTTGTGGGGGACAGCCAAGGTGGAGGCGCGCCCCGACCAGTCGCTGCGCCGTCCGCTCGCCGGGGCGCTGCACCTCGCGTTGCGCGAGGTCGCGCCACGCCACCGGGACCAAGACCAGGTGGACACCGTGCTGGGCGTGCTCAAGGCGTTCGCCGTACGCACCCCCGCGGCCGCGACCGCCGCCAGGTCCACGTCGACGCGCTCGAGCATGCGGGAGCGCTGGAGTCCCGCGATCGACGTACCGGCGCTGAGCGGCCGGGCCGACTCCGGCGACCTCGAAGTCGACCTCGTCGAGCTGCTCGTCGATGCGGGCTCGCTGGCCCGCGACGTCGGGGTCGGGCTGGCCTTGTTCGTCGACGAGATGCAGGACGTCACCCCCTCCGACGTCTCCGCGGTGTGCGCCGCCTGCCACGAGCTGTCCCAGCAGGGCCTGCCGGTCGTCGTGGTCGGCGCGGGGCTTCCGCATCTGCCGGCGGTGCTGTCCGCGGCCAAGTCCTACAGCGAGCGGCTCTTTCGCTACGTGCGTATCGACCGGCTGGAGCGTGCCGCCGCCGACCTGGCGCTGGTCATCCCCGCCGCGGAGGAGGGCGTGACCTTTTCCGCCGACGCACTGGACACCCTGTACGCGCAGACCGAGGGTTACCCCTACTTCGTCCAGGCCTACGGCAAGGCCACCTGGGACGTCGCCCCGGGCAGCCCGATCACCGCAGCGGACGTCCGCGTCGCCGTCCCCGAGGCCACCGCTGAGCTGGCGGTCGGCTTTTTCGGCTCGCGCTACGAGCGAGCCACTCCGGCAGAGCGGGACTACCTGCGGGCGATGGCGGCGCTGTCCGCTCCCGGCGCCGCGGAGGCGGCGGTCTCGACCGCGGAGGTGGCAGCCCACCTGCAGCGCAAGCCGTCCTCACTGTCCCCGGCACGGGACTCGCTGCTCAAGAAGGGGCTGATCTTCTCGGCGGAGCGGGGCACCATCGCCTTCACGGTCCCGCACTTCGGCGCGTTCCTGCGCGCCCAGGCGACGTGAGCCTCGAACGGCGGCTGCGCGCCATCGTGGGGGACTCCCACGTGCTCACCGACCCCGACACGCACGCCGCGTACGTGCTCGACTGGACGCGCCGCTGGAGCGGACGTGCCCGCCTGGTGGTGCGTCCCGGGTCCACCGCGCAGACCGCGGCGGTCGTACAGGCCTGCGCGGCCGATGGCACCCCCGTGGTCACCCAGGGCGGCAACACCGGCCTTGTAGGGGGCGGGATCCCACACGGGGAGCCGCCGCCGGTGCTGCTCTCCACCCGCCGGCTCACCCGCCTCGACCCCGTCGACCCCGTTGCCGGGCAGGTGACCGCCGGGGCCGGCGTGACCCTCGGGCGGCTGCACGAGCACGCCCGCGCGGCTGGCTGGGCGTACGGCGTCGACCTCGCCGCGCGCGACTCGGCCACCGTCGGCGGGACCGTGGCGACGAACGCCGGAGGGGTGCGGGTCTGCGCATACGGCGACACTAGGCGGCAGGTTGTGGGTCTCGAGGCGGTGCTCGCCGACGGCTCGGTGATCAGCCACCTCGGCGGGCTGGTCAAGGACAACACCGGCTACGACCTGACCGGACTGCTCACCGGTAGCGAGGGCACGCTCGGCGTGGTGACCGCGGCCCGGCTGCGGCTGTGGCCGCCGCCGCCGCCGGGTGTCACGCTGCTCCTCGGGTGCGACAGCGTGACCGCAGCACTTGCCTTGCTGCCCCGCAGCGGGTTGCGGGCGGCCGAGCTCATGCTCGCCGCCGGCGTCGAGCTGGTTCAGCGGGTGAGCGGCCTGCCCGCGCCGCTGGCCTGCGCCTGGCCGGTGTACCTGCTGCTCGAGACCGCTGAGCTGCCGGACCTGCCCGCCGGTGTGGACGCCGCGGTCTCGCCACGGCTGTGGGCCTACCGCGAGCGGCACACCGAGGCCATCTCGACCCTGGGCGTGCCGCACAAGCTCGACGTCGCCTTGCCGCTCGGGCGGCTGGCGGCCTTTGTCGAGGAGGTCGTGGAGCTCACCGCACCGCACCACACGTTCCTGTTCGGGCACGTGGCCGAGGGCAACCTGCACGTCAACGTCGTCGGGCCGCCGCCGGACGACACCAGCGTGGACGAGGCAGTGCTACGCCTGGTGGCTGGCTACGGCGGCAGCATCTCGGCCGAACACGGCATCGGCATCGCCAAGGCGCCGCTTCTGGCGCTCAACCGCTCGGCCGCCGAGATCGCCGCCATGCGGTCGCTCAAGCGTGCCCTCGACCCGGAAGGGCTGCTGAACCCTGGCGTGCTCCTGGCTTGAGGCATCCTGCTTCGGTAACTCTGTGTCACAACCAGTTGCCACTCACGGTGGCCGCGGCGTTTCCGCTGAGTGGACGGCGGGCATCCCGTAGCAGACTCGATCCGGGAGGCGGACCATCGCCACGCGAGCGACAGGGCACGAAGCGACGGCAGGCACGGCGGTGCCGCCGGAGCTGAGGCTCCCCTACGCGCCCCCGAGCGTCGGCGAGGCGCGGCGGCTGCTACGGGCGGAGCTGGAGGCCAGCGGCTTTCCCGCGGGTGCCGTCCACGATGCCAGCGTCGTCGTGTCCGAGCTGCTGGCCAACGCCCTCCGTCACGGCCGTCCGTTGCTGCCGGGGTACCAAGTCCAAGTTGGGTGGCGGATCGGTCCGGAGGCGGTCGATATTCGGGTCACCGACGGCGGCGGCGCGACCCAGCCGCACATCGTGGAGGCGCGGGGCAACGCCCTTGGTGGTCGCGGACTGGCCATCGTCCGCACGCTGTGTACCGAGCTGGCGGTGCAGCGCGGTGAGGACACGGTGACCGTGCGCGCCCGGGTCCCCGCGGTCGCTGCACCGGAGGAACGCCAGCATGGCCCCGGGCAGGAGTCCCTGCACACCAGCGGACAGCGTTTCTCCGACCGCTAGCCTGCCTGCAAGCTCAGGTCGAGTCTCCGGAGTTGCTGCATGGGCAAGAGCGCGCGGGCCCGGGCCGCCGGGAGTCCTCCTCCGGTCGGCGAAATCGACCTCTCCGGGGTGGGGGCCCGCGAACCGTGCCCGTGTGGGTCCGGCCGGCGGGTCAAGGCCTGTCACGGTCGCTCGGCCCGCGGTGGACCCCCACGGGACCCGCGCCCGTACGCCGGCCTGCCGGGGGAGAGCGACTGGGTGGCGATGCGCGAGATCGTGCCTGCCGCCACGGCGGGCGTACGGACGGTGGCACCGCACCAGCACCGGGATGTGATGGTCGCGACGGTGCTGCCGATGGCGGTTGCCGCAATGGTACGCAGCGACGGACGGGTCATGGTCGCGCTGCAGACCATGGGCGCTTCGGGTGACCCAAGCCGCGATGCTGGCCATGCGTTGGTGCAGGCCCTCCTGGCCGAGCCGGGGACGATGGTGAGCGGGGGACCGACGCCGGCCGACGCACCGCGGCTGCAGCAGCTGTTGGACCTCGAGGCGCCGTTCGAGGTCCACGTCCACGAGGGGTTCGACTTCTGGCTGGACGGCGCTGAGGACGTCGACGGCCACGTGACCGCCTCGTTGGAGCGCGCCAACACCTCCGTCGTCCCGACCGTACGGCTGACCGGTGTTGAGGCGGCGTACTGGTGCCAGGTCGGCGCCCGCGCCCACCTTCGCTGGGTGCAGCCGCACGAGGAGGAGGCGCTGCTCGACGCGCTCGCCCGGCTGCACGGGCGTGGCGCGGACGGGCTCGGTGAGGGAAGCCGCCTGTTGGGCACCTTCCGGGGCCATGGACTGCTCGTCCCAGTGTGGGACCTCCCGCCCGGCACGCAGGCGGCGGAGGTGGAAGAGCCGGCGGACCACTTCGCTACTCGGCTGGCGGAGGCGCTGGACGAGGCGGCACCGTTGTCGGCGTCCGAACGCGGGGCCCGCGCCGGCTTGGCCAACCGGCAGCTGACCCTGCGCTGACCTCCGGCGCTGATCCTCCAGAACGGGCAGCGGGCAAAGATCGCGGAAAGTCCGCTCCGGAACTGTTCGAGGGGCCCCGCGGTGGTTAGTGTTCGACTCAAGTCCCGGGCGCTGCTGTTCCCCCGTCAGCAGCGCCCGGGGCGCTCCATGTCCAGGGGCGTGCTCCCGGGTGCGGATCTCGCGCATCGCCGGATCACGCGCGGACCCCGCCGCGACGGCTGCCGGCCCAGGAGACGCGGGCGCCCCCTTGGCTGAGAAGTGCGCGCAAGGGCCCCTTCGTTGCGCACAACGCTGCCAAGGGTCCCTTGGCGCGACCTCAACCGCGCGCAAGGGCCCCTTGGCCGCGATGGCTGCTGCTGCCGCCGCTGCTGCCGCCGCGCTTCCGTCGCGCGCGCCGGCCAGGCTGCGGGTGGCGCCTCAGCCCGCTTGCAGTGGGTCGCGCGTCACCGGGCAGGACATGCACCGCGGGCCGCCGCGGCCGCTCCCCAGCTCGCTGCCGGCGATGCGGACCACCTCGATCCCGGCGTCCTCGAGCCGGTCGTTGGTCTCGACGTTGCGCTCGTAGGCGACGGCCAGTCGCGGCGCGATCGCCAAGGTGTTGTTGCCGTCGTCCCACTGCTCGCGCTCCGCGGTCACCGGATCCAGTCCGGTGTGGATCGTGCGCAGGGTGTCGATGCCCATCGCCTTGGCCGCGGCGATGAGGAATGGCTCGGGATCGGCCACGGCGACCCCCTCCGCGCCCGCGGCGGTGAGACTCAGCGCCATGAGCTCGTCGGCGACGTTGGGGAACATCACCACCGCATCGACGTCGACCATGGTGCACACCGTGTCGAGGTGCATAGTGGCCCGCTCCTGGGCGATGGGCACGGCGAGCACCGTGTGCGCGAGCCCCCGGTCAAAGACGTTGCTCGCCAGCCGTTCCACGCCGCCGGGGGTGGTCCGCTCCCCGACCCCTACGGCGAGCACGCCGGGCGAGAGCAGCAGGATGTCCCCGCCCTCGAGCGGCTCCAGCTCAGGGTCGTACGCCAGCCCGGTCCCCGCGAAGCGCGGGTGGTGGCCGTAGATCGCTCGCAGCAGCGTGGTCTCGCGCCGTCGCGCCGGCATCGCCAGGCTCGCTACCGCGACCCGATCGCGCACCCACACGCTCGAGTCGCGGGTGAACAGCAGGTTGGGCAGCGGGTCGACGACGAAGTCATGACCGGCCATGAGGGTGTACGCCAGGCCACGCCCCCCGGCCAGCTCCTCGCGCGCCAGACCGGCGGTGAGCGCCAGGGCCAGGTCGTCGGGGTGCATGTCCAGCAGCAGCGAGCGCAGGACCCGATCCAGCGAGCGGCCGTGCCGCTGCTCGGCGAGCACCGCCGCCACGCACTCCTCGCGCGCGGCCTCCGCGTCGAGGGCCTGCGTCAGCAGCTCGATGAGGTAGAGCACCTCGACGTCACGCTCGCGCAGGGCGGCGGCGAAGGCGTCGTGTTCCTCCTGCGCCCTCCCCACCCACGGGATGCCGTCGAAGAGCAGCTTGTCGTTGTTGCGGGGGGTGAGCCGCTTGAGCTCGGGCCCCGGCCGGTGCAGCAGGACGGTGCGCAGTCGACCGACCTCGCTGTCGACGCCGCTCGGCGCGGTCATGGTCGCTCACCCTAACGGGGAGGCCACGCCCAAGGCCGCCAGCCAGGTGAGGACCGCCAGCGCGCCGAACAGTCCCCCGGCGAGCCCCCGGACCAGCGCCGGGCGGGCGTAGCGCAGCACCGTACGGCCCACCAGCACCGCCACCGCCGCCACCGTGACCAGCGCCGTCCAGGCCCCCACGAAGACCGAGACCGGGTTGGCGTAGCGCGCGGCGAGCCCCGCGGTGAGCAGCTGGGAGAGGTCACCCCACTCGGCCGCGAAGAGCACCCCAAAGCACACCAGCGACGCCCGCCATCCGGACGCCGCCCGGGTGACGAGCGCCGCCAGCTCGCGCTCCTCCGTCTGCTGGCCGGCGTCCGCGTGCGCCGCCGAGCGCAGCAGCAGAACCGCGCCGAGGGTGAACAGGGTGGCGCTGGCGACGAGTACGGCGCGCTCTGGCAGCAAGGCGACCAGCCGGCCGGCGGTCACCGCGATCAGACACTGGACCGCGAAGGCAGCGGCGACCCCCGCCCACACCTCACGCCCCCGATAGCGGGTGGACAGCACCATGGTGGCCAGGAACGTCTTGTCCGGCAGCTCCGCCGGGAGGATGAGCGCAAACGCGGTCAGCGCGACACCGAGGTCCATGCCAGCCCGGCTGACCGCTCAGCCGGCGACCGTACGGGCTGCCGCGCTCGCCTCGGCCAGCACTTCGCGGGCCGGCCGGCCGGACGCCAGGGCGGCGGCCGCGACGTCCTCCCACTCCGGCTGGGCGTTGACGTCCACATCACCGAGGCGGGCCAGCTTGACCCGGACGGCGTACCCGGCGACGTCCACGGTGACGACCCGCCGGTCCAGCGCATGCTTGTCCACGCGCGTCTCGCGCAGCCCGATCGTCGTGGTCTCGGTGAAGACGACGCGGCGCACGGCTGCGGCCCGGTCTTCCCCGACGAGCACGCTGAGGGTGTGGGCGGGGCGGCCCTTCTTCATCAGGATGGGCACCAGCCAGGCATCGGCTGCTCCCGCCTCGAGCAGCCGGGTGATGACCAACGGCCAGGCCCGCGGGTCGAGGTCGTCGATGTTGGCCTCGATCAGCAGTGCGGTGCTGGTCGACCCCGTCGCTGCGTCGCCGGTCCCGCCGGCGTCGGTTGCGGCGTCGGTCGGCTCACCCAGGAGCACGCGGACCACGTTGGCTCGGCCTGGCACGTCCCGGCTGCCGGCGCCGATCCCCTGCGCGACCACCCGCAGCGGTGGCTGCGGCCCCCACGCGTCGACGAGCGCGCCGAGCAGTGCCGCCCCCGTAGGAGTGGCGAGCTCCCCTGGCCCGGCGGCGAGGGTGGGGAGGCCGCGGAGGAGCTCGACGACGGCGGGGACCGGGACGGGCAGGTCCCCGTGCTCGGTGGCGACCCGCCCGCTGCCCACCGCCACCGGACTCGCGCACAGCGTGGACACGCCGAGCGCGCGCAGGGCCGCACAGGTTCCGACCACGTCGGCGATGGCGTCCAGCGCCCCCACCTCGTGGAAGTGGACGTCCTCGGGGTCGATCCCGTGCACCCGGGCCTCGGCGGTCGCGAGCGCGGCGAACACCGTCGTGGCGTCCGCGCGCGCCGACTCCAGCAGCGACGCGAACGCGGGGTCGGGCGCGGGGCTGATTGGTGGGTCGGGCGCGGGGCTGATTGGTGGGTCGGGCGTGGGGCTGGACGGTGGCCCGCCCGCGGGGCCGCGCGGCGAGCCGGTGGCGGGGTCGAGCAACGTCTTGATGTCCCGCCACGTCCGCCGGACGGTGGAGTCCACACCGTCCACGTGCACCTTGACCGCGCGCAGCCCGGCGCGGGTGACCGGCTCCACGCGCAGCCGTACGTCCTCCGGTGTCAGTGCGGTCACGGCGCGCTGGACGAGCGGCAGCGGTGCGCCGGCGTCGATGAGCGCGCCGAGCAGCATGTCGCCGGCGACCCCGGCCGAGCAGTCGACCCACGCCACCAGCGGACCGCTGCCCTCGCCGGTGCCCTCGCCCCTCCTCATGATCGAGTGGACCCTTCGGTACGCGACTCGCCGGCGTGTCCGGTCCGACGCGTCCAGTCGATCTTGGCGGCGGCGGCGGCGCTGCGGCGGGCCACCCGGGCGGCGTGGACGCCGGCCCCGTACCCGTTGTCGACGTTGACGACCACGACACCGGGGGAGCAGGAGTTGAGCATGGCCAGCACGGCCGCGAGGCCACCCGCCCCGGTGCCGTACCCGACGCTGGTCGGCACTGCGACCAGCGGGACCCCGGTGAGTCCCCCGACCACGCTGGGCAGCGCGCCCTCCATCCCGGCGACCACGATGAGGCAGTCGGCGGCGTCCAGCCGGTCGCGTACGGCGAGCAGCCGGTGCACGCCGGCGACCCCCACGTCGACGATGCGGTCCACGCCAGCGCCGTACGCGCGTGCCGTCACTGCCGCCTCCACGGCGACGGGCTCGTCGGAGGTGCCGGCGGCCACCACGACGACCAGCCCGGACGGCTCCGGCAGCGGACCCACGGTGACGCAACCGGCCACCGCGTCGACGCTCGCGTCAGGCCCGAACGCGGCGGACGCGGCGTCGAGCGTCTCCGCAGGGCAACGGGTGGCCAGCGCCGGCCGATCAGGGTGCGCCGCCCGCAGCGCACGCAGCAGCGCCACCGTTTGAGTGGGGGACTTGCGCTCGCCGTACACGACTTCGGGGTCGCCGGTGCGCAGCGCCCGGTCGGTGTCCAGACGGGCGAAGCCCAGGTCCTGCCACCCGGCGCTGCCAGCACGTCCCTCCACGGGCACCGACGGTATCTGCGCAGGCGCTGGCCGCGGGCGGGATCCTGCCCGTGAGCCGGGGGGATCGGCTAGACCGGCACGGTGTCGGGGCGACCGGCTGGCTGTCCCGGAGGCCAGCCGTACACCGCCCCCGCAAGCCAGGCCAGGGCGACCAGCCAGCTCCCGACAACGTCGCTCGCCCAGTGCACGCCGAGGAGGACGCGAGTGCATCCGACGGCGACGGCGACCAGCGCCAGTGCGATGAGAGCCGGCAGCCGGACGGCGGCGCGGGGCCGCGCCACCGTCACCAGCAGGACCGCCACGACCCCGGCGACCAGCACCGCGGTGAGCGCGTGCCCGCTGGGGTACGCAGCCCCACCGGCCACGGCCAGGGTCACGTCCGGCTCGGGGCGGTCCCTGCCGACAAGCGCCTTGAGCAGACCCCCGACGACGCCCCCGGACAACACCGTGGCGGCCGCCCAGCCGGCGCGGCGCGGCCGCCCGCGGCGGGCCAGGACCACCGCTGCCGAGACCACCGCCAGCCGCAGCGGCCACGGCCCCAGCACGGTGGTGACAAGAGCGGCTGGCGCGACGACCCCGGGGTGGCTGTCCACGAGGCGCGCGGCACCCTGCGACAGCGCGGCGTCGACGCGGAGTACGGGTGTCCAGCCGAGCCGCACCGAGACGGTCAGGGTCACCGCAAGCAGCACGGCCGGCACCAGCACGGCCATCGCCTGCCGGGGGTGAGCGGTCGCGGGACCACCCGATGCGGCACTCACCGCCCGCCGCCCGGCGTGCTGCTGTCGCATCTCCCGACCGTAACTCGCGGGCGGCGGGACGTCCGGCGTCGTTACGCTCGGCGGCGTGATCGACCTGCGGTTGCTCCGCGAGGACCCCGAGCGGGTCCGCGCGTCTCAGCGCGCCCGCGGGGAGAGCTCGGAGCTGGTCGATGCGATGCTCGCCGCGGACGAGCGCCGCCGCGCGCTGCTCGCCGAGTTCGAACGGCTGCGCGCGGGGCAAAAGGCGCTCGGCCGGCAGGTGGCGCAGGCCGCCGGGGAGGACCGGCAGACCCTGCTCGGGCGGGCCCGTGAGCTCGCCGCCGCCGCCAAGGATGCGGAGTCGGCGGCCACGGCCGCTGCGGCCGAGCTCGAGGAGCTCTCCCTTGCGGTTGCCAATGTCGTCGAGCCCGGCGTCCCGCCCGGCGGCGAGGACGACTACGTGGTGCTGCGTGAGGTCGGTGAGCGGCCGGCTCCGGACGGCGTACGGGACCACGTCGAGCTCGGCGAGCTGCTGGGTGCCGTTGACGTCGGGCGCGGGGCCAAGGTCTCCGGTGCCCGCTTCTACTTCCTCGTGGGTGTGGGAACGCGGCTGGAGCTGGCGCTGCTCAACCTGGCCATGGAGCAGGCGATCGATGCCGGTTTCGTCCCCGTCACCCCGCCCACGCTGGTCAAGCCGGAGGTCATGGGCGGCACCGGTTTCCTCGGCGCGCACGCCGGCGAGGTCTACCGGCTGGAGGCTGACGACCTCTACCTCGTCGGCACCAGCGAGGTCGCGCTCGCCGGCTACCACGCCGACGAGATTCTCGACCTGTCCGCCGGTCCGCGCCGCTACGCCGGTTGGTCGACGTGCTACCGGCGGGAGGCGGGCTCGTACGGCAAGGACACCCGCGGCATCATCCGCGTCCACCAGTTCAACAAGGTCGAGATGTTCAGCTACTGCCGCGTCGAGGACGCCGCCGAGGAGCACGAGCGGCTGCTCGCGTGGGAGGAGGAGCTGCTGGGCAAGGTCGAGCTGCCGTACCGCGTCATCGAGGTGGCCGCCGGCGACCTCGGGTCCTCCGCCGCGCGCAAGTACGACTGCGAGGCGTGGCTGCCCAGCCAGGGCCGCTACCGCGAGCTGACCTCGACGTCCAACTGCACGACCTTCCAGGCGCGGCGGCTGGGGATCCGGGAGCGGGTGGACAGCGGCACCCGGCCGGTCGCCACCCTCAACGGCACGCTGGCGACCACCCGCTGGCTCGTCGCGATCCTCGAGAACCACCAGCAGCCCGACGGGTCGGTCCGGGTGCCCAAGGCGCTGCAGGCCTACCTGGGCGGCCAGCAGGTTTTGGAGCCGGTCACCCGGTGAGGCCGCGCCGGGAGGGCTTCCGGCCGCGGCTGGTCGCCCTCGACGTCGACGGGACGGTGCTTGGCTACGACGGTTCGCTGTCGCCAGCCGTGCGCGCCGCGGTGCACGGCGTACGGGCGGGTGGAGCGCAGGTCGTGCTCGCCACCGGCCGGTCGCTGCATGCTGTCCGGCCGGTCGCCGCCGAGCTCGGCCTGGACGACGGCTACCTCGTGTGCTCCAACGGCGCCGTGGTCGCCGACATGGACGGGGGACCGCTGCGAGTCGTGACCTTCGACGCGAGCGCGCCGGTGCGCTTCTTCGCCGACCAGGTGCCCGACGCGCTGTTGGCCGTGGAGGAGCTGGGCGTCGGATACCGCGTCACCGGGGAGTTTCCCGCTGGGGAGCTGAGGGGAGCGATCAGCGTCGTGTCACCCGAGGCGCTGCTCGCCGGACCGGTGACCCGCTTAGTGGTGCGCTGGCCCGACGGGGACCGTGACCGGCTGCTCCGCCTCGCCAGCGCAGCGGGCCTGCACGGAGTCGACTACGTCATCGGATACACGGCCTGGCTCGACGTCATGCCCGCCGGGGTGTCCAAGGCTTCGGGCCTGGAGGACGTACGCCGGCGCCTGGGGACGCCGCCGGAGGCGACGCTCGCGGTCGGGGACGGCCACAACGACGTGGAGATGCTGCGCTGGGCGGCGTACGGGGTCGCGATGGGTCAGGCGCCACCGGACGTACGTGCTGCCGCCGACGCGCTCGCCCCTCCGGTCGACGCGGACGGCCTGGCGCACGTGCTGGCCCCGTGGATCTGACCCCGTCCCCAGCGGCGGGGTGTTGCGCGAGGATGGGTCGGTGCCACCTCGACTCGTCGCGACGGACCTCGACGGCACCCTGGTCCGTTCCGACGGCACGGTGTCGGCGCGCACGGTGGCGGCACTGCAGCTGGCCCGAGCGGCCGGGGCCGAGGTGGTCTTCGTGACCGGACGACCGGTGCGCTGGATGTGGGACGTCGTACGCGACACCGGTCTGGCCGGTCCGGCGGTGTGCTCCAACGGCGCGCTCAGCTACGACCTGGGGCGCCGGGAGGTCGTGGCGCGGTGCCTGCTCGACCCGGGCACGGCTGTCGCCGTCGGCGAAGCCCTGCGTACGGCCGTGCCGGGGACGGCGTACGCGGTCGAGCAGGAGTCGGGCTTCGCCCGCGAGCGGGATTACCGGCCGCGCTACGACTGGGGCATGGAGCACCGGGTCGGCGAGCTGGGCGACCTGTGTGACGCGCCGCTGCTCAAGCTGCTCGCCCGGCACGAGGAGCTCGGATCCCGCGAGCTGAGTGCCGCCGCGGCACCGGTCCTGGACGGGAAGGTCAGCGTCACCTGGTCAGGAGCGGCCGGCCAGGGCCTGCTGGAGATCGCGGCCCCGGGCGTCAACAAGGCGGCGGCGCTGTCCCGGATCGCCGCCGGGTACGGGATCGCCGCGGCGGACGTGGTGGCGTTCGGGGACATGCCGAACGACCTGGAGCTGCTGGCCTGGGCCGGGACCTCGTACGCGATGGCGAATGCCTATCCCGAGGTCATCGCGGCGGCGGGGCAGCTGGCGCCGTCCAACGACGAGGACGGGGTCGCTCAGGTGCTCGAGGAGCTCTTCGACCCCGCTCCTCAGCGGTATCAGAGGTACATGCCGCCCGAGCCCGGCTGACCCGCATCGGGCTCCTCCGGTCCTCCGGACCCTGCTGGCCCAGCCGGCACGCCGGATGCGGTGAGGCCCCGACGCATCTGCTCGAGCTGGGCGCGGGCGGCCATCTGCTGGGCGACCAGTGTGGTCTGGATGCCCTGGAACAGGCCTTCCAGCCAGCCGACGAGCTGCGCCTGGGCGATGCGCAGCTCGGCCTCACTGGGCAGCTCGTCCGCGGTGAAGGGCCGGGAGAGCCGGTCGAGCTCGTCGTCCAGCTCGGGGGCCAGCCCCGCCTTGAGCTCGGCGATGGCCGAGCAGTGGATCTCCCGCAGCCGGAGCCGGCTCGCCTCGTCGAGGGTCGCCCCCTTGCCGTCCTCGAGCAGCTGCTTGATCATGCTGGCGACCCGGATGACCTTGGCCGGTTGCTCGACGAGGTCGGTGATCGAGCGGCGCTGGCCGGGCGCGGCTTCCCCCTGCTCCGGCTGCTCGCTGCTGGGGGCTGTCGGGCCCTCGACGGCCATGCCGTCCGGCCCGACGACGACGACACGTGGCGGCTCTCCCGGGGCGGGGGCTGGACTGGCCTGCGGCTCACGCGGATCCGGCTCACTCATTTCCCCATCCTCCCCCAGCGGTCGCCGCCCGACCACCCCCGGGCCTCACCCGGTCCGGCCACCCCTCACCCGGCCCGCCCCTCACCCGGTCCGGCCCCCCCCTCACCCGGTCCGACCCCCCCTCACCTGGCGCGCAGACCGGGTGAGGGGGGCCCAGGGTGGTAGACGTGGTCATTCCCCTAGCAGGTGGCGTCCTTATTCGCTTGCTGGCTCCACGGTGGGGCGCCAGGCTGCGTCGGCCATGTGCCCCGACCTGCCCGCTGACGCCGCCCATCGCACGGCCTCGCCGCACGGAGGGGCCACGCAGCCCCTGGGCGAGACCGCGCTCCCGGCCGGCCACCGTCTCCGTCGTCCCACCGAGGCCGACATCCCCGCGATCCTCGCCGTGGTGGCGGCTGCCGACGTGGCAGTGCTCGGTGAGGTCGACTTCACCACCGAGGACGTCCGTGACGCGCTCGCCGCGCCCAACCAGAGCCCGCAGCATGACCACTGGGTGGTGGAAGGCCCGGGCGGCACGCTGGTGGGCTGGGGATATCTGCAGAACCACTACGGCGGCGGCACCGAGGACTTCGACGTCTACCCGCATCCGGACGCCGACCCGTCGGTTCGCGCCGTGCTCCTCGACCTGCTGCTGTCGCGTATCGCCGAGCGTGCGGGCCGCGGCCGGCCGCCCCGTTGCTGGCAGCCACCGGTGTCGTGGTGGGGGACGACGCTTGGCTGAGTGTGCTGCTGGAGCGGGACTTCGAGGTCGTACGCCGGTTCAGCCGGATGTCGGTGCCGCTGTCGCCCGGACGGCCGCACCCGCAGCCGCCGCCGGGGGTGAGCCTGCGTTCCTTCGACCCTAGCCCCGAACAGGACTGGGCCGACTGGCACCGGGTGCGGGTCGCGTCGTTCGATGAGCACTGGGGCGAGCAACCGCGGACGGTGGAGGCGCTGCGGACCCAGGCGGAGTCCGAGAGCGGACAGCCCTACGACCGGTGGTGGTTCGCCGACCTCGATGGTCGGCCGGTGGGGGTGCTCCAGTCCAGCGCGCAGGCGTACGAGCAGAACCAGGGGTGGGTGCGCACCCTGGGGGTGACGGCCGAGGCGCGGGGGCGCGGCATCGGTCGGCTGCTGCTCGAGCACGCCCTGGCCGCGTACGCCGCGGACGGCCGGACAAGTGCCGAGCTTGGGGTTGACACCGCCAACGTCACGGGAGCGCTGCGGCTATATGAGTCCGTCGGCATGAAGACGACGTTCCAGGCCGCCATCCTGCAGCGCGAGATCCGCTCCGTCTCGCCTTGAGCTGATGTGGGCCGCGTCGGCCCTGAATCGTGGCGCCCAGTCTGGGATCCCGGAGCTATCCGCTCAGCAGGGTCGTGAAGATCGTCGGGTGCAGTGACCCGCCGGGGTATGCACGCTCCCGCTACCCGACGATCTTCACGACCGCTTGGGTTCGGCGGGCGGGCTGGTTTGGGGACGGACGCTCACTCCGCCCGTCGGACGAGCGGCAGGCGGCTGGGGGTGAACGCCGCCGCGACCAGGACGGCCAGCGCGGGGACGGCGATGCCGGTGAGGGCGAGGTTGGCCCACGGCACCGCGTACTCCGGCGCTCCCGTGGTGGGCCAGATGGCCCAGCCGGTGGCCGCGCCGAGAGCGAGCCCGAGCAGGCAACCGAGCCCTCCGATGAGCAACGCCTGGGCCGCAGCAAGGGCGCGCCGCCGGCGCGGTGGCGCGCCGATGGCCGCCAAGGTGGCGAGATCCGCCCTGCCCTCGGCCGCGGACAAAGCCACGGAGATCGCGACACCGAGCAGGGTCACCAGGGCGCTGCCCGCGGCGAGGGCGAGCAACGCCAGCGCGTACGTGCGGTCGAAGCCTTCCTCGAACTCGATAGTGGCACCGCTGCCGCCTGCCGCAGCCGTCAGCTCGTCGCGTTCGACCTGAGTCAGCTCATGGTCGGGCATGAGCAGCGCACCGGTCGTCCGCGTCGGGAGCCCGAGCTCGCTGGCGCGGGTCGCGGGGAGGACCACGCCGGGCAGCCAGCGGTAGTCCAGCGGCCGCTCGACCACGACGGCGGGCACCTTGGCCGGGTCGCCGCGCCTGCCCACGGGCAGCCGTACGGCGCCGTCCTCGTCCACGGTTCCGGGGTGGAAGACCACGGCAGACCCAGCCGCTAATGCCTGCCCGGCTGCGTCGGTGCCGGCGCCGTCGGTGAGCACATCCACCAGCGCCGCGTCGCCGACGGCGACCTCGGTCTGCATGGCGATACAGCCCCCGCAGCGAGGCGGACCGAGCCGCACCCAGGCGTAAAGCACGTCCCGCTGTGAAGGCGCGCGGCCCTCGAGCGAGGGGGAGCCCCTGGACGACAGGTCCAAGGCGCTGTCGATGGGCGTGACTGTCGTGCCCGGTACTGCTCGAGCGGCCGCATCACTGACCTCGCGCAGCCAGTCCTCGTTGGCCGCGCTCAGCTGCGCCCCCGGCTGCACCAGCGCGGAACCGAGCGGAAGGCCAGGCGCCCAGTCCATCCGCGCCTTGTTCTCCACACCGAGGACGACGAAGGCCGCGACGACGGATGCAGCCACGGCCACGGTGATCGCGGTGGTGGCCGGACCGGTGCGGTGCCGGTGCCGGGCCGCGTCCCGGAAGGCCAGCCGAGCCGACATTGGTAAGACCCGGCCGAGACGGGCGGTGACGGCGACGAGCGCGGGGATGGTCAGCACCAGACTGACGGCGACGAGTGCGAAGCCGCCGAGGATGAGGGCCACGGGAAGCGCGGGGGCGGGATCAGGGACGTACCTGCCCTCCGCGGCTTCGCTCAGCCGCCGCTGGTACGCGGCGAAGTCGCCGGCCAGCAGTACGGAGCCGATCGCGCCGATCACCAGGCCACCGGCGAGGAACACCAGCCCCAGCGCGGGTACGCGCGTCGATGCCTTCCCGGTCCGGAACCGGGCGGCCAGTGCGGCGATCGGGGTGAGGCGGGCGGCGCCGACAGCCGGCACTATCGCTGCGGCGAGGCCCGACAGCACACCGACCGTCCCCGCCAGGGCGAGCTCCGGCCACCCGACCCGCCAACCCCCGATGCTGGCGTCCGCCACCCGTTCCCACAGCGGGGTGCCTACTACCGCTACCGCTGCGCCGCCGAGGAGGCCGAGCACGGCCCCGACGGCCCCGAGTAGGAGCCCCTGGGCGAGCACGATGCGCCGGACGTGCCTCGAGGTGCCGCCCTGCGCCTGGACGAGTCCCAGGTCACGGACCTGCCGCTTGGCACCCACCGCAAAGGCGGCTCCGGCGAGCAGCACGACCTCGAGCAGTCCGAGCCCTACGATCAAAGCGACCAGAGCAGCGGCTTGCAGGGTCTCTGTGCTGACGTTGGCACCCGATCCGTGGGGCTCGTAGTCCTCTGGATGCAGGAACACCTCCCGCGGTGTCAGGGCGACTCCGTGGCGGGCCAGTGACTGCGCGACGGTGAAGGCGTCCACCCCGTCTGCCAGGTCCACCAGCCAGGACCCCGGTTCTATCTCGCCGCTGCCGTACGGGTACCACCCGCCACGCGGTGCTCGCTCGTTCGCCGCCACGGCCAGTGCAGCGTCGGGGCGCGCGCCGACCAGGTCGCAGGACAGGCAGCCAGGGTCCACCGCCAGGCCCACGACCTCGGCACTCGGCCCGCCCGGGAGTGCGACCGTCGCAGCGGCGACGAGGTCGCCGTCGTCGTCCAGCAGGTTGAGCCGCTCGGCCAGCGGCACGGTGACCACGACGTTGTCCCCGCCTGGCGCCGAGCCGGCCAGCATGTCGAGAGTCCCGTTGGTCATGGGGTCGTCGGCGTAGGTGGCGAGATCTGTGTCGATGGCACCCTCGTCGGTCACCAGCCGGATGGTCCGTCGGCTGGGGATCTTGACGAACCGGGAGCCGGTAGGGAGCAACGCGGCGAGGTCGACCTCGCGATTCGGGTCGCGTTCGACGTTGCGCACGCTGCCGTAGTAGCCGCCGTACGACGTCGGCTGGTAATGGGGCAGCCGCTCGTACGGCGTCACGGCGACGACGGCTTCAGCCGGGCCCAGCAGCCGTTCGGTACGCGCCGCGGGGTTGTCCCCGATCGTGCGGTACAGCATGTCGGTCGTCGTCGCACCGGCGACCGGGACACCGACCAGCAGCGCCACCAGCAGGGAACGGCCGGGGCTGCGGCGGGCCGAGCGCACGGCGATGCGCAAGGCCGGACGCCATCCGGTCATCGACGCTCCCCGAGCAGCGCCTCGACCGGGGTGGCGTACCCCGTCTCGTCGATCATCGTGCCGTCGCGGAGGAAGACGACCCGGTCGGCCCAGGCGGCGTGGCGGGCCTCGTGGGTGACGAGCACGCCGCTGGAGCCGGCGTCGCAGCGGGCGCGCAGCAGCCGCAGCACCGCCTCACCGGTCTGCGAGTCGAGCGCACCGGTGGGCTCGTCGGCGAGCACGAGGCGGCGGGGGCCGACCAGGGCGCGGGCGATTGCGGTGCGCTGCTGTTGACCGCCGGACATCTCGTCGGGGAAGCGGTCGGCGAGATCGGCGACGCCTACTTCCTCCAGGGCGGTCAACGCCTCTGCCCGGGCGGCGCGCGAGCGGACCCCGTCCAGCTCCCGGGGCAGCATCACGTTCTCGACGGCGGTCAGCGCGGGGATGAGGTTGAGGTCCTGGAAGACGTACCCCACCGATCGACGCCGGACCGCGGCCAGGTCCCGCTTACTCAGCGCCGCCAGGTCGGTGCCCTCGACGAGGACGTTTCCGCTGGTCGGGGCGTCCAGACCGCCGGCGAGTTGAAGCAGCGTGGACTTGCCCGATCCGCTCGGCCCCATCACCGCGACGAGCTCGCGGGCGCCGACGCTTAGTGTGACGCCGCGCAGCGCGTGCACCGCCGTGTCACCGGAGCCGTGGACGCGGGAGACGTCCCGCAGCTCCAGTACCGGGGCGCTCATCGCGCATCCTCCCGCGCGCGGGTAGGCACGGGGGCCTGCTCGGTGATCGGCTCGAGTCGACCCAGCCGGGCCAGCCGGGACTCGCAGTGGTCGAGCCAGCGGACCTCGGCTTCTGCCTGGAAGATCATCGCCTCCAGCACGAGCAGCCAGGCGTGGTCGTCCTCACCGGCGCGGACCTTGAGCCGGGTGAGGTCCTGCAGCGATCGCAGCGTTGCGGTGCGCTGGGTCTGCACCACCGCCCGGATGTCGACGCCGGGCGTCGTGAGCGCGAGCGCCAACTTGATCGCCAGCTCGTCGCGGGGACGGTCGGCACGCTGCACCGGCGTGGCGAACCAGCTGGCCACCTCGGCGCGGCCGGTGTCGGTGATCAGGTAGGTGACTCGACCGTCCGCGTCGGCCTCGCCGACGGGTCGCACCAGCCCGTCCCGCTCCAACCGGGCCAGCGTCGTGTACACCTGCCCGACGTTGAGTGGCCAGGTCGTACCGGTGGCCGACTCGAACTCACTGCGTAGCTGGTAGCCGTAGCGGGGCCCGCGCTCAAGCAGGGCCAGCAGGCCGTGACGGATGCTCATGACTACGCAGTATGCATACGCGGTAAGTAGCCGTCAACGCTCCGCCTAGGACATGTCGCGGCGCCGCCTCAGCGGGGTCGTGAAGATCGTCGGGTAGCCGCACCGGGCGTCGCCCCGCGGGGCGACCCACCGGACGATCTTCACAATCCCCGCGTTGGTCAAGCCAGGGCCGCGCGGTCACCGATCGGGGCCTAGGCTCGCCGGCCATGGGCTTCGACGTGACGCGGGTCCGGCCGCTGTACCCCGCGCTGGGCGACGGACGCGCCTGGTTGGACGGCGCTGCCGGCACCCAGGTGCCGTACGCGGTCATCGACGCGGTCGCCGACGCCTATCGCGGTGGGCTGGGCAACGTGCACGCGGCGTTCCCGGCCAGCGCGCGCTCCGACGGCATCGTCGCGGAGGCGCGGCGGGCAGTGGCCGACCTGGTCGGGGGCGAGGCGGCCGGGGTGGTGCTGGGTCCGACGATGACGGCGCTGACGTACCGCTTCGCGACCGCACTCGCCCGCAGCTGGCAGCCCGGCGACGAGATCGTGGTCTCCCGCCTCGACCACGACGCCAACGTACGGCCGTGGCTGCAGGCGGCGGCGCGCTCGGGGGCGACCGTGCGCTGGGCCGAGGTCGACACCGCGACCGGCGAGCTGCCGGCCGAGCAGTACGACGGCCTGGTCGGCGAGCGCACCCGGCTGGTGGCGGTCACCGCCGCCAGCAACGTGCTGGGCACCCGCCCCGACGTGGCGGCGATCGCCAAGCGAGCGCACTCGGTCGGGGCACTGCTCTACATCGACGGGGTCCACTCCACCCCGCACGTCCCGGTGGACATCGCCGCGCTGGGCGCTGACCTGTACGCCACCAGCTCCTACAAGTGGTCGGGCCCGCACCTGGCGGCGGTGGTCGCCGACCCCGCGCTGCTCGACACGCTGCACCCCGACAAGCTCGCGTGCTCACCGGACACGGTGCCCGAGCGCTTCGAACTCGGCACACTGCCGCTGGCCGACCTGGCCGGGCTAACCGCGGCCGTCGACCACCTCGCCGACCTTGACGACGCTGCCCAGGGAAGCCGCCGCCAGCGGGTGCTGACGTCGATGGCGGCGGTTCAGGCGTACGAGGAGGACCTGCTCGCCGAGCTGCTCGGCGCCCTGGCGGACATGCCTCAGGTGACGACGTACGGCCGTCCGGCCCGGCGTACCGCCACCGTGTGGTTCCGGGTGGCGGGCCACTCTCCAGCCGACGTCGCCCGCCATCTCGCGGAGGTCGGCGTCAACGTGTGGCACGGGCACAACTACGCCTGGGAGGTGGCCGGTGCCCTGGGCATCCGGGATGACGGCGGAGCCGTACGGGCGGGCCTGGTCCACTACAACGACCGCTCCGACGCGGAGCAACTGCTCGCCGGGCTCGCCGCGCTGGCGCCGTAGGAGCAGGCTCAGCGGACCTCGAAGCCGCTGAGGCCCTCCGGCTCCTGCTCGTTGACGCTGACGTCGGCGACCTCCGCCTGGTCCGGGCCGCTACGCGACCAGGCCACCAGGCGCTCCACCGCCTCGGCCTCGCCCTCGAAGACCGCCTCCACTGCGCCGTCCGAGCGGTTGGTCACCCAGCCGGCGACCCCGGCCGACTCGGCCTCCCGCTGACAGTTGTCGCGGAAGAAGACCCCCTGGACCGCTCCGGACACCACCACCCGCTTGCTGACCATGGCTGCGCCCTTACCCTCGGCGGCGCCTCAGCACCCCGTCACCGTCGAGCGGATCGCGTCCAGCTGTAGTCGAGCATGAACAGCACAGCGATGGCGCCGTAGACGAGGTGCACGACAAGCTCGAACGGCTTGTTGGCCATGGTGAACGGTTCGAACGCGAGCGGGGCGAAGACGTGGAAGTTGCCCAGATACAGGACGGCTCCGAACCCGAGCGCGATGGCCGCCCGTACCGCGTCGTTGCGCACACCCCGCACGATGAGGGCCAGCACGATGCCGTACACGATGGACAGGACAGCGTGCACCACCCAGCCGACCCAGACGTCGGCCGTCCCGTCGGCGAGTGCGGACTCGCCCTGCACGATCGAGGCGATCGCCTGCAGGGGGCCGTTCGCGGGCATGCCGAGGCTGGACGAGAACCACATCGTGACCGCGATGAACACCGTGCCGGCGACGAGGCCGCCGACAGCCCCCCGGACGATCGCGCCACCGACCGTGGCCTCGGGCTTGGTCTCGGTTGTGCTCGCCATGGCGGTTCTCCTTGTCCGAGTGGGGCGTTTGCTGACGAAACCCGATGAACCCATGACCGCTTCCGCGGAATCTCGGTCGGTCCGGCGGGGGTTAGCCTCCCTGTGTGGGCGAGGCGGGGCCGGCTGACCGGCACGCGGTTTTTGCCAGCTACGTGCTCCCCGAGATGGAGCTGCTCTACCGGGTGGCCCGCACGCTCACCGACCAGCCCGCAGACGCCGAGGACCTGGTCCAGGACACCCTGGTCCGCGCCTACCGCGCGCTCGACCGCTTCGACGGCGCCTACCCGCGGGCATGGCTGCTCACCATCCTGCGCAACACCCACATCAACCGCGGCCGGCAGCGGCGCCCCCTGCTGCTGCGTACGGACGACATGGCCGTGACGGAGGTCGGCGTGGTACCGCCCAGCGTGCCCTCCAGCGAGGAGGTCGTCCTCAGCGAGCAGTTCGAGGCGGTCGTCGTCGAGGCACTCGCCGCCCTGTCCGACAAGCACCGCTTGGTGGTTGAGCTGGTGGACATCAAGGGGCTGAGCTACCAGGAGGCGGCCGACCGGCTGGGAGTACCCCGCGGGACAGTGATGAGCCGGCTGCACCGGGGCCGGGCCCGCATCCGCGCCCGGATCAAGGCCTCCGGCCTGGCTCGGCGGCGGGAGGCGCCGTGATGCTGCAGATGCTCATGAGTCGGCGCTGCCGCCACGTCATGCGGGTGCTGCAGTCCTACCTGGACGGAGAGGTCGACGCGCACACGGCCGACGTCGTCGCGGCGCACCTCGAGGAGTGCCGGCGCTGCGGGCTGGAGGCGGCGACCTACGAGGCGATCAAGGTGGCCATCGCCAGCCGGATCGAGGCTGGACGCGTGCCCGTGGATCCAGCGACCCTGCACCGGTTGCACGCCTTCGTGGCGAGCCTGGAGGACGACGGCAGGGCGCCGGGGAGCTGAGCCGTCCGTCCACCCGGCGCCCTCATCCCACGATGCGGGTGTCGGGCTTGAAGGCCGCCCAGGCGAACCAGAACGTGTCGACGGCCTCAACCGGGCGCAGCTGCGCGCCGCGCAGCGGACCGGAGACCGCCTCGCCGAACAGGTTCCACCCCGAGCCGGTCTGCTGGTCGACGAAGCGCTCGCCGCGGGCCTGGAAGGTCAGGGTCCGGCCGCCGGCGCGTGGCTCGAACACTCCCGTGGCCGCGATCTCGCGACCCTCGGCCACCTCCGGGCTGTCCAGGGAGGACGCCAGCCCCGGTGCGGTGAACACCACCACGTCGCGTCCGCCGACCTCGACCGGCAGCACCCGTTGCTCCGCGGCGTGCGCGAGCCGAACGGCCACCGCGTCGCCGCCCAGGTCCAGCGCGATGACGCGCTCCTTGGGCGGCAGCCTGGCGTCGAGCTCGCCGTCGAACAGGGTCGGTTCGGAGTCCGCCTCGTCGTACCCCACGTAAGGGTTGCTGCCGTAGTCGCGGTCGTAGCCGGTCTGCTGGCTCAACACCCACCCGTCGGGATTCGCCTTGAGCCAATCGGCCCACGTGACGGTCGCAACCGGAAGGCGCCGCAGCCGCTCCCCGGTCAGCGCGCCAGCGATCGCCCTGCCCTCCAGCTGCGACCACAGCGACTCGGTCTGCCGGTCGTACATGACCAGGTCGGAGAGGTACAGCATCCCGGAGGTCCCGAACGTGACGAGGCGCCCGGCGACGCGGCGGTCAAAGGCCAGCGCGGAGTTGCACAGCGGGCAGTAGGTGACGGACACCGGGGTGCCGGCCACCGTGTCGTTGACGATCTCGTGCCAGATCAGGATCCGGACCGGGTACGCGCGCGCCTCGCCGCCGACGGACAGCGCCAGCACCGCCTCGTCCTCGTCCAGGAAGTCGACGTCGCGGGCGGGGAGAAACAGCGGCTCGTCGATGGCCGGGATGCCGTCCGGCGGCGGCCCGCCGGAGAGGATCCGGTCGGGGTCAACCAGGGGCTCGGGGAAGACCGGGTCCTCCGGGTCGTCGAGCGCGGAGTGAACCTGCTCGTACGGCCCCTGCTTGACCGGTTCGAGCTGGACCGGTCCGGCCTCCCGTTGGGCGTCCGGCGTGCGCTGCTGGCTTGGTTGCGACTGCGGCTGCGGCTGGGACCGCTCGGCCTGCGGCGGTTGCGCGGTGGTCCCGCAGGCGGCGAGGAGTAGCCCGGCCAGCGCCGCGGTGACAGCGGCGCGGCGTACGGCGCTGCGGCCTGCGGCGGCCGCTCGTGCGGCGCTGCGGCTCATGAGCGGATCCGGCGCGACATCCGCGCCCCCACGGTGACGAGCAGCGGGAAGACGACGGCGAGGGTGATCAGCCACGTCGCGGGCAGCTCGGCCAGCGTGGTGCTCACCCGCGACTGCACCCGGCTTACGGCGCTGACGATCGGGTCCGGGGAGACGTCACCGCCGAGCACGCGCACCTCGACGATGCCGTACCACGTCACGTACGCGCCGGTCAGGACGAGCAGCCCGCCGGCGATCCGGCCGGTGTAGCGGGTCAGGCCGCGCAGCCGCGAGGTCGCCAGCGAGCCGCGGAACAGCACTGCGCCGAGCCCAAGGAGCGTGACCACCGCACCCATCCCGAGCGCGTACGCCGCGAATACCGCCAGCGCGCCGGTGGCGCTGGCGGCCGCGATTGCAGCGGTGGTCACGGCGAGAAAGGGCGCGAGCGTGCAGGACAGCGAGGCCAGGGCGAAGGTGACGCCGTACCCGACTTGAGAAATCAAGGAGCGACCGGGAGCCGCCCCGAGCAACGGAAGGGACACGCCCAGCCGCCGCCCGGACAGCGCCCACACTCCGGCTACGACGAGGGCGACGCCGATCGCCAGGGTGACCGCCGGCAGATAGCGCTCGAACGCGACCACGGCCGGCGCGAGCAGCAGACCCGCCACCCCGAAGACCCCGACGAAGCCGAGCGTCATCCCGACCCCGAACCGCAACGCCCGCGCGACGCCGCTGCCACGCCCCGCCACTGCGGCCGGGTCCGCCCCGACGACGAGGACGGACAGGTAGGCAGGCAGGAGCGCGAAACCGCACGGGTTGAACGCGGCCACCGAGCCGGCAGAAAAGGCGAGCAGAAGGAGCGTGTCGCTCACGGCGGTGGGTCAGCCGGCCGTGAGGGCCTGGGCGGCCTCGGTCAGGTCGTCCGGGGGGAGCGACCCGTTGACGACCTCTATCTCGCCGTCCGCGGAGATGAACGCGAACGCCGGCTGGGCGATGACGCCGAACCCGGCCCACAACGAGCCGTCGCCGTCGACCAGGTGGGTCAGCTCACCGGTGCCGGTGTCCTGCACGAACTGCTGCATCTCATCGACCTCGCCGAGGCCGGGGACGCCGAGGAACCGCACGTCGCCCTGCAGTGACTCCGCGACCTTGGCTACCCCCGGCCCCTCGGTCCGGCAAATCGTGCACCACGGCGCCCAGAACCACAGCACGGTGGGGCGTCCAACGAGATCGGCGCCGGCGAACTCTGCGCCGCTCAGCGTGGTGGTCCGGAAGTCCAGCTGCGCCGGCGTCCGCGCCTGTGCGGCGGGAGTCCGCGAGCCCGCGCCCTTGTTGTTGGCCTTGTTGTCTGCCTTGGCCGCCGGATCTCTCTCGGCCGGGCCACCAGTGGCGGGGTTCGTCCCGGCGGGGGACGTGGCGGGCAGCTGCGACGTCTCCGCCTCGGTGACGCTCGTGGCCGCGCCACAGGCGGGGAGCACCAGGCAGGTCAGGAACACGATGGCGCTCACGGCGCGGGTGCGTACGGGCACGGGACCTCCAAGGACCTCGTCAAGGGAGGGAACCCACCCTGGCTGCAGATGGTTCCGCGCAGGCCTGGACTGGCACCCGCGTCACCAAAGCGTGAGCCCTTGCAACCACTTTGCAATAGACGGTACTGTTGCAAGTCGATGGCGATACTGGCTCTGAAGGGATCCGTCGTGTGGATCAGCCGCCTTGCCACCTGGCTGGCGCTGGGCATCGCCGCGTCCGGGTGTGCGAGCCAGCCGGCCACCGCGGGCTCCGACTCGGAGGACGGCGCTGGGCGGCTCGCGGTCGCCACCACCGTGGCGCCCATCACGAGCATCGTCGGCAGCATTGCGGGGGACCGGGCGGACGTCGCCGGGATCGTCCCGGAGGGCACCAACTCGCACACGTTCGAGCCGCCGCCGAGCGTCGCGGAGCTGTTGTCGAGCGTGGATGTCGTCTACGTCAACGGGTTGCAGCTCGAGGAGCCGACCAAGGAGCTGGCTGCGGGAACCATGCAGGAAGAGGCGGAGATCGTCGAGCTCGGCACGATGGCGCTGCCCGAGTCGGACTACATCTACGACTTCTCGTTCCCGCGCGAGGGCGGCAAGCCCAACCCGCACCTGTGGACGGACCCGCGCTACGCCGTCGAGTACGCGCGGCTCGCCGCCGCCGACCTGGCCGAGCGCGATCCCGCCAACGCCGACTACTACCTGGCAAACGCCGAGCAGTTCAGCGCGCTGGTCGACGACTTCGACGCGGCGATGCGCGCGGCTTTCGCCACCATCCCTGAAGGCAACAAGAAGCTGCTCACCTACCACGACTCGTTCCCCTACTTCGCCGAGCACTACGGCTGGGAGGTCATCGGGGCGATCCAACCGGCCGACTTCGACGAACCCACCCCGCAGGAGGTCGGGGATCTCATCGAGCAGGTACGAGCCGCGGACGTACCCGCGATCTTCGGCTCCGAGGTGTTTCCCAGTCCGGTGTTGGAGCAGATCGGCAAGGAGGCCGGCGTGGAGTACGTCGACGTCCTGCGTGACGACGACCTGCCGGGCGAGCCCGGCGACGCCGAGCACTCCTGGCTGGGCCTCATGCGCTTTGACTACGTGACGATGACCGAGGCGCTCGGCGGGGACGCCAGCGCGTTGGAGGACTTCGAGCTGCGCAGCGTGGTGCCCGACGAAGCGGAGTACCCGCAATGAGTGTCGCGGCTGGCCAGGACGACCTGGTCCGCCTCGACCAGGTGACCTGCGCGTACGGCGGCCAGCCGGCGCTCGTCAACGTCGACCTCGGCGTCGCCCCGGGGCAGTTCAGCGGGGTGGTCGGGCCGTCGGGCTCGGGCAAGACGACGCTGCTACATGCGATCACCGGCAGCGTGCGTCCAGTCGCGGGTGTCGTACGGCGGGCTCCGGGGCTGCGGCTGGCGTACGTCCCCCAGGTCGAGACGGTCAACTGGAGCTTCCCCGTCACGGTGGCCGAGTGCGTGTTGATGGCGCGCAACACCGGACGGCTGCTGCCCTGGCCGAGCCGGGCCGAGCGCGCGGCGGTGACGGAGGTGCTGGACCGCCTCGACATCGGCGCTCTCCGCACCCGGCACATCCGCGAGCTCTCCGGGGGGCAGCAGCAGCGGGTGTTCATCGCCCGGGCGCTGCTGCGCCGCCCGCAGCTGCTGCTGCTCGACGAGCCCACCTCAGGGGTCGACGTCAGGACCCGCCATGAGGTGCTGCACCTGCTCTCCGACCTCAACGCCGACGGACTGGCGATCGTGCTGACCACTCATGACCTCAACGGCATCGCGGCCCACCTGCCGCACCTGGTGTGCCTCAACCGCGAGATCGTCGGCAGCGGCCCGCCCCGGGAGGTGCTCCGCGCTGAGGTGCTCGAGCGCACCTACGGGGTGGAGGTCGAGGTGCTGGAGCACGCGGGCATGCCGATCGTCGTGGACGACTTCAACCCGGGCAACGTCGTCCCGCTGCGGCGGGCCGTACCGTGATCGACGCGTTGTTGCGCCCGTTCGCCTTCGAGTTCTTCCGCAACGGCCTGCTGGTGGCCACGCTCGCCGGGGCGCTGTGCGGGCTGGTCGGCGTGTACGTGGTCCTCAAGGGGATGAGCTACATCGGTCACGGCCTCTCGCACGCGATCTTCGGCGGCTTCGCGGCGAGCACCCTGCTGGGCATCAACTTCTTCCTCGGCGCCGGGGCGTGGGGCTTTGCGTCGGCGTTGATGATCAGCGGCGTCACCCGCCGCCGGCTGATCGGCGCCGACGCCGCGATCGGCGTGATCACGACCGCCTCGTTCGCCCTGGGGCTGGCGCTGTTCGCGCTGTTCGGCACGGCTGGCAGCGGCAGCTTCGACGCCGCGCTGTTCGGCAGCATTCTCGGCGTAGGCCTGGCGGACGTGCTGGCCATCGCCGTGGTGCTCCTGATCACGGTCAGCGTGGTGTTCCTGCGCTATCGAGTGCTGCTCTTCACCACGTTCGACCCCGAGGTCGCGGAGGCGTCCGGGGTCAACACCGCGCGGGTCGACGCGCTGCTCATGCTCGTGCTCGCGGCGTCGATCCTGGCACGATGCAGGTCGTCGGTGTCACGCTGATCGCCGCCACGCTCGTGATCCCGGCCACGGTGGCGCGCATGCTGACCCACTCGTTCGCCCGCATGCTGCTCCTCGCCACCGGCATCGGGGCGTTCTGCGGCTTCGTGGGCATGAACCTCAGCTACCACCTCGACGTCCAGTCAGGCCCCACCATCGTGCTGGTCGGGGCCGCGCTGTTCGCGCTGTATTTCGCGGCGACCGGGCCGCGTGCGCTGAGCCGGACCGCCACGCTGGGCGCGGGGACAGCAGCCGTCCCGGCGGGCTACCGCTAGCTCCGGCTGCCCGACCCGGCGTCGGCGCTGGTGCCGGCGGCGCAGTCGGCGCAGCGTCCGGTGACGACGAGGTCCACCGACTCGGCCGCAAAGCCGTGGCCGCCGGCGAGATGTTCGCGGACCTGCTGGACGAGCGTCCCGACGTGGTGGCTGACGTCCCCACATTGCAGGCACACCATGTGGAAGTGCTCGTCCGGGTGGACGACCTCCCACCGGCCGCCGCCACCGCCGAGCCGCGCCTCCCGGACGAGGTCGAGCTCGGCGAGCAGCGTGAGCGAGCGGTAGACCGACGTCAGGTGCACACCCGGGCTGCGCTGCTCGACGCGCTGGGCGATCTCCTCGACGGTCAGGTGCTCCCCGAGTCGCGCAGCACCTCCCACACCAGCTGTCGGGGAGGGTCACCCGGTAGCCGTGACCACGCAGGACGTCGGTCACCGACCGCGTCGCGCTCATCGGGTCAGGGTACGCGCGCTGGTCCGCCCGAGCCGGGGATCGCGGCGTACGAGCGCCTGTCCGCCAGGCACCCGCCCCGCGCCGTCAGGTGCCCTCAGGCGGGCGGTCCCAGAGCGCGACCCCGCCGCGCAGGCCGACTGCGTTGGGGACCAGCGTGACGTCCTCGCCGAGGTCGATGGTGGTGTCTCGCGCCGCCGCCGCCCAGGTAGCAGCGGTCCCAGCGCAGCACCGGCCGGAGCCCGTCGACGGCCTCGGCGCACCCGGCGCGACCAGTGGTCTGCGCCGATGCGCTTGCGCACGTGGTTGCCGAGCTGCTCGTCGTACGTCTGGCCCTTGCGGAAGGGCGCCAGGCTCAGCTCCACCTTGGGCAGCAGCCGGCCTTCGTCGAACAGCGCGCAGCCCAGCCCGGTGCCGAGGGTGAGCACGACCTCGAAGCCCGAGCCCTCGATGACGGCGAGCCCGGCGAGCTCTGCGTCGTTGACGGCGCGGGTCGGGGCCCCGAGTGCGGCCTCCACCGCGGCCCGTACGTCGAAGTCCGTCCACGCCTCGACCAGATCGGGGCGCGCGGGCGTGTGGGGACCCGTCTCCGTGACGTAGTGCGGCGTCGCGAGCACGACACCACGGCGGACCGCGCCGGGAAGTCCGACCGAGACCCGGTTGTACGGCGTCCCGGTGGCTGCGGCGAGCTCGACCAGCTCGGCGACCAGGCGTTCTGGCGGGCACGGGTACGGGGTGCGCACCCGGACGCGCTCACACAGCGGCTCGGCAGCGGCGTCGAGGACGATGGCCTTGAGGCCGGTGCCTCCGCAGTCGAGCGCCAGCGTCCGCACCCGGCGATCGTCGCACGGCGTGTACGTCGCCGGCCTCGGCCACAATGGCGCCGAGGAGGGCTGCCGGAGTGGCCGAACGGGGCAGTCTTGAAAACTGCTAGGGCGGAACCAACCCGACCCTCATGGGTTCGAATCCCATGCCCTCCGCTGAGCTGGCTGGCGCCCTCGTAGTGGCTCGGAGCCGGCGCTGTGGTCTGACACTGCCGGGCGACCTAGGGGTCAGCTGGCGTACGACGATGAGGCGGACGGCGGTTAACCAATGATCGATCCGGTGCCGCGGCGTGCATTGACGATGGCCGACGTGCGTCCTCGCCACGCCGAACTGATTGGCCCCGGACGACGGCACGGGGTGGACCACATCCGAGTCTTCGGATCCGTGGTGCGCGGGGACGCCGACGAGGTGAGCGACCTCGACCTTCTCGTCGACGTGCAGCCCGCTCGTGGCCTGCTCGCCCTCAGCGCCTTTACTCTTGACGTCGAGGATCTACTTCAGGTGCCAACGCAGGTGACGACGGTAAAGGGGCTCAAGCCTCGGATCCGTGACCGGGTGCTGGCTGAAGCAGTCGAGTTGTGAGGAGCGGTCGCGAGCGGCTGGCGAAAATCCTCCCGTCCGCCCGGGATGCCCGACTAAATGTCGATCTCTCCACTGATGAGGGTCACGGTGTCGCCACCGACCCAGACGGTGCCCTGCTCATCGTCGTCGATCCGTGGCCGACCCCTGCGCCCTAGCCGTGTTCCCTGGCTGACGACGTACGGGGCCCGGATCCGCCCGGTCTGCAACATCCATTGTGCTACCGACGCGTTCAGGCTGCCGGTCACCGGATCCTCGCGCATCTCGCCCCGCTCACCGCTGAACAGCGCGCGCAGCTCGTACGCGAACGGGGAACCGGCTGGATAGGGTCCGATGAGTCCGAGGTCGAGGCTTCCGCTGCCGCTGTAAACGCTGAAGTCAGGGTCGAGCGCGAGGACCGTCTGCGCGTCCTTCAACAACACGGCGACCCACCCGGGTCCGTTGTCGGCCCACCGAGCGTCGACGATCTCCTTGCGGTTGATCCCGAGCACGGCAGCCAGCTCGTCCAGCAAGGTGTCATCGACCGGCCCCGATCGCAGCAGTGGCGGCGCCGCGAATGCCAACCCCGCCGCGTCACGGCGGACCTGAACTAGTCCCGATCCGCACTCCTGCACAACCACACCGGGGACTCTTGGCTCGCCCCCTGCCTGCAGCCACGCGTGGCAGCTGCCCAGCGTCGGATGCCCGGCGAACGGCAGCTCGCGGGCAAGAGTGAATATGCGGACCCTGTAGTCGGCCACCGGTGTGGTGGCCGGCAATAGGAAGGCCGTCTCCGACAGGTTCAACCAGCGCGTCACCGCCTGCATCCGCTCGCTGGACAGCCCCCCAGCGTCCATCACGACCGCGAGCGGATTGCCTGCGAACGGCCGTTCTGCGAACACGTCGACCATCTCGAAACGGTGGCGCATCTCATCCTCCTCTCCATCGTTCCGGTATGTGAACGCTGACCCGCCGACGGCGCCCCCTGCCATGCGGCCGCGAGCGTTGCGTCGGGTCGCGGAGGCGCTGGAGGTGAGGCAGCGCCTACTGCTGGCCAGGAGCTGAAGTACGTGCCAGCCGATGATCTCGGCAGCGAGTCGGAGTCCAACAGGGGGGGAGGCCTGTGAGCACACGTACTGGGAGGACCGCATGAGCATGCTCGACCTTGATTCAGCCGCGCAAGAGGTGATCGGTCTGTTGGATGGTGTGGCTGACGAGCATCTAGCTCGTCCCACGCCGTGCGCGGATACTTCGGTGGCCGCCCTGCTCGACCACCTCATGGGCCTGTCGCTGGCCCTTTACGTGGGCAGCCCGCAAGACGTCGGCTAGCGAGGGCGGGGGCGGTTCTGGACCAGGACAGGCGACCGCGGAACACCTCGACCCGGACTGGCGCTCCGTCTTGCCCCGGCAGCTCACCGACCTGGTAGAGGCCTGGCGCGACCCGGCGGCCTGGGCGGGGATGACCGAGGCCGGCGGGGTGCGTATGCCGGCGGAAGAGATGGGCGTGGTCGCCCTGGACGAGCTGGTGCTGCACGGCTGGGACCTCGCACGGGCCACCGGCCAGCCGTTCAGGTGTGAACCCGGTCAGCACGGCGGCCGTCCTTGAGTTCACCACCGCGTCGGTGCAGCCGGAGAACGCGGCAGCGCGCGAGGGGTTGTTCGGTCCCGTGGTGGACGTACCGCAGGACGCGCCCGCGTTCGACCGGGCGCTTGGGTTCGCCGGCCGTGACCCGGCATGGACGGCTACCTCGACCTGACCGGAGCGTCAGATGACGCTGCGTACGCCGACCTGGCAGATGCTGGCGCGTACGGCGACAGCCAAAGCGCCATGGAGGGGATGCGGGGCTGGAGTGTCATCGGGTTCGGCAGGGGTGGGCCGCGCGGTAACAAGATGAGTGGTCCGCGCGGCAAGGCAGGCAGCAGGTCTTCTCGCGTGTGAAACTGCTAGGGAGCACGGCTTCCGTGCGAGCGTCGACCAACGGGGGAGAACCGCATGCGTCGGACCGTGACAGCGGCGGCCCTGCTCGCCTTCGCCGCGGCCGGATGCTCATCCATCAGCCCGTCGGCGACAGCCACGCCAACGGGTGTAGCGGCGACGAGTCCAGCCACCGGCGCGAGCACGGACCAGCCGACAGTCACCGGCTCGCCGCTGCCTACCGAAACGTCTCCGTCAACAACGCCGAGCCCAACGCCAAGTCCACCGGAGCTGCCGGGCGGCGGGCGGCGAGTCCTGCCGCAACACCGGCTCGTCGGGTTTGCCGGCGCCCCCAGCTCGGAGGCCTTCGGCCGGCTGGGGATCGGCGACCTCGACGACCGCGCCCGCCAGATCAAGCGGCTGGGCCGCGACTACGACGACGACCGCGACGTTCTGCCGGTGTTCGAGCTGATCACCGTCGTCGCGCTCGCAGACGCCGGCAGCGAGGGGCTCTACCGCAGCCGGCTGGGTGACGACGAGGTCCGCAAGTACCTCGCGGCCGCCCGGCGCGCCGGTGCGCTGCTGCTGCTCAACATCCAGCCCGGGCTCAGCGAGTTCCTCCCCGAGGTTCGCGCGTACGAGCGGTGGCTGCGCGAGCCCGATGTGGGCGTCGCGCTCGACCCGGAGTGGGCGGTGGAGCCGGGAGAGGTCCCCGGACAGACGTACGGGACGACGACGGGGGCCGAGCTCGACCGCGTCTCCGCCTATCTGGCCAAGCTGGTCCGCCAGCACGACCTCCCGCAGAAGGTCATGGTCTTCCACCAGGTCGCCGCCTCGGTGGTGACGCAGGAGGGGGCGATCCAGCGGCGACCCGAGGTGGCCGTCATCAAGAGCGTGGACGGCATCGGCTCACGAGCCCTGAAGGTCGCGACCTGGCGGGTGCTGACTCGTGACCTGCCGCCGCCGGTGCACGCCGGGTTCAAGCTGTTCTTCGAGGAGGACGCCCGCAGCGGTGACCTCATGACACCGCAGCAGGTGCTGGCGCTCCGCCCAAAGCCGGAGTACGTCCTCTACGAGTAGCCGTCCCCGCCTGTGCGAGGCTGGCGCGTCGTGAACGCGCCAGCGCCGGACCGGGTGGTCTATCCCCCCGCACCGGCGGCGGCGCTGCGCACGCTCGGTGCGGGCGCGCTGCTCCTCGGCTTGGCGCTGGTGGCATGGGTGCTGGCGCGCTCGGCCGGTCTCGACCGCGGTGACGCGGCGTACGGCCCGGCGCTCGTGCTGCTCGCCCTGTGCGCGCTGCCCGGGCTGGCGCTCTTCGCGACCGGAGCCTGGCGGGCCCTGCGGCCCGGCCCGCTGCTCGTCCTCGACGACCGCGGGTTCGAGCTGCGCACCGCGCCGTTCGGGGGTGTCCGCCGCGGCAGCTGGACGGAGGTGCGCGCCGTCCGCACGATGGTCCGCGGTCGGCGGCACGCGGTGGTGCTCGACCTGACCGGCCGGCGGCCATGCGTCATCGACGCCTCGCTGCTTGGCGTCCCCGGCACCGACCTGGCCGCCGCCGTACGCCGCCGGCTCAGCAGACCGCGCTGATCGACTTGGCCTCGGCGGGCCGCTCCCCGGATCGAGGAGGCTTGCTCGTCGGCTCGCTCGACGGCTCGCTCGACTCGGTCGGCTGCGGCGTCGAGGCTGGTGCCGGCTCGAGCGACTTCGTCACTAGTGCCCGGATCTTGTCGTAGTCGGGGTCGAGGGTGCTGATCACATCGTCGGTGAAGGCCAGTGTCCGCACCTGCGCGTCCTTCACCTTGAGCGCCAGGTCGGTGAAGGCGGGCAGCAGGTGCTGGGGGATGTCGGTGCTGACGATGTCCTTGGTGACGTCGGCGATCTGCTGGTAACGGCGGAGCACCGTGCCGGGATCGGCCTGTTCGATGATGGCCCCGACGACGCAGCGCTGCCGGCGCATCCGGTCGTAGTCATCGCTGACTCCAACGGCTCCGCAGCGCGCCCGCGCGAACCACAGCGCCTGGTAGCCGTTGAGCTCCTGTACCCCCGGGCGGATGTAGCCCTCGGCCTCCTTACAAACCCCCGGCGCCAGCACCTTGGTTCCGATCGGGATAGTCGTACGGACGTCGAGCGTGATCCCGCCGAGGGCGTCGATCAGTCGCTCAAAGCCGGCGAGATTGACCAGGGCGTAGTAGTTCACGTCCAAGCCGAGAATCTCCCCGGCCACCATCTTGATGGCATCGGCACCGGGGTTGGGGGAGCCTTCGAACAGCTTCGGATGCTCGGCAGGCACGACGTCGTAGACGGCGTTGAGGATGTAGACGCCGGGGGGGCTGCCCGGGGAGGTGAAACCGTCGGGGTAGGCCTCGCGCAGCGGACCCTCGGGGAAGGGGGCCTTCTCGAGGTTGCGCGGCAGCGAGAAGAGCACCGTGTCGCCGGTCTGGGCGTTGATGCTCGCGACGATCATCGTGTCGGTACGGGTGCCGGTCCGGTCCGGCCCGGAGTCACCGCCGAGCAGCAGCACGTTGACCCGCTGCCGGTCGCCCCACGGGTTCTCTTGCGTCGCGTCGTCGGGAGAGGTCTTGCTGGGGTAGTCGAGCAGGGCGGATCCGCCGGGCAAGGTCGGGAACACGGTGTTGATGAGGTCGCCCTGCACGAAGGCGTAGCGCGAGGCCAGGCCGAGCGGCGCCGCCACCAACGAGCACAGCACGATGACGATGAGCGAACCGCCAAGGCGGTAGCCGAGGCCGAGCCCGGCCGGCTCCAGCAGCCGGTGGCTCAACACCACCATGAGCACCCAGAGCACTGCCGCGACAGCCAGGCCAACCCCCAACGTGGACAGCAGGTCGGGGCGCAAGGCAACGGTCAGCGCGAGCCGGCGGGTATCGAGCAGGAGCAGCAGGGCGACGACCGCAAGCACCAGCAACACCGCAAGAGAGAGGATCAGGGCACCGAGTCGACGACGCCCGGCCAGCATCAAACCGGCCCCGGGGATGATCCCGGACACGACGGTGGCTGCATAGTAGCGGCGCAGGGAGTGATGGAGCGCCTGCTGCTGGGCCGTCTGGGCCGTCGCGCCGGTGGGGGCTTGGTTCACGGTGCCCCTATTACACCGCACCGCCGAAGGGCCCGTCGACGTAGCGTCACGGCTGCTGCCGCAGCAGGGCCACCACCTCTTCGTCGCTGGTCGCGGCGAAGTCCACGTACGTCGCCCCTACCGCGCGGAAGTCGGCGGGACAATGGACGGCGACCACCTCGTCCGCGTCCGCGCTCAGGGCGCTCAGCGTTCCCTGCGGCGCGACCGGAACGCCGAGGACGAGCCGCGCGGGCTCGAGCTCGCGCAGCGCGCGCAGCGCCGAGCGGGCGCTGGCCCCTGTGGCGAGCCCGTCATCGACCACGATGACCTCCGCGCCGGCGACGTCCGGCGGTGGACGCTCACCGCGCAGCGCCACCTCGCGGATCGCCCGCTCCTCCGCGGCGGCCAGGAACGCGGACTCCAACCGGTCGGGCGGGACGCCGGTACGCCGGACGATGTCGTGGTTGACCACCCGGACACCGCCCGGCCCGACCGCTCCCATGGCGAGCTCCGGCTGCCACGGCACCCCCACCTTGCGCACGACAAGGACGTCGAGCCGCGCGTCCAGTGCGGTCGCGACCTCGGCCGCCACCGGCACGCCCCCGCGCGGTAGGCCGAGCACGAGCGCGCCGCGGCCCCGCAGGTGAGCGAGTCGGGCGGCCAGCGCCCGGCCCGCGTCGACCCGGTCGGCGAAGCGCGCAGCTCTCATGGAGACGGCTACTGAGCCTCGGCCGGCTGCTGCATGTACAAGACCTCCCAGAAGTCATCGAAAGCGGGGCGATGAGTTCTCGTCGGCCGTCCAGTCTGTACTGCCGAGGGACGACACCGCGGCCTGCCCACGGTCGCTAGGGTCGGCGGCGCAGATCCGAGGGAAGAAGGCGGGGCCGAGGCCATGAGCACCCAGCGCGTCGAAGAGGACTTCCTGCAGGTCACCGACCCGCTCCGGCGGGAGCTGACGGCGCACTGTTACCGCATGCTCGGCTCGGTGCACGACGCGGAGGATCTGGTCCAGGAGACCTACCTGCGGGCGTGGCGGTCGTACGACCGGTTCGAGGGCAAGGCCTCGCTGCGCACGTGGCTGTACCGGATCGCCACCAACGCCTGCCTGACCGCACTGGAGAGCCGCAGCCGGCGCCCGCTGCCCACCGGTCTCGGCGCCCCCAGCGCCGCACCTGACGATCGACTGGTGGAGCAGCGGGAGGTGCCCTGGCTGGAGCCGGTCCCCGACGCGATGGTGGGCGGCACCGAGGACGACCCCGCCGCGATCGTCGCCTCCCGGGCGAGCGTCCGCCTGGCGCTCATCGCCGCCCTTCAGTACCTGCCGCCGCGGCAGCGTGCCGTGCTGGTGCTGCGCGACGTGCTGCGACTGCACGCCGCCGAGGTCGCGGAGATGCTCGACACCACGACGGCTGCGGTGAACAGCAGCCTGCAGCGGGCCCGTGCCCAGATCGACCAGGCGGCGCTGAGCGAGGACGACATCAGCGAGCCGACCGCCCCAGACCAGCGCGAACTCCTCGACCGCTACGTGCGGGCGCTCGAGGACAAGGACATCCCCGCCATCGTGGAGGTGTTCACCGCCGACGCGATCTGGGAGATGCCGCCGTTCACCGCCTGGTACCAGGGTCCGGACCACATCGGCCGACTCATCGACACCCAGTGTCCGGCCGGGCCGGGGGAGCTGCGACTGGTGCCGACGCGGGCCAACGGCCAGCCGGCGTTCGCCATGTACCGGCTGGGCGACGACGGCGACTGGCACGCGTTCCAGCTGCAGGTGCTGACGCTCGCGGCTGGGGGCATCGCGCACGTCACCGCGTTCTTCGACCTGCGCCTGTTCACGACGTTCGGCCTGCCGCTGACGCGACCCGCCGAGGACCTGGCACCCAGTCGCGCCGGCCGATGACGCCGGCCCGTACGTCGCCGGCGTTGACCGGCGGCGTCGCCCTGCTCGAGCGCGCCATGGGCTACACCCTCGGCTGCCTGCGCAACGTCACTCCGGCGGACATGTCGAGACCCACGCCGTGTCACGACTGGGACCTGAGCGCGCTTCTGCTGCACACGAACGACTCCCTGCTGGCGCTGTACGAGGCCGTCGCGGTCCATCACGTCAAGCTCGACCCGGGGACGGCGATCGACAATCCGGCTGAGGACCCCGTCGCCAGCCTGCGGAATCTGGCCTCCCGCGTGCTTGGCGCGTGGACCAACGCAAACGCGCCTGACCTGGTCTCTGTCGGTGGCCACCCGTTGACCACCGACATCGTGGCCGCCGCCGGCGCCGTCGAGGTCGCCGTCCACGGCTGGGACGTCGCCGCGTCCTGCGGGCATCACCGGCCCATCCCACCGCTGCTGGCCGAGGAGATGCTGCAGCTCGCTCCGCTGTTCGTTACCGACACCGATCGACCGACGCGCTTCGCCGCTCCGGTGGACCTACCGTGGTCGGCCAGCCCGAGCGAACGGCTGATCGCCTTCCTCGGCCGCCAACCGCGCTGAGCCGTACGGCCAACCGGGCGGAAGCGCCCGCCGCAGTCCTCGGCCGGGCACGCATCGCCGCCCGGTACCCTGAGCGGGCCCCGGCGTCGGGGTGCGTTGGAGGCGTCGCCTAGTCCGGTCGATGGCGCCCGCCTGCTAAGCGGGTTGAGGGTGATGAGCCCTCTCGCGGGTTCGAATCCCGCCGCCTCCGCCCTCTTTCCGCCGCGACTTGTCAGACTGGGAGCGGGCTGGAGCCCGGCTCCAGTCTGACAAATCAGCCCGTACGGGGCTTTCCGCTCCGTTTGGCGCAGACGTCAGACCAGGCCGAGTCGCGCCCGCAGGCTGTCCAGCTCGGTCCACAGCGTCGTCGGGAGCTTGTCGCCGAAACGGTCGAACCACTCGGTGATCTGCGGGACCTCGGCCTTCCACTCCTCCGGGTCGACGCCCAGCACCGCCTCGAGCTGGCCTCGGTCCAAGTCGAGGCCATCGACGTCCAGTGACTCGGGAGTGGGGACGCGCCCGATCGCGGTGTCGGTGGCCGCCGCGGTGCCCTCGATGCGCTCGATCACCCACTTGAGCACCCGGCCGTTCTCACCGAAACCGGGCCACAGGAACGAGCCGTTCTCGTCGCGGCGGAACCAGTTGACGTAGAAGATCCGCGGCAGCTTGGTGGCGTCGGCCTCCTTGCCCATGCGGATCCAGTGTCCGAAGTAGTCGCCGGCGTTGTAGCCAATGAACGGCAGCATGGCCATCGGGTCGCGGCGTACCACCCCGACCTTGCCCGCCGCGGCGGCGGTGGTCTCACTGGACAGCGTGGCGCCCATGAACACGCCGTGGCCCCAGTCGCGCGCCTCGGCGACGAGCGGAACGGTGCCCGCCCGCCGGCCGCCGAAGAGGATCGCCGAGATGGGGACGCCGCGCGGGTCGTCGTACTCGGGGGCGATGATCGGGCACTGGGTGATCGGTGTGCAGAAGCGGCTGTTCGGGTGGCTGGAGGGTTCGGCGGACTCCGGCGTCCAGTCCTGGCCCTTCCAGTCGGTGAGGTGTGCCGGCGGCTCGGCGGAGTAGCCCTCCCACCAGACGTCGCCGTCGTCGGTGAGCGCGACGTTGGTGAACAGCGAGTTGCCCTTGTCGATGGTGCGCATCGCGTTCGGGTTGGTCTTCCAGCCGGTACCCGGCGCCACCCCGAACAGGCCGTACTCGGGGTTGAGTGCGTAGAGCCGGCCGTCCTCGCCGAAGCGCATCCAGGCGATGTCGTCCCCCAGCGTCTCGACCTTCCAGCCCGGGACGGTGGGCTCGAGCATCGCGAGGTTGGTCTTGCCGCAGGCGCTGGGGAACGCCGCGGCCACGTAGTAGATGCGCTGCTCCGGCGAGGTGAGCTTGAGGATCAGCATGTGCTCGGCGAGCCAGCCCTCGTCACGGGCCATGGCGCTGGCGATGCGCAGCGAGTAGCACTTCTTGCCGAGCAGGGAGTTGCCGCCGTAGCCGGAGCCGTACGACCAGATTGCCCGCTCGTCGGGAAAGTGGGTGATGTACTTGGTGTCGCTGCACGGCCAGGGCACGTCCGGCTGGGCCGGCTCGAGCGGCGCGCCCACCGAGTGCAGGCAGGGCACGAAGTCGGCGGCGCTGTCGCCGGAGCCCATCGCCTCCAGGACGTGGGCGCCCATCCGAGTCATGATCCGCATCGAGGCGACGACGTACGCCGAGTCGGTGATCTCGACACCGAACATGGGTGCCTCGGCATCGAGCGGCCCCATGCAGAACGGGATGACGTACATCGTCCGGCCGCGCATGCACCCGGCGTAGAGGCCGGTCATTGCGGCCTTCATCTCCTCGGGGTCCATCCAGTTGTTGGTCGGCCCCGCGTCGGCCTTGTCGCGGCTGCAGATGAACGTGCGCTCCTCGACCCGCGCGACGTCAGTGGGGTCAGTGCGCGCCCAGAAGGAGTTGGGCTTCTTGTCGGGGTTGAGCCGCACCAGCGTGCCGACCTCGACGAGCTCGTCGGTGAGCCGGGTCCACTCCTCATCCGATCCGTCGCACCAGTGGACGCGGTCGGGCTGGGTGAGCTCGGCCACCTCGCGCACCCAGCTGAGTAGCCGCTGGTGCTGGGTGGGGGCGCTCGACCCGGCGGTGGCGCTAGTCGTCTCAGTGGTAGTCATCGCGGCGTCTCCCTCTCGCGGATGCCCGGGCAAGTTGCTCGTGCGCGCCCGGGCGGGTCGCAGGTACGCCTGCAACGGCGGCCGTTGGTACGGCCGCGGGGCGCAGGAGTGGGTCAACCACGGTACGCGGCGGCGCCGTACGCCGGAAGGCCTTCGCTCGTGAACCTGCTCACAAGCGGCCTCGGCGGCCGGTGGCTCAGGCGGCGAGGCGCTCGGCCAGCCAGCGCAGGGAGAGCGGGTAGCGGTACTCGATCGCCCCGTGCCCGGCCTCGAACAGCTCCAGCCGAACGCGCTCGTCCGCGACGCCGGCGGCGCGCAGCGCGTCGCGGAAGGCCACGGCACCCAGGTCGAGGTACCACTCGTCGCGGGTGCCTCCGTCGATCCAGACCGCCCGCATCGAGCGCATCGCCTCGCCGTACTCGGCCCGCTCCACCATGCGGACCGGGTCCCACGCCAGCCAGCGCGCCCACACGTCCTCGCGCAGCCGACCGCTGCGCGGGTCGAAGGGCAGCTGCGGCGTTCCGTCCTCGGCGGCGGAGAAGGCGGCGGCGACGCCGTACGTGATCAGCAGCAGGTCGTCGTGCTCCTGGGTGAAGGCGACCCGGGAGCGGAAGTCGGCCCACCAGGCGCCGATGTCGCCGTCGTACGGGCGCAGGGCACGCACCGCCTTGCCGAACTCGGGGATGTAGCACAGCTCGTACAGCGCGTCGCCGGCGTGGGTGGCGAGGGCGCCGAAGAGGTCCGGGCGCAGCATCGGCGTGATCATGGCGCCGAAGCCTCCGCTGGACTTGCCGGTGATGGCGCGGGAGTCGCGCTCGGCGAGGGTGCGGTAGTGCGCGTCGACGTACGGCACCACCTCGTCGCAGAGGTAGGAGTGGTAGCGCCCGGTGCCGGGGGAGTCCACGAACTGGCTGCCGCCGTACGCGGTCCAGGCGTCGACGTAGACGACGATGACGGGCGGGACGTCAGGGTCGGCGAGGACCTCGTCGGCCAGCTCCGGGAAGGGCAGCCGGTACGGGGTGCGGTTGCGCCACATGCTCACGTGGCCGGTGTAGCCCTGGATGACGTACACGCAGGGGTACCGCCGGCCCGGGTCGTCGTCGTAGCCGGGCGGGAGGTGCACCCACAGCGGCCGCTCGTGCGGGTCGCCGAGCGGGTTGTCCCGCAGCAGCTCGCTGGTGATCGTGCGCTCGTCGATGCGGCCGGTGAGCTCGGCGGACCAGGGCAGCATTCGGGGGACGCTACTGGACCAGGCTGACGGGTACGTGGGCGAGGGCGGACCGGGCGAGGCGCCCATCGCAGGTCAGCAAAGGAGCATCCAGCAGGCGAGCCAACGCCACGTAGTGAGCATCACTGATCCGCAGCTGCTTACGCAGGCTCCAGGCCAGCGGCTCCAGCGGCTGCACGGGTAAGCGCTCGACCGCGGCGTGCGCCCAGTTGCTGATGGCCTCAGTCGCGACAGCCGTGTCAACCCGGCGTGCCCGCTCCAACCGGGCCAGCGCGGACAGCACCTCGACTCCCACGTGGTCGGGTGCGACGAGACGGTCGGAGCTCGCCATCCGTGTTCTGACCTCGTCGCTCCGCGCACCGGCAATGAGGTAGTCGACCACGGCACTGGCATCCACGACGAGCGATCTCACGGGCTAGCCGCACCTTCGATCTCGTCCTTGGCGGCATCGGTTGCGGCGACAATCTCGTCGATGGTGACGCCGCTGGCCGGCCGGCTTCGGTCCACGCGTTCCAGCCACTCATGCAAGGGCGGGCGCTCCAGGTCCCGTCGCAAAACCCCGAGGACGTAGTCACGGATCGTCGTCCCCTCGGACGCAGCTCGCCGGCGGAGGGCGGCGTACGTCTCCTCGGGGACGTTCTTGACCTGCAGGTGCGGCACGTCATGACGCTAGCATGACGAAGGCATGCTAGCCGGCGAGCTGCTCCCTCGGTCATTCCGGGTCCATGGCGATCACCGTGGCCGCTGCGGTCACTCCGTACGCCAGGTGGGGGACAACGTCCGAGAGCCAGGCGGCGGAGTCCCACGTACGCGGGTCGCTGACCCCCAAGAGGAACATCGGACCGTTGGACCCGGCCAGCGCGCCGGTGGTGGCGAGGACGCTGGAGACCAGCAGGCGAGGTCGCAGCCCCAGCGCGCGGGCGGCACCCAGTATCGCGCCGGTACCCACCCCGGCGGTGATCCCGGACAGCGCCCCGAGCCCCGAGAGGCGGCTGTCCCGCTCCTCCCCTTCGCCCGGGACGCTGACGCCGGCCGCCTCACTGATGGCCTCGACGGTCTGTTCGGGAGTGGTGCTCGTCGGGCGGCCGCGGACCACCATGTCGAGGTAGGTGGCGGCGTTCAGCGCGGTGGTTCCGGCCGCTCCCGCGGCGGCGCCTCGGAGCGTGCCGGTGATCAGTCGACTAAGCATGCGCGACAGGGTTCCAGATCGCGGATGCGCAGCTACAACCGCGGCGGCGGCGCTTCCGGGCGTCGTCTTGCCGACCGCTAGACTCCCCACTCGACCCAGCGCTCGTAGCTCAACGGATAGAGCATCTGACTACGGATCAGAAGGTTGGGGGTTCGAGTCCCTCCGAGCGCGCCGCTTGACCAGCAGCCGCAGCTCGCAAGAAGCGGGCGCGCACGCTGCGCCAGCGGTTCATTGGCCTGACCGATCCGGCGCTGGTGCTGCTGGGGCCGTGGTCTCGGCCGTCGCCTATCCGGCGTCACCTTCAGGCGGTCGACGGTTGCTGAGCGTCGCGCGGCTGCCAAGGCCAACGGCCGGTGATCTCGAGCTCGAGGGCGAAGCTGAGGAACGTCCTGATCGCAACGATGCCGGCGAGGATGGCGACACTCTCGAGGCTTGGCGTGATGGCGACAGTGCGGATGATGTCCGCCGCGACCAGGAACTCCAGCCCCAGCAGGATTCCGCGGCCCAGCTGGCGGCGGTACGCCGAGTAGACGGATGAGCCGGGCTGACCACGCAAGGACACGACGCAGCGCGCCGTGGCAAGCACGACACCGAGGACGATCACGGCCACGCCGATGCCGTCAAGGACGAGTCCGGTGCCATCGACGACCTCACTGAAAGCCATGGCTCAACGTAGTTGGCCGCCGTCGGACGTGTTCCTGTTGCCGGACACAGTGATTCTTACGAGTTTGCGTCGGGGCGCTGAGCGAGCCCGCCGGGCATCCCCGGCCGCGTTAGCGTGCGGCATGCAGCAGTCGGCCCCGCCTGCAGGACCGCAAGCGGCTATCGCGGACTACGGCTTCCTGTCCGACTGCCACTCCGCGGCACTGGTCGACCGCGCCGGATCGATCGACTGGTGGTGCGTGCCGCGCTTCGACTCCCCGTCCGTGCTCGGCCGCCTGTTGGACCCGGAGGCGGGCCACTGGACGCTCCGCCCGGTGGCGGACTTCACCGCAGAGCGCCAGTACGTCGGGGACACGTTGGTCCTGCGTACGGTGTTCCACACGGCGACCGGGGATGTCGCTCTCACCGACGCTCTCGCGCTCGAGCCCGGGGCGCGTGATCACGACATCGGCCTGCGTAGCCCGCACGTGCTGCTGCGCCAGGTCGAGGGCCTGTCCGGTGTCGTGCAGATGCGCACCGAGCTGGTGCCGCGGGTGGAGTACGGGCGCACCGAGCCGCACCTGAGCAGCGTTTCCGGGGGCGTACGGGCCGTTGGCGGCCCGGTCCAGCTGACGTGCACCAGCACGGCCGAACTGTCCTGCGCGGACGGTGTCGTACGCGGCGACTTCGCTGTCGCGGCCGGTGACACCGTGGACCTACGGCTGTCGTACCAGCCCTCTTTTGCAGCCACCGCTACGCCTCCGCTCGTCGAGCCCACGCTCGAGGACACGCTCGCCGCCTGGGAGTCGTGGTCGCGGCTGCACATGACCTACGACGGTCCCTTCCCCGAGCAGGTACGGCGCAGCTCGCTGGTGCTGCAAGGGCTGACCTTCCAGCCGTCCGGCGCGGTTGTCGCAGCCGCGACCTCCTCGCTGCCCGAGACGTTGGGCGGTGAGCTGAACTTCGACTACCGCTACGCCTGGCTGCGCGATCTCAGCCTCACCATCCGGTCGTTGTGGATCGCCGCCTGCCCAGACGAGCCGAAGCGGCTGTTCGGCTGGTTTTCCGGCAGCGCCGGGCACGTCCGCGACGAGCTGGTGCAGATCATGTACGGCGTCGAAGGCGAACGTGACCTCACCGAGCATGTCCTCGAGCACCTGGCGGGCTATCGCGGCAGCGCCCCGGTCCGTGTCGGCAATGCGGCCTGGCAGCAAAAGCAGCTGGACGTCTTTGGTGAGGTACTCGACGCCGCCCATCTGCTGCAAGATGAGCTCGGAGAGCTGGAGCCGGCCACGCAGCAGTTGCTGGTGACGCTGGCCGATCGGGCTGCCAGCAGCTGGCGGGAGCCGGACGCCGGCATGTGGGAGGCCCGCGACCAACCGCGGCAGTACGTCTCGTCCAAGGTCATGTGCTGGGTGGCCCTCGACAGAGCGGTCCATCTTGCACCGCGGCTGGGGGAGCAGGCGGAACCCAGACGCTGGGCGGCGGCCCGGGACGAGGTGCGCGCCGCGGTGCTCGACCAGGCCTGGAGTAGCGAGGCGCAGGCCTACACCGGTGCCTTCGGCTCGAACGACCTCGACGCGTCCGTGCTCCTGCTGCCAGTCGTCGGCTTCCTCCCCGCGACCGAGCGGCGGATGCGCTCGACGATCGAGGCGGTGGAGCGTGAGCTCGGAAAGGGCGGCCTGGTGCGCCGCTGGCCCGACGACCGCAGTGGCTTCCTGATCTGCACCTACTGGCTGGTCGAGTGCCTCGCGTTGGCTGGAGAGCACGACCACGCCCAGGAGTGGTTCCGCCGCGCGACCGAGCATGCCAACGAGCTGGGACTGCTGTCCGAAGAAGCCGACCCGGACACCGGCGAGCTCTTGGGCAACTACCCGCAGGCGTTCTCCCACGTCGGACTCATCAACGCCGCCTGGCGCCTCGGCCAGGCGTAGACATCTTTGGCATCACGCAAACCCAAGGAGCAGGACATGGCGGCAGGACGGCTCGATCGCAAGGTGGCGTTAATTACGGGATCCGATTCGGGGATCGGGCAGGCGACGGCGACGGAGTTCGCCAAGGAGGGCGCGCACGTCGTCATCAACTACCTACACGACGCGGAAGGAGCCGAGCAGACGCGTCAGGCAGTGGAAAAGGAAGGCCGCCAAGCGGTCGTCGTCCACGCGGACGTCAGCGATGAAGAGCAGGTCGGGCTTCTGTTCGACGAGGCGATGCGCTCCTTCGGCACGGTCGACGTGCTCATGAACAACGCCGGGGTCGACGCGTCCGGCAAGCAGGTCGCGGAGCTGCCGACCGAGGTCTGGGACAAGGCGCTGCGCACCAACGTCTACGGACCGTTCTTTTGCTGCCGGCGCTTCGTCCAACTGCGCACCGAGGCCGGTGGAGGGGGCAAGATCATTAACGTCACGTCTGTCCACGAGGACATCCCCAACGCCGGGGGGGCCGACTACGACTGTTCCAAGGGGGCCGTGCGCATGCTCACCCGCACCCTGGCCCTCGAGCTCGCTCCGCTCAAGATCAACGTGAACAACCTGGCGCCCGGCATGGTGCTGACGCCGTTCAACCAGGCGGCGATCGACGACCCGAAGCTGCTCGAGGAGCAGGTGCAGAGCATCCCGTGGAAACGCGCCGCCCAGCCAGCGGAGATCGCCCGTCTCGCCGTCTTCCTCGCCTCCAGCGACGCGGACTACGTGACCGGGGCGACGTACGTGATGGACGGTGGCCTGATGAGGAACCTCGGTCAGGGAGCCTGAGCACGGCGGCGCGGGTCCGCACGTGACGGCTAGGCTGCCGCGGTGTTGCACCCCACCAGTGGTGGCGGCGAGCCCAGCCTCTCGGTACGAGACCTGACGGTCGAGTTCGACACCCCGCAAGGCATCGTCCGCGCCGTCGACGGCGTCAGCTTCGACGTCTTCCCGGGTGAGACGGTCGCCCTGGTCGGAGAGTCCGGTTGCGGCAAGACGATGACTGCGCTGGCTATCCTCGGCCTCGTCCCGCGGCCGGCCGGCCGCATCGCCGGCGGTCGGATCAGGTGTGACGGGCGCAACCTCCTCGGGATGTCGAACCGGGAGCTTCGGAGCATTCGGGGCGCGGTGGCCTCCATGGTCTTCCAGGAGCCGGCGTCGTCGTTGAACCCCGTCTTCACCGTCGGCAAGCAGATCGCCGGGGTCCTGCGGGCACACGACCGTGGCCTGTCCCGTCGTGCGGCGCGCGACCGTGTCATCGAGCTGCTTCGCAGCGTCGGGGTGCCGGACGCCGCCTCCCGGATCGACGACTACCCGCATCAGTGGTCGGGTGGCATGTGTCAACGGGCGCTGATCGCTATGGCAATCGCCAACCGGCCACGACTGCTCATCGCCGACGAGCCCACCACTGCGCTCGACGTGACGATCCAGGCGCAAGTGCTCGAGGTGCTGGACACGGCGCGCCGGGAAACGGGAGCGGCCACGCTGCTCATCACCCACGACCTCGGCGTGGTGGCCGAGATGGCCGACCGCGTCGTGGTCATGTACGCCGGCCGCGTCATCGAGACAGCGACCGTCGATGAGATCTTCCACGCACCGCGCCACCCGTACACGCTGGGACTGATGGCCAGCCTGCCCAGGCTGGACATCGACGTGGCGCGACTCGTCCCCATCCCCGGGCAGCCTCCGCACCTTCACCGCATCCCGGCAGGGTGCGCCTTCCACCCGCGCTGCCGCCTGCGCCACGGACGCTCCCGGTGTGTCGAGCAGTCTCCACCACTTCTCCAGGTCGGCCCGACCGGACGCCGTACGGCCTGTCACTTCCACGACGAGATGACCACCGAGGTCGCTGTCGTGACCGAGGAGATGGGCGCCGACCCGACCGTCGCAGCGACGCCGTGAGCGCTTCGATCCGCAGCGAAGGCGTGAGCCACGCCGCCGCTGAGTCCGGCGGCCACGCTTCCACCGGGGATCCCCTCCTCGCGGTGGAGGACCTGGCCGTGCACTTCTTCGCGAGATCCGGGCTCCTGAGGCGGGTAGGAAGCCGGCTGCGAGCGGTCGATGGCGTGAGCCTCTCCCTGGCGGCGGGCGAGACGCTCGGCCTAGTCGGCGAGTCGGGCTGCGGCAAGTCGACGACGGCGCTGGCCATCATGCGCCTGGTTCAACCGACCTCCGGCCGGATCGTCTTCAACGGCCGGGACCTGGCGGGATACTCGCGAGCTCAGCTACGCGATGTGCGGCGCGGCATCCAGATGGTCTTCCAGGACCCGCACGCGTCGCTGAACCCGCGGCTGAGGGTCGGCGCGAGCATCGCCGAGCCGCTGCAGATCCACGGGAACGGCGATCGAGCAGCCGTACGGACCCGCGTCGTCGAGCTGTTGGAGATGGTCGGCCTCGACCGGGTGCACGCCGACCGGTTCCCCCACCAGTTCTCCGGCGGCCAGCTGCAGCGGGTCGGGATCGCCCGCGCGCTCGCCCTCGACCCTCAGCTGCTGGTCCTCGACGAACCGGTCTCCGCCCTGGATGTCTCGATCCAGGCCCAAGTCATCACCCTCCTCCAGGACCTCCAGGCCGAGCTCGGTCTTGCCTACCTGTTCATCTCCCACGACCTGTCGGTGGTCCGGCACGTCTGCGACCGGGTGGCCGTGATGTACCTCGGCCGCATCGTGGAGCAGGGCGACCGAGCCAGCATCTACCGCCGACCCTCACATCCCTACACCCAGTCGCTGCTGTCGGCGGTCCCACGCCCGGACCCCCGCCGTCGAGGTGCCACCGGGCGGATCGTGCTCACCGGCGACCTCCCCACCGCGGTCGACCCCCCATCGGGCTGTCGCTTCCGCACCCGCTGCTGGAAGGCCGAGCAGCTGTGCGCCGAGGACAGCCCCGAGCTCGTCGACCGGCTCGGCGAAGGAACCCTCAGTGCGTGCCACTTCGCCGAGACGCTGACGTTCGACCACAAACTTTGAGGCAAGCTTTGAGGCGGGAGCTACCGTGAACGCCCGATCCTCGGATCGAGCACGTCGCGCAGACCGTCCCCGAGCACGTTGAGCCCGAGCACCGCCAGACTGATCGCCAGACCGGGCAGCACCATGAGCATTGGGGCACTCTGCAGGAACAGCCGGCTCTGGTTGATCATCGTGCCCCACTCCGGCGTCGGTGGCTGCGCCCCCAAGCCGAAGAAACCGAGCGCCGCCAGCGCCAGCACCATCCGTCCGGCGTGAAGGCTCGCCAGGACGACCACGGGGGACACGACGTTGGGCGCGATGTGGCGGATCATCAGGCGGCGGTCACTCGCGCCGAGGGCGAGGGAGGCCCTGACGAAGTCCCGCTCCCGCGCTGATAGGACCAAGCCACGCACGACGCGGGCGTACTCAGCCCATGAGATGGCAACCAAGGCCAGGAACACGTTCACCACGCCCGGCCCCAGCGTCCCCACGACGGCGAGGTACAGCACGAGGGAGGGGAAGGCGAGCAGCACGTCGACCACGCGCATGACCATCGTGTCGAGGAAACCGCCGTAGAACCCCGAGACGATGCCGACGAGAACGCCGACGACCATCACCACAAGGGTCGCCAGCCCCGCGATCCCCAGTGACCACCGCGCACCGAACAGCAATCTGCTGAGGAGGTCCCGGCCGAGCTCGTCGGTGCCGAGCAGGTGTTCGCCGCTTGGGCCGGCGAGACGCAAGGTGGCGTCCACAGCCGCTGGGTCGTGCGGGGCGAGCACCGGGGCGAACACCGCCGCCAGAACAAGAGAACCCACCAGCAGCAGGCCGGTCACGGCAAGTGGATCGCTCAGCAGCTGCCGCAGCGGTTTTCGCGGGGGAGCGACGTCTTCCACCGGCCCGTACCTGTCCCCCACGGCTCCCGCGGCCGCCAACTCACCGGCCATGGCGTTCCCGACTGGCGCTCAACCGCACCCGCGGGTCGAGCCGCACGTAGAGCAGGTCGACGAGCAGGTTGACAAGCACGAACACCGTCCCCGTGAACACGACGAAGCCCTGGATGACCGGATAGTCGCGGTCGAAGATCGAGTCGACGACGAACCTGCCAACTCCCGGCCAGGCGAAGACCGTCTCGACGATGACCGTGCCCGTCACGAATCCCGCGAGCACCAGCCCAGCCACCGTCACAACCGGGATGAGCGCGTTCCGCAGCGCGTGCTGAAAGATGATCGAGTGCCACGGCAGGCCCATGGCGCGGGCGGTACGGACGTAGTCCTCACCGAGGACTTCGAGCATGCTCGACCGCGTGAGGCGCATCAGGCTTGCCACCGTCGTCAGCGCCAGCGTGAGGACGGGCAACACGAGGTGTTCCAGCCCGCCGCGCCCGGCGACGGGGAGCAGGTCCAGGTTGACCGAGAGCACGATGATCAACAGATAAGCGAGCACGAAGGTGGGCATCGAGTCGCCCAGGAGGGCGGCCACCCGCGACCCGTGGTCGATGAACGTGTTCCGTCGCAAAGCCGACAGGACGCCGATGAGCACGGCCAGCACGACGGCGAGGGCAAAGGCCGGGAGCGTGATCTGCAGAGTGGCTGGGATCCGCGCGGTGAGCTCGTCAAGGACCGGCCCCCCGGTGCGGAACGATGTGCCCAGGTCGCCTCTCAAGAGGCCGACTACGAAAGTCGCGTACTGCACGAGGATCGGGTCGTTGAGCCCGTTGGCCTCCCTGAACTCGGCGAGTTGGCGAGGAGTCGGCGGCTCGTCCTGCTGCCGGCCAAGGATCAGCTTGGCCGGGTCCCCTGGGGACAGGCTGGAGAGCAGGAAGGCGACTAAGGAGATGCCGAGCAAGACGGGAATCAGTGACAGCGCGCGCCGCCCGACATAGCTCCTCATCGGCGAGCGGCGCTCGTTGGTCCCACTGGCCGCCTCCTGCTCCCGCTCACTCCGCCAGGTACACCGACGCCCAGCGCTGGTTGGTGCCGGATGGGTGTACCTCGAGACCCCGCACCTTGTCGCTCATCGCGAAGATGCGATAACCCCCGGCGAGTGGAATCGCGGCAACTTCCACGTCGACGAGCTCGTGCATGGCCTTGGCCGACACACGCTGGAGCTTCTGCATGCTCTTCGCGTTCAGCGTCTGCTCGATGAGCGCGTCGAACTTCGTGTCGGCTCCAGGCGAGATGATCTTGGCGTTCGGGACAAACTCTGCGGCTTTGGAGTAAAAGCGCAGCGCCATCAAGAAGGCGGGATTGGCGTCATTCTGGTTCGGTAACGACAGGTCAAGGTCGTAGTCGCCGGCTTCCAGGGCTTCGGTGTAGGCACCTGGATCGAGCTGGTTGACCTTGCCGTCGATGCCGACCTCGCGCAACTGCGCCTGGACGAACTCGGCAGTCGTCAGGTCCACCCCACTGAAGATGATTTCCAGCTTGAGCGGCTCCCCGTCCTTGGTGCGGATGCCGTCGCCCTCGCGGGTCCAACCGGCCTCGTCGAGCAGCCGCGCGGCTTCCTCCGGGTCGTAGTCGATGCCCTTCACCATGTCGGCGTAGTCACCAAGCACGGCGGGCGGTGCCACCGTGTTGACCTCCTCGGCGTTGCCGGCGAGCACGCCATTGACGTACGCCGAGGTGTCCATCGCCGCGGCCACGGCCCGGCGCAGCTTTGGGTCGGCCAGCAACTTCGGGTTGCCGTCGGCGTCGCGGCGGGCGACGTACATCAGGTGGACGTTTCCGACGGGGCCGTTCTGGACTGCGATCCCCTCCTGACCCTCGACGTCGGACAGGACGCCCTGGGGCACGTCGTTGATGACGTCCACCTCGCCGTTCTGGAGAGCCAGCACACGGGTGGTGTCGTCCGGGAAGAAGCGAAAAGTGATCTTGTCCAGCTTGGCCGGCTCACCCCAGTAGTTCTCGTTCCGCTCGACCACGAGCTCTTCTTCGGCGGTGTAGCTCGCCACCTTGAATGGCCCGGTGCACGTAACGTTGATGTCGCGGAGCGGGTCGTCCTTCGGGGAGATGATCGCGTAGGTCGGGTGGTTGATCTGCTCGACGAGGCGAAGGTTGCGCTGCTCTGGGGTGATGTCGACGCTGCGTTCGTCCACGACCTCGGCAGAGTCCTTGCCAAGGAAGCTGAAGCCGACGGCGGGCTCCTCGACCGTGTAGTCGATCGCCGCCTTGACGTCCTCGGCCTTCAGGGGGCGACCGTCGCTGAAGGTCACGTCGTCCCGCAAGGTAAAGCGGAAGGTGTTGTTTCCGACCAGCTTCCACTTGGTGGCGAGCATGGGTTCCACTTGGAAGTCTGTGCCCAGGTGGACGAGCGTCTCGCAGACGTCAGCGTTCAGCGGGTAGTTCGGGCGCCGCTTGCGGTCCTCCGGAGCGTCGACCCATGGGTCGGCCGCGACACCCACGACGAGCTCCTGTACCGCCGCCGGCTGGGCCGACTGGTCGTTCGGGGGCGGGGTGTTCTCGGCGGCGCTATCGCCTTCGGTGCTACCGCCGCAGGCGGCTGTGATAAACGTGAGCGCCACGAAGGGCGCGATCCAGCCCGCCCACCCCGATGGCCGATCTCCTGTCGCTCGGGTGCGCCGGACCGGCAGAAGCCTCATCGCCTGACCCCACTGTGTGTTGAGGCCTCCCGGTAGGGGTCGGCCGAGGCGAAAAAACTAAGCGCCGCTGCATCTATCGGTAAGTGCCGTCCGCACCTACGGCTGTCCGTCATCAGGGCGCGACGAAAGTAGTAGTAGTACGCTACTACACCATGCTGACCGTGGCTGAGGTCGCCGTGCGTCTGCGCCGCGATCCCGAAACCATCAGGCGGTGGATCCGATCCGGCAAGTTGCCGGCCCGCAAGGTAGGCCTCCAGCACATGGTGGAGGAGGCGGACCTTCCCGGAGCGCAACACGACCGGGTGCCGGACGGGTGGGTGCGCACCGCCACGGGGGAACCAATGCCGGACGTCGTCGCCGCCGTGCGGCGCAGCCGGTCCGCTCGCTGAATGCGCTTGATCGTCGACGCCAGCGTCGCCGTTCAACTCGCCCTGTCGGAAACGGGCTTCCCGCTCCTCAGCGCCGGCCATGAGCTGGCCAGTCCTCCGTTGCTGTGGTCAGAGAGCTGCTCTGCGATCCATGAGCTGGGCTGGCGCGGGCAGGTGTCCGCAAAGCTCTTCGCGGTGGCGTTGGCGCGCGTGCTGGAGATGCCCGTCGAGCGGATGGACCCGGACGGTCTGCACGCGGAGGCCTGGCGGATCGCGGACGAGGCCGGGTGGGCCAAGACTTACGACGCGGAGTACGTGGCCGCCGCTCGGCTCAGCGGGCGGCCGCTGCTCACCCTGGACGGACGGCTACGGCGAGGCGCCGCGCGTTTCGTCGACGTTCGTACGCCGGCGGAGCTGTAGCGCGAACCGGCCTCACTACCGCGACGTCCGCTCCGAAATGGTGGCGATCCGCTGCAGGACCGCGCCAGCGAAATCCTTGGCATCGTGGATGCCGATCTTGGGGGACGGTCCCGTGAGCGTGTGCACCGTAACGACCGCCACGGTCCGGCCCGACTCCACCGCGACAACCTGCTGGATTCGATGCTGATCAGACGCTGCCGGCGCACCTAGGTCAAAGACCGTCATCATGGTCTCGAAGCCTCCCGTACCAAACCCCATGCCGATCGGGCCCGAAATGCCGTCCGAGGGCCGGACTCGATGTCCGTCGACAACACAGGTATCGAGCCCCCGATACAGCAGCTCGAAGGCGGCATCCGTCGTCGCTAGGTCGTCGAAGACCGCGATCTGCGACACCACGGCGTAGTCGTCGCCGGCTGCCAGGACCCGGCGCGGCCAACCAAGGTCTGCTGGGACGCATCCAACCCAGTCCACGGCGGGCGGGAGATCCGCCACCCTCCGCAGGTCGAGGCCGGTGAACTGCAGATCCTCAGCGGTGAGGAAGGCCGCTTCGGGAACGGTGCCGGTCGAGGCCGGGATGACGGGTGAGACAACGAACGCCGGGAGGTCGCGCAACCGGGTGAGGACGGCGGTCGCCAGATCCGTTGCGCTCCGCTCGGGCAGGACGTCTTGTTCAAAGGTGCGCAGCGTCACCACAGCGGCTGCCCGGCCGGTCCAGGCCACCACGGCGTACTCGCGGCGACCCGCGGGGTACTCCGGAGAGTCGGGGAGCTGGTAGCCGTACACGCGTGCCTCACCGCCCCGCTCGACGATCAGAGCCTCGGAAGTGTTGGACTCGCACCCAGCGATCGGGGCGGCGAGGTCGGCCCCCGCAGCAGCGGCATGAGCATCCGTCGGCCACACCGAGATTTGCGACTCGACGACCGCACCTCCGTCATCCCGGCGCAGCACTCCTCGGGTCGCCCAGCGGTCGTCGTAGGTGCACCCACCCCAGTCGAAGTCTTCCGCCACGTCGGCTGACTCCCGCCAGGCTGCTGCGGACCACGGGTCGAGGGCGGCCTCCACGTCAGCCGCGGTGAGGAAGGCCGATGCCGGCACCGTGGTGGTCGAGGGCGTCGTCGTGGGCGGCTGCGTGTTCGTCCGTGTCGTCGTCCCCGATGCCGTGGGTGACGAGAGCGAGGAGCCGTTCGCCACCCCCTGTGCAGGGTCCTCGGCGACCGGCACCCGACCGGCGAGGCCGGCAACCCCGAGGACGACTGCGGCGACCGTCACCGCGGCGGACACCGCAACTCGGTAGCCACGCTGGACCCCGGCCCGCCGGATGAGTTCGGACGAGGTCGGCGCGTGGACGCGGGAGGCGATGTCGCGGGTCAGGTCGGTGAAGGCCCGGTCGAGGTTGCTCGGGTCGTCAGGCATGTCGTACCTCCGGGTCGTTGTCGGCAGCCGGTTCGGCCAAGAGCGGGGCGAGCGCTGCGCGACCACGCGAGAGCCGTGCCTTCACGGTCCCGGTGGCGACGCCCTCCACGTCGGCGATCTCCGCGACGGAGAGACCGGCGATGTGGTGCAGGACGAGGGCGCGCCGGGCTGACTCCGGGATCCGGGCGAGGGCAGCGACGAGGGAGGCCGACGCCAGGCTCGGCTCCGGGACGTCGGCCGGCGGGCCGTGTCGGACCAGCGCCCGAGCGGTGTTGCGCGCCTTCCGCCAGCGGCTGACGGCCAGGTTGTGCGCGACCCGACGCACCCAACCGGCGGGGTCGTCGTACGCGGCGACGCGCGCCCAGCTCGTCCACGCGCGGAGGAAGGCGTCCTGGGCGACCTCTTGCGCCTCGGCCAGATCACCGGAGAGCGCGTAGACCTGCGCGACCACCCGACCGTACGTCGCCTCGTAGAGGTCGGCGAACGCCTCCCCGGCCGCCGCATCGGGCACGCCGCACCTCCGCTCCGTTACCACCGGACACGCCTGAGCGGGCGAGACGGTTGCGCCGCTCGCCTCGCTCAGGTCCTCGACCTCCGGCAGCCGACTCGGTTTGTCAGACCCAGACCGGGTCCGGGCCCGGTGAGGGTCTGACTAGTCGAGGAGGGATGGGCGCGGCGGTGCGGAGTTGGGCCGCTACCCCGTCGACGGTGGGGGGGTGTCGGCCTTGTTGGCGCCGCGTTGCCCCATGGGCTCGGGCTCACCCACCGTGGAGTCACGCAGCGTCTGCTGCTCGGACTCGGCGTTGATCTCGGCGCCGAGCAGGATGATGAACGCGGTGACGAAGAACCACAGCATGAGCACCGCGACACCGGCCAGGCTGCCGTACGTGCGGCTGTAGGAGCCGAAGTTGTCGACGTACAACGAGAACGCGATCGAGGCGAGCACCCATACGATCGTGGCCACGACCGATCCGACGCTCACCCAGCCCAGCTTGGGGGCGTTGCGGTCGGGCGCAATGCGGTAGAGCACCGCCAGTGCGGCCATCACCGCGAGCACCAGACCGACCCAGCGGCCGACCTGCACGAGGGCCGTGACGACAGGCCCGAGGCCCAGCTGCTCAAGCAGCACGGGTAGCACTGCGACGAGTCCGATCGCGACGGCGAAGAACACGATGGCGCCCAGCGTGAGCAGCAGCGCGAGCCCCCGCTTTTTCACGAAGCTTCGGTTGTCCTGCTCGTCGTAGGCGATGTTGATGGCCTCCATCAGACCGGCCACCCCGCCGGAGGCGCTCCACAGCGCCAGCAGCACGCTGATGAGCAGGCCGAAGCTCAGCGCTCCCCCCGACCCGCTGGCGATGCCGCGCAGCTGGTCCGTCAGCAGCTCCTCCGCCGACTCCGGCAGCCCGCTGGCCAGGTCGGTGACCTGGCGTTCGACCTGCGCAGGGTCGGCCACCAGGCCGTAGATCGCCACGGCGGCGATCAGTGCGGGAAACAGCGCCAGGAACCACGCGTACGCGACGCCGCCCGCGACGAGTGGGATGTGGTCGACCTTGCTCTCGGCCCAGGCTCGCTTGACGATCTGCTTCCAGCCCTCGCGCGGGATGGACGTCGGACGCTCGGCCTGTCCCCCCGGGATGCCGGCACCTGCGGACGCACCGGTGGACGTGGCGGGCTCGGTGGACACGGTGGACTCCGGGGGATGCTGGGACGGGACCACGCCCGAAAATACGGCACCGGCTCGGCTGCTCTCTTGAATGGATCAAGTCTTCGGTGGCAGCATCACCGTGATGACCCTTCTCGCCCCGACTGAGAACCGGCTGCGCGCCGCCGGCCTGCGGGTGACCCAGCCCCGGGTCACCGTGCTGCGGCTGCTGGAGTCGGGGGGCCACTTCACCGCCGAGGACGTCACCGCCGCGACTCACCGCCGGGTGTCCGTGCAGGGCGTCTACGACGTGCTGGACGCGCTGGTGGGCGCGGGCCTCGCCCGCCGGGTGGAGCCAGCCGGCAGCCCGATGCGGTACGAGGCTCGGGTCGGCGACAACCACCACCACGTGGTCTGCCGCCGCTGCGGCGCCGTCGCGGACGTCGACTGCGCGGTCGGCGCGGCGCCCTGCCTCGAGCCCTCTGCGCACGACGGTTTCCTCATCGACGAGGCCGAGATCGTCTTTTGGGGTACCTGCCCCGTCTGCCAGCCCACCCACCACCGCCAAGAGCCAACGCGAAGCGAGGACCAACCATGACCGACCAGCGAGACCAGCTGACCAACCGCCAGGGCCACCCGGTCTATGACAACCAGAACCAGCGCACGGTCGGCGCGCGCGGCCCCGCGACGCTGGAGAACTACCAGTTCCTCGAGAAGATCAGCCACTTTGACCGTGAGCGCATCCCCGAGCGGGTGGTGCACGCGCGCGGCGTGACCGCGTACGGCTTCTTCGAGGCGTACGGCGCCTGGGGCGACCAGCCCATCGCCGACCTCACCCGGGCCAAGCTTTTCGCCGAGCGGGGCAAGCGCACCGACGTGGCGCTGCGCTTTTCCACCGTCATCGGCGGGCGCGACTCGGCGGAGACCGCACGCGACCCACGCGGGTTCGCGATCAAGTTCTACACCGAGGACGGCAACTGGGACCTCGTCGGCAACAACCTCGGGGTCTTCTTCATCCGCGACGCCATCAAGTTCCCCGACGTCATCCACGCCCTCAAGCCCGACCCGGTGACGTTCCGCCAGGAGCCGGCGCGCATCTTCGACTTCATGTCGCAGACGCCGGAGAGCATGCACATGCTCGTCAACCTCTTCAGCCCGCGCGGCATCCCCGCCAACTACCGGCACATGCAGGGCTTCGGGGTCAACACCTACAAGTGGGTCAACGCGCAGGGCGAGAGCGTCCTGGTCAAGTACCACTGGATGCCCAAGCAGGGCGTCAAGAGCCTCACCGAGGACGACGCCGCCAACATCCAGGCCGGCGACCTCGGGCACGCCACCCGCGACCTGTACGACGCCATCGCGCGCGGGGACTTCCCGGAGTGGGAGCTGGTCGTGCAGGTCATGAGCGACGACGAGCACCCCGAGCTCGACTTCGACCCGCTCGACGACACGAAGCTGTGGCCGGAGAACGACTTCCCGCCCAAGCCGGTCGGCCGGCTCGTGCTCAACCGGATGCCGGAGAACTTCTTCGCCGAGAACGAGCAGATCTCCTTCGGCACCGGCGTCCTCGTCGACGGGCTCGACTTCTCCGACGACAAGATGCTGGTGGGCCGTACGTTCTCCTACTCCGACACCCAGCGCTACCGGGTGGGGCCCAACTACCTCCAGCTGCCGGTCAACCAGGCCAAGCACGCCAAGGTGGCGACCAACCAGCGCGATGGCCAGATGACCTACGTCGTCGACAACGCCGGGGAGAGCCCGCACATCAACTACGAGCCGTCACTGGTCGACGGGCTGCGCGAGGCCGACTACTCGACCCACGACGAGCAGGGCCCCGAGATCAGGGGCCGGCTCACCCGCAAGCGGCTGCCGCGGACCAACGACTACGTGCAGGCCGGCCAGCGCTACCAGCTGATGGAGCCATGGGAGCGCGACGACCTCGTCACCAACTTCGTCACGCTGATCGCCGAGTGCGACCGGCGCGTGCAGGAGCGCATGGTCTGGCACTTCCTGCTCGTCGACGACGACCTCGGCCTACGGGTGGGCGAGGGGCTGGGCATCGGCCCGGATGACGTACGCCACCTCGAGCCGCTGCCCAAGCAGCAGCTGACCGACGAGGACCGCGAGCGGCTGGCCAACCTGGGCAAGAACGGCCCGCGCGACGTGGCCGGACTGACCATGACCCACTGCGTCCCCAACGAGCGGGTGGTGGTCACCCGCTGACGCCGGCGCAGCGCCTCCGAGACGAGCCACCCGCCTTGTAAGAGATCCGTCACGCGTGAGCGCGGGTGGCAGCGGGAATCCGCCCTGCCATGACGCGCACCGTGGTCGTCACCGGGGCCAGCTCAGGCGTGGGCCGCGCCTGCGTACGGGCGTTCGCTGAGGACGGCGCCGACGTCGCCCTGCTCGCCCGGGACCGGCAGGGCCTGGACGCCGCCGCCCGGGAGGTCACCGAGCGCGGTCGCCGGGCGCGCGTCCTACAGGTGACGTCGCCGACGCAGCAGCGGTGGAGGCAGCGGCGGTAGTGGTCGAGCGCGAGCTCGGGCCGGTCGACGTGTGGGTCAACAACGCCATGACCAGCGTGTTCGCGCCCTTCCTCGACATCACCCCGGAGGAGTTCGCCCGAGTGGTCGAGGTGACCTGCCTCGGCTCGGTGTACGGCACCCGAGCAGCCCTGCGGCGGATGGTGCCGCGGGGGCGTGGCCAGGTCATCCAGGTGGGCAGCGCCCTCGCCTTCCGCGGCATCCCGCTGCAGTCCGCGTACTGCACGGCCAAGCACGGGCTCAACGGGTTCCTCGACTCGGTACGCGCCGAGCTGCGGCACGAGGGCAGCGCGGTGCGCGTCGGGTCGGTGCACCTGCCGGCGATGAACACCGCGCAGTTCGACGTCGTCCGCAACAAGCTCGGCCACCGGGGCCGGCCGGTGGCGCCGATCTACCAGCCGGAGGTCGCGGCGCGCGCCGTCGTCTGGCTCAGCCACCATCCACGCCGGCGCGAAGTCTGGGTCGGCGTCTCGACGGTCGGCACGATCTGGGCCGGCCGCCTGGCACCGGGCCTGCTGGACCGCTACCTGGGCCGCACCGGGTACGCCAGCCAGCAGACCGACGAGCCCTCGCCGGTCGACGCACCCGACTACGTCTTCCACCCCGTCCCCGGTGACCGGGGCGCGCACGGGGCCTTCGACGACGAGGCGCACGGGCACAGCGCCCAGCTCGCCCTGTCGATGCACCGTCGCCTGGCGGGAGCCGCCGTGCTCGCGGGCGTCGCCGGGTGGGCGGCCGCCCGCCGGACCCGCTGATCGAGGAGGCTTTTCATGGCTGCACTGCGCGACCGCCCCGCGGGACCGCCCGCTGCCGACATCGGCACCAGCGGTGGGGTCGGGCGGGGCTCGAGCATCCAGGCCGAGCGGGTGAGTGACGCGCTGCGCCGGCTGGACAACCCCGACCTCACCCGGCGGCGGCGGGCCACCGCGCTCACCCTGCTCGCGACCGCCGCCCTGGGGGTCGTCGAGGCGTACCAAACCGGCTTGCTGCGCCGGGTGCCCGAGCCGGCGCTGCCCGGCCTGGACGCGGACCGGGTGGACGCCTCGGGGGAGGCGTACTCCGTGCTGAGCACCCCCGACGCCGGGCTGGGCATGGCCTCTTACGGACTCACCCTCATCCTCGTCGGCGCCGGGACCGAGGAGCGGGCGACGACCCAGCCGTGGCTGCCGCTGCTCGCCGCGGGCAAGGTTGCCGGGGACGCCGCCGCCTCGCTGTACCTCTTCGCCGAGCAGGTCACCCAGCATCGGCGGGTGTGCAGCTGGTGCACCCTCGCTGCGCTGGCCAACGTCGCGTCGGTCCCGCTGGTAATGCCCGAGGCCAGGCGGGCCTGGCAGGCGCTGCGGCACCGATGACCGCTTCGAGCGGTCAGCCTGCAGCCACCGACGAGGCGCGACCCCCGACGACCCCGGCGGCCGCCGCATCCGCCGCAACCGCCCACCGGCCGCCGATCGAGGGACATCGGCTCGTCGGCGACGGGCGCAGCGCGTTCCTGCTGCGCCCGGACGCCGAGGTGGACTGGTGGTGCGGCCCTGCCCTCGACTCGGCACCGCTGTGCTGGTCGCTGCTCGACCGAGCCGGTGGGGCGGCCCGCTTCCGCGACGTGCGGTACTCCTCGCGCAGCACCGAACCGGCCGGCCGTACCGCCCGGACGGTGCTTGCGGCCGGCTGCGGACGCGTCGAGGTCTGGGACGGCCTGCTGGAGGTGCCCGGAGGCGGTGCGGAGCCGGCGGGCCAGGCCGGACCGGCGCTCGTCCACCTGGTGCGCGCCCTCGACGGCCCGCTCGACCTCACCCATGAGCTCTCGGTCGGCGGCTTCAGCGAGCCTCCGGCGAGTTGGACGGTCAGCGGCGACGCGGCTCGGGCCCAGGTCGGTGACCGGGGGGTCGTCGTCACTGGCGGTGCGGTGGGCGTCGAGAGCGAGGCGGTGACGACCCGGTTGAGCGCGCCGCAGCGGCGCTGGTGCGCCGTGGTCGTCGCCGTCGACGGCGCCCTCGCGGCGGATCCCGACGCCCTGGCCGGCGCGCTTGCGACGGCGGAGGACGAGCACGCGACCTGGCTGCGCGGCTGTCGGCTGCCCCGCCAGCACGGACAACGCGCGCTTGACGCGATGGCGGTCCTGCGCTCGTGCACGTACGCACCGACCGGTGCGCTCGTGGCGGCGGTGACGACCAGCCTGCCGGAGGCACCGGGTCACGAGCGGCAGTGGGACTACCGCTACTCCTGGCTGCGTGACGCCTCCCTCGCCGTCGCGGTGGCCGCGCTGCTCGGTCAGCGCGACGACGCAGCGCGCTACCTGCGCTTCATCCACCGCATCACCGGTGGGCGCCTCGTACCGTCCGGTCCGCTGGTCAGCGTGCACGGCGAGCGGGTCCCGCAGGAACGGGTTGTCGACGGGGTGGCCGGGTGGGCGGGCTCGACCCCGGTCCGCGTCGGCAACGCCGCCGCAGACCAGGTGCAGTACGACGCGTTGGGGCTGCTGGTCGAGGCCGTGTCGACGTACGTGCAGACCGGTGGATCGCTCGACGACGACACCTGGCGCATGGTGCATGACCTCGCCGACGCGGTGGCCGCGGAGGACCCGAGCCGGCCGCTGGAGACCAATGGCATCTGGGAGCTGCGCTCAGCCCGGTTGCTGGTCGACGGGGACATCGGTCGTTGGCTCGTCCTCGACCGGGCCGTCAAGCTCGCGCGCGCGACCCGGCCCTGGACGCGCCGGCGGCGCTGGGCGCGCGCGCGGGACGTGATCGCGGCGCGCATCGAGGCGGCCATCGACGAGCGGGGGATGCTGCCGCAGTCCTACGGGGACGACGGGCGCCCCGACGCTGCCGCGCTCATGGCGGTCATCTTCGGCTTGCTGCACCCCCGCGACGACCCCCGGGCGTACCGGCTCGTCGTGGCGACGGTAGCGGCGCTCGACGCGCACCCGTACCTCTACCGCTACCCGCCCGACGGCACGGACGGCTTCGGCGGCCGGGAGGGCGCCTTCTTGCCGGTCTCCTTCTGGGTGGTGACCGCGCTGGCGCAGACCGGTCACGTCGAGGCCGCGCGCCGCCGCATGGACGAGCTGTGCGAGGCCCTCCCGAGGCTGCTCCCGGAGGAGGTCGACCCGGCGAGCGGCGCCGGGCTCGCAACGTGCCGCTGGTGTGGTCGCACGCCGAGCTGGCTCGCGCGCTGTACGTGCTGGACGCGGAGGAGCTGCGGGCACGGCACGGGGTGGTAGCCCTGGGGGCCTGGCGCCTCGCCCGCTATGCCAGCCTGCGCTGGCGCCCCGCGCCCGGGTCGCATGCCCACGCCGGCGCTCAGGTCGGCGTCGAGTCCTAAGGTCACGGCATGAGCGACACACCTGGACAGGACGCGAGCAAGGACGTCGAGGACTGGGTCACCGGCGACGAGCCGATGACAGGGCCGCAACGCAGCTACCTGGAGACCCTGGCGCGGGAGGCCGGCGAGGACTTGCCGGAGAGCCTCACCAAGGCCGAGGCGTCCCAGCTGATCGACCGGCTGCAGCAACAGACCGGACGCGGCGCCTAGCCCCACGCACGCAGGCGTCGGCTAGGGTGCGCCCGCCTGCGTCCCCGACCCCCTGGGAGCCATGCGCGCACGTGCGCCGCTGCCGCTACCGGGCCCCCATCCGCACATCTCCGCGCACGCTAAGTGCCCGCACGGTGACGCGTGAGCCGCGAGGACGCGGCGGGGCCGCACGCCCCGGAGGGCAGCGACCGCAGGCGGCACAGCCGCCGCAGCGCCCGGCGGGCCGGCGCAACGCTCGTTGCCGGCCTGGTCGCCATCCCCCTCATCGCCGTTGCGAGCGCGGACCCGATCGCGGTACCAGCGGGTGGCGCCCCGGCCGTGGCCATGCTCCGCGGCTTCCCCGACATACCGGCGCCGCCTCCGCACCGCCCGGTCGCCGCCCGTTCCGCGGCGGCCGTCCCGGCGCTCGCCACCCCGGTGCACCTCGCTGCCGGCGACGGGAGCGCGGTCCAGCTGCTCGCGGCCTCCGTGCGCCACGCGCGGACCACCCTCACCACCTCGATCCGGCAGAGCATCCCCGCTCGCTGGGTGGCCAAGGGCGGCCCGCTCTCCACGTGCGCCCCCCTCGACCGGCCCACGACCTTCGCCAACGGCGCGCTCCCGGCCGCCGCCGTCTGCCGGCTGCCGCAGGAGCAGCACCTGCTCCGCGTCGACGCGGCCTTCGCCTTTTGGCAGCTCAACCGGGCCTTTCGTCTCCACTTCGGCAAGCGTCTCTGTGTGAGCGACTCCTACCGCTCGCTGTCCTCGCAGCAGGAGCTCTACGCGCTCAAGCCGGGGCTGGCGGCGTATCCGGGCACCAGCAACCACGGCTGGGGCCTGGCGGTCGACCTCTGCGGTGGCGTCGAGGTGTACGAGAGCGCGGAGCACCGCTGGCTTCGTCGCCATGCCGAGGAGCTCGGCTGGGGCAACCCGTGGTGGGCCCGCGTGGACGGCTACCGTCCCGAGGCCTGGCACTGGGAGTACCGCCCACACGGCTGGACCCCGCAGCGCAAGCCTTCCGGCCTCTTCGGTCGGGCCCTGCTCTCGTGACCGAACCTGCCGTAACCGGCGCGGTCGTGACCAAATACGACCACCCGCCGGTGCCGATGCCCTACCGTCCGCCCTCGTGAGGGTGGCGGTGCCGCGGGAGACCAGGCCGTACGAGCGCCGGGTGGCGCTGGTCCCCGAGCTGGTCGGCAGGCTGACCGGCGCCGGGCTTAGCGTCGAGGTCGAAGCGGGGGCAGGGCGCTCCGCCTACCACGGCGACGAGCGGTACCGCGCCGCCGGCGCGGAGGTCGTCGAGCGTGACCCGGTGGAGGGCGCCGACGTGGTCGTGTCGGTCCAGCCCCTGGAGCCGCAGCGCGCGGCGCGGCTGCCGGCCGGAGCCGTGACGCTGTCGTTCCTGCCCACCGCGCAGGAGCTGGAGCTGCTGCGCACGTACCGCGACGGCCAGGTCACGGCGCTCGCGATGGAGCTCGTGCCGCGCATCTCGCGCGCGCAGGCGATGGACGCCCTGTCCAGCCAGGCGCTCGTCGCCGGTTACCGCTGTGCCCTCGTCGCCGCCGAGCGGTTGCCGCGTTTCTTTCCGCTGTTCATGACCGCAGCCGGCACGGTCCCCCCGGCGCGGGTGCTGGTCCTCGGCGCCGGTGTTGCCGGGTTGCAGGCCATCGCCACGGCCCGCCGGCTCGGCGCCATCGTAACCGCGTACGACGTCCGCGCTGCGGCCGCCGAGGAGGTGCGCAGTCTCGGCGCGCGCTTCGTCGAGCTCGACCTGGAGACCCTGGAGGGCGCCGGGGGCTATGCGCGGGAAATGGGCGAGGAGCGGGCGCGCCGGCAGCGCGAGCTGCTGGCGCCGTACGTCGCCGAGGCCGACGCTCTCATCACCACCGCCGCCGTCCCGGGTCGCACCGCGCCCTTGCTGGTCACCGGCGAGATGGTGGCGGCGATGAAACCCGGCTCGGTGGTGGTCGACCTGGCAGCGGAGTCCGGCGGCAACGTCGAAGGGGTCGTGGCCGGCGAGGAGGTGAGCGTCGGCGGGGTACGGGTGTGGGGCGGGCGCAACGTGCCCAGCGACATGCCCGTGCACGCCAGCCAGCTGTACGCCGCCAACGTCGCCACCCTGCTGCTGCTCATGACGGCCGACGGGACCGTCCGGCCCGATCTCGACGACGAGATCGTCGCCGGCGCGTGCGTCACCCACGCCGGTGAAGTGCGCCACGCGCCCTCGCGCGCGGCGCTCGAGGGAGCCCAGGCGGGTGCGGCCGGTGGGTGAGGGTGTCGCGCTGCTGACCGTCTTCGTGCTGGCGGTCTTCGTCGGCTTCGAGGTCGTCTCCAAGGTGTCCTCGACGTTGCACACCCCGTTGATGAGCGGTGCCAACGCGATCCACGGGATCATCCTGGTCGGCGCGATCCTCGTGGCCGGCAACGCCGAGTCGACCCTGACACTCGTCGTGGCGCTGGTCGCCGTCGTGCTGGCCACCGCCAACCTCGTCGGCGGCTTCGTCGTCACCGACCGGATGCTGCACATGTTCCGTGGCCGCGGCCGCGGCCCTGGTGGGGGCGGGCGGTGACCCCCACCTGGGCGCAGCTCGGCTACCTCGTCGCGGCCATCTGCTTCGTCCTCGCGCTCAAGGGTCTGTCCTCCCCGCGAACCGCCCGTACGGGCAACCTCATCGGCGCGGCCGGCGCCGCCCTCGCGGTCGTCGTGGTGCTCGCGGCCGACCGGCCGCGCAACCTGCTGGCGATCCTGGGGGCCATCGTCCTCGGCTCGGTGCTTGCGGTGCCCGTGGCGCGCCGGGTGCAGATGACCGCGATGCCGCAGCTGGTCGCGGTGTTCAACGGGGTCGGCGGGGGGGCCGCCGCCCTCGTCGCCTTGCTCGAGCTCGCCGAGACCAGCGGCGCGGGCGGCTGGCTGGAGCTGCTCGCCGTCGCGTTCTCCGTGCTGGTCGGAGCGGTCAGCTTCTCCGGCTCGCTGCTCACCTTCGCCAAGCTGCAGGAGCTGATGACGACTCGACCGGTGCTCTTCGCCGGAGGCCCGTACGTCTTCGGTGGTGCACTGCTCGTCGCGGCTGCGCTGGCCGTCGGCGTGGTGCTCGACGGGGGGCTGTGGCTGGGTGTCGTGCTGGCGGTGGTGGGACTGGTCGTCGGCCTGCTGCTCGTGCTGCCCGTGGGTGGGGCGGACGTCCCCGTCGTCATCTCGCTGCTCAACGCCTTCACCGGCCTGACCGTGGCGGCCGGGGGGTACGTGCTGGGCAACTCGCTGCTGCTGGTGGCGGGCACGCTGGTCGGGGCGAGCGGGACGCTGCTCACCCGCATGATGGCCACCGCCATGGGTCGCTCGGTGCAGAACATCCTGTTCGGGGCTTTCCGGACCCCCGCGGGTGCTGTCGCGGCGACCGCGGGGGAGGCCCGGCCGGTGCGCTCGGCCGGAGCTGACGACGTGGCGATCCTGCTCGGTTACGCCCGCAAGGTCGTGATCGTCCCGGGGTACGGCCTCGCGGTCGCGCAGGCCCAGCACACCATCCACGAGCTCGCCGACGTCCTCGAGCAGCGTGGCGTCGACGTCTCGTACGCGATCCATCCCGTCGCCGGGCGCATGCCCGGGCACATGAACGTGCTGCTCGCCGAGGCCGACGTGCCGTACGAGCAGCTCAAGGAGATGGACAGCGCCAACCCGGAGCTGCGAACCGCGGACGTGGCGCTCGTCGTCGGGGCCAACGACGTGGTCAACCCGGCGGCGCGGACCTCGCCCGGCAGCCCCATCTACGGCATGCCGATCCTCGACGTCGACTCTGCGCAGGCCGTGGTGTTCCTCAAGCGCTCGATGCGGCCGGGCTTCGCCGGCATCGACAACGAGCTGCTGCACGACCCCAAGACCACGCTGCTGTTCGGTGACGCCAAGGACTCGCTCACCAAGCTCGTCGCCTCGCTCAAGGCCTGACGACGCCATCCTGGGGTTGGACTAACCCGCTCGGCGGCTCAGCCGGTGACGCCGTACAGCCGGTCACCGGCGTCGCCGAGGCCGGGGACGATGTAGCCCAGCTCGTTGAGCCGCTCGTCCAGGCCGGCGGTCACCACCGAGACCGGTACCTGCAGCGGCGCGGTCTCCTCCTCCAGGCGGGCGACGCCCTCCGGGGCGGCGAGCAGGCAGATCGCGGTGACCTGCGCGGCTCCCCGGTCGACGAGGAAGCGCACCGCGGCGGCCAGGGTGCCGCCGGTCGCCAGCATCGGGTCGAGCACGTAGACCTGCCGCCCAGTGAGGTCCTCCGGCAGCCGCGTCGCGTAGGTCGTCGCAAGCAGCGTGGCCTCGTCCCTGATCATCCCCAGGAAGCCGACCTCGGCCGTAGGCACGAGCCGGACCATCCCGTCGAGCATGCCGAGCCCGGCCCGCAGGATCGGCACCACGAGTGGCTTGGGCGCGGCCAGCTTGACGCCTCTCGCCAGCGCCACCGGGGTCGACACCTCTACCGGCGCGGTGCGCACGTCCCGGGTGGCCTCGTACGCCAGCAGCGTCACCAGCTCGTCCGCCAGCCGGCGGAAGGTGGGGGAGTCCGTATGGCGGTCCCGCAGCGCGGTGAGCTTGTGGGCGACCAGCGGGTGCTCGGCCACGTGCAGGCGCATGGCGCGGACCCTAACTGCCGTACGGGCGGCTGCTAGCGTCACGTGTCGGCAGTGGACAGCCCACCCCACGCCCGTACGCAAGATGCAGGAGGCAGCGTTGCCGGACGACCGAGCCGAGTGGCCCCGCCCGTCCGCCGACACCTTCGGCACCCTCGCTGGTGCCGATGCCGAGCGGCTGCGTCGGCGGGCGGTCGTCCTCCGCGACGTCGCGGACGCACGCGTGCTGCGTGCTCGCCTCACGCCTCGGCGGGCGCGGATGGCCCGGCTGCGTGCGCTGCGCTCGTCCGCCGCCGGCGGCTAAGGCTAGGCGCGGAGGTCGGATGGACGGCACAGTGGGGCTGTCACTCGACGGCGACGCCCCGAGCGACATCGACTTCGTGCTGGCCGCCTACCGGGAGGACGGGCGCTGGCAGGTCGAACCCCTGCCACCCCAGGTGGCTGCAGAGCTCGCCTCGCTGGTCGCCACGTTGCGCCAGCGCCCAGGCGACGGCGGAGCGCTGGGACTGGTCTCGGTCGATGACGACTTCTTCGTCGTCGTCCGGGTGCGTGGTGATGACCTGCGGCTGCTGCTCTCCGACGTCACAGCCGCCACGGACTGGCCGCTGGCACGCTCGGTGCTCGACCGGCTGGGACTGCCGTTGCCCCAGGGTGAGGAAGAGGAGCAGGTGCAGCCGGCGGGTGACCTCGGCATTTTCGCTGACCTGGGGCTGGACGCGATGGCGATGGCAGCGCTGTGCGACGACCTCGACTGCTACCCCGACGAGACGCTCGCCGCGGTGGCCAGCCGGTTGGGATTCGGCGCGGAGTACGAGCGCGCCCTCGACGCCTCAGCCAGCTAGCGGATCGATCCCCCCATGCCTGCCGCCAGGTGGGAGCCGGCGATGCGGATCGCGCTCGCCGAGGCCACGGCGGCGGGCGCCAGTGGTGACGTGCCGGTCGGAGCCGTGGTGGTCGGTGCGGACGGCGGCCTGCTCGGCCGTGGACGGAACGCCCGTGAGGCGACCGGCGACCCCACCGCTCACGCCGAGCTGCTCGCCCTGCGCGCCGCGGCCGGCGTGCACGGTCAGTGGCGACTGAGCGGGTGCACCCTGATCACCACCTTGGAGCCCTGCACCATGTGCGCGGGCGCACTGGTCCTCGCCCGCGTGGACCGGCTCGTCTACGGTGCGCCCGACCCCAAGGCCGGGGCGGCGGGCTCGCTCTGGGACGTCGTACGTGATCGCCGGCTCAACCATCGCCCCGAGGTGCTGAGCGGCGTCCTCGCGGCCGAGTGCGGAGCGGTGCTGCGGGACTTCTTCGCCGCCCGGCGCCCGACCGGATCACCGTGACGCTGATCCGGCTTCGGTACCCTCGCCGGCGGTGGCGTGTCCGAGCGGCCTAAGGAGCACGTCTCGAAAACGTGTGAGGGGGCGACTCCTCCGTGGGTTCAAATCCCACCGCCACCGCTCTGTGGTTCCCGCCCCACGTGGCGGATTAGACGGTCAGAGCAGCCCGCTCGACCCTCATGCGGGCCACCGCGTCAGCATCAGGCACCACCTGACGATGGTTCTCGCTACTGTAAATAGTTCACAGTAGACCCATGTTTGCAGTGGCGGCCGAGCCCTTGAAGCCCGCCTTCCGCAAGGTGCCCGTGATCTTCTGCGCCTCGTGCGGGAGACCGGTCGGGCGAGTACAGCAGAGGTCGTCGACGCAAGCGGTCGATCCCGTCCCCTGGTGCTTCGTCAGCTCCGAGCGCTCGAGGCGGCTGGACTAGTGACCTGGACCGGCCATAGCCCGAAGGATCCACGGGCGCACTGGTCCCTCCGCGTTGAATGACGTCCATGGCACTAAACGCCTGCCAGGCGCCAAGCAGCTTGAGGCGCAGCTCGAAACGCTGCACTCAGGCCTCCCAGGTCCCTGACGCCGGTCGACTCCCCCCTGGCATCGAGCAGTGCCATCCGCCCGTTCGAGGGTGACCGGGTTCTCTTGCCGGTGGGGTTCCTCCGTTCTGGGAGGCTCGTCTCCCCGGGCGAGGTGGTGAGCAGCATGGACGTCGAGCAGCTGGACGCCTTCCTGTTCGTCGGCGCCCTCGTCCTCGTCGCCGCGATCCTCGCCGTCCAGCTCTCGGTGCGGGCCGGCCTGCCCAGCCTGCTGTTCTACCTGCTGATCGGCGTGCTGCTCGGGGAGTCCTTCATCGGCATCCCGTTCGCCGACGCCGACCTGGCGCATGCGCTCGGCTTTGCCGCGCTCGTGGTGATCCTCGCTGAGGGCGGGCTGACCACCCGCTGGAGCGCGGTGCGGCCCGCCTTGCCGCTGGCAGTGTGCCTCGCGACGGTCGGCGTCGCCGTAAGCACGGCTGTCGTAGCGCTGTTCGCGCACTACGTGCTTGGGCTGTCATGGACCGCGGCGGTGCTGCTCGGCGCGGTCGTCTCCCCCACCGACGCCGCTGCGGTGTTCTCGACGCTGCGGCGGGTGCCGTTACGCCCGCGGCTTGCTGGGGCACTGGAGGCGGAGTCCGGCCTCAACGACGCGCCGACGGTGCTGCTGGTCACCCTCGTCTCCACCGGGGCTGCACTCGACTCGGGACTGTTGGGCTTTGTCGGCGTGGTGGCGTACGAGCTGCTCGCCGGTGCTGCCCTCGGCGGGCTCATCGGAGCGGCCGGCGCGTTCGTGCTGCGCCGGGCGGCGCTGCCCGCGTCGGGCCTCTACCCGTTGGCGGTCATGACGTTCGCCGTCCTCGCGTACGCCGCCGGCTCGACGCTGCACGCCAGCGGCTTCGCCGGGGTGTACGTCGCCGCGCTGGTGCTCGGCAGCTCCGACCTGCCGCACCGGGCGGCCACCCGCTCGTTCGCGGAGGGGCTCGCCTGGCTGGCGCAGATCGGGCTGTTCGTCATGCTCGGCCTGCTCGCGTTCCCCGACCGGCTGCCGTCGGCGGTCGTACCGGCCCTGCTCATCGGGGTGGTGCTCACGCTGGTGGCCCGGCCGCTGTCAGTAGTCGCCTCGGCGGCGCCGTTTCGGCTACCGATGCGCGAGCAGGCGTTCCTGTCGTGGGCGGGACTGCGCGGCGCCGTCCCGGTGGTCCTGGCGACGATCCCGCTGGCGGCGGATGTGCCGGGCGCCGACACGTTGTTCGACGTCGTCTTCGTCTTCGTGCTGGTCTTCACCCTCCTGCAGGCGCCTCCACTGCCGTGGCTGGCGCGTCGGCTTGGGGTCGCGGCACCCGGGGAGGCTCGGGACGTCGATGTGGAGGCCGCTCCGCTGGAGCGGCTGACCGCCGACCTGCTCCAGGTCCGTATTCCGGACCGCTCCCAGCTGCACGGCGTCGAGGTTGGTGAGCTGCGGCTCCCGGAAGGTGTCTCCATCGCGCTCGTCGTCCGCGCCGGCCAAACCAGCGTGCCGGGGCCGCGTACTGCCTTGCGCCACGGCGACGAGGTCCTCGTGGTGACTCCCCGCCGCTGCCGGGAGGAAACCGAGCGCCGGTTGCGTGCCGTCAGCCGGTCGGGCCGGCTCGCCGGGTGGTTCGGCGAGCAAGGAGTGCACCCTGGGGAGGACGACTTGCTGCCGCGACGCCTTCCGCGCTGGCCGGCGCCTTAGCCGTCCAGCAGGGCGTACGCGCCGCCGCGACTCAGCACTCAGGCTCCGCCCGTGGGCCGTTCGCGCGGTCCTTCCCCCGCCGGCCCGGCTGCTCCGCCGTGCTGGTCACCGTCGGCTCGCTCGTCTGCACGGCTTCGGCCTCCGGCACCAGCTCGCGGTACTGCACACCCAGCACGAGGTCGACGCTCTCGCTGGTGCGGTCGTCCCGGACCGCCGTGGTGCCCTCCACGTGCCGCATCACCACCTCCGCCGCGTCGCGCCCGGCCTTCCCGAAGCGCACCTCGGCGACGCCGAAGACGGTCTTGCCCAGGGGGTCGTTGTCCACCGCTGCGATGACGAAGCCGCGCGCCTCGAGCTGCTCAGCGGTCAGCCCGGCGAGTCCGGCGCGGTCAGTGGCGTTGTAGACGTTGAGCGTGACCTCGCTCTCCGTCAGGGTGGGCTCGACCGGATCCTTTTTCTGCCCGCGCCCGCGCCCCTCGCCGCGGCCTTCGCCGCCGCGACGCTTCCCCTCTGGGTCCGGCGTGCCCGGCGTCTGGTCGGCGCAGCCGGTGGAGACCACCGCCAGTGGCTCGGCGGTGAGGGCCCGCCAGCCAAAGTACGTAGCCGCGACCACGAAGGCGACGAGTACCAGCAGGGTCAGCGGGGCGCGCAGGCTGGGCCGCGTCCGCTCCGGCGCGTCGGCCTCGTCCCCGCTGCTGCCGGGCGGGCTGATCATCGACATCGCGGGGGTCCCGTCGGGGCGTGGTCGTCAGCGGGGTCTGAGCTGCTTGTCAGTACGGTCGGGCTGGTCGGCTGCGGAGGTCGGCGCAGCCTAACCGGCTGAACCCCCGACATCCGTGCCGGAGGCGTCCATGCTGTCCGGCAGTGTGAACACGCGAGCGTGGAGGATCGGGCGCTGTTGCAGCGCTGCGCGCAACGCCCGGTGCAAGCCGTCCTCCAGGTACAGCTCGCCCCGCCACTCCACGACGTGGGCGAAGAGGTCGCCGTAGAAGGTGGAGTCCTCGGCCATCAGCATGCCGAGGTCGAGGGTGCTCTTGGTGGTGACCAGCGTGTCCAGCCGGACCTGGCGTGGTGGCACCTGCGCCCACTGGCGCATCGACAAGCCGTGGTCGGGGTACGGGGTCCCGTCTCCCACCCGCTTGAAGATCACTACCGGATTCTAAGCCGTCCGGCGGTCATCCCAAGATCCAGTTATGCATCTGTGACGTTGGGTCGCCGCGACCTCGGGACGATGACGGGAGCGACCGGTCGGCGACGCCAGCGGAGGATGCGGGATTTGAACCCGCGAGGGGGGTAACCCCAACACGATTTCCAATCGTGCGCCATAGGCCACTAGGCGAATCCTCCGTCGCAGAGGGTATCCGTTGCGCCTGCCGCGGCCCAGCGCGTGAGCGCCTTCCGCGGGCGCACCCCGATCCGCCGTGGCGCCGTTCCACCGTCTCTCTACACTGGCGATCGACCCCCCGGGCGGCGGTAACCCGCCCAACTCCCCCAGGGCCGGAAGGCAGCAAGGGTAAGCAGGCTCTGCCGGGTGTCCGGGGGGTCCCTGCACGACCTGAGCACAAGGCGATGGCTGTCGGCGAGCGGGGTTAGGGTGCGATCCGTGCCGCTGGCCCTGTACCGCAAGTACCGCCCGGGGCGCTTCGCGGACGTCGTGGGCCAAGACCACGTCACCGGCCCACTGCAGCGAGCGCTGGCGGCTGACCGGGCCCACCACGCCTACCTGTTCTCCGGGCCGCGCGGCTGCGGCAAGACCTCCAGCGCGCGCATCCTGGCCCGCTCCCTCAACTGCGAGCAGGGCCCAACGGCAGAGCCGTGCGGGCAGTGCCGCTCCTGCGTCGACCTGGCCCCCAACGGTCCCGGCAGCATGGACGTCGTCGAACTGGACGCGGCGACGCACGGCCTGGTCGACGATGCCCGTGACCTGCGCGAGAAGGCTCACTTCACTCCGGTGAGCAGCCGTTACAAGGTCTACATCGTCGATGAGGCCCACCAGCTGGGTCCGGGTGCTGCCAACGCCCTGCTCAAGATCATCGAGGAGCCTCCCGCGCACCTGCGCTTCGTGTTCGCCACCACCGCACCCGACAAGATCCTCGGCACGATCCGCTCACGTACCCACCACTACCCCTTCCGCCTGGTGACGTCGCGGACGCTGCAGCGCCACCTGGCCTGGATCGCCGAGCAGGAGGGCGTCCACGTCGAGGCGGCCGCGCTCGCTCTGGTCGCGCGCGCCGCAGCCGGCAGCGTCCGCGACGCCCAGTCCGTCCTCGGTCAACTCATCGCCGGCGCCGGCGACGACGGAGTCACCCTCGCGCTGGCCAATGCGCTGCTCGGTTTCACCGACGCCGCCATGCTCGACGAGGTTGTCGACGCGGTGGCCGCCGCGGACGCCGCGACGGTGTTCGGGGCACTCGACCGGGTGGTCGAGTCGGGGCACGACCCGCGACGCTTCCTCACCGACCTGCTTGAGCGGTTGCGCGACCTGGTGATCCTGCGCGCGGTGCCCGACGCGGTCGCCGCGGGGCTGCTCGACGTCCCCGAGGACCGCGCCACCGCGATGGCCGCACAGGCTGCGCGCTTTGGCCAGCACGACCTGCTGCGCCTCGCTGACGTCGTCGACGAGGGCATCACCGCCATGAAGGGCGCCACTCCCACCCGGCTCCAGCTTGAGCTGGTCAGCGCGCGGCTGCTGCTGCCCGGCGCCGAGCATGACGTCCACGGCATCCAGTCCAGGCTCGACCGGCTCGAGCGCCGGCTGGCCATCGGCACGGCGGCTGCCTCGACGCCCGCCGCGGCGGAGCCGGCAGCCACACCCGCTGGTACGCCTGCGTCGCGCCCCGTGGATGCGGCCGCGACCGCAGCGGATGCCGTACCACCCGAGGGACCGGTTGCGTCGCATGCCCCGCCGCCAGCACCTCAGCCAGCTGAGCCGGTCGCCCAGCCGGCCGTGGCCCAGCCCTCCGTGGCGGACGTACGACGCATGTGGCCGGATTTGCTCGAGGCCGTCAAGGGGGTACGCCGCTACACCTGGACGCTGCTAAGCGGCAACGCGCAGGTCGCCGGCCTGGAGGGAAGCCGGCTGACCGTGGCGCTGGCCAACGCCGGAGCCCGTGACGCCTTCGTGCGCTCCGGCAGCGACGAGATCCTGCGCCAGTCGCTCATCGACGTGCTCGGCGTCGACTGGCGGGTGGAGGCCATCGTCGACCCAACGGCGAGCGCGCGGGCCGCCCGCGTGGGTCCCTTCGAGCCGGCCCCGGTAGGGGTGTCGGCCGCCTCGGCGGGAGCGCAGTCGGTGACGCCGCCGCGCCCACCGACACCCGCTCGGGCGGCAGCACCGCAGGCTGCGGTCGATGACAGCGGCGGCGACGTTCCCGACCCCGGTGGGCCCCGCCACGACGATCCCCGCCATGACGACGACGGCCTTCCCCATCACGAGTTGCTCGCCCGGGAGCTCGGGGCCCGGGTCATCGGTGAGTACGACCACGACCGCCCACCCGTGCCGGGCACCCCGTAGGCTCGGTGCTGCACCGACCGCAGCCCGCTCTCACCCGACCGGTTCCGTCGCGAGGAGACCCGTGTTCCCCGGTGGCCTCGACATGCAGCAGCTGCTCGAGCAGGCGCAACAGATGCAGCAGCAGGTCGCCTCCGCGCAGGAGGAGCTGGAGGCCGAACGGGCGCACGGCACAGCTGGCGGCGGGCTGGTCACGGCCACGGTCACCGGCACCGGCGAGTTGGTGGCGCTCGACATCGCGTCGCAGGCGTGCGACCCGGACGACCCGCTCAGCGTGGAGAGCCTGGCCACCCTCGCCGATCTCGTGGTAGCAGCGGTCCGCGACGCCACCCGCGCAGCACAGGAGCTGGCCGCCGATCGGCTGGGGCCGCTGGCACACGGCATCGGCGCGCTCGGTGGGCCGGGCGGCCTGCCCGGGGGCGATGCCACCGGGGCGGTTCCGCCGCCGTCCGGCGGCTGAGGCGCGACCAGGATGTACGAAGGCGTCGTCCAGGACCTCATCGACGAGCTCGGCCGGCTACCCGGCGTGGGGCCCAAGGGGGCCCAGCGGATCGCTTTCTATCTGCTCGCCGCCGACCCGACCGACGTACGCCGGCTCGCCGACGTGCTGGTCCTGGTGAAGGACAAGGTGCGTTTCTGCGCGACCTGCGGCAACGTTGCCGAGGAGGAGCACTGCCGGATCTGCCGCGACCCTCGCCGCGACCCAGCGGTGCTCTGCGTCGTCGAGGAGCCCAAGGACGTGGTCGCCATCGAGCGCACCCGGGAGTACCGCGGGCGCTACCACGTCCTCGGCGGCGCGATCAGCCCCATCGACGGCATCGGGCCGGACGACCTCCGGGTGCGTGAGCTCATGACCCGGTTGGCCGACGGCGCGGTGCGGGAGCTGATCCTCGCCACCGACCCCAACCTCGAGGGCGAGGCCACGGCTACGTACCTCGCCCGGCTCGTCAAGCCGATGGGCCTGCGCGTGACACGCTTGGCCAGCGGGTTGCCGGTCGGCGGCGACCTCGAGTACGCCGACGAGGTCACCCTCGGCCGGGCCTTCGAAGGGAGGCGACTGCTCGATGCCTGACACGACCGGCACTGCCGGTGTGCAAGCGGCAGCATCGACCACCGATCCCGAGGAGTGGGACGATTTCGCCGCCGAGATCGCCGACCAGCTGCAGAGCTTCCTCATCGCAGTCCGCGAGGTGGCCCGCGGAGACGAACCGAGCAGCCAGCTCCCCACGCTGCTGCTTCAGGTGAGCCAGCTGCTGCTCGCCGGTGGCCGGCTGGGCGCCGTGGCCGACTTCGTCCCGGACGAGCGGTTCGAGCCGGACCCTGGGTACGACCCCGACCTGGAGGAGCTGCGCGAGCGGCTGGCCGGCCTGCTCCAGGGCATCGACCATTACGTCGAGGTCAACGACCCGGTGGACCCTGACCGTGGGGCCGACACGTTCCTGCTCTCCGACGAGCTCGCCAGCATCACCAGCGACCTGCTGCACGGCATGGCGCACTACCGGGACGGGCGGCTCGTCGAGGCGCTGTGGTGGTGGCAGTTCTCGTACCTGTCCTCCTGGGGGGCCACTGCCTCCGGCGTCCTGCGCGCGCTGCACTCCCTTATCGCCCACACCCGCTGGGACAGCGACCGCGACCCCGAGGTGGAGGCGGAGGAGGAGCTGCTCGCGGAAGTCGTCTCCCGCGCGACCGGCGCCGAGGGCTGAGGGCGCTCTCAGGCCACGCGCACGCGCGAATCGGTCCGCCTCACCAGACGACGGAGACGGCGCGGTCAGCCTCGGCGTAGGCGTGCAGGGGCGGCCACGGCCATCCCGGCGGTCAGCTCGGCGAGTTCGACATCGCCGGTCAGTAGGTCGCGCACCCACGCGGCCGTCGGACGGTCCAGCCGGACCCGACCCTTGTCGACGAGCGTCGCGACTCTGCCTGCCACCACAGCAGCGCGTGCGTCCAGCAGCACGGGCTCAGCGCTCGCACCCCACGCCTCTCCCGTGGAGTGATAGGCCGCGTCAGCCTCGGCGAGCAAGGTGACCGAACCCCGAGTCGTTCGTGGAACGTCGTCCAGTGGCACGAGCTTGGCTACCGGCTTGCCCCGCTTCGTCACGACGACGCTCGTGCGCGACCGGGCCACCTCGTCCAGCAACGCCAGGCACCGAGCCTTGAACGTGCTGGCCTGCACATACATCTCCCGCATTCCCACGAGATTACCCATGGTCACGATCCATGGTCATGAAAGCGCCGTCAACGACGCTGGCTCGGCCACGCGATGAGTTCCGGCTGCTGCGCGGTCTGTACCGGCGATAGGTCGTCCCGCCACTCGCGAAAGGCCGCACGATGAGCGCCACCACCTACCCCAGCCAGGCCACCGTCTCGTCGTCGACGTGGACGCTTCGCGCTGGCTACGTCATCAGCGCACTCACCGCGCTGTTCCTGCTCTTCGACGGGGTGATCCACGTACTGGCGGTCGACCCGGTCGTCGACTCCATGCGAGCGCTTGGGTTCCCGGCCAGCGCGGCGGTGGGCATCGGCGTGCTGGAACTCCTCTGCCTGACCTTGTACGTCGTTCCGCGCACCTCGGTGCTCGGGGCGATCCTGCTCACCGGCTACCTGGGGGGAGCCGTCTCCGCTCAGCTGCGGATCGAGGCGCCGCTGTTCTCCACGCTGCTCTTCCCTGTCTACACCGGCGTGCTGCTGTGGCTTGGCCTCTACCTGCGCGACAGCCAGCTGCGCGCTCTCGTCCCGCTGCGCCGTCCGTAACCGGTGTCCCGGCTGCCCGCCCCTTGTTTGCATTCCTCGGGTCCGCGGTCAACGGTGAGCCGCACGGCCTCCGAAGAAGACTTGCGTCTCGACGAGCTGTCCGTCGCGCACGCTGCTGAACTCTGCGTTGCGGTGGTGTCCTCCGGCCTTTAGCTCGTACTCGTAGAGGGTGAACACCCCGCCGTCACCCGTGCTGACGAGTTCGCGGACTTCTTGGGACCTGAGGCGGTCGGCGGTGGGGAAGCAACGTTCGAGGAACGCGGCCTTGTCGATGTGGTCGTCCTGCGGGCTGGTGAACACGAAGTCATCGGCGATGAGCTGCGCGGCCGTGTCTCGGTCCTGAGCGAGATAGGCGTCGCAGCAGGCCCGGACGATGTCTGTGTCGGACACTTCAGGCGACCCGGACGGCGCGCGGCAGGGAGCGGTACGGCGTCCGCAGCCTGCGTTCGGTCAACGCGACCGCACCGACTCCGAGCGCCACGTTGAACGCCAGCCCGTACGGCCACACCGGACCGCCGGGCTCTCGGTCGCCGGGGGCGATGCTGGCGAACGCGTCGCCCTGATCGCTCTCGCGGGTCTCGCGTACGGCGTCGCCCATGGCGCCGAGGGGGTCCACCGTGCTGCGCTCCGGCCGGCCGCGGCGGTTCAGCTCGGGCTCCACCCGCGGGGCGGCGTCAGCGAGGACGACGAAGGGGTTGGGCGCGAGCAGCCACCAGACCCGCTCGGGGTGGGCGATCTGGGTCGTGTACTCGAAACGTCGCTGCTGCACCTCCCTCTCCTCCGTGGTCGCGGCGACGGCGAGGGTGAACACCACGAGCGTCCCGATGGTGAGCGCGAAGACGAAGACGTAGGACAGCACGGCCGAGGTGGTCGAGCGCGCCAGTAGGGCGGACAGGCACTGGCCCACCGCGCACACGACCCCGAGCAGCAGTGCGACGACGAGCAGGGTGATGGCGACGCGGCCGATGGCCACACCGCCTTCGAACATGCACCAGGCGACGAGCGGGAGCGTCACCGCGAGGAAGACGAGCGCGGTCCCCCAGGCGGCGAGCAGCTTGCCGAGGGCGATTTCGAGGGGGGTCAGCAGCGTGGTCTGCAGTGTCGCGAGTACGCCGCGCTCCCGGTCCCCGTTGACCGACTGCGCGGTGAGCGCCGGCACGACGAGCAGGCCGAGCGCGAGCACGAGCAGCATGAGGCCGCCGAGCATCGGCGTGCCGACCTCCTCCTCACCGCTGCGCACCAACGCCAGCCGCATGAGCCCCAGCAGCACGGCCAGCGCGATGAACCACGCCCCGAGCAGCCAGCGCCAGCGGCCGGCGCGCAGCCGCAGCCGGAACTCGTGCCCGGCCATGGTCAGGACGCCACTCAGCGCCGTCCGGGCGCTCATCGCCGGCTTTCCGTCATCGCCAGGTAGGCAGCTTCCAGGGATCCGGCTACGGGAGCACAGGAGACGACGGCCACCCGGTCTTGGACGAGAGCAGCCAGCAGCTCGGCCGCCGCGGCGTCTCCGGCCAGGAGCACCTCGACCCCGGCCGGCGACGGCGGCCCATGGTCGACGCCCCGTGCGTCCAGGGCGGCGGTCAACGCCGCGGCGTCGAGCGCCCGCAGCCGCCAGGGCCGCAGCTGGCCGAGGTCGAGGTCGGCCATCCGCTGCTGGCTCACCGTGCGCCCACGGTCGACGAGCACCACGCGGTCGGCGGTTTCCTCCAGCTCGGCAAGCACATGGCTGGACACGAGCACCGCCCGTCCGTCCCCCGCGAGTCCGCGTAGCAGTGCACGCAGCTCGATCCGGCTGCGTGGGTCAAGGCCGGCAGCGGGCTCGTCGAGCAACAGCACGGGCGGGTCATGCACCAGCGCCCGGGCCAGCCCGAGGCGTTGCTTCTGCCCTCGGGACAGCACGTGGACCGGGCGCTCGGCGTACTCGGAGAGGTGGACGAGTGCGAGCAGCTCACCGGCCCGCTCGGCGCGACGTGCCGCGGGCAGCCGGTACGCGGCGGCGACGAACTCGAGCACCTCGCGGGCGGTCAGCGTCTCGTAGGAGCCGAACGAGTCGGGCATCCACCCCGTACGCGCGCGCACGCTCGCCGGGTCGCCGACCGGGTCGAAGCCTGCCACGCTGACCTCGCCCGCATCCGGGACGAGCAGGGTGGCGAGGACAAGCAGCAGGGTGGTCTTGCCCGCGCCATTCGGACCGACAAGTGCGGTCACCTGGCCGCGCGGTGCGTTCAGGCTCATCGACTCGACGGCGACGACATTGCCAAAGCTGCGCCGCACGCCGGCGGCCTGGAGCCCATCGGCCGTGCTTTGTTCCATCGCTCCGCCGTTCTTCGCGCCGCCGTGGCCCCCGCCGGGAGCTCAGTATGGGCCGACGGACAGCCCAGCGGCGGGATCCCGCTCTAGACTGCCCGACTGGTAGCCGTATCCGGACGGCGCCCGGAGGAGGCCTCGGCGCATGGGCCTGGTCGTCCAGAAGTACGGCGGCTCCTCCGTCGCCGATGCCGAGGGCGTCAAGCGGGTCGCGCAGCGGATCGTGGCCACTCGTAAGGACGGCCACGATGTCGTCGTGGTCGTCTCCGCGATGGGGGACAGCACCGACGAGCTCATCGACCTGGCCCAGCAGGTCAGCCCGCTGCCGCCGGGCCGCGAGCTCGACATGTTGCTCACCGCCGGTGAGCGCATCTCCATGGCGCTGCTCGCGATGGCGATCGCCAACCTGGGCTTCGAGGCGCGCTCGTTCACCGGGTCGCAGGCGGGTGTGATCACCGACTCCGTGCACGGCAAGGCCCGGATCATCGATGTGACGCCCGGGCGCATCCGTACCGCGCTGGAGGCAGGCGCGGTCGCCATCGTGGCCGGCTTCCAGGGCGTCAGCCAGGACACCAAGGACATCACCACGCTCGGCCGCGGCGGCTCCGACACCACCGCGGTGGCGCTCGCCGCCTCCCTCGGGGCGCAGGTGTGCGAGGTCTACACCGACGTCGACGGTGTGTTCACCGCCGACCCCCGCATCGTCCGCAGCGCCCGGCGCATCCCTCAGATCAGCTACGAGGAGATGCTCGAGATGGCCGCGTCCGGGGCCAAGGTGCTGCACCTGCGCTGCGTCGAGTACGCCCGCCGCTACGGCATGGCGATCCACGTACGGTCGAGCTTCTCGACCCTGCCGGGCACGTACGTCACCGATCTCGACGAGGAGGAGGCGGCCGACATGGAGCAGCCGATCATCGCCGGCGTCGCCCACGACCGGAGCGAGGCCAAGATCACCGTCGTGGGGGTGCCGGACAAGGTGGGCGAGGCCGCCACGATCTTCCAGGCGCTCGCCGATGCCCAGATCAACCTCGACATGATCGTGCAGAACGTCTCCTCGGCGACCACCAGACGTACGGACATCTCCTTCACACTGCCCACCGAGGCCGGTGGGAGGGCGCTCGCCGCGCTGGATCGAGTCCAGGCCGCGGTCGGGTACCGGTCCCTGCAGTACGACGACCAGATCGGCAAGGTCTCCCTGGTGGGGGCGGGGATGCGCACCCATCCCGGAGTGTCAGCGCGCTTCTTCACAGCGCTGGCGGACGCGGGGGTCAACGTCGAGCTGATCTCCACCTCGGAGATCCGCATCTCCGTGGTGGTCCGCGGCAGCGACGTGGACGACGCCGTTGCTGCGGTGCACAGCGCCTTCGGCCTCGACTCCGCCGACGTGGAGGCCGTTGTGTACGGGGGGAGCGGACGATGAGCGCCCGTCCCACGCTCGCCGTCGTCGGCGCGACCGGCGCGGTCGGGACCGTGCTGCTCGACCTGCTCTCCACCCGGGAGGACGTCTGGGGTGGGATCCGCCTGGTCGCCTCGCCCCGCTCCGCCGGGCGTCGGCTGCGGGTGCGCGGGGAGGAGCTCGAGGTGCTCGCCCTGGCCGAGGACGTCTTCGCCGGGGTGGACGTCGCGATGTTCGACGTCCCCGACGAGGTGGCCCGCCGATGGGCTCCGGTGGCCGCCGCGCGCGGGGCCGTGGTGGTGGACAACTCCGCGGCGTTCCGGATGAACGCCGACGTGCCGCTTGTCGTACCTGAGGTCAACGCCTGGGCGGCGCGCACCCGACCGCGCGGAATCATCGCCAGCCCCAACTGCTCGACCCTGTCCATGATCGTCGCGGTTGGCGCGCTGCATGCGGAGTACGGCGTGGACCAGCTCGTCGTGGCGACCTACCAGGCGGCGTCCGGCGCCGGGCAGGCCGGGATCGACACGCTGCACGACCAGCTGCACAAGGTGGCCGGTGATCGGTCGCTCGGCACCCACCCCGGCGACGTACGCCGGGTCATCGGCGACGACCTCGGGCCGTTCCCGGCGCCGCTGGCGCTCAACGTGGTGCCCTGGGCGGGCTCGCTGCGGGACGCCGGCTGGAGCAGCGAGGAGATGAAGATTCGCGAGGAGACGCGCAAAATCCTCGGGCTTCCGGCGCTGCGCGTCACGGCGACCTGCGTACGGGTACCCGTGGTGACGACCCACTCCCTGGTCGTGCACGCGGTCTTTGAGCGCGAGATCGACGTGGAGGCGGCCCGGGAGGCTTTCCGGGACGCCCCCGGGGTGGTGCTCGCCGACGACCCGGGACGCGGCGAGTTCCCCACCCCGGTCGACGTCGTCGGAACCGACCCCACCTGGGTCGGCCGGGTCCGCCAGTCACTCGACGACCCCTGCGCCGTGGACTTCTTCGTCTGCGGCGACAACCTGCGCAAGGGAGCCGCGCTCAACACCGCCCAGATCGCCGAACTCGTGGCCGCGGAGCTGTCATCGTCCTGATTCGGCGGTCACTGTGTGGCGGCTCGGGTCGCACGGGTCGGACAGTCTGAGAGGTACTGCTCGCCGGGGTCGTCGTGGGCTGTCTTGCCGCACTCGCCCCCCTGCTGCTCCCAGGGCAGCCCCGGTGGAGGAGCCGCGGGTTCGCCGTTCGCGTCCAGCGGCGTCACGTTTTCCACGTGCACGTCGGCGTCGAGGAGGACGGTGGCGAAGAAGCGCAGGTCGGGTGAGGTGGGGGTCGCCACCGCCGGCACCACCGTGTCGGCCTGGTCCCGGATGGCGATCCGGACGGTACGGGCCTCCGGGCCCACCGCGCCGAATACGAGCGTCGCCTCGGTGTCCCCGTTGGCGCGCTCGGCGTTCCACTTCGATGCTCGCCCCGCCGCCCAATTGTCGTAGCACACGAAGGGACGGCCGAACAGCTTCCACTCCGACGTGACGAGGCACCCGCGAAGCTCGACGATGTCCATGTCGGTGCTGGCGGCGGTCCAGCCCAACCCCGCTACCGTGCCCTCGGCCACGACGTAGGGGGAGTCGATGCCCACGAAGTCGTCTCCAGTGGCAATCCGGTCCGACCACGGCGGCGGCGGCGTTGCACCGCTGGCGAAGCCGATGTCCGCAGCGTGGCCGGGGAGGTTCTCCGATACGTACGGCACAAGGAGCAGGCCGCTCGCGGCTATGGCGCCGATCAGCGCGCTCGCACCGAGGCGCTGGCGGATCCGGCGCCGGCGCACGCGGCCGAGCACCGCGGCCACCGGGTCGCCGCTGTCGGGGACTCCCGAGGCCAGGTCGCGTAGCTGCGCGCCGAGCCGCTCGGTGTCGAGGAGATCAGCCACCTCGTACCTCCTTGTGCGTGGGGGTCGATGCCGGGCCGCTGCCCTCGGGCGGCACCGTGAGCCGTAGCGCGGCCAGCGCCCGGCTGGCGTGGGTCTTGACCGAGCCCACGGAGCAGCCGAGCAGCTCGGCGACCTGGGCTTGGGGCAGATCCTCGGCGTAGCGCAGGTAGAGCACAGCGCGCTGCCGCGGGCTGAGCCGTAACAGCACCTGACGCAGCGCGTCACGGCTGTCCAGCTCGTCGTAGCCGTCGCGGTGCGGCCGCTCCGGTGGTGCGTCCGTGAGCTGCTCACTCACCCGGCGCAGGCGCCGGGACGAGAGGAAGGTGGTGACCACGACCCGGCGCAGATACGCCGCCGGGTTGTCGTCGCGCAGCCGCGGCCAGTGCGGCCACAACTTCGCGAACGCGTCCTGCGCGAGGTCCTCGGCGCGGCCGGCATCCAGCGTTAGCCCGTTCGCCAGGCGGACGGTCGCGCTCCAGCGCGCCCGTACGAAGTCGCTGAACGACGCTTCGTACGACTGCGCACCCTGCTGCACGCCCGCCTCCACGTCCGGTTGCCCTGCCTACTCCAACGCGTAGCGGGTGATTCCGCGTTGACATGGCCCGGCCGGGACGACGAAAAGTCGTCGGCAGCAAGCAGGGGCTGGGAGTGGCGAGAGGGGTCGGGGGCGGTGCTGTCCCGAACATCACAGGGTCGGGGTGGATTCGTCTTCCATTCACGGCCTCTTCGGACATCGGCGAACAAGTCGCGAGCGCGCAAGCTGCGCCACACGCCGCAACGCCGGCGCAGTCTAGCCGAGTGCCTGGGGCCGCCCCTGCCAGCGGCCGGCCCCCACGGTGATCGAGTGGGCATTTCGGTACGGCGACACCGGCGTGGCGCGACCAGCAGTGTCCCCTCGATCAAGTGGAGCGAGGGAGCGGACGCTGCAGGGCGTACACCCGCAGGCGCCACTGCTCGAAGGGGACGTCGTCGCGCCACACCGACATGCCGAGCTTTTCCATCACCCGCCAGGAGCGCTGGTTGGCAGCCGTCGTAACCGAGATGATCCGCCGGAGCCCAAGGACGTCGAAGGCGAGGTCGCGGCAGGCCAGCGCCGCCTCGGTGGCGTAACCGTGGCCCCACGCGGGGAGCGCCAGCCGCCAGCCGATCTCCACCTCGTCGGGGAACGCGCGGTGGTGGGAGAGCCCGGCGAAGCCGATGAACTCGGTGGCGAGCTCCACCGCGTACAGCCCGAAACCGTGCTCGCGCCAGTGCCCTCGACCCGGTCGACGAAGGCGTGCGACTCGGCCGGCGTGAGTGGGATGCCGCCGAGGTGCTCCATCACCGCCGGGTCCGCGTTGATCGCTGCGAAGGACGGACGATCCTCCGGCCGCCAGGTGCGCAGGACCAGCCTCGACGTCTCCAGCCGGCGCGGGACGCGCAGCTCCACCTCAGCCTCGGCCGACCAGGGTGAGCAGCGTGGCCTCCGGAGGGCAGGCGAAGCGAACCGGTGCGTACGGCGAGGTGCCGGCGCCGGCGGAGACGTGCAGCCAGGCGGCCTCCGCGCTGCCGTCGTCGGGGTGACGTGAGAGGCCCTTGGCGCGGCGCGTGTCGAGGTCGCAGTTGGTGACCAACGCACCCCACCCCGGCACGCACAGCTGCCCGCCGTGCGTGTGGCCGGCGAGCAACAGGCGATAGCCGTCGGCGGCGAACGCGTCGAGCACGCGCAGGTACGGGGCGTGCGCCACGCCCACGGTCAGGTCCGCGCCGGCGTCAGCTGGACCGGCGACATCGGCGTAGCGGTCGCGGCCCAGGTGGGGATCGTCCACGCCGGCGAAGGCCAGCGTGCGGCCGTCCACCTCGACCTGCGCCCGGTCGTTGGTGAGGTCGAGCCAGCCAGCGCCGGTCAGGGCGTCGCGCAGGTCCTCCCAGGGCAGTTCGACCTTGCCGTGCACCCGGCGTCGATGCTCCAGGGGCAGCAGATAGCGCGCCGGGTTCTTGGGGATGGGCGCGTAGTAATCGTTGGACCCGAGCACGAAGACTCCCGGCCTGCCGAGCAGGGGCGCCAGCGCGTCCAGCAGTACGGGCACGGCGTCGGGGTGGGCGATGTTGTCACCGGTGTCGACGACGAGGTCAGGCTCGAGGGCGGCGAGCCGGCGCAGCCACTCCTGCTTGCGGCGCTGGGCGGGCAGCAGATGCAGGTCGGAGATGTGCAGGACGCGCAGTGGGGGGCTACCCGGCGCGAGCACCGGGACGTCGAAGCGGCGTAGCCGGAAGGCGCGGACCTCGTAGCCGGCGCCGTAGCCGAGGCAGCCAGCGGCCACAGCGCCGCAACCCAGCGCCGTACGGCGGCTGCGGGCGGCGACGCTGGTCATCCGACCAGCCTGCCCGTGCCTGAACGAACGCGGACAGCCGGGTGGGAGAATCCGCACCATGGCCCCGCTCAAGGAACGGCTGCGCGCCGACCTCACCGAAGCCATGAAGGCTCGCGACGAACTGCGTACGTCAACGCTCCGGATGGCGTTGGCGTCGGTGACCACCGCCGAGGTCGCCGGCGCTCAGGCCCGGGAGTTGGACGAGCCCGAGGTGCTGGCTGTGCTCACCAAGGAGGCCAAGAAGCGCCGGGAGGCGGTGACGGCGTACGAGGACGCCGGCCGACCGGAGCTCGCCGCCAGGGAGCAAGCGGAGGCGGAGGTCCTCGCGAGCTACCTCCCGGCGCCGTTGACGGCAGTGGAGCTCAGCCTCGTGGTCGCCGAGTGCATCGCCGCGACCGGGGCCGAGGGCCCACGTGGCATGGGCGCGGTCATGAAGGCGGTGCAGCCCCGAGTCGCCGGTCGGGTCGACGGCGCCGTCGTGGCGGCTGAGGTGCGTCACCAGCTCGGCGGTTGACTGGACGGGCTCAGCCGTCTGTCGCGGTGTCGGTGGGCACAGCTGGCGGCGTGCCAGGGGAGGTCGGCGGCGGCGTTGTGGTCAGAGTTGTGGTGGGCGCCGGGGACGCCGTTCCGGTGGGGGAAATGGTCGGCGTGGCCGGGATACCGGAGGGTGTCGGGGACGGCGACGGTGACGCCGACGGAGAGGGTGTGGGCGACGTCGTCGTGGCGCCGATGCTGAGGAACAGGTCGATCGCGCTGCCCAGCGGGGCGTCGACGCCGCCCGCCGGGTCGGTGTAGACGACCTGTCCGCTCGGCAGCGCCGAGGCCACGGAGCCAGCGATGGCGACGTCAAAGCCGGCCTCGGTGAGCGTCGCAGCCGCGGTGCCGTAGTCGAGCCCACGCACGTCCGGCACGGGTGCGGTGGGACCGGTGATCACCTCCGGGGGCGGAGCGACGAACCGCGAGACGGGCGTGCCCTTCACCGCTGCCGCCATGGCCTCCCGCCAGATCGGCCCAGGGATGCAGCTGCCGCACGCGTCCTCGTAGAAGGTGCCCCCGATCGTCTTCTTGTCTAGTGACTTACGCGGCAGGTCGGGGTCGGCCACCGTGACGGCTGTGGCGAGGTCAGGGGTGTAGCCGGCGAACCAGACGGCCAGGGAGTCGTTGGTGGTGCCCGTCTTGCCCGCGGCCGGCCGGCCCAGCGTCATCGCCTGGCCGGTGCGGTATGGGTCGGGACCGTCGATCACCCCGGCGAGGACCTGGTTGACGGTGTCGGCGACCGCCGAGTCCAGCACGGGCGCACAGTTCGCCGGGGGCACGGACAGCCGCTCGCCGTTGCGGTCGACGATCTTGCTCACGGCCACGGCGTCGCAGTGCACACCCCGGGCGGCGAACGTGGCGTACGCCTCCGCCATCGCCAGCGGCGAGACCTCGAACGGTCCGAGGGGGAACGACTTGTACTGCTCGAGCGGGTCGCCATTGGCTTGGGTGACGCCAAGGTCGGTAGCGATCTGCCACGGCGCGCAGATGCCCGTACGCCCCTCCAGCCGCGCGAAAAAGGTGTTGACCGACCGCCAGGTCGCTGTCTGCACGTCGTACGTCCCCGCGCCCGTGGAGTTCTGCACGGTCCAAGGGTCTTCATGCACGCCGTCGCAGGTGGTGTACGGCCGGCGGACCACGATCTTTTGGGGCGCCTCGATCCGCGTGTTGAGCGGGATGCCCTGCTGGATGGCCGCAGCGAGAACGAAGACCTTGAACGTCGAACCCGCCTGGAAGCCCGAGCTGCCGCCGTCGACGAAGTCGGCGCTGTAGTTGACGAAGTCCTTGCCGGGGCCGCTGCCGAAGCCGCGTGACTGGGCCATCGCCGTGATCCGCCCGGTCCCTGGCTGCACTTGCGCCAGGGCGCCGATCGCGAAGTCGCGGGGGTCGACATAGGCGTCGACGGCCTGCTGCGCCGCGTCCTGGAATGTCGGCTCCAGGGTCGTCCTGATCGTGAGCCCGCCGCGGTAGAGGGCGTCGCGGCGCTCGCTCCGGCTCGCACCCAGGCCCTCCCAGCTCAGCAGCTGCCGCTTGACGTAGTCGCAGAAGAAGGGGGCGTAGGACCAGCCGCATCCGTTGCCTACATCGCGCACGTCGAGCCCAAGCCGAGTGCGCTGGGCTTCGCGGCCCACCCGCCGCTTGATCGCGCCAGTGTCAACCATCTCGGCCAGCACCAGGTTGCGCCGGACCTTTGCCCGCCGGGGGTAGAGCTCGGGGTCGTAGCGCGACGGCGACTGCACCAGGCCGGCCAGCAGGGCAGCCTGCGGCAAGCTGAGATCGGCTGCCGAGGTCGAGAAGTAGTGCCGCGCCGCCATCTCGGCGCCGTAGGTCCCGCCCCCGTAGTAGGCGATGTTGAGGTAGCGCTCGAGGATCTCCCGCTTGGTGAACTGACGCTCCGCCGCGATGGCCAGGCGCAGCTCGCGCAGTTTGCGGCCGTACGACGCCTCCCGCGCGGCCTCGGCCTCGGCCGCGGTATCCGCCTGCGCAATCAGCACGTTCTTGACGTACTGCTGGGTCAGCGTCGAGCCGCCCTGCTCCACGTCTCCGGACTGCAGGTTGCGGACGAAGGCCCGAGTCGTGCCGCGCAGGTCGATCGGCCCGTGCTCGAAGAAGCGGGCGTCCTCGATCGCCACGATGGCTCGGCGCAGCACCGGCGCGATGCGGCGCAGCGGGACTACGACGCGGTTCTCGTCGTAGAAGGTCGCCAGCACGCGGCCTTCGGCGTCGAGGACGCGCGTCCGCTCGGACATCGGCTGCGTGGTGAACTCGCTCGGCATCTCCTGGAACGCCTCGGCGCCCGCGCGGGCAGCCAGCCCGAGGCCGCCGGCCAGCGGCAGAACGAGCCCGGCGACGAGCACGCCGGCGAGCACACTGACGGCGAGGAACAGCGCGACCCGACGCAGCACACTGGCCACCGCGGAAGCCCCGACGCTCACGGTCAGCAGAGTACGTGCTGCGCCCGACGCCTCGGCCGTCATCGCATGCAGAGAAGACGCCAACGGTCATGCGGTTGAGGCAGATTTTCTGGCCGGGGGCTTCCCCTCACACCAAGTCGTCGCCTACTGTGTGTCCCCCAAGCATTAGCGCCACGTAGTCACAGCGGCACCAACCGTCCCGGCAAGCACTTGGAGCTAAGGATGACCTGGAACACCGAGTGGGCGAGCGCGGCGGCCTGCCGCCGCAGCGACCCCGACGTGCTCTTCGTGCCCGGGGCCGCCCAAAACCGCGTCAAGGCACTGTGCCAGGGCTGTCCCGTTCGCACCGAGTGCCTCGCTGACGCGCTGGACAACCGCACCGAGTACGGCGTCTGGGGTGGCATGACGGAGCGCGAGCGGCGCGCCCTACTGCGCCGTCGGCCCAACGTGACGTCGTGGCGACGGCTGCTGGAGACCGCCCGCGCGGAGCACGAGCGAGCCGCGGGCGTCGGGTCGAGCTCGGCGCGCCAGGCGGGCTGAGTCGGGGGTTATCTCCCGCGGTCGCGTCCCGTTGTGGCCACTGTGCCGCCGAGCACGCGGTCGACGGCGGCGCGGACGTACGGCCAGGCCGTTGAAAGCGGGTCGATGAGTCCGAAGTGCTCGACGCCCACCAGCTCGAGGAGCTCCACCGCGTCACCGGCGGCCCGCGCTGCCACGGCGTAGGACGCGCTCAGCTCGATCGGGACGATGGCGTCCGCACGACCATGCACACACACGACGGGTACGCCCAGCGGCAGGCGTCGGATCGGGTCGGCGGCGGCGTAGCGCTGGGGCACCTCCTCCGGCGTCCCGCCCAGCAGCCCCTGCACGGCATCGTCGTCGAGCCGCCGCTGGGCGGCCAACGCCAGGTCCAGCACCCCGGCCAGTGACACGACGCCGCGCAACCCCGTCCAGAGCCTCGCGCCTGCTGCCCACACGGCGAGGTGGCCGCCGGCGGAATGCCCGACGAGGACGACCCGCTCGAGGTCGAGCGTCGGCCCCTCCCGCTCGGCGAGCAGGTGGGGGAGGCGTTCGCAGCACAGCGCGACGTCCGCCAAGGTGCCCGGCCAGCCGCCACCGGGCTGCCCGACGCGGCGGTACTCCGGCACGACGACTGCGTACCCGGCGACGCTGAGCGCTGCGGCCATTGGCGCGAGGTGGGCGCGGTCGTACTCGGCCTTCCAGAAGCCGCCGTGGACGAGCAGCAGCAGTGGGGCCGGTGGCGATCCGGGCGTACGGAGCGGCAGGCGCAGGTCGGCGACCTGGTCGGGGAAACTGCCGTAGCGGAGCACGGCGTCCGGTGGTGGGGCCGCCCGGGTCAGCACCTCGCGCGGGTCGGTCGCCATGTCTGGCATCTTCGCGCCCCGTTAGGCTCCGCTGCATGGCCCAGTGGGAGTACGCGACGGTTCCGCTGCTCGTGCATGCGACCAAGCAGATCCTCGACCAGTGGGGAAGCGACGGCTGGGAGCTCGTGCAGGTGGTGCCTGGCCCGACGCCGGAAAACCTCGTCGCCTACCTCAAGCGGGAACGCTCCTGATGAGCCCCGAGCAGCGGCTGGCCGATCTCGGCCTTTCCGTCCCCGATGTGGCCCGCCCGGTCGCGGCGTACGTCCCCGCGGTGCGCAGCGGGACCCTCGTCTACACATCCGGGCAGCTGCCGTTTCGCGCTGGCGAGCTCATCGCCACCGGCAAGGTCGGTGCCGACGTCGACGTCGAGACCGCGCGCGAGTGCGCACAGGCTTGTGCGCTGAACGCACTGGCAGCCGTACGCGCCGAGGTGGGCGAGCTGTCCGCGGTCCGGCGCGTGGTCAAGGTGGTGGGCTTCGTCGCGTCCGAGCCGGGGTTCACCGGGCAGCCCCAGGTCGTCAACGGCGCCAGCGAGCTACTCGCTCGGGCGTTCGGTGACGAAATGGGCCAGCACGCGCGCAGCGCGGTGGGCGTCGCGGTGCTGCCCATGGACGCACCGGTCGAGGTCGAGCTCGTCGTCGAGGTCGGCTGAGCCCGGTCAGCCTCCCGCGCATGAGCGCCCCGTCCCGCCGCTTGCCCGCTGCGCTCGCCGAGCGCGCCCGCGCGTACACCGCGGCACCGGTACCGCCCGTGCCCGCTCGCCCCGCCGCCACGGTGGTGCTGCTCCGCGACGGTGACGCCGGAGTGGAGGTCTACCTGCTGCGGCGCCAGCTGACCATGGCCTTCGCCGCGGGCATGTACGCCTTCCCGGGCGGCAAGGTCGACCCGCGGGACGCGCAAGCCTCGCCGGCCTGGGCAGGCCCGCCGCCTGAGGAGTGGGGACGACGACTCGGGGTGGACGCCGAGACGGCGCGGGCGGCGGTCTGCGCAGCGGTCCGCGAGACCTTCGAGGAGGCGGGAGTGCTGCTGGCCGGCGCCGGGCCGGCGTCCGTGGTGGGCGACACCAGCGGGACAGAGTGGGAGTCCGACCGCCAGGCACTGCTCGCCGGCGGGCTCCCGCTTGGTGAGCTGCTGTCCCGGCGCGGCCTGGTCCTGCGGTCTGACCTGCTCAGCGCCTGGTCGCGTTGGGTGACCCCGCGCTTCGAGAGCCGTCGCTACGACACGTGGTTCTTCGTCGCTGCACTTCCCGAGGCGCAGCAGGCGCGCGACGTCTCGGGGGAGGCCGATGCGGTCGTCTGGTTGCGTCCGGCCGACGCGGTGGCCGCCGCCGGGACAGGGGCCGCGGCGATGCTGCCGCCCACGTGGGTAACGCTCGAGGAGATCGCTGCGTATCGCAGCGTGGCTGACGTACTCGCCGCCGCAGCCGCCCGTACCGCCCAACAGCCGATCGCCGCATGGACGCCTGGATGGGTGATCCAGGACGACGAGGTGAGCACCCTGCTGCCCGGTGACGAGGGCTATCCCGGCGACGATCCGGGCGTCACCGGCGGCGATCCCGGCGTCTCCCGCGACGGTTCGGGGGGCGCAGGGTGAGCGACCTTCCGTCGTGGTGCACGCTCGTGCGCGCGCCGAACCCAGGGCCGATGACCCTGGAGGGAACCAACAGCTACCGGCTGCGGGCGCGGGACGGCGCGGTGGTGGTCGACCCCGGACCGCTGGTTGAGGAACACCTGCAGCGGGTGGCCGCGCAGGGACCCGTCGTGCTCATCCTGCTGACCCACGGGCACCCCGACCATGCCGAGGGTGCTCGCCGCTTCCACCAGCTCACCGGAGCCCCAATACGCGCGCAGGACCCCGCGCTGTGCCTCGACGCCGACCCGCTGACCAGCCACGAAGCCGCCCTGGACGTGCCCGGCCTGGCGCTGCGAGTCCTCTCGACGCCGGGGCACACCGCTGACTCGGTGTCCTTCCTGGTGAACGATCCCGGGAGGCCAGGGGTGCTGACCGGGGACACGGTGCTCGGCCGGGGGACGACCGTGGTGGCCCACCCCGACGGCCGGCTCGGCCCCTACCTGGAGTCGCTGGTCCGCCTGCGCGGCCTCTCCGCCACGGTCTGCTCCGGACGTCGCCTGCTCGTGCTGCCGGGACATGGCCCGGTACTGCCCGACCTGGCGGCAGCGGCCCGCCACTACCTGGAGCACCGGGAGCAGCGGTTGGCCCAGGTGCGGGGGGCCGTTGCTGCGGGTGCCGTCAGCGTGCAGGAGGTGCTCGAGCGTGTGTACGCGGACGTGGACTCCCAGCTGTGGGACGCCGCGGCGCTGTCCGTCAGGGCGCAGCTGGACTACCTGGCCGAGCAGGGGCGCGGCCGCGGCTGAGCGTTCAGCGGCGCGGAGCGGCGTACCAGGTCGGCTCCCGCAGCCCGTGCTCGTGAGTGGCCCAGACCTTCGCGGAGCCGCCGGCGGAGTCGACGATGAGCAGTCGCGGCACCCGTTGGCCTGACGGGTCGTGTTCGAGAACCACCTTGCCGTCCGATGCGGTGTACGCGGGTGAGCCCAGGAACCCGTCGCGGGTGAGCACGGTCCGCGGCTTGCCGTCGGGGAGGCGCAGCCTGCGCAACTCGCTCTGCCAGCTCCCGTCGGCGGTGAAGGTGGAGCGCACCCAGGCCAGCTGCCCATCACCGGAGGTCACCGGCGCGTAGCCGTCGCGGGTGCCGGGGACTACCGAGCGGTTGCCGGTGGAGACCCGGATCCTGACCAGCCGGAGCCCACTTTCGGCGATGAGTGCCCGTCCTCCCCGGGCCCACGTCGGGTTGGCCAGCCCCCGGCTGTGCGGCACCACCGACCGGGTGCCGCCGTCGACGCGGATGAAGGCCAAGGTGCTGACGAAGCTCCCGTCGGGGCGCCGGACGTAGCGGGTGAAGGCGAGCCGCTTGCCGTTGCCCTGCCACGCCGGGTCGTACGCGTCGGATTTCCCGCCGACCAGGCGCGTCCGGGAGCCACCCCGGGGTGAGCCGAGGTAGAGGTCGTAACCGGCGCGGCGACCCGTCCAGCGGGCGTAGGCCACGCGCCGGGCGTCCGGTGACACCGAGGGGGTGCGGACCCGGCCGCGGGCGACGACGGCGCCGCCGTTGCTCTCCTTGCGACGCAGCCCGACCAGACGCCCGTCGCCACCGCGCGCCGTGACGGTCGTGGCGAGGACAACGCGGCGCGGAACGCGCACCTCCACCGGCGGTGGAGCGGCGATGGACCCGTCGCGGGCCTGCGCGACCACCCGGTAGCTGTGCCGCGAACGCACCGCGGGGCCGCTCAGGGTCACCGAACGCGCCCGCCGCCCGAGCCGGGCGACCTGCCGGTCCGACCCGTCGTCGCGGATCTCCTCGACGAGGAAACCAGCCAGCTTGCGTGGATGCGGGTGCGTCCAACGCAGGGTGACCAAGCCAGGTGACGGGGACGCGGTTAGATCGCGAGGAGGCTGCGGCGCGGCCGCCGTCGGCGCCGCGGTCAGCAAGAGCCCCATCGCGGTAAGCACGACTGAGCCGGCCATTGCTCGGCGACGGAGGAGAGCGGCAGGCACGGCTGGCTCCGGTGTGACGGCTGTGACCCAAGGGACAGCTGGTAATTCTCGGCCACCCGCCGCCTGGGTGTCTACCTCTGTTGGGCCGAGCCCCACGGGCCGTGAGCGACTCCAGCGCGGCGGATCGGCTGCGACAGGCCGGACCTGTCGACACCTACAGGTTCCGTTCGTGGGGACGCAGCCACCTCCACACATGGCCATGGACACCCGCACTCAAGCACGCTCGATGCAGAGCCGGGATGCGCCGTCGACGCCCAAGCGACGGATGGAGTGTCGGCGCCCGGGGTTAGGTTCGCGTCGTCCTGAACGCTCCGAAGTAGAGGAGGTTGCAGGGATCATGACGAGACCCGCTCTCGCTGTTCCGGCACCGCACCACAACCTGTCCCTGCTCAGCCTGACGGGGGAGCACCCGCGCGACACACCACTGGCCATGGCAAAGATCGCAACTATGGACGGCACGTATCCCTTCTCGGCCGGCCGGGATGTCCCAGGCCGTCAGCGCCCCGCAGACGTCCTGCCGCCCGGCGCTCAAGTCATCGCTAGCTACGATTCCCCTGACTACAGCGCCACATGGGCTCGCTGTGGCGACGGCTCCGTCATCGTCTTGGAGTTTCCGAGCCAAACGCAGGTCGTCGCCATGGCCCGCAGCGCGACGGCCGCCTCTGGGCTCCTTGAGCGTGTCGTCGTGCGGTGCGCCGAGCCCGTCAACGACGACGTACGGGCCGTGCTCTGGCTGCTCGGCCAGAACGGCCCGACGCGGCAGCCGCGGAAGTTCCAGACGCCACCCTGGGAACAGGTCGCCCGCAACTACCCGGCGGGCACCGCCCGACAGATCACCGCACTGCTAGAGGCAGGGACGCCCACCGGCTCCGGACGGCTCCTGCTATGGCATGGTCCGCCCGGCACGGGCAAGACCAGTGCCGTCCTGGCATTGCTCCACGCCTGGCGTCACTGGTGCGCCGCCGACGTCATCGCTGACCCGGAGCGCATGTTCGGGGACGCCGGTTACCTCGTCGAGGTGCTGGCTCAGCCCACGATGAGACGGCCGTGGCGACTCATCGTGTGCGAAGACGCGGACGAGTACCTGCGAAGTGACGCGCGTCAACGATCAGGCCCTGCTCTGGGCCGGCTGCTCAACGCCTCTGACGGGCTGCTGGGGCGGGGAGGTCGCAACCTGGTTCTGCTGACGACCAACGACGAGCTGGGCCGCCTGCATCCCGCAGTTACCCGCCCCGGCCGCTGCCTGTCACTAATCGATTTCGGGCTGTTCTCCGCGACGGCAGCCGGGGCGTGGCTGGGACGGTCCGTGACGCATCCGATGTCGCTGGCCGAAATGTACGAGCAGCAGAGCGGCGGGCAACGTATTGGCCGCGAGCCGTTGCCGATCGGGACCTACCTGTGAGCGCCCTCGTCATTGGCGGCCGGCCGCTGCACGACGCCATGGACCTGGTCCGTCGCTACTGCGGGCTTCCTTGGAGCGGCGGGGCCGACGAGACGTGGGCCTATCGGTATTTCGATGCTGTCGACGTCGAGCGGTCTGACCGGGTCGAACCGGTCGACGTCCTGGCCGCCGCGGCATTGCACCCCGGGCTGAGACATGCAGACCTCACATGGTTCTGGCAGCACCGCGATGACCTTGTGCGGCTACTGAAAGATTTGCCACCGGCCGTCGACCTCGCCGACGCCGATGGGCGCGTCGTCGCAGCCGTTCAGGCCCTGCCGCGGCAACTGTCTGAAGCTGCCCCCGGGCTCAGCCTGCTGACCAAGGTGTTGCACCGAAAACGACCGCGGCTCGTGCCGATGCTCGATCGGGCACTGCTCGATCGCTACCGAGCGAGATTGCCCGGACGCGGCACAGAGTCCTGGGCGCGGCTGGTGGAGGCCCTACGCGACGATCTCACCGTGCCCGCGAACGCGCGCATCCTAAGTGAACTGGCCGACTCGTTGTCCGGCGACTTGCGCGCGGTGCCGACGCACCTACGGCTCGTGGACATCGCCGTCTGGATGCAGGCACGCACGAGGATCGAAGGATGATCAGCATCCGGGTTGCTTGGGGCCATCGGGACAGATGGCCGTGTCACCGAAAGGGGAGCGGACGTTTCAATGGATGTGACAGACATGACCATGGTCAGGGTCGGCGGCCAACAGGTGCCGCGCGACGAGGCGATGACGTTCGCTCGGGACTACCTCGGCGCCCAACCCCCTTGGCGTTCGGCCTACCCCGCCTACGACTCCTACGAGGCTGCGCGGGCGCGGGGGCCGTTGACCGAGGCTGACCTGCTCGCGCCGGCGCTGCTGAACGTGCAGCAGATGAGCCTGCGCGCGTATTACGAGCTCCTCGAGGCGCTCCCGCGGCTGTCGTCGCTACTGGACGACCTGGATCCAGAGCTCAGCCTCGTTGCGGCACAGCCGGATCACCTGCACGCAATCGGGGCGCTGTACGGCGTGCTCGACGACAGTGATGTGCACGGGACGCGCGGAACGCGGCTGAGCAAGATCCTGCACCGGAAGCGGCCAGCGCTCATTCCCCTCTACGACGAGCAGGTCCGCCGCTGCTACCAGGTTGGCGAGGGCACGCACGGTCAGGGCGCTCCCGTGCCGCCCGTGAAGGGCCGATCCTGGGCCGACTTCATGGTGGCTTTCGCTGGCGCCGTACAAGAGGATCTCGTCACCCAGCTCGACACCTGGGAGGCAATCGCCGGCCTCGCCGCCGACCCACCCATCACCCCGCTCCGGGCGCTCGACATCATCGCCTGGCACGCAGGTGCTCCCTTGTCACGGCCGCGTCAGCGTCGACCATCCCGGGTTAGGACCTGAAGCCTCAACTCTCGCTGAGCCGGCGTGGCATCCCGCTGGGTCGTATTGCGGCCAGCGGCAAGAGCTCAGGCTGCGCGGGGTGGGCGTAGTCGTTTGATGTGGTGGGGCGAGTGGGGGTGGGCGGACTTGGTATTGGCGGCCGGTGGGGGTGGTCCAGGTGAAGACGCCGGGGTGGTGTTGGTGGAGGTGGAACCCGGCTTGTTTGGCGCGGTGGTGACGCCGGCAGGGGGGCCGAGGTTGCCGGCCGTGGTGGGCCCGTCGGGGTGGGCGATGGTGTGGTCGAGGTCGCAGTACTCGGCGGGGACGGTGCAGGTGGGGAAGCGGCAGTCCTGGTCGCGGGCGATGACGTGCCCGGCGAGCACAACACCGGGGTCGTGGGTGTCGGCGGCGTAGTCCAGTAGGGAGCCGGTGGGCGGGTCGGTAAGGATCCGGCGCCAAGTAGCGTCCTGAGCGATGCGCCGTGCCATGGACGCGGGGATGGGTCCATACCCGGCGAGCCAGCCGGGTTCGTCGCTGACACCGAGGAGGGTGTCCGCGCCGACGGTGACGTGCAAATGGGGGCGGGCGCGGCGCCGCCCGGCCAGTGGTATCCCGGCTAGCCCGCCGGCGTCGCAGATGGCCCGGCCGAGCTCGAGCAGGGTGTCGGTGCGGAGGTGGCCCAGGGTGCGCGCCTCCTCCGGGTCGCGAAGCTTCGTGCGGGCGACCCCATCGAGGGCGGTGTACAGGGCGGTGATGCCGTCGGCGGGGCCGTACACCCACAGACAGGCCATCCCGTCCTCGTCGGGGCGGCGTTCCACCCGCCGCTGCGCACGGGCCCGGTGGTGGCGCGCCTCCCCACCGGCGGGGTCGGCGGCCAGCACCGCGCGGCGCAACGCGGCGCGCAGCTGCGGAGCGCTCTGCTCGGGTGCCCGGGGCAGCACCCGCGCCTCCACCGCGGCGACCTGATCCTGGTCGGGAAGCCGGGCGGTGGCCTCCACCACGCAGCGGGCCCGGTAGTAGTCCAGCCCGCCGGACTCCAGCGCGGCCAGCGTGGCGGGCAGCCGGGTGCTCAGCTGCTGGGCCACCCACATCCGGTCCCGCGCCGCGTTCGGGCTGATCCGGATCGCCAGCGACACCTCATCGGGGACGAACTCGGCCAGCCGGGTGCCCCGACGCGCCGCCTCCAGCGCGGCCATCGCCCGCAGCTGCACCGCGTGCAGGCGGGCGACCTCTCGCTCACAAAACTCGATAACGTCGAGCAGCCCATCCGGGTCGGCCGGCAGCGGGCTAGCGGCTGCCGGCGATGCAGCGACTGGTGCGCTCCGGTCCGGTGTCTCGAACATGTGTTCGATCCTAGGGGAAGCTACCGACAGTCGTTGGGACTAGGGAGGAACTGTGGATGAGATCAAGAACTAGTTCTGCCGAACCGCTCAGCCAGCCGCGCGTTAGCGGGCGCGCCGACGCAGCCGGTCGAGGTCGAGCAGCACCACCGACCGTTGCTCGAGCCGGATCCACCCCCGGTGGACGAAGTCGGCCAACGCCTTGTTGACCGTCTCTCGGGAGGCGCCCACCAGCTGGGCAAGCTCCTCTTGGGTGAGGTCGTGGGAGACCCGGATCCCGTCCCGGGAGGCGGCGCCAAAGCGTTGGGACAGGTCGAGCAGCGCCTTGGCCACTCGACCGGGGACGTCGGCGAAGACGAGGTCGGCCATGGCCTCGTTGGAGCGGCGCAGCCGCTGCGCGATCTGGAGCAGCAACCCCCGCGCCACCTCCGGTCGACCGGTGAGCAACGGCAGCAGGTCCTCGTGCCCCAGGCCGAGCAGCATCGAGTCGGTGACCGCCGTGGCGGTAGCCGAGCGCGGCCCGGGGTCAAACAGCGATAGCTCCCCGAACATCTGGCCGGGCCCAAGGACGGCCAGCAAGTTCTCCCGGCCGTCCGGGGCCGTACGGCCGAGCTTGACCTTGCCCTCGATGACGACGTACACCCGATCACCGGCGTCGCCCTCGCGGAAGAGCACTTGCCCGCGGGTAACGCGCACCTCGTCCATGGAGTCCCGCAGCGCGGCAGCTGCCTCGTCGTCGAGCTCGCGAAAGAGTGGGGCGCTGCGCAACGCGTCGTCCACGTCCGCTGCCTCCTCCCGACCTTCCGACGCCAGATCATCGCCGCTGCGGGCGCCGGACGCCACCGTAGGCTGGGCCGGTGCCACGCCGGACCTTCGCCACGGAGTCGCGTACGGCGCTGGTACGGCGGGCCCGGCGGATCAACCGCGAGCTCGAGGTCACCTACCCGGACGCGCACTGCGAGCTTGACTTCGCCGACGCCTGGCAGCTGCTGGTCGCGACGATCCTGTCCGCCCAGACCACCGACAAGCGGGTCAATCTGGTCACCCCCGTGCTCTTCGCGCGTTATCGGACTCCCGCCGACCTGGCGGCCGCCGAGCTCGCCGACGTCGAGGCCATCATTCAGTCCACCGGGTTCTTCCGGGCCAAGTCCCGCGCGGTGGTGTCGATGGCGCAGGCGGTCTGCGAGCGGTTCGGCGGTGAGGTGCCCAACCGGCTGGAGGACCTGGTCACGCTGCCGGGCGTCGGCCGTAAGAGCGCCAACGTGGTCCTCGGCAACGCCTTCGGGACTCCCGGCATCACCGTCGACACTCATGTCGGGCGGCTGGCGCGCCGCTTCGGCTGGACCACGCACGACGACCCCGTCAAGGTCGAGCACGACCTGGCGGCGTTGTTCCCCCGCCGCGACTGGACGATGCTGTGTCACCGGCTCATCTGGCACGGTCGCCGGCGCTGCCACTCCCGCCGGCCCGCGTGCGGCGTGTGTCCGGTGGCAAGGCTCTGCCCCTCGTACGGCGCTGGGCCCACCGACCCCGTCGTGGCCGAGCGGCTGTTGCGCGACGTCGAGCCCGACACCGTGAGCGAGGGTGCGACGTGAGCTCCGGCGGGAGCCCGGATGACCTGCCCGCATGGTTGGTGCCCATCGCGCGGGCAGCGGCGACCGTACGGCCCGAGCAGCTCTCGCGTTTCGAGCCGCCTCCCGAGGGAGGACGCCAGTCTGCGGTGCTGATGCTCTTCGGGGAGGCCGAGCACGGGGGCCGGCGCCGGCCCGACCTGCTGCTCATCGAGCGTTCCGCCGGCCTGCGCAGCCACGCCGGGCAGCCGGCCTTCCCCGGTGGGGCACTCGATCCCGGCGAGGGTGGACCGGTGGACGCGGCGCTGCGCGAGGCAGCCGAGGAGACTGGCCTCGACCCGGCCGGGGTCGAGGTGTTGGAGAGCCTGCCGGCGCTGTGGGTGCCGCCCAGCGGGTTCGTCGTCACGCCAGTCCTCGCCTGGTGGCGAACGCCATCGCCGGTGCGCGTTATGGATCCCGCCGAGGTGGCCACCGTCCACCGGGTGCCGCTCGACGATCTGCTCGAGCCGGCCAACCGCCTCCAGGTGCGCCACCCGCGAGGAGGCATCGGCCCCGCCTTCCAGGTCGCCGGGATGCTCGTGTGGGGCTTCACCGGCGGCCTGCTCGCCCGGCTGCTCGCACTCGCTGGCCTCGAACGTCCCTGGGACAACGCCCGCGTGATGGATGTGACGCCACTGTTGCCCGCCACCCGGGGGCTGGTGTCAGATGCTCCGCAGGCCGTAGCGGTGGGTGAGGACGCCGGAACGTGAACGCCGTCGACGTGGTGGTTGTGCTGCTCGCGCTCGCCTTCGCCATCTCCGGCTACGCGCAGGGATTGCTGGTGGGGCTGCTGTCCTTCGTCGGCTTCGTCGGTGGCGCCGTAGCGGGGCTGCTGCTGGGGCCGCGGCTGCTGGGCTTCCTCGAGCCCGGGCTCGGCGCGTCAGTTCTTGCGCTGTTGCTCGTCTTGCTGACCGCGTCGATCGGGCAGGGTGTCGCCGCGTTCATCGGCGGAAAGCTGCGCCGGCGGCTCGCCATCCGACAGGCGCGGCGGGCCGACGCCGTGGGCGGTGCCCTGCTCGGCGCCGGCGCCCTCCTGGTGGCGGCGTGGGCCATCGGGCTGGCCGTGTCAGCGTCACAGATTCCCGTGATCGCCGCCGCGGTGCGCGATTCGGAGATCCTGCGCCAGGTCGACCAGGCACTCCCGGCGCCAGCGGGCGACCTCACCGAAGAGTTCCGCTGGCTCGTCGACGCGGGGACCTTTCCCGGCGTGGTCGCGCCGTTCGTCCCCGAGTACATCCGCGATGTAGCACCGCCTGATCCGCGAGTCGTGCGCGATCCGCAGGTGCGCGCTGCGGCCTCGAGTGTGGTCAAGGTGCTCGGCGAGGCGCAGTCGTGCGGCCGGGTGATTGAGGGCAGCGGCTTCGTCGTCGCCGCCGAGCGGGTGATGACCAACGCGCACGTGCTCGCCGGCGTCGCCTCCCCGACCGTCCTCGTGCCGGGAGGTGGCCAGCTGGACGCCACCGTCGTCCACTTCGACCCGCAGACCGACGTGGCCGTGCTCGCAGTTCCCGGACTCGAGCAACCCGCGCTGGCCTTCCGCCCTACCGAACCCGCGGACGGCGACCCGGCCGTGGTCCTCGGCTATCCGCGCAACGGTCCGCTGTCCGTCGACGCGGCCCGCATCCGCAGCCACCAGGTGCTGCTCGGCGAGGACATCTACGGCGAGGGCCGGGTCAACCGCCAGGTGATCGCCTTGCGCGGTGACGTGCAGCCGGGCAACTCCGGTGGGCCACTGGTCGCCGGGGACGGCGACGTGTACGGCATGATCTTCGCCGCGTCGCTGACCGACACCGACACCGCGTACGCGCTCTCCCCGGACGAGGTGTCCGCAGCGATGGCCGCCGCGTCGAGCGCGCCAGAGGGTACGGCGGTGAGTACCGGCGGCTGCGTCTGAGCTCCCGCGGCGGGCCTCAGTGGCTCGGACGCAGGGCCGCCCGAGTCTCCTTGGCCTGCGCCACGGCGCGCTCCGGCCCCTTGACCCGGGACAGGGTGCGGCGGGCGACCAGCGCAAGGACCGCGGCGATCAAGAGATAGACGACGGCGACGATCAGGAATGCGAGAGCCGGGTGGAGGCCGGCGGCCACGAGGCCGTACACCGCGGCGAACGACAGCAGGATCAGCGCCAGCAGGCCGAGCAGGGCAGCACCGGCGAGGAGCCCCCCGCCGACGCCGGCGTGCCGTGCCGACTCCTTGAGCTCGAGCTTGGCGAGGTCGACCTCGTCCCGGACGAGGGTGGAGAGGTCCTGGACAGCGCTCGACACGAGCTCCTTGAGGCTCGGCTCGTGGGTGTCGCTGAGAGGCTGAGCTGCATGCGCCATGGTCAGCGAGCCTAGCCCGAGGCGCTCTGGTAGAGATCCGGCACGCCGTCCCCGTCGTCGTCGCGGTTGTCCTCCTCGTCCAGGCGTACGTGCACGGCCTGGCGCATCCGGAGCACCACCGCGGCGCACAGCGCGCTCAACACCGACCCGGCGAGCACCGCGGCCTTGGCAATCGCCACCGCCGCTGTGTCTTGAGCGAAGGCGAGCTCGGCCAGCAGCAGCGACACCGTGAAGCCGATACCGGCCAGCAGCCCGACAGCGACGACATCGAGCCAGGACAGCGAGTCGCTGAGGGAGGCGCGGGTGAAGCGGGCGGCTGTCCAGGCGCCACCGACCACGCCGACGACCTTGCCCACCACCAGTCCGGCGACGATCCCGAGGGCCACTGGTTCCGTGGCGAGCCCGCTCACGGTCGCCGGGGACAGCTGCACTCCCGCGGCGAGCAACGCGAACAGCGGCACGCACACCGAGGCGGACAGCGGGCGAAGTCGGTGCTCCAGCTGCTCGGCGGGCGAGACGCTTTCGCCCGCGTCGCGACGTACCCGCGTGAACAGCCCGAGCCCGACCGCGGCGACGGTCGCGTGCACCCCGCCGGCGTGCGTGAGGGTCCACGCGGCCAGCCCCAGCGGGACGTACACCCACCAGATGGACACCCGCCGGCGCTGCAGCAGCGCATGAACGGCCAGCAGGGCCGCGGCGCCCAGCAGCGGTGCCCAGGCCAGGTCCCCGGCGAAGACGACCGCGATGACCAGGATGGCCAGCAGGTCGTCCACCACCGCCAGGGACAGCAGAAACGCGCGCAGCGCGGTGGGCAGCCGCGAACCGATGACGGCCAGCACGGCGAGCGCAAAGGCGATGTCGGTGGCGACGGGCACGGCCCACCCACCGAGATCGCCGCCCAGCGACCCGGCCACCGCGAGATAGACCCCGACCGGTACGACCATGCCCGCAACCGCCGCCACTACCGGCAGGACCGCCTCGCCCGGCTCGCTCAGGTCACCGACGACGAACTCCCGCTTGAGCTCCAGGCCGGCGACCAGAAAGAACACCGCGAGCAGGCCCTCGGAGGCCCAGTGCGCAAGATCGAGGTCGAGCCCCAGTGCTGCCGGGCCTACGACTGCGGTACGGACGGCCTCGTATGCGCCGGCCACCGGTGAGTTTGCCCATACCAGAGCTATGACGGTGGCCAGGAGGAGGAGAACTCCACCTGTCGTCTCGCTGCGCAGGGCCGCCAGCACCTCGGCGCGCTCGGCGAGGGACAGCCGGTGCAGGACACGACGGGCAGTGGCTGCGGGCACGGGACGCTCCGGGGTCGGTGAGGCGAATGCCGACCAGGCTTCCCGGCGCTCCGACGTGCTCCGTTCAGCCTAACGTCCGCGCCGAGGTCAGCCGAATGCGAAGTAGCGCAGCCACACGTACGGCCAGGCCAGCGTCACGGTGACCGCAGCCACGAACGCGCCGTACTTGGTGAAGTGCCAGAAGGAGATGGGATGTCCGCTGCGCGCCGCGATGCCCGTGACCACGACGTTGGCGCTGGCACCGACGGCGGTCGCGTTGCCACCGAGGTCGGCGCCGAGCGCGAGCGCCCACCACAGCGCCGTGGGCTGCGTCCCGCCACCGCCGGCCTCGACGAGGCCCGCCACCAGCGGCGACATCGTGGCGACGTACGGGATGTTGTCGACAATGCCGGAGAGCACGGCAGACCCGAACAGCAGTCCGGTCGCCGCCAGGAAGTAGCGATCGCCGACCGCCTCGACCGCTCGCTCGCCGAGGTACTCGATGACCCCAACCCGGACGAGTGCGCCCACCATGATGAAGAGGCCGGCGAAGAAGGCGAGGGTCTCCCACTCGACCTCTTCGAGGAACTCGTCGCTGGACAGACCCGAGACAAGGACCAGCAGCCCGGCCCCGAGCAGGGCGACCACGCTCGGCTCGACGGCCACTACCGCGTGGGCCGCGAACCCGACGATGACGAGAGCCAGGACGATGAGTGAGCGGCGCAGCAGCCGCGGATCTCGGATGGCCCGGCGCTCGTCGAGGTCCATGACCTGAGCGGCTCGCGCGGGGTCGGCGGAGGCGTACGAGGAGCGGAACAGCCAGCGCGACATGACCACGAACACCGCCAGCAGGACGACCACGATGGGCGCCAGGTTGACCACGAAGTCGTTGAAAGTCAGGCCCGACCGGCTGGCGATGATGATGTTCGGCGGGTCGCCGATGAGGGTTGCGGTGCCCCCGATGTTGGAGGCGAGCGCCTCGGCGATCAGGAAGCCCTCGGGACGGGTGCCGATGCGGTCGCAGACGAGCAGCGTCACCGGAGCCACCAGCAGCACCGTCGTGACGTTGTCCAGCAGCGCTGAAGCGACCGCAGTGATCACCGAGAGCATGACCAGCACGACGAACGGGCGGCCGCGGGCGCGCTTGGCCGCCCAGATCGCGAGGTACTCGAACACTCCGGTCTGCTTGACCACGCTGACGATGATCATCATGCCGAAGAGCAGGAAGATGACGTTCCAGTCGATCCCGGTCTCCTCGGCGAAGAACGCCGATCCCGCTGTCGCCGAGCCGATGGCGAGCATGAGCGCCGCCCCGCCGAGGGCTGCCTTGACCCGGTGCACCTTCTCGGTAGCGATGAGCGCGTACGCACCGGCGAAGATCGCGATGGTGAGCACGACGACGAGCGTGCTGGGCTCGTACTCCCCGTTCTCCGTGGCGGCGAGGACCGCGGCCGCCCTCATGCCTGCGCCAGGGCCGCACCCAGCAGCCGGTGGACGGTGATGACGCCGACGATGTGGTCTCCGTCCATGACCGCGACGACGGGGGAGTGCTGCCGGCTCATGACCGATGCCACCTCCACCATGGTGGCCTCCGCACCGACGATCGGACGGTCGCGCTCTCGTCGGGGCAGGAACTCCTTGGACGGCATGAGCTGGGCGACGGTTTTGCCCCGCAAGGGCCTGCAGAAGGTGTCGGCTTCCTTCTCGCCGAAGACCCCGGCGAGGTTCGGGTCCTCCTCGACGTACTCGGGTAGCGCAAAGCGCAGCACCTGTGAGGCGGGGAGGATCACAATCGGCACGCCGTGGTCATCGACGACCACGAGGCCGGGCAGTCCACGCTCGGCGAGCATGCGAGTCGCCTCGAGGGCGTCCTCCTCCAGCGGTACGACGGGGAAGGGTTCGGCGAGGTCGCGGGCGCGCATTCGCCGCACGCTAGCGTCCGTGGGTTCGGGCGCCGGCGGGGAGCCGGGTTCCACCCGTACGAGCCTCTTCTTGCGTGTAGTGGTTGAGGAGGTGCCGTGGGGGGGCCAGCGACGTTCGACGCGTGGGTCGCAGAACGCGGCGCCGCCCTGCTGCGGACTGCCTATCTCCTCACCGGCGACGTGGGGCGTGCTGAGGACGCCGTCCAGGAATCGCTGGTGCGGGTGTACGGCCGGTGGGAGCGCCTTGTCGCGAAGGGCAACCCGGAGCCGTACGTCCGCCGGACCCTCTATTCCGCCTGCATCGACCCGCACCGGCGCCGCGATCGCGGTCGGTCGACGTGGGACGTGCCGGAGCCCGCGCCCGCGGCGGATCACGCGACTCCCGCGGATGCGCGGGTGGTGCTCAGAGCCGCACTTGCTCAGTTGACGGAGCGTCAACGTGCGGTGCTGGTGCTGCGGTTCTACGAGGACCTCACCGAGGCACAGGCGGCCGAGCTGCTCGGCTGCTCCGTGAGCACCGTGAAGAGCCAGACCCGTCACGCGCTTCAGCGCTTGCGGGCGCTTGCCCCGCAGGCGCTGGCAGCGTTTCGTCCCGAGCAAGAGGTGAGCCCGTGAGTACCGACTTCCGTGACCTGCTCGACGACTTGGCCCGGGCCGACACGGTGAGCGCGCGGGTAACGCCTGAAGGGATCGCACACGCTCGGCAGCGGCGGCGCACCCGCCGCCTCGCGGGTGGGGCCGCCGGTGTGCTGGCGCTCGGGCTGCTCGCGGGCGGCACCGTCCGGCTGGGCTCCGACCTGCTCGAGCGACCCTTGGAAGAGGCCGGAGCTCCAAGCTCCGTGGTGATGCCCACGGAGGTGCTGATTCCGGCGTTCGATGCCCCCGCGCTGGTTGACGACGGTGCGGCCGCGGCGCCACGCGTGACCGCCGTGTTAGGCACGTCCGACGACCGCGGCAGGTTCGGCGTGTACGCGCTCGACGCGGCGACCGGCCGCGCGTACCGCGTCGATGCCGGAGACGTCGACGACACGGACGGCAGCGGCCCCTTGGGAGGTTTCGCCGAACCGGTGGTGTCCCCGGACGGTTCCCTGGTCGGTTATCTCGCCGACGAAGCGGCAGTCGTCGTGGACCTTGACGCGGGGTCGGTGCAGACAGTGCCCTTCTTGACTCATAACACCGGGGATGAGGGAACGCGAAGTTGGGCGTTGCTCAACTCTGCCGTGCTGGTCTACGTCGAGGACGACGGAGACCAGGTGCACGTCGTCGACCTCGAGACCGGGAGTGACCGCGCCCTGCCGATCGTGGGGGCGTTCGCGGTGCGCCCCGCCTCGCGCACCCAGGCCTACGTGTCCTTCTTCGGCCGGGCCGGGCTACCGCTCGGGGGCTTCCTCGACGTTCGGACCGGAGAGTTCGAGGAGGTGCAGGACTTCGGTGGCTTCCAGACTGCGGTGGTGGGACCCGGCGGTCACCGGCTGGCCGCGGCGGTCGCTCTCCGCGCAGGTTCCCGGCTGGTGGTGCAAGGTTCCGTGGGCGGGGGGGACAAGAGCCGCCGACTTCCCGGCGTTCCGACGTGGGAGGCGTTGGGATGGACACGGCAGGGGGTCGTCCTGCATCACTACCGGGTGATCGGGGGAGGGCTCAGCGGGGCGGTCACCGGGCGGGCCCTTTTCCTGGCCGATCCGAGCGGTGCGGGTCCACTGCGGCGATGGACCACCCTGCCCACAGGTAGCGGCCCGCCCAGCCTCGCGACTGGTGCACTTGCGGAGGCCGTCCTCGTCCCCGCGCCCGAGCTGCCCTGGTGGGATCCGGCCGCAGACTGGCTCGACGACCAGCCACTCGAGGTCCCGCTGCTGGCGCTCGCCAGCCTGGTCGCCGTCGTGTGGGCCATCAGGCGCGAGCGCTCGAGGCGCCTGCCCTGAGCAAAGCCGCCACGTGGCCGGGTGCGTCTGGGCCTGAAAGCCAGGCGCCCAACGATGACAATCAGGCCTCGTCGGCCGCGGAACCTCCCGACATGCCCTCGCGGATCAGGTCCATGACGGTGGAGTCCGTCAGCGTGGTGACGTCACCGAGCTCGCGGTTCTCGGCGACGTCCTGCAGCAGCCGCCGCATGATCTTGCCCGACCGTGTCTTGGGCAGCTCGGCGACGACCATGATCTGTCGCGGCTTTGCGATGGCGCCGATCGCCTGCGTGACGTGGTCGCGCAGTTCCCGGGCGGTGTCTTCACCTTCCTCAGCGCTGCCACGCAGGATGACGAAGGCGACGATGCCCTGACCGGTGGTGGGGTCGCTGGCTCCCACCACGGCGGCCTCGGCGACCTTGGGGTGGGAGACGAGGGCCGACTCGACCTCGGTGGTCGAGATGCGGTGACCGGAGACGTTCATGACGTCGTCGACGCGGCCGAGCAGCCACAGGTCGCCGTCGTCGTCCTTCTTGGCGCCGTCGCCGGCGAAGTAGCGGCCCGGGAAGCGCGACCAGTACGTGTCGAGAAAACGCTCGTCGTCGCCCCAGAGCGTGCGCAGCATCCCCGGCCACGGCTGCGTCAGCACCAGGAAGCCGCCGGACCCGTTCGGTACGGGCTCACCGGAGTCGTCGACGACGTCGGCGCAGATCCCGGGCAGTGGTGTCATCGCCGAGCCCGGCTTGGCGGCGGTGATGCCGGGCAGCGGAGAGATCATGATGGCCCCCGTCTCGGTCTGCCACCAGGTGTCGACCACGGGCGTACGGTCGCCGCCGACCACTCGCCGGTACCACACCCACGCCTCGGGGTTGATCGGCTCCCCGACCGAGCCGAGCAGCCGCAGGGTGGAGAGGTCGAAGCGGGCGACCTCGTCCTCCCCCCACTTCATGAACGTCCGGATCGCCGTCGGCGCTGTGTACAGGATCGTCACGCCGTACTTCTGGCAGATCTCCCACCACCGGCCGCGGTGCGGGGTGTCGGGCGTGCCCTCGTACATCACCTGAGTGGCGCCGTTGGCCAGCGGCCCGTAGACGAGGTAAGAGTGCCCCGTCACCCAGCCCACGTCGGCCGTGCACCAGAACACGTCGCGTTCCGGCCGGAGGTCGAAGACGTATTTGTGGGTGTAGGCGCACTGCACCAGGTAGCCACCACTTGTGTGCTGGATGCCCTTGGGGTTACCCGTCGTGCCGGAGGTGTAGAGGATGTAGAGGGTGGCCTCGGCGTCCTGCGGCTCGTACGCGTGCTCCGTGCTCGCCTTGCCGAGCGCGTCGTCCCACCACACGTCCCGGCCGTTGGTCCACTCGACGTCCTGGCCGGTACGGCGCACGACGAGCACGTGCTCGACCGAGGTTGACCGGCCGACCGCCTCGTCGACGGCCGGCTTCAGCGCGCTCGCCTTGCCGCGGCGGTAGCCCCCGTCGGCCGTGACGACGACCTTGGCCTGGGCGTCCTCGATGCGGCTGCGCAGTGCTTCGCTGGAAAAGCCACCGAAGACGACCGAGTGGGGGGCACCCAGCCGGGCGCAGGCGAGCATCGCGATCACGGCCTCGGGGATCATCGGCAGGTAGATCGCCACCCGGTCGCCGGTGGTGACGCCGAGGTCGGTGAGCGCGTTGGCCGCCCGGCACACCAGCCGCTGCAACTCGGCGTAGGTGATGGCGCGGGAGTCGCCGGGCTCGCCCTCCCAGTGGATCGCGACGCGCTCGCCGTGGCCTGCCTCGACGTGGCGATCGACGCAGTTGTACGCGACATTGAGCCGGCCCCCGACGAACCACTTGGCGAACGGCGGGTCGGACCAGTCCAGGATCTCGCCGAACTCGGTGTCCCAGTGGACGAGGTCGCGGGCCTGCCTCCCCCAGAACCCGCGCCGGTCGCTGGCCGCGTCGTCGTACAGCGTGGACTGCGCGACGGCGCCCGCGGCGAACTCCTCGCTGGGCGGGAAGCGACGCTCCTCGTGCAGGAGGTTGGAAAGGCCCTCTGCGCTCACGTGATCCTCCTCCGTCCGCTCCGGTCTGGTCCGGTGCGCTCGGTTCCGCTGCCGCAATCCCGGGTCAGTGCGTAACAGCCTTCTCGGCACCCACTCCGGTCAGCGAGCGCACCTCAAGCTCGGCCCACTTGGCGTCGTCGCGCTCACCGGAGAGCACCGTCCCGAGCCAGCCGGCGAGGAAGCCGATGGGGATGGAGACGATGCCCGGGTTTGCGAGGGGGAAGTAGGACCAGTCGCTGTCGGGGAACAGCGATGTCTCACCACCGGAGACGACCGGTGAGAACGCGACGAGGATCACCGCGGCGGCCAGTCCCGCGTAGATGGCCCACACCGCACCGGCGGTGTTGAACCGCCCCCAGAACAGGCTGTAGACGAGGGCCGGCAGGTTGCCCGACGCGGCGACGGCGAAGGCGAGGGCCACCAGGAAGGCGACGTTGAGCCCCTGAGCGAAGATGCCGAGCACGATCGCCACCGCGCCGATGCCGAAGGCGGCGATGCGGGCGACCCGGACCTCCGCGCCCTCGGCGACGTCCCCCCGCTTGATCACGTTGGCGTAGATGTCGTGGGCGAAGGAGGAGGAGGACGCCAGCGTCAGTCCGGCCACCACCGCGAGGATCGTCGCGAACGCCACGGCCGCGATGACGGCAAGCAGGATCGTGCCGCCGGTCTCCCCGCCGATGATCTCCCCGGCTGCCCGGGCCAGCTGGGGCGCGGCGGTGTTGCCGCCGGGGTCCTGCGCGCTGATCGTCTCCGTCCCGACCAGTGCGGCCGCTCCGAAGCCGAGCGCGAGCGTCAGCAGGTAGAAGCTGCCGATGATCCAGATGGCCCACACGACCGACTTGCGCGCCGCCCTTGCCGTGGGCACCGTGTAGAAGCGGATGAGGATGTGCGGCAGGCCGGCGGTGCCGAGCACGAGCGCGAGCCCGAGGCTGATGAGGTCGATCTTCCCGGTCAGGCCGGTGTCCTCGGTCGCGTAGCGCAGACCTGGCTCGATGAACGCCTGGCCCTTGCCGCTCTGCTCGGCGGCGTCGCCGAGGAGCTCGCTGATGTTGAACCCGTAGCGCCCGAGCACGATCAACGACACCAGGATGGTCCCGCTCATCAGCAGGACGGCCTTGACGATCTGTACCCAGGTCGTCCCCTTCATCCCCCCGATCGTCACGTAGAAGATCATGATGGCGCCCACCGCGACGATCGTGAGGTTCTTGGCCAGGTCTCCGCTCAGGCCGAGCAGCAGCGCGACGAGCGCGCCGGCACCCACCATCTGCGCGATGAGGTAAAAGATCGACACGGTGATCGTGGAGACCCCGGCGGCCATCCGAACCGGGCGCTGACGCATCCGGAACGCGAGGACGTCGGCCATCGTGTACTTGCCCGAGTTGCGCAGCAGCTCGGCGACGAGGAGCAGGGCGACGAGCCAGGCGACCAGGAACCCGATCGAGTAGAGGAAGCCGTCGTACCCGTACAGCGCGATGAGGCCGGCGATGCCCAGGAACGAGGCGGCGGACATGTAGTCGCCGCCGATGGCAAAGCCGTTCTGCACCGCGCTGAAGGAGCGACCTCCGGCGTAGAAGTCCGCCGCGCTGTGGGTCTGCCGGCTTGCCCAGATCGTGATGTACAGCGTGATGGCGACAAACGCGAGGAACAGAATGATCGTCAGTGTCTGCTGGCTCATCGGGTGCCTCCGCCCTCGACCTCGTGCAGCATCCGGTCGGCGATCGGGTCGACGTTCTTGGTCATGTACCGCTCGTAGAGCCAGGCGATGAGGAACGTCGTGACGAACTGGAGCAGTCCGAAGACCAAGGCCACGTTGATGTTTCCGATGAGCTGCTGACCCATGAAGTCCCGCGCATAGCCGGAGAGGATGACGTACAGCAGGTACCAGGCGAGGAACGCGACGGTCATCGGGAACACCCACCCGCGGAACCGTCTGCGCAGGTCGCTGAACTGCTCGGAATCCTGCGCCTGCCGGTAGCGGTCGGCCTGCGAACCGGCCTGCGGGGCGGCGTCTCCGGGGTCCTGAACCGTGCTCATGCCGACTCCCTTCGCGGGTGGAAGGACGGAAGCCCTGTCGTGCCGCGCACGCTAGGCCCGGTGCGGCGCCCGGACAAGGGGTCATGCCCGCGGGCGCGACCCGGCAGCGGGGAGTCAGCGTCGGGTGGCGCGGTAGCAGCGGGTCAGGTATGGCAGCACGAGGGTGGGGTCGGCGGCGTCGTCGCCGTGGCCGGCGTACGCGTCGAAGATTCGGTCCACCTCAGCGAGGATCCCGGCCCGCTCCTCGGGTGTCCGGACGGCGACGTACGAGCGAGAGGCGACGAGGTCGAGCAGAGTGGCGCGGTCAAGCCGCTGCTCAAGACGGAACTCGGCCGACTCCGCGGGCTCGAAGAGCCCGCTCTGGGCGATCTCTGCCGGCGGCTCCGGGTCCTGCACCGCATCCTCGCTGCCGATGACCTGGGAGAGCGCGGCCACCCACGCCGCCGTCTCGTCGCGGTCGTTCCACACCAGGCCGAGCCGGCCCGCTGGGCGCAGGACGCGCGCGATGTCGCGCAGGGCGGGCGGCGCGTCGAACCAGTGGAACGCCTGCGCCACCACAACCACGTCGACGGATCGATCGTCGAGCGGGATGGACTCCGCCGTCCCGAGGCGGGCCTCGACGTCCGGCAGCGCCGCGCGCAGCTGGGCGAGCATGTCCTCGCTGGGGTCGACCGCCACCACCTCGTGACCGGCAGCGATCAGTGACCGGGTGAGCTTGCCGGTCCCGGCCGCGAGGTCGAGCACTCGGCGTGGAGGCGGCCCGACAAGCCAGCTCACCGCGTCCCCCGGGTAGCCGGGCCGGGCGCGCTCGTAGCGGTCGGCGACCCCGCCGAAGGATGCCGCCTGGCCGCTCAGGCTGTTGGACGGCTCAGCGCTCACGCTGGCGATCGTAGGACGGCTAAGGTCGGCGCCCGTGCCGGGACCGGCCGCAGACCCGCTCGCGGCGGTGGCCGCGCTCCCCGGGGTGGGCACGGCGGCAGCCCAGGCCCGCGACGGCGTGGACGCCTTGCTGCGCCACCCGCGGTTGCGCCAGCGGGCTCCCGCGGTGAGCGCGGCCAGCACCGTCCGCGGCGCCCGGGCGAGCGCGGTGCTGGAAGGGGCGGCGGACCCCCCGCCGGCAGTTGATCCGCGTGTCCAAGGGGCGCTGCGGGCAGGCGCCGAGATCGTCCGCCTCGCCGCGGTGTGGGAGCGGGCGCCGCAGCAGGTGCTGGCTCGGCTGCACGTTCTGGTGGCGCACGGGCTCGTACCAGCCGAGCGGCTTGGGCGGCCGCTCGACGACCCGGGCGTGGCGCTACGCCTTGCTGCGCTGGGGGCGCTGGTGACGGCGCCGACCGCTGCGCCCGCTGTCGTCGTCGCAGCCGTGGTGCACGGCGAGGTGGCAACCCTGCGGCCGTTCGGAGTCGGCGACGGGCTGGTCGCCCGCGCACTCGAACGCGTCGTCCTTATCGCCAAGGGCACCGACCCCGCCGGCCTCACCCCGACCGAGGCGGGGCATCTCCGGCTGCGCCGCGCCTACCGGCCGCTGCTCGAGGGCTACGCGGCGGGCACACCGGCCGGCGTGGCGGCCTGGGTGCGGCACTGCTGCACGGCCTACGCCGCCGGGGCGGAGGAGGGGCTGGCGATCTGCGTCGCCGACGCCGCTGCCGCCAGCGCCGCCGGCGCCTGAACGAGCGGCGACGGCGCCCGCACGGGACGCCGTCGCCGGCACGTCAGTCTGGGTTACCAGGCGTGCAGTCCTCTGTCGGACCCGGGTGACCCGGGCGCGACTGCCCGTACGTGGGGTGGTCGCCGCGTGGGTGCCCGACTGCCGTGGTGTCCGTTGTACGCCCTCTCCCGGCGTGCCGGAAGAGCCCCGCAGCAATCTTTACCGGCGCGGGTTTCCCCACCCGGCGGTGGCGGCGGCGGGAGAAGGGGCTGCCTCAGACCGTCGAACGCTGCCCGCGGCGGCGGGCGGCGTACCACACGACTCCGGCGGCGCTGGCGCCGATCGCCGCCACGGCGAGCACCGGCCCGGCGTCGGGCAGCGCCACCCGCTGGCGCAGCGCGACCGGCTTGGAGAAGACGAGCACGGGCCAGCCACGCTCGGCGGCGATGCGGCGCAGCGTCCGATCGGGGTTGACCGCGTACGGGTGGCCCACCGCCTCGAGCATCGCCAGGTCGGTCGAGGAGTCGGAGTAGGCGAAGCAGCGGCTGAGGTCGTAGCCCTGCGCCTCGGCCAGCCGCCGGATCGCCTCGGCCTTGGCCGGCCCGTACACGTAGTCCTCGATCTCACCGGTGAAGCGGCCCGCGTCGACGACCATCCGGGTGGCGACCACGTGGTCGGCCCCCAGCAGGTCGCCGATGGGCTCCACCACCTCCGACCCGGAGGAGCTGACGATCACCACGTCCCGACCGGTGAGGTGGTGCTCTTCGATGAGCGTCACCGCCTCGTCGTACACGATCGGGTCGACGATGGTGTGCAGCGTCTCGGCGACGATGTCCTTGACCGTCTGCACGTCCCAGCTGGTCACCAGGCTCGAGAGGTACTGGCGCATCCGCTCCATCTGGTCGTGGTCCGCGCCGCCGACGAGGTAGAGGAAGTGGGCGTACGCGCTGCGCAGCACCGCCCGCCGGTTGATGAGCCCGCCCTGGTAGAAGGAGCGGGAGAAAACGAACGAGCTTGACCTGGCGATGATCGTCTTGTCGAGGTCGAAGAACGCAGCCGTACGGCGGAGCGGGGGGCCCTCCGCCCGCGGGCCGGGAATCACGTCGGCGGCTGCGCTGGCCACTGTTCGAGCATAGGTGCGCCTGCTGTGCTGCCGGGCTCAGTCGTCCCCAGTCTTCAGCTGCCGGACGCCTCGTCCACAACCCCGCGTCACCAGCCTGGTCACCGGCCGCCACGCCGGTGACGGTGCCTACGTCGCATCGTCGCCCAGGAGGTCGCGTGTCCCGCCGTCCGTTCCCTCGCCGCCGCTTGCACCCCCACCGGCTGGGTCAGCCCGCGCCCGGACCGCCGGGTCGGCCGCTGCTCGTCACTGCCGACGAACTGCTGCTGGACGACCTGTTGCGGTTGGGCGCGGCCGCGGGTGTGGCCTGCGAGGTTGCCCACGACGCCGCCTCCGCGCGGGCCGCCTGGGTCGCCGCGCCGCTGGTCATCGCCGGCGCCGACCTCCTCGACGACCTGGTGCGTGCGGCGCCCTCCCGCCGGCCCGGCGTCGTCCTCGTCGGTCAAGACCTCGACGACGCAAGCATCTGGGAGCGGGCCGTGTCGATCGGGGCGGAGGCCGTCGTCTTCCTCCCCGACGCCGAGTCCTGGATCGTCGACCGGCTCGCGGACGCCGCGGAGGCGACCGGACCCGACGCCGTGGTGGTGGGCGTCGTCGGCGGCCGCGGTGGAGCCGGCGCGTCGGTGCTCGCCACCGCGTTGTCCCTCGCCGGTGCCCGCGCTGGGCTGCGCACCATGCTGGTCGACGCCGACCCCCTCGGTGGGGGCATCGACCTCGTCCTGGGCAGCGAGGACACCCGGGGGCTGCGCTGGCCTGAGCTCGTCGGCAGCCGGGGCCGGGTCAACGGCACCGCCCTGCAGGAGGCACTGCCGCACGTGGAGGACCTCGTGGTCCTCTCCTGGGACCGCGGTGACGCGCTGAGCATCCCGGCGGAGGCCATGCGCGCCGTGCTGGCTGCCTCCCGGCGGTCCTGCGACCTCGTGGTCGTCGACCTGCCGCGGCGCGTCGACGCGGCGGCCGAGGAGGTGCTGGCGGCCTGCCGCACGACCCTGCTGGTCGTACCCGCGGAGGTACGCGCCACGGCCTCCGCGGCGCGGGTCGCCACCCTCGTCTCCCTGCTCACCGCCGACCTGCGGGTGGTCGTGCGCGGTCCCGCGCCCTCCGGGCTCGGCGCCGAGGTGGTGGCGGAGGCGCTCGGGCTGCCGCTCGCCGGCGACGTACGTGCCGAGCCGGGCCTGAGCGAGACGCTGGAGCGGGGGGAGCCGCCCACCCGCGGAGGGCGCGGGCCGTTGGCGGCGTTCTGCTCCACCTTCCTCACCACCCTGCTGCCCACCCAGGAGGCGGCATGACCCGACCGGCGACGGGTCCGGCCGTGCTCGCCGACCCCGCCCTGGTCGAACGCGTACGGGCCGGCCTGGCGGCCAGCGGAGCCGCTCCCACCCCTGCACAGGTCGCCGTGCTGCTGCGGCGGGAGCGCGGGGTGCTCGGTGACACCACGGTGCTCGCCGTCACCGACGCGCTGCGGGCAGAGATCAGCGGCGCGGGCCCGCTGGAGGCGCTGCTGCGCCGGCCCGGGACAACCGATGTCCTCGTCAACGGTCCCGGGCAGGTCTGGGTCGACCGGGGATGCGGGCTGGAGCGCTCACCCGTACGGATCGGCGACGAGAATGCCGTACGCCGTCTTGCCCAGCGCCTGGCCGCGGCCGGAGGTCGCCGGCTCGATGATGCCCAGCCCTACGTCGACACCAGGCTCCCCGACGGCACCCGTGTCCACGCGGTCCTCCCGCCGCTCGCGCCTGACGGCACCTGTGTGTCGCTGCGGGTGCCGGCGCGGCGCTCCTTTGGAATCGCCGACCTCGAGGCGGCCGGATCCCTCACCGCGGTGATGTCGGGCTGGCTGCGGGCGCTCGTCGCGGCCCGACTCGCCTTCCTGGTCACCGGCGGCACGGGCTCCGGCAAGACCACAGTCCTCTCGGCGCTGCTCGGGCTCGTGGCAGCCGGTGAGCGGGTGCTCGTCGTCGAGGACTCCAGCGAGCTGCGCCCAGAGCACCCGCACGTGGTCCGGCTCGAGGCTCGCCCTCCCAACGTCGAGGGGGCGGGAGCGGTGACGATGGCCGAGCTCGTGCGCCAGGCGCTGCGGATGCGCCCGGACCGTCTCGTGGTCGGGGAGGTGCGCGGCGGCGAGGTCGTCGACCTGCTCGCCGCGCTCAACACAGGTCACGAGGGTGGCTGCGGCACCCTCCACGCCAACGCTCCAGCGGCCGTCCCTGCGCGGCTCGAGGCCCTCGGTGTCGCGGCGGGCCTCGGACGCGAGGCCGTGCACAGCCAGGTGTCCGCCGGCCTGGACGCCGTCGTGCACCTGGTGCGGGAGGCCGACGGCAGTCGGCGGGTGGCGGAACTGCATGCACTGGAGCGGGACGGCGCGGGCTACGTGGTCGCCCGGCCCGCGCTGTCCGTCGACCGCTCCGGGAGCTGGCGCGCCGGTTCTGGCTTGGAATCTCTGCGGGCAGCCGTCGAGGCCCGGGGCGTCGCGCCGTGAGCGCGCGATGAGCTCCGCTACCGCTCTCGCCGCACTTGCCGCAGCGGCCGCGGTCGGGCTCGCGTTCCCCCGCCCGGCGCGCGAGCTGCTGGCCCGGCGGGGCCTGCGTCCGCGCGCCACCGGTGGGCGAACGGCGGCCGGTGGAGGCGGTGCCGAGCGGGCGAAGGCCACCGCCGACGCAGCGCCCAGCGGGTCGGCTGCCGGTTGGCGCAACGCCCCGGCTGCGCGCGCGGCAGCTCTTGTCCTGGCGCCGGGAGTCCTGGGGTCGTGGTGGCTCGCCTCCCTCGTGCCGCTGCTCGTGGCCGTCTTCGCGGCCGTGGTCGCCGTGCGGGTACGTGAGGTGGCTCGCCGGCGCCGAGCTGAAGCGACTCGGCGCGCCCTCACCGTGGAAGCCGCGCTGGCCCTTGCTGCGGCGCTGCGCAGCGGCCGCACCGTGGAGGAGGCGCTCACCGAGGCAGCCGAGACGGCGCCTGACCTGCTCGGCGAGGCGGCCGCCAACGCCCGCCTGGGCGGTGACGTGCCAGCGGCGCTGCGCACAGCTGCTACCACCCCCGGCGCCGAGGCGCTGGCCGCCCTCGCCCTCGGCTGGCAGGTCGGCGCCGACACCGGCGCCCCGCTGGCGGACACCGTGACCCGGGTCGTCGACTCCGTACGCGCAGCTGACGCCGTCCGGCAGGAGGCCGCCGTCGAGCTCGGCAGCGTCCGGGCCACCGCTCGCCTGCTCGCCGCGCTGCCCGCCGTGACCGTGCTCCTCGGCACCGGTCTGGGCGGCAGGCCGCTGGCGGTCCTCACCGGGACGGGTTACGGCGTGGCTTGCCTGCTCGTCGGGGGGCTGCTCGCGGCGGCCGGGCTGCTGTGGGTCGACCGGCTCGCTCGCTCGGTGGAGGGGACGGCATGGACGTTGCGGTGATCGCGGCCGCCGCCTGCGCAGCCGGCTCGCTGTTGGTGGCGGGCACCGGCCGGAGCCAAGCCCGATCGCGGCTGGCCGCGCTGGGCGCGCGACCGCCGCACGACTCCATGGCCTGGCCACGCGCGCCTGCCGCGGCGGGCACGCGAGTGCGGCGGGCATCTCCAGCCAGGCCTGGCGGCTCCGGCGGGCGCGGCCGGCTGGCCCGCGCAGCAGGCAACGCCGTCGTCGCCCGGCTGGGTGCAGCGGCTTTGGCCGGCGTCGCCGCCGCGCTGGTGGTAGGAGGCCTCGCCGGTCTGCTGGCTGCGGTGCTCGTGGCGCCGGTGACCGCGCGGATGCTCTCGCGGCTGCAGCCGCGGGCGGAGCGCCTGATGCAGCAGCAGCTGGCCGCCGTACTGCCGCTGGCAGTCGACCTGCTCGCTGCGTGCGTGACCGCGGGCACGCCTCTCGGCGATGCGCTCGCCGCTGTCGCGCGTGCCGTTGGTGGACCGTTCGCGGTCCGGGTCGAGCCGGCCGCCTCTGCGCTGACCCTGGGCGCCGACCCGGCGGTCGCCTGGGAGGCCCTGCGTGCCGATCCCGTCCTGGCACCGCTCGCGCGGGCGATGATGGCGGCCGGGCGCGCCGGCACCGCCCCCGGGCCGCAGCTGGCGCGGCTGGCCGCCGACGCCCGCGACACCGCCCNAGCTCGGTGGAGGGGACGGCATGGACGTTGCGGTGATCGCGGCCGCCGCCTGCGCGGCCGGCTCACTGCTGGCGGCGGGCACCGGCCGGAGCTTGGCGCGCTCTCGGCTTGCTCAGCTCGGCGCGCGACCGGCGCACGACCCCATGGCCTGGCCCCGCGCTCCCGCAGCTCTGGGCTCGCGACCGCCGCGCGTACCCACCGCTTGGTCTCGCACTCGCGGCGGGCGCAGCCGGCGGCCCAAGGCGGTGGACAACGCCGTTCTCGCCCGGCTGGGAGCTGCGGCCCTCGCAGGCGGCGGCGCAGCGCTGGTCGTGGGCGGCCTCCCTGGTCTGCTGGCCGCTGGTCTCGTTGGGCTTGTGGTCGCGCGGATGCTCTCGCGGCTGCAACCGCGGGCGGAGCGCCTGATGCAGGAGCAGCTGGCCGCCGTGCTGCCGCTGGCAGTTGACCTGCTGGCTGCGTGCGTGAGCGCGGGCACGCCTCCCGGCGATGCGCTCGCGGCGGTCGCGCGTGCCGTCGGCGGACCGTTCGCGGTCCGTGTCGAGCCGGCCGCCTCTGCACTGACCTTGGGCGCCGACCCGACGGTCGCCTGGGAGGCCTTACATGCTGATCCCGAGCTGGCACCCCTCGCGCGGGCGATGGCGGCAAGCGGGCGGGCCGGCACCGCCCCCGGTCCTCAGCTGGCGCGGCTGGCGGCGGACGCCCGCGACACCGCCCGCCGGCAGGCACAGGCCCGGGCTCGCTCGCTCGGGGCGCGCGCCGCCGCTCCGCTGGGGCTGTGCTTCCTGCCCGCGTTTGTGCTGGTCGGGATCGTCCCTCTGGTCGCGGGAGTAGCGAGCACCGCCTTCCAGCCGGGTGGGGCGTGGTGACCAGTGCAGGCCGGCCTCGTCCACAGGGCTGCCACGGTGCCGAAAGCATCCCCAGGCCCGCCTCCGGCCGCTGGGAGGCGCAGCCCGTCCGGCGCAGGCTGCTGGCGTCCCGCATCGAGCAGGGCCCGTACCGGCCGGTCGCCGGAGCATCGGAGGTCCCATGTCCAAGGTCCCTATGTCCAAGGTGACCGCCGTCCTGCGTCGCGACGACGGGATGACGACCGCGGAGTACGCGGTCGGCACCGTGGCTGCCTGCGGCTTCGGCGGCATCCTCTACAAGCTGCTGACCAGCGAGACGGTGGCCAGCCTGCTGGAGGACGTCATCTCCAAGGCCTTCAGCGTCATCCTGTGACCCAGCAGGTGATGGCCCCCCGGCGGGAGACAGCCGTCTCCCGCCGGTGGGGCATACGCGGATCTCCCGCTCGCCGCGGCGCTGGTGCGAGCGAGCGCAGCGAGCACGGCATGGTGACCGCCGAGATCGCGGTGGCCCTGCCCACCCTCATGGTGCTGCTCGCCCTCCTCGTCTGGATGGTGGCGGTCGGCGCGACATACGTGCGCTGCCTTGACGCCGCCCGCGAGGGTGCGCGCGCGCTGGCGCGCAACGAGTCGGTGGCGGCAAGTCGCGCCCTCGCCGCCGAGGTGGCACCCAACGGGGCACGGATCGACACGCAGGCGGACCGCGACCTGGTCCGGGTGAGCGTCAGCGTCGCGGCCCGCCCGCCAGGGCCGGTGCTGTCGGTGCTACCGGCGATCACCGTCACCGGCAACGCGGCGTCACTGCTGGAGGAGGGATGAGCGCGGGTCCCGTGCCACGACCGCCCGCTGCGCGCGGGGAGCGCGGGGAGCGGGGTGAGCGGGGTGAGCGGGGTGCCGGCAGCGTGCTCGTCCTCTCCATCGTGGCGGTCCTCGCCGTCGCCACCGGGGCAGTCCTCGTCCTGGTCTCCGCTGTCGCGGTCCGCCACCGTGCCGCGGCGGCCGCCGATCTCGCCGCGCTGGCCGCCGCGCAGTCGGTGCTGACCGGCCCTGCCCAGGCGTGCGCGGTTGCGGACCGGGTGGCGGGGGAGCTCGGCGGCACACTCGTCGGCTGTGAGCTGCACGGCCGCATCGCCGAGATAGCCGTCAGCGTGCCGCAGCGGGGGGTCGCGGGGTTCCTGCCTGACCCGGTACGGCTGGCCCGTGCCGGTCCGGGAGATCACCCGTGAGGCTCACCGATCCCGGTGCTGCGCGTCGGCCCCCGCAAGCAGCACCTCGAGCAGGCGACGGGCTCCATGCTTGTCCAGCGGCTGGTTGCCGTTGCCGCACTTGGGGGAGTGCACGCAGGACGGGCAGCCCCCGGCGCACTCGCAGGAGGCGATGGCGTCGCGGGTCGCGGACAGCCACGTCGCTGCCGCGCGGTACCCGCGGTCGGCGAAGCCCGCGCCACCGGGCAGGCCGTCGTGGACGACCACGGTCAACCGACCCGTGTCCGGGTGCCATGCGGTGGACACCCCCCCGACGTCCCAGCGGTCGCACTGGGCAACCAGCGGCAGCAACCCGATCGAGGCGTGCTCGGCGGCGTGGGCAGCGCCGGGCAGGTCCGCGACCGCGACGCCCGAGGTCGCCAGCTGCGCCGGTGACAGCGTCCACCAAACCGCCTTGGTCGAGAGCAGCCGCGGAGGGAGGTCCAGAGCCTCCTCACCGAGCAGCTCACCGCTCCCGACGCGACGGCGTACGTAGCCGACCACCTGGGCGGTGACCTCGACGGTGCCGAAGCCGAGCTCGCCCTCTCCCCAGGCAGTCGTGCGCTCGACCTCGGCCAGGCGGACGTCGCTGACCTCGCGTGCCGTGGTCGCGTAGTCCGGCTCGGCTCGGCGGACGAAGGCCAGCGACCTCGACAGGTCGAGCTCGCGGACGAGGTAACTCTCGCCCTGGTGCAGGTAGACCGCGCCGGCGTGGATCGCGCTGGGCGCCGCAACGGCGTCGACCGTGCCGAGCAGTCGGCCAGTGCCGTCCTCGACGAGGCGGACCGGTGGCCCACCGCTGCCGCGGAGGTCGACGAGGTCGGCCGCCCACTCCCGTCGAGTCCAATACCACCCTCCGGGACGCCGGCGCAGCAGGCCGCGTGACTCCAGGTCAGCGACCAGACCAGGCGCACCAGGACCGAAGACCTCGACGAGCTCGGCTGCCGCCAGCGGCCGTTCCTGGGCAGCGGCGCACAGGTGCGGCCCCAGCACATGTGGGTTGTCCGGGTCGAGGACCGTCGCCTCCGACGGTCGGCCGAAGACCGCCTCGGGGTGGTGCACCAGGTAGGTGTCGAGCGGGTCGTCGCGGGCCACCAGCACGACGAGGGCGCCTGTCCCCTCGCGGCCGGCCCGGCCCGCCTGCTGCCACAGCGAGGCGCGGGTGCCGGGAAAACCGGCCAGCACGACGGCGTCCAGCCCCGAGACGTCCACGCCGAGCTCGAGCGCCCGGGTGGCGGCGACGCCGAGCAGCTCCCCGGAGTGGAGGGCCGCCTCTAGCCGGCGCCGCTCCTCGGGCAGGTAGCCCGCCCGGTAGGCAGCGACGCGCCCGGCGAGCTCCGCCTCGACACGGGCGAGTCCGTCGCGCGCCAGCAGGGCCGTCACCTCCGCCGCGCGCCGGGACCGTACGAAGACGACGGTGCGGGCCCCCTCGGCCACCAGGTCACCCAGCAGCTCCGCTGCCTCTGCCACTGCGCTCCGCCGAAAGAAGCTAGGTCCGGCGGTGTCCACGATCGTGGTGCTCGACACGGCGGGCTCCGCCGTACCCGTGTCCCGTTCGTCGGGCTGGTCCGCCGGTGCACGGGGGGCTGAGCCACGAACGAGCGGCGGCTGCCACAACGCGAACTCGGTCGCGCCCCGCGGTGAGGCGTCTTCGGTGACGGCGCGCACCGGGACGCCGGTGAGGACGCCCGCCGTCGCCTCCGGCTCGGCGACGGTCGCCGAGGCGAGCACGAACGTCGGCGCCGCGCCGTACGCCGCCGCAACCCGGCGCAGCCGCCGCAGGACCTGCCCCACGTGCGACCCGAACACCCCACGGTAGCCGTGGCACTCATCGACGATGACGAAGCGCAGTGAGCGCAGGAACCCCGCCCAGCGGGGATGGGCCGGTAGCAGGCCGCGGTGCACCATGTCGGGGTTGGTCAGCAGGTACGCCGCCTGCTCGCGAGCCCAGTCCCGCGCCTCGCGCGGGGTGTCACCGTCGTACGTCGCCGCGGTGACGCCGGGCACGTCCAGTCGCGCCAGGATGCGGGCCTGGTCGGCTGCCAGCGCCTTGGTCGGGCTCAGGTACAGCGCCGTGGCGCCCCGGCCGCCTTGGTCGCCCCGCCCGGCACGGATCGCGCTCAGCGCCGGCAACAGGTAGGCCAACGACTTGCCGGACGCGGTTCCGGTGGAGACGACCACCGAGCGGCCCTCCCAGGCGTGCGTCGCCGCCACCACCTGGTGCTCCCACGGCGCGTCGATCCCGCGGCGACGCAGCGCCTCGACGACGTGCACGTCCGCCCACGACGGCCAGTCGACGGTCCGCGCGGCGCGCTGTGGAAGGTGCTCCACGTGCGTCACCCGACTGGCTCGCCCAGGGGCTTGGGTCAGGCAAGCCAGCAGGTTGCGCGGGCCGCCAGGGGGTCGGCGGCTGGGGCTGGCGCCGAGGTCGCTGACGGCGGACGGCACCAGGGCAGTCTCCCAGTCCGCCGGGACAACGGCCCGAACGTCGGCGACCATGGGTGATGGTTGAATGCCGAGGACCGAGCAGCCACCGCGGCCACCCGGTCCCGCGCCGCGAAGCATGACGAGCCTGGAGGCCTGAGGTGGACCTGTCGATGTCGACCCGTACAGAGGGCGACGCCACCGTGCTCGAGATCGCCGGCGAGATCGACGTCTACACCGCGCCCAAGCTGCGCGAGCAGCTGGTCGACCTGGTCAACGCCGGCAGCTACCAGCTCGTCGTCGACCTCGAGCGGGTGGAGTTCCTGGACTCCACCGGGCTCGGGGTGCTCGTCGGCGGCCTCAAGCGGGTGCGGGCGCACGACGGCTCGCTGTCCCTGGTCTGCACCCAGGAGCGAATCCTCAAGATCTTTCGCATCACCGGCCTCACCAAGGTCTTCCCCATCCACGCCAGCGTGGAGCAGGCCATCACCGAACCGAAGTAGCCCCCGCTGTCTGCGGTCCGCGCCGCCGGCTGGAGGGCCGTGTGAAAGCCCCGCCCTCCTCGAAAATCTTCCTAGTGTCGCGCTATTGAGGTCGTGCTACTTGGGTTGCCTTCTTGACGCTGGCGCGGCAGATCGTCTTCATGTGCAGCGCGAACAGCGGCACTCTGCGGCATGAGGCAGCCTCTCACCGTGATACGCGGCTGGCGGCGCGCCAACCACCCAATGGCGAGCTATCCCGAGGCTGCCTGACAGGCGACGCATGATGCTCGCACCGATGAGTTTTGGTCGCGCGAGCCGTCTACGCAGCAGGGTCCACGGCAATCGGAGGTGTTGAACATGCGCAAGGTCGCCGTGTACGAGCTGTTGTCCCTCGACGGCGTCGCGGAGAAGCCCGATGGGTTCTTCGCCGACTGGGACGACGCGATGGACGCCAACCTCGGCGCCGTGATCGCGGCGCAGGACTCGGTTATCCTAGGCCGCCGCAGCTATGAGGAGTGGGCCGAGTTCTGGCCGGGCAGCGACATCGAGCCGTTCGCGACGTTCATCAACGGGGTCGCGAAGTACGTCGCCACCTCCACGCCGCTCGATCGGAAGTGGGCCAATACGACTGTGGTCGACGGCGAACTGGTCGAGTTCGTGCGGGATCTGAGGAGCCAACCCGGAGGCGACATCGGCGTGCATGCAAGCATCTCGGTCGCCCAGGCACTTCTTGCCGCGGGCGTCGTCGACGAGCTCAGGCTGGTGATCGCACCGACGATCGCGGGCAGCGGGCGGAGGCTACTCGACGGCTTGCCGGCGATTCGGCTCGAGTCGATCCGAAGCACGACCTCACCGACTGGCCATCTGCTCGTCGACTACTGCGTCATCGGGTAGGCGAGCAGCCCGTCGCGGACAACCGAGCAGCGCTGCACAGTACCGGCACGCTTCGTGCCTGACCGGTTGTTCGCGGGTACCACGCCTCACGGTGTCGTGCTAGGCATGCGCGTCCTGTTGCCAGCGCAGGATCGGGACTGGGATGGACCCATCTGCGTTGTAACTCTCTCCCCAGGTCATGATCCGCCGTTGCATGATCGCATCGAGCGGGCAGCGCACACCGACGACCAGGACCGGAAGCTCCCGGACCAACTGCGCGCACTTGGCAAAATGTGACGCGGAACTGAGTAGTGATCGTGGTGAGTTGTGTCGGCAACGACATTGATGCCGCGTCGACTATGAGCGGCGATTGAGTCGTACATCGCGAGGTACAGGGTCTCGACCCAAGGCTCCAGGTCGGGCCGTTCACCGCCAGGTCGCAGACCGATTCCCGGTTGGTAGGCCTGCGGCGTCGCCGACTTGAACGTCTCGACCCCGAGATTCAGCCACAGCCCGAGCATCATGCTCTGGAGAGCCTGCGCGATGCTCGTCTTCCCGGCGCGCGGCGTCCCGTTCAAGATGACCATCTGCCCGGGAGGGGTCGCGACGTCCTCACCCACCGAGCGTCCACCTCCAAGGCGGCAACGATGAGGCATGACCGCTGCCTGCGGCAGGTTCTTGCCTGACCCCGGACACATCGGCACGTCCTACGTGGAGCGGCGGGACCTCAGATGCGAATGGGAATGTGCCGATTCACTCGGACCAACCCGGTCTCTAAGAGGGGGAAGAACCTGACGGCTGCCGTGTCGCTGCACCTCGTCCGCTACACCTTCGCTCAACCGCATCAGACGCTCATCCACAAGAATGGTGATCGCAAGACGACACCGGCGATGGCGGCAGGTAAGGCGAACCGCGTCCGGACGCTCACCGACATGGATGGTCTGCTCGAAGGCGCCCTGCCGTCAAGCTGAGCACTACCGCCGCCGACCCGGCTTGGGGAGGCCGGCGCCGTGCCACTAGACTCCGCGCCGCCGGGCTCAGCCGGTCCCCGAGGCCCACACTGTCCGTGACGCCGCCGGACGGGGTCTCGGCCGAGGCCAGCACCATCTGGCTGGTACCTGACCAGGCCGCTGCGCCGAGGAGGAACGATGTCTGGGTTCCGCGCGTCCACGACGGACCCCATAGTCCCCCTCGAAGGGGCCAACTTCAGCTACGTCGTCGTCGTAGCGGTGATCGCGGTGCTGGCACTGGCCATGGCGGTCGTGTTCCGCCGCCAGGTACTCGCCGCGCCCGAGGGCACCGAGAGCATGCGCACGATCGCCCGCGGCGTCCAGGAGGGGGCGGTCGCCTACCTGAACCGGCAGTTCCGCACCCTGGCCGTGTTCGTGGTGCTCGTCTTCGGGCTGCTGTTCCTGCTGCCCGGCAACGACGAGATCCGAATCGGCCGCTCGATCTTCTTCGTCGTCGGGGCGTTGTTCTCGGCTGCCATCGGCTACTTCGGGATGTGGCTGGCCGTGCGCGCCAACGTCCGCGTTGCTGCGGCCGCGCGTGACGCCGGCCGTGACCCGGCCATGCGCGTCGCCTTCCGGACCGGCGGCGCCGTCGGCATGGCCACGGTGGGCCTCGGCCTGTTCGGCGCTGCCCTCGTCGTGCTCATCTATCGGGGCAGCGCCCCGGAGGTGCTGGAGGGCTTCGGGTTCGGCGCCGCGCTGCTCGCCATGTTCATGCGGGTGGGTGGCGGCATCTTCACCAAGGCTGCGGACGTCGGGGCCGACCTCGTCGGCAAGGTCGAGCAGGGCATCCCCGAGGACGACCCGCGCAACGCGGCGACCATCGCCGACAACGTCGGCGACAACGTCGGGGACTGCGCCGGCATGGCCGCCGACCTCTTCGAGTCGTACGCGGTGATGCTCGTCGCGGCGCTGATCCTCGGCAAGGCCGCCTTCGGCGAGCAGGGCCTCGTCTTCCCCCTCATCGTTCCGGCCATCGGTGTGCTGACCGCGGTCCTGGGCATCCTGGTGACCCGCCCGCGCGCGGGTGAGAACGCGTTGCGGGCGATCAACCGCAGCTTCTACCTGACCGCCGTCGTGTCCGCGGTGCTGTGTGGGCTGGCCGCCTTCCTCTACCTCCCGGGGGCCTTCAGCGAGCTCGGCAGCGTGTCGAGCACTCAGGCGGCGCTGGGCGGCGACCCCCGGGTGCTGGCCACCGCGGCCGTGATCATCGGAATCGTGCTGGCCGGAGTCATCTTGTGGCTGACCGGCTACTACACCGGCACCGAGGACCGACCGGTGCGCGACGTCGGCAAGACGTCGATGACCGGGCCGGCCACCGTGATCCTCTCCGGCATCTCCCTCGGGCTGGAGTCCGCGGTCTACACGGCGGTGATCATCGGCGCCGCGGTCTACGGCGCCTTCTTGCTCGGCGGGGGCTCGATCATCGTGTCGCTGTTCCTCATCGCCCTCGCCGGCACCGGCCTGCTCACCACTGTCGGCGTGATCGTCGCGATGGACACCTTCGGCCCGGTCTCCGACAACGCCCAGGGCATCGCCGAGATGTCCGGCGACGTGCACGGTGAGGGCGCGCAGATCCTCACCGAGCTCGACGCGGTCGGCAACACCACCAAGGCGATCACCAAGGGCATCGCCATCGCCACCGCGGTGCTGGCCGCCACCGCGCTGTTCGGCTCCTACACCGACGCCGTCGGCACCGCCCTGGCCAACGCCGGCGAGACCGCTGCCGACCTGGCCTCCTTCTCGTACCTGATCATCTCCCCGAACATCCTGGTCGGTGTCGCCCTCGGCGCGGCGGTCGTGTTCATGTTCTCCGGACTGGCGATCAGCGCGGTCGGCCGGGCCGCGGGCGCAGTGGTGTACGAGGTCCGCCGCCAGTTCCGCGAGCACCCGGGGATCATGGACGGCTCCGAGCTGCCCGAGTACGGCCGGGTGGTCGACATCTGCACCCGCGACTCCTGCGCGAGCTGGCGACCCCGGGCCTGCTCGCCGCGCTCGCCCCCATCGCGGTGGGTTTCGGGCTCGGCATCGGCCCGCTGGCGGGTTACCTCGGTGGCGCGATCGCCACCGGCACCCTCATGGCCGTCTTCCTCGCCAACTCCGGCGGCGCGTGGGACAACGCCAAGAAACTGGTGGAGGACGGCCACCACGGCGGCAAGGGCTCGGACGCGCACGGTGCCACCGTCATCGGCGACACCGTCGGCGACCCGTTCAAGGACACCGCCGGTCCGGCGATCAACCCGCTGATCAAGGTGATGAACCTCGTCTCGGTCCTCATCGCCCCCGCGATCGTCCAGCTCAGCGTGGGGGACGAGGCCAACGACCTGGTGCGCTACAGCATCGCGCTCGCGGCGGTACTGATCATCGTCGTTGCCGTGACCATCTCCAAGCGGCGCCCGATCGCGATCGGCGAGAGCGAGCCCGAGCCCGAGCAGCAGCGGGTGATCACACCGGTCTGAGCCGGCGGGGTCTTGCGCGGGCGGCGGTAGGCCGGCGGCGAGTTCGCCGCAGCCTCCGTTCGGCGAGCTGGAAGGTATGGTCCAGCGCACCGACTCGGTGCTGCTCACGCGCGATCGGTGGAAGGAACCCCATGACGCGAACCGCTTCGCTGCTCGCTGCGTTGGCGCTGGCCCTGTGCGGCCTGACCGCGTGCGGCGACGACGGCGGCACTCCCGCTACCGGCGGGGACACCGATGCCTATTGCGACAGGCTCAGCGAGATCATCGAGGGCGCTGAGACGCTCTCCGCCGACCCGCAGGCGCCGCTGGCCGCCATCTCCGAGATCGAGTCGCTCGCCCCGCAGGAGGTCAAGGCCGACTGGGGCACGCTGCTCGCTGCCTTCCAGCAGCTGCAGACCCTGGACCCGACCCAACTCGACCCCAACAACCCCGACCTCGGCTTCGACCGCGAGGAGTTGCAGGCCGCGAACAACCGGATCGAGCAGCACGCTCGGGACGAGTGCGGCGTCGAACTCGGTGCGTCGACCCCAACCGCCACCTCGACCACCGGCGAGGGCTGAGGTCGGTGCCAGCCAAGAGGTCGTCGCGGGACACCGCGGCGGGGGGCGCAGCTCCGGACGGTCCACGCCTGGTGATCGTCGAATCGCCGCGCAAGGCGCAGATGCTCGCCGGCTTTCTCGGCCGCGGGTACGTGGTCGAGTCCTCGGTCGGTCACATCCGTGACCTGCCGCACAACGCGGCGGAGGTGCCGGCCAAGCACAAGAAGGAGCCCTGGGCGCGGCTTGGCGTCGACGTCGACCGCGACTTCGAGCCGCTGTACGTCGTCCCGTCCGACAAGCGCGCTCAGGTCCGCAAGCTCAAGGCGCTGCTCGCGGACGCGCCCGAGGTCTTCCTCGCCACCGACGAGGACCGCGAGGGCGAGGCCATCGCCTGGCACCTGGCGGACGAGCTCAAGCCCCGGGTGCCGGTGCGTCGCATGGTCTTCCACGAGATCACCCGCGACGCGATCCTGCGGGCGGTCGAGAGCCCGCGCGAGATCGACGCCCGGCTGGTCGACGCGCAGGAGACCCGGCGCATCCTCGACCGGCTCTACGGCTACGAGGTCTCGCCGGTGCTGTGGAAGAAGGTCATGCCCCGGCTGTCCGCCGGGCGGGTCCAATCGGTAGCCACCCGCCTCGTCGTCGACCGGGAACGGGAGCGGATCGCCTTCCGCGCCGCCTCTTACTGGGACCTCGAGGCCGTCCTCGACACCGGCGGTGCCGACGCCGACCCCGCCGCGCCGGCGACGTTCACCGCCCGGCTGGTGTCCCTTGACGGACGACGGGTCGCCAGCGGGCGCGACTTCAACGCCCGCGGGCAGCTCAAGTCGACCGACATCGTCCGCCTGGACGAGCAGCGTGCCCGCGCCCTCGCGGACGGGCTGGGCGACGCGGCCCTGCGCGTCCGCTCGGTCGAGACCCGCCCGTACCGCCGCTCCCCGTATGCGCCGTTCCGGACGACGACGCTGCAGCAGGAGGCCGCGCGCAAGCTGGGCTTCTCCACTGACCGCACCATGCGGGTCGCCCAGCAGCTCTACGAGAACGGCCACATCACCTACATGCGCACCGACTCCACGACGCTCTCCGAGGGGGCGCTCAACGCCGCCCGGGCGCAGGTGCGGCAGCTGTACGGCCCTGAGTACCTCCCGGACGCACCGCGCCGCTACCAGAGCAAGGTCAAGAACGCCCAGGAGGCGCACGAGGCGATCCGCCCGGCGGGTGAGGAGCTGCGGACCCCGGCCGAGACGGGACTTTCCGGGGAGGCGTTCCGGCTCTACGAGCTCATCTGGATGCGCACCGTCGCCTCCCAGATGCGCGACGCCGCCGGCCAGTCCGTGTCGGTCCGCGTGGGCGGGCAGGCCGCCGGCGGTGAGGACGTGGAGTTCGGTGCCAACGGCAAGGTCATCACGTTCTACGGCTTCCTCAAGGCCTACGTCGAGGGGGCCGACGACCCGGAGGCAGAGCTCGACGACCGGGAGCGCCGGCTGCCTCCCCTCGGCGAAGGCGACGAGCTCGCCACCGTCTCGGTGCAGGCCGAGGGGCACGAGACCCGGCCGCCGGCCCGCTACACCGAGGCCAGCCTCGTCAAGGAGCTCGAGGACCGCGAGATCGGCCGACCCTCCACCTACGCGGCCATCATCCGCACCATCGTGGGGCGCGACTACGTGGTCAAGCGGGGGAGCGCGCTCGTGCCGACCTGGCTGGCTTTTGCGGTCGTACGGCTGCTGGAGACCCACTTTCCGCGGCTGGTCGACTACGACTTCACCGCGCGCATGGAGGACGTGCTCGACGAGATCGCGAACGGTACGGCCGAGCGGGTGGCCATGCTCGCCCGCTTCTACCGCGGCGACGGTGAGCAGGAAGGGCTCGCGCAGCTGGTCGGTGACCTGGGTGACATCGACGCCCGCGAGCTGAGCTCCTTCGAGCTCGGCGACGGCGTCGTCGTACGGGTCGGACGCTACGGGCCGTACGTCGAGTCGGGTTCGGGCGACGAGGCTCAGCGCGCGACCCTGCCCGACGACCTGGCACCGGACGAGCTGACCATCGACAAGGCGCGGGAGCTGCTGGCCGCCGGGACCGGCGAGCGCCAGCTCGGCCTGCACCCCGACACCGGCCGGCCGGTCATCGCCAAACCCGGTCGCTACGGGCCGTATGTCACCGAGCTGCTCCCCGAGGATGCCCCGAAGGGCGCCAAGCCGCGCACCGCCTCCTTGCTCGCCTCGATGAGCCCCGACACCGTCACCCTCGACGACGCACTCCCGCTGCTGGCGCTGCCCCGCTCGCTCGGCAGCGCGCCGGACGGAGAGGAGGTGCAGGCCGCCAACGGCCGCTACGGGCCGTACGTCAAGAAGGGCTCCGACTACCGCTCGCTGGAGTCGGAGGAGCAGATCTTCACGGTCACCCTCGAGCAGGCGCTGGCGCTGCTCGCCCAGCCCAAGGCCCGCCGCGGGCGAGCCGCCGCGAGCGGGCCGCTGCGCGAGCTGGGGGCCGACCCGGAGACCGGCGACCCGGTCGTGGTCAAGGAGGGCCGCTTCGGTCCGTATGTCACCGACGGGACCACCAACGCGACGTTGCGCCGCGGCGACAGCGTCGAGAGCGTGAGCCTCGAGCGGGCGGCCGAGCTGCTCGCCGAAAAGCGGGCCAAGGGCCCGGCGCCCAAGCGCGGCAGGACCCGCGCCGCCTCCCGCTCCTAAGGCACCCCGAGCTCCCGGGGCGTGTCGGGTCGGCTCACTACGCTGACGGGGTGTCCGGCGCCACGCCCAGTCCGGCCCCCGCCGCGGGCGGCGTGCTGCGCATCCGCGCGTTCCGGCGGCTGTGGCTGGCGCTGTCACTGTCCAGCCTCGGCGACTGGCTGACGCTGCTGGCGGTGACCGTGCTGGCCAACCGGCTGGCCGGCGACGGGTACGCCGCACAGAACTACGCCGTGGCCGGCGTCCTGCTGGTGCGGCTGCTCCCGGCCATCGTCCTCGCGCCCTTCGCCGGCGTCGTCGCCGACCGCGTGGACCGACGCACCGTCCTGGTGTGCGGCGACCTCCTCCGCTGTGGGCTGGTCGCGTCGATCCCGCTTGTCGGGACGCTGTGGTGGCTGCTCGTGGCGGCCGCGCTCATCGAGACGGTGAGCCTGTTCTGGCTGCCCGCCAAGGAGGCCACGGTCCCCAACCTGGTGCCGCGCGCCCGGCTGGAGGCGGCCAACTCGCTGTCGTTGTTGGCGACGTACGGAACGGCGCCGGTGGCGGCGCTGCTGTTCAGCGTGCTGGCCCTGTCGGGCGGGGTGACGGGGCGCTCCGGCCCCCTGCTCGGGGCCGACCCGGTCGACCTGGCGCTCTTCCTCGACGCGGCGACGTTCCTGCTCTCGGCGCTGACCATCGCGCGGCTGCGGGACATCCCCCGCGGGCCGGCGCAGAGCGCCGGAGGCACGCACGTTTTCGCTGCCGTGCTCGAAGGCTGGCGTTTCGTCGGGCGTACGCCGCTCCTGCGTGGCCTGGTCGTCGGTCTCGTCGGGGCGTTCGGCGCCGGCGGGGTGGTCATCGGCCTGGCCCGCAGCTACGTCGCCGACTTCGCCGCGGGCGACGCCGGGTACGGGCTGCTTTTCGCGGCCGTCTTCCTCGGCATCGCCGTCGGGGTGGCCCTCGGTCCACGACTACCCGGCCACCTGTCGCGGCGCCGGCTCTGCGGAGTCTCCCTGACCGCCGCCGGACTCTCGCTCGTCGGTGTCTCGCTCGCCCAGCACATCGTCGTCGCCGTGGCCACCACCCTGGTCCTCGGCGGCTACACCGGACTCGCCTGGGTGAGCGGGCTGACCCTGCTGGGACGGGAGGTGCACGACTCCCTGCGCGGGCGCACCTTCGCGTTCATGCAGGCCTTGGTGCGGGTCGTGCTCGCCGGCGTGCTAGCCCTGGCACCGCTGCTCGCCGGCTCCATCGGGCACCGTCAGGCGCGGCTCGGCAACGTCGCCATGACCTTCTCCGGTGCCGCGCTGACCATGCTCCTCAGCGGGCTGCTCGCCGCCGGGATGGGCCTGGTCGCGCTGCGCCACATGGACGACTCGCGCGAGCCGGCGAGCAGGGAGCACCTCGTCGGCGCCGGCTCTCCGGGACGACAGCGGTGAGCGGGGGGAGTCCAGGTCTCTTCGTCGCCTTTGAGGGAGGAGAGGGAGCGGGCAAGTCCACACAGGCGCGGTTGCTGGTCGACTGGCTGCGCGGGCACGACTGCCCGGTAGTGCTCACTCGCGAGCCCGGGGACTCCCCGATCGGGCCGGCGGTGCGCGCCCTGCTGCTCGACCCCGCCACGGCGGGGCTGTCTGCCCGGGCGGAGGCCCTGCTGTACGCCGCCGATCGGGCCGAGCACGTCGCCAGCGTGGTCCGGCCAGCGCTGCTGCGCGGCGCCGTCGTGGTGAGCGACCGCTACGCCGACTCCTCGACCGCCTACCAGGGCGCCGGCCGCGGCCTCGGGGTCGACGCCGTCGCCCGGCTCTCCGAGTGGGCCACCGCGGGGCTGATGCCCGACCTGACCGTGCTGCTCGACGTGGACCCCAGCGTGGGGCTGCGCCGGCCCACCGGGCCGGCCGACCGGCTCGAGCGGGAGCCAGCGGAGTTCCACCGACGCGTCCGCGACGCCTTCCGTGAGCTCGCCGCCGCCGACCCGGGGCGCTACCTCGTCCTGGACGCCACCCGCCCGCCGGAACGTACGGCGGCCGCCGTACGGGAGCGGCTGAGCGGCCTGCTGCCCGCGCTGCCTCCCGCGCCGGTGGGGAGGACGCGGTGACGAGCGTCTGGGACGACGTGGTCGGCCAGACCGTCGTGCCTTCCCTCCAGGCCGCGGCCAGCGATGCCGCCGCAGTCGTGGGCGGTGCCGGTGGTGGCGCGATGACCCACGCCTGGCTCTTCGTCGGACCACCGGGCTCCGGCAGGTCCGTGGTCGCCAAGGCCTTCGCGGCCGCCCTGCAGTGCCTGCGCGGCGGATGCGGCAGCTGTGCCGAGTGCAGGACCGCCCGCGCCGGCACGCACCCCGACATCGCGCTGGTCAGCACCGAGCAGCTGTCGCTCAAGGTCGACGACGTACGCCAGCTGGTGCCCAAGGCCTCCCTGCGGCCAGCCCGCGGACGCTGGCAGGTAGTGGTCGTCGAGGACGCCGACCGGCTGACCGAGGACGCGGCCGATGCGCTGCTCCTCCCGCTGGAGGAGCCCGCCTCCCGCACGGTGTGGATGCTGTGCACACCGACCGCGGAGGACCTCCCGGCGACGATCCGCTCCCGCTGCCGCGTCGTCGCGCTGCGCACCCCGCCGCCGGGCGACGTCGCCGCCCGGCTGCAGACGGAGGGGGTCGAGCCCGCGATGGCGGCCTTCGCCGCCCGCGCCTCGCAGGGACACGTGGGCCGGGCGCGGGCGCTGGCCGGGGACGAGGCCACCCGGCTCCGGCGGGCGCACGTGCTGCAGCTGCCGTTCGGCCTGGGCGACCTGGGCAGCTGTCTGAGCGCAGCGGCCGCGCTCGTCGCCGCGGCAGGCGAGGACGCCAAGGCCCGCTGCGACCTGCTCGACACCCGGGAGGTCGACGAGCTCAAGCGAGTGCTGGGGGCCGGCACGACCGGCGTACGGCCGCGCCACGTCGGGGCCGCGGTCCGCGAGCTCGAGGACGACCAGCGCGCCCGGCGTACCCGGACCAAGCGAGACTCCATCGACCGGGCGCTCGTGGACCTGCTGGCCCTCTACCGCGACGTGCTGGTCCTCCAGCTCGACGCCGGAGGCGAGCTGGTCAACGCCGAGCTGCGCCCGGCACTGGAGCGCCTCGCCCGCGCCTCGTCACCCGAGGCGTCGCTGCGCCGCATGGAGGCAATCGGCGCCGCACGGGAGGCGGTGGAAGCCAACGTCGCGCCGCTGCTCGCCCTCGAGGCCATGGCGATTTCGCTGCGCCTCGGCTGACCCCGCGAAGCCAAGGCCTACGGTGCTGCCCAGTCCGATGGCCGGCCGTGGCCCGAGACGACGCCCGGGGACGAGGAGGAGCACATGCCGCACGAGGTCCGCGGTGTCGTCGCCCGCGCCAAGGGGGAGCCGGTCGGCATCGAGACGATCGTGGTCCCCGACCCCGGGCCGGGCGAGGCACTCGTACGGGTGCAGGCGTGCGGGGTCTGCCACACCGACGTGCACTACCGGGACGGCGCCATCACCGACGAGTTCCCGTTCCTGCTCGGTCACGAGGCGGCTGGCGTAGTCGAGGAGGTCGGTGCCGGGGTCAGCGACGTCGAGCCCGGCGACTTCGTCGTGCTCAATTGGCGAGCTGTCTGCGGCCAGTGCCGGGCTTGCAGCCGCGGACGGCCGTGGTACTGCTTCGCCACCCACAACGCGAACCAGCCGATGACCCTGGTCGACGGCACCAGGCTCTCCCCCGCCTTGGGCATCGGCGCCTTCGCCGACCGAACCCTGGTCCACGCCGGGCAGTGCACCAAGGTCGACCCGCGAGCGGCCGCGACCGCAGCGGGCCTGCTGGGCTGCGGCGTCATGGCCGGCCTCGGGGCAGCGCTCAACACCGGGCAGGTGAGCCGGGGTGACACCGTCGCTGTCATCGGCTGCGGTGGCGTGGGCACCGCAGCGGTCGCCGGCGCCGCCCTGGCCGGTGCCTCCCGGGTCATCGCGGTCGACCTCGACCCGCGCAAGCTGGACGGAGCCCGCCGCTTCGGGGCGACCGACACCGTGGACGCCCGCGACGCCGACGTGGTGGAGTCGATCCGCCAGCTGACCGGTGGTGTCGGCGCTGACGTAGTCATCGACGCGGTAGGCCGGCCTGAGACTTGGCGGCAGGCGTTCTACGCACGTGACCTGGCCGGGACCGTCGTGCTGGTCGGGGTGCCGTCCCCCGAGATGACCATCGACCTGCCGCTGCTCGACGTCTTCGGCCGGGGCGGGGCGCTGAAGTCGAGCTGGTACGGCGACTGCCTGCCCAGCCGCGACTTCCCGATGCTCATCGACCTCTACCTGCAGGGTCGCCTCGACCTGGACGGCTTCGTCAGCGAGACCATCGCCCTGGACGATGTCGAGGAGTCATTCGCCCGGATGCAGCGCGGAGACGTCCTGCGCTCGGTCGTGGTCCTGTGAGCTTCCGGGTCGATCATGTCGTCACCGCGGGCACGTTCAGCCTCGATGGCGGCACTTGGGACGTCACCAACAACGTCTGGTTGCTCGGGGACGACCGCGAGGTCCTCGTCGTCGACCCGGCGCACGACGCGGACGCCGTCCTCACCGCCGTGGCCGGCCGGCGGGTCGCCGCGGTCGTGTGCACGCACGCGCATGACGACCACTGCCGGGAGGCGTTCGCCGTGGCCGACCAGGTCGACGCACGCGTCCATCTACACCCCGCCGATGCGCCGCTGTGGGATCTGGTGCACCCGGGTCGACGCTGGGACGACGACCTGGCGGACGGACAGACGTTCGACGTCGGCGGCACGGAGGTGCGGGTCCTGCATACCCCAGGCCACGCGCCGGGTGCCGTCTGCCTGCACGTGGCCGACCACGGCCGGCTGCTCTCCGGCGACACCCTCTTCGCCGGTGGGCCGGGGGCGACCGGCCGGTCGTACAGCGACTTCCCCACGATCATCGCCTCGATCCGCGAGCGGCTGCTGGTCCTCCCGGCGGATACGGTCGTGCACCCCGGGCACGGCGGGGACACGACGGTCGGCGCCGAGGCGCCGCACCTGCCGGAGTGGGTGGCCCGCGGTCATTGACGCGTCCCGCACGTAGGGTGAGCGTTGTGGACGCGGTGATGGCTCGGTGAGGTTCGCTCCCGCTGCTGCCGCCGGCGCCATCTCCGCTCTGCTCCTGGCCGGGTGCACCGCGCCGCAGGCCCAGCCGAGCCCGGTGACCCCGTCCCCCTCGTCCATCAGCGGCCGGACGCTGACCTCGCCCTCACCGCAACCCAGCAGGCCGGAGGTCGCGTCGGCGCTGCAGCCCTTCTACCAGCAGCAGCCGGACTGGACGGAGTGCGGTGAGGGCTTCGAGTGCGCCAGCTTGGAGGTGCCGCTCGACTACGACAAGCCGCGGGGGCCCACCATCGAGATCGCGATCGGCCGGCGGCTCGCCGACGACCCCGACGCCCGGTTGGGATCGCTGCTGACCAACCCGGGCGGGCCAGGCGCCTCCGGGGTCGAGTACGCCCGCCAGGCGGACGCTGTCTTCAGCCCCGAGGTGCTCGAGCGCTACGACATCGTGGGGTTCGATCCCCGCGGAGTCGCCTCCTCCCACCCGGTCGACTGCCTCAGTGACCCGCGGCTGTACGCGTTCATCGCCTCCGACGCCTCCCCAGACGACGACGCCGAAGTGGCCACGCTGGTCCGGCTGTCCAAGGAGTTCGCCCGCGGGTGCAAGCAGCTCTCGGGGGAGCTGCTGCCCAACATCGGCACCGTGGACGCCGCGCGTGACATCGACGTGCTGCGGGCTGTGGTCGGAGACGCGCAGCTGCACTACTTCGGCAAGTCCTACGGCACCTACCTCGGCGCGACGTACGCCGGTCTCTTTCCTGAGAACGTCGGCCGGATGGTGCTCGACGGCGCCGTCGACCCGACGCTGAACGGCACGGAGCTGGCCCTCGGCCAGGCGGCGGGGTTCGAGCTGGCCCTCGACGCGTTCCTCGCCGACTGCCTGCGCAACGACTGTCCGCTGGGCTCGGACGAGGCGCAGGCGCGCGCCGCCCTCGACGAGCTGCTGCGCACCATCGACACCGACCCGCTGCCGACTGGAGAGGACGAGGACCTCACCCAGAGCCTCGCCGTGCTCGGCATCGCGCTCCCCCTCTACCTGCCGGCCGCCCAGGGCTATCCGCTGCTGCGGCAGGCGCTGGAGCAGGCTCAGGGCGGCGACGGGGCGGGGCTGATGACGCTGGCCAACTACTACCTCGACCGTTCCGCTGGCGGCGGCTTCAGCGGCAACCAGAACGAGGCGATCTACGCGGTCAACTGCGTCGACCGGGAGGACGTGTCGGGTCCGGATGAGGTGCGGCTGCTGCTCGACAGGTTCCGGCAGGCCTCGCCGATCTTTGGTGAGTTCATCGGGTGGAGCGGACTGCCCTGCGCGTACTGGCCGGTTGACCCGACCGGCTCCGGCCAGCCGGTGCGGGCGCCGGGGGCCCGGCCGATCCTCGTCGTCGGGACAACCGGCGACCCGGCGACGCCGTACGCCTGGGCGGCGGCCCTCGCCCGTCAGCTGGAGTCCGGTGTGCTGCTCACCTACGAGGGGTCGGTGCACACGGCGTACGGCAAGGGCAGTGGCTGCATCGATGCCGCGGTCGACCGCTACTTGCTCACCGGTGAGCCGCCGGAGCCGGAGGCCCGCTGCGACTGAGCCCTCGGGGCCGCAGTCGGCCTCACGCTAGACTCGCCGCCCGTTCCGCGCCGACTCCGCTGTGTTGTCGCGGGCCATGCCGCCTTAGCTCAGTCGGCTAGAGCGACGCACTCGTAATGCGTAGGTCGTGGGTTCGACTCCCACAGGCGGCTCGTTGTGATCTCTCAGGACATCGGCGACAGCCGAACCTGCATTGTGTGGGTTCGGCTGTTGTCGTTCATGGGTGGTTTCGGGTCGGTCCCTTGGGTGCTCCGGTGGGTTGGTAGTCGCGGGTGGGGTCGATCAGGAGTTCGCGCAGCAGCTCGCCGGTGGCGGCGTTGATGACGCGGACGTGGAGGTCTTGGACGAGCAGCAGGACGTGGGTTCGGGCGTGGGTTCGGCCGATGCCGATGTGATGCAGCCGGCCGTTGACGCGCAGCGTGACGCAGCCGGAGTCATCGATCCGGTCGTGTCGGACACGGTCGTGGGTGTCGCCGGCGCGGTCGGCGCCTGGGGCGGTCTTGGGGCGTGCCGCGTAGGCGGTGGCCGGGGTCGCTCGCTGCGGTAGGGAGCGGTGCGGGCGGTGGTGGTTGTACTGCTCGACGAAGAGGTCCAGCAGCGCTTGTAGCTCGGTGATGGTGGCGGGTGGGGCGGGTTGGGCGCGCAGCCATTTCTTCATCGTCTGCTGGAAGCGTTCGACCTTGCCGCAGGTGGTGGGGTGGTTGGGGCGGGAGTTCTTCTGCACGATGCCGACGCGTCGCAGCTCGTGTTCCAGGCTGGTCCGCCCGCCGCGGCCGGTGGCGAAGCGGACGGTGTAGACCATGCCGTTGTCGGTCAGCGTGGAGGCCGGATAGCCGTGCTGGGCTGCGGTTCCGCTGAAGGTGGCGAGCACGATCGCGGCGGTGATCCGGGCGTGCGCGCTGACGTGCAGCGCGAAGCGGGCGTGGTCATCGAGCCAGGTGATGATCTCGCAGTCCCGGCCGGGGCTGGCGTCGGGGCGGGTGAGCCGGTAGTGGGTGAAGTCGGACTGCCAGCACTGGTTCGGCTGCTCGGCCTCGAACCGCAGATAGGAAGACTTAGGTCGCTTCTTCGGCTCGGGAGCGACGAGGCCGAGGCGGCTCAAGTGGCGGGCGATGGTGGCCAACGACACGACCCGCTGGTGGTGGTGCTCGAGGTGCCAGGCAATGGTGTCCGGGCCGGCGTCCAGGCCCTGCCCGGCCAGTTCCTTGCGCAGGGCCACGATCAGCTCGACGACCGCGTCCGGGGTCGCGTTCGGTGAGCTGTGGGGGCGTCGGGACCGCGGTTCGAACGCCGCCTCCCCCCTCAGCCTGGTAGCGGGCCTTCAGCTTGTACACCCAGGCCCGGTGCACGCCGTAGCGGGCGGCCACCTCGGCGGGGGTCTGGTGCTCGACGATCAGGGCAGTCAGAACAAGGCGCGCCTTCGACATCCTCGAGCATCACGCCAGCCCCCATGTCGCCGATCACCTGAGAGACCTGTCGCCGATGTCCTGATGGAAGACACCACAGGCGGCTCGTACGAAAGCGAAGGTCAGGTGCCTGTCTCACGTTGCGTGAGCGGCACGACCCGGCCCTCGGGGCACACTCGGGGCACACCAGGATGAGCAGCCGCGGCATCCAGCCGCTCGGCGACGGCGTCCAGGTCGTCCTCATACAGGTGCCCGTAGCGGTCCCAGGTGAGGGTCGCGCTGGCGTGCCCGAGCATCCGCTGGACCGCCTTCACGTTCGCGCCGGACGCGATGGCGAGACTGGCTGCGGTGTGCCTCAGCTCGTGCGGACGCAGCCCGTCCAGGCCGACGCTGTGCGCCCCGGCGTCGAACCCGCGGCGCCGCACGTTGCCCACCCTCAGCACCGCGCCGCGGGCCGAGGTGAACACCAGGTCTTCCGGTTCCTTGCCGGCCATCGCCGCTGCCAGCTCGTTCCGCAGGAAGCGGGGGACCGGCACCGAGCGGTGCGCGTGCGTCTTCGGCGTCCCGAACACGGCCCGGCCGTGGACCTCGGTCATGGCCTCGACCACGGCGATCCGACCGCGAAGCGGGTCCACCCGGCGCACCCGGAGCGCCGCGGCCTCGCCCCAGCGCAGGCCGGTGTACGCGAGGGTCAGCACCAGCGCCCGATACGGCCCGCACGCCTCCGCCAGCGCGCTCACCTGCCCGTGGGTCAGGTACCGCCGTTCTGTCTCTGCGAGCCGCGGCAGCTCGACCCCTGCAGCGGGGTTGCGAGCCAGCCGGCCATCGCGGATCGCGGCGTCTAGCACCATGCGCAACACCGCGAAGCAGTACCGAACGCGGCCCGCCGACAAGCCCTCAGCGCGCAGCTCTGCCACCCACGCGGCCACGTCGCCGTGGGTGACCCGGGCGACCGGCACCGACCCCCAGCGCGGCAGCACCCGCGAGCGCAGCGCAGCCTCGTAGGAGGCGACCGTCGTCGGCTTCAGGTGGACCCGGGTCGCCATCCACCGCGCGGCGACATCGCCCACGGTGGCCCGGCCCGCGGCCGGGTCGACGTAGCTCCCGGTCCGTCCGGGTCACGCCACCGCGCCACCCACGTCGTACGGCCGTCGCGGACCCGCTTGTCAACGCTCGCCACGACTGCGGTCCTTCCGTCCTGTTGCCTGGGTCCCGGGTGGAAAGAGCTGGTCCGTGAGCTTCCGATGCGCCTCCATTTGCTCGCCGCGTCGTTGGACCTGTTCCTCAGACGGGGGCCGCAGCCGCCCCTCCCATTCGAAGTCCTCGCGGGGGACCTCTGAGTAGTAGCGCCGGGGATCGACCTCCCCGGGCGCGTGATCGCCACGTATCCAGGCGCGTGCCTGGGGAAGCGGGAGGAACACCTCGGGGGTGACGAGGTAGCGGGTCTCGTCCACTGTCTCCGCCGGCATCGGTGAGCACGTCATCGGTGGGCTCAAGGGGTGGCTGCAGGACAAGGTCACCGGCGCCGTGTCGGGGCTGACGGACAAGGTCGGTGACCTGTTCGGCGGCATCTTCGACTCCGGCGGCATCCTCCGCGCGGGGAAGATCGCCGTCAACAAGTCCGGCAAGCCGGAGGCGGTTCTCACCGCCGACCAGTGGGCGAACCTGCGCCGGCTCATCGACCGGGTCCTCGTCGGCGGTTCAGCAGCGCCCATCAACGCCGGCTTCCTGCGCGACCGGCTCGCCCGCACCGGACCGACGCCGCAGCAGCTGAAGGACCGCTACGGCCAAGCCCTCGCCGCGTACCGCCGCCAGCTCGAGGAGGCGCTCGCCGCGCGGGAACGGCTCACCGCGGCGGAGCGGCGGGCTCGCGACGTCGCCAAGCGCATCGGCCGCACCGAGCGCACCCTGATCGACGCGCAAGGGGAGCTGGCGAAGCTGGCGACGGTCCGCGACTTGGAGCGGGAGATCGCCGCGGAGCGGGCGAAGGCCAAGGACAGGGACCGCCGCAGCGACCCCAACGTTGAGCGGGTCGCGCGGCTACGTGAGGAGCTGCGGGAGCGCATCCAGACCCGCATCGAACGCATCCGGGATCGGCTGCGGGACCAGCACGCCACCGAGCGTGAGATCAACAAGCTGGTCCGTACCCGTACCAAGGACTACGAGGAGCAGCGGCGGCAGGCCGATCGCGCCCGGGACGCGGCGCAGCGGGCGGCGGACGCCTACGCCGAGGCGCAGCGGGAGGCGCTGGAGCGGGCGCGCACCGTGAGGCAGTCCGTGCTCGACCTGGTGGACATCAGCAACGTGGGCGGCGCCACCGGCCTGGTGAGGTCGCTGCGCTCGGTGATCCAGGTGGCGCGGCGCTGGTCGACCGTGGTGAAGCGGCTCATCCGCGCCGGGCTGCGCGGCCCGGTGCTGTCCCAGATCATCGAGGGTGGCCCGTCGGTGGAGTCGACGCGGCTGGGTCGCTCGCTGCTGCAGTCCGGGACGATCCTGAAGATCAACCGGCTGCAGGACGAGCTGGCCCGGATCGCGCAGAACGCCGGCGCCGCCCTGGCGGTCCCCCAACCCACTGGGCGTGCGATGGCCGCCCCACGACAGGCCGACCGGATCCTCGCGGCGCCGCGGCAGGCCGAGCGGGTCATGGCCGCAGGTCGCGCACCGCGCAGGCCGCGGACCGTTGATGTCGGCCAGCTCGTCGCCTCCGGCGACGGCGGCGCGAATGTCTACATCAAGGAGATGCACGCCCGCGACGCCGACGAGGCCGCCCGCGCACTGAACCGTCGAGTGCGCTCCGCGGTGGCGAGGGCCGGCAGATGATCGTCGCCCGGCGCTAACTCACTGCGTCGGCGGCGGCTCATCCTCGCTCGGCCCACGGAGCAGATGCTCCGCGAAGTCGATGATGTGCTCCAAGACCATCTCCTGGATGCCTGCGAGGTACTGCATCTCTGGGTTGCCTCCCTTGGGGAGGCTGTGGATGCGGATCAGGGAGTCGTTGGCATCCTTCGCTCGGCGGGTCTCCTCAAGGGCGAACTCCAACCGGCGGCGAAGGTCATCGTCCATGCGAGGAGCGTAGGCGCGCACAGCCTCGGCTCCTTGCAGCCCTACTTGGCCATGAGCCGGTACGCCGAACGGACGCGACGTTCAGAGCAGCGTGAGCACCCAGTGCAGGAAAAGGGCCGGCACCGCAGCAGTGAGCCAGCCGGGCTGTCCCGGGTCGTCCGGAGGGCCGAAGGCCGTGGCGAGGCTCTCCATGACCTCTGCCGCAATCGCCGCACGTGCGGTGACTGGTGATTCCACGTTAGCTATGCCAGCGGCGCTCGTGGTGGCAGCAGGCCCATGATTAGGTCCAGTGCCACGCGATAATTGCCTCGACTGACTTGGATGATGAGGCCCTTCTCCTGGAGGGCGTGAATGTCGCGGGTGAGCGTCTTCGAGGTTCTCGTCAGGTAGGCGGCTTGCATCTTGGCGTTCAGCGTGGGCATCTCTTTGGTTTGGACAACGCGTCGTGCGCGGTACAACGCCACTGCGAGTCTGCGTTTCCGTGCTACAACATCCCCGTCGCCGGGAATAGCCATGTCGACAAGACGCCTCCAGACCAATTCTTCGGTCTGCCCTCGGATTGTATCCAGTTGCCCGTTGACGCCATCGTAAAGGCCCTGGAGCGCGTAGACGAGGAAGGGGACTACGTTGCCACCTGAGCGTGACGCGACAGCCAGCTGTCGGTAGTACTCGGTGCGAGTGTCATTGAAGTGGTTGCTGAGCAGATGAGCGGCAGGCGCGGGCACTCCGCCGACGGCGAGTATCTGAAACTCCACGAGACGTGCGGTGCGTCCGTTGCCGTCCCCGAAGGGGTGGATCCACGCAAGGTACAGATGAGCGAGGATGGCGCGCAGGATCGCTGTGCTGATGGTGTCTTGGCCGGAGGAGGGCACGCCATGCTCCAGCCATTCGCAGAGCCTGTCGAGCAAGTAGTCGCAGTCACGCCGCGGCGCGCCGCGGTAAGGGCCGACGACCACCCCTTTCTCGGAGATTTCGCCGGGCACGACGCCCGGCTCGAGGTCTAGACCCTTGAGCACCTGCCGGTTCATGTCCTTGATCCGCTCAGAGGTCAGCGGTAGGTAGATGATCCCGCCGTCGACATCCGGCATGATCTCGTTGAATGCGTCGATCATGTTGTCGACCTCAACCGCCAGGTACTCCTTGGAGGGAGGAAGCCGAAGCTGCCCCTCGAGCAGCTGCAGCACCTCTGCCTCCGTCAAGGTGTTGCCCTCGATCGCGGTGGTCGCGAGCGCGCCACGGGCGAGGTAGACCTCGCGCATCTTGCTGGCGTACTCGGGGAGCGTCGGAGTGTCGGCCAGGACCTCGATCAGGGCGACCGCGCCCCCAACTAGTTGCCACAGTTGGGGCGGGGCTTGTCGAAGTTGCTTGTCGGCGTCGAAGGTGATCCAGGGATGGCTGACCAGGTACTCGCGGTCATGGGTCGTCATGGGGCCCCTCCAGTGTCCCCTCGCCGAACGCCTTGCTCGCGCTCGCGCCAAGATTACGGGGGTCATTTTGTCCCCTACCCTGTCCAACAGTCAAGCGCCGCGCCTACAACGGCTCGTCTCGTGGGTCGGTGCTGAAGTTGGGTGGACCGGCGCGGGGCAAGGCTGTGTCAGGTAATGTCGGGCCGTGGCACAGAACGTCCTCACTGTCAACGCCCAGGGCCGCGTGGTTATCCCGTCGGAGCTACGCCGCGAACTCGGCATCACCCCCGGCTCGACGCTCGTGGTCTACGTCGAGCGCGGCCGCCTCGTGTTCGAGGACCGCGCGCATCTGCTCGCCCGCATCCAGGACGAGGTGGCCGCACACGTCCCGGCCGGCGTGAGCCTCGCGGCCGAACTGCACGCCGATCGCCGGCGGGAAGCGGTACTGGAAGCGGTCGAGGGCAGCCCAGGGGACCGCGCGCGCCAGCAGCTAGCGGAGCGGCAGGAAGCGTCGCGAGAGCAGGAAGCGGAGCTGGAGGCAGGACCGGACACCCCAGGGGGTGCGGTGGAGACGGTCACTGTGGTGGGGCGTGACCCGGTTGAGCGTGGCCCGGTGGAGCGTGGCCCGGTGGTGGAGACAGTCACTGTGGTGCGTGATTCGATGATTGATCCGCTGATGCACTTGCAGGTCCCGGGACGAGCGGGTTGGCATGCCGGGGCGGATCGCCGGTGAGCGTGGTGCTGGACGCGTCGGCGCTGCTCGCCCTCACCCAACGAGAGTCGGGCGCTGGGCGCGTCGCCGCGCTGCTCGACGCAGGTGCTGTGGTGTCCGCGGTCAACTGGTCCGAGGTCCGACAAAAGATCAACCACTACGGCGCCGACGCGGCGACAGTCGCCAGCGGCCTGCAGGCGCTCGGGGTGTCCGTGGAGGCCTTCACCGAGCGGGACGCGGCCGTCGCCGCCGACCTGTACCCGGCGACGAAAGCGCGGGGCCTGTCCCTCGCGGACCGTTGCTGTCTCGCGTTGGCCCACCGGCTTGAGCGGACAGCGGTCACCGCCGAGCGGGAATGGTCAGAGCTGCCCCTAGACGGCATCGATGTCGAGGTCATCCGCTGACATCAGAAGGCAACGGCGTCACGACGCCGGGGCGACGTACCGGGAATGAGTGAGGCGCAACGAAGACACGCCGATCGACGCTGGGCTTTCGCGCTCGACGGGGAGGCCGCTGACGCCAGGCGCCTGCTACAGCACGGCACCGAGTTGCTGCGCAACTACCGGTTCTTCAGCCGCGACGCCGCCTCGCTGCTGGCGGTGCTGTCGACGGCAGCGGAGAAGATGCTCAAGCTCACTGTCGGACTGAACGCCTGAGACGAGACCGGCTCATGGCCTGAGGTCCGCGTCATGCGGGGGTATGGGCACCGCGTCGCCGACCTCGACGTGCAGTGCTGTGCCATCTTCCATCGCCGGATCACGGCGCCCTACCTCCAGGAGCTCCTCCACGGGGTCGAGCAAGACCGGAAGCTGTTCCTGGTGCTGCAGGTCCTGGAGCGCTACGCGGACACCGGCCGGTTCTACAACCTCGACGTGCTCGCCGACGCGACGCAGCCCGAGCCGGCGCCCGAGCACCTGTGGCGGAAGGTTGAAGACGTAGCCATAGCGGCGGACCCCGACAGCGAGGGCATCGTCGCTGATCTGTCCGGGCCCGGTTTCGACAAGGGGCGACAGCGGATCAACCGCGCACTGGCCGACTCACTCGACCGCTGGCACGAGCTCTACTACCGGGCCTGGACCCACGGCGTCATCGGGGACGAGGCGAAGCGCTACGCGGTCGCGCTGAACCCCCGCGCCTAGCCCCGCTCGAGCATGTCGAGCGCGGCCTGCACCTGCGCGATGAGCGTCCGCGCGTGCGACGGCAGCAGCCCGATCGACACATTGTGCTCGTTCCCGTTGATGTGCAGGGCGACCCCCCCCGGCTCCTCGTCCAGTTCGGAATGAGTCGGCGCCACCGCGATCGTCGGGAGGACGGCTCCCCAGTCCGTCACGCTCGGGTCACCGATGAGGGCGGATTGGGTCGGTGCTGCTGTGGCGAATGTGCTCCCCGCGGCAGGGGTGTTCAGGCGTCCCGTTGTCGCACCAGCTGGGGCAGGTACCGGCCCACTGGCGGTGTGGTCGAGCGCCGCGGTGGGGCCGCGCGGGCGCTCCGCCTGGTCCGCCGTCCGGGGTAGCGCCCTCTTCCTCAGACTCCGCAGGCGGGCTGGCCTCCTCCTCTGCCCTGCCGATGCGCTCCATTCCCTCCAACATCGTGGCCAGGGCACCGACGTCGTCCAGTCTCAGCCGGGCCCCAGCGGCCTCACCACGGCCCAGAAGGACGACAGGGGCGGCCCACTCGGGGTGCTGCTCGACGTACGTGGTGAGGTAGTCCATTTCCCACCGTTCGCCCTCCGAGGAGAGCACCTGCGCCGCGGGCTCGAGTGGCAGGCGGATCCGGTACTCTCTGCTGTAGTGCATGCGGTCGGCGGGCAGTTCATCGTCGCGGTGATCGCCGAGGCACCAGGCAGGACACTGGTCGATCTGCCAGACGGGCGGCCTGCGCGCGTCACGCTGAGACGCCTCGACGCTGACCTCGGCGTTGTCCTCGAACCGCATGGGCGGCTGATCTGTGCGGTTTACGGCGCTTTCGGGCATGCTTGTTCCCACGGGGGTCGCTCCATCGGATCCCTGGACCCACCGGGCGCTGCAATCGCTTGGTGAGTCACTGCCTCACCCCTAGGGGGTCGTCTAGGGGAAGCTGGTATCTTGGTGGGAGGGGTTGGCGGTCGTCAAGTGGCTACACGGCTACGTTCCGCGCCCGTGCATCACCTTGTCGGGGCGGCCGAGATCGCCGAGCTGCTAGGGGTTAGTCGCCAACGGGTACACCAGATCGTCAACCGTCCTGACTTCCCCCGACCTGCCGCCGTCCTCGCCGCTGGGCATATCTGGGAGCGCAAGGCCATCGAGGAGTGGGCGGAGCGGGCTGGACGCCGGCTGTGCGACGAGTAGCGCCTGGACCCCGGCCCGGTAACCGAGGGAGAAGCGGCTCGGGCGCGCGTCAACCCTCAACCCCCGCGGCGCCAGTCTGCCGCATGCGCGGCGGTCAGCCGCTGAGCAACGGCCTGGCCCGGCTCTTCGTTCTCGACCCGAATCACCTCGCAGTTGACCAGCTGGTCGAGCGGATCCAGACGGTTGAAGTAGAGGACCCTGTCTCGGCCGGCGCCGCAGCGGATCAGGTCGCGTTGTTCGTCGTTCTTGACGAACACGAAGTCCCGCCCCCGACCGAGCAGCAACTTGTCCGCCCCGCCTGCCAAGCCGGCGCCGTCAACTCGGGGTCCGCCCCGCCTGCTGCCGCCGGCGCCGTCTGGACCGCCGTACAGGCTGTCGTCACCGTCTCGGCCGAACAATATGTCCTCTCTGGGCCCGTTGGGCCCGCGTAGAGGACGTCGCGCTGCCGCCGCCGTCGATCACGCAGAAGTCGTTGTCACCTGGACCGCCGCATCTCATCGCCGTCGAAGGCTGTCGTCAGCTCGGTCGCCGCCGGTGCGGTGAAGGCGAATGCGGCCGCCGCGCAGGCCACGGTGTGTTCTCCTGGCGTCCCCCGTTGGGCCCATGCCGTAGAGGACGTCGCGGTCCCTCCGGCGCCCAGCAGCGCAAGTCCGGAGTTGCTTGCTTGCGCTGCGGCAGAAGTCGCGCGTCGTTCAGGTTCTGCCGCTGCCCCCGCTGCCGTCCGCGACGCCTATCCGTGTCACCAGCGCCAGGGCGCGCAACGCACGTCGCGGCGCGCGGCGAGGCAGCCAGCGTCCGTCGTCATCGGCCGTCGAAGCTCGTGCCACGCAGGTCGTCCGCGCCAGCGGCACAGGAGCACGAGAAGTGACGGAAAACGATGGGGACTACTGAGCGGCCAGGTAGATCGCTGGCGCATCGGTGCGGTGAAGGCGAGCACTCGTAATGCGGCCGCCGCGCAGGCGACACGGTGTGTGTTCGCCGCATGGTCGCGTCCCTTGGGTGCTCTGATGTAGTCGCGGGTGGGGTCGATGTTCGCCGAGGCGGTGGGCGTTGATGACGCGGACGTGGAGGTCTTGGACGAGCAGCCTCCGGCGCGGCCGATGCCGATGTGATGCAGTGGCAAGTCCGGTAGTTGCTCGTCACGGTCGTGGGTGTCGCCGGCGCGGTTGCGCTGCGGCGACCGCGTAGTCGCGCGTCGTTGGTGGTTGTACTCTCCGGCACCCTGCCAACGTCAGCCCCCGCTGCTGGAAGCGTCCGCCGCACGCTTCTATCCGACGCCGCAGCTCGTGAACGTCACCAGCGCCACGGGCGGGTCGCCGTAGGCAAGCCGTGCTGGGCTGCGGTTCCGCTGAAGGTGGCAGCGGGCGCGGAACACTCTCGCGCCGCGCCACCCGCGGGCGTAACCCGGCAGCCAGCGTCCGTCGTCATGGTAGTGGGTGAAGTCACCTGCAGCAGGCAGCGAACCGCAGATCGGCTTCTTCGGCTCGACGGAGGCGAGGAGTGCCGATGGTGGCCCCGCGCGCCCCCTCGGGGCACACCAGGCCCGGCACAGGAGCACGACGAAGTGACGGAAAACGATGGTAGGGGACTACTGCACGCCGTAGCGGGCGGACCTCGGCGGGGGTCTGGTGCTCGACGATAAGTCAGCAGGCGCGCCTTCGACATCCTAGATGCGCCCCCATGTTCTGAGAGACGCATCGGATGTCCTGAGAGACCTGTCGCCGATGTCCTGAGAGACCTGTCGCCGATGTCCTGATGGAAGACACCACAGGCGGCTCCAGGCATGACCCCAAGTCCGCGCCCTTCTGAGGCTCGGAGCGGGCCGAGAAGGACCGAGTCGGCGTCGGTACGGGGCTAGTCCGCATGTGGTCCGCAGCTCGACGGGCTGCCAGTGCCGAGACAGCCGCGTCCAGCCGCTCGCCGACGGGCAGGACGGATCAGGCGACGGCGAGGTGTTCTGTCGGCTGTCCGGTGACCTCGGCGATGAGGCCGAAGTCCTTGTCGAAATGCACGACAGTGAGCCCGGCCAGCTCTGCCGTGGGGGCGGCGATGAGGTCGGGGACCGAGGGTGCGCGATGGCGCCCAAGGTCGGCGAGCAGCGTCTGTACCTCGATGGCGCGATCGTCGATCGCCGGGGTTTGGTACTCGACCGGCATCGACGCGAGGGGTGGTCGACGTACGGCAGAGCGGAGATCGGCCCCGATTTCGCGGAGTAGCCCACCTCCAACCGCGTCACGGTGCTGATCCGGACCAGGCCTCGCTCGAAACGGCCGGCCCACACGCCTGTCGATAGCCCTGATAGCGCCAGCGTAAGTGGGGCTTACATCCCGATGAATAGGTCGCCGGCGGCGTCGAGGAGCGACTCATCGCGGTGCAGGCACGCCAGGCGCAGCCGGCTCAGCGCCTCACAGCGACGCAGCAGTGGCGAATCGACCGGCGCGACGTCGGCGTAGCCGGCCAGCAGGGTCGCCACTGCCCCAGTGAGGTCAAGCCCGCTGCGCCGCGACAACAGACGCAGGTGAGCAAGCAGGTTGCCCAGGTCGAGCTCGGCCGGTCCCGCAGCGGCGTCGTCGAGGTCGAGCAGACCGACTCGCCCACCCAGCACTATCTGCTTTTCGTACAGGTCGCGGTGCACGACCGTCACTGCCTTCCACGGCTCGCTCAGGGAGGGCACGGCGCGTCGTACGGCATCGCCGATGGCAGCCGGAGCAGACGCCGCCCGTTGCAGCAGGGTGGCGATCTCGCGGTCGACGGTGTGGGCGCGCAGCTCGGCGGGGACCCGACCGCGGTGGGCGGCGTGCCAGGCACCGAGCGCCCGCCCCACGCGCGCGGACGCCGCCTGGTCACCGGCGAGCAGCGCCTCGCTGTACGGGACTCCCGGCACGTCCGTCAGCACCACGACGTGCCGCGCCTCGTCGCAAAGCAGCACGCGCGGCAGGACCGGCTCGGCCGCCTTGTGGTGGACAGCGCCGACCCGAGCGGCAACGACCGGCGCGCGGTCAGAGGCGTACACCTTGACGATCGCCGTCCCGGCCGGACCGGTGGCGCGACTCGTACGGCGGCGGCCGGGCTTGTCCTTGAGGAGCTCAACGGTCAGTGGCTCGCCGAGCAGGTTGGCGAGCAGGTCGGCGGGTGAGACAGCCAACGGGTCGACGTCGGTAGGTCCCGCGCGAGCCCGCGGACCCATGGGCGGTGGACCGGCGCGCAGCGTGAGCGGTGCCTCGACGCCGAGGGTGCCGACCTCGACGGCGGCGTCGAAGAGCGCACTCGCTCGACGAGTCCACTGCGGCGCGCACTGCCGGAACGGCTCGACGACCCGGCGCAGGAGCAGCGCGGCGGCGTGAACCGTGACGGCCTCCGGTGCGGGCACGCTGCGCTCGGTCACGTAGCCTTCGCGGACCCGCTGCAGCACCTCGTGTGGAGGCGGGCCGCCGCGTCCGCCGCGGATGACGTCGCCCGCGACGAGAGCTGCGAACAAGCTGGCCAGGTCAGTAGCTGCGTCGCCTTGTGCAGCCCGGTCGAGATCCAGCAGCGCGACACGGTCACGCCGGTCAGCGGAGTCCGTCCCCGTCACGACGACCTGGTCAGTGGAGAAGTCGCCGTGGACCACCACCGCCGGCTCGACAGGCAGCCGTGCTAGGCGCCCGGCCACGTCGTTTCCGAGTTGCGTGGCTGCGCGCGCCAGCTCGGGCAAAACGACGCCGACCTGCTGCGCCGCGGCGCGCACCGCGGCCGCCGCTGCGCCGGGGGCGTGCACCGGCAGACCGGCCACCGACCGCTGGTGCAGCGCGGCCAGCGCCCGACCGGAGTCGGCGAGCACGGTTGCAGATGCCGCCCCGTGCTCCAGCATCTCGTCGAGAGTGCGCCCCGGCAGGTATTCGACAGCGAGGACGCCGAGCGCCGGGTCGTCGGCCAGCAGGTGGGGCGTGCGAGGCGCTCCCTTCGCCAGCCCGCGCACCGCGGCCGCGGCGCGTGCGGCATCCGCGGGCCGGTAGGCGCGCAGCACGACCGCGGGGCCCTTGATGGGCTGCAGCAGGCCGACCCAGCGGCGCATCGGCTTGTAGCTCAAGGTCGACAGCCGGGCCGACCGAACGTGGCGCAGGTCGGGCATCAGCTGTCGCAGCGCTCGACGCCGGCGCCGCGGGTCGTCGAGCACCGCGAGGAAGGGGAGGTCACGGTCGGCCGCGGCGGTGGCGGCGGCGAGCCCACGGGCCGCCTCGCTGGCGAGCATCGATCCGGGTGGCGCCTCGTCGGACATCTTCTCGACCTTGACGGCACCCACACCGTCGTATGCAGTGAGGAAGATGTCGAGAACACGGCTGTCCAGCTCGGCCGTTGCACCGAGCACGCAGCTGGTGCCCGGCTTGTAACGCAAGTAACGGCGCACGACAGGCGCACCGACGAATTGCCGGACAGCATCGTCGTCGAGCAGCACGCCAAGGCCGGGCACGGCGGGGTCGCGCCGCACCAGCTCGGCGTCAGCCGGAGACAGCATGTGAGACCTCGCGCGTACGCGGGTGGCGCACGGGGACCCGCCGGCCGCCGCGCAGCAGCTGGTCGGCGACGATGACGCCACCCTCCAGCGTCACCATGCGGTCGGCGTCGCTCGCCGCCTGCAGGTCGTGCGTGATGATGAAGGTTGTCCGGCCCTCGGTGAGCCGCCGCAGCGCAGCGACGACCTCCCGCTCGGTGTCATCGTCAAGACCGGTGAGCGCCTCGTCGAGGACGACGATTGGGGCGTTGCGGATCGCCGCGCGCGCGATCGCGATGCGCTGTCGCTCACCTCCCGACAGGGTTGCGCCGCGCTCGCCGACCACGGTGTCGTACCCACCGGGAAGGCGGTCGATGAAGTCGGCGGCCGCAGCGAGCCGAGCGGCCGCCTCGACCTCGTCATCGGTCGCGTCCGGACGGCCAGACGTGATGTTGTCGCGCAGCGTGCCGGCAAACAGCACGCTCTCCTGCAAGACGATGGAGACCTGGCGGCGCACGGAGGCGACGGTGAGGTCCCGGATGTCGTGGCCGTCGAGGAGCACGCGTCCCTGCTCGGGGTCGCGTAGTCGGGTGAGCAGTGACACCAGCGTCGACTTGCCGGCGCCCGACGTGCCGACTACGGCGACCCGCTCACCGGGCCGGACGCTGAGGTCCAGGCCGCGCAGCACCGGCTGGCCGGGGGAGTAGGACAGCCACACGCCCTCGAAGCGGACGTCACCCCGCAGCGGCGGCGCCGGCCGCGCCCACCTGTGATCGACGATGTCAGGCCGCATGTCGAGGATGTCGACGATGCGCTCCCCGGATGCACCGGCCTTCGCCAGCCGGCCGGTGTACTTGGCGAGGTCGCGTACCGGCTTGAGACCGGTCTTGAGGTAGGTGAGGAAGACGACCAGCTCGCCCGGTGTCAGGGCACCGGCAAGGACGCGTCGCGCGCCGACGTACAGCACGAGCGCGGTCGCGAGCCCGACGAGGACGTCGGTCTTGCGCTCGAGCCCGGCCGACAGCTTCTTGGCCTTCACCCCGTCCTTGAGGCTCTTGGCGTTGCTGCCGCCGAAGCGGCGCTGCATCCGCTCCTCCAGCGAGTACGCCTGCACCACCTGCATCGAGCCGAGCGACTCGGTGGCGAGAGCGGCCAGCGCGCCCTCGGCCTCGCGCTGGCTGCGTGACACGCTCGAGATCCGGCGGGTGAGCCGGACGCTGGTGACCAGGAAGGCAGGAACAATCAGCAGGACGAGCAGCGCGAGCTGCCAGTCGAGCACCGCGACGACGGCGAGCATCCCGGCGAGGGTCACGACGTTGCCGACCAGTGGCAGGGCGGCGGTCACCGTGACCTCCTGCAGCCGCCCGACATCGCCGGTCACCCGGGTCACAAGGTCGCCTGTGGGAGCTTTGTCGTGGAACGACATCGACAGGGTGTGCAGGTGTCCGTACAACTCGGCCCGCACCCGGGTCAGCACCCGGTTGCCCGCCAGCGCGAACAGCACCGTCATGACGTACGACGCGAGCGCCCGCAGGGCCACCACGGCGACCAGGACAACCGTCGCGACGACGATCACCGTCCCGAGCGCGGCCGGCTGTGCGACGCGCAGGTCGGCTCCGGCAGCGGCGATGACGGCGTCGAGCACGTACTTCAATGGCCAAGGCTCGAGCAGCCGCAGCGCCACCTCAGCGAACAGTGCGACGGTGCCGCCGAGCAGCAACCGGCGCTGCTGGCGCAGGTGCGGACGGAACCTGCGCACGGTCCGCCGGAGTCCGGGAGCGGCCTCACGCAGCGTCGCCTGTGCGGCCATCAGACGGCCACCCTCGACCAGTCGAGCTCCTGAGCGACCAACGACAGCACGCGGTCCACAACGCTGTCCCAGCTGTGCTGTTGCACGGCGGCCGCCCGCGCGGCCGAGCGCAGCTTGCTCCGGCGGTCCGCATCCGCGCTCAAGGCCGCGATCGCTGTGGCGAGCGCGGCGCTGCTGCCCGGCTCTACGAGGACGCCGAGCCGCCCGTCGTCGAGCGCACGGCGGACCTGTCCGACCCGGCTGGCCACGACCGGGAGGCCGGCAGCGAGGTACTCATAGACCTTCAAGGGCGAGAAGTAGAAGGGCTTCAGCGCCGGATACGGGGCTACCGCGATGTCCATGCGATGCAGCTGCGCGGGCACGTCGGCGGGCGCGACGACACCGGCGAACTCGACGTGGTGGGCAACCCCGAGGTCGGCTGCGCGGGCGCGCAGGGCCGGCGCTTCGGGGCCGTCGCCCACAAGTAGCAGGCGATGACCGCCCGGGTCGGCGCCGTCCAACTGGGCGAGCGCGTCGACGAGCGTCTCGACGCCGTGCCAGGGCTTGAGCGTGCCGACGAAGCCGATCGTGATCGGTCGAGCACCGGAGGGGGCTACCGGCACGGGGGAGGGAGTGATGTTGGCGACGTCTACCCCGTTGGCCACCACATGCACCCGGTCAGGACGCTGCGACCGCGTACGGGCCCACACGGCGACCTCGTCGCTCACGCACACCGACGCGGTGGCCGCTGACAACGCCGCGACGGCGACTTCCTCTGCGGCCGGGCGGCCGACGAGGGTGCGGTGAGCCGCCTGCTCGTCGACGAGCGGCGCGTTGACCTCGAGCACGCACGGCACCCGCATTCCGGCGGCCCACGCTGTCGCGCTGCGTCCCCACAGCGAGTAGCGCTCGTAGACGAGGTCGAGCGGCACGGTCGCGGCGAGTTCACTCAGGATCGCTGGCACGGCGCTGTCGCTGTCCCTGGCTGCCTGCTCGCGCTCGGCAGGGCCGCCCTTGGGTATCTGCGGGAGGGCGTGTAGGCGGAGCTTCCGGAGATCGTCAGGTGCGGGGCCGCCCATGCGGGGTGCAAGCACGTGCACCTCGGCTCCGCGTGCGACGAGCACCCGGAGCACAGCCTGGACGTGCACCGACGCGCCCTTGCTGCCGAACACTGGGACCCCAGGGTCGCCGCACACGTAGGCGACCCTCATCTGCTCGCTCCCGAGCCGCTGAGCGCCGGTGATCCCTCTGCGACGTGCGCACTCACCAGCTGCGGCGCCACGCGGCCGAACAGGCGTTGCAGCGCCGCGGCAGCGCGTACGACGTCGAACTCCTTCTCCACCAGGGCACGCGCCTGCTCGGCGAGCCGTACGCGAAGCGCCGCGTCGTCGAGCAGCCGGCCGAGTGCGTACGCGAGCGCAGCGGGACTCGACTCGGGCACGAGCAGACCTGTCTGTCCGTCCCGGACGACCTCGGGGATGCCGGTGACCGGCGTGGCGACGCACGGGGTCCCGAGGGCCATCGCTTCGAGCAATACGGTCGGCAGACCGTCGCGGTTGCCGTCGCTGCCGACAACGCACGGAGCCGCGAGGACGGCGGCGCGTGACACCACCTCGCGCACCTGACCCTGGGGCAGCGCCCCCGGCATGCGGACGACGTCTTGCAGGCTTCGCGCCCGGATCTGCCCGCGCAGCTCGGGCTCGAGCGGTCCGGTGCCGACCAAGTCGACGTGTAGAGCCCGGCCGTCGGCCACGAGCAGCCCGACGGCGTCCACCAGGTCGTCGAATCCTTTTTTCTCGACCAGTCTGCCGACCGCGGCGATGACGGGTGGGCGGTCCGCGGGCGACGAGTAGGTGAACCGGTCGAGGTCGAGGCCGTTGTAGACCCGCGTGACGACGTGGGCGGCCTCGCCGTACGCATCGCGAAGGAAGGCGAGGTTGTAGTCGCTAACGGTCACGACGGCCGAGGCGTCGGTGAGCTTGCGCGCGACGTCGGCGACGTCGACGGACTCGTGAAAGATGTCCTTGGCATGCGCGGTGAAGCTGAACGGCACGCCGGTAAGCAGCGAGGCGAGCCGGGCCACCGTGGTCGCGACCGAGGCGAAGTGGGCGTGCAGGTGCGTGATCCCGCGTGCGCGCACCAGACGGGCCAGCTCGATCGCCTGCACCGCGTCTTCGACGGGGACCTCGAGCAGCTCGTCGAGGCAGTCGCCCAGTGGGGGCAGGTCCTCGCGCGCTCCGGCCAGCGAAGCCCAGACGGCGCCGGCCCCGAGCCCGGAGTGGCGCAGGTAGCTCACCGGCGCCTTGACCTGCGCGAGCGACTCGTGAAAACGACCGTCGGAAGGAGGGCGCAGTGAGAAGATCTCGACCTGCGTTCCCGCCGCCTCGGCCGCCAGCACCTCGTTGACGATGAAGGTCTCGGAGAACCGCGGATACATTTTCAGGACGTAGCCCACGCGCACCTGGTCAGACGGCGACATCGACGCGCTCCGTGGGGAGCTCCGGGCCTGCGCCGCTCCGGATGCCGGCACGTCTCGGCGTGGCGACCGCGAGCAGCTCGGCCGCCGCGCGCTCGGCGCCGCCGACGTCCAGCGAGCGCTTCACCTGCCGGCCGATCCGAGTGCGGGAGTCGCCCAGTGCGGCGTGGATGGCCGTACTCAGTGCAGGCCCGCTGAGCTCCGCCGGCTCCACCGTCCGTACGAGGCCGAGTCGGGCGAAGGCACGGGCCCGCAGCAGCTGCTCCTGTCGCGGCTCGACGCGCGGCACGAGAACGGTCGGCACGGCGGCGCACAGCGCTTCGGTCGTCGTGTTGTAGCCGCCCATGCACACCAGCGCCGCGATGTCGGTGAAGTGCACCGGCAGGTTGCGGACGAGGCGGTGGTAGGTCCCGCCGAGCTGCGTGACCTGCCGCTGCAGCGACTGCTGCTCCTCGACACCCGCGTCGCTCCCGCTCACCACCACGGGGTGCCACGGCGCGCCGCGGGACGCGTCGACGAAGGCTTGGAGGACCGCATAGCCGTCCTCGCCGCCGCCGGCCGTCGCAACCACCACGGGGCGGCCGTCGCTCGAGTGCAGCGATGTGCCGTCGTGGGGCGGCGGCGTGTTCGCGACGTAACCGCAGAAGCGCACCATGCGCCGGACTGGCGCCGTCATGCCGTAGACCTCGGGGGGGTCGAGCACGCTGCGGTTGCCGTAGACGAGGACACGGTCGTAGTCGTCGGCGATGGCCGCCAGGACGCCCGCCGCCTGCCACTCGGCGCGCACGGTCGCAGGGTCGTCGAGGATGTCGCGCAGCCCGAGGACGGCGCGTCCACCGGCCGCTCGCAGCACGGCTAGCGCGGCGCGCAGCTCGCCGTGCGCGCCGTGCGGATGCTTGTCGGACAGCAGCACCTGTGGGGCGAAGGACTGCGTCGCTGAGGCGATCAGTGCCGACCGCATCGCCAGCGTCTCACCAGCCGTCAGCGAAAGCCGGCGCGCCCCGTACGACGTGTTGCTCAGCTTGCGCAGGCCAGGGAGCTTGAGGATGTCGACGCGGGGCGGGACGACGAGGCTGTCGATGTGGTCGGTGCTGCTCACCACGAGCACGGATGCCCTCGGGTTGAGCTGCGTCACGGCATCGGCTATGGCGAGGTTCCGTCTGACGTGCCCGAGGCCCTGCCCATCGTGGGAATAGAACAGCCCCCGCACAAGATCCCCCGACCTGTCGACGCGCGTTCAGACGCTGTTCACCTTGCCCACGGTTTCCGAGAGGGTAACCCAACGTGGCAGGTTGATTACGAAGAGCGCAGGATGCTGAAGCGCCGGCCTCCGCGACTACGCCGACGAGGACGCCCGGGACTGGCGAGCGGCTTCGCGCCGGTCAGGCCATATTGCGCGGTCTCTCGGCCGGGTTGACGCTCCGCAGGGGTGTGTCGAGCTCGTCCGCCAGTGCCGTTACCGCTGCAACGACGGCGTGGGCCGGCGGCCACTCGACCACGGGCACGCGTGCGCGGTCGGCTGCAACCACCTCGTCGCTCCACGGGACGATCGCTGCGAGGGCAAAGCCGTGGCGGTCGCAGAACTCTGTGATCGCCATCTCGTCCTGCGCGGAACGAACCTTGTTGGCGACCACCGCCACCCGGGGCACCGGCAGCTCGGCGACGAGCGCAGCCATGCGGCGAACGGTCTCGAGCGAGCGGTAGTAGGGCTCGGCGATCAGGCAGACCACGTCGACGTGGCGCACCGTGCCCCGGCTCAGGTGCTCAGGCGAGGCCTCCATGTCCACGACGACGAAGCGATCTGCGGACCCGAGATCCTCCAGCACGGACGACACGACGGCGTGCGCCGGGCACAGGCACCCCTCGTCGGCATGCGCTGGTGCTCCCATGCCGAGCAGGCGTACCCCGTCTGGAGCGGCCAAGGAGTAGTGGTCCAGCACCTCGTCGATGGGCTTGGTGAGGCCGGCCCCTCCGATGCGGCGCGAGACCAGCGAGGGAGGGACGGGTCCCAACCGAGCGGCCGCTTCAGGGGCCACACCGAGCGCAACGGACAGGTTGGGGTTCGCGTCGGCGTCCAGCGCGACGACCGGTCGGCCCGATCGGGCGGCGAGCCGGGCGAGCGTGGCGCTGATCGTCGTCTTGCCCGCCCCGCCCTTGCCGGCGACGGCGAGCCTCAACGGACGAGGTCGTGCTGCTCGGCGAGCGCCTGGTAGCGACGGCTGTAGGTGGAGAGCGAGCGCGCGACCTCCGCCAGCGAGCCGGCGACGACGTGCAGCCACTCCCGGCCCTCGGCGGTCAGCTCGTACGTCCGTCGCGCCGGCCCCGACGTGGACGGCTCCCACCGCGAGTGGACCAGCCCCTCCTCGTCCATCGCGCGCAGGCAGCGGTACAGCCCGCCGGGGTCCACCCGGTCATAGCCGAGTGCGCTGACCTGGTCGAGCAGCTCGTAGCCGTGGGACGTCCCCTCGGCCAGCAGCAGGAGCAGGCACGGCCGCAGGTAGTTGCGCGGGAGCCCGACCGGGACCTCATCGGTGGAGCCGCCGATCATCCGGGTGACCCCGGCGCGCGCTCCGCGGCGCAGGCGAGAGCCTCCTCGACGGAGTTCTGGCACCAGCAGTCGGCACTGCACTCGCCATGCGTGGGACGGGTGAGGTCCGCGAAGCTGAGCGCGAACTCGGTCTTGCCCTCCGCGAGCCCCGACTGCGACATCACGTAGCCGCCGGGGGCGGGCTCGAGGTAGCCGTCGAGGACCAGGCGGTCGAGGTAGCCGACCCCGACCTCCGCCTCGACGCCGAGAAAGCGCTCGAGCAGCGGCGCGTCGACGACGTCGCCGAGGCCCTCGCCCTTCAGCCAGTACATGACCTGGAGGATCTCGCTGCGCCAGTAGAGGGCGCGCAGCGCCTCCGACTTGGGCGGGTGGAGCTGGTCCATGATCAGCGCCCCCGGCCGGCTGGCGCTGATTTGGCTGCAGCGTCGGCCAGGCCGGTGAGGTCGGCAAGCGCGCTCGCGACGCCAGCGAGCTGTTGGTTGACCGTGAGCACCGACGGCCCGATGACCTGAGTTTGCGTCTCGATGGCCCGGACGCCGAACGCCACCTTGCCGAGGAGGGCCGACGTACGGCGCAGCGACGCCGCGATGCGCACCAGGTAGTAGACGAGGACCACCAGTACGAGGACGATCTCGACGATCGTGAGCGTGATCAGCAGTGGTGTCATCGTGGGGCCAGCCTGGAGCTCCCTGTCGCCGTCGGCCCCGATGGCGTCCGGGTGGTCGCTGGCGCCGGACTTAGCAGCTCGACGTGCAGCAGCGCCTCCTCGGTCAGCCGGTTAAGCCGGTCGGAGGTCGCGGGGAGCAGCCACGTCGTCGCCGTGTTGCGGGCGACCTCCTTGCCGGCCTGCCACACCAGACCGGCTCCGCGCTCGATCCGGTGCACCTGACGCAGGAAGGTTTCGAGCAGGACCACGGCGACGACGGCCACGACGAGCCCGAGTCCCAGCGCCAGGAACCAGTACCCCTCATCACTCATGCCGGTCCTCCCGGTGTCAGAGCGCGCCGCGCGTCCGCGGCCGCTTCGCAGATGCGCTGGGTGGTCTTCATGGTGGCCTCCAGCTGCCAAAGGCCGGCGGTGCCGTCCCGTGCGTCCTGCAGGGCGGCCAGGATCGCCTCGGCCTTTGCGGCGGTCTGCCGAGCTCCGCGAATCATCAGCAGCAGTACGACGACCACGACCAGCACCACGACGGCGCCGATGAGGTAACCCAGGATCCAGCCGTTCACGGGGCCTCCACGGGCCGCGATGATCTCCAGTCGCCGCACCGTACACCGGAATGACCGCTAGGTGTACGTTGCACCTAGGGCGCGGGACGCAGCCCACCTCTGGCCCCGCGGGAGCAGCGATGGCAGACCGGCAGACGCGCACCCCGACGCAGGTCGACAAGACCCCGGCGGAGGAGCTGCTCGACGCGCTCGGGCCGGTTGACCGCTACCACGACTACGAGTACTTCGGCGACTTCGGGATGCCCGCCCGGGCGATGATGGAGGACCTCGTGGTGGGGGCGACCCACCCTGGGCGCTTCGGCCCCTTGGACAAGGTGCACGCCTTCTGGTTCGCAGGCGCCAGCTGTGACGGGTGCAGCGTGGCGGTCACCGGCGGGACGACACCCAGCTTGGAGAGCATGCTGCTCGGCGCCCACCCCGGGATCCCGAAGGTGGTGCTGCACCACCCGGTCCTGAACATGGAGGCTGGCGCGCACTACCTGCGGCCGGCCGAGCAGGCGGTCCTGGGGGAGCTCGACGCGCCGTACGTCGTCATCCTCGAAGGCTCGATCATGGACGAGGTCGCCGCCTGGCGTGCCGGCGGCTATTGGTCGGCGCAGGGCGAGGAGCCCTGGGGTCCCGAGGGCGAGCTGCGGCCCGTCAGCGCGACCGAGTGGATCGCCCGGCTCGCGCCCAACGCCGCCGCGATGATGGCGATCGGAACCTGCGCGACCTGGGGCGGCATCCCCGCCGCGGAGGGCAACCCGACCGGTGCCATGAGCCTCATGGACTTCCTGGGCAAGGACTACCGCTCAGTGCTCGGCGTGCCCGTCGTCAACGTGCCCGGCTGCCCGCCGATCGGCGACAACTTCAACGAGACGGTGGCCGCCATCTTGTACTTCCTGCAGGGCTTCGGGCCGCTGCCGGAGTTCGACGAGCTCGGCCGCCCCGCGTGGCTGTTCGGTGAGACCGTCCACCGGCGCTGCGTACGCGGCGCCTACTACGAAGAAGGCGCGTTCGCCCAGGAGTTCGGCGACCCCGAGTGCCTGGTAGAGATCGGCTGCTGGGGCCCAGTGGTCAACTGCAACATCACCTCGCGCGGCATGATCAACCACGTCGGCGGGTGCATGAACGCGGGTGGCGCCTGCATCGGCTGCACCATGCCGGGCTTCCCCGACAAGTTCACGCCGTTCTACAAGCGCCCGCCGGGCTCGCTCGCATCGACGACCGTCTCGCGCATGGTCGGCAGCGTCATCCGGCCGCTGCGCAAGTTCAGCAACAACAACCTCAACCGCGAGGTGCGCTGGGATCGGCAGCACGCGACGCCGAGCGCCTTCTCGAGGAAAAGGCCGGGCCGTCGCCATTGGCCGACGTCAGTCACAAGTTCTACGACAAGATGCGCCGCTCGAGCGACACCGCGCGCAACGACGCTGACGTCTGGGGCAAGCGCGACGAGGCCCCCAGCGGCGGCAGCCCCAACGCCCGCGTCTGACCCCGATCGGAGTCCCCGCAGATGTGTTTCAAAACCCTCCCGGTCGAGTTCGACGCGAACGGCACCGCCACACTGCGCGGCGGCATCCCCAACCCGTACGACGTGACGATCGCCAAGCCGGACGTCGCCCTGAACGAGGTTGAGCGCCGAGAGGGCATCGAGCGTCTGGTGGCCCGCAACGGTCACATCAAGGACCTCAACATGGACCCGGTGACGCGCATCGCCGGTGCTCTCGCCGTGCATGTCACAGCCGACCTCGAGAAGGGGGTCTACCTCGACTCGCACGCCCAGGCGACGCTCTTCCGCGGATACGAGGTCATCCTCATGGGCCGCGACCCGCGCGACGCGATCTTCGTGTCCTCGCGCGCCTGCGGCGTCTGCGGCGGCGTGCACGCCCACGCGGCGGCGTACGCGATCGAGTCCGCGATGGGCATCTGCCCGCCGCCGCTCGGCACGGTCGTGCGCAACATGACCGAGGCCGCCGAGATGGGCTACGACAACCCGCTGCACCTCTACCTGCTGGCCGGCCCCGACTACTGCGAGGCCGTCATCAAGGCCTCCAACCCGGAGCTCTGGCCGAAGGCCGAGTCGTGGCCGTGCCCCAACGCCGACATCCACGGCTTCAAGACGATGGCCGAGCTGATGACGGCCCTCAACCCGCTGACCGGCAACCTCTACCGCGAGGGACTGGAGTTCACCCGCCTGTCGCGCGAGATGGTGGTCCTGCTGACCGGCAAGTACCCGCACCCGGAGAACGTGGTGCCGGGGGGCGTGTCGACCACGCTCACGCTACAGACGCTCAACGAGTTCCACTCTCGGCTGGGCAAGATCTTCGACTACGCGCAGCGGATGCTGGCGGTCTGGGACGACATCCCGGCTTTCTTCTACGAGGCCGACGACCGCTACCAGCTCGTCGGGTACCTCCCGACCAACCACATCGACCCCGGCTACTGGGACGACCCCTACGCCTACGACGCCACGTACGAGAACTGCAACAGCTGGGGCGAGAAGCGTTGGTCCACGCCGGGTGTCGTGATCGGCGGGGAGCTCGTCACGACGCGGCTGACCGACATCAACATCGGGTGGGAGGAGTTCGTCGAGCACTCCTACTACGACGCCTCACACACGAGCCGGTACGAGACCGACCCGCTGGGCAACCCGCTGTCGCCGTACCACTCGTGGAACAAGCGGACGCTGCCCAAGCCCGGTGCGCGGGACTGGAAGGACAAGTACACCTGGGCCTGCGCACCGCGGTGGGACCGGCAGGTGGTCGAGGCCGGCTGCTACTCGCGCCTGCTCATGACGGCCAAGGCGCAGAAGATGCCAGCCAGCGACTTCATGTCGGCGACCGGGTCGAGCATGCGCCTGCTCATCCCCAAGGGCGAGACGGGTGAGCGTGAGGTCGAGTGGCACGCGCCGGAGCGCTGGAACGCCTTCGAGCGCAACCGGGGTCGCGCCTACCACTACCTGTTCAGCCAGCTCGTCGCCCTCGAGAGCCTCCTCGAGGCGTACAAGCTCATGAAGCAGGGTGAGAAGCGCGTGGCCGCGCTGAACCCCACCGAGCTGGAGAAGGCCATCCCGATGGACGAGCGGCGCAGCGTCGGCTGGTGGGGCGCGGGGCGGGGGTGGCTCACCCACCACCTGGTGATGGACAAGGGCAAGATCACCAACTACCAGATCTGCACGCCGTCGACCATCAACGCCTCCCCGCGTGACCCGTGGGGGCAGCCGGGGCCGTACGAGCAGGCCGTGATGAACACCCCGATCATCGAGGACGTGTCGGACCCCTCGAAGTTCACCAGCATCGACATGCTGCGCGGCATCCGCAGCTTCGACCCGTGCATGCCGTGCACCACGCACGCCTACACCGGGGACGGCGAAGTCGTGCGCGAGGTCAACACGTGCTCCTGCGGCGGCGACTGAGGACCCGTGACCGTCCTTCTGGGCGGGATTTACGAGCTCTTCCAGAGCGACCTCGACCTCGGTCGGCTCGCTGTCGAGCAGCTACGCGGCGAAGGTCTCGGCCCTGAGGTCCACGTCGAGGACCTGCACTACGGCGCGGTCGCGATCGTCCAGCGTCTGGAGGAGCTCCGCCCCGACACGCTCGTCCTGGTGACGGCAGTGCGCCGCGACCGCCCCCCTGGCACGGTGGAGCGACGGCGCCTCCAGCCGTCGCGGGTCGACCCGAGCGCCTTTCAGGCCGCGGTGGGTGACGCGGTCACCGGTTATGTGCACATCGACCTGCTCCTCGAAGTCGCCAGCGGATTCGGCGCTCTACCGGCACGGACGGTCGCTGTGGAGGTGGAGCCGGAGCGTGTCGGGCCTGGAGCGGAGCTCAGCGGACTGGTGTCGGCGGCTCTGGAGCAGGCGCTCGAGCTGGTACGGGCCGAGGTCCGCCGGGCTCCGCTGCTCGCCTTGGCCGACGAGCTGCGCCCGCTGGTCACCGGCGACCGGCTGGCGGAGTCGACCGTGCTGGCCACCCTGCGCGAGCTGCTCGACGAGCTGGCGGGGCTTGACCGGGACGGGCGGTGGGGGCGCGCGTTCGCGCTGCGAGACCGGCTCAAGCTGGGCATCGCCGAGGGGGGGGTCAGCGAGGGGATGGATCACCGCGACTGGGGGCTGTGGTGGGCGCTGATCGAGGAGCTCGACCGGCTGGAGGCCGTCGAGGCGTCGGCCCTCCCCCCGCGTGTCCGCTAGGAGGGGCGGAAGCGGCCGAGCAGCCGCTCCGGCGGCGCGACCGGTCCCTGCGGCTCCTCGAGCAGCCCGAGGTTCTGCGGTGGGATGGCGACCCGCGCACCCCGCACGGTGAGCAGGACGAGCGCACCGTCGGCCAGCACGTCGACGGCCTCGCCGGTCACCTCGGGACCGCCGGGACCCAACGGGATCAGCCGCGCCCGCCGCTGCCGGCCTAGAGTGCTGCAGGACGGCCGGTAGTCGGCGAGCACCTGCTCCGGGGCGGCGGACAGCCGCTGCTCCAGGGCGTTCACCAGCCGACCAAGCAGCGAAGCCCGCGGTGGGAGCACGTCCTCGACGAGCACGGTCACGGTGGCCCACTGGGTGCGCTGCGCTCCGAGCTCGACGTAGACCCCGAGCCGGGCCAGCACCTTCCCCTGCGGGCCGTGCACCGTGTCCGGCCAGGACAACCCGCTGCCGTCGCCGCCGAGGACGTCGTGCAGCGCCAGCAGCGCGGGGACGTACGGCCAGCCCTCCCGCTCGGGCGGCAGCTCGGGTCGCGACACGAAGGTGAAGCCCAGACCCGAGCCGGCGCGCACGGTCCAGGGAAACCCGCCGCGGCCGCGCGGCGAGGCCTGGTAGTCCGCGACGACGACCGCGCCGGACGGCGCGCCTCCGCGCGCCCACGCCATGGCCACCGGCTCGGTCGACAGCAGCGCTGGATAGGCACGCACCGGGCGGTCGCCGAGCGCCATGGAGACCTCGTCCTGCCCGAGGTCGCCCTTCACCTCCACGTCGCCGGCTGCCCGGTGGCCTGCGCCGCGGCGTTCAGGCTCGCTGCGAGGCGCTGCCACTGCGGGATCGCGAACCTCGCCATCGCCGATCCGACGACGGCGCGCAGGCGCTCCGCCTCCTGCTGCGGCCGGCCAATGGCCGCGTCGACGACCGTTGCCACGAGGAGGTCGTACGCCCGCGGCGGCAGCTCCAGCACCACCTGCAGCAGGCTCTGCACCAGCTCGTACGACGCGTCGGGGCGGGCAAGCGCGCCGTCAAGGAACCCGCTCACCTCGGTGCACCGCTGCCGGGCCGGGAGCTCCGCCAGCCGCAACACCTCCTCGCGGACCAGGGGGACCCACTGCTCCCGCGGCTCGGTGTCGAGGACGCTCAGCAGGTCTTCGTGCGCCTGCCCCGGCAACCGCTGCAGCAGCTGCTGCGCCTGCGCGCGCACCGCAGCGGCGGCGCTCGGCACCGCCAGGGCCTGCCGCGCGGCGAGCCGTGCTTTTGCGTCGTCGCCAACCTGCTCGTAGGCCAGCGCCAGGTTGGTCTTGACCATCGCGTGCTCGGCGGGACGCACGCTGCGGGGGGTGAATCCGAGGGCGCGGCGCAGCACCGCGACGGCAGCGGGCGCATCCCACGCCGCGAGGTGTGCGAGCCCGAGCACGTTCGCGGCGGCCGCCGTGCCCGGGCCGTCCCCCGCGCGCTCGGCGAGCGACGCGGACTGCTCTAGCAGTGGCACGGCTGCGGCTACGTCACCGGCCGTGAGCAGCGATGCGCCGTGGTCGCGGGCCGCTGCGGCGGCCTGGGCGGGGTAGCCGGTGGACAGGAACAGCTCCCGTGCGCTGGCCCACGCGGCGTGCGCAGCGTCCGGGTCGCCGGCGTCGTGGCGCACGAGCCCGAGGTTGTAGGCCGCCGCGGCCTGCTCAACCGGCTGGTCGAGCTCAGCCAACACCGCGCCGGCGGCGTGGAAGGCTCCCGCGGCCTCCTCCAGGCGCCCCGCGGCGCGCAGGCCGACGCCGAGCATCACGGTGGCCTTCGCCGCCTCCAGGCGCATGCCTGCCCCGACGAAAACCGACCGGGAGACGGCCAGCGCCTCCACGGCGGGAGGAATCTCGCCGGCGTGCAGCAGCACCGACCCGAGGTGGAACTGCGTCGTCGCGTGCTGGACGGGATAACGCTCGACGGGATAGCGGGCGAGCCGCTCGACCAGGACGTCCGCCTCCGACTGCCCCACGGCCCTACCCTCCCACCGTGTCCGCGATCGTGGCCTGCTTCGGCAACGTGCTGCGAGCCGATGACGGCGTCGGGCCCGCGGTGGCGCAGTCCCTGCTTGCCGAGCCGCTGCCCGACGGCGTGCGCGTACTGGAGGTGGGCATCGGTGGGATCCACCTCGTGCAGGAGCTGATGAACGGCACGGACGTGCTGCTCGTCGTCGACGCGGTCGACCTGGGTCGGCCGGCCGGCAGCGTCGTCGTGCAGCGTCCCGACGTCCTGGACGTCAGCACGCTGTCGGTGGACCGGCGCCGTGACGAGCTCGCCGACATGCACCTGGCGACCCCCGACCGCGCGCTGATGGTTGCGCTCGGGCTCGGCGTGCTGCCGCCCACCACGCTGGTCATCGGTGTGCAGACGACCGACACCGAGGCGCCGCGACAGGGACTTTCCGAGGCGACGGCCAAGGCCGTGCCCATCGTCGTGCGGGAGGTGCGCCGGCTCCTCGCGCAGTACGCCGTGGCCCCGTCCTAAGCTGTCAACCCGCGTCAGGCGGGCCGGACATGATCTGCAACAGCACCTGCGTCGGCGGCGGGTGTGGCGCGGCGCCCTCGTCGGGTGCGACGTCCATCGCGACGAAGCCGGGCAGGTTCTCCCGTAGCGCTTCCTCGACCCCGAAGCGCAGCGTCTCCGCGGCCGACGTGCAGCCCGAGCACGCGCCGCTGAGCCGCACCCTCACCACTCCCTGCTGCACGGCCAGGACCTCCACCTCGCCGCCGTGCCCGTGGACGTAGGGGCGAACCTGATCGAGCGCGGCCGACGCGGCGTCGAGGTCGTCGACCCCGACGCCGTACGCCTCGAACAGCCAGTCCACCGCCGGGTCGGTGCGGCGCAGCGCGGGCACGTCCTCGCCGAGGACCGCAGCCAGCCGCGTGACGGCCAGCCGGTGGACCGCGTCAACGCCGTCAAGCAACTCGAAGACCCGGTCGCGCACCTGTTCGTCCAGGCCCTCGACGTCGGCGAGGATCTCCTCCAACCGGTCGAGAAGCGGACCGAGCGCGGCGAGAGCGGCGTCCGACGCGGCCAGCGGAGTCTGGAGGGCCGGCTCAGCCACGCCCCGGCCGGACCTTCGTGACCGCGTAGTCAATGAGCGTCTGGTTCAGCTCGACGCCGTGCTTGGCCTTGGCATGCGCGGCAACCGCGGCCACCAGCTCCTCGGCGGTCTCGGCTTTGGCGACGTCCTTGCAGGCGACACCTACGTCCTGGCATCGGAACTCGAGGGCCATCACGTGCTCCTCTGCATCGGCCCGCTCATGACGCGCGGGATCTGCGTTGTGGTTGAAGGTCGGCGGCGAGTGCCTCGAGGGCGTCCGCGACGCCGCTGAGGTCGCCGTTGATCTCAGCGACGAGACCTTCGACCGGTTGGACGCGGTGGGCGATGGAGGCGACGCCGAAGACGACCTTGCCGAGGGTGTCGGTCAAGCGGCGCAGGATCAGCACGACCCAGATGAGGTAGCAGGCGAGGGCGGCGACGAGGACTGCCGTCACAACGAGAGCGGCGATGGCAGCTGTGGACACGGCGACCCTCTCAGGGCTTGGAGACGAGGCGGCGAAGTGCGCCCACGTAGGCGACGGCGTTCTGGGTGACCGAGCCGGCCAGCTCCCGCGTGGTGACCAGGGCGGGGACCGGCTCGACCGCCGCGGTGATGCCCAGGCCGTGTGCCAGGATGTCGTCGGCGTAGCGGGCGCACTCCCGGGCCGGGCGGATCACGTAGCTCGCGAGGGCCACCACCAGCGGTGCCACGACCAGCAGCCCAATGGCGCTCATGACCCAGAGGACGGCCATCCGCGGCTCCTGCCTGTCGACGGTGCGGGTAGCACTGGCAGTGTGCCCCCCGGTAGGTGATTCTCGCCAGTACCGTTGCCGCAGCGGAAGGACCAGTCATGACAGCCATCGCAGAACAGCTCCGCCTCAAACTTGGCGTCGTGGGCAAGGGTGGGGTGGGCAAGACGACCGTCTCGAGCCTGCTGGCGCGCGCCTACGCCGAACGAGGACGACACGTCGTCGCCATCGACACCGACTCCAACCCCAACCTCGGGCTGTCGCTCGGGCTCTCGCTCGCCGAGACCGAAGCGGTCCCGGTGCTGCCGCGGGCCGCTGTCGTGGGCACCGGTGGTACGACCGCGGCCGCTGACCTCATCGCCGAGTACGGCCGACCGACGCCTGCGGGGACCACGCTGCTGTCGGCCATCAAGGTCGCCGCCGCCGGGGCGGGCTGCACCTGTGGCGGCCACGCGACGGTGCGGAGCCTGCTCGCCGACGCCCTCGTCGACGTCGACGTCACCCTCGTTGACATGGAGGCGGGCTTGGAGCACCTGAGCCGGTCGGGCGGCACGCTGGCGCATGCGGACGTCCTCCTGGTGGTCTGTGACCCCACCCGCAAGTCGGTGTTGACCGCCGCGCGGACCAGCGCCCTCGCGGGGGAGCTGGGCATCCCCCACGTGCTCGGCCTCGGCAACAAGGCCCGTGGCCCCGAGGACGTGGAGTTCTTGACCGCGGCGCTGGGCGCGGAGGGCATCACTGTCGCCGGCGTGCTGCCCTACGACCCCGAGGTCGCTGCCGCCGACCGGGCGGGCGACGTGGCACCCCCGCCCCTGGCGCCGGCCGTCCATGCCGCCCTGGAGGAGGTCCTGGCCGCGGTGGAGATGGTTCACGCGGGGCCTGCCGCCGGACGCTGAGCCTGTGCCGGGCGGCTCAGCCCGCCTTCAGCAGGCTGTCGGCAAGGTCGACGAGGGCACGCACGCCGGGAGCATCGGGCGCGGCGTCGAGCGGGGCAACGTCCTGCCGTTCGGCGTCCATGATTGCAGGGTCGTCGGGCACCAGTACGGGTTCCAGCCCAGGGAAGGCCGCGCGCACCCGGGCCGCGTCCTCGTCGTCGCGCACGCGGTTGGCAACGACCACGACGCGGCCAAGACCCGATTCCCGGACCGACTCCGCCGCACGACGGCCCACCTCGAGCGACTTGGGCGTGGGCTCGACGACCACCATCACCACGTCGACGGGATTGCCGTCGAGGCGCATGACCGTGCCCAGGCCGGCCTCGAAGTCGGCGACCACCACGCGGTCGGGACGCGCGAGCTCCCCGAGCAGCCGTTCGGGTGAAATGCCGCAACAGGGGCAGCCGGGTTGGGGGTTCTGAATCGCGGTGACCACCGCCAGCCGGACGCCGTCGGGTGCGGTCACACCGAAGCGCTCGACCAGGTCGTCGGCGCTGGAGGCGTGCTCCTCCTCACCGGCGTCGACCGCGTCGCGCACCGCGACCAGGCGCTCCGTGGCCTCCTCACCGATTCCGAGTGAAATCCCGAGGTTAGGGTTGCTGTCGCAGTCCAGTGCCAACGTGGAGCGTCCCGAGCGCGCGAGCGTACGAGCCACTACCCCCGAGGTGGTGGTCTTGCCGGATCCGCCCTTTCCGACCACGGCGATCTTCATGTGGGCTCCATCTCCCTGCGCAGAGCAGTGACGAGTGACCGTACCGCCGTAGCCGTGGGGCCGTCAGGGTCGTGGTCGAGCACGGCCCGCCCCAGCCGGTCGGATTCCCGCAGCGCGGGGTCGAACGGCACGCTGCCCAGCAGGGTCAGCCCCGTTCGCGCGGCGATCCGTCCTCCGTCCTGCGGGTCGCAGACCTTGTTGGCGACGGCCACGACGCGGGGTGCCGACTCGGTGGCAGCCAGCTTGGCCAGCCGCCGCGCGGTCAGCAGCGAGGCCGGCGTGGGCTCGACGACCACGAGGAAGGCGCGCGCATAGCGTCCCCAGGTGAAGAACGGTTGTCGCGTACCACCCGGCAGGTCCCCCACCACGCTCCAGCCCGGCCCGGGCAGATCGTCCAGAATGCGCTGGAAGCCGTAATGCTGCGCTGTGTTGTTCCACCGCGGCCCGCGCGCCTTGCCGAGCTGGAGGAAGTGAACGCCGTCCGGCCCACGCACGGCGTAGCGCTCGATGGCACCGGTGCCCGTGAGCCCCTCCCGCAGCCGGTAACGGCGACGGCCGTCCTCGTCGTACTCCTCGACGGCCTCGTCCGGCAGCCCGGCGTCGGTCTGCGGGATGCCCAGAGAGAACGCCATGCCGGGCATCGGGTCAGAATCCAGCGCCACCACGCGCTGCCCGGTGCTCGCCAAGACTCGGGCGAACGTCCCGGCTAGGGACGACTTACCGGCCCCGCCCTTGCCCACGAACGCAACCCGCATGGCCGAACTGTAGGTCCGCCACCTGAGCCGCTCGGCTGGGGCGTGGACGCCATCACCGGGATGCGCGCCCAGACTGACCTGGAGGAACGGTTCCGCGTACCCTCGTGGTCGGGTGCTAGCCACTCGACGTCACCCGAGCGAGCATCGGTGTCAACTTGGAGGCCAGATATGTGCCTGGGGATCCCCGGACGGGTAGTCGAGATGGTCGAGGGTTACGGCGACCAGCTGGCCGTGGTTGACGTGGGCGGGGACCGGCGCAGGGTCAACATCGGGATGCTGGACGACCAGGCTCTCGCCGCCGGTGATTGGATCCTCATTCACTTGGGCTTCGCCGTTGAACGCCTCGACGCGGCGGGGGCGGAGCACGCCATGGCTGCCCTGGAAATGATGAGCGGCCCCGGCGCCGGGGACCCAGCCCACGTCGAGGACGGTGAGGTCCGGACTCCAGTACCGGACGCCCCCGAGTTGACTGCGCTCCGGTCCGCGGGGCCACCGCGTGCGTGACCGAGCTCTCGCTGCCCCGGGGGGCAACGACGGCCTACCGACACGGGGCGGTGGACGCTCGGCTGCCGGGGTCCCCGGGCCGGTGCTCTTCGCGCGCTACGCGTTTCCGCCGAACCACCACGGCTACTGCGGTCCCGCCGACAACATCGCGTTCTTTCAGCAAGGAGCCGCCGGCGTCGACGACGGTGGCCTGCGCGCGATGGCGAAGGAGTTCGCCGGAGCCTGGCCCTATCTGGAGTTGATCGCGCACGGCACGGGGCTGGCCGACCCGTTGGATCGCCGCGTGGTCGAGGCCTACTGGGTCGGCAGTCCGCGGCTGGACCAGATCGGCGTCCCCGCCATCGGCAACTCCATGGAGGAGCGGTTCCGGTTCAAGTCAGGCCCGCTGTTCTCCAGCCTTGCCGAAGGCGTACTGGCGGGCGGCGTGCCCCACCACAGCTTCGCGGTCTTGTGCATCTACCCGTGGGTGGGGTTGCTGGGCGACGACCGCCGGGCCGCCCAGGCGCTCAGCGTGCTCGACCGTTGCCGCATCCGGTGGGGGCGCGTCCTCAGCCTGCACGGGGATCAGGTCGTGGTGGAGTCGGCACCGTTGACCTGGGACGGCCGCCGCCTTGACTACGGGCCCCCGGAGGTCGAGACCGCGGTCCGCTCGATCAACGGAGTCGGCATGTTCTCCGAGCTCGCGGTCGGAGACTGGGTCTCGCTGCACTGGGAGTGGGTCTGCGACCGCTTGAGCGAGCAACATCGCCGCGCATTGCGCCACTACACCGACCGCCACCTCGCCATCGTCAACGAGTCCGGTAGCTCTGGCCCGGCGAGCGTGCTCGGCTGACAAGCTGCCTGCTCCAACCCCCTACGGTTCCGCCAGGATGAGGCTGATCGCGTCGATGCGGTCACGCTCGTCCAGGTAGATGTCGACAGCCCACCACTGCAGACAAGTGGTGATGCCTGACGGCTCGAGCGTAAGCCGACGATCCTGCTCGTAGCCCGGAAGAGCGGCCGTTCGTGCCCACGGACAGAACAGCTGCTTCCCCTCCGTGATGGACCAGAGCTCTGGGTCACGGCGCAAGCGGTCCAGGGCACTGAACGGGCCCGAATAGCCGGCGAAATGATCCCGGTGGATGACCCAGGCGGAGGGCTCCTCCAGTTGGCTCGGGGTCAGCATCTTTACCACCTCGCCACCGAGCCCGAGTCCCACGCGATCGCCGAAGGGAATCGCCCGCAACGTTTCAGGGCCAGGGGCGACCGCGAACGCGTGCAGGTTGCGCGCGAGCGGCCCCGCTGGCCCACTCAGTGGCTCGCCCGGTCCGGACACCGTGCGCGTAACGCTCGAGCCCTCGGGGACGATGCTGCCGAACGGAGGGTCCGAGGACAACACGACACCCGGGGACAGGCCAGCGCGGTACACAGTCACCTGTCGAACGTCGAGACCAGCGTTCTCCTCGAACGACGGGGTCCGGTCCGGCGCGCTTGGGGCCGGAACGGCCACGTAACCGGCGGGGATGTCCCGGACGGAGTCGAGGATCCGCCGGATGAGTTCTTGATTCGTTGAGACGACCCACATCGCGACATCGTGACCTGGCACAGTCACGACGCCGACAGCGAAGTCGTACGGTGGCTCGCCTGGCCCTTCGTCGTAGGGACCGATGTCGCTGCGGGTGATCTCAACCTCGCCCAAGTCGATCGTCGTCGTCGCGTTCTGCTCCCAACTGCGCGGCTCCCACGTACCGATCCGGCCGAAGTGCACGGACGAGACGTCGCGTGGTGGGACAAGACAGGTCCGAGTCCCGGTGCCTTCGAAAACGACGGTGTCTGCTAGAGGTGTCCCGCACCTGACGTTGTTGGTCCCCCAACTCTCCGGGACCGCGACGGCGACCGGTCCCATGCCAACCAGCCGGGTGCCCGGCGGGGTGACGAGACCATCGCGGGTCGAAGGTTTCGTGGCGATCGGCATCGTGGTTGGTGTGGCGGTGGGTCCCACCGGCGCTTGTGCCAGGTCGGAGACGAGCACCGACCCCACTGCGACGACGCCGACCGCTGCGGCGGCACCAAGCACGGTGGCTGCGCGGCTACGTCGTCGCGACTGTCTCCCCCGACGTACGAGCTCCTCCGCCGGAGGCGTGCTGACGGTCAGCCCGGACACGGCAGAGCGCAGCAGGTGTCTGGTCCGGTCGTCGCTCAGCATGACGACTCCCGTCGAACTTCGTCGGTATCCCCGTCGCCAAGCAGCTGACTGAGCTGCTCAAGTCCCCGCGCAAGCCTGCTTTTCACCGTGCCGGCGGGTATGCCGAGCACGTCGGCGACCTGCCGCTCGCTGAGGTCGGCGTAGTAGCGCAGCATGACCACTGCACGCTGCTGCTCCGTAAGCGCACCGAGGGCCGCCAACACCGAGGCGCGCTGGGTGACCGCGGCAGCCGGGTCCTCCACCACTCGATGGGGGAGGCGCTCGGTGGGGGTCTCGCCCCACCACCTACGGCGTCGACTCTTGGCCAGACAGTTGACAAGGATCCGGTAGACATAGGCGTCCGGTACAGCGGCCGACTGGACCTTGGCCCACCCGGTGTAGCAACGGATCAGCGTGGTTTGCACGATGTCCTCCGCCTCCGTCCGTGAGCATCCGAGCAGAATGGCCGAGCGGACCAGCGGACCCCAGCGCATGTGGACGTACGTCACGTAGTCCGCATCCGGGTCCGCATCCGGGTCCATTCAGTGCCCCGTTTCTCATCGGCTCTCCACTAGCTGACCCGGCAGGAGACGATTCGGTTCCGTTGGCGCCTCAATCCACAACGGCTAGGTCGGCTGCTTGGCCAGTGATTGCCGCGCCACCCGATGCTGCTGTCGTACGGCCTCCAGCGGCCAGCTGCGAGTTAGCGTCCAGGTCACGGCAGCGCCGACGGCGTGCCGGGGGGGACCGGGCTCACGAATCAGGACCTCTCCAGTTGGGGTCTCGACGAGATGGTCCGAGTGCGGCCCGCGGAAACGGACAACCCGGAGCCGTCCACGCAGCGAGCCGCCGAATTGTGCCCAGCCGGGCCGCACCAGCAGCGGCACTGTGTCACCCACCCGTGCCGCCGGAGGACGCCCGACTGTGACCACGTGGCCTTGCACCGCCACCGAGCAGCGGTCGCTGCGGGCGTCCACGACAACGCCGTTCACGACTGAGGCGGGGCCGGTCAGCCGGGCGGCCCACACGTCGACGGGCTCGGCGTACACCTGTTGGGGGGTTCCCAGCTGAACGAGCCGCCCTGCGTTTAGCAGCGCGACCCGGTCGGCGAGTCCGAGCGCCTCCTCGGCGTCATGGGTCGCGTACAGGCCACCGGCGCCGCTCACCTCCCGCCGGACGACCAGCTCGTCAAGGAAAACCCCCCGGACGTGGGTGTCCAGATGCGCTGTCGGCTCGTCGAAGAGATAGAGGGACGCCCGCCGGGCCAGCGCGCGGGCCAGTCCGACCCGCTGCTGCTCACCGCCCGAAAGCTCCGCCGGCCGTCGGTTGGCGAGGTGGGCGATCCGGAGCCGGTCGAGGATCTCCAGCGCCTCCTCACGGGCTGCCCGCCGGCCGGAGCCGCTGCGCCTGATCGGGTAAGCGACGGTGTCCAGCGCAGACAGGTGCGGCCAGAGGGCGTAGCTCTGGAAGACGACGGCGACGTCACGACGTTCCGGGGGCTCTGCCTGTCGCGAGGTCGCCACCCGCCGACCGTTCAGCCAGACCTCTCCAGTCGTCGGCGGCCGGAATCCGGCGACGGTGTGCAGCAGGGTCGACTTGCCCGAGCCAGATGGGCCGAGGAGGGCCAGCATCTCCCCGCGGCGTACCCGCAGGCTCACTCCGTCCACGGCGATGGCCCCGTCGTAGGCGACGGTGAGGTCTCGCACCGCGACGACGTCTGGGCTGGGCGCGTCAGCGGGCATGCGCGAGGCTCCGCACGCGAGGATCGCTGAGGCGGCGAGGGGAGCCCAGCCACCGGATCAGCATCCACAACAACACCGCCGGCACGAGCATGACCAAGGTCAGCAGCACCGAGAGCGCTGCTGTCGCCCCGATGCGGCCGAGCTCCCCACTGTTGAGGACGACGACGGCGAGGGTTTCGCCGTCCGGCCCGTAAAGGAGGCTCGACATGGTCACCTCGTGCAGAGCGGTGACGAAGCAGACGAGCCAGGCGCCGAGAAGAGCTGGCGCGAGCGGCCGCAACGCCACAGTGCGTACGGCCGTCAGGGAGTTGGCGCCACTTGCGCGCGCCGCCTGCAGCTCGCCGGCCGGGAGCCGATCCAGCGCCCCCGAGATGGGACGGTGCGCGAACGCCCACAGCTTGGCGAGGTAGGCGAGCAGGATCAGCGTCAAGGTGCCGCCGAGCCAGCGGCCGTACGTCATGAGCAGGGCCACGGCGAGGGTGGACCCGGGGAGCACCAGCGTGACGGTCACTAGACTGGCCATCGCACGCCCGCTGCGTTGCCGCTCCAGGACCGCGACGGCCCCGCCCAGCACGGTGAGCAACGCCGCCGCAGTGACGGCGAGCACGGCGCTGCGTCCCAGCGCCTCCACATTGCGTGCGTTGAGGACGAACCGGAAGTTGTCGAGGGTCCAGTTGCTCGGTGTCGGGCTCACACCGACCGCAGGGGTGATCGCGGCGGAAACCAGCGCCACCATCGGGAGGACGACGCCCAGCAGCAGGTATCCGCCGAGCCCGGTGGCGATCCAGCGACCGGTGGCACCGGGCGGGGTCACGATCGGCGCGCCCTCAGGGGCGGCTACCCGGGTGACGCGCAGCCGGGGTCCCAGCCACAGATCTGCGGGAACCACCACGATCACGGTGAGGACGACCAGCAGCAGCGCCAGGGCGAGGGCTTCGACGAAAGAGATCGGGTCGCTGCCGAGCGAAAGGTCGCGATAGATCGTCGTGGTCACCGTCGTGAAACCGGCGGGGGTGCCCATCACCTGGGGGATCGCGAAGCTCTCCAGGGTCAGCACGAAGGACAGCACGGACGCCGCGGCGATCGAAGGGCGCAGCAGCGGCAGCGTCACGTTGCGCAGCACCGATCCGGGCCGAGCCCCGGACGCCCGCGCCGCCCGGTCGAGGTTGGGCTCGGCTCGGGTGGCGAGGCCGACGGCGGCGAGCAGGTATGTCAACGGCACGGTGTTGACCACCAGCACTGCCCACACGCCCCAGGGACCGTGAACCGAAGGCCATGGCACGCCCAAGACGGTGTCGGTGAAACCAGCCCGGGCGTAGGCCTGAGTCCAGCTGTAGCCGAGCACGTACTGGGGAACGAGCACGGGCAGCAACATCGCGAACCGCCACCACCGCCGACCCGGCACGTCGGCTCGACGCAGCCCCAGCGCCACCAGAGTCCCCACCGGGACGGCGACCACGGTGACGGCGACTGAGAGCAGGACGGTGTTGACGATGGAGTCGCCGAGACTCGGCCGGCCGATCACTTCGTCCAGGCTTGCCGACCCCTCGGTCCAGACGACGTACGCCAGCCGAAAGATCGGCAGGACGACGAGCAGTGCGATGACGGCGCCAACAGCCAGCAGCCCGGCCCGCGGCGCTAGACGCGCGGACCGCATCCCTCAGCCGCCGAAAATCTGCTCGTAGTCGGCCAGCAGGGCGTCCTTGTTCGCGGTGACCTGCGACCAGTTCGGATAGACCACCGGGGCGTCGGCTGGAACCTCTGGACCTTCGACGCCAGGCCGCGTTGGGTAGGAGCCCGCCTCCGCCACGACCTGCTGTCCCGGCTCGCTGACGACGTAGGAGATGAAGTCCTTGGCCAGCGTGGAATTTCCGCTCTCTCGGGCCAGCGCGATCGGCCCGTAGATCGCGACCGCGCCCGGTTCGGGCCACTCGACTTCGATCGGCGATCCGGAGTCGCGTGCCAGGTAGGCGGAGTTCGCGATCGTGATTCCGGCCTGATAGAGCCCCTGCGCGACCCCGGCCGTCACCTCGTCGGGCGTGCTGAGCTGCTCGGCCCCCCGCTCCTTCAGCGTGGAGTAGAAGTCGAGCCCGTAGCCGGGCGCCTGGGCGAAGTAGGCCAGCGCCCCGAGCGCGGAAGCTGCGGTGTTCGGGTCCGGGACGGCTACGGGCTCGTAGTCGGGGCCGGCGAGGTCTGACCAGCTGCTGGGTGCGGGGACGTCGTCGTGGTAGGCCGCCACCATGTACAGCAGCGCGACGCCCACGTAGTCGTCGGTCCGGAACTGCTCGGGGATGTCGGCTGCCTCCTCCGGGGTCCAGCCGCCGACCAGGTCCTGGTCGACGTACCCCTGCATGGAGAGCGGGTCGCAGGCCCAGATCACGTCGGCCTCCAGCCCGCCTGACCGCACGTCCCCAGCGATCCTTGCGTTGAGGTCTCCGGTCGTGGCGCGGAACAGCTTGACGTCGGTGCCCGGGTGCTCCGACTCGAACTGCGAGATGACCGGCTGGATCGTCTCGTCACTGACGCAGGTATAGAGCGTGATCGCCTCCGACTCTCCTCCCGACCCCGAGCTGCAAGCGAGCGGCAGCAGGACGAGCGGCAGGAGGGCGAGCCGTCGCCTGAGGCCCAGACGTTCGGCTCCAGGCGCCAGCATGCGACGGAGCCTACGGGCAGGTGGCGCGACCGTTGGAGGACGACTTCCCCGCACCGCGTAAGGCGGACGGCGCCTGAATTCGCCTGCCCGCGACGCCTCGTCGAGCCGAGGTGCCAGGGCGGCGCCGGGGCATGAGTCGGCGGTTCACGCGTTCAGGGTCAGAGCGACTTGGTCAGTCGGACGTCTTCCTCGGCGTAGCCGAGCGCCTCGTAGAAGGCGCGCGCGGCGCGGTTGGCGGCTCCCGTCTCGAGCGTGAGAAGGCAGAGCCCGCGTCGCCGAGCCCAGTCCTCCGCGGCGGCCATCAGCGCGCTGCCGACGCCACGGCGTACGGCCGAAGCAGCCACGACCAGCTCACCGACGTACCCGTCCAGCTGCCCGCTGAAGTGGCGTCGCTCGGACACAGCGACCAGGCCGAGCAGCTCTTGGCCGGCCACGGCGACCAGGACGGCTCGCCCAGCGTGCTCCGCGGTGTCCAACGACCCGGCCACCCAGGTGCGAACGGCACCGCGGACGGCGTCCGGATCGCGCCAGTCCGCGACGCCTTCTCCCAGCCGCGGTGCCAGGGCCATCGCGGCCGGCCGATCCGTTGGGTGGTAGCGGCGAACCTGCACGTTGGACGTGTCCACGCCTCGAGAGTGGCACCCCGCGCGGCCTTCAATAAAGGCCGAGGTCAGCTCGGCGGTGGAGTCCCTGCTGGAGCGCCGCTGGGCGGCGAAGCCTCGCTGGTCGCTGAAGCCTGGCTAGGCGGCGGAGCCTCGTCCGGCGGCGCAGCCTCGGCCGGCGGCGGTACATCTTCGCGCGGGTCCTCCAGGTGGGTGGTACCTGCCTCGCGGGCACGCTGGTACGACTCGCGGATCTCCGCCTCCGCCGCTCGCCGACCCACCCAGGTGGCGCCCTCGACCGACTTGCCTGGCTCGAGGTCCTTGTAGACCTCGAAAAAGTGCTGGATCTCCAGCCGGTCGTACTCCGGCATGTGGTGGATGTCGCGCAGGTGCTCCAGCCGCGGGTCCTCGGCTGGTACAGCGATGACCTTGTCGTCGCCGCCCTTCTCGTCGCTCATCCGGAACATGCCGATCGCGCGGGCGCGGATGAGACAGCCGGGAAAGGTGGGCTCTTGCACGAGGACGAGCACGTCGAGCGGGTCACCGTCGAGGCCGAGGGTGTCGTCCACGAACCCGTAGTCGGCGGGGTACTGCGTCGCGGTGAACAGCGTCCGGTCCAGCTTGATGCGGCCGCTGACGTGGTCCAGCTCGTACTTGTTGCGGTTCCCTTTGGGGATCTCGATCGTGACGTCGAAGTCCACGGCTGCTCCGCGTGCGAGGGTCGGGGTGCTCGGGGCCGCCCCAGTGTCCCCTACGGTCGAGAACGCTGACACGAGGCGTGAGGTGGTGTGCCGGTGCGGGAACGCAGGACGGCGCTGGCCGCGCTCGCGGCCGTGCTCGCCGGGCTCCTCGCCGCAGGCGTTGTCCTGGTGGCCAGTCCCGTTGCCCGGAACTCCGTCCGGAGCAGCGTCAGCGACGCCCTCGGGGCGGCGCAGCCCGGCGGGGCGAGCGATCGACCCCACGGAGGGGGGACGCGACCGCAGTCGCCGTCGGCATCGCAACCGGTGGTGCGGCTGGTGGCGGACCCCGTGCTGGGCACCGCCCGACCCGAGCCGGTCCGCAAGGGACGCTCGTACGACTCCGTCCTCGACCCGCTGCTGGATGACTCCGCGCTGGGCAGCCGGGTCGGGGCCGCGGTGCTCGACCTGCGCGCCGGGCGCATCGTCTACGCACGCGGCTCGGGGCGGGAGTACACGCCGGCGAGCACCGCGAAGCTCTTCACCGCGCTTGCCGCGCTGGCCACTCTGGGACCGCAGCATCGGTTCGTGACGACAGTGGTGCCTGCCCGGCGGGGCCGCATCGTGCTGGTCGGTGGAGGCGACCCCCTGCTCTCGGCGACCACTCCCGGGGTGAGCTCCACCGACGTTCCCTCCCTGACGTCACTGCCCGCGCTCGCTCGGCACACCGCAGCACGCCTGCTCGAGCGCGACCGCTCCCGGGTGCGACTCGCGGTGGACGACTCGCTGTTCGTCGGACCTGCCGTGTCCGCCGCCTGGGAGAAGTCCTACGTCCCCTCCGGCGTCGTCGCGCCGGTCAGCGCCCTCGCCGTCGACGGCGGCCGGCTCGAGCCCGGCCTGGCCGCGCGGGCGCCGGATCCGGCGCTCGCGGCCGGCCGGGTGTTCGCCGCCGCGCTCGAACGGGCCGGAGTCGAGGTCGCCGGTCGAGTCGTCCGTACGGCGGCGCCACGTGACGCCGCGGCGCTGGCCCGGTCGAGGTCGGCGCCGCTGTCCGCCGTGGTCGAGCAGGTGCTGGCCAGCAGTGACAACGACGGCGCGGAGGTCCTCATCCGGCACGTCGCCCTCGCCGAGCAGCGCACAGGCTCCTTCGCCGGTTCGCGCCGCGCCCGTACGGCGGTGCTCCAGCGACTCGCCCTCCCGCTCGCGGACGCCGTGCTGCCCGACGGCAGCGGACTGGCTCGGGGTGCCCGGGTGAGCCCGCGCCTGCTGGTGAGGGCGTTGGGCGTCGCCGCCTCGACGAGGCACCCGGAGCTGCGCCCCGTCATCACCGGGCTACCGGTGGCCGGCTTCTCCGGGACCCTGGTCGACCGCTTCGTCGACGGGGCAGCGGCGTCGGCCGGTGGACTCGTCCGCGCCAAGACCGGGACCCTCACCGGGGTGACGTCCCTCGCCGGAGTCGCCACCTCCGCCGCCGGTCGGGTCCTGGCGTTCGCGCTGCTGGCCGATCACGTGGACCCCGCCGCCGTCCTTGAGGCGCGAGCAGCCCTCGACGAAGCCGCCGCGGCACTGGCCCAGTGCGGCTGTCGCTGACGTCAAGGGCCCACCCCACGAGGCGGTCAAACTCCCGCAAAATCGGCGCTCCGGATTTGGGCGCGCCTCCAGCGACACATACGGTGTGCCGGTCCTCGCGGTCGTGAGGACGCCGCAGTCGGGCCCGCCGAATCCTGCCCGCCGACCACGCGGCACCTTCACTTACGTCAGGGCAGGAGCGGGGGACCCACCCGGGTCCGGCGTCACAGTCGACGCCACCCACGGGGTGAAGCCGCAGCAATGTGGCCGGGCACCTCTCGCCCGAACCCTTCAGCTCACCTCGCAGGCGGAGGAGAGGATTGCATGTCCATGCGCTATGTCGGGCTTCACACCCGTCAGAAGAACGTCCGCAAGACCACCGCCCGCATCGCTGCGGCACTCACCGTCCCCGTGGCGGCTGTCTCACTGCCGCTGCTCGCCGCATCCCCGGCTCAGGCCGCCAGCGACGAGACGTGGAACCGGCTCGCGAGCTGCGAGAGCGGGGGCAACTGGGCCATCAACACCGGCAACGGCTACTACGGGGGCCTGCAGTTCGCCCAGGGCACCTGGGAGGGCTACGGCGGTCTGGCGTACGCCTCTCGCGCCGACCTGGCGACCCGCGAGCAGCAGATCGTCATCGCTGAGCGGACCTTGGCCGGTCAGGGCTGGGGTGCCTGGCCAGCGTGCTCGGCCATGCTCGGCCTGACCTCGGCCGACGCCTACGGCTCGCCCACCCCGGCACCGGTCGCCGCACCGGCCACGCCGCCGGCGCCGGCCAAGGCGCCTGCTCCGCGGAAGGCCCCAGCCCCGGCTCCGGCCACGTCCGGCACGTACGTCGTCCAGGCCGGCGACTCCCTGTCGGCGATCGCGGCCAAGCTCGGCATGAGCAGCTGGGCGCCGCTCTACGCCGCCAACCGGGACAAGATCAGCAACCCCAACCTGATCTACGTCGGGTGGACGCTGCGGCTCCCCGCCTGATCGTCTCGAACCGCGCAGCGGCCCGCACCGGTTCTCGGTGCGGGCCGTTTCGCTGTCCAGCGCCCGGTTGAGGAGCAATCCCGCGTCACCTCCAGCGCCCCGACCGCCCGCGCGGTCGGCACGTACGGTTGTCCCATGACCGACCCCAGCGGTGACGCTGCTCCCGACCTCGTCGACTGGAACCTCGCGGTCAGTACCGCCCGCCGGCTCACCCGTCCCGGCCCCGAGGTCAGCCGCGCCGAGGCCCGCAGCGTCGTCGCGGACCTGCGCGACCTTGCCGCCAAGGCCGAGGGCCACGTACGTGGCTACACCGGCCTGTACGCCGAGAGCGGGACCGCACCGGTCGTGGTGGTCGACCGTGCCGGGTGGGTGCAGGCGAACGCCGACGGCATGCGCATCGTGCTCCGCCCGCTCATGGCCAAGATCGCCGCCCGCCGAGCCGCCGGGGCGTGGGGCCCCACGGGCGGCCTCGCGGACGTCGTCGGCCCGCGGGTCACCGGTGCCGAGACCGGCGCTCTGTTCGCCTTTCTCTCCTCCAAGGTGCTCGGCCAGTTCGACCCGTACTGGGCCGCGCCCGCCGGCCCGGAAGCCCCCGGGTCGGTCTCCTCGGGGCGGCTGCTGCTCGTCGCGCCCAACGTCGTCCAGGTCGAGCGCGAGCTGGGTGTGGACCCCCGCGACTTCCGCATGTGGGTGTGCCTCCACGAGGAGACCCATCGGGTGCAGTTCACCGCCGTGCCGTGGCTGCGCGACCACGTCCGCGCCGAGATCGCCGCCTTTCTCGAGGCGACCGACATCGAACCGGCGGTGCTTGTCGCTCGGCTGCGCAAGGTCCTCAGTGGGCTGGTGGAGTCGCTGCGCAGGGGTGACGCCGGGGACCTGTCGCTCCTCGACCTCGTGCAGTCGCCGGAGCAACGTGCGGTGCTCGAGCGCCTCACCGCGGTCATGTCACTGCTGGAAGGGCACGCCGAGGTCGTCATGGACGAGGTGGGCCCCGACGTGGTCCCGTCGGTGGCGAGGATCCGGGAGCTCTTCCAGTCGCGGCGGGCCGGCAGCGGACAGCTCGACCGGCTGCTGCGCCGCCTGCTCGGCCTGGAAGCCAAGATGCGCCAGTACCGCGATGGCGCGATCTTCGTACGGGCGGTCGTCGAGCAGGTCGGGATGGACGGCTTCAACCGCGTCTGGCAGAGCCCGCAGCACCTGCCGCGACCGGAGGAGATCATCGACCCGCAGGCCTGGGTGACCCGGGTGCACGGCAACCCCGCCCTCGGGCCGGCCTGACGCGCAGCCTCCCGTGGGCCCGGACCCGCAGACCGCAGCCTGCCGGCTGGCCGTACGTCGCTGCCTCACCGACCTGCCCCCCGGGGCGCTGGTGCTCGCCGCCTGCTCGGGTGGGGCCGACTCCTACGCGCTGGCGGTTGCGCTGGCCTTCGAGGGGCCGCGGGCAGGGCTGCGGGTCGGGGCGCTGACCGTCGACCACGGCCTGCAGTCCGGCTCCGGTGAGCGCGCCGAGCGCGTCGCCCAAGAACTGCGCGTGCTGGTGCTGGACCCGGTGGAGGTGTTGTCGGCCCCGGTGGGCGGGCGCGATGGTCCAGAGGGCGCCGCCCGGGCGGCGCGCTACGCAGCGCTGGAGGAGGCGGCGCGACAGCACGGGGCCGCCACCGTGCTGCTCGGGCACACCCGCGACGACCAGGCCGAGACGGTCCTGCTCGGGCTCGCCCGCGGCTCCGGCGCACGTTCGCTTTCCGGCATGCGGCCGCGCACCGGTTGCTACCGCCGGCCGCTGCTCGACCTACCGCGCTCGACGACCCTCGCCGCCTGCCGGGCGGCGGGACTCGTGCCGTGGGAGGACCCGCACAACGCCGACCCCGTCTTTGCCCGGGCGCGCGTGCGCCACGCGGCACTGCCGGCACTCGAAGACACGCTTGGGCCGGGGGTCGCCGATGCGCTCACCCGCACCGCCCGGCTGCTGCGCGACGACGCTGACGCCCTCGACGCCTGGGCTGGGCGGGCGGCCGCCGAGTGCGCCCGGCCCGGTGAGACTTACGACGTCGCCGCCCTGGCCGCGCTGCCGGCGGCCGTACGACGCCGGGTGCTGCGTGCCGCCGCCCTCGGCGGGGGAGCCCCCCCGACGGACCTCGCTTGCGCCCACATCGACGCGCTCGAGGCCCTGGTGCTCAACTGGCACGGGCAGCGTGGCGTCGACCTCCCGGGTGGGCTGCGCGGATGGCGCAGGGGCAGCGTGATCCGGGTCGAGCGGGTGCCGCGCTGAGCGAGGGTTGCGGGGTGCCGCGCTGACGCAGCGCTGTGGCAGGCTGCGCCCCCGTGGACGAGCGGGACGTCGGTGACGACCTCGACCGAGTCCTGCTCAGCGAGCGGGACATCGCCGCCCGCATCGGCGAGCTAGCCGCCGACATCCGCCGCGACTACGAGGGCCGCGACCTGCTGCTCGTGGGTGTCCTCAAGGGTGCGGTCATGGTCATGGCGGACCTCGCCCGGGTCCTCGACCGCCACGTCGCGATGGACTGGATGGCGATCTCGTCCTACGGCTCCGGCACCCGCTCCAGCGGCGTGGTCCGCATCCTCAAGGACCTCGACGCGGACATCAGCGCGCGCGACGTGCTCGTGGTGGAGGACATAGTCGACACCGGCCTCACCCTGTCCTGGCTGGTGTCCAACCTGCGCAGCCGCGGACCCGCGTCGGTCGAGGTCTGCACGCTGCTGCGCAAGCCGGAGGCGGCCAAGCTCGACGTGGACGTGCGCTACGTGGGTTTCGACATCCCCGACGCCTTCGTCGTCGGGTACGGCCTGGACTACGCCGAGCGCTATCGCAACCTGCGCGTCGTGGCCACCCTCGCCCCGCACGTCTACTCCTGAGCCGCATCGTCCACATCCCCATCCGCCCGGGAACACCGTCACGACCAGCGGCGTTCTTGCGTACGGCGGGTCGCCCGCGCCGGTTTAGCCGGGGCCGGCGTCGCCGCGGCGGTGTACCGTCTAGGGACTCGACATGGTGGGGCCAGGCCCCGCCGGTCCGGGCCGCGGGACCCGGGTGCGCGAAGCATCCGTGCCCGGGCGTCAGATGGCGAGGAGGGACGGGGCCGCGGTCCCGCGTCATGAACGTCAAACGCATCTTCCGAGGGCCGATCTTCTGGATCGTCTTCGTCGTCGTGGGCTTCCTACTGATCGGGCAGCTGGTCACCTCGACCAGCGGCTACGACCAGGTAGACACGGCCCGGATCTTCGCCGAGCTGGAGGCCGAGAACGTCCAGTCGGCCAAGCTGGTCGGCGGCGAGGACCCCGAGGTGCAACTGACCCTCCAAGACGGCAGTCGCATCCGTGCTGACTACGTGGAGGCCGAGCAGCAGCCACTGGCGACCATGCTGCGGGGACAGGACAAGAGCGGCGCCCTCCCCGACGGCTGGACCTCGGACGTTCCCACACCCAGCTTCCTGGCCACGGTCCTCGGGACGCTGCTGCCCTTCATCCTGCTCGCCGCCTTGATCCTCTTCTTCATGAACCAGGTCCAGGGCGGCGGCAGCCGGGTCATGAACTTCGGCAAGTCCAAGGCCAAGCTGATCAGCAAGGACATGCCCAAGACCACCTTCGCCGACGTCGCCGGCTGCGCCGAGGCCCTGGAGGAGCTGGAGGAGATCAAGGAGTTCCTCCAGGAGCCGGCCAAGTTCCAGGCCGTCGGCGCCAAGATCCCCAAGGGCGTGTTGCTGTACGGGCCTCCGGGCACCGGCAAGACGCTGTTGGCCCGGGCGGTCGCCGGTGAGGCGGGGGTGCCGTTCTACTCGATCTCCGGATCCGACTTCGTCGAGATGTTCGTCGGCGTCGGTGCCTCCCGGGTGCGTGACTTGTTCGAGCAGGCCAAGGCGAACGCCCCAGCCATCGTCTTCGTCGACGAGATCGACGCCGTCGGCCGGCACCGCGGCGCCGGCCTCGGCGGCGGCCACGACGAGCGGGAGCAGACCCTCAACCAGCTGCTGGTCGAGATGGACGGGTTCGACGTCAAGGGCGGCATCATCCTCATCGCCGCCACCAACCGTCCCGACATCCTCGACCCCGCCCTGCTGCGCCCCGGGCGCTTTGACCGGCAGATCGCCGTCGAGCCGCCCGACTTGCGGGGGCGGCAGAAGATCCTCGAGGTGCACGCCCGCGGCAAGCCCTTGGACAGCGACGTCGACCTCGCCGCGGTGGCGCGGCGTACGCCTGGGTTCACCGGTGCCGACCTCGCCAACGTCCTCAACGAGGCCGCGCTGCTGACGGCCCGGGCCAGCCGCAAGCTGATCGACGCGGAGGCGCTGGACGAGGCGATCGACCGGGTGGTCGCGGGCCCGCAGAAGCGGTCGCGGTTGATGAGCGACAAGGAAAAGAAGATCACCGCTTACCACGAGGGCGGCCACGCGCTCGTGGCCGCCGCCATGCACCACACCGACCCGGTGCACAAGGTGACGATCCTGGCCCGCGGCCGCGCCCTGGGCTACACGATGGTGCTGCCGGAGGAGGACAAGTACTCCACCACGCGCAACGAGATGCTCGACCAGCTCGCGTACATGATGGGTGGCCGGGCGGCCGAGGAGATGGTCTTCCACGACCCCACGACAGGGGCCGCCAACGACATCGAGAAGGCCACCGGGCTGGCCCGCAAGATGGTCACCCAGTTCGGCATGACGGAGCGCCTCGGCGCAATCAAGTTTGGCCAGGACCGCTCGGAGGTCTTCCTGGGCCGTGACCTGGGGCACGAGCGCGACTACTCCGAGAGTGTCGCCGCTGTCGTCGACGAGGAGGTGCGCCGGCTCATCGACGCCGCGCACCAGGACGCCTTCGACGTGCTGGAGGACAACCGCGACATCCTGGACGCCCTCGTCAGCCAGCTGCTCGAGAAGGAGACCCTGGACAGGGACGAGGTGGCGCAGATCTTCACCGGCATCCGCAAGCGCGAGGCACGTCCCGCGTGGACCGGTTCGGCGACGCGCCGTCCCTCCGAACGGCCCCCGGTGCTAAGCCCTCGGGAGGTCGCGGCGGCCAACGGCTCCTCGCCGAACGGCTCCCACGCGCTCGGCAACGGGCACGCCCAGCAGCCGCAGCCGGTCGGCGAGCACGCGGAGCGCGTCGAGGGTCCCGAGAGCTGAACGCGGTGGCGACCGACGCCCCGCCCGCCGGCCCGGCCGACGCCCCGGACCTGCTCGGTCCCATGCCGGCACGTTTCGACCACGCGCGGGTAGCAGCGGCGATCCGCGAGCTGCTCCTTGCCATCGGCGAGGACCCCGACCGAGACGGCCTGCGCGAGACCCCGGTGCGGGTGGCGCGGGCTTACGAGGAGATGTTCCGCGGACTTCGCATGGAGGCCGAGGACGTGCTCGCCACCACGTTCGACCTCGGGCACGGTGAGCTGGTGCTGGTCAAGGACATCGAGGTGCAGTCGATGTGCGAGCACCACCTGGTGCCGTTCCACGGCGTCGCGCACGTCGGCTACATCCCCGGCGAGGACGGCCGCATCACTGGGCTGTCCAAACTGGCGCGGCTGGTGGACGTGTACGCCAAGCGTCCGCAGGTGCAGGAGCGGCTGACGACGCAGGTGGCCGAGGCGCTCGTCCGCATCCTGCAGCCGCGAGGTGTGCTCGTCGTCGTCGAGTGTGAGCACCTCTGCATGACGCTGCGCGGTGTCCGCAAGCCCGGGGCCAAGACGGTGACGTCCGCCGTCCGTGGCCAGCTGCGGGACGCGGCCACCCGGGCCGAGGCGATGGCTCTGCTGTTGGGGCGGACCGCGCCCGGCTGAGCCGGTAGCGCGCCTCGTCCGCTGACCGCCGCTTGAGCCGCAGTCCGCCGACCGACGGCCTCGTCCGCTGACCGACGCAAGAACCCGTACCCGAGGCGCGGCCGTGTCCCGCCCACCGCCTGTCGCGCCCAAGGGGCCCTTGCCCGCATCCCCGCCGCGTCCAAGGGCCCCTTGCCCGCGCTTTACGCGGTCAACGGCCCCTTGCGCGCATTGGACCGGCGCACCAAGGGTCCCTTGCGCGCATTGGACGGCGCATCCCAGGGTCCTTACCACCGCGGGCGGGCGGGCGTAGCGTGCGGGCGTGAATGCGTCCGTCGCCAGCCTGCCGGGCGCCGGGCGCCCCGCTGCCTACGCCGCGGGCCTCCCCACCCCACCGCGCTGCCTGGTCATGGGAGTCCTCAACGTCACCCCGGACTCGTTCAGCGACGGTGGCCGGTGGCTAGACGGCCCGGCTGCTGTTGCGCACGGGCTCGAGTTGGCCGCGCAAGGCGCCGACATCGTCGACGTGGGCGGTGAGTCGACGCGCCCGGGAGCCGACCGGCCACCGGTCGCCGAAGAGCTGCGCCGGGTGCTGCCGGTGGTGCGGGAGCTCGTCGCGGCGGGCGTCGTCGTCAGCGTCGACACGATGCGCGCCGCAGTGGCGGAGCAGGCACTCGACGCGGGGGCGCGCATGGTGAACGACGTGTCCGCCGGGTGCGCCGACCCGGGGATGCTGTCGCTGGTCGCGGCGGTGGGTGTCCCGTACGTGGGCATGCACTGGCGCGGGCACTCGGATCGGATGCAGGACGCCGCGGTCTACGACGACGTGGTCGTCGAGGTCGTCGCCCACCTACGCCGGCGCGCGGAGGCAGCGCTCGACGCGGGGATCCGTCCGGCGCAGCTTGTGCTCGACCCAGGGCTCGGCTTCGCCAAGGAGCCGGCCCACAACTGGGCGCTGCTCGGTCGGCTGGCGGAGGTCGTGGCGCTCGGACACCCCGTCCTCGTCGGCGCTTCTCGCAAGAGTTTCCTCGGCAGCCTGCTCGCTGACCCGGTGACCGGGGATCCGCGTCCCCCGGCTGAGCGCGAGGCGGCGACCGCAGCCGTGTCGACGTTGTGCGCCGCGGCGGGCGTGTGGTGCGTGCGGGTCCACGAGGTGCCGCCCAACCTGGACGCGGTCCGGGTGGCCGCCCGTTGGGCGGCGGAGGCTCGGTGAGCCGCCGGAAACTCCCCCCGGTACTGTCGGCGCGGACGCGGGACGGCCTCGACCGCACGTGCCGCGCAGTGCCGCTGCTCCCGACGTTGTCGTCCTTCGTCGTCCGCCCGGTTGAGAGGGAGGGCCGTGGACTCCGCCCTGGCTGCCGCGCCGGTCACTGACCGGCTGTCCCTGCGCGGCATCCGTGTGCGCGGGCATCACGGCGTCCTGCCCGCCGAACGCCAACGCGGCCAGGACTTCGTCGTCGATGTCGAGTTGTGGCTCGACACGCGGGCCGCCGCGGCGACCGACAACCTCGGTAGAACCGTCGACTACGGCGAGCTGGCGGCGGCGGTGGCGACCGTTGTCGGCGGTGAGCCGGTAGACCTCATCGAGACCTTGGCCGCGCGGATCGCGCAGACGTGCCTGGCCGAGGCGCTGGTCGCGGAGGTCCAGGTGAGCGTCCACAAGCCGCAGGCACCGCTGCCGGTGCCGGTGGCCGATGTGTGCGTGACGATCCGGAGGTCCCGCTCGTGACCAACGCACCGAACCCGTACATCGTGGACACCGACACCCTGACTGGCGACCTGCGGCCGTTGCGTCGCGCGGCCTTCGCGCTGGGCAGCAACCTCGGTTCGCGCCGCGACAACCTGCAGGGGGCGGTCGACGCCCTGACCGAGGCCCCCGAGGTCTTCCCGGTCGCCGTGTCACCGGTGTACGAGGCCGACCCGGTCGGCGGCCCCGAGCAGCAGCCGCAGTTCCTCAACGCCGTACTGATCGTGGACACCACGCTGTCGGTGCACACGCTGCTCGACCGGGCGCTCGCCACCGAGGACGCCTTCGGCCGCGAGCGGGAGGTCCGCTGGGGCCCGCGTTCTCTCGACGTCGACCTGCTCGCGGTCGGCGACCGGGTCGTCGACGAGCCGGCGTGCACGATCCCGCACCCGCGGATCGCCGAGCGCGCGTTCGTGCTCGTCCCGTGGGCGGACGTCGACCCCGACTTCCCGGTGCCGGGGCTGGGCCGGGTGGCCGACCTACGCGACAAGGTGGGGTCGGCCGGCGTGACCCGCGTCGCCGACTTCTCCCTGCACCTGTCCGGCTGACCGGCCGGTGACGCGGACGAGTCCGCGGCTGCTCGTCCTCCTCGGGCTCGCCGCCGCACCCGTCGGCTGGACCGTCGGCGGCATCGTCGACACGCTGGCGGTCGGCCCGCCGCAGGTCCCTCGGCTCACCCCGGTGCTCGTGGGCTTCCTTGCGGCGTTGCTCGCAGTGCTGGCCTTGGCCGCCCGGGGCTGGGTCGCCGAGCGGCGCTACGACCGCAGGATCGACGCGCTCGTCGTTGCCCGTCTCGTGGTGCTGGCCAAGGCGAGCGCCGTCTTCGGGGCGCTGGCGGCCGGCGGGTACGGCGGCTTCGCCGCACTGGCGCTGCGTGAGAGCGGCTTGTTCGCGGGCTCCGAGCGGCCCGTCGTCGCCGCGCTCACCGCGCTCGCCGGGGTCGCCGTCGCTGTCGCGGCGTGTTGGCTGGAGCGGTCGTGCACGGTCCCTCCACGCGACGACGAGGAGGCGCCTCCGCTCGCGCCCTCGACGTGATCGCGCCTAATAGTTCGCTCACCCGCCGAGTGTCCCCCTCCCCGAGACATGGGACGCTTCGAGACGTGACCGCGGCCCCACCGGATGCCTCGACGATGGCCGTGGGGGCGTTGGGGTGGCTTCTCGGGTCGGCGCGCGACACCCCGACGGTCTGGCGTGGGCGGGTACTGCGGACGATGACGATCTCGACCCCACGCTGTACAGCGGTGCGGCGGGAATCGTGCTCGCGTTGCTCGAGGGCTATGGCCACTTCGGTGACGCCCGCTATGCCGATGCCGCCTTCCGCGGCGGCAGGGCATCGCCGCCGTCGTTCCCCACTGGCGTCCCTGCTCCTTGTACTTCGGTCTGACCGGGATGGCTGTCGCGTTGCGCGCGGTTGACGACCTGCTCGGAGACCCAGCTGTCTGCGTGGCGGCAGACCGCGCCTTGCAACTGGTGCGCTCACGGTTTGATGGGGAACGGTGGAGTGATCAGTTCGAACTGCTCGGCGGTAACGCCGGAATCGCGCTGGGCGCGCTGAGCGTCGGTGACGTCGAGTTGGCCATCCTCGCAGTGACGCCGTACCTGCACAGAGCCGAACCGACCGCCAGCGGCGTCCAATGGGAGGTACGCGCTGGAATGCCGGCGCGGTTCCATCACATCTCACACGGAACGCTGGGCATCGTTCAGGCCTTGGCCGCCGTCGGCCGAGCGGCCGGTCGATCAGATCTGACCGAGCTGGCGCTGGCCGGTGCCGCGGACGTCGTGGCCCGCAGCGAGGCCGACCAAGAGGGCTTTCTGGTCCCGCACTCCGACCCGCAGCACAAGCCGGACCTGATCGAGCGCTACAGCTATGGGTGGTGCCACGGCCCGGCGGGGGACGCCCAAGTGTTCCGGCTGCTCGGGGCAGTGACCCACGACCCGGCGTGGCAAGCCCTGACGGACAGGTGCTGGCACACCGTCACCCAGTCCGGCCTGCCGAGACAGGTCTGACCCGGCTTTTGGGACAACAGCGGTCGCTGCTGCGGGACGGCGGGGGTGCTAGCGCTCGCGTGCGACCGCTACGTCGAACGGGGCGACGAACTGAGCTTCGCGAACATCCTCGTCGACGACCTCGCATCGCGCGCAACCACGGACGCCGACGGTGTGCGCTGGTCGAACCGCGAGCACCGGCTCACCCCGAGCAAGCTGCAGCCCCGGACCGGATGGGCGATGGGCAACGCCGGCATCGTTCGAGAGCTGCTCCGGTTCATCCGCGCCAGCAATGGAGGAGACCCGGCCTACGCCATTGCGTGGCCGGACCAGCCAGCCGCAAGTACGTCGGCTCCGTACCAGCGCACTGACGCGTCTCGCTAGCCGGTCCTCTTTGCGCACGTGGTTAGACGACCTCGCCTGTCGCTACTCGCTACTGGTGGCGGGGGACGAGCTGTACGCACTCCGCGCAGCGTTGGCGCGGCGCCGGTCCGCTCCACGGCAACTCCGGGCGAACAAGGTAGCTGCGTCGCGTGATGGGGTGAGCTCCCGCGCCGGACTCCGCGTCATACGCGTGCACCACAGTGTCGTCAATGATATGGCGCCCAGCGGGGTCTTGATCCGCCTGCTCAACTGCCATCACCCATTCTGCCACAAGCCCATATTGCCACACAGTGCCCCGCGCCTACCACGGCCCGCGTGACGGTGAGCGATTCTCTGATTGCTTAGCGGACGTCCCCCGCTGGGAGCCGCTGGTCAGTGGAAGCATTCGGGAAGTTGGTCGTCAGTGGAGCTCTTCCACGTTCTCCAGTGGAGTCTTGAGCGGGGTGAGCGCCTTAGCGACATGGCCGGCGATGGCGAACGGGACAAGCAGCGCCGCGAAGCAAAGCACTGCCGTGGGAGCGCTGAACTGGTCCGAGAGCCAGCCGACCAGCAGCATGCCGAGCCAGACTAGTGACTGGGCGGCGAAGTTGGAGACAGCTCCCACGCGCCCGATGAGCCGATCTGGGACGACAACGGTGGTGTAGGCCTCCCACACCGACGCGGTCGGCACGGTAGCGAAAACCATCACGGAGGCCGCGAGGGCAATCTGCCACGGCCGCGAGGCCAGCGCCGCAAGGCCGAGGCAGACGACGTAGATCCAGCCGCCCAGCAGGAAGACCCGGCGTGAACCCAGTCTCCTGATGATGAACCCGGTCAGGACTGAGCCGAGGATTCCACCGGCCACGACGGCGGAGCTAGTCACTCCGATGATGTTCGGGTTCGCGCCCCGATGCTTGAGCAGCGCCACCAGCATCAACAGGAAGCTGTTGCCGACCATGTTGGCCACCGCGACCCAGGCTGTCATGTAGCGCAGGAACTCCTGCCTGCGCACGAAACTCATGCCCTCGCCGATGTCGGAGATCACTCTGCCCCACCCGGCCCGGTCGCCCTCCTTGGCATGCTGGGTGCTCTCACCCCGCTCCGGGCCGAGCGGACGGCGAATCAGGGCCGAGCCCGCGGCGGCGAAGATGAAAGACAGTGCGTCGGCGCCGAAAGGCAGCCAGCGCGACACAGTGAACAGGAAGGCGGCCAGCGGCGAGCCAACGAGCTGCGCCGCCATCGCCATGCCCTGCTCCTGAGCCGCGCGGGCAGCGAACTGCTCCCGCGGTACGATCCGACGCAGCGCCGGCAGGACCGCGCTCTGCTTGACGCCGAGCAAAGCTCCGTCGACCAGCGAGGCGCCGGCCAGAAGTGGGATCAGCACGTGTCCGGCGTGAACGGACCAGGCCACCAAGGCCATGAGGACGGCCTCCGCCAGCGGCACGGTGACGAGGATCAGCCTCCGGGAGACTCGGTCGGCCAACACCCCGCCCCACAGCGTGGTAAGGAGATAACCGATCCGTCCCGTCGCCGCAATCACACCCGCGTCAAACACCGAGCCGGTTGTGAACACCACCAGGAGCGGGAAGGCCATGACCGACACGTAGCTCCCGACAAGCGAGAACGCATTTCCGGTCCACCAGCACATGTAGTCGCGGTTGCGCCAAAGCGACGGCGGAGGTCCGCGGCCCTGCATCAGGCGCCGCCGGAAATGAGCCGGCCGGGACGTGGGAAACCGTGCAGCTGAATGCTGTACTGCTCGGTGCCCTCCCGTGCGTGATCCCGATCGCGGGGTGTCGCGTCCACTGCTTCCCGAATCACATCGTTGACCCGTTCCATGAGCCCGCGCGCCTCCTGGGGTGTGAGCCAGATGGTCCAGTCGCTGTCCTCGGTGACACTCGCCCACTCCCGCGGCAGCTCGGAGCGCTCCAGCAACGAGTCCTGGAGCTGCGCCATGCCCTCCAGGACGGCTGCGTGAAGGAATGCCTGCCGAACGTGTTGGTCCTGGAGGTCGGACGGGTCCTCGTGACGCACGCGGGTGAACTCGTGGGCCGCCCGCCACCACCGATCTCGTCTCGTTCCGCGCTCCCGGTCGTCCTCGATGAACCCGTGCAGGGCCAGCTGGCGCAGGTGGTAGCTGACGGTGCCGGTGTTCATCCCCAGCCGCGCAGCGAGCGAGGTGGAGGTCGCCGGGCCGTCCAGCCGCAGCATCTCCAGCATGCGGATCCGAACCGGATGCGCGAGGGCCTTCAACTGCGTCGGATCCGGTGTGACCTGGTTGAGATCTTGGCTCCTGGCCGCGGGCATACCGGAGACAGTACAACCACAGAGGAAGGTCTGCAGAGGGCTCTCTGCAGATTGTCCGTAGGGTTGACTTCCGCGACGCCGCAGCGGGCGTGCGGCTGACGGGATCGTCTACGGGTTCGGCGAGACCGGCGCTGATCCACGGCGGCAGCTACGGGATTGAGGTCAGCTCCACGTCGGCGGGGTTCACGCCGCGCACGTCTGCCTCCACCGAGCGGCGCAGCGCCTCATGCAAGGCGCGCGGCGTCAGCACGCCAAGGAATCGCTCGCCGTCGAGCACGGCCAAGGCGAGCGCCGTCTTCGGAGCGCTGGCGGCCGGCGGGTACGGCGGGTTCGCCGCGCTGGCGCTGCGCGAGGCCGGCTTGTCCACGGGCTCCGAGCTGCCCGTCGTGACCGCGCTCACCGCGCTCGCTGGGGTGGCCGTGGCTGTCGCGGCCTGGTGGTCACGCTTGGCGCATCGGCGGTCTCCTGCTGTCGGTGGCGGGAACACCTGGATCTGCGGCACACCCGAGGCGGACAGCGGCAGCGCCGAGGCGTCTGTCAGCCGTCCAGAGTGCGGTGTCAGGAGTGAGGTGCGTCGCCGCGAGGAGTTGCGCGTCGACGTAACCGATGCCGAGCCCGAACAGCTCACGGCGCTCGATGAGCGTCAGGACTTCGTCCGTTGTCGCGACCACCGCCTGCGGCAAGCTGGTCAACAATCCGAGGACCTCGCGACGCTGAGAAAGTTGGCCGAGCGCGAGCTCGCCGACCACCCAGGGGTGACTCAGGACGAGGCCGCGCTCGAGCAGGTGCGCGAGCGGCGGCTGTCCGGTCCTCAGATGATCAATCCAGATCGACGTGTCGACGAGGATCACGAGGGTTAGGCGCGGCGCCTGGGAGCCTCGGTGAGCGCAGGCTCACTGCCGCCCAGCCTCGACAGCCGCCGAGCGCTCTCTCGCTGGATGAGGGCGCGTAACGCCTCACGAACGAGAGCGCTCTTCTCCCTGGTCCCGGTGAGACGCTGCGCCTCGGCGACCAGGTCGTCGTCGAGCGCGAGGGTGGTCCTCATGATCGTTTATCTCCTTGACACCCACAGCGGCATCTCATGATGACACAAACCGTGCCGTGTCGACTCGGGTAGGGCGCTCGACCCACTCGCCCGCTGCCAGACCATCCCCGCCCGCCCGACAACAACACGACCACCGAGGAGTACCCGACCTGAAGGCCATCACCGCCTGATCCCTCGTGGTCCTCAGCACCGACGCATCGGCTGGCTGTGAGACGCCGGCGTCCGGCCTCGACGTTCCGGACCCGACGACTCGCCGTGACGCTAGGGCATCGACGCCGCCCGACCGTCGGCCAGCACCTCGCCCAGCCGCACCCAAGCCACGGTGGCGTCGTCCGCGCGTGGGTCGTCGCCGCTGCGTCGCGTCGTGGCCTCGGCCTCGCGCACCCTGCGGATGACCTCGGCCGGGCCGGTGCAGTCGAGCATTCGCACGACCTCGGACCAGGTGGCCAGTTGGTACGGGTCCACGATGCGGCTAGCGCCATTGCTGAGGAGGCCCACCCCGATCCCGTCGGCCAACGGCAGACTCACGCGCACCGCCTCGTCCGCCGCCCGAGGGTCGTCCTTGGCGATCCAGTACCCCTCGGACCGGTTCCGCCGCCCGCGAAAACAATCGATGACCTCCTCGAGAGCCCGATCGTGCGCCGGGGTGCCGGGCGTGACACCGTCCAACGCCGCCATGCATTCACGTCGTACCGCGACCTCACGCCCGTCCGTCACGACCCCGATCCCTCCCGCAGTCTGGTGCAGCAGGACGAAGGAGTCGCCGAGAACCAGGACGTCCAAGCGTTGCTGCTCGACGACGCGCACCAACGCCACGGTGGCCTGTGGGCTGCTCGGGTCGCCGATGTCGCAGGTGGCCCGATGATCTTCGGCCACGTCCTCGATGGACTCCGCCAGGATCGCGGCGAGGTCGCGCCCATCGTCGCGCGAAAGCCGACCGAGCAGCGCGCCCCCGAGGCGATGGGTGTACCAGGCGACGCCGTGACGACAGATCGATTCGGTGCCGCGGATCCCGGCGCCGTCCAAGAGCGCGACGGCACCGGCCACCGAGCCGACGAAGTCCTCGTTGGATCGGTCCGCATGCCCGGCACTAGTCAGCATCCGTACGTCCACAGCCGCACGGTATTTGGCGCTCCTCGACCCGGCGGGCGGGTTCTCCTGCCAGCAGCACTCAAAGCACGTTGCGACCACAGCCAGCGGCGCAGCAGAGCCCCGGACGCACTTTCTTCGGTCGTACCGCGGCAGCTACGGGATCGAGGCCAGCTCCACGTCGGCGGGGTTCACGCCGCGTACGTCTGCCTCCACCGAGCGGCGCAGCGCCTCGTGCAGGGCGCGCGGCGTCAACACGCCGAGGAAGCGCTCGCCATCCAGCACCGCCACCCAGCCGGCGTCCTCCTGCAGCATCGCGGAGAATGCCGTCTTGAGCGAGGCACGTGCCGGCACCCAGGCTTCCATGCGGCGTGCCCGGTCACGCACCAGACCGCCACCCACCGCGTCGGCACCGACCCAGCCGTGCAGTCGTTCGGCGTCGTCGAGCACCACCCCCCAGCGAGCGCCCTGCGCGCGTAGCCGCGTCACCGCCTCGGCCAGCTGGTCGTCGAGGTGGACGACCGGAGGCAGCTCCAGGTCGTTCAGGTCGATCGGCGTCACCGACAGCCGCTTGAGGCCCCGGTCGGATCCGACGAAGTCCGCGACGAACGGGGTGGCCGGCGCGCCGAGCACCGTCGCCGGAGGGTCGTACTGCTCGAGGTGCCCGCCTTGGGCGAAGACCGCGATGCGGTCACCGAGCCGAACGGCCTCCTCGAGGTCATGGGTGACGAACAGGATCGTCTTGCAGACCTCGGCCTGCAGCCGCAGGAACTCCCCCTGCAGCTGCTCGCGCACCACCGGGTCGACGGCGCTGAACGGCTCGTCCATGAGCAGGACGGGCGGGTCCGCGGCCAGCGCGCGGGCGACACCGACCCGCTGGCGCTGGCCGCCGGAGAGCTGGTGGGGGTAGCGCCGCCCGTGCAGGTCCGGGTCCAGCCCGACCAGCTCGAGCAGCTCGCGGGCCCGATCCTGACGGCGCCGGCGGTCCCAGCCGAGGAGCTCCGGCACGGTGGCGACGTTGTCCTCCACCGTGCGATGCGGGAACAGCCCCACCTGCTGGATCACGTACCCCATGCCACGGCGCAGCCGTACGGGGTCACCACCGGTCACGTCCTGCCCGTCGACGTAGATCCGGCCACTGGACGGCTCCACCAGCCGGTTGACCATCTTCATCGTCGTCGTCTTGCCGCAGCCGGACGGGCCGACGAGCGTCACCAGCGCCCCGGTAGGCACGTCCAGCGAGAGCTCCTGCACCGCGACGGTGCCGTCCTCATAGCGCTTGGAGACACGGTCCAGGCGGATCATCGGGTCTCCGCTACGGTCGCCACCGTGACCGGCGTGGTCGCTCATGCGCAGACCCTGACCGAGGACTGCCTGGTGCGCAACGAGTGGATTTGCGCCGAGTACGTCACCACGCGCCGCGAGGAGATCCTCGCCGCACTGGGACAGCACTCGTTCATCACAGTCGTCTCCGTGGTACTGGGGGCTCTCATCGCTTTCCCCCTGGCCGTGACGGTACGCCGCTACCGCCGCCTCGCGGCCCCGCTGCTCGGCGCCGCCACCGCCGTCTACACGATTCCGTCGCTGGCGCTGTTCTCGCTGCTGGTTCCGTTCACTAGATTGAGCGCCACCACGGTTGTGATCGGCCTGGTCCTGTACTCGTTGACGATCCTGGTGCGCAACATGCTCGCCGGGCTCGATGGGGTTCCGGCGGACGTCCGCGAGGCCGCCCGCGGGATGGGGTACGGCGAGGGCCGGCTGCTGTGGCGGGTGGAGCTGCCGCTGGCCCTGCCGACGATCATGGCGGGGCTGCGGGTGGCCACGGTGTCCACCGTGGCACTGGTGACCGTCGGCGTCGTTGTCGACAACGGTGGGCTCGGCAACCTCATCTACCAGGGGCTGCAGAGCAACTTCAAGGCCGAGGTGCTCACGGCGTCCGTTCTGTGCGTGGTGCTCGCCGTCCTCGCCGACCTCGGGCTGCTCGGCGTGCAACGAGCGCTGACCCCCTGGCAGCGAGGAGCGCGCTGACATGCGCTGGCTCACCGACGTGGTCGCGTGGTTCGCCGACGCGTCCCACTGGCGCGGCAACCAGGGGGTTCCCGCGCGGCTGGTCGAGCACGTCGGCCTGACCGCGGCGGCGCTGGGGATCGCCTGCGCGATCGCCCTGCCGCTGGCGCTCTGGCTGGGTCACCTGGGCCGTGGGGGCACGCTCGCGATCAACATCAGCAACGTCGGACGCGCCGTCCCCACCTTCGCCGTCCTGGTGCTGCTGACCCTCGCGCCGGCGCCTTTCGGTCTCTCCGTCACCTCGATCGTGACCGCGCTCGTCCTCTTTGGTATCCCGCCGATCGTCACCAACACCTACGTCGGGATGCGCGAGGTGGACCGGGGCGTGGTCGAGGCCGCAAGGGGCATGGGCATGAGCGGATGGCAGCTGTTGCGCCGCGTGGAGCTGCCACTGGCCACCCCGCTGCTGCTCAACGGTGTCCGGCTCGCCGCCGTACAGATCGTGGCGACGGCCACGATCGCGGCCCTGGTCGCCGGCGGCGGCCTCGGTCGAATCGTGACCAGCGGCTTCAGCCGCCAGGACCGGCCGGAGCTGCTCGCCGGCGCGTTGCTCGTAGCCCTGCTCGCCCTCGCTGTCGAGCTGGTCTTCGCCGTGCTGCAGCGTCTCGGCGCCCCCGACCGGCGGGCCCGTCGCGCTGCCTCCGGCGCGAGCGGCGCGCCGGCTCCCGACGCGGAGCTGGCGACCACGCTGTAAGCACGCGTCGGTGAACTTGTCAGCCCGACGTGGTCCGCGCAGGCTCGGCTGAGGGCGCCCCTGCCGCGATGAGTTCCGGCCGGTCGCGAGTCTGTTCTGGTGGCCGTCGCAGGACGCCGTACGACGCCGCCCGGCGCGAGACACCACGGAGGACACCATGACGACAACGCCGGACAACCCGACCACCGCGCTACCCGGCCGTCCGCCCGTCGTTGACCTAGCCACCTGGCAGACCGCCCGTGACGAGCTTCTGGTCCGCGAGAAGGCCCACACCCGCGAGGGCGACGCCCTCGCCGCGGCCCGCCGCCGGCTGCCGATGGTGGAGTTCGACGGGACGGTCGACGTCGTCGGACCCGACGGCCCGGTCCCGTTCCTGGACCTGTTCCAGGGCCGCGACGAGCTCGTGGTCTACAAGCACATGTGGTACGACGGTGCGCCGCACCAGGGGCAGTGCGAGGGCTGCACCACCACGGCCTGGCACCTGAAGGACGCCGTCTACCTCAACGCCCGCGGCGTCTCGTTCGCCATCCTGACCACGGGCCGTTGGGACGGGGTGGCCTCCTACGTCGAGTTCATGGGCTACACCCAGCCCTGGTACTCGGTGCGCGACGTGGACGCGCCGGTCGGCGACAGCATGGGTTCCATCACCTGCTTCCTGCGCGACGGCGACCGCGTGTTCCTCACCTGCTCCACGACGGGCCGTGGCAACGAGCCGGTCAGCGGGTCCTTCGGCCTGCTCGACATGACGCCTTACGGCCGGCGAGGCGTGGGAGGACAAGCCCGGGGGGCTGGCCCGAGGGGCGCAGCGCGTGCTGGTTCTGGCGCTCGGACGCGGACGGGAACGCCACCTGGGGCCCGACCAGCCGCCCCGTGCCGCAGTGGACCCGCCACGGCGCGACCCCCGTGGAGTCCCTCGGCCGGCACGGCCACCACCACTGACGGGCCTTCGTCGTCGACGTGTGAGCCGACGCCGGGTACAGGCGCTGACCCAATTCGCCGACGCTCTCTCACAGGGGCCGTAACACAATTGTGATCCGTTCCTGGGACGGGCGCGGGCAGTCCTGCGGTTGACTAGGGCGGCGCGGGACCAACCGGTGCCCGCCGGACACGCGTGACCCGCCACGGGTCACGGGACACAAAAGGCGGTGCACGCGATGCGTCCCCCCCGTCACCTGTCACTTCTCGCGGCTGTTCTTGGCCTGAGCCTCGTCCTCACCGCCTGCGGCAACGAGGACGCCTTCACCACCACCGACAACGACACCTCACCCGCGGCCGGTGGGGAGATCACCGTTGGCGGTGCGACCTTCACCGAGATGCAGATCATGAGCGAGATGTACCGGCTGCTGCTCGAGGACGCGGGCTATGAGGTGGACACCAAGACCGCCAACAACCGCGAGATCTACGCCAAGGCCCTCGAGCGCGGCGAGATCGACGTGGTCCCCGAGTACGCAGCGACGTTCGCCGAGTACCTCAACGTCCGCAAGAACGGCCCCTCCGCCACCGAGGAAGCGCCGATCGCGACGAACGACGCACAAGAGACGGTCGAGGCGGCGCGACCGCTGGCCCAGGAGCTCGGGCTGGAGATCCTCGAGCCGGCGCAGGCAGCGGACCAGAACGGTTACGCGGTGGCGCAGTCCTACGCCGACGAGAACGACCTGGAGACCCTGTCCGACCTGGGCGAGGCCGTGGACGAGCCGATCGTGCTGGCCGCCACGGAGGAGTGCCCCGACCGGCCCTTCTGCGAGCCGGGGCTGGAGGACACGTACGGCATCGAGATCAGGGAGATCCTTCCGCTCGGCTTCGGCGCCCCGCAGACCAAGGAGGCTGTGCGGGACGGCGAGGCCCAGCTCGGCCTGGTCGGAACCACGGACGGGACGCTCGGCCAGTTCGACCTCAAGCTGCTGGAGGATGACCAGAACCTGCAGCTGGCCGACAACCTGGTCCCGGTGGTCAACGCTGAGTCGGCCGGTGACGAGCTGATCGCCGAGACGCTCAACCAGCTCGCCGACACGCTGACCACTGAGGACCTCACCACCCTCAACGCCCAGGTCGACTCCGAGCGGCAGAAGCCCGAGGACGTCGCCCGGCAGTACCTGGAGGACGAGGGTCTGCTCGGCGAGTGACCCACCCCCGTGGGGCCGGCGGGTCAGCCGATCAGCTCGCCGACGCTCAGCTCGGCAGTCACGACGTTGCCGGGCTGGGCGAGCGGACACTGCCACGCCGGGTCGTACGCGCAGGACGGGTTGTAGGCGAAATTGAGGTCCACGACGAGCGACCCGCCGCGTGTACCGCCGCCCAGGTCGGCGCCCTTCACCGTGTCCAGCAGGTAGCGTCCACCGCCGTACGTCGCCTGCCCGGCGAGACCGTCGCGTACAGGCAGGAACACCCCACCGCCGTACGAGCCGAGCCACCACAGGTCCAGCTCGCCCACGCCGGGCAGCCGCACGACGCCGACCCGGTCGAACGCCACCACGCCGTCGGTCCCGGTCGCCACCTCGACGCGCTGCGGCTCCACCTCCGCGTCGACGTCGACGTCGAAGCGCAGCGCCGGCTCGTAGTCGCCGTAACGCAGCCCGGTGAAGTCTCGCGCCCGCTCCGGCGGGAGCGGCGAGGCGGGATGCGAGGCGAACAGCTGGTCCCGGCCCGCCCGCCAGCGCTCGTGGGCCGAACGCGGGTCAGGCGCTGCGCGGACCTCCGCGTACAGCGCGTGCACGCGTCGGCGCCAGTCAAGGACGGCGAGGGGGCTCACCCGTAGGGATCCTGTCACGGCTGGTCCGGACGCCGGTCGCTCACGCCGCCTACGCTCGCCGTCGTGGACCTCGTCTTCGCCCCGCAGGGGGAGGCGTGGAGCGGGGTTTCCCGCCAGCTCGCCCGGCTGCGCAGGTCGGTCCTCGCCGGCGGACTGGCCGTCGTGGTCACGGTGGGGACCGTCGGCTTGTGGAGGCTCGTCGGCCGGGAGGCGGCCCTCGGGCTGGCGCTGGCCGGCGCCGGCGTGCTGGCGTGGGGCTGGTGGCTGGTCGGGCGCGGGTGGCGCGCCTGGAGGTACGCAGAGCGGGCGGAGGACCTGCTGATCAGCCACGGGGTGCTGTTCCGCAAGCTCGTCGTGGTTCCGTACGGCCGGATGCAGTACGTCGACGTCACAGCGGGACCGCTGGAGCGACGCTTCGGCATCGCGACCGTCCAGCTGCACACCGCGTCACCGGCGACGGACGCCCGGATCCCCGGGCTGTCGCCGGAGGAGGCGGCTCGGCTGCGCGACCGGCTCGCCTCTCTCGGCGAGGCGCGGGCGGCCGGACTGTGAGCGCAGCCGCCCACCCGGATGACACGGTGACTGCGGTGGAGGGGGCCGGCGCGGTGCCCGACCTCACCGCGTTCCGCCGGCTGCACCCCAGCACCCCCTTCCTGCGTGGATGGAAGTGGCTCCTCGCCGGTGGCGCCGTACTGAGCCGCGACGCCATCGGTCGCGTCGACGTGGCGCAGATACTGCTGACGATGCTGGCCGTCCTGGTTGTCGGGGCCGCAGCCGGCGCTGTCTCATGGTGGCGCACCCAGTACGGCATCGTGGGGGGCGACCTGCGCATCGAGTCGGGCGTGCTGTTCCGCCGTTCCCGGCGGGTCCGGCTGGACCGGCTCCAGGCGGTCGACGTGGTACGGCCGCTGGCGGCCCGGCTGCTCGGCGTCTCCGAGCTGCGGCTGGAGGTGGCCGGCGGCGCCAAGACCGAGGCTCCGCTGGCGTACCTGTCCGAGCAGGACGCCCGAGATCTCCGCGCCCAGCTGCTCGCCCGGGCCGCCGGGTTGGACGAGCGCACGCCGGAGGCTCCGGAGCGCCCGCTGCTCAGCGTGCCGCTGGCTGCCTTGATCGGCTCGACGCTGCTCTCCAGCTCCTTCCTGACCGGTGTCGTCATCACGGTGCTGCTGGTCGCGGGCGTTGTGGTCAGCGGTGAGCTCTGGCTCGTCGGGCCGGTGCTGCCTGCGGCGCTGGGCACCGCCACCGCGATCTACCGGCAGCTGGTGGCCAACTACGGCTTCACCGTCTCGGAGTCACCGGACGGCGTACGTATCCGCAAGGGGCTGCTCGACACCCGCGCCCAGACGGTCCCGCCCGGGCGGGTTCAAGGCGTTGCGATCGTGCAGCCGTTGCTGTGGCGGCGGCCGGGCTGGGTCCGCGTCGACGTCGACGTCGCCGGGTACGCCGGCGGCTCCGGCGACGCCGCTGGCGGATCACCGTCGACGCTGCTGCCGGTGGCGCCCCGGCCGCTCGCCGTGGACCTGGTCCGCCGCGTCCTCCCCGGCGTCGAGGTGGACGCCGTCCCGCTCGTGGGGGCACCGCCCGCGGCCCGCTGGCTGCGGCCGCTGGGGTGGCGGCGACTCGCCGTGGGCGCCGACGCCCGGGTGATCGTCACCCAGGAGGGTGTGCTCCAGCGGGTGACGACCCTGGTGCCGCACGCGAAGACGCAGAGTGTCCGGTTCACGCAGGGCCCGCTGCAGCGGCGGCTGGGCCTGGCCAGCGTCCACGTCGACACCATCCCCGGGCCGGTCGACGCGGTGGCGCGACACCGGCGCAGCGCCGAGGCCGCCCGGATGGTCGAGGACCAGGCCGAGCGGGCGCGCACCGCGCGGCGCAGCGCCGAGCCGGAACGCTGGATGCAGCAATGAGCGACATCGCCGAACTCGACCTCCGCGACCCAGCCTTCGTGGCCGACCCCTACCCGAGCTACGCCGCGCTGCGAGCGCAGGGCCCGCTGCAGTACCACGAGCGCAGCGGCCTGTGGCTCGCCTTCAGCCACGAGCACGCCGCAGCGGTGCTGCGCGAACGGCGGCTTGGCCGGTTGTGGCGGGACCGCGAGCCGCTGTCCGAGCTGGAGCCGTTCAATCTGCTGCACCGGCACCAGATGATGGAGAATGAGCCACCCGAGCACACCCGGCTCCGCCGGCTCGTCGCGCAGGCGTTTGCACGCGGGCACGTCGAGCGGCTGCAGCCCCGGGTCGAACAGATCACGCACGAGCTCGTGGACGCTGTGGCTACCTCCGGCAGTGCGGACCTGATCGCCGACGTGGCGGCGCCGCTGCCTGTCGCGGTCATCGCCGAGCTGCTCGGGGTGCCCGCCTCCGACCGGCCGCTGTTGCGCCCCTGGTCCGACGCCATCGTGCGGATGTACGAGTATGACCGCACGCCGCGTGACGAGGCCGCCGCGGTGAGCGCGGCGACGGAGTTCGCCGGGTACGTCCGCGCACTGCTGCGCCGCCGGCGACAGGCCCCCCACGACGACCTCCTCACCCACCTCGCCGCGGCGCAGGAGAACGGCGTCGGGCTCAGTGAGGACGAGGCGGTCGCGTCGGCAGTCCTGCTGCTCAACGCGGGGCACGAGGCCAGCGTCAACGTGCTCGGCAACGGCATCGTCGCGCTGCTGCGTCATCCCGAACAGCTCGACCGGCTTCGCGCCGACCCCGCGCTGGCACCCGCGGCAGTCGAGGAGATGATCCGCTACGACCCGCCGCTGCACCTGTTCGAGCGCACAGCGACCGCCGCGGTCGAGCTGGGCGGGGTGAGACTGCCCGCGGGAGCCAAGGTGGCCGCGCTGCTCGGCTCGGCCAACCGTGACCCGGCGGTGTTCGCGGCGCCGGAACGCTTCGACATCACCCGGGCGCCCAACCCGCACCTCGGCTTCGGCGCCGGTATCCACTTCTGCCTCGGGGCTCCGCTCGCCCGCCTGGAGCTGACGACCGCCCTGCCGATCCTGCTCGCCCGGATGCCGGAGCTGCGCCTGCTCGCCGAGCCGGTGCCGCGCCTCCGGTTCGTGATCCGCGGCAACCAGTCGATCCAGGTGGCGTTCACCCCGAGGCGGTAGCCTCGGCTGCGCCACCTCGTCCGGTACCCCGCTGTGGGACTGGAACGGAAAGGTCAGCATGAGCGACTCTGCCCCGCCCGGATCCCGGTCGCGCGGCCAGGCCATGGAGCAGCGCCTCGCCCATCCCCACGCTCACCCGGCCGGGCTCTCGATCGGGGTGCTCGGCGCGGGCCGGGTCGGTGCCGTGCTGGGCGCCGCGCTCGCCTCCGCCGGTCATCATCTGGTCAGCGCGTACGGCGTCTCCACGGCGTCGCGGGAGCGGGCCGCGGCCCTGCTGCCCGGTGTCCCGCTGCTGCCGCCGGCCGCCGTGCTGGCCAGTGCTGACCTGGTCTTGCTCACGGTCCCGGACGACGTGCTGGCGGCGATGGTCGAGGGCCTGGCGAGCACCGCGGCGCTACGGCCGGGCCAGCTGCTCGTCCACACCAGCGGCCGGTACGGGATCCGCGTGCTCGACCCGGCCACCGCGGCGGGTGCGCTGCCCCTGGCGCTACACCCGGTGATGACCTTCAGCGGCACCGCCACGGACCTGCCACGGCTCTCCGGTGCGACGTTCGGCGTCACCGCCCCCGCACCGCTGCGTCCGGTCGCCGAGGCCCTTGTCATCGAGATGGGCGCCGACCCGGTGTGGGTCGAGGAGGAGGATCGGCCGCTCTACCATGCGGCGCTGGCTCACGGCGCCAACCACCTGACCACGCTGGTGTCCGAGGCAATGGACCTGCTCCGCCGGGCCGGCGTGGACGATCCCGCGCGTACGCTCGCGCCGTTGCTGTCAGCGGCACTGGACAACGCTCTGCGCGAAGGCGACGACGCGCTCACCGGAGCGGTGGCGCGTGGCGACGCCGGGACGGTCGCCGCGCACCTCGACGCGATCTCCCGCAGCGCGCCGCACTCTCGCGACGCCTACGTGACGTTGGCCCGGCTGACCGCGGCCCGGGCGCTGGCCGCCGGGCGGCTCCGCCCTGCTGAGGCGGGGCCGCTGCTGGATGTGCTCGCCGGGGCAGCCGGCGGCGGCGCGCAGCCGTGACCGCTGCCACGACCGCCCTCGCGCGCAGCCGTCAGGAGCTGGGCGACCTGCGCTGCGAGCTGTTGCGCCGACGGCCGGGTGAGCTTGCCGTCGTCATGACGATGGGCGCGCTGCACGGTGGGCACACCGCCCTCCTGCAGGCGGCCCGCACGCGCGTGGGTCCAGCGGGGCGCGTCATGGCGACGATCTTCGTCAACCCCTTGCAGTTCGGGCCGGGGGAGGACTACGACCGCTACCCGCGCGGCCTGGACGCCGATGTCGCGCTGTGCGCCGAGCACGGCACCGACCTGGTGTTCGCCCCTGGGCGGGGGGACATGTACCCCGACGGGCCCCCACTGGTCCAGCTGCATGCGGGCCCGCTCGGCGACGAGCTGGAGGGCGCCGCCCGGCCTAGGCACTTTGCCGGTGTGCTCACCGTTGTGGCGAAACTGCTCGGCCTCACCCGCCCGGACGTCGCGGTGCTGGGGGAGAAGGACTATCAGCAGCTGGTGCTGGTCCGGCGCATGGTCGCCGACCTCGACTTGGGTGTTGACGTGCTCGGCGTGGCAACGGTGCGCGACGCCGACGGGCTCGCACTGTCCAGCCGCAACCGGTGGCTGTCCGCCGACGAGCGCACCACCGCGCAGGCACTGCCGGCCGCGCTGCGCGCCGGTGCCGCCGCTGGGCGGGAGGGGCCAGCGGCCTCGCTCGGAGCCGCCGCCGCCGTCCTGGATGCCGCCGGCCTCCAGCCGGACTACCTCACCTTGCGGTCACCGGACCTGGGACCCGCCCCGCCGGCCGGCGCGGCGCGGCTGCTGGTCGCCGCCCGGGTGGGGACGGTGCGGCTCATCGACAACACCCCCGTTCTGCTGGGCGAGTGAGCTAGTGCTGCTCGCCATCGACGTCGGCAACTCCCATACGGTGCTCGGCCTGCTGGACGGGCCGGGTACGAGCCCGGACGGGCAGGTCTCGGTCGTCGAGCACTGGCGGGTCGCGACCGACGCCCGGCGCACCGCGGACGAGCTGGCAGTCCTCGTGCAAGGGCTGTTGGCGCAACGCCGCAGCACGGTTCCCGCACCGGTCACCGGGATCGCCGTGTGCTCCACCGTCCCCGCCGTGCTGCACGAGCTGCGCGACATGGTGGCGCGGTTCTTTGCCGACAAGCCATCGGTCATCGTGGAACCCGGCGTCCGCACCGGCGTGCCCGTCCTGATGGACAACCCCCGTGAGGTGGGTACCGACCGCATCGTCAACGCGCTGGCCGCCGTCCACCTGCACGGCGGCCCGGCCATCGTCGTCGACTTCGGGACGGCCACCACTTTCGACGTGATCTCCGCGCGCGGTGAGTACGTGGGGGGCGCCATCGCGCCGGGCATCGGGATCTCCCTGGAGGCGCTCGGCGACCGCGGCGCCCAGCTGCGCAAGGTCGAGCTGCTGCGGCCCCGCTCGGTCATCGCCAAGAACACCGTCGAGGCGCTCCAGTCCGGTGCGCTGTACGGGTTCACCGGGCAGGTCGACGGCATCGTCACCCGCATGGTCAGCGAGCAGGGCCTGCGCCACGCTGATGTCGCGGTGATCGCGACGGGTGGGCTGGCGGCCCTGGTGCTGGAGGAGTCGCGCACCATCGATCACCATGAGCCTTGGCTCACCTTGATCGGCTTGTGCCTGGTGTTCGAGCGCAACCAGTGACCCGCGGCATTCCTACACTCCTGGCATGAGCGAGCACCCGCCGACGTCCGCGCAGGACACAGCTGCGCCGGACCTGCCCGAGCAGCTGCGGGTGCGGCGCGCCAAGCGCGACCGGCTGCTGGCCCGAGGAGTCGATCCGTACCCGGTTGGCGTCCCCCGGACGCACGGCCTGGCCGCGGTGGCGGACACGTTCTCCGGGCTGGCCGCCGGGGAGGGCAGCGGCACCACGGTCGGCGTGGCCGGTCGGGTGGTGCACCTGCGCGACACCGGGAAGCTGTGCTTCGCCGTGCTCCAGGACGGCACCGGCAGCAAGCTCCAGGCGATGCTGTCGCTGGCCGCGGTCGGGGCGGAAGGCCTGGCCGCCTGGAAGGCCGACGTCGACCTGGGTGACCACGTGTGGGTACGCGGGGAGGTCGTGCGCTCCCGGCGCGGGGAGCTCTCGGTGCTGGCGCAGGAGTGGGGACTCGCCGCCAAGGCGCTGCGCCCGCTGCCCACGCTGCACGCCGACCTGTCCGAGGAGGCGCGGGTCCGGCAGCGCTACGTCGACCTCATCGTCAACCCCTCCACGCGGGACATGGTGCGGCTGCGGGCCGACATCTTGCGCTCGCTGCGCGAGACGCTGCACCGGGGCGGATACGTGGAGGTGGAGACGCCGACGCTGCAGCTGTTGCAGGGAGGCGCGGCGGCTCGACCGTTCCGTACCCACCTGCACGCCTTCGACGTGCCGATGTACCTGCGCATCGCCCTCGAGCTCTACCTCAAGCGGGGGAGCGTCGGCGGGCTCGACCGGGTGTACGAGATCGGGCGCATCTTTCGCAACGAGGGCGTCGACTCCACGCACAGCCCCGAGTTCACGATGCTGGAGGCGTACGAGGCCTACGGCGACTACCACAGCGTCGCGGAGCTGACCCGCGAGCTCGTCCTCGACGCGGCCCGCTCGGTCGGCCGTACGGTCGTGCCGGACGGCCAGGGAGGCGAGCTGGACCTCGAGTCCGATTGGCGCTGGCTGCCGGTGCATGCAGCGGTCTCCGCTGCCGTCGAGGAGGAGGTCACACCGGACACCGGCGTGGACGCGCTGCGCAAGCTCGCCGACCGGCATGAGGTCGGACTCGATCCGGCCTGGGGCGCCGGGGAGATCGTCCTCGAGCTGTACGAGAAGTTGGTCGAGCACACGCTGCGAGAGCCGACGTTCGTGTGCGACTACCCGGCGTCGGTCAAGCCCCTGGCCCGCCAGCATCGCGGCGACCCCCGGCTTGCGGAGTCGTGGGATCTCGTCATCGCCGGCGTCGAACGGGTCATGGCCAACTCCGAGCTGGTGGATCCGGTCCTGCAGCGTGAGCGGCTGGCCGATCAGTCCCGCCGCGCCACGGCCGGCGACGAGGAGGCGATGCCGCTCGACGAGGACTTCCTTCGAGCGCTGGAGTTCGGAATGCCGCCCACGGGAGGGATAGGTCTAGGTGTCGACCGGCTCGTCATGTTGCTGAGCGGCGCCGGCATACGCGACACCATCCTCTTTCCGGTGCTCCGTCCAGAATGACGTCGCGGGAGCGCGGCACATGCACGACCGGCACGGGCAATATCAAGGCCGAGGTGCGGACGGGTGTATCAGTATGGCTAAGATGCAGCCGACAACTCCGCCGGGCAACGTTTGCGCCGGCTCACCACCGCGAAAGGCGTAACGACATGGCACAGAGGACCGAGGTCATCCTTATCGACGACTTGGACGGTGGCTCCGCAGACGAGACCGTTCGTTTCGCCCTCGACGGAAGCTCCTACGAGATCGACCTCTCCGAGCAAAATGCGCGTCAGCTGCGGGACGACTTCGCGCGCTATGTGGGAGCCGCACGACGCGCCGGCGGGCGGCCGGGGAGCTCACGCCCACGCCGTGGCTCCGCCCGTACCGATCCGGCGCAGACCGCGGCGATCCGGGACTGGGCTCGCTCCAACGGTCTGCAGGTCAGCGACCGGGGCCGTATCTCCCGCGAGATCATGGACTCCTGGGAGAAGGCTCACGCCTAAACCGCTCGAGCAGGAAAGAGGCCCCTCGTTCGCCAAGGGCGTATCGCGCCACGAGCCGGAACATCGAGCGAGGTCAACGTCGTTGTCTCGTTTAGCGATCGCGTTAGCATGGCGAACGGCGGCGGGGGAGCGTCTCCCTGCCGCCCGCAGCGACGAGGAGTGTGCTCATGTTCGAGAGGTTCACCGACCGAGCGCGGCGGGTGGTCGTCCTGGCCCAAGAAGAGGCCCGGATGCTCAACCACAACTACATCGGCACCGAGCACATCCTGCTCGGCCTCATCCATGAGGGCGAAGGAGTCGCCGCCAAGGCTCTGGAGTCGCTAGGCATCAGCCTCGAGGCAGTGCGCCAGCAGGTCGAGGAGATCATCGGTCAGGGACAGCAGGCGCCGAGCGGGCACATCCCGTTCACCCCGCGCGCCAAGAAGGTGCTGGAGCTGTCGCTGCGCGAGGCGCTGCAGCTCGGCCACAACTACATCGGCACCGAGCACATCCTGCTGGGCCTCATCCGGGAGGGCGAGGGCGTAGCCGCTCAGGTGCTCGTCAAGCTCGGCGCCGACCTCAACCGGGTACGCCAGCAGGTCATTCAGCTGCTCTCGGGCTACCAGGGCAAGGAGACCGCCTCCTCGGGCGGTCCGCAGGCCGAGGCTCCCTCCACCTCGCTGGTGCTCGACCAGTTCGGCCGCAACCTCACCCAGGCCGCTCGTGAGGGCAAGCTCGACCCCGTCATCGGCCGCGAGAAGGAGATCGAGCGGGTCATGCAGGTCCTCTCCCGGAGGACCAAGAACAACCCCGTGCTCATCGGTGAGCCCGGCGTGGGCAAGACCGCGGTCGTGGAGGGCCTCGCCCAGGACATCGTCAAGGGCGAGGTGCCCGAGACCCTCAAGGACAAGCAGCTCTACACCCTCGACCTGGGCGCGCTGGTCGCCGGCTCCCGCTACCGCGGCGACTTCGAGGAGCGGCTCAAGAAGGTCCTCAAGGAGATCCGTACCCGCGGCGACATCATCCTGTTCATCGACGAGATCCACACGTTGGTGGGTGCGGGTGCCGCGGAGGGTGCCATCGACGCGGCGAGCATCCTCAAGCCGATGCTCGCCCGCGGTGAGCTGCAGACCATCGGCGCCACCACGCTGGACGAGTACCGCAAGCACGTGGAGAAGGACGCGGCCCTCGAGCGCCGGTTCCAACCGATCCAGGTGCAGGAGCCGACGCTGCCCCACACGATTGAGATCCTCAAGGGCCTCCGCGACCGCTACGAGGCCCACCACCGGGTCTCCATCACCGACGGTGCGCTGGTCGCGGCGGCACAGCTCGCCGACCGCTACATCTCCGACCGCTTCCTGCCGGACAAGGCGATCGATCTCATCGACGAGGCGGGCTCGCGGCTGCGGATCCGCCGGATGACCGCCCCGCCGGACCTGCGCGAGTTCGACGAGCGCATCGCCGGCGTGCGGCGCGAGAAGGAGTCGGCGATCGATGCGCAGGACTTCGAGAAGGCCGCAAGCCTGCGTGACCGTGAGAAGCAGCTGATCGGGCGCAAGGCGGAACGGGAGAAGCAGTGGAAGGCCGGCGACCTCGACGTCGTCGCCGAGGTGGACGACGACCTCATCGCCGAGGTCCTGGCCACTGCCACCGGCATTCCCGTTTTCAAGCTGACCGAAGAGGAGACCTCCCGGCTGCTGCACATGGAGGAGGAGATCCACAAGCGGATCATCAGCCAGGAGGACGCGATCAAGGCGCTGTCCAAGTCGATCCGGCGCACCCGCGCGGGACTGAAGGACCCCAAGCGCCCGGGTGGGTCGTTCATCTTCGCCGGCCCGTCGGGAGTCGGAAAGACCGAGTTGTCTAAGGCACTCGCCGAGTTCCTCTTCGGTGACGAGGACAGTCTCATCCACCTGGACATGAGTGAGTTCTCCGAGCGGCACACCGTGTCGCGGCTGTTCGGCTCACCCCCTGGGTACGTAGGCTACGAGGAGGGTGGCCAGCTCACCGAGAAAGTTCGGCGCAAGCCTTTCTCGGTCGTCCTCTTCGACGAGGTCGAGAAGGCGCACGCCGACATCTTCAACTCCCTCCTCCAGGTCCTCGAGGACGGGCGGCTCACCGACGCGCAAGGCAGGGTCGTCGACTTCAAGAACACCGTCATCATCATGACGACCAACTTGGGTACCAAGGACATCGCCAAGGGGCTCAACCTCGGTTTCTCGCAGGTGAGCGACCCCGAGGGTAACTACGGTCGGATGAAGGCCAAGGTGCAGGAGGAGCTCAAGCAGCACTTCCGGCCTGAGTTCCTCAACCGCGTCGACGACGTCATCGTCTTCGCACAGCTGACCACCGAGGACATCGTGCGCATGGTCGACCTCATGATCTCCAAGGTGGACGAGCGGCTGCGCGACAAGGACATGGGCATCGAGCTCACCGTCCCCGCCAAGCGCCTGCTGGCCACGCGGGGCTTCGACCCCGTGCTGGGGGCGCGGCCGCTGCGCCGCACGATCCAGCGCGAGATCGAGGACGCGCTCAGCGAGAAGATCCTCTTCGGTGAGCTGCGCGCTGGCCAGATCGTCGTCGTCGACGTCGAGAAGGACGAGGCCGGGGAGCCCATCGGCTTCGTGTTTACCGGCGAGGCCAAGTCGGCGCTGCCAGACGCCCCGCCGGTGGAGGCCGGCACCGAGAGCTGACTCCGGGTGTCCGGCCGTCAGGACGACGCCTCAGCGAGGCTCCGCGCCAACCGCTCTCGGGGGGTAGTGGCGCTGCTGGCGTCGGCGACGACGCTGGGAGTCCTGACCGCGTGCGGGCCTGGTGCCGCCACCACCGCCACCGGTCCGTCCCCTCCGGCGACGAGTGAGTCGTCGCCTTCCTCGGCTGCCTCACCGAGTGGGCCGGCGCCGTCGGCCAGCGTGTCGCCGACCAGCTCGCGCACCCCCGGGTCGACGAGTCGAAGCTCGCCCACCCCGCGCTCGCCGACTCGCGGCGAAGGGAAGGTCGATCCCTCGCAGGTGGTCCCGGTGCCACGGACGCCCATCAACGTCCCGGCGTCGTGGCCGCGCGTGGAGTCGAAACTCGGCTGGTCCTTTGCGCTGCCACCGGGCTGGGAGGTGCTGCAGGACGGGGGGTCGAAGCTTCCCCGGTTGGAGGAGACCCGGAGAATTCCACGCGGCATGCTCAAGAGCACTGTCATTGCCCGGCAAGACTCGGACGACACGCGGTGGCCGCCCATACTCTCGTTGGGAGCGGTGCCGTACCGAGACCGACAGGTGGGTCGGCTGGCCGCGGAGTTCCGGGAGCTGCTGGCCGCTCCTTCGGGCTCCGACGACGAGATGTCCGAGGTCAGAACAGGTGCGGACGCCGCCCCTGGGGAGCTGGCCGTGGTGTCCGTCCCAGCTGAGGGTGGCCAGCGCGCAGGTGCATCCGTCATGTGGGTGGTCTCCCGCGCGGACGGCCCCTGGGTATTCGCGGTAACCATGGCCGGTGACTGGGAGCGCGCCGGCCGTACCCTCACCCGCATCGTCGCCTCACTGCGCTGACGCTGCAGCGGGCCTACCGCGACGCGCGGTCGGCGTTGGCGTGGATCGCGGCGTGGACGAAGTTGGCGAGCCCGGCCACCACGCCCTCGTAGTGAGCGCTGAAGCGGGGGTCGGCGACGTACATGTCGGCGAGGCCGCGGTGCAGCTCGTACGGGCACTCGTAGAACCACCGGCCGATGTGCCGACGGTGCTCCTCCGCCGCCTCCATCGCCTCGGGTGCGGTTGGCGCGTTGTCGGCGCGGAGCGCGGCCGCGAAGCGACGCTCCACGTCCGCCCCTTCGTCCTTCAGGCGTAGCCAGTCGTCCTTGGTGTAGCCGGCGATGCGCCGCTGCGATTCCCGGTATGGGTCGGTCTCGCCCCACCGTTGTTCGGCCTCAGGCGCATGCTCGGTCGGGTCGGAGTCGCCAAACACCTCGAACATCTCGTGCGGGTCCAGCTGAATGCCCATGGCGCGCGCCTCCAGGTTCCTCTCGACGGCGGCGGCCATTCCGCGCAGCCGCTCGACCCGCTCACGCAGCAGCCGGCGCTGCCGTCGGAGGTGGTCCAGCGGGTCAGACTCGGGGTCGTCGAGGATGGCCGCGATGTCCTGGAGGCCGAAGCCGAGCTGTCGGTAGCAGAGCACCCGCTGCAGTCGCTCGAGGTCTGCGTAGGTGTAGCGCCGGTGCCCCGCCGGGCTACGGGCGCCTGGGCAGAGCAGGCCGACCTCGTCGTAGTGGTGCAGCGTCCGCACCGTCACGCCGGTCAGCCGGGCGACTTCGCCCACCGAGTGCTCCACGGGAATCGACCTCCGCCCGCGACGGTAAGGGCTCACGCCGCGTGAGGCTCAACTTCTTTGGCTGGTGACGTACAGCCGTTGGACTACGTCCTCGATGTGCGGCTCGCGGATCGTGAGGTCGGTCAGCTCCGCCCGTGAGGTGACTGCGGCGACCACCGCGGCGGCGCTGGTGTCCTGAGCCCGGAACGCGAGCTGTTGGCGCATGCCGTCGGCTTCCACGGAGCGCAGGCTGGTCCCGGGGACGTCGTCCAACGCGGGCCCGGGCTGTGCGAGGTCGACGACGAGTACGCGCTCCGCGCCCACCCGGGCTACCAGGCCGGCGAGGTCCCCGTCGAAGACGAGACGCCCCCGGTCCAGCACGAGGATCCGATCGCTGAGTCGCTCGATGTCCGGCAGGTCGTGGGTGGTGAGCAGCACCGTCGTCCCGTACCGCTCCTGGGACGTCCGGAGGAACGAACGCAGCCGCTGCTTGGTCACCACGTCCAGCCCGATGGTCGGCTCGTCGAGCACGAGCAGCTCCGGGGAGTGCAGCAGGGCGGCCGTGACCTCGCCGCGCATGCGCTGGCCAAGAGAGAGCTGGCGCACCGGCGTGGCGAGGAACGCCGCCATGTCGAGGATTTCGACGCACTCCTCGAGGCGCTGGTGGGCGGCAGCAGCCGGCAGCCGGTGGATCGCAGCCAGGATGCGGAAGGAGTCGCCCAGCGGCAGGTCCCACCACAGCGCCGAACGCTGGCCGAAGACCACGCCGATCCGGCGGGCCAGGTCCCGACGTTGCCGCACGGGGTCGAGGCCACACACCCGTACCCGCCCGGAGGTCGGCACCAGGATGCCGGTGAGCAGCTTGATCGTCGTGGACTTGCCGGCGCCGTTGGCACCGATGTAGCCCACGGTCTGCCCCCCCGGGACGCTGAAGGACACACCGTCGACCGCGGCGACGACGTGTCGTTCGCGGCGCAGCCGCCCCGCGGAGCGGCGTACGACGAAGTCGCGGCGCAGCTCCTCAACCTCGATCACCGCGCCGGTCACGACCCGGTCCCCACGTAGTGGCGGACGCCGGTGCGCCACGCCAGCGCTGCGACGCCGCACGTCAGGAAGGCAACCAGCGGTGTGCACCACGGCACCCACGACGCGAACCCCGAGCTCTCGGCGCGACCCAGTAGCCCGAGCGTCGGCACGTACGCGACAAAGGCCGTCGGCACCACGAAGGTGAAGAAGCTACGTACGGCGACCGCGAACACGTCGAAGGGCCAGGAGGAGAGGTAGTTGCCGCCGTAGGTGAAGGCGTTGGCGGCCTCCTGGCCCTCCACGAGCCAGAACGACACCGCCGCCGTCGCCACGAAGATCGCGCCGAACACCACCGCCCCCAGCAGCGGCGTCAGCACGGCCAGGAGCACCCGGGCCGGTGTCCACTGCACGTCCACGACGACCAGCGCGACGACGAGGATGACCAGGGCCTGCGCCAGCCGACCCACCCGGCGCAGTTGGAACTCGCTGCTGGCCAGCTGGGCGAGCGCGGAGAGCGGCCGGAGCAGGAACACGTCGAAGGAGCCGTCACGCACGTGCCGGGAGACGTGCTCGACCTGCCCGACCACCAGGTCGGCGAGCGAGAACCCGGTGGCCGCCAGCCCGAAGAGCAGCGCGACCTCCGCATAGCTGAAACCGCCGACCGCCTCCACCCGCGTGAAGATCACGTAGACCTCGGCGAACTCGACGACGGTGAGGAAGACCTGACCGGCGACCTCGGCGGCGAAGGACGTGCGGTACGTCGCCTGGGCGGCGACCCGGGAGCGGACGATGGCCGCGTACGGCGTCAGCGCGCTAGCCACCCTGGACCACCAGCCGACGAGTCGCCCGGGCCAGGACGATCCGGCCGAGGACGAGGACGAGCGCGGCCCAGCCGAGCTGGGAGGCGACCAGAGCCAGCGCATCGAGACCCGACAGCCGCTCGGTCGCCACGTCGACCGGGGCCTGCACGATCGCCGGGAACGGCGTGGCATAGGCGAGCACGCGCAGCCAGGTCGGGAACAGCGGTACGGGCACGATCATGCCCATGAGCAGGGTGGACGTGAGGACGTAGAACGTCACGAGCCCGCGGACGTCGAGCAGCCAGAACGCGCACAGGTTGACCAGCAGCCGGCACCCGAAGCTCACGACGACGGCCAGCACCGTGCTGACCACGAACAGCGGCAGGGTCCACACCGACCCCGGAACCCGCAGCCCGAAGAACAGCGCACCCACGGCCAGCGGCACCACGAACCGCACGCCGGTCGCGTACGCCGCCCGCCCGAGGTCCTGCAACAGCCAGGCCACCTGCAGGTCCAGCGGCCGGGCGAGGTCGATCGCGATGTCGCCGCTGCGGACCCGCTCGGCGACCTCGGTCCAGCCGAACACGTGCACGACGCCGATCAGTCCCTGGGAGAGCCAGGTGTAGGTGGACAGCTCCAGCCGGTCGTACCCCGCGACGCTGCCGCCTGCCGCCGCCGCGACGCCGAGCAGCACCGACACCTTGACCACGCCGAACACGGTGTTGGTGAAGGCCCCGGCCAGCGCCGCCTGCCGGTAGGTCGCCCAGCGCCGGAAGCCGGCGGCGACCAAGGCGGCCGCGGTGCGCGGCGGCGGCAGCAGGCGCACGAGAGCAGGAGGGTAGTCGCCGGCGGGTCAGCGTCGCGCTGCGCCGTCGACGCCCGGCAGCCGGTAGCGCTCACCGGCCAACGGCTCGACCAGCCCGTCGACGACCAGGCTCTCCAGCGCCCGAGTCCGCTGCATCGGTTCGGGCCAGGCGTCCTCGAGCGCCTCGCGTGGTACGGCCTCCGGTGCTGCCCGCAACACAGCCAGCAGCCGCCCGCGCGCCTGCCGGTCGGTGCCCGCCCAGCGCTGCCCGGGGCGCGGCGGGCCGGCGGAGGGCGGCCGCCCCGCGCCGTGCCACGCGCACGACCCAGCCAGCGGGCAGTGCGCGCAGCGCGGAGCGCGTGCGGTACAGACCAGGGCACCCAGCTCCATGACCGCGACCGACCACCGTGGAGCGCTGCCGCCGTCGGGGAGCAGCGTGTCCGCCAGCCGCGAATCGCTGACCGTCGGCGCGGTGGGCGGCAGCGCCTGGCCCTGAACCGCCCGGGCGAGCACCCGTCGTACGTTGGTGTCGAGGACGGCGACCCGCTCGCCGAAGGCGAACGCCGCGACGGCCGCCGCGGTGTACGCGCCCACTCCTGGCAGCCGCCGCAGCAGCTCCGGCGTCTCTGGCACTCGCCCACCGTGGTGCTGCTCAATCGTGGTGGCCGCCGCGTGCAGCCGGAGCGCGCGGCGCGGGTAGCCGAGCCGGCCCCACGCCCGTACGGCTTCGCCGGGGGCCTCGTCGGCGAGTGCGGTCGGGCTCGGCCAGCGGGCCAGCCACCGCGCCCAGACGGGCAGCACCCGGGAGACCGGTGTCTGCTGCAGCATGACCTCGCTGACCAGCACGCCCCACGGGGTCACCCCGGCGCGCCGCCACGGCAGGTTGCGCGCGTGCACGGCGTACCAGTCAAGGACCGGCGCGTGCAGCGGGGAGGGCGGCATGACGGGCGCCGCCGGTTCAGACGTAGCGCTCGAGGATGCTGGACTCGGCCAGCCGCGACAGCCCCTCGCGGACCATGCGCGCGCGACTCTCGCCCACCCCGTCGACCGCCTGCAGGTCGTCGATGCCGGCAGCGAGGAGCTTCTGCAGGCTGCCGAAGTGGTCGACGAGCCGATCGCTCACCAGCCCGGGAAGCCGCTGCACCCGGGAGAGCAGCCGATGACCGCGCGGGCTCACCGCGACGTCCAGGGCGTCCACGCCGGCGGCGTAGCCGAGCGCGCGGGCGACGGTCGGCAGGTCGAGCAGCTCTGCGGCGGACAGCTCGTCCAGCTCGGCGAGCACATCCGCGACGGTACGGACCCGGCGGCCCACCGGCGCGGGGAGGTAGTCGCGGGCGACCAGCTCCCGGTCAGCCTCGACGCCGGAGACGAGCTCCTCCAACTGCAGGGAGAGCAACCGGCCGTCGATGCCGAGCTCGACGACGTAGGCGTCGATCTCGGCGGCGATGCGGCGCACCATCTCCAGCCGCTGCACGACCGCGGCGACGTCGCGAACGGTGACGAGGTCCTCGATCTCCAGGGCGGAGAGCGTGCCGGACACCTCGTCCAGGCGCATCTTGTAGCGCTCCAGCGTGGCGAGCGCCTGGTTGGCCCGGGAGAGAATGGCGCTGGACGCCTCGAGGACGTAGCGCAGCCCGTCGACGTAGATGGCCACGATGTGCATGGACTGGCTGACCGAGATGACGGGGTAGCCGGTCTGCTTGGCGGTGCGCTCGGCCGTGCGGTGGCGGGTGCCCGACTCCTCGGTGGGGATAGCGGCGTCGGGCACCAGCTGGCTGGCCACCCGGATGATGCGGGTGCAGTCGCGGTCGACGATGATCGCCCCGTCCATCTTGGCCAGCTCGCGCAGGGCGGTCGGGTTGAAGTCGACGTCGAGGGTGAAACCGCCCGTGCAGATGGACTCGACGACGCGGTCGTGGCCGAGCACGATGAGTGCACCGGTGCGCCCGCTGAGGATGCGTTCCAGCCCGTCGCGCAGCGGCGTTCCCGGCGCCACAAAGGACAGCGTCTGGCGCAGGCTCGCTCCGGGACCCGCCCGGTCGCTCGCTGCCACGAAAGCCCCTCTGCCGTCCGGCGGCAGTCCTGTGGTCCTGCGGCAGTGCCCGGTCGTGCCGCTGCGACTCACATCCGGCCGCCCGCGGCAAGTGTAGAGCCGTACCGGCCCTGCGGGTGCCGTTCAGCGCAGCGTCAGCAGCCGCAGCGCCGAGCGGATGTCTCCCACCTCCTTGACCCGCACCAGGGGAGTGGAGCTCGCGGGTGCGTCGGCGGCTCCGGGTGGGACGAGCACGCAGCGTGCCCCGAGCCGGGCCGCCTCGGCGATGCGTCGCTGCACCCCGGGCACGCTGCGTACCTCACCGGCGAGGCCGACCTCGCCGACCGCTGCCATCCCCGCTGGCATCGGCAGGTCCAGCTGGGAGCTGGCCACCGCGAGCGCGACTGCCAGGTCGGTTGCCGGCTCGGTGAGCCGCATGCCACCGACGCTCGCGCTGTAGACCTCGCAGGAGGACAGTCGTACACCGCCGCGGCGCTCAAGCACCGCAAGCACCATTGCCACCCGCGCCGGGTCGAGTCCGCTGGTGGCCCGCCGCGGTGCGGGCGTGGCCGAGGGAGTGACCAAGGCCTGCACCTCGGCGAGGAGCGGGCGCCGGCCCTCGACGGTCACGGTGAGGCAGCTGCCGGGGACCGGCTCCGCGTGACGTGAGACAAAGAGCCCGGTGGGATCGGCGAGGGAGACGATGCCGGCGTCGGAGAGGTCGAAGCAGCCGACCTCATCGGCCGGACCGAAGCGGTTCTTGACGCTGCGGACCAGACGCAGCCGCGAGTGCCGGTCGCCCTCGAAGTGCAGCACCACGTCGACGAGGTGTTCGAGGGTGCGCGGACCCGCGATCGAGCCGTCTTTGGTTACGTGACCCACGAGCACGACAGCGACGCCGCGGTGCTTGGCGACCCGGGAGAGCGCCGCGGCGACCTCGCGCACCTGAGCCACGCCGCCGGCGCTCCCGTCCACCTCCCCACTGGCGACTGCTTGCACGGAGTCGAGGACGAGCAGCGATGGCTGGACCGCCTCCACGTGTCCGAGCACCGCGGCCAGGTCGGTCTCGGCGGCGAGATACAGCGCGTTTGCGAGCGCCCCCGTGCGCTCGGCACGCAGGCGCACCTGGGCTGCGGACTCCTCGCCCGAGACGTAGAGACTGCGGCCCTCGCCGAGCGCCCAGCGGAACGCCGCCTGGAGGAGCAACGTCGACTTGCCCACGCCTGGCTCACCAGCGAGCAGCACCACACCACCGGCCACCAGGCCCCCGCCAAGCACCCGGTCGAGCTCGGCGACTCCGGTGGGACGGAGCAGGGCGGTGGTTGCGTCGACCTCGCGGATCGGCACCGCCGCCGTGCCGACCGGCCCGGGCCTCGTCGAGCCGACCGGTGTCGCGCTCGCCTCGACCGAGCCCCACGCCTGGCACTCCGCGCAGCGGCCGACCCACTTGGTGGCGCTCCAGCCGCACTCAGCGCAGCGGTAGGCCGGTGTGGATCGCAGCTGTGCCTTCGCCATGGACGCGGACGCTAGGCGGGGCCACCGACAACCCGGCGCGCCACCACCACAGGTTGACCGCGTAGTCGACGTCGGTCCCGACATGTTCGGCCAGGACGGCGTCGGCGACGTCCGGCGGCAGTTCGATGCGTACGACGGCCTTGAGGTCGGCGCGGCGCTCGAAGGACCACCGGATGTCCAGCGCCTCCCTGGTGAACCCCTGCCGCGCCCAGAACCGCTCCACCGCGACAGCGTCGTACGCGGGCTGCGCCCGGCGGAACCAGCGCCCGAAGGTGCTGCGTGTCGGGTCGTTGTCGATCACGACGAACGCACCACCGCGGCGCAGCACCCGGCGCACCTCCCGGATACCCGGCTCGCACCCAGGCCCGAAGAAGTACGCCCAGCGGGCCTGGACGAGGTCGACGCTGCGGTCGGCCACGGGCAGTGCCTGAGCGCTGCCTTGCCGCAGCTCGCAGTGGGGGAGCCCGGCAACCCGGCGCCCGGCCGCGGCCAGCAGTCCGGGATGCGGCTCCACCCCGACCACCGAGGCAGCGTCAACGGCGAGCCGCGGCAGGTGGAAGCCCGTCCCGCAGCCGACGTCGAGCACGTCGACGCCGGCCCAGTCCCGGACCCGGCGGATCGCCGCCTCGATGACGCCGCCGGGGTCCACCGCCCGGTTCTCGAGCTCGTACGTGCGCGGATGCCACCAGATGTTCGGGCTGGGGTGCGCGCCCGCCGAGACGCCGGTCGGTACCCCGGCCACGGTCAGCCGGCGACGCGGCTGGCGCGCTCTCCTCCGAAGGTGCGCCGCCGTGACACCGGCAGGTCCGCGGGGTGCGGCGCGCTGCGCTGGCCCCTGCCCAGGTGGGCCTGGCAGTGCCGCACGAGCTCCGCGTACGCCGGCTCGCCGAGCAGCTCGGTCAGCTCCGGGGCGTAGGAGACGTACAGCGGATCCCGTCCGGTGTGCGCCTCCGTGGCACCGGTGCAGTACCACTCGAAGTCGTGCCCCCCCGGACCCCAGCCGCGCCGGTCGTACTCGGCGATCGTCACCTCGACGTACTCGCTGCCGTCGGGCCGCTCGACGTTGCGGTAGGTCCGCCGAATCGGGAGCTGCCAGCACACGTCCGGCTTGGTCTCCAGCGGGTGCCGCCCGGTGCGCAGCGCGTACGCGTGCAGCGCGCAGCCGGTCCCGCCGGCGAAGCCCGGACGGTTGAGGAAGATGCACGCGCCGTCGACGATGCGCGTCTTGCGCGCCGACTCGCCGTCGGTGTCGGTCTCGTCCTCGACGACACCGCCCTTGCGGCCTTCCGCGCGCAGTTGCCAGTCCTGCGCGGTGAGCTCCTTGGCAAAGCGCCGCACCCGTTTTTCGTCGGCCTTCTCGGAGAAGTGGGCGCCCAGCGTGCAGCAGCCGTCGGTCGGCCGGTCGGCGTAGATGCCCGGACACCCGCGGCCGAAGATGCAGGCCCAGCGTGAGGTCAGCCAGGTCAGATCGGCGCGGACGACCTGATCCTCATCGCCGGGGTCGACGAACTCCACCCACGCGCGGGGGAAGTCGAGGTCAACCTCGGGCACCGAGTCACCCTAGTCGCGGGCGCCGTCGCGCGGCCTTTGCCGGCGCAGTTGGTCGCCGAGGTCGGTAACGTCGCGCCCATGCGGCTCGGCGTGCTGGACGTGGGCTCCAACACAGTCCATCTCCTCGTCGTCGACGCGCACCCCGGTGCCCGGCCGCTGCCGGCCTTCAAGCACAAGAAGGAGCTGCGGCTGGCCGAGCTGCTGGACGGCGGAGGGGCGATCAAGCGGTCCGGTGCCGACCGGCTCGCCGCGTTCGTCCGAGAGGCGCTGCAGGTTGCCGAGGACAAGGGCGTGGAGTCGGTGCTGGCGTTCGCCACCAGTGCGATCCGCGAGGCATCCAACGGCGACGAGGTGATCCGTCGGGTGCACGACCGCACCGGTGTCGACCTGCAGGTGCTGTCCGGCGATGAGGAGGCCAGGCTCACCTTTCTGGCGGTGCGCCGCTGGTACGGGTGGTCATCGGGCCGGCTGCGCTGTTTCGACATCGGCGGGGGTTCGCTGGAGATCGCGGGTGGCATCGACGAGGGCCCGGACGCGGCGATCTCGCTCCCGCTCGGTGCCGGCCGGCTCACCCGCGGGTGGTTCACCGCGGACCCGCCACCGGACAAGGAGGTCAGGGCGCTGCGCAAGTACGTCCGTGCCCAGGTCGCCACCTCGGTGGGCCAGGTGATGCGCGTCGGGTCGCCCGACCACGAGGTCGCCACCTCCAAGACGTTCCGCTCGCTCGCCCGGGTAACCGGGGCTGCCCCGTCGTCGGAGGGGCCGTACGTCAAGCGGGTGCTCTCCCACACCGGGCTGCAGGAGTGGCTGCCCAAGCTCGCCGCAGCGAGCGCCGCTGAGCGGGCTGCGCTGCCGGGGGTGTCCGAGGGACGGGCACCGCAGCTGCTCGCCGGGGCGATCGTCGCCGACGCCGCGATGGACCTGTACGAGGTGCCCGAGCTCGAGGTGTGCCCATGGGCACTGCGCGAAGGCGTCATCCTCCGGCGGTTGGATCTCCTCGGCGTGACCGGCTCAGGATTCAGCCTGTGACCTAGTCGTACCTGTGGCCCGGGCGGCGCACAAGCCGGCGGCGAGGCCGCGCGTACGTACGCTGGGGTCGTGGGTGTCCCTGCCGGCGGACCGGTCGAGCCGGTACGGGCTCCGCCACGGCCGGTGTCGCTGTCCAGCTCGTCGGTCTACCCCGAGTCCACCACGCTCGCCTTCGAGCTGGCCGCCAGCCTCGGCTACGACGGCGTCGAGGTCATGGTCTGGACCGACCCGGTCAGCCAGGACGTCGACGCCCTCGCCCGGCTCTCCGACCGGCATGGCGTGCCGGTCACCGCCGTGCACTCGCCCTGCCTGTTCTTCACCCAGCGGGTCTGGTCGCCGGACCCGTGGGAGCGCCTGGAGCGCTCGGTACTCGCGGCCCGCCGGCTGGGCGCCTCGGTCGTCGTCGTCCACCCACCGTTTCGCTGGCAGCGCGACTACGCGCGCGGCTTCGTGGCGGGCGTTCGCCGCCTCCGCGAGGAGCACCCGGTCGCCGTCGCGGTCGAGAACATGTACCCCTGGCGTGCCGGTGGGCGGGAGGTCCTCGCATACGCCCCGGACTGGGACCCGACCGACGGCGACTACGCGCAGGTGACCTTGGACCTGTCCCACGCCGCGGTCGCCGGAGCCGACGCGCTGGCGATGGCCACCACGCTCGGCGACCGGCTCACCCATCTCCACCTGGCTGACGGGACGGGTGCGCCACGCGACGAGCACCTGGTGCCCGGCCGGGGGGGCCAGCCCTGCGCGGCGGTGCTTACCCGGCTGGCCCGCAGCGGGTGGAGCGGCAACGTCGTGCTCGAGGTCAACACGCGGCGGGCCGTGGACCGCGACGAGCGGGAGGCCGACCTCCGTGAGTCGCTGGCCTTCGCCCGTACGCACCTGGCCGCAGCGAGCTGGAGCAAGCTCGGCCTGGCGTACGCAGTGGCTCCCGACGGCACGGTCGAGCCGGTTGTCCAGGACGGCGCTGCGTGAGCAGCCAGCCGCTGCGCTCCCGGCGGGGCCGGCCCCCCGGTCGTCGTCCCGGCGCCCCTGACACCCGCGGTGAGATCCTCGCCGCCGCCCGGGCACAGTTCGCGGCGCACGGGTACGACGGGGCAACGATCCGGGGCATCGCCACCGCCGCAGGTGTCGACCCGGCGCTGGTTCACCACTACTTCGGTACCAAGGAGCGGGTCTTCGTCGCCGCGATGGAGCTGCCGTTCGTCCCCGCCGACGTCACCGGTGCCGTCATCGCCGGCGACCAGGGCGGCATGGGGGAGCGGCTGGCCCGCCTCTTCGTCTCCGTGTGGGGCAACCCGGTGACGCGCGCGCCGTTCCTGGCCCTCATCCGCTCAGCGCTCGGCCACGAGATGGCCGCCACGATGCTGCGGCAGTTCGTCCGCGGGGCCCTGCTCTCCCCGCTCGCCAGCGTGCTGACCGCGCCCGACCGCGAGCTGCGCATCGAGCTGTGCGCCTCGCAGCTGATCGGGCTGGGGCTGGCCCGCTACGTGATCCGCATCGAGCCGCTCGCGTCGGCGAGTGACGAGGAGGTCATCGCGCTGGTCGCACCGACCTTGCAGCGCTACCTGACCGCGCACCTGCCGGGTCCTTGACGCGCGGAGCACGACGAAGCCACTATTCAACGCATGATGACTTCTGCGGTACGGGAGCCGCCCACGCAGTCATCCTCCGACGAAGCGGCCGTCGAGGTAGGGGGACTTCGGGTGGTGCGGTCCCGGCGTACGGTGCTCGACGACGTCAGCTTCCGCGTCCCGCGCGGCAGCCTCACCGGCATGCTGGGGCCATCCGGCTGCGGCAAGACGACGCTGATGCGGGCCATCGTCGGTGTGCAGCGTCTCGCCCGGGGTCGGGTGAGCGTGCTGGGGCTGGCGGCGGGCAGCGCACCGCTGCGGCACCGGCTGGGCTACGTGACGCAGGCCCCCAGCGTCTACGGGGACCTCACCGTCCGACAGAACCTGCGCTACTTCGCCGACGTGCTCGGTGCCCCCCGCTGCGACGTCGAACGCGTGATCACGCAGGTCGGCCTCGACGACCACGCCGACGTCCTCACCGCCCGGCTCTCCGGCGGGCAGCGATCGCGGGCCTCCCTCGCGACCGCGCTGCTCGGCCGGCCCGAGCTGCTGGTGCTGGACGAGCCGACCGTGGGGCTCGACCCGGTGCTGCGCCGCGACCTGTGGGACCTCTTCGCCCGCATGGCGGCCAGCGGGGTGACCCTGCTGGTGTCCAGCCATGTCATGGACGAGGCCCGGCGCTGCGAACGACTGCTGCTGCTGCGCGAGGGTCGCCTCATCGCCGACGACACTCCAGGCGAGCTACTGGCGGCCACCGGCACCAGCGACGTCGAGCAGGCGTTCCTGCGCATCGTTGAGCAGGGCGCGTCATGACCCCGCGCATCACCCTCGCCACCGCGCTCCGGGTGCTCACCCAGCTGCGCCACGACCACCGCACGCTTGCCCTGCTGCTCGTCGTCCCGTGCGTGTTGTTGACCCTGCTGCGTTGGATGTACGACGACCGCGGCCCGGTGTTCGACTCGATCGGCGCGCCACTGCTCGGGCTCTTTCCGTTCGTCGTCATGTTCCTCGTCACCTCGATCGCGACGTTGCGTGAGCGAACCACCGGCACGCTCGAGCGGCTGCTCACCATGCCTCTCGGCAAGCTCGACCTGCTCCTCGGCTACGGGCTCGCCTTCGGCCTGCTCGCCGTCGTCCAGGCGACGCTCGCCGCGGCCCTCGTCCTGGGGCCGCTCGACCTCGACATCGCTGGCCCACACTGGGTGTTGCTGTTGGTCGCGGTGCTCGACGCGCTGCTCGGGATGGCCCTGGGCCTGTTCCTCAGCGCCTTCGCCAGCACGGAGTTCCAGGCGGTGCAGTTCATGCCCGCGGTGGTGCTGCCGCAGCTGCTGCTGTGCGGGCTGTTTGTGCCCCGTGAGGAGCTGCCGCGGGCGCTCGAGGTGCTCTCGGACGTGCTGCCGTTGTCCTACGCCGTCGAGGCGATGACCGAGGTGTCCGCAGTCGCCGATCCGTTTCCCGGCTTCCTCGGCCCGCTCGGCGTGGTCGGCGGCTTCACCGTGGCCGCCCTGGTGCTCGGAGCGGCCACGCTGCGACGTCGTACGGCCTGAGCCCGGTGTGTCGGTGGCGGCGCGTAGCCTTTGGGCGACCCGCGGCCTCTGGCGCCGCGCCGGGTTGGGCGAGGAGGTCCGTGCGGTGCTACGGCAGGTGCTGCTGACGGCGTCGCGGAGCGGGCAAGTGCGCTCCCTCGTCGAGAAGGCTCCGGTGTCCCGTGACGTCGTGGCCCGCTTCGTGGCAGGCACCTCGGTCGAGGACGCGGTGTCGGTGAGCCGCGTCCTGCATTCGCGTGGGCTGCTCGTCACCCTGGACCATCTCGGCGAGGATACGACCGGCCGCTCCCAGGCCGACGCCGTCGTGGAGGAGTACCGCCGGCTGCTCGCCGCGCTCGCCGCGGCGGGGCTCGCCGGCCCCGCCGAGGTGTCGGTCAAGCTCTCCGCGGTGGGGCAGGCGTTGCCCGGCGACGGCGAGAAGATCGCGCTGGACAACGCCCGGCGGATCTGCGAGCAAGCGCGCCAGCACTCCACCACCGTCACCCTCGACATGGAGGACCACACCACCACCGACTCGACGCTCTCGGTGCTGCGCGACCTGCGCGTGGACTTCCCCGAGACCGGGGCGGTCGTCCAGTCCTACCTGCGCCGCACCGAGGACGACTGCCGCGACCTGGCGACGGCCGGCTCGCGGGTACGGCTGTGCAAGGGCACCTACAAGGAGCCGGAGAGCGTCGCCTACCAAGAGCGCGGCGAGGTCGACCGTTCATACGTCCGCTGCCTCGAGGTGTTGATTGCCGGCGACGGCTACCCGATGATCGCCACCCACGACCCGCGGCTCGCCGAGATCGCCGGCGTTCTCGTCACCCGGCACGGTCGGGCCAAGGGGAGCTACGAATACCAGATGCTGTACGGCTGTCGGCCCGACGAGCAGCAACGGCTCGCCGACCGCGGGGAGCGGATGCGGGTGTACGTCCCCTACGGCAGTGACTGGTACGGCTATCTCATGCGCCGCCTCGCCGAACGGCCCGCCAACCTCACCTTCTTCCTGCGGTCCCTGGCCACCCGCGGGTGAGGTGCCGGTGACGGCGCACCTCGAGGTGCTCGGCCCGGGCGACTGGAGGCGGCTGCGCGAGGTGCGGCTGCGGGCGCTCGCCGATGCCCCCGACGCCTTCTGGACGACGCTCGCGGAGGCCCAGCGGCTGGACGAGGCGGCGTGGCGCGAGCGGCTCGCCCCGGCGACCGGGTGGTTCGTGGCGGTCGCCGACGACGTCGATGTAGGTCTCGCTGCGTGTACGGAACACCGCGACGGGGATGGCAGCGCCCACGTGCTCTCCATGTGGGTCGCGCCCGAGGCTCGCCGGCTGGGAGCGGGCCGCCTGCTGCTGGACGCTTGCGTGACCTGGGCGCGCGAGCGGGCACTGACACCGGTGCGGCTGGAGGTCGTGGACGCCAACGTCGTAGCGGTCACGCTGTACGAGCGCTACGGCTTCGTGCCTACCGGTGTGGTCGGCACCTTCCCACCCCCACGCGAGCACCTCACCGAGCACGAGCGGGCCTTAGACCTCGGGTGACAGCGTCAGGTGATGGCGGCGAAGCGCTCAACCTTGGCCGTGTCGCCCGAGACGATGAGCAGGTCACCGCGGCGGATGACGGTCTCTGGACGGGCGTAGGTGAACTCCTCGTTCGGTGACTTGACGCCCACGACCGTGATCCCGTAGCGCCCGCGCAGCGCGGTCTCCGCCAGCGTCCGGTTCACCGCCTCCTCCGGTGCGCGCGTCTTGACGATGGCGAAGCCGTCGTCGAACTCGATGAAGTCGATCATCTTTCCGGTGACCAGGTGAGCCACTCGTTCGCCCATCGCGCTCTCCGGATAGATCACGTGGCGTGCCCCGATCCGTTCCAGAATGCGCCCGTGTTCACGGCTGATGGCCTTGGCCCAAATCTCGCGTACGTCCAGGTCGCTGAGGATGGCCACCGAGAGCACGCTCGACTCGATGCTGTTGCCGATGCCGACGACAGCCCGGGAGAACTCGTGTGCACCCAACTGGCGCATCGCCTCCTCGCTGGTCGAGTCCGCCTCGACGACGTGGGTCAGCTTGTTGGCGAGGGACTGCACCACCTCGGCGGTGTGGTCGACTGCCATCACCTCGTGCCCGAGGGCTACGAGCGACACGGCGACGGCGGTGCCGAAGCGGCCAAGGCCGACGACGAGGACGCTGTCCGGCTCAGCGCCGTGGACCACTTTCCTGGGCATATGCGCTCCTAACCGACCAGCGGGCGTTCCTCGGGCTTGCGGTACAGCCGCGTCCGCGACCGCAGGGCGAGGGCCGAAGCCGCGACGACGATGCCGACGCGTCCGACGAACATCAACACGATGAGCACGACCTGTGCTGAGGGCGGCAGATCGGCGGTGATGCCGGTGGATAGTCCCACGGTGCCGAACGCCGAGGTCACTTCGAACAGCACCTGGCCGAGCGGGTACGCGCTGACCGACAGCACGATGAGCGTGCCGGCGCCGACGACGGCTACGCCGAGCAGGGCGATCGACAGCGCCAGCCGCTGGGTGGAACCTGCGACCCGACGCTGCGCGACCACCACGTCCGGCTCGCCGCGAATCTCGGCGAAAATCACGTACCCCAGCAGGGCGAAGGTGGTGACCTTGATGCCACCGGCCGTGCTCGCGCTGCCGCCGCCGATGAACATCATCGCGTCGGTCACCGCCCAGGTCTCCTCCCGCATGGCGCCGTAGTCAACGGTGTTGAGGCCGCCGGACCTCGGCTGGATGCTCTGGAACAGCGCCGCCAGCCACTTGGTACCCAGGTCCAGCGACCCGAACGTGCGCGGGTTGCGCCACTCGAAGACGAGCAGGGCCGCCATCATGATCGGCAACAGCAGCAACGACGTCCCCACCGTGAGCTTGGTGTGGATGCTCCATGCCGCCGGCTGGCGCAACTCCGCGCGCAGCTCGTACAGGACCGGGAAGCCGAGACTGCCAGCCAGGACCGCCAGGAAGACCGGCAGGCACACCCAGGGGTCGGAGACGAAGCGGACGAGGCTGTCCGGGTACAGCGCGAAACCGGAGTTGGTGAACGCGGACACCGCATGGAACACCCCGTGCCACAGCGCCCGTCCGACCGGCTCGCCGTACCCGAAGATCAGCCGCAAGCTAAGGGCCACAGCCGTCAGCGCCTCGGCGGTGAACATCACGACAGCGACGCCGCGGACCAGCCGGCGCACGTCGCCGAGCCCGACGGTCCCGATCTCCTGCTGCGCCAGCAGCCGGGAGCGCAGCCCAATGCGGTGGGAGACCACGAGCCCCAGCAGCGAGGCGAGGGTGAGGATGCCAAAGCCGCCCAACTGCATCAGGACCAGGATCACCGACTGACCGAAGGGTGACCAGTAGCTCGACGTGTCGACAACGGCTAGACCGGTGATGCATGCAGCGGAGGTCGACGTGAACAGCGCGACGAGTATTGGCGCGCCGTCCGGGCCGGGCCTAGAGATGGGCATCGCTAGCAGGACAGTGCCGGCGGCGATGGCGGCGAGGAACGCCAGCGGCACGATCCGTGCCGGGTGCTGAAGCGCTCTCGGCAACGCCATGTGCATCCGTGGCCCTTCGTCGCCGCGCCCATGGGGGTTGTCAAACCTACGATGGGACGGTGCCGTCCCGGATGACCCTCGCCGCGTCCTGCACCGTCCTTGTGGTGCTGGGGACGGCCGGCTGCTCCGGTGCGGAAGCACCGGAAGTGGCCCTCGGCGAGGTAACCCGTGCCCGCGTCGTCGAGGTCGTGGAGGCGCCGGCGACGGTGACTGCGCGTGCCAGCGCCACGTTGACCGCTGCTGCGGACGGCCGCGTCGCCGAGCTGCGGGTCCGTGACGGCGAACGGGTGCGCGCCGGACAGGTCGTGCTGCGCGTCGAGTCGGCGGCGGCTCGGCAGGCGCTGGCCGAGGCACAGGAAGCCGACGCGCAGGCCGCGGCGAGCGGGAGCGTGACCCTGCCAGGGCTGTCCCTCGACGAGACGGCCACCCTCGCCGACGCCCGGGCCGAGGAGGCCTTCGGCAACGCCCGTGAGGCCGCCGAGGCGATCCCGGGAAAGGCCGCGCGGGCGCAGGCGCTGGCCGCCATCGCCGCGGCTGCGGCCGACTACGCCGCGGCGCGGGCGGAGGCGGACGAGGCGGTGCAGCGCTTCAACGAGGGGCTCGGCAGCCTGGCTCAGGCAATCTCCAGCCTCGGCCAGGCGCAGCGCGTCCAGACCAGCGCGGCGCTCGCCGTCGCCCGGCGCACGGTGGCCGGGCTCGTGGTACGGGCACCGATCAGCGGGGTTGTGTCGCTGGGCGGTGCCGGAGCGGCAGGCCAGGACAGCGGCGAGATCGCCGGCCTGCCGCCCGCCCTGCAGGGTGCGGCGGAGGAGGCGTTGGGAGCAGCGGGCGGGCTGGGCGCCGCGCAGAGCGGGGAGAGCGCGGTGGGGACGCTCACCGAAGGCTCCCCTGTCAGCTCCGGGCAGACCCTAGCCACAATCACCGACGTTTCCACCCTGAGCCTCACCGCCGAGGTTGACGAAACCGACGTGCTGCTCGTCCGACGGGGCGTCAGCGGACGGGTGGAGCTGGACGCACTACCGGGGGTCAGCTACGGCGCTCGGGTGCGCAGCGTGGACGTGGCACCGACCACGTCGGTCGAGGGCGGCGTCAGCTACGGAGTGCGGCTGTCCCTCGGCGCCGGCCGAACAGCCGACGGCGAGCTGGCTCCGCCGCCCCGCCCGGGCATGAGCGCGTACGTCGACCTGCGGGTGCGCCGGGCAGATCGCGCGATCTCCGTACCGGTGTCGGCCGTGGTCCGCGACGGCGACCGTGACTCTGTATGGGTCGTCCTCGACTCGGTGGTACGGCGGCGCTACGTACGCCTCGGCGCGCAGGGACAGGAACGAGTGCAGGTCGTACGGGGCCTGCGGCCGGGCCAGACCGTCGTTGTCGCCGGTGCCGACCGGGTCAGCGATGGCCTGCGGCTGGAGCAGTGACCACGACCGAGTCGACCAGCTACTCGGCCAGGACGGCACTGCCGGCAGTCGAGGCGGTCGAGGTGACGCGCAGCTACCGCCTCGAGGGCCTCTCGGTCGACGCGCTGCGCGGCGTGAGCCTGCGCATCGAGGCAGCTGAGTTCGTCGCGGTAATCGGGCCGAGCGGCTCTGGGAAGTCGACGCTGATGAACCTCTTCGGCTGCCTGGACCGGCCGACCACCGGCACTCTGCGCGTCGGCGGAGCCGATGTGTCGGCCCTTTCCGACGCCGCTTTGGCCAGGTTGCGCAACGAGACCATCGGTTTCGTCTTTCAGTCCTTCCAGCTGCTGGGGCGCACGAGCGCGCTCGACAACGTCGCACTGCCACTGGTCTACCGCGGCGTACGCCGCCAGGAACGCCGACGGCGCGCCCAGCAGGCGCTCGCCGCGGTCGGGCTGACCCACCGCGCAGGACACCGACCCACCCAGCTCTCCGGCGGCGAGCAGCAACGCGTCGCGATCGCCCGTGCGCTGGTGGGTGAGCCTCGCCTGCTGCTCGCCGACGAGCCCACCGGCAACCTTGACAGCCACACCGGCGCGGAGGTCATGGGGTTGTTCGAGCAGCTCAACTCCGAGCGTGGGGTCGCGGTCGTGGTCGTCACCCATGACCTGGACGTCGCCGAGCGGGCGCACCGGCAGGTTCACGTCCGAGACGGACTGCTCGAGCGTGACCAGGGAGGGCCGAGGCGGTGAGGGGCGCCGAGGCGTTCCGGGTGGCCCTCGACGCGCTACGAGCCAACCGGCTGCGCAGCCTGCTCACGATGATCGGCGTGATCATCGGGGTCTCCGCTGTGGTGCTGCTCGTCGCGATCGGCTCCGGGGCCAAGCAGGAGGTGGAGGAGCAGGTCGAGGGGCTGGGCGCCAACCTCATCTTCGTGGTGCCCGGGCGCTTCGAGTTCGGTTCGGCGCCGAGCGTGAGCCGGCTGGAGCTGGAGGACATCGACCTGCTCGGTCGCGTAGCGGGCAATCCCGATGCGGTCGCCGTGACGGTGTCCAGCGGGGAGCCGGTCACCGAAGGTGGGGAGGAGGCCTTCGCCACGGTGGCGGGCACCAACGAGACCGTGCCGTACGTCTTCGACCGACCGCTCGCCCGCGGGGAGTACTTCTCCGAGGTCGACGTCGAGACCCGCCGCCGCGTCGCCGTACTCGGCTCCACGGTGGCGAAGACGCTCTTCGGCGACGTCGACCCGCTCGGGCGACAAGTGACCATCTCCGGGGTCCGCTTCCAGGTGATCGGCACCTTTGCCGACGTGGGGTCGACCTTTGGGGTCGACCGCAACGCCGAGGTGCACGTGCCCGTCACGGCCGCCCAGCGCCTGTTCGGGGTCGACCGGATCGACGCGCTGGCAGTCAAGGCTCCCTCGACCGAGGGCATCGAGGTCCTGCAGGCGCGGCTGGTCGAGGCGCTGGAGGACAAGTACGAGGGTGAGGAGTTCTCGGCGGTCACCCAAACCCAGATTCTCGGCACTGTCGGCGAGATCCTCAACCTGCTGACGCTGGTGCTGGCCGCCATCGCCGCCATCTCGCTGCTGGTCGGTGGCGTCGGCGTCTCCAACATCATGCTGGTGTCGGTGCGCGAACGGACCCGGGAGATCGGGCTGCGCAAGGCCCTCGGCGCCCGGCAGCGCGACGTGCTGCTCCAGTTCTTGGTCGAGGCGATCCTCCTCACCACGGTGGGCGGCGTGATCGGCATCGCCCTCGGCGTGGGCGGCTCGCTGCTCATCGACCGCTTCTCGCCGTTGCCGGCGCTCATCGCCTGGTGGTCCCCGGTGCTCGCCTTCGCCGTGTCCGTCGGCGTCGGGGTGTTCTTCGGCGTAGCGCCTGCCCGCCGCGCGGGTCGGCTCGACCCTGTCGTCGCACTGCGGACCGAGTGAGGCACCGATGAGCGAGACGGTGCGCGTCGCCTGGGACGAGACGCTGACGAGCTACAACTTCGGCCCTGGACATCCGCTCTCCCCGGTGCGGCTGGACCTGACCATGAGGCTGGCCCGCTCACTCGGGGTGCTGGACCACCCGCACGTGACGGTCGCCCCGTCGCCGCCCGCCGACGACGACGTGCTGCGGAGCGTGCACGGCTCCGCCTATATCGAGGCGGTACGGCGCTGTGGTGCGGATGCAGCACGCGTCGAGCCCGGCGTCGGTCTCGGCAGTGGGGACAACCCGGCGTTTCCCGGCATGCACGTGGCCGGCGCGGCAGTCGTCGGTGGCACGGTGGACATGGCGCGTGCCGTGCTGGAGGGACGTACCCAGCACGGGGTCAACATCGCCGGCGGACTGCACCACGCGATGCCGGATTATGCCAGTGGCTTCTGCGTCTACAACGACGTCGCCGTGGGTATCCGTTGGCTGCTCGAGGCAGGAGTCGAACGCATCGGTTACGTCGACGTCGACGTCCACCACGGCGACGGAGTGCAAGAGATCTTCTACGACGACCCTCGGGTCCTCACCATCAGCCTGCACGAGACCGGCCGGACGTTGTTCCCGGGCACGGGTCACCCGGAGGAGAGCGGTGGCTCCCGGGCACCGGGCAGCGCGGTCAACGTCGCGCTGCCGCCGGGGACCGACGATGCTGGGTGGCTGCGCGCCTTCTTCGCGGTTGTGCCACCGCTGCTGCGCGCGTACGGACCACAGGTGCTCGTCACCCAACATGGGTGCGACTCCCACATCGATGATCCGCTGGCACACCTTGCGCTCACCCTGGACGGTCAGCGCAATTCGTACGCCGCCCTGCATGCGCTGGCGCACGAGCTGTGCGGGGGACGTTGGGTGGCCACCGGAGGCGGTGGCTACGCGGTGGTTGACGTCGTTCCACGGGCCTGGACGCATCTCATCGCGGAGGCGGCGGGCCGCCCGCTTGAGGCAGACACCGCACTGCCCACGCAGTGGCGGCAGCATGTCTGGTCCCGCCATCACCGCTCGACTCCCGCGCTCATGACCGATGGGGCCCCCGCGACCTATACGGACTGGGAGGGAGGCTTCGACCCGGCCGATGCTCTGGACAGGGCTGTCCTGGCGACGCGAGCTGCCGTCTTCCCCAGCCACGGACTCGACCCGCTGCGCTGAGCTGATCGACTGATCGCCAAGATTGCGGGTACCGCCTCCACAACTGCTACAGCAGCAACTACCCTGCTCGCACAGTACGTGCGGCTGGCGCACCGGAGGGGAAGCCGGTGCCCGTCACGTGCTCGGGCAGGACGGGTGCGTGCGAGATGGTTCGTGAGAACAGCGGCGACCAGCCGCTCGGTGAGGTCCGCTTCCTCACCGTGGCCGAGGTGGCGGCGGCCATGCGCGTGTCGAAGATGACCGTCTATCGCCTCCTCCACGCTGGACAGCTGCCTGCGATTCAGGTCGGCCGGTCTTTCCGCATCTCAGAGCAGGCGGTGCACGACTACTTGCGCGACTCCTTCTTTCAGGCCGGCTGAGCCCGACTGCGCGGCCCGCCGTCCCGCCGCTGCCAGGTACCCTCAGGACTAGTCGTGCCGCCGGCTCAAGTCAGCGGCAGCTCTGATCTTCTCGACACATCGAACGAGGGTGGCCTGTGGGCTCTGTCATCAAAAAGCGGCGCAAGCGCATGGCGAAGAAGAAGCACCGCAAGTTGTTGCGACGTACCCGCGTACAGCGTCGCCGCCTCGGCAAGTGAGCGGCTGAACGCCTGACGCGCCGGTTCTTCGCGGCGCGCTTCCCCGCCGACGAACGGCCTCAGCGCACCGGTTCCGATAGGCGGTCCATAGCCAGCCACCCAGCCTCGAGGTGTGGTATCCCGCCGGCGTCGTCGGTCACCGTCACGCCCTCGGTGTCGTCGGCCGGGTCCTCGGTGTCGTCGGTGTCGTCGGCGGGGTCCGCGGTGTCGTCGGTGTCGTCGGTGTCGTCGGCCGGGTCCTCGGTGTCGTCGGTGTCGTCGGCCGGGTCCTCGGTGTCGTCGGTGTCGTCGGCCGGGTCCTCCGAGTCGTCGGTGTCGTCGGTGTCGTCGGCCGGGTCCTCGGTGTCCTCGGTGTCGTCGGCCGGGTCCTCCGAGTCGTCGGTGTCGTCGGCCGGGTCCTCGCTGTCCTCGGTGTCGTCCGCGGGGTCCTCGGTGTCGTCGGCCGGGTCCTCGGTGTCGTCGGTGTCGTCGGTGTCGTCGGCGGGGTCTTCGGTGTCGTCGGCGGGGTCTTCGGTGTCGTCGGCGGGGTCCTCGACTGAGTCGTCAGCGATCTCTTCTCCGGTGTCCTCCGCTGCGTCGTCGCTGTCCTCCGCGGCTTCGTCGGTGGCCTCTGCGGGCGCCTCATCGGACGGGGCCGTGAGGGTGACGTCTTCTTCAGCATCGGTGAGGTCGGAGACGGCAACTGGCTGCGCAGCAACTACTGAGTCGATGGCGTCCTCGACGGGTTCGTCGACCGTACCGACGCCTTCGTCGACGACGCCGGAGCCGTTGTCCTGGCTCGCCTGCTCGTCGACGCTGGCCGTCGCGCCGTGGGGGGCAGCCGAGAGCGACCTCCGTGGGGTGACGGCGACGTCAACAAGTCGCCCGAATGAGCGGATGGACTCGTCTGGCTCGTTGACGACGGTCGAGGGGAGCGTCTCGCCGGCGGGCGTGCTGGACGAGACAGCAGCCGTCGAGGCGCCTTCACCGCATCCCACGCAGGACGTGGCTGCCTGCTGCTGGTAGCCACCCAAAGACTCGGCGATCTCCAACGCATCCGTCTGAAGGTCCTCGGGCAGCAGTGGCGCCAGTTCGAGGAGTCGGGCAGCGGTGGCGTCGGAGAACGCGGCCACCTTGTCCCTGAGGTCCGGTCGCCCCGAGTCCGCGGCGACGGTGTTGAGGATGCGTACCCCTTCGCTGGCAGCGGCGTCGAGTCCCGTGAGGGCAGTGCGCACCTTGTGCACGCGCGCGCTGTCCGACGGCGACAGCGGCTGCCCGTCGACCAGTTCCTCAGCCTCGTCCATTCGCGCAGTCGCCGCCCTGAGCAGCGTGAGCCCGCGGTGCTCTGCCGTCCCCGAGAAGTTGGTCTCAACGTCCTCGATCCAGCGCTTTACGGGGTAGAGCAGGTCACCCGGCAGCGCCCCTTGGGTCGCCGCCGCCGTCCCCGCGCCGCCGGCGATAATCGTCAGCACCGCGGCCGAGGCCACCAGCCGACGCCGGATCCTCAGCGGACGATCACGTCGCCCGACGCGGGAGGGTCGGTCCGGCGCCCGGGGCGGAGTGCCCTCCCGGCGTCCGTCGCGTTGTGCAGGTAGGACGCTGGCCGTCGTACCCGCCTCGCGCATCAGCTCCGCGCGCAGCGCGAGACGGAAGTCGGCGCTGGGTCCGACCGCAGCCGGCCGCAGCGAGCCGGCGAGCTCGACCAGGGGCAGCAGAGCGGCGTCGCGCGGAGGCCGTCCCGTGTCCAGTGCGTCGGCGAGGTCCTGGGCCTGGCGCCGCTCGGCGGGTGTGACAGGTGTCAGCACTCGCGGCACCTCCCCTCGCGACAGCCCGTCCCGGGACCGTGGTGACCCGGTGGACACAGCCAGTACACGCCCGTCACGTCCTGCAACGAGCGCAGTACCGGCGCGGTTACTGCGGGGGCGGTCACCGTGCACGCTCCTGCGGCAGGTGCCGAGCCAAAGCACGGACAGCGCGCAGCTGCAGCTGCTTGACCGCGTTGGGGTTCTTGCCGAGTACCAGCGCAGTCTCGGCGATGGACATCCCGTTCAGAAAGCGGAGAGTCAGGCACTCCTGCTGCTCGGGACTCAGCCGGCGCATCGCGCCTGCGATCGCCTGCTGCAGTTCGCGGTGGCTGACCGCGGCCACGACCGTGTCCTCGGGACCGTGCGCGTCGGGGGAGTCATGCGCCAGCAGGTCGTCGGTCGGGACCTCGAGCCGGAACCGACTGGACTTGACATGGTCGATCACCAGGTTGCGGGCGATTGTCACGAACCAGGCGCCGACATCCTTGCCCTGCCAGTGGAACGCCGGAATCGCGCGCAGCGCGCGTACGAAGGTCTCGCTGGTGAGGTCTTCGGCCAGCGGGTGCGAGCCGGTGCGGTGGTAGATGTAGCGGTACACCTGCCCCACGTAACGGTCATAGAGCAGCCCGAACGCTTCGGCGTCGCCGCCCCGCGCCAACTCGACCAGAGCGGCAACCCGATCGGTTTCTGGATCGCCTCGGTCGGATCCAGGTGACAGCCCTGGACGCCCTCCGGAGCGCATGCTGCTGCCGCTGCCGGAGCCCGCTGCCATCGACCACGCGACAAAGTCGCGCAGGGCTTCCAGCCCGGCGCGATCGGCAGTGACGTCGACGTACAGGCAGGCCTCCAGCCCGCGGGAGTGGCCCGGTTCCCTACCCCCGTGGGGCCGCCCACACCAAGTCGGTCAGACTACCCCGGTCCCCTGTCAGGAAACAGAGCCGACCTCCGTTGGTTTCACCGGGGGCTGCGGGAGCGGCGACGCAGCGCTACCCCAGCCGCCATGCCCCCCACCATCGCCCCGGTGCTCGCCGCGGTCTTGACCCCGAGGCTAGCGGCCCGGCGTCCGGTGCGGAACTCGCGCACCTGCCAGCCGGCGAGGCGGGCATGCTCGCGCAGCCGCGCGTCCGGGTTGACCGCGCAGGGACGGCCGACGAGGGAGAGCATGGGGATGTCGTTGGCGGAGTCGCTGTACGCCGCACAGCGCTTCAGCTCCAGCTCCTCGCGCTCGGCCAGCGCCCGTACCGCCTCCGCCTTCGCCGGTCCGTGCAGCAGCTCGCCGACCAGCTGCCCGGTGTAGACGCCGTCGCGCTGTTCCGCGACCGTCCCCAGCGCGCCGGTGAGCCCCAGCCTGCGTGCGATCAACCGGGCCACCTCGACCGGTGCCGCCGTGACGAGCCAGACGCGCTCACCCTGGTCGAGGTGCAGCTGCGCGACGGCACGGGTGCCGGGCCAGATCTTGGTGGCCATGACCTCTTCGAAGATGTCCTCGGCGATCCGCGTCAGCTCGGTCACCGAATGGCCCCGGATGAAGGACAGCGCGCTTGTCCGTGCGTGCTCGAGGTGGTCGGCATGCTCCAGGCCGGCGAGCCGGAAGTAGGCCTGTTGCCAGGCGAAGCGCAGGATGTCGGGGGTGCGCAGGAAGCGACGGGCGTACATCCCGCGAGCGAGATGAAAGATTGACGCCCCCTGCATCACCGTGTTGTCGACGTCAAAGAAGGCGGCGGCCCGCGGGTCGGGGACGATGCCGGCCGGCGCCACGCTTGAGCTGGCGGCGTCCTCCCCCGTCGCGCTGACCTGCGCCTGCGCGGCAGCCGCCGAAGCGTCACCGGCGAGGACCGCGCTCGGTTCGCCGCTGCCCCCGGCATCTCCGCAGCCGCGGTGAGGCGGCCTGACAGGCACGCGTCGAGCGTACCGAGGGGTGCGCAGTGGGCGCGGTATGCGCTGCCGGGTCTGCGACACTCGGCCGGTGGCCGACGCGCGGGTGCTGCTGCTCGGCCGACCCGGCTGCCACCTCTGCGACGAGGCCCGAGCCGTGGTCGCCGAGGTCTGTGCCGACCTCGGGGTCGGCTGGACGGAGCGCAGCATCCTCGACGACCCGGAGCTGCTGCGTCGTTACAGCGAGCACGTCCCGGTGACGTTCGTCGACGGGCGCCAGCACGACTTCTGGCGCGTCGACCGCGACCGCCTGCGCGCGAGCCTCGACTCCGATCGACGCTGACCAGGCGTCAGGCTCCTCCGTGCGGGAGCGCGGCCGCATGTTCGGTGACTTTGTGCATGCGTTCACATGAACCTAGGCTGGGGATGGCCCGCGAGCCCGCGGACCCTGGCCCGCCGAACTCGGACGACGCGTGACCTCTACTTCCCGGCCCAGCGCCCCGGACGGCCGTACCCGCGGCATCCCGGAGGCGACCGTGGCCCGGCTGCCCGTCTACCTGCGTGCGCTGGGCACCTTCGCCGACCGCAACGTCGCCACCGTGTCCAGTGAGGAGCTGGCCGGCGCGGCGGGGGTCAACTCCGCCAAGCTGCGCAAGGACCTCTCCTACCTGGGGTCGTACGGCACCCGTGGCGTGGGCTACGAGGTCGCCTACCTCCGCTACCAGATCTCCAGGCAGATCGGGCTCACCCAGGACTGGCCGGTGCTCATCGTCGGCATCGGCAACCTGGGCCAGGCCCTGGCCAACTACGGCGGCTTCGTGAGCAGGGGCTTTCGGGTCGTCGCCCTACTCGACGCCGACCCGGCGCGAGCCGGCGAGGTCGTCGCCGGGCTCGCGGTGCGGCCTTTCGCCGACCTCAGCGCCGTTGCCGCCGAGCACGGCCCCTGCATCGGCGTCATCGCGACCCCGGCGAGCGCCGCTCAGCAGGTCGCTGGCGCGCTGGTGGCCGCCGGGGTGCGCAGCATCCTCAACTTCGCGCCGGCGGTGCTTGCCGTGCCCGACAGTGTTGACGTCCGCAAGGTCGACCTCAGCATCGAGCTGCAGATCTTGGCCTACCACGAGCAACGCAAGACCGCGCGCTTCGTTGCCCTCGACGGGCCCGACGACGTACGCGACCCGCGGTTTGGCGCCGAGGTGCCGGCTGGCGCCGGGTTCGGCGGCCGGCCATGAGCACACTGGTCGTGGGAGTGTCGCACCGCAGCGCCCCGCTCGCGCTGCTCGAGCGTGCCGCCCTCGACGCCGATGCCGCCGCCAAGCTGCTCGCTGACGTGCGCCACGCCTCCACCGTCGGCGAGGCCGTCGTGCTTGCCACCTGCAACCGCAGTGAGGTCTACGCCGAGGTGGCGAAGTTCCACGGCGGCGTCGACGAGCTCTCCGAACTGTTGGCGCAGCACGCCGGGGTCGACCTCGCCGAGCTGACCCCGCACCTGTACGTGCACTTCGAGGACCGGGCCGTGCACCACCTGCTGTCCGTGGCGTCCGGGCTGGACTCGATGGTCGTCGGCGAGAGCCAGATCCTCGGACAGGTCAAGGCCGCGCTGCGCAAGGCACAGGACGCCGAAGCGGTGGGCCCGGTGCTGAACGAGCTGTTCCAGCAGGCACTGCGAGTGGGCAAGCGAGTGCACACTGACACCGGCATCGACCGCGCCGGCCAGTCCCTGATCACCGTCGGGCTTGCCGCCGTCGAGCCGGCGCTCGGACCACTCGCCGGCCGCAGCGCGCTCGTGGTCGGAGCTGGTGCGCAGGCCGCACTCGCCGCGGCGACCCTGCGCCGCCTCGACGTCGGCGACATCGTGGTGATCAACCGGACCATCGAGCGGGCCACCCGGCTGGCTCAAGCCGTGGGTGGGCGGGCGCTGCCCCTCACTGAGCTCGTCCCCGCGCTGGGCGCGGCAGACCTCGTCGTCGCCTGTACCGGAGCCGCGGAGGTGGTCGTCTCGAGCGGGGTCGTACGAGCGGCGCTCGCCGCTCGAGGCGCGCGGCCGTTGGCTCTGCTCGACCTGGCGCTCCCCCATGACATCGACCCGGCCTGCGCGCAGCTGCCGGTCGTTGTCCGGGTGGACCTGGCAGCGATTGCCTCCCTCGCCGCGGACGAGCACACGGCCGAGGACGTGGAGGCGGCGCGGGCGATCGTCCTTGCGGAGGCCGCGCTCTTCACCGCGGCACGCCGCTCGGCCAGGGTGGCCCCTACGGTGGTGGCGCTGCGCACCATGGCGGCCGATGTCGTCGACGCCGAGTTGGCCCGGCTCGCCGGCCGGCTACCGACGCTCGACGCAGCAGCGCGCGACGAGGTGGCGAGCACGGTGCACCGCGTCGTGGACAAGTTGCTGCATGCGCCCACCGTCCGGGTCAAGGAGCTGGCCGGCGAGCCCGGCGGGCAGGAGTACGAGACGGCGCTGCGCGAGCTGTTCGCCCTCGACCGCCGGGCCGTTGAGGCGGTGACCCTGCCCCTCGAGGGAGGACCGCTCGACGCTCCCCCCGACCCCCCGGTGGACCAGGGAGGGCGGCAACCGTGACGACGCCCCTGCGACTCGGTACCCGGCGCAGTGCCCTGGCCCGCGCCCAGTCGACTCAGGTCGCCACCGAGATCACCGCGCGCACCGGCCGGCCGGTCGAGCTCGTCGAGATCTCGACCAGAGGCGACGAGAGCACCGCCGCGTTGAGCGCCATCGGCGGCACCGGCGTCTTCGTCAGCGCCCTGCGCGACGCGCTGCTGCGCGGCCACGTGGACCTTGCGGTGCACTCGCTCAAGGATCTCCCGCCGGGGCCGGCTGAAGGCCTGCTGCTGGCGGCCGTACCGCCGCGCGAGGATCCCCGGGATGCGCTCGTCGCCCGCGACGGGCTCGCTCTGGCCGAGCTCCCCGCCGGCGCCCGGGTCGGCACCGGCGCGCCTCGTCGCGCGGCGCAGCTGCGCGCGCTCGGCCTTGGACTGGTGGTGCAACCCATCCGGGGCAACGTCGACACGCGGCTGCGCATGGTGTTCGACGGTGACCTCGACGCCGTTGTGCTCGCTCGCGCCGGCCTTGCCCGGCTCGGCCGGCTGGACGCGGTGAGCGAGGTGCTCGACCCGCTGCAGATGTTGCCGGCGCCCGGCCAGGGCGCGCTGGCGGTGGAGTGCCGGGCCGCCGACACCGGCGTGGACGCTGAGCTCGCCGCCGATCTCGACACGCTCGATGACCGGCACGCCCGGGCCACCATCACGGCCGAGCGCGAGCTGCTCACCGGGCTGGAAGCCGGCTGCACAGCTCCAGTGGGCGCGCTCGCCGAGGCCGCGGAGGGCGAGCACGGCGAGGAGATCTACCTGCGTGCCGTCGTTGCGGCAGAAGACGGCAGCGCCACCGTACGACTGTCCGCCTCCGGACCCCTCGACCGCGCGGCGGCCCTCGGCCGCGACCTCGCCGCCGCGCTGCTCGCCGAGGGGGCCGCGGCGCTGGTAGGGGACCGCAGCATGCTGCCCCAGGAAGAGAGAGCCGTTCTGTGACGACCCGTACGCCCAAGAGCGCATCGCCGGCGAGGACGGGAGCAAAGACCGTGGCGCCTGCCCGGTCTACGTCTCGCCGCCGCGGCCCGCTCGGGACCGTCGCCTTCGTCGGCGCCGGACCCGGCGACCCGGGCCTGCTCACCGTCCGGGCCGTGGAGGTGCTCGCCCGGGCCGACGTCGTGGTCCTCGACCGGCCCGAACATCGCAGCCTGCTGGACTCCTGCCGTCCCGAGGTCGAGGTGCTCGACGGAGCCTGCGGCGAGGACGGCCAACCGCTCGGCCAAGCGCAACGGGCCAGGCTGGTCACCCGCGCGGCCAAGGGTGCCGGGCTCGTGGTGCGGCTGATGAGCGGTGACCCGGGCACCTTCAACGGTCTGTCCGAGGAAGCGGCCGCCTGCGCCAAGCTAGGCGTGCCGATCGAGATCGTCCCGGGCGTCTCCGCGGTGAGCGGCGTGCCCGCGTACGCCGGGGTGCCGCTGACCTCGTCCGCCGCCCGCCGGGTGCATGTCCTTCCCGGCGCGGGCGCTGAGACCGACTGGGGCCTGCACGCGGCCGCGGACACCACGCTCGTCCTACTTGGTGACGAGCGCGAGGTGAGCGCGGCGGCTGAGGCGCTGGTGGCGGCCGGCCGCGACCCGCAGACGCCGGTTGCGGTGACCGCGGACGGCACGACGACGGCGCAGCGCACGCTCGTCTCGACCCTGGAGCGGGTGGCGAGTGAGCTGGACACGGCCGGACTCGGGGACCGGCTGGTCACCGTGGTCGGTGACGTCGTGGCCGTGCGCGAGCAGTTGTCCTGGTACGAGACCAAGCCGCTGTTCGGCTGGCGGGTGCTCGTGCCGCGGACAAAGGACCAGGCCGCCGCGCTAACCGCCCGGCTCCGCGCGCACGGTGCCGTCCCGGAGGAGGTGCCCACCATCTCCGTGGAGCCGCCGCGCAACCCCCAGCAGATGGAGCGGGCCATCCGCGGCCTGGTCGAGGGCCGCTACGAGTGGATCGCGTTCACCAGTGTCAACGCGCTCAAGGCGGTCCGGGAGCGGCTGCAAGAGTGCGGCCTGGACGCCCGCGCCCTCTCCGGCCTCAAGGTCGCGGCCGTGGGGGAGCGCACGGCGGAAGGGCTGCGGGCCTGGGGCATCACCCCCGACCTGGTACCCGGCGGCGAGCAGTCGGCGCAGGGGCTGGTCGCCGACTGGCCGCCGTACGACGACGTGCTCGACCCCATCGACCGGGTGTTCCTGCCGCGCGCCGACATCGCCACCGAGACCCTGGTGGCTGGCCTGCGCGAGCTGGGGTGGGAGGTCGACGACGTGACCGCCTACCGCACGGTGCGCGCGGCCCCCCCGGCGGCCGCCGTTCGCGAGGCCATCAAGGCGGGCCGGTTCGACGCGGCCGTGTTCACCTCGAGCTCGACGGTGCGCAACCTGGTCGGGATTGCCGGCAAGCCGCACCCCGCCACGGTGGTCGCGTGCATCGGGCCGCAGACCGCCCGCACCGCGGAGGACAACGGTCTGCGCGTCGACGTCATCGCCGACTCCCCGTCGGCCGAGGCGCTGGCCGACGCTCTCGCCGAGCACGGCGCCTCCCGCCGTCGCACCGTGGCGGAGCCCCACGAGGTCAAGCCCCGGCCCTCGGACAAGCGCCGGTCGGCCACCAAGCACACCGCGACCTGAGCCGATGAGCTTCCCCACCGACCGTCCCCGCCGGCTACGCCGGACCCCGGCGCTGCGCCGGCTCGTGGCCGAGACGAGCGTCGAGCCGCGGCACCTGATCCAGCCGCTGTTCGTCAGGGAGGGCCTCAGCGAGCCGGTGCCGATCGGGTCCATGCCGGGAGTGGTGCAGCACTCGGCGGACACGCTGCGCGCGGCGGCCGTCGCCGCCGTCGAGGCGGGCGTGGGCGGGCTGATGCTCTTCGGCGTGCCGAGCCTGCGCGACGCCGAGGGATCGGCGGCGTACGACCCCGCCGGGATCCTCAACACCGCGATCAGCGACGTGGTCGCCGAGGTGGGGGACGCCACCGTGGTGATGGCCGACCTGTGCCTCGACGAGTTCACCAACCACGGGCACTGTGGGCTGCTCGCCGCGGACGGCTCCGTTGACAACGACGCGAGCCTGCGCGCGTACGCCCAGATGGCGGTGGCCCAGGCTGAGGCTGGCGTCCACGTCGTCGGCCTCAGCGGGATGATGGACGGCCAGGTCGCCACGGTGCGCGTGGTGCTCGACGACACCGGCCGCGGTGACGTCGCGGTGCTGGCGTACGCGGCGAAGTACGCCTCCGCTTTCTACGGCCCCTTCCGCGACGCTGTCGAGTCGAGGCTGGTCGGCGACCGGCGCAGCTATCAGCAGGACCCGGCCAACGGCGTCGAGGCGCTGCGTGAGGTGCGCCTGGACGTCGAGGAGGGCGCCGACCTGGTGCTGGTGAAGCCCGCGCTCGGCTATCTGGACGTGCTGGCCTCGGTGGTCGCCGCGGTGGACCTCCCGGTTGGGGCGTACCAGGTCTCCGGGGAGTACGCAATGGTCGAGCTCGCCGCCCGCGCGGGCGCCATCCAGCGGGAGCGGGCGATCCTCGAGACGCTCACCTCGGTCCGCCGCGCCGGCGCGACCTTCGTGCTCACCTACTGGGCCACCGAGGCCGCCGGGCTGCTCACCGGTCGTTGACCTCGCTGGAGGGCAGAGCCCCCGTACGATCACCGCGTGCTCGACGCGCCTGAGTACGCGCGCTGGTGGCAGGCCGCCGACGACGCCGGAACGGGCGCGGACGCACAGCGTGATCACGGGCTGTTCCAGTGGTCATGCTTCCTGGCCGAGCAGTCTGCGCAGCTGGCGGTCAAGGCGCTGTTGCACGGCATCGGCGCTGGAGCCTGGGGGCACGACCTCGCAGACCTGCTCGCGACGGCTCCAGGAGGTGCTGGACGTGGACGTCCCGCCGCCGGTAGCAGACGCCGCACTGCGGCCTGTCCCGGCACCACATCGCCGCTCGCTACCCCGACGCGCATCCCGCCGGCACGCCCGGAGGGCACTACTCGCGCAGTGACGCCGACACCGCGTTGCGGGACACGGACGCGGTCAACCAGTTCGTGGACGCGCAGTGGCGTGCGCTCCGGGACGCGGCGAGCGAGGCCGATCATGCCGCTGAGCAGGTCATCGCCCGGCGGCGGGCCGAGCGTGAGCGTCTGCTCATCGAAACGAGGGCCTATGTCGAGCAGGTGGGCGAGACGGTGGCGCTACGGGCGGCTGTCGTCTACGGCTCCGTCGCACGCGGCGACTTCAACTTGTGGAGCGACGTTGACCTCCTCGTCGTCGCCGAGGAGCTGCCCGACCGGTTGCTGGACCGGCTGGACGCGCTCCCGGCCCGACCGCCGCGGGTGAGGGTCGTCGCCTGGACGCCGCAGGAGTGGCGTGCGGCGGTGGCTCGCGCCAACCCAATCGCTGTCGAGGCGATGCGCGACGGGCAGTGGCTGAACGGTGGTCCCGGGCTTCTCCGCCAGCCGCCCCAGTAGGCGCGCGGACCTACGTCAGCGAATCCTTGACCTTGCGCACCGCGCCGCGGACCACGCCGCCGGCCACCTCCTGAGTGACCTTCTTCACCGCCTCGCGCATCTGCGGTCCCTCGATCACAGGCTTGTCGGGGTCCTGCGTGCCACCCCGCGCCAGCTCGAACTGGAACCCCTCGCAGTACGGAGCCGGCCGACCCAGGGCGTAGGCGGCCATGGTCTCCGAATAGAAGGACCGCGCGTCCGCAACGCTCCTGCTCCCCGTCACCAGGTCGTGCATCAGGTTCAGCGTGAGCATGTTGGCGGCCTCGGAGTCGCAGCGTGCCCCCGCCTCGCCCGTGGTCCGGTCGACCAGGCAACTCCCGTCGAACTCGCCGATCACGTCGAACTTGTCGACCGGGACGCGATAGTCGATCCACTGGGTGAGGAAGTCGGCGTGCGGGCTGGGGAAGTTGTGCAGCACTTCGTCGCTCGTCAGTACCGTCCGCTTCCACGGCCCATTGCGATACCACATGAGCTTGGTCGGCGTCGCCTCGTTCGGCGGCCCGTACTGCTCCATGAGCTGGCGCACGCCCAGCTGGGCGGCCTCCGGCCAGTCCCCGATGACCCGCTCGACCTCCGCAGGCGAGACCTCCAGCTCGGCACCCTTCTCGGTCTCGTGATCCCCGGCTGTGAGTGCTGCCGCGTCCCTCGTGGCGGCAGCCAGCACGGCCATCCGCTTCTCCTGCGGCACGTCGCCAGGTCCCTGCTGAGTCACGTCATCCCTCCGCCCACAGCCTTCGGCTCGGTCCGGGCTCACTGTACCGTACGGTACATTGACCGGATCGCTGGGACAGGCGGCTAGGTCGAGCGCTACGTCGCGTACGACCTCAGGCGGTCGAAGACCGCGTCGAGGGCCACGCGCATCGGTTGCGCCTCCCGCTGCGTCGTCGACAGCAGGTAGCCGCCCTGGATGCTCGCCATGGCCTCCTCGGCAAGCCGCGCCGGCTCCGCGTCGCGACCAAGCTCACCCCGCTCATGCAGCGTGCGGAGGCCCGCAGCCAGGCGGGCCTCCCAGAGCGAGAGCGCATCAGCCGCGACCGCTCGCAGCCCGACGTCGGAGCGGGCGACCTCGGCGAGTAGCGAGCCAAGCGGGCAGCCACCGTGACAGCCCCGCTCCTGCTGCTCCGCGAGCATCGAGTCGAGCCAGCCGCGGATGCCCTCCCACGTCCCGATGTCGAAGCGGCTCAGGTCGCCGAGCACCCGATCGAGCTGGTGACGCACGACGGCGTCGACCAGGTCGTCCTTCGTCGAGAAGTAGTGGTAGAGCTGGCTCTTCCCCGTGCCGGAGGCGACCAGGACCTCGTCGACGCTGGTGGCGCCCACCCCCCGCACATGCATCAGCTCGGCCGCGGCGGCGACGATGCGGGCCTTCGTCCTGCGCCCGCGCGAGGTCTCCGGTTCGCGGACAGTCCGCTCCGCTGACGCCACACCCCGCTCCCTTCTTCCGTCACCGCCGAGGGTCTGATCACCCCGAGTCAGGATGACGCGCCGCAGGGAGTGTCGCCTGCATAGACGCATGTCACGTCCGGGCGGCGGCACCAGTGCGCCGGCGATTGCGACAATGGCCGGGTGACCGCTGCCGACGCTCCTGCCTCGCAGGCGCTGTTCGACCGTGCCCAGGCGGTGACACCCGGGGGGGTCAACTCTCCCGTGCGGGCCTTTAGGGCCGTGGGGGGGACGCCACGGTTCATGGTCTCCGGGCACGGGCCGTACGTCGTCGACGCGGATGGGCGCGAGTACGTCGACCTCGTCTGCTCGTGGGGGCCACTGTTGCTGGGGCACGCGCACCCGGAGGTCGTCGACGCCGTGCAGGCCGCCGTCGCGCGCGGCACGTCGTACGGCACCCCGACCGAACCCGAGGTGGAGCTCGCGGAGGAGATCGTCGCCCGTACCCCGGTCGAGAGCGTGCGGCTGGTCAACAGCGGCACCGAGGCGACCATGAGCGCTCTCCGGCTGGCCCGCGGGTTCACCGGCCGCGCCAAGGTGGTCAAGTTCGCCGGTCACTACCACGGGCATGTCGACGCGCTGCTCGCGCACGCCGGTTCAGGGGTGGCCACGCTCGCGTTGCCGGACACGCCCGGCGTCACCGGAGCGAGTGCCGCCGACACCATCGTGCTGCCCTACAACGACCGGGACGCGGTGACCGCGGCCTTCGCCGAGCACGGAGCCGACATCGCCTGCGTCGTCGCCGAGGCGGCCGCCGGCAACATGGGCGCGGTGCCGCCCGCCGAGGGGTTCAACGACCACCTCCGCGCCACCGCTCAGACGCACGGCGCGCTGCTGTTGCTCGACGAGGTGATGACCGGGTTTCGGGTGAGCCGCAGCGGCTGGTACGGGCGCGAGCACGTCGCCGCCGACCTCTACACGTTCGGCAAGGTCATGGGGGGCGGCTTCCCCGCCGCGGCGTTCGGGGGGCGCGCCGACGTCATGGCGCACCTCGCTCCCGGTGGACCCGTCTACCAGGCCGGGACGCTGTCGGGTAACCCTGTCGCCACCACCGCCGGGCTCACCACGCTGCGGCTGGCCGACGACGACACGTACGCCGCCGTCGACCTGGCCGCCGACCAGATCGGCGGTCTGGTGGGGGAGGCGCTGACCAAGGAGGGTGTGCCCCACGTGCTGCAGTACGCCGGCAACATGTTCAGCGTCTTCTTCGTCGACCCGGCACAGGTGCCGGAGGTGCGCGACTACGCCGTCACCCGCGGCCAGGACACGGCTCGCTTCGCCGCCTTCTTCCACGCGATGCTCGCGCGCGGGGTCTACCTCCCGCCGAGCGCGTTCGAGGCGTGGTTCGTCTCCGCCGTTCACGACGACGCCGCGCTCGACCGGGTGGCCGAGGCACTTCCGGCCGCCGCCCGCGCCGCCGCGGAGGTGCAGCCGTGACGACCCATACCGTCGTCCACCTGCTCCGCCACGGCGAGGTGCACAACCCCGACGGAATCATGTACGGGCGGCTGCCCGGCTACCAGCTGTCCGGGCGAGGCGTTGCCATGGCCGAGCGGGTCGCGGGGGTGCTCGGCGAGCGCGACATCGTCCGGGTGGTGGCCTCGCCGCTGGAGCGGGCCCGCCAGACCGCCGCACCGCTGGCCACCGTGCTGGAGCTCGGCGTCGACGTGGACGAGCGGATCACCGAGGCTGACAACGTCTTCGCGGGCAAGACCTTTGGGGTCGGCGACGGCTCGCTGCGCCGGCCATCGTCCTGGTGGCACCTGCGCAACCCGCTGCGCCCGTCTTGGGGTGAGCCCTACACGGTGGTCGCCGAGCGAATGCTCGCCGCGGTGGCTGACGCGGTCGGCTCCGCGGCGGGCCGAGAGGTGGTCCTGGTGTCCCACCAGCTCCCCATCTGGGTCGCCCGCTGCGCGGTCGAGCGCCGGCGGCTGTGGCACGACCCGCGCCAGCGGCGGTGCTCGCTGGCCAGCCTCACCAGCGTCACGTTCGCCGGGGAGACGCCCGTCCGTGTCTCCTACAGCGAGCCCGCGGCCGACCTGCTACCCGTGCCGAGCGCCAACCAGCCCACCGCGGGGGCATAAAGGTGCAGGCCCGTTCCGTTCGCCGTCCCGGTGCCGCGCGCCGCGCAGCCCGCTGGGGCGCTGCCGTGCTCGTCGTCGCGGTGCTGGGCGGCTGCAGCGCCGATGACGGCCAGGTGGGGAGGCTCGAGGCCGGTGAGGAGGCCGGTTACGTCTCCGGATCCGGCACCGTCACCACCGTCGCGCCGGCGGAGCGAGAGCCGGCGCCTGCGTTCTCCGGCCCGCTGCTCGGCGGTGGCTCTTTCGACCTGGCGGAGGCACGCGGCGACGTCGTTGTGATCAACGTGTGGGGCTCGTGGTGCCCGCCATGCCGGGCGGAGGCCCGCGACCTGCAGGCGGTGTACGAGGACCTGCGCGACCGCGGCGTACGTTTCGTCGGCGTCAACGTCAAGGACACCGAGCAGGGCGCGCGCGCCTTCCTCGCCGAGTTCGGCGTCACCTACCCGACCGTGTACGACGAGATCGGGGAGCGGATGCTCGCCTTCCGCGACACCCTGCCGCCGGCCGCCGTGCCCTCCACCCTGGTCGTGGACCGGCAGGGGCGCATGGCGGCACGCGTCCTCGGCCAGATCAGCGAGCGTTCGCTGGCGGACATCGTCGAGCCGATCGCTGCCGAGGGTGCTCCGGCGGCCTGATGACGACCTCGGTCGCCGACACCTTCCGTGACGCCGTACTCGACGGGTCGCTCCTCCTCGCGGTGCCGGTGGCGCTGTTCGCCGGGCTGGTGTCGTTCCTCTCCCCGTGCGTGCTGCCGCTGGTCCCCGGCTACCTGTCCTACGTCACCGGGCTCGCCGGCGCGGACCTCGGCTCCGCCCGTCGGGGGCGGGTGGCGATCGGGGCGGTGCTGTTCGTGCTCGGCTTCACCGCGCTTTTCGTCTCGTACGGGGCGCTGTTCGGCGGGCTGGGGTCGTTGCTGCTGGTCCACCAAGACGTCATCCTGCGCGTGCTCGGGGTGGCCACGATCCTGCTCGGGCTGCTCTTTGCTGGCTGGTTGCCCGGCCTGGACCGGCAGTGGCGGGTGCGCCGTACACCGGCGGTCGGGCTGGCCGGCGCGCCCGTGCTCGGTGCGTTGTTCGGCCTGGGGTGGACGCCCTGCTTCGGACCGACGCTCGCCGCCGTGCAGACGCTGGCGTTCGAGGAGGCGAGCGCCGGTCGAGGAGCGCTGCTGTCGGCGGCGTACTGCCTGGGCCTCGGCGCGCCGTTCGTCGCCGCCGGGCTGGCCTACCGGCGCGCGCTCGGCGCGTTCGGCTGGGCCCGCCGGCACCGGCTGGTAGTGCTGCGGGCCGGCGGAGTCATGCTCGTCGTGCTTGGCCTACTGCTCGCCACCGGCGTGTGGGGGCAGCTCGTCGCGCGGACCCAGGGCTGGATCAGCGGCTTCGAGGTGGTGGTGTGAGCCGCGTGCTGACGCAGGCGCCCACGCCCCGGGTGCCGCCGCCGGTCGCGCCGCCGCCGCTGGGACCTGTGGGTATGGCGCGCTGGGCCTGGCGGCAGTTGACCTCGATGCGGGTGGCGCTGCTGCTGCTCTTCCTGCTGGCGCTCGCGGCGATCCCCGGGTCGGTGGTACCGCAGCGGGACAGCGACCCGCTGGCGGTAGGCGAGCTTGCCGCCAGCAACCCTGAGCTCGCCCGCTGGTACGAGCGGCTCGGCTTGTTCGACGTCTACTCGGCGCCGTGGTTCGCCGCGATCTACCTTGCGCTGTTCGTGTCGCTGGTTGGCTGCATCGTCCCGCGCAGCCGACAGCACTGGAGAGCCGTACGCGCCCGCCCACCGGCCGCGCCGCGTGCGCTCGAGCGGCTGCCGGCGCACCGTCGCAGCACGCTCGACGCTCCTCCGTCCGAGGTGCTCGCAGCGGCGCATGCGGTCCTGCGGCGGCGGCGTTACCGCGTCGTGCGTGACGGCGCCGACGGCCCTGACGGCGCTGGCGGAGCCGCCTCGCTCGCCGCCGAAAAGGGCCACCTTCGTGAAAGCGGCAACCTCGTCTTCCACCTCGCGCTCGTCGGCGTCCTCGCCGCCGTCGCGGTGGGCAGCCTGTTCGGCTACCGCGCGCAGGTCCTGGTCGTCCAGGGCGGCGGGTTCGCCAACACCGTCATCCAGTACGACTCGCTACGCACCGGTGCGCTCTTCGACCCTGCGGACCTGCCGCCGTTCACCCTGCGGCTGCAGCGCTTCACCATGGACTTCGCCGACTCCGGCGCACAGGTGGGCACGCCGCTGGACTACGACGCGTACGTGCGGTGGCAACCCTCCCCGGACGCCCCGACGCAGCAGCAGCACATCCGCGTCAACGAGCCGCTGTCCACCGCGGGGACGTTGGTCCACCTGCTCAACCCGGGCTACGCGCCGCGGCTGACGGTGCGCGACGCCGACGGCGACGTGCTCTTCTCCGGAGCCGTGCCGTTCCTGCCCCAGGACGCCAACTTCACCTCCACCGGCGTGCTCAAGGTGCCGGTCGCAGCTCAACCGGGTCGCGCGGACGCCGGCGCCGACATCGGCACCGAGACCGGCGCCGACATTGGCATCGAGGGGCTGTTCCTGCCGACCGCGGTCCTGGATGCGGCCGGACCACGGTCGGTCTTCCCGGAGCCGAGGGACCCGGCGCTCTTCCTCACCGCGTGGACCGGTGACCTCGGGCTGGACGACGGGATCCCGCAGTCGGTCTACCGGCTGGACACCTCCCGGATGACGCAGCTGCGGGCGGACGGCGACCTCTTCCGCGCCGCGCTCGGCGTGGGCGAGAGCGCGCAGCTGCCGGGCGGGCACGGCAGCGTGACCTTCGACGGCTACACCCGCTGGGCCAACTTCCAGGTCTCCCGCAACGCCGGCAAGGAGGTCGCGCTGGTTTCGGTGCTGTGCGCGATCGCCGGGCTGACCGCGTCGCTGTTCGTCCGCCGCCGCCGCTGCTGGGTGCGGGTGGCGGCCGCTCCGGGCGGGCGTAGCGTGGTGGAGGTCGCGGGCCTCGACCGCGACGCCGGCGGTGATCTCGGGACCGAGGTCGAGCAGATCGAGACCCAGGTACGGGCGGCGCTGCAAGGCTCCCGGCCGCGACCGGAAGGAGCCCCGTGAGCCAGGCCCTGTCGGCCCAGCTGGCGGCGTTGAGCAACAACCTCGTCTACGCGGCGATGGCCGCCTACACGGTGGCGTTGCTGGCGTTGGCCGCCCAGCTGGCGGCGACGCGGACGGTCCCCGGTGAGGCGCCGCGCCCCGTCCGCGAGCCCGTGTCGGTCAGCGTTGGTTCGTCACGGCGGGACGGCGGCTCGTCCCCGAAGGTGCTCGATCCGGCACCAGCGCTGCCGGCGGCCTCATCCCGCGCCGAGCGGCTCGCCCGGATAGGCCGGTCGGTTCTGGTGCTCGCCACGCTGCTACTCGCTGGCGGAGTGGTGGCCCGCGGCCTCGCGGCCGGCCGTACGCCGTGGGGCAACATGTACGAGTTCTCCATCACCGGCGCGTTGGTTGCCGCGCTGGCGTACCTGCTGTTGCGCCGCCGCTATCCGCTCGACGCCGTCGGTGTGTGGCTCGTGGCCGTGGTCCTGCTCACCCTCGGTCTGGCCGTCACCGTCCTGTACGTGCCGGTGGGGCCGCTGCTGCCCGCCTTGCGCTCGTACTGGCTGGTCATTCACGTCTTCGCAGCGATCGTCTCGGCCGGGGTGTTCACGGTGGCCATGGTGCTCAGCGCCCTGCAGATCGTCGCGGAGCGGGCCGAGCGCACCGGGCGCCCGCTGCGCGGCTACCTCGCCACGCTGCCGGCCGCCGGTCGGCTGGACGCGCTCGCGTACCGGGTCACGGCGTTCGGCTTCCCGGTCTGGTCCTTCGCGGTGGTGGCCGGCGCGATTTGGGCGGAGGTTTCGTGGGGGCGCTACTGGGGCTGGGACCCCAAGGAGGTCTGGGCGCTGGTGACCTGGCTGGTGTACGCGGCCTACCTGCATGCGCGCACCACGGCGGGATGGCGCGGCCGCCGCGCGTCGGTCGTGGCGCTCGTCGGCTACGCGACGCTGCTGTTCAACTTCTTCGGCGTCAACCTGTTCTTCGCCGGCCTGCACGCGTACGGCGGAGTGTGACGCCTACACGCTGCCAGCCGCCCCCTCGCATGATCGAGTGGACACTTCCGGTCAGGACACGCCGGTGTCGCCGTCCCGGAGTGTCCACTCGATCAGGAGTCGCTGGGAGGTGCCTCACGCTCACGCAGCCGCCGGAGGAAGTCGGGGTCGTCATCGGGGGCGAGCGGTCGACGCGGAGGCGGCATGGAGCGGCCGAAGCCGCCGGGGCGGCGGCGGGGACGGCCCGCGACGAGCCAGGCCAGGGCACCGACGACGTTGAGCAGCACGATCACGACCATCCACGCGGGCTTGCGCAACCCGCGTACGGCCGTCGGCTCCGTCTGCGCGCAGTCGACCAGGGCGTAGATCGTCAGCGCGATCGCGACGACGAACGGCAGCGCGCGGCCCACCTGCTGAGCCTAGGCTTTCCGCCTCGACGATGTCGCCGCCGCAGGCGGGTCAGCACTCAGGGAGGCGCTGGGCGGTGGGCCGCCCAGCGCGGCGGCCGCGACAAATGCGGCCTGCAAAGCCGCGTCCGCGGTGCAGACCGCGCGCAGCGACTCCCGGTGGCGCAGAACCACCGCCACGCTGCTCGCTGCCGTCGCTCCGGCCACGGTGCGGTACACCCCGCTCGCCGCTGATCGGTGTCCCGCGAGCAGCGTGGCGCCGATTGCGGCGTACAGCGCGCCGGTGGTCTCGGTCTGGAAGCGGTCCGGCTTGGGCCCGACAACCTGCTCGAACGACGGTAGGTGCAGCAGCGGCCACAGCCCGCCGAGCAGGTAGTACCAGCCCTGCACCCGCAGGACCCGGGCCCCCGCGCCACTGCGCATCCGTACCTCCGCGGACTGTGGGGCCGAGGCGACACCCCGGCGCAACGGTGCGTCCCGTCGCTGGTGGCGCCGACCATAACGGGGTACGGCTGACGCATGACCGTGTCCGCCTCGCTGACGTTCGTGGGCACGGCGACGACCGTGCTGCGGCTGGGAGCGGTGACGCTCCTCACCGACCCCAACTTCTTGCACCGCGGCCAGCGGGTGCACCTCGGCTACGGGCTGTTCTCCGCCCGCCGCACCGAGCCGGCGATGCAGCCCGAGGACCTGCCCCCGCTCGACGCGGTGCTGCTGTCCCACCTGCACGGCGACCACTTCGACCGGCCGGCGCGCTTCCGGCTACCCCGCCAGCTGCCGGTGCTCACCACTCCACACGCCGCCCGCCGGCTGCGGCGCTGGGGGTTCCGCCGCTCGATTGGGCTGGAAACCTGGGCCACCAGTGAGGTGACGCGCGGGGCCGACCGGGTCCGGGTCACGGCCGTCCCCGGCACCCACGGACCGGGCGCGGTGGCCCGGCTGCTGCCTCCGGTGATGGGCAGCGTGCTCGAGCTCGAGCGCGACGGCGCCGTCGTGTCCACGATCTACATCACCGGGGACACCCTGTGCCGCCCCTGGCTGGGTGCGGTGCGCGAACGGTTCCCCCAGTTGGACGCCATGGTGATCCATCTCGGCGGCACCCGCGTTCTTGGCGTGCTGGTCACCATGGACGACCAGCAAGGCGCCGACCTCGTGGAGCTGCTGCGCCCACCCGTGACCATCCCGATCCACTACGACGACTACACGGTGTTCCGCTCGCCGCTGGCGGCGTTCCTCGCGGAGGTGGGCCGGCGCGGCGGCCCCGGTGAGGTCCGCCCGGTCTCCCGCGGCGACACCGTCGCGCTGCCCGTCCGCTCGGCATGATGCGTACGCCTGGGCGTCCCTGGACCCTGTCGTAGGGTCGCCTCGCGTGGAGCTGGTGACGCTGGCCGACATCCGTACGGCCGCCGGCCGGATCGCCGGTCATGCCGTGCGGACACCGCTGCTGCCGCTACGCGGCGTCGGGACGCCGGCCGGCGTGTGGCTCAAGCCCGAGTGCCTGCAGCCCGTCGGGTCGTTCAAGATCCGCGGGGCGGTCAACGCGGTGGCCGCGCTGAGCGTCGAGGGGCGAGCCAGGGGCGTCGTCGGCTCCTCCAGCGGCAACCACGCCCAGGCGCTGGCGTACGCGGCCGCGGAGCACGGGGTGCCCGCCGTCATCGTCATGCCCGACACCTCTCCTGCGGGCAAGGTCGCGGCCACGGAGGCGCTGGGAGCCGAGGTCGTGATTGTCGCGCCTCCCGAGCGCGACGTCCGGGCCGCGCAGCTGGCGGTGGAGCGGGGGCTGGCGCTCGTGCCGCCCTTCGACCACCCGGAGGTGATCGCGGGACAGGGCACGGTGGGGCTCGAGATCGCCGCGGAGATGCCCGCGGTCCGCACCGTGCTGGTGCCCGCCAGCGGTGGCGGGCTGGTGTCGGGGGTGGCGACGGCGGTCAAGGCGCTGACGCCCCACGCTCGCGTCGTCGCGGTGGAGCCGGAGCTGGCAGCCGACCTCGCCGAAAGCTTCGCCCGTGGTGAGCGGGTGGCCTGGGAGACCGAACGGACCTACCGGACCATCGCCGACGGGCTGCGCACACCCGCCGTCGGTGTGCTGCCGTGGGCACACATCCGCGAGCGGGTCGACGCGGTGCTCACCGTCGGGGAGGACACGATCCGCGCGGCGATGCGGCTGCTGGCGACGCGTGCCCGTCTCGTCGCGGAGCCCAGCGGTGCGGTGGCGCTCGCCGCCCTGCTTGAGCACCCCGGTTTCGCCGGGGAGGGCCCTACGGTCGTGGTGGTCTCCGGGGGCAACGTGGAGCCGGCGCTGCTGGCAGAGGTGTTGGCCGCTCCGGCGGCCCTGGCCCACGGCTAGCCTCGCCATCATGCGGGAGCTCAGCGTCGATCGCTGCGACGCCGCCGGACGGGCCTGGGTCGCCGCCGCGATCCGCCGGGTGGAGGCCGACGCCAACCGCAGCGCCGACACCCACCTGCACCCCTTCCCGCTGCCCCGCGACTGGGGCGTGGACCTCTACCTCAAGGACGAGTCGGTGCACCCCACCGGCTCGCTCAAGCACCGGCTGGCCCGCTCGCTGTTCCTCTATGGGCTGGCCAGCGGGTGGATCGGGCGGGGCACGACCGTGGTGGAGGCGTCCAGCGGCTCGACGGCGGTGTCGGAGGCGTACTTCGCGCAGCTGCTCGAGCTGCCCTTCGTCGCGGTCATGCCGGCGACGACGAGCCCCGAGAAGGTCGCGCTCATCGAGTTCCACGGCGGCCGCTGCCACCTGGTGGAGGACCCCTGCTCGGTGTACGAGGAGGCGCGCCGCCTAGCGGAGGACTCCGGCGGCCACTACCTCGACCAGTTCACCTACGCCGAGCGGGCGACGGACTGGCGGGGCAACAACAACATCGCCGAGAGCATCTTCGAGCAGCTCGCGCTCGAGCCGCACCCGGTGCCCACTTGGATCGTCGTCGGCGCCGGCACCGGCGGCACCAGCGCGACCATCGGGCGGTACGTGCGCTACCGATGTCACGACACCCGGTTGTGCGTGGTCGACCCCGAGGGCTCGGCGTTCTTCGCCGGCTGGGTCGAGCACGACCCCTCGCGGCGCGCCTGCGGATCGCGGATCGAGGGCATCGGTCGCCCGCGGGTGGAGCCGTCCTTCATCCCGACCGTGGTCGACCGGATGGTGCGCGTCCCCGACGCGGCGTCCGTGGCCGCGATGCGCTTCACCCGCGAGGTCAGCGGGCTACACGTCGGCGGCTCGACCGGCACCAACATGTGGGCGGCGCTGGAACTGGTGGCCGAGCTGCGCGCCGCGGGCCGCAGCGGCAGCGTGGTCACGCTGGTCTGCGACGGCGGTGAGCGCTACGCACGCACGTACGACGACGACGGCTGGCTGGCGGAGCAGGGCATCGATATAGCCCCGGCCCTGGCGACTCTGCAGCGCTTCCGCGACGGTGGGGCGTGGGAGACGGCGTGAGCGAGCACCCGTACGACTCGCTGCGCGAGGAGGACCTGCGCCTGCGGCGCAGCGTCAAGTGGCAGCAGTTCCCCGCTGACGTGCTGCCGGTGTGGGTGGCCGAGATGGACTACCCGCTCGCCGACCCGGTGCGCGAGGTGCTGCTGGAGATGGTCGAGCGCGGCGACACCGGCTACGTCCACCCGGGTGGCGTTGCCGAGGCTTACGCGGCGTTCGCCGCGCAGCGCTACGGCCAGCAGGTCGGCCCCGAGGGCGCGCGGGTCATCCCCGACGTCATGCGGGGCGTCCATCACGTGCTTGCGGTGCACACCGAGCCCGGCGCCGCCGTGGTCATCGACACCCCGGCCTATCCGCCGTTCTTCTCGACGATCACAGCCGCTGAGCGCCGGGTGGTCGACGTGCCGCTGGTACGCGACGCCGACGGACGCTTCGCCCACGACCTCGACGCGCTGGAGCGCGCGTTCGCCGCCGGTGCGGCGGCGTACCTGTTCTGCAGCCCGCACAACCCCACCGGGCGGGTGTGGTCGAGCGCCGAGCTGGAGACGCTGGCCGACCTCGCCGACCGGTACGCCGTGACCGTGCTCGCGGACGAGGTGCACTCGCCGCTGACGTACGCCGGGCACGCGCACATCCCGTTCGCCTCGCTGGACTCAGACGCGGCGCGGCGCAGCGTGTCTTTCGTGTCGGCCTCGAAGGCGTGGAACCTGCCCGGCCTGAAGTGCGCGTTGGCAGTCCCCGGAGGCGCACCCGCGGCACAGCTGCTGGAGGCGCTGCCCGAGGAGCTGGCGTTCGGCGCCGGGATTCTCGGCGCGGCGGCCAACGTCGCGGCGTTCCGCGACGGCGGTCCCTGGCTGCGCGACACCCTCGACTACCTCGACGGCAACCGGCGGGCGCTGGCCGAGCAGCTGCCCGCGCTGCTGCCGCAGGTGCGCTGGTCGCCACCGGAGGCGACCTACCTGGCGTGGCTCGACCTGCGCCCGCTCGGCTGGGGGGACGACCCGGCCTCGGTGCTGCTGGAGCGGGGGCGGGTCGCGCTGTACGCCGGACCGGAGTTCGGGGTGCCGGGGCGTGGCTTCGCCCGGCTTAACCTGGCCACGTCGCGGGCGCTGCTCGGCGAGGCACTCGAGCGCATGGCCGGCGCGGCTGATGGGCAGATGCCTCGACCAGGAGGTGGCTGACATGCCGGATCGGTGGACCAAACCGGACGTGACCCCCGGAGGGGACCCCCGCGAATCCGACTCCGACCACGGGTCGGACGAGGAGGCGTTGGCGGAGCTGGCGGCCCAGGAGGGCATCGTCCATCCCAGCGAACCGGACGCTGAGCTGGGCCTGTCCAACGACGTACGCGGTGACGACCACTCAACGCGCTGACGCCGCGCCGCAGCTAGCCGAGCGCCAGGCCGGCGCCTAACCCCAGGGCGTAGGCGAGTTCGGCGAGGCCGGTGTCGCGCAGGGCCGGCACCAGGGCCGGGCCGCCGGCGCCGGTGCGCACGGGGCGGGCCGCCCGCAGCGCCCAGGGCAGCCCGGCCAGCGACGCTGCCGCCCAGGGCGTGACGGGCAGCAGGGCGAGCCCTGCGACGTGTGAGAGCAGGACCAGCCCCGTCCACATGCCTCGTGTACGGGCGTCCCCGAGGCGCACCGCGAGAGTGAGCTTGCCGCCGGCGGCGTCGGAGGGGATGTCCCGCAGGTTGTTGACGACGAGGATCGCGCAGGCGTACGCCCCGACGCCCACGGCGCCGGCGAGCGCGCCAACGCTCACTCGGCCGGCCTGCACGTACGTCGTCCCGAGCACCGAGAACAGCCCGAAGAAGACGAACACGGCGATCTCACCCAGCCCGCGGTAGCCGTACGGGCGCGAGCCGCCGGTGTAGAACCAGGCGGCGGCGATGGCCCCAGCCCCGGCGCCCAGCAGCCACCACGCACCCACGCTGGCGACGAGGACCAGCCCGGCCAGTGCCGCCACCGCAAAGGCGACCACCGCGGCACCGCGGACGGCGGACGGGGTGGCCACGCCGGAGCCGACGAGCCGCAGCGGCCCGACCCGCTCCGCGTCGGTGCCGCGGACCCCGTCGGAGTAGTCGTTGGCGTAGTTGACCCCGACCTGGAGGGTGAGCGCCACGACAAGCGCCAGCAGCGCCCGCCACCACGACGTGGCGTCGAGCGCGGCGGCTGCGCCGGTGCCGACGACCACCGGCGCGACGGCGGCGGGCAGCGTGCGTGGCCGCGCACCCTCCACCCACTGCCCGGCGCTCGCCACGGCCCGCAGGTTCCCATGATCGAGTGGACACTTCTGTACGGGGACACCGGCGCGCCCCGTACGGAGCTGTCCACTCGATCAAGATGCGCGGGCGGCCAGCTCCCGCAGCGCGACCCGGTCGGGCTTGCCAGATGCCAGCAGTGGCAGTGCGTCGACGAGGACCAGCCGACGCGGCAGCGCGTACCCAGGGAGGGTCAGCGCTCCGGCGGCGTGCAGCGCCTCGAGGGTGGGTGGTGCGGCCGGGTCCGCCGGCACCACGACGGCGACGACGCTCTCGCCCCACACCCGGTCGGGCTCTCCGAGGACCGCGACCTCGCGCACCCCCGGCGCCCCCGCGAGCGCGGCCTCGACCGCGCCCGGGGATACCTTCTCGCCGCCGCTGACCACCACGTCGTCAGCCCGGGCCAGCCAGACCAGGCGCCCCGACTCGTCGAAGCGGCCCAGGTCGCCGGTGACCAGCCACCCGTCCTCGCCGAGCACCGCGGCGGTGAGGTCCGGCCGCCCGCGGTAGCCGCTGAACAGCACCGGACCGGCCACGAGCACCCGCCCGTCGACATCGACCAGCACCTCGACCCCACCGAGCGGGACGCCGTCGTACACGCACCCCCCGCAGGTCTCGGTCATGCCGTACGTCGTCACCACCCGGACGCCTGCCTCACGCGCTGCCCGCACCAGGTCCGCGGGGGTCGCCGCACCACCAACGAGGACCGCGTCGTACGCGGTGAGCGCGTCCAGCGCCTCACCCCCGGAGTCCAGCAGCCGCACCAGCTGGGTGGGGACGAGCGCGGTGAAGCGGCGCGCCGCGGACGCCAGCCGCTCGGTGGCCGCGACGAACGCCTCAGCGGTGAAGCCGCCGGACAGGTCGAGCACCTCCGGCACGGTGTCCGTGAGCAGCGAGCGGATGAGCACCTGCAGCCCCGCGACGTGTGTCACCGGCAGCGCCAGCAGCCACGACCCAGGACCGTCCAGCCATTCCAGGCTGGCCGTGGCCGAGGCGGTGAGGGCGCCAGCGCTGAGCAGCGCACCCTTGGGCTGGCCGGTCGACCCGGACGTCGGCACGACGAGGGCCACGTCGTCGGACTCCAACGGCTCGCCGATCCGGGCCATGGCCTCGACCGCGGCGCCGTACGGCCCTTCCGGGACGAGCACCCGCGCAGGTCCGGACCCGTTGAGCGCGGCCCCCAGCGCCGGCAGCACCGCGTCGAGCACCGCGGGCCCGGTGGGGCACGGCAGCAAGGCGAGGGGGCGCGGCACGTCAGTAGTACCAGGGGTATCCGGACCAGTCGGGCGCGCGCCGCTCGAGAAAGGCGTCGCGTCCTTCGGCGGCCTCGTCGGTCATGTAGGCGAGTCGGGTGGCCTCCCCGGCGAAGAGCTGCTGACCGACCAGGCCGTCGTCGAGCAGGTTGAAGGCGTACTTGAGCATCCGCTGCGCCGTCGGACTCTTGGCGTTGACTGTTCGTGCCCACTCCAGCCCCACGCGCTCCAGGTCGGCGTGCGGCACCACGGCGTTGACCATGCCCATCCGCTGCCCCGCCTCGGCGTCGTACTCCCGCCCGAGGAAGAAGACCTCGCGCGCGAACTTCTGCCCCACCTGCCGGGCTAGGTACGCGGAGCCGTAGCCGCCGTCGAAGGACCCCACGTCGGCGTCGGTCTGCTTGAAGCGGGCGTGCTCGGCGCTGGCGAGGGTCAGGTCGCAGACGACGTGCAGGCTATGCCCGCCCCCGGCGGCCCACCCGGGCACGACCGCGATGACCACCTTGGGCATGAACCGCACGAGCCGCTGAACCTCGAGGATGTGCAGCCTCCCGGCGCGAGCAGGGTCCGCGGTGTCGGCGGTCTCCCCGCTGGCGTAGCGATAGCCGTCCCGCCCGCGGATGCGCTGGTCGCCGCCGGAGCAGAACGCCCAGCCGCCGTCCTTGGGCGACGGCCCGTTGCCGGTGAGCAGCACGCAGCCGACGTCCGGGCTCTGCCGGGCATGGTCGAGCACGCGGTACAGCTCGTCGACCGTGTGCGGGCGGAACGCGTTGCGCACCTCCGGGCGGTTGAACGCGACGCGCACGCTGCCCTGGTCGACGGCGCGGTGGTACGTCACGTCGGTGAGCTCGAAGCCGTCGACCGCTCGCCAGGCGTCAGGGTCGAACAGCTGGGATACCACGGGCGGGAGGATAGGGCCATGCGCGTGTACGCCGTCCCGTTACGCACGCGCTTCCGCGGGCTCGACGTGCGCGAGGGCGTGCTGGTGCGGGGGCCGGTCGGGTGGGCCGAGTTCTCCCCGTTCTGGGACTACGACACGGCCGAGTCGCTGCCCTGGTGGCGGGCCGCCCGGGAGGCGTCGGAGGAGGGGTGGCCGCCGCCGCTGCGCGACGCGGTGCCGGTCAACGCGACGGTGCCCGCCGTGTCCGCCGCGGAAGTGGCCAGCGTGCTGGCCCGGTTCCCCGGCTGCACGACGGCGAAGGTCAAGGTGGCCGAGCGCGGGCAGCGGGCCGGGGACGACCTCGAGCGGCTGGCCGCCGTCCGTGACGCCCTCGGGCCGGCCGGACGGGTACGGGTAGACGCCAACGGTGCGTGGGAGGTCGAGGAGGCGGTGCAGCGCATCGCCCGCTACGACGCGGCCGCTGGCGGGCTGGAGTACGTCGAGCAGCCCTGCGCGAGCGTCGAGGAGCTCGCCGCCGTACGCCGCCGCGTCGACGTTCCCATCGCCGCGGACGAGTCGGTCCGCCGGGCGGATGACCCGCTGCGGGTGGCCCGGTTGCGGGCGGCCGACGTGCTCGTCCTCAAGGTGCAGCCGCTCGGTGGCGTACGGGCCTGTCTCGGCATTGCCGAGCAGACCGGGCTGCCCGTGGTCGTGTCCTCGGCGCTGGAGACGTCGGTGGGCATTGCCGCCGGGGTGGCACTGGCCGCTGCGCTGCCCGAGCTGCGGTACGCCTGCGGGTTGGCGACGATCGGACTGCTGCAGCGCGACGTAGTGGCTGAGCCCATGGTTGCTGTCGACGGCGCGATCGCGGTACGACGTCCGCAGCCGGACATCACCCTCATGGACGCCGCCCGGGCCGACGACGCGACCGCCGCCGCCTGGCGTGAGCGGCTGCAACTGGTGCAGGCGCTGGCGTGAACCCGTCGACGGCGTTGGCGACCGTGCTCGTCGACGAGCTCGTCCGCAACCGGGTGCACGACGTCGTCCTCGCTCCGGGATCCCGCTCAGCTCCGTTGGCATTCGCGCTGCATGCGGCCGACACCGCCGGCCGGCTGCGGCTGCACGTACGCGTCGACGAGCGGTCCGCGGGCTTCCTCGCGCTGGGGCTGGCCAAGGCCGCCGAGTCGCCGGTCGCCGTCGTCACGACCAGCGGTACGGCGACCGCCAACCTCCATCCCGCGGTGCTGGAAGCCCATCAGGCCGGCGTGCCGCTGCTCGTGCTCACCGCCGACCGCCCCCCGGAGATGCGCGGAGTCGGGGCCAACCAGACCACCGACCAGCTCGGCATGTACGGCGCGGCGGTGCGGCTCTTCCACGAGGTCGGCGCACCGCACGAGCGGCCCGGCGAGGTCGGCTACTGGCGCGCGCTGGCATGCCGCGCAGTGCTGACCGCCCGCGGCGCGCTCGGCGGCGACCCGGGACCGGTCCACCTCAACCTCGCCCTTCGCGAGCCGTTGGCTCCGGACGGCAGCGACAGCTGGGAGGAGCCGCTGGCGGGCCGTCCCGACGGGCTGCCCTGGACGACGGCCGGGGAGGAACACCCGCCCACGACTTCGGTGCCGGTCGGGGAGCTCGGTGAGGGACCCCGGACCCTCCTCGTGGCCGGCCCGCTGAGCCGCGCGACCGCGCAGGACGTGTCCGAGATCGCCGCGGTGCGCGGGTGGCCGCTGGTGGCGGAGCCGACCTCCCGCGCCTGGGGCGACGCCGTGCCGCACGGCCCGCTGCTGCTCGGCTGCGCGGCTTGGCTGGAGCAGCACCTCCCCGCGCGGGTCGTCGTCGTCGGTCGCCCCACGCTGGCCCGCTCGGTCCAACGCTTGCTCCGCGACCCACGGGTCGACGTGGACGTCGTGGTGGAGACTCCGCGCTGGTACGACCCCGCGCTGCGAGCCCGGCGAGTGCTGCCCGGGGCTGTGCTGGGCAGCGCTGCGGACGCGAGCGCCGCGGACGCGAGCGACCCAAGTTGGAGCCGGGCCTGGTACACCGCGGGCCGCCGCGTGAGCGCGGCCGTCGCAGGCGTGCTCCCCGCGACGGGCAGACCGACCGGGCCGGGCGTCGCCCGTACGGTGGTCGACTCGCTGCCGGCCGACGCGTTGCTCGTGCTGGGGTCGTCCAGCCCGGTACGCGACGTCGACCTGAGCGCCACCCCACGCGCGGACGTGGCACCCCTCTCCAACCGGGGAGCGTCCGGCATCGACGGGACGGTTTCGACCGCTATTGGCGCCGCGCTCGTCCATGACGGCCCGGGATATGCGCTGCTCGGCGACCTGACATTCCTGCACGACGGGAACGGGTTGCTGATCGCGCCGCACGAGCGACGCCCGGACCTGTGTCTGGTCGTGGTCAACGACGACGGCGGAGGCGTGTTCCACCTGCTCGAGCAGGGCGCACCCGAGCACGCAGCCGTCTTCGAGCGGGTCTTCGGCACGCCGCACGGCGTCGACCTCGGCGCGCTGTGCGCGGCGACCGGGACGCCGTACGAGCTGGCCGACGACCTCGCCGAGCTGCGCACCGCACTAGCTCCGCGGCCGGGACTCCGCGTGGTGGAGGTCCGCGTCGAGCGGCGAGACCGCCGTGACCTGCATGCGCGCCTCCAGGCTGCGGTGTCCCACGCACTCGACAGCCCTTGAGGCATCCGCGCGCCCGCCGACCCGGGCATCCCGCGGCGAGCGGCCCTTCCCCGACTGTCCCCGGAGTGCCTCTGCAGTCTGCCCCCACATCTGGGGGCAGAGTGTTCAGGCACTTTGGACCGTCTGGCAGCGCGGGCATGAACGACGCTGCCCCGCGCTGCCGGCGCCGAGGGTGCGCATGACAGTGGGTGCATCGAGTCAGCAGTCGGTGGACTGGAGGCTGCAGGGGAGGCGGGACCTGTGACCGAGCCGACGCCGGTCCGTGAAGTCACCGAAGACCAGGACCGGGTCAATGTGGCCGTCGTCGGCCTCGGCGCGATGGGCAGCCGCGTCGCGCGCAGGCTGGTGGACGCCGGTCATGACGTGGTCGTCTGGAATCGGACGCCGGCAAAGGCGGAGGCGCTCGCGGAGCTGGGAGCTACACGCAGCACCACACCCCGCTGCCGCCGCGGCGGACGCCGATGTCGTGATCACGATGGTCGCCGATCCGACGGCGCTGCGAGCCGTGACCGAGGGACCGACGGGCATCGCGGCGGGCGTCCGATCCACCGCCGTCGTGGTCGAGATGTCGACGGTCGGCCTCGCCGCTGTGGCGCGGTTGGCGTCGGTACTGCCCGCCGGGATGGATTTCCTCGACGCCCCGTGCTCGGCAGCCTCCCCGAGGCGGAGAGTGGCGCGCTCACCATCTTCGTCGGCGGTCCCGCTCAACTCTTCCAGAAGTGGTCACCGCTGCTGTCCGCCCTCGGGACGCCGGTCCACGTCGGGCCTCTTGGCGCAGGCGCGGCCGCAAAGCTGGTCGCCAACTCCACGCTGTTCGGGGTCCTCGGAGTGCTCGGCGAAGCCATAGCGCTCGGTCGCGGGCTGGGCCTGCCCGACGAGTCGACGTTCGAGGTCCTGTCTGCAACGCCGTTGTCCGCGCAGGCACAGCGCCGACGGACCGCCATCGAGGGTGCGGATTACCCGACCCGCTTCGCGCTGTCGCTCGCCCGGAAGGACGCCGACCTCGTCCTCGAAGCGGCAGCTGCCGCTGGGGTCGACGTCCGTCTAGCCACCGCGGCCCGGGCGTGGCTGGCCGACGCCGAGCAGTCGGACTCTGGCGGCCATGACTACTCGGCCGTCCTCGCTCGCGTCACGGCCACCGACTGACCGCTGCCGGCCGCGAGGCGGCACCCCGCCCCACCGGCTCAGCCGGTGAGGGCATCCCGTACGGGGACGAGCTTGGCCTGGGACTCGGCCAGCTCGGCTGTCGGGTCCGAGCCCGCGACGATGCCGCAGCCCGCGAACAGCCGCAGCCGCGCCGGATCGCTCGGGTCCACCTCGGCGCACCGCAGGGCGAGACCCCACTCGCCGTCGCCTGCGGCGTCCATCCACCCCACCGGACCGGCATAGCCGGCACGCTCGAGCCCCTCGAGTTCGCGGATCAGCGCCTCTGCGGGTCCCGTCGGAGTCCCGCACACCGCGGCCGACGGGTGCAGCGCGGCCGCCAGATCCAGTGCCGACGACCCATCCGCCAGCACACCGGCGACGTCGGTCGCCAGGTGCATGACGTTCGGGAGGTGCAGGACGAACGGCGTCTCGGGGACGTTCACGCCGTGGCAGTGCGCTGACAACGCTTGTGCCACCGAGCGTACGGCGTACTCGTGCTCCTCGAGGTCCTTGCTGGAGCGGGCGAGCGAGGCGGCGAGCGCGAGGTCGTGCTGGTCATCGCCGGTCCGGCGGATGGTGCCCGCCAGCACCCGCGAGGTGACCAGACCCCGCTCGCGGCGTACCAGCAGCTCGGGGGTCGCCCCGAACAGACCCCCGACGCAGAACGTCCAGCACCCGGGGTAGTCGGCCGCCAGCCGGACCAGCGGCCAGCGCAGGTCGACCGGGGCGTCGGCGACCGCCACCAGGTCCCGCGCGAGCACGACCTTGTCCAGCTCGCCAGCCGCGATCCGCCGCACCGCTTCGGTCACTGTGGACGTCCACTCGGCGCTAGACCGGCTGCCGTCGGCGAAGGTGACAGCCACCGGACGGCGCGGGGCGGCGGCCGTCGCGAGCGGTGGCGGCGCGGCGGGCAACGCGCCCCGGCTGACGCTGGTCACCCACCAGGAGTCCCCGCGTCGTCCTACCACGACCGAGGGGACGATGAGCGCAGAGCTGCCCGGATCGTCGGCGAAGGCGAACGAGCCCAGGCAGACGAGGCCCGAGCCGGGCAGGCCGACCTCGTCGCGGACGACCGCGCGTTCGGTCAGCTCGTCCCACCAACGCTGAGCGGCGGGGAAGCGGTCCGCACCAGCCACGTCCAGCCGCGCCGCCTCACCCCAGCCGACGAGACCGCTGCCCTGACGGATCCAGGCCAGGCCGCCGCTCTTGTCCGGCAACAGCGCCAACAGCGGCCCCGGGTCGCCGACCGCCACGCTGCGGACGACGAGAGGCATCCCGCCCGCGGCGCTCGCGATATCACGCGCGGGGACGTGCGCGGTGGCGCTCATGGATCTCAGCGTACGGCCGTCGGTTCACACCGGCCGGGTGGCGGGACGCCGGCTCGTAGGCTGCCCGGGTGGTGCGCGCCGGGCTCGACAAGCGCGCTACCGAGATCGCCGCGATGTTCGACGCCGTGGCGCCGAGTTACGACCGCACGAACGCCCTGCTCTCCCTCGGCCAGGACCGCCGGTGGCGGCAGGTGGTCACCCAGGCGGTCGCCGCCGGACCGGGGACGCGGGTGCTCGACCTGGCGGCCGGCACCGGCACGTCGAGCGCACCTTTCGCCGCGCTCGGCGCCGTCGTGGTGGCCTGCGACATCTCCCTCGGCATGCTGGGCACCGGGCGGCGGACACGTCCCGAGCTGCCGTTCCTCGCCGCCGACGGCACCCGGCTCCCGTTCGGTGACGCGGTCTTCGATGCGGTCACGGTGTCCTTCGGGCTGCGCAACATCCAAGACCCGGACGCTGCCCTCGTCGAGCTGCTGCGGGTCACCCGGCCGGGCGGACGGCTTGTCGTCGCGGAGTTCAGCCACCCCACCTGGACGCCGTTCCGCACGCTCTACACCGGATACCTGCTGCGTGTGCTGCCCGCGATCGCGGCCGGGGCTTCGAGCGATCCGGAGGCCTACCGCTACCTCGCCGAGTCGATCCGAGCTTGGCCCGACCAGCCTGGGATCGCCGCCCGGATCGCCGCCGCCGGCTGGTCCGGCGTGGCCTGGCGCAACCTGTCCGGCGGGATCGTCGCGGTGCACCGGGCGACCCGCTAGACGAGTACGTCCAGCCCGCGCAGGGTGGTAGACGTGGTCATTCCCACCCGCGCTCGGGTCGAGCCAGGGGCGGCGCGCGCATACACTGGCCGCGGCGCTCGTGAATGCTTTCACAAGCGCACAGGCCGCACGGGAGGATGGCCATGACGGGCGGGACCGGCACGACCGGCAGCGCGCCGCACCGCAATGACGCAGACGCCGCGGACGTCGCGGACGTCGCGGGCGTCGCGGACGTCGCGGACGTCGCGAGCGTTGCGGACGTCGCGGACGTCGCGGGCGTCGCGGACGTCGTGGTCGTCGGCGCAGGCCCCGCCGGTTCGGCGACCGCCTACCACCTGGCGACCTCCGGGCTCGACGTCGTCCTCATCGACAAGTCCGCCTTCCCGCGCGAGAAGGTCTGCGGGGACGGGCTCACTCCGCGCGCGGTCCACCAGCTCGTCGGCATGGGCATCGACACCTCCGTCGAGGCCGGCTGGCTGCACAACCAGGGGCTGCGTATCCGCGCCGGCAAGGTGGAGCTGCAGCTGCCCTGGCCGGAGCTGGCGACCTACCCCGCGTACGGGCTGGTGCGCAAGCGGCTGGACTTCGACGAGCTCCTCGTCCGGCACGCGCAGAAGGCGGGGGCCAGGCTCGCCGAGCGCACCGCGGTCACCGGCCCCGTCCTGGACGAGCGCACCGGCCGGGTCGTCGGGGTCCGCACCCGTCCGGTCGACGACCGCGGCCGCCGCGCCGGCAGCGACACCGTGATCAAGGCGCCGCTGGTGGTCGCCGCCGACGGCGGGTCGTCGCGGCTCGGCCTCGCGCTCGGGCTGCGCCGGCGTACGGACCGGCCGTTGGGTGTCGCCGTCCGCACCTACTTCCGCAGCCCCCGCCACGACGACGACTGGCTGGAGAGCTGGCTGGAGCTGTGGGACACCCGGGCTGGGCGGTCCGACCTCCTCCCCGGCTACGGCTGGATCTTCGGCATGGGGGACGGCACCAGCAACGTCGGCCTCGGCATCCTCAACACCAGCTCGGCGTTCGGGCAGGTGGACTACAAGGAGCTGTTGCGGCGCTGGCTCGACGGGACGCCCGAGGAATGGGGCTACCGCAGCGACCGGCAGGTGGGGGAGGTGCGCGGCGCGGCCCTACCCATGGGGTTCAACCGCACGCCGCACTACACCCGCGGGGTGCTCCTCGTCGGCGACGCCGGAGGCATGGTGAACCCCTTCAACGGCGAGGGCATCGCGTACGCGATGGAGTCCGCTGAGATGGCGGCCGACGTCGCCGCGCAGGCGCTGTCCCGGCGCAGCGCCGCGAGCAGGGAGGTCGCCCTGGCCGCCTACCCGCGTGCGCTGCGCGATGCCTACGGCGGCTACTACACGCTGGGCCGGGTGTTCGTCCGGCTCATCGGCAACCCCACGGTGATGAAGCTCGCGGCCCGGCACGGGCTGCCGCGGCCGGCACTCATGCGGGTGACGCTGAAGCTGCTCGCCAACCTCACCGACCCCCGCGGCGGTGACGCGACCGATCGCGTGATCAACGCACTCACCCGGTTGGCACCGGCGGCATGAGCGCCGTCACTAGGATGACTCAGCCCGACCGCGCCGGCGCCGCCGCGCCGGACCCGTACCGGCCGGTGACGCAGGAGGGGAACGAGCCAGGTGCAGGCGTACGTCCCGATCATCGCGCTCGCGGCGCTGGCCGCGGGGTTCGCCGTCTTCTCGATCGTCGCCGGCGCCCTGTCCGGGCCCAAGCGCTACAACCGGGCAAAGCTGGAGTCCTACGAGTGCGGGATAGAGCCGACGCCGCAGGCGGTCGGGGGCGGTCGCTTCCCGGTGAAGTACTACCTGACCGCGATGCTCTTCATCATCTTCGACATCGAGATCATCTTCTTGTACCCGTGGGCCGTCCGCTTCGACTCCTTAGGGGTCTTCGGGCTGGTCGAGATGGTGCTGTTCATCCTCACCGTCTTCGTCGCCTACGCGTACGTGTGGCGCCGTGGCGGGCTCGAGTGGGACTGAGCGGCAGCGGGCCGACTGCGATGGGGCGGGGGTAGCGGCATGGGACTCGAGGAGAAGCTGCCGAGCGGGATCCTGCTCACGACCGTGGAGGGCCTTGCCGGGTACATGCGCAAGAGCTCGCTGTGGCCGGCGACCTTCGGCCTGGCCTGCTGCGCGATCGAGATGATGACCGCCGGCGGCCCGCGCTACGACCTGGCCCGCTTCGGCATGGAGGTCTTCCGCGCCTCCCCGCGGCAGGCCGACCTGATGATCGTGGCGGGGCGCGTGAGCCAGAAGATGGCACCGGTGCTCCGCCAGGTCTATGACCAGATGGCCAACCCCAAGTGGGTCCTGGCCATGGGCGTGTGCGCCTCCAGCGGGGGCATGTTCAACAACTACGCCATCGTGCAGGGCGTCGACCATGTGGTCCCCGTCGACATCTATCTCCCGGGCTGCCCGCCGCGGCCCGAGATGCTCATCGACGCGATCCTCAAGTTGCACGACAAGATCCAGCACCAGAAGCTCGGCGCCCACCGCACTGCCGAGGTGCAGGAGCTCGAGCAGCTGGCGCTCGCCGGCACGTCGACCACCGAGCTGGGCTCGTCCGCTGAGCGCCGAAGCCTGCTGCCGTGAGTGACGAGGACAAGGTCGTCGGCGGAGAGAAGCTGCCGGCCGAGTCGCAAGTGGTCGAGCGCGGGCGGCCGCCCGCGCACCCGTACAAGCGCGGGATGTTCGGCGCCAACGACTCCGGTGACACCTCCGGCTACGGGGGCCTCGTCCGCCGCATCACCAACCCGGCGCTGCTCCCCGGCTCCACCCGGGGGCCGTACGGCGGAGGGTTCGACGACCTCGCCGATTCGCTCGCCACCGGGCTGGAGCGGATCGGTGTCCCGCTGCCCGACGCCGTGGAGAAGGTCGTCGTCGATCGCGGGGAGATGACGCTGTTCGTCCGCAGGGACCGGCTGGTCGAGGTCGTCCGCCTGCTCCGCGACGACCCCACGCTGCGCTTCGAGCTGTGCCTGGGGGTCTCCGGGGTCCACTACCCGCAGGAAGGCGGGCGGGAGCTGCACGCCGTCTACCACCTGCTCTCGATCACCCACAACCGCCGCATCCGGCTCGAGGTGGCGGTGCCCGACGCCGACCCGCACCTGCCCTCGGTCGTCGAGGTCTACCCCACCAACAACTGGCACGAGCGCGAGACGTACGACTTCTTCGGCATCATCTTCGACGGCCACCCGGCGCTCACCCGCATCGAGATGCCGGATGACTGGCCGGGTCACCCGCAGCGCAAGGACTACCCGCTGGGTGGCATCCCGGTGGAGTACAAGGGCGCCAGCGTGCCGCCGCCGGACGAGCGGAGGGCCTACAGCTGATGGCCACCGAAGACCCCACGATGACCTTCGCGCCGGAGGACCCGTACGCCGACGTCCGGGAGACGACCGAGGGTCCGGTCTACACCGTCACCGGGCAGGACTGGGACTCGGTCGTCAGTGCTGCCGACGGCCAGGAGCGGGTCGTCGTCAACATGGGCCCGCAGCACCCGTCCACCCACGGCGTGCTGCGGCTGATCCTCGAGCTGGACGGCGAGACGGTCACCGAGGCCCGCTGCGGCATCGGCTACCTGCACACCGGCATCGAGAAGAACATGGAGTACCGGAACTGGACCCAGGGGGTCACGTTCTGCACCCGCATGGACTACCTCGCGCCGTTCTTCAACGAGGTGGCCTACTGCCTCGGCGTCGAGCGGCTGCTCGGCATCGAGGACGAGGTGCCCGAACGGGCCGACGTCATCCGGGTCATGCTCATGGAGCTCAACCGGATCTCCTCCCACCTCGTGGCCATCGCCACCGGCGGGTTGGAGCTGGGTGCGCTCACCGTCATGACCATCGGCTTCCGCGAGCGGGAGATGGTCCTTGACCTCTTCGAGCTGATCACCGGCCTGCGGATGAACCACGGCTTCGTCCGGCCGGGCGGAGTGGCGCAGGACCTGCCCCCGGGTACGGATCTCAAGGTGCGCGACTTCTTGCGCTGGATGCGCGACCACCTGGGCGAGTACGAGGCGTTCTGCAACGAGAACCCGATCTTCCGGGGCCGCACCGTGGGGATCGGCTACCTCGACCTCACCGGGTGCATGGCCCTCGGGGTGACCGGCCCGGTGCTGCGGTCGACCGGCTTGCCGTGGGACCTGCGCAAGGCGCAGCCGTACTGCGGTTACGAGAACTACGAGTTCGAGGTGCCGACGCGCGACACCTGCGACGCGTACGGGCGGTTCCGCATCCGGGTCGACGAGATGAGGCAGTCCTGCGACATCGTCGAGCAGTGCCTCGACCGGCTGCGGCCGGGCCCGGTGATGGTGGCGGACAAGAAGATCGCCTGGCCGGCCCAGCTGACCCTCGGCGGGGACGGCCTGGGCAACTCCCTCGACCACATCCGTCACATCATGGGCGAGTCGATGGAGTCGCTCATCCACCACTTCAAGCTGGTCACCGAGGGCTTCCGGGTCCCCGCTGGCCAGGTGTACGCCGCGGTGGAGTCGCCGCGGGGCGAGCTCGGCGCCCACCTCGTCTCCGACGGCGGCACCCGGCCGTGGCGGGCCCACTTCCGTGACCCGTCGTTCACCCACCTGCAGGCGGTCGCCGCGATGGCTGAGGGCGGCCTCATCGCCGACGTGATCGCCGCGGTGGCCAGCCTCGACCCGGTCATGGGAGGGGTGGACCGCTGACATGGACCGACTTGGGGTGACGACTCGGTTGGCGACCGGTGCCACGGCGCTCGGTGACGGCCCGCCGCCTGCGGACGCCCGTACGGAGCTGCGCGAGATCATCGCGCGCTATCCGGATCCCCGTTCGGCACTGCTGCCGATGCTGCATCACGTGCAGAGCCGGGAGGGTTACGTCACCCCGGAGGGCATCGAGACCTGCGCGGCGGAGCTCGGGCTCACCACCGTCGAGGTCGCGGCCGTCGTGACGTTCTACTCGATGTACAAGCGCCGCCCGGTCGGGGACTACCACGTCGGGGTGTGCACCAACACGTTGTGCGCGGTCATGGGTGGGGACGAGATCTTCACGGTGCTGCAGGAGCACCTCGGCGTCGGCAACGACGAGACCACCGCGGACGGTCGGGTGACCCTCGAGCACATCGAGTGCAACGCTGCCTGCGACTACGCACCGGTCCTGATGGTCAACTGGGAGTTCTTCGACAACCAGACGCCGCAGAGCGCCCGCGAGCTGGTCGATCGGCTGCGCGCCGGCGAGGACGTCCACTCCACCCGCGGCCCCCGCGTGTGCACCTGGCGGGAGGCCGCACGGGTGCTGGCCGGGTTTCCCGACGGGGGGGCCAGTGAGGGCCCGCAGGCCGGCCCGGCGACGCTGGAGGGGTTGCGGCTGGCGCAAGAGCACGGCTGGACCGCGCCGAAGCCGGGGGAGCGGGCGGAGCCCGCGGACCCGGCGCGAGGCGCCGACGGCACCGCGCCGAAGCCGGGGGAGCGGGCGGAGCCCGCGGACCCCGCGCGAGGCGCCGACGCACAACCAGATGCGCCCGGGCAGCCGGAGGCCCAAGTGGCGAGCAGCGACGACGAGACCGCGGCACCGGCTGGGCGCCCGCACTCCGGTTCCGACGAGCCGGTGTCCACCGCCCAGTCCGACCCGGCGGCGACGACCGCAGAGCCGGGCGAGGCCGGCACCTCGACGCCACCGCGGGAGCCAGAGCTGACCGGTGGCGGTCGCCATGCGGCGACCTCGGCGGATGAGGAGCAGCCGTGACGGTCCTCACTCCGGTCCTTTCGGCCCACTGGGACGACCCCGACTCCTGGACCCGCCGCGGGTATGAGCGCCACGGCGGGTACGGCGCGCTGCGCAAGGCGCTCGATACAGAGCCGGATGCCCTGATCCAGCTGGTCAAGGACTCCGGCCTGCGGGGTCGCGGTGGCGCCGGGTTCCCCACCGGCATGAAGTGGGGGTTCATCCCGCAGCCCGCTCCGGGGGACAGCGACGCCAAGCCGCACTACCTCGTCGTCAATGCCGACGAGTCGGAGCCGGGCACCTGCAAGGACGTACCGCTGATGCTGGCGAGCCCGCACACCTTGGTTGAGGGCGTCATCATCTCCGCGTACGCGATCCGCGCCACCCACGCGGTGATCTACGTCCGTGGAGAGGTGCTGCAAATCATCCGGCGGCTGCACCACGCCGTGCGGGAGGCGTACGAGGCGGGCTACCTGGGCGCCGACATCCTTGGCTCCGGGTACGACCTCGAGCTGATCGTGCACGCCGGCGCCGGTGCGTACATCTGTGGTGAGGAGACGGCGCTGCTCGACTCCCTGGAGGGCCGGCGCGGCCAGCCACGGCTGCGGCCGCCGTTCCCCGCCGTCGCCGGCCTCTACGCCAGCCCCACGGTGATCAACAACGTGGAGACGATCGCCAGCGTCCCCGCGATCGTCGAGCACGGGGCCGACTGGTTCCGCTCGATGGGCACCGAGAAGTCGCCCGGTTTCACGCTGTACTCGCTGTCCGGGCACGTCACCCGCCCCGGACAGTACGAGGCACCGCTGGGGGTCACGCTGCGCCAGCTGCTCGACCTCGCCGGCGGCGTACGGCAGGGTCACCAGCTGAAGTTCTGGACGCCGGGTGGGTCGTCCACTCCGCTGCTGACCGCCGATCACCTGGACGTGCCGCTCGACTACGAGGCGGTCGCCGGTGCCGGCTCGATGCTCGGCACCAAGGCACTGCAGATCTTTGACGAGACCACCTGTGTGGTGCGCGCTGTGCTGCGCTGGACCGAGTTCTACGCACACGAGTCCTGCGGCAAGTGCACGCCCTGCCGGGAGGGGACGTACTGGCTGGTGCAGGTGCTGCGCCGGCTGGAGGACGGCGAGGGCGACGACGCTGACCTCGACACCCTGCTTGACCTGTGCGACAACATCCTCGGCCGGTCGTTCTGCGCGCTCGGTGACGGCGCGACCAGCCCGATCACCTCCTCCATCGAGTTCTTCCGCGACGAGTACCTTGAGCACCGCCGCCGCGGCGGCTGCCCGTTCGACCCGGCCGCGGCCACCCTGTTCGCCGGCATCCCGGCGGGAGTCAGCGCCTGATGACCCTCACCTCCGACACCGGCTCCTCCGCCGCTCCCTCGGGCGGCCCCCCGACACCTGGTGCGTCGCTCGAGCGGCGGGAGGACCTCGTCACGCTCACGATCGACGGCTTCGAGGTGAGCGTGCCCAAGGGCACCCTCGTCATCCGCGCCGCCGAACGGGTCGGCCTGCAGATCCCGCGGTTCTGCGACCACCCCTTGCTGGACCCGGTCGGCGCCTGCCGGCAGTGCCTCGTCGAGGTCGAGGGCCAGCGCAAGCCGGTGGCGTCCTGCACCACCACGGTGTCCGACGGCATGGTCGTGCGCACCCAGCAGAGCTCGGCCGTGGCCGACAAGGCGCAGCAGGGCGTGATGGAGCTGCTGCTGATCAACCACCCGCTGGACTGCCCGATGTGCGACAAGGGCGGGGAGTGCCCGCTGCAGAACCAGGCGATGAGCAACGGCCGTCCCGTCGCCCGCTTTGACGGAATCAAGCGCACCTACCCCAAGCCGATCGCGATCTCCCCCCAGGTGCTGCTCGACCGTGAGCGCTGCGTGCTCTGCGCCCGCTGCACCCGCTTCTCCCAGCAGATCGCCGGCGACCCGTTCATCGAGATGCTCGAACGCAGCGCACTGCAGCAGGTCGGCATCTACCAGGACGAGCCGTTCGAGAGCTACTACTCCGGCAACACCATCCAGATCTGCCCGGTCGGCGCGCTCACCAGCTCCGCCTACCGCTTCCGGGCCCGCCCGTTCGACCTAGTCTCCACCCCGACCGCGTGCGAGCACTGCGCGTCGGGCTGCGCGCTGCGCACCGACCACCGCCGCGGCAGGGTCATGCGGCGCTTGGCCGAGGACGACCCGAGCGTCAACGAGGAGTGGAACTGCGACAAGGGCCGCTTCGCCTTCAGCTACGCCACCCAGCCCGACCGGCTGAGCCACCCGCTGGTACGCGACGCGCGCAGCGGCCAGCTCGAGGCGGCGTCCTGGCCCGAGGCGCTCAGCCTGGCCGCCCGGGGGCTGGCGGCCGCCCGCGGCCGTACGGGCGTCCTCGTCGGCGGCCGGGCGACGGTAGAGGACGCCTACGGCTACGCGAAGTTCGCCCGGGTCGCCCTGGCGACCAACGACGTCGACTTCCGGGCCCGGGTGCACTCCGCCGAGGAGGCGGACTTCCTCGCCGCACATGTGGTCGGCAGGCTGCCCGGGGTCACGTACGCCGACCTCGAGCGTGCGCCGGTGGTGCTGCTCGTCGGCTTCGAGCCGGAAGAGGAGTCCCCGATCGTGCTGTTGCGGCTGCGCAAGGCGGTTCGCGAGCACGGCACCCGGGTGCTCGCGATCGCGCCGTACGTCACCCGCGGGCTCCGCAAGCTCGACGGGACCCTCGTCAGCGCGGCGCCCGGCACCGAGCCAGAGATCCTCAACGCGCTTGCCGCGGGTGACGAGCGGGTCCCTGCGGCGGCGCTGAGCGAGCCGGGGGCTGTCGTCCTCGTCGGCGAGCGGCTGGCCGGCGTCGCCGGTGGGCTCAGCGCGGCACTGTGGTTGTGCGAGCAGACCGGCGCCCGCCTGGCGTGGGTGCCCCGGCGGGCCGGTGAGCGGGGCGCCCTCGAAGCTGGGGCGCTGCCCACCCTGCTGCCCGGTGGCCGCCCGGTGGCCGACCCCGCCGCCCGCGTCGACGTCGGCGCGGCCTGGGGGGTAACCACGCTGCCGAGCACGCCCGGCCGCGACACCGACGGAATCATCGCCGCGGCCGCGGACGGCTCCCTCGCCGCCCTGCTCGTGGGAGGAGTCGAGGTGGACGACCTCCCCGACCCGGCGGCGGCCGCCGTGGCGCTCTCCACCGTTCCCTTCCTGGTGTCCCTGGAGATCCGGCACAGCGCAGTGACCCAGCACGCCGACGTGGTGCTCCCTGTGGCCCCCGTCGTCGACAAGGCAGGCACCTTCGTCGACTGGGAGGGCCGCGAGCGCCCCTTCGAGGCGGTGCTGCACGCCCCGTCGTCGATGCCGGACGTACGCGTGCTGCACGCGCTGGCCGCCGACATGGGCGTCGACCTGCGACTCCCGAACGTCCAGGCCGCCCGTGACGAGCTCGCCGAGATCGGTCACTGGGACGGCGAGCGTTCCTCCTCGCCCGCGACCCCTGCTCAGGAGCCACCGCAGCCGGCCGCGGGACAGGCGGCTCTGGCCACCTGGCGGACGCTCCTCGACGCCGGCCGGCTGCAGGACGGCGAGCCCTATCTCGCCGCCACCGCCCCACGCGCCGTCGTCCGGCTCTCTGCCGCCACGGCTGCCGAGGTCGGTGCCTCCGAGGGTGAGCCGCTCACCGTCGCCGGCCCGCTGGGGTCGCTCACCCTGCCGCTCGTCGTGACGGACATGCCGGACCGGGTCGTCTGGGTGCCGGCCAACGCCCCCGGCTCGCGCGCGCAGACCACCCTCGGCGTCCGCTCGGGTGGGCTCGTGTCGATCACTTCGGGAGGCGCGTCATGAGCGCGACGATCGGCACCAGCGTGGTGCTCGCGGCGGACGGGGTCGAGGGCTTCGGCGCGGACCCCTGGTGGATCATCGCCATCAAGGTCGTGGGCATCTTCGGGCTGCTCATGGTCTTCACGCTGTTCAACATCTGGTTCGAGCGTCGCGTGGTGGCCCGCATGCAGCACCGCGTCGGACCCAACCGCGCAGGTCCGCAGGGGCTGCTGCAGAGCCTGGCCGACGGTGTCAAGCTGGCGCTCAAGGAGGACATCGTCCCCAAGGGCGCCGACCGCATCGTGTTCGTCCTGGCGCCGATCATCTCCGCCGCAGCCGCCTTTTTGGCCTTCGCGGTGATCCCGCTGGGGCCGGTGGTCAACCTTTTCGGGGTACGGACCCCGCTGCAGCTCACCGACCTGCCGGTCGCCGTGCTCTACGTCCTGGCGGTGACCTCCGTCGGCGTGTACGGGCTCGTCCTCGCCGGCTGGTCCAGCGGGTCCACATATCCGCTGCTGGGAGGTCTGCGCTCCGCCGCCCAGGTCATCTCCTACGAGATCGCCATGGGCCTCTCGTTCGTCGCGGTGTTCCTCTACGCCGGTTCGATGTCGACGTCGGAGATCGTCGAGGCGCAGGCCTCGGGCGGGCAGCTGCAGCTGTTCGGGATGACCTTGGACATGCCGTCGTGGTACGCGGTGGTCCTCTTCCCCTCCTTCCTCATCTATGTGGTGTCGATGGTGGGGGAGACCAACCGGGCGCCGTTCGACCTGCCGGAGGCCGAGGGGGAGCTCGTCGGTGGCTTTCACACCGAGTACTCCTCGCTGAAGTTCGCGCTGTTCTTCCTGGCCGAGTACATCAACATGGTCACCGTCTCGGCGCTGGCCACCACGCTGTTCCTCGGCGGCTGGCGGGCGCCCTGGCCACTGTCCTGGGTTGGCGGCGGCGTGCTCAACACGGGCTGGTGGCCGCTGCTGTGGTTCCTGGCCAAGGTGCTTCTCGTCATCTACTTCTTCGTGTGGCTGCGCGGCACGCTCCCGCGGCTGCGCTACGACCAGTTCATGCACCTGGGGTGGAAGTACCTCATTCCGGGTTCGCTGGCCTGGATCCTGATCGTGGCCACGGTGCGGACCGCGACGACGAGTGAGACGCTCGACCGGCGCACCTTGATCCTGTGGACCCTGGGCGTGATCCTCGGCCTGCTGCTGTTGAGCTTCGTAGCGGACGCCGTACGGCCCCGGCGCCCGGAGTCGCCGGAGACGACGGGAGCGGCGACGGCAGGGGACGGTGCCGCCCCGCGCGAGTTCGACCCCTTCGCCGGCGGCTACCCTGTGCCGCCGCTGCCCGGACAGGTCCGCGCCGAACCCGTCCTGACGTCCGCGCGCCCGGCCTCGCCCCGGGGCAGCACCCGACTCGACGAGCCCGGTGAGCCACCTGCGGTGTCCTCCGGGCAGGAGGCTCCGCGTGCCTAAGTTCCTCGACCCCGTCGCCGGCTTCGGGGTCACCTTCCGGACGATGTTCCGCAAGGTCGTCACCGAGGAGTATCCCGAGCACAAGAAGCCGACCGCGCCGCGCTTCCACGGGCGCCACCAGCTCAACCGGCACCCCGATGGGCTCGAGAAGTGCGTTGGCTGCGAGCTGTGCGCCTGGGCCTGCCCGGCGGATGCCATCTACGTGGAGGGCGCGCCCAACACCGAGCAGGAGCGGTACTCCCCGGGCGAGCGCTACGGCCGCGTCTACCAGATCAACTACCTGCGCTGCATCCTGTGCGGCCTGTGCATCGAGGCCTGCCCGACGCGGGCGCTCACGATGACCAACGAGTACGAGCTCGCCGACGACAACCGCAGTGACCTGATCTACGAAAAGCAGGACCTGCTGGCCCCCCTGCTCGCCGGCATGGAGGAGCCGCCGCACCCGATGCGGCTGGGGGACCAGGGTGACTACTACCGCGGCGCGGGGATCGGCTCGGGACTGGACCAGCCTGCCGAGCGCGCCGGCAGCACCTCGATCGACACGCTTGACGAGGGGTCGACGCGGTGAACGGCGAGGCGATCGTCTTCTGGGTGGTGGCCCCGGTGGCCCTGCTCGCGGCGATCGGGCTGGTCTTCACCCGCAAGGCGGTCCACGGGGCTCTCCTGCTCGCCGTGACGATGGTGTGCCTGGCGGTGCTGTACGTCGCCCAGGAGGCGCCGTTCCTCGGCGTCGTGCAGGTGGTCGTCTACACCGGCGCGGTCATGATGCTCTTCTTGTTCGTGCTGATGCTCGTCGGCGTCGACGCCTCGGACAGCCTGGTCGAGACGATCAGGGGTCAGCGCTGGATCGGGCTGCTCGCCGGCCTCGTTTTCGGCGGTCTGCTCGTCCTTGCGGTGACCAGGTCGCCGTTCGACGAGCCCCGCGGGCTCGCCCGGGTCACCCCCGAGGGCAACGTCCCCGGCCTGGCCGACATCATCTTCACCCGCTATGTCTGGGCCTTTGAGATCACCAGCGCGTTGCTCATCACCGCGGCGCTCGGGGCCATGGTTCTCGCCCATCGGGAGCGCACCCAACCGCGGCCCAGCCAGCGTGAGCTGGCCGGGCGCCGGCTGCGGGCCGGCGGCGCCGCGGTCAGCCCGCTGCCCAGCCCCGGCGTGTATGCCCGGCACAACGCGATCGGCACGCCTGCCCTGCTGCCGGACGGGACACCCGCGGAGTCCTCGATCTCGCGGGTGCTCGCCTCGCGCGGCGCCACCGGCTCGGTCAGCCAGGCCAATGCCGACGTCATCCGGGTGGAGGAGCTCGATCGCCGCAGCGGCGAGCCGACTCAGGGCGGCACGACCTGATGGGTACGACGCCCTACCTGGTGCTGTCCGCGCTGCTGTTCACCGTGGGTGCCGTCGGGGTGCTGCTGCGGCGTAACGCCATCGTGGTGTTCATGTGCATCGAGCTGATGCTCAACGCCGCCAACCTCGCCTTCGTCACCTTCGCCCGGCTGCACGGAGGCCTCGACGGACAGGTGATCGCGTTCTTCGTCATGGTCGTCGCCGCAGCCGAGGTGGTGGTCGGCCTGGCGGTCATCGTGGCCATCTTCCGCACCCGCAGGTCGGCCTCCGTGGACGACGCCAGCCTGCTGCGCTACTGAGAGAGGAGGGCTGAGGTGAGCGCGCTGACAACGCTCGATGTGCGCGCCGTCGAGCCGGTCGCGACCGCCGGGGGCGTGTACGCCTGGACCTTCCTGCTCATCGCGTTCCCCGCGCTCGGCGCGCTGGTGCTGCTGCTGGGTGGGCGGCGCACGGATCGCATCGGCCACGTCGTGGGCACGCTGGCCTCGCTGGCGTCGTTCGTCGTTGCCGCCCTGCTCTTCGTCGACATGCTGGGCCGCGCCGCCGAGGACCGCGCCGTCAACCAACCGCTCTTTGACTGGCTGCCGGCCGCGGGCCTGCAGGTCTCGGTCGGGCTGCTGCTCGACCCGCTGTCCATGGCCTTCGTGCTGTTGATCACCGGCGTGGGGACGCTCATCCACGTCTACTCCATCGGCTACATGCAGCACGACCCGCGGCGGCGGCGCTTCTTCGGCTACCTCAACCTGTTCGTCGCGGCCATGCTGCTGCTGGTCCTCGCCGACGACTACCTCGTCCTCTACGTCGGCTGGGAGGGCGTCGGCCTCGCGTCGTACCTGCTCATCGGCTTCTGGCAGCACAAGAACTCGGCGGCGGTCGCCGCCAAGAAGGCCTTCGTCGTCAACCGCGTCGGCGACATGGGCATGACGCTCGCGGTCATGGCGATGTTCGCGGTCTTCGGCACGACAGCGTTCAGCGGCGTCCTCGGCGGAGCGGACCAGGTGAGTGAGGGCTGGCTCACCGTCATCGGGCTGCTGCTGCTGCTGGCCGCGTGCGGCAAGTCGGCGCAGTTCCCGCTGCAGTCGTGGCTGCTGGACGCCATGGAGGGCCCGACGCCGGTGTCCGCGCTGATCCACGCGGCGACCATGGTGACCGCAGGGGTCTACCTCATCGTCCGGTCGGGGGCGATCTACGCGGGTGCGCCGCTCGCGCAGACGGCGGTCGTCGTGGTCGGCACGATCACCCTCGTCATGGGCGCGATCATCGGCTGTGCCAAGGACGACATCAAGCGGGTGCTCGCCGGGTCGACGATGAGCCAGATCGGCTACATGGTGCTCGCGGCCGGCCTCGGGCCTGCGGGCTACGCCTTCGCAATCTTCCACCTCCTCACCCACGGGTTCTTCAAGGCCAACTTGTTCCTGGGCGCCGGCTCGGTGATGCACGCCATGGACGACGAGGTCGACATGCGGAGGTACGGCGGCCTGCGCCGCTACCTCCCGCTCACGTTCCTGACCTTCGCCGCGGGCTACCTCGCCATCATCGGCGTGCCACCGTTCGCCGGCTTCTGGTCCAAGGACCGCATCATCGAGGCTGCCTTCGCCGACAACCTGCTCGTCGGCACCTGCGCGCTGCTCGGCGCCGGCATCACTGCGTTCTACATGACCCGGCTCATGCTGATGACGTGGTTCAGCGAGCGGCGCTGGAAGCCCGACGTCCACGCGCACGAGTCGCCGCTGGTGATGACGCTGCCCCTGCTGGCACTCGGGCTGCTGTCACTCGTCGGCGGTGCGGCCATGCTCTGGACCGCCGGCGGCATCGTCGAGTGGCTGGAGCCGGTCGTAGGCGAGGAGGAGCACGCGCTGCCGTTCCCGGTGTGGGTGCTCACCGCCGCCACGCTGGTGGTGATCGTCGCCGGGGTCGCGCTGGCCTGGATGCGGTACGGGCGTGAGCAGGTGGCGCGCACCGCACCCACCCGCGTCTCCTTCGCCACCACCGCAGCCCGGAGGGACCTCTACGGCGATGCCGTCAACGAGGTGGCGCTCATGCGCCCCGGCCAGCGCCTCACCGGGTCGCTGGTCTACGCCGACTCCCGCGGTCTCGACCGCGCGGTCAACGGCGTGGCCGCATTGATGGGCGGCTCCTCCGGCCTGCTGCGCCGGGTGCAGACCGGGTTCGTCCGCTCCTACGCCCTCTCGATGCTGGGCGGCACCGTGCTGGTGGTCGTCGCCCTGCTTTCGGTGCGGCTGTCATGAGTGACTTCCCCTGGCTCAGCGTGCTCGTCGCCGTGCCGGCCGTCGGCGCGCTGCTCGTCGGACTGGTCCCGCGCCGGCGCGGTGTGCTGGCCAAGGCGCTGGGCCTGGCCGTGTCGCTGCTGACCCTCGGGCTCACCATCGTGGTGGCGCTGCTGTACCGCGCGGGGGAGGGGCAGTTCAGGCTCACCGAGCAGTACGGGTGGGTCGAGCGGTTCGGCCTGTACTGGTCCCTCGGCGTCGACGGGGTGGCCCTCGCGCTCATCGCGCTGACCGCGGTGGTAACCCCCGTGGTGCTGGTCGGCGGCTGGGACGAGGCCGAGCCGACCGGGCGCAGCGGCAAGGGCTTCGTCTTCCTGGTGCTGGTGCTGGAGGCGATGACGCTCGGCGCGTTCGCGGCCACCGACGTGCTGGCGTTCTACATCCTCTTCGAGGCGATGCTCGTACCGATGTACCTGCTCATCGGCAGCTACGGCGGACCGCGACGCTCCTACGCCGCCGTCAAGTTCCTGCTCTACAACCTGCTCGGCGGGCTCGTAATGCTCGCCGCGGTCATCGGCCTGTACGTGCAGTCGGCCACGCTGCGACCGGATGGCGGGACCTTCCTGCTGAGCGAGCTGGTCGGGCTGCCGCTGTCGCCGCAGGCGCAGTACTGGATCTTCGCCGGCTTCATGGTCGCCTTCGCCATCAAGGCGCCGCTGTGGCCCTTCCACAGCTGGCTGCCCGACGCTGCCGGGGAGGCGACCCCCTCCACCGCCGCCTTCCTCTCCGGCGTCATGGACAAGGTCGGCACCTTCGGCATGATCCACCTCTGCCTGCCGCTGTTCCCGCAGGCGGCCCGGGACCTCGCCCCCGTCATCGTGACGCTGGCCGTGGTGAGCATCCTGTACGGGGCGCTGGTGGCGATCGGTCAGAGCGACATGATCCGGCTGGTGGCGTACGCGTCGATCTCGCACTTCGGCTTCATCGTGCTCGGCATCTTCGCGCTGACCAGCCAGGGCGGGGCCGGCGCGACGCTCTACATGGTCAACCACGGCTTGTCCACGGTCGCGCTGTTCCTGGTCGTCGGCTTCCTGGTGACGCGCCGCGGCTCGCGGGCCATCGCGGACTTCGGCGGGGTGCAGCGACCGGCGCCGGTGCTCGCCGGCGTCCTGCTGGTGGTGGCCCTCGCCACGTTGTCGCTGCCGGGGCTGGCCACGTTCGTCAGCGAGTTCCTCGTGCTGGTCGGCACGTTCACCCGCTATCCGGTCGCTGCGGTGTTTGCCGTGCTGGGCATCGTGCTCGCCGCGGTCTACATGCTGTGGATGTATCAGCGGGTCATGACCGGCCCGGTGCGCCCCACCACCGAGGGGATGCGGGACATGCGCGGGAGGGAGGCGCTGGCGCTCGCCCCGCTGCTGGCGCTGCTGCTCGTGCTCGGTCTCTACCCCAAGCCGCTGCTCGACGTCATCAACGAGGGCGTGGCACCCACGCTCTCGCAGGTCGGCGTGGCTGACCCCGAGCCGGTGCAGCCGGCCACTGCCGAGGGGGCTTCCGGATGACCGCCCTCACCAGGCAGGTCACCGAGATCCAGTCGCCGACGATCGAGTACGGCCTGCTGGCGCCGATGCTCGTCGTCTTCGGCGCCGCGGTGCTCGGCGTACTGGTCGAGGCTTTCCTGCCGCGCAGGGTGCGCTATCCCGTCCAGGTCGTCCTCTCCCTGGGTGCGCTCGCGGTCGCGCTGGGCATGGTCGTCACCCTCGCCGACCGCGTCGAGGTTGCCGCCGAGGGCTCGGTCGCCATCGACGGGCCCACGCTCTTCATCCAGGGGACCGTGCTCGCACTGTCCTTGCTCAGCGTCCTGCTCTTCGCCGAGCGCCGGGTCGACCCCGGCGGTGACGCCTTCGCCTCCGCGGCGTCCTCGCTGCCCGGCAGCGAGGACGAGCGCACCCTCACCGCGCAGCGGGTGCAGCAGACGGAGGTCTACCCCCTCGTCATGTTCTCGATCGGGGGCATGCTGCTCTTCCCGGCGTCCAACGACCTGCTCACCATGTTCGTCGCGCTCGAGGTGCTGTCGTTCCCGCTGTACCTGCTGTGCGGCATGGCCCGGCGGCGCCGGCTGCTCTCCCAGGAGGCCGCGGTCAAGTACTTCCTGCTCGGCTCCTTCTCCTCGGCGTTCTTCATCTACGGGGTGGCCCTCCTGTACGGCTACGCGGGGTCGGTCCGGCTCTCCGACATCGACCGCGCGGTCAGCGAACAGGTGGGCAGCGAGGGCCTGCTGCTGGCGGGGGTCGCGCTGCTCACGGTTGGCCTGCTGTTCAAGATCGCAGCGGTGCCGTTCCACGCGTGGACCCCGGACGTCTACCAGGGGGCGCCCACCCCGGTCACGGGTTTCATGGCCGCCTGCACCAAGATCGCGGCCTTCGGGGCGTTGTTGCGCGTGCTCTATGTCGGCCTCGGCGGCCTTCGACTCGACTGGCAACCGCTGCTGTGGGCGATTGCCATCCTCACCATGGTGGTCGGCGCGGTCGTCGCTCTCACGCAGAGCGACGTCAAGCGGATGCTCGCCTACTCGTCCATCGCCCATGCCGGCTTCGTCCTCACCGGCATGGTCGTGGTCGAGCCGGCCGGCATCTCCAGCGTGCTGTTCTACCTGGCGGCGTACGGGTTCGCGACGGTCGGTGCCTTCGCCGTCGTCTCGCTCGTGCGTGACGCCGGTGGCGAGGCGACCCACCTCTCCCGCTGGGCCGGGCTCGCCAAGCGGTCGCCGCTGGTGGCCGGTGTCTTCACGCTGTTCCTGCTCGCCTTTGCCGGGATCCCGCTGACCAGCGGCTTCGTTGGCAAGCTCGTCGTCTTCCTCGCTGCCTGGCAGGGCGGGGCATGGCCGCTCGTCCTCGTCGCCGTGCTCGCCAGCGCCGTGGCGGCGTTCTTCTACGTGCGCGTCATCGTGCTCATGTACTTCTCCGAGCCGGCCCCCGAAGGCCCAACCGTGGCCGTCCCGTCGCCGCTGACAGCGGCGGCCATCGGCCTCGGCGCGCTCGTCACCGTCGGGCTCGGAGTCGCGCCGGCTCCGCTGCTTACGCTGGCCGAGCAGGCCGCCGTCTTCGTCCGCTGACGCCGGGAGGCACCCATGCCCTCCAGCCTCGACATCCCCGCCGCCGACCCCACGCTCGGGACCGCATTGCGGGTGAGCCTCGAAGAGGTCGAGCTGCGGCTGCGCGAGTCGGTGAAGTCCGACGACCCGCTGCTCATCGACACCTCGCGGCACCTGCTCGAAGCCGGCGGCAAGCGGTTTCGGCCGCTGCTGGTGCTGCTCGCCTCCCACTTCGGTGACCCGCAGGCAGCGGGCATCGTCCCCGCGGCGGTGGTGGTGGAGCTGACCCATCTGGCGACGCTCTACCACGACGACGTCATGGACGAGGCCGCAATGCGTCGCGGAGCGGTGAGCGCCAACTCCCGCTGGGGCAACACCGTTGCGATCCTCACCGGCGACTATCTGTTCGCCCGGGCCTCGGACATCGTGGCCGACCTGGGGCCCGAGTGCGTACGGCTGCAGGCGCGGACCTTCGAGCGGCTGGTGCAGGGCCAGCTGCGCGAGTGGTTGGGGCCCGAGCAGGGGAGCGACCCCGTGGCCCACCACATCGGGGTGCTCACCGACAAGACCGGCTCCCTCATCGCGACGTCCGCCCGCTTCGGCGCCCTGCTCTCCGGCGCGGAGGAGTCAGTCGTCGAGGTCGTGACCCGCTACGGAGAGCGGATCGGCGTGGCCTTCCAGCTCGCTGACGACCTGCTCGACATCGCCAGCGACATGACGCAGTCCGGCAAGACTCCCGGGACCGACCTGCGGGAGGGGGTGGCGACGCTGCCGGTGCTCTTTGCGCGGCGGTCCCCCGAGCCGGCCGACGCACGGCTGCACGAGCTGCTCAGCGGCCCGCTCACCGACGACGCCCGGCACGCTGAGGCGCTGCAGCTGCTGCGCGCCCACCCAGCCATGGCGCAGGCTCACGCCGAGGTGCTCAGCTGGGCCGACTCGGCGCGCGCGGTACTGGAGCCGCTGCCGCCCTCCCCGGCGCGTCGGGCGATGGAGTCGCTGTGCGACGCGGTCGCCGACCGGACGTCCTGAGCCTGTCGACCGGCTGCGAGGTCGAGCTGACCGAGCACGTACGCGCGCCGCGTCGTCCGCTGTCATACCTGACGCTGCAACGCTAGGCCGCGACGGCCTCGGACGAGCGGCGCAGTGCTCGGCGCTGGTGCGTCAGCGCCTCGACGGTGAGGACCGCGAGCGCGGCCCAGACCAGGATGAACCCCGCCAGGCGTACCGGCGGGAACGCTTCGTCGAAGACCAGCACTCCGATGAGCAGCTGGAACGTCGGCGCGAGGTACTGCAGCAGGCCCAGCGTGACGAGGGGCACCCGGGTCGCTGCCGCGCCGAAGAGCAGCAGCGGGATGGCCGTCACCGCGCCGGCGAGGATGAGGAGCGCGACGTTGAGCGCTCCAGCGTGGCCGAAGACGGCTCGCCCGCTGGACTCGAGCCAGCTGATGTACCCCAGTGCCGGGAGCACGAGCACGGCCGTCTCCACGGTGAGCCCCTCCACCGCACCGGCATCCGCCTGCTTCTTGAGCAGTCCGTACGTCCCGAAGGAGAACGCGAGGGTCAGTGCGATCCACGGCGGCCGCCCGTAGTCGGCGGTGAGGACGGCGACGGCCACCGTGGCGAGGCCGACAGCGGCCCACTGGACCCGCCGCAGCCGCTCCCCGAGCAGCACGACACCCAGCACGACCGTGACCAGCGGGTTGATGTAGTAGCCCAGCGAGGTCTCCACTATGTGGCCGTTCGTGACCCCCCAGATGTAGGTGCCCCAGTTGACCGAGATGACGAGCGCGGCCGCGACCAGGATGACGAGCACAGCGGGGCGGTCGAGCAGGCGGCGCAGCCACCCCCGCCGGCGGTGCACCAGGAGCAGCAGGGCGACGAAGAGCAACGACCAGAACACCCGGTGGGCGAGGATCTCGACGGCACCGGCTGGCCGGAGCAGCGGCCAGTACAGCGGGAAGAGGCCCCACAACCCGTACGCGGCGGCGCCGTAGGCGACGCCGAGCCGCTCGCGTGACACCACGGCAGCGTAGGTCAGGAGCGTCCCCTCTCCGCGCCGGTGACCACGCCGACGGTCAGGCCGACATCCGCGCCGCGAGCTGCGTGCGGCTGGACACCCGCAGCTTTCGATAGGCCCCGCTGAGATGGAACTCGACCGTCTTCACGGACAGGAAGAGGGCTGCGGCGATCTCCCGGTTGCGCTGACCCTCCATCACGAGCACCGCGATCTGCAGCTCCTGTGGCGTCAGCAGTTCCGAGGGTGTCCCCGCGGTCGAGGGCCGAACCGTTCCCCCGCAGGCGGCTAGCTCCGCCTCGGCTCGGGCTATCCAGGGTGTGGCGTCGAGCCCGCGGAACACGTCCAGTGCCCGCAGGAGCCGTGCGCGCGCGTCCACGCGACGGCGGTCCCGGCGCAGCCGTTCGGCGTGGCACAGCAGGGTGCGGGCGGCGTGAAACCGCATGCCAATGGCCTCGTCCAGCTCGACGGACTGGTCCAGCTCCTCGTCGTACTCCTCGGAGGAGGCCAGCAGGCCCCGCACCCGTAGGCCGCGGGCACGCGCCGGGGGCGGGGAGCCGGGTCCGATGCCGGAGATGAACGGCTCGGCCACCCGAGCGGCATCATCCGGGCGCCGTTGGCGGAGATACGCCTCGACGAGATCGGGCACTGGTGAGACGTACGGGTGGGTGATCCCGGCTGCCGTCGCCGCGGCAAGCGCGGTCTCCAGGCACAGGATGGCCTGGTCGAGCCGCTGGGCCCCGAAGTGGAGGACGCCCTCGCGCCGGTCCGCGAGCACGCGCAGCTGGGGGTCGTCGAGGTCGTCGGCGAGTGTGCGGAGCCGCTGGCACGTCGACCGGCAGGGCTCGTCGTGGCCGCGGACGGAGTGGATCTCGGCGGTAAGCGTCAGCGCTTCGGCGACGAGCGCGGGAGCGAAACCCTCGTCCACTAATGCGAGCACCTCGGTGAGACGCGCGTGAGCGGAGTTCCAGCGGCCGAGCATGTGCTCGGCGAACGCCACGCCGAGGGTGGCGTCGGCAAGGGCGGGGACGTCGCCGTGCTCACGCGCCGCGTCGGCGGCGCGGACGAAGAGCGCCCGGCCTTCCATCAGTCGGCCACGTTCGATGGCGAGCTCGCCGAGCAGGGCCAGGGTCGCCGGTGCGGCGAGATCCGACTCCACCACCAGGCCGAGCATGCGCAGGTCGTCGGGGACCAACTGGTCGGCTTCGGGATCGGCGGCCGAGTAGCCGACCATCGCGCGCGCCACCCGCACATGGAGATCCGCTGGACGGTCCGACTCGTGAGACGGGTCCAGTAGGCCGAGTGCGCGGGCAGCGAGCGCGTGGTCCCCGAGCTCGAGGGTCGCCCGGAGGGCGTCGATCAGTACCGCCACCCTGACGGGACCGGGCAGGTGCGGCGCCGCGGCGACGAGGAGACGAGCCGCGGGTTCGGCCCGCCCGCGCAGGAGTGCCAGCCGCCCCTCGACGATCCAGATCCGGGCTTGCACCGCAGCTGCCGCTGCGCCGGCCGCCAAGGCGTCGGTCAGCAGTGCCTGCGCGCGGGCACCTGAGCCGGCCTGCAGCGCTGACTCTGCCGCGCCGACGAGGAGTTCCACCCGCCGCGGTCGGCTGAGGGTGAGGGCCGCGGCCTGCTCGAGCGCGCGTCCGGCCATGGCGGGCGTCCCCCGCGACCCCGCTCTTGCCGCGACCTCTTCTAGGGCGGCGACGACGCTGTCGTCAGGCCCTGAGGACGCGCCTGCACGGTGCCAGACCGCCCGGTCATCGTCCGTGCCGGTGAGCGCGTCGGCGAGCGCGGCGTGGGCTGCGCGGCGGGCCGCTGGGCCGGCCTCGTCCAGCACGCAGGCCGTCAGGAGGGGATGGCGGAGCCGTACCTGGCCGTGATCGACAGTGAGCAGGTCCTCGGCCACCACCGAGTCGAGGTCCGCGACGGACGCGTCGACCCTTGCTGCGGCCAGGGCGAGCACGGCCAGGTCGCCGCGCCCCTCGCACGCGGCCAGCAGCAGGACGCGCCGGGCCCGGTCGGTCAGCTGGTTCAGTCGCGCCGCGTAGGCCGCGCGAATCGTCGCCGGAATGTGCGGATCGTCTCGCAGGGGGGCCACCCCCCGCCGCTGAAGCTCGTCCAGGCTTGCCGCGGTCTCCACCAGAGCCAGCGGGTTGCCACCGCAACGTGCTTCGAGCTGCTGGACGACGTCGGGATGCAGGTCCGGGTGACGCTCGCGGAGGAGCGCGCGAGAGTGGGCGACGCACAGCTCGCCCAGCACGTGCGACCGTTCGATCCCGTACGGCAGGTCGGCGGAGCTACGCGCCGCGAGCATCAGGGCTACGTGCTCGCCGCCGAGTCGGCGGGCAACAAAGCCGAGCACCCGCCGTGACTCGTCGTCGGCCCACTGCAGGTCGTCGACGACCGCGAACACCGGACGGCGCTGCGACGACTCAGCGAGCAGGGTCAACACACCCCATCCCAGCGCCAGCAGGTCACCGGCCTCCGAGCCGCCAGCATCTCGGGCCAGGCACCCGTTCACGGCCCGCCGCTGACGCTCGGGCAACGCCGCGACGTTGTCGGCCAGCGGTGCCAGCAACGTCGCCACGGCGGCGTACCCAATCGTCGACTCCGCCGGCACACCCACCGCCCGCAGCAGCGAGAAGCCGTCGGCGAGCCCGACCGCGGCCTCGAGCAGCGCGGACTTGCCCACACCCGGGTCGCCGACAAGCGCAGCCACGCCGGCCCGACCCGCCCGCGCCTGCGCGAGCAGGAGAGCCAGCTCACGCCGCTCTGCTTCACGTCCAACGACCACCGGCTCATCCTCGCCGGACTAGGGATTTCACGGAAGCGACGCCGCCCCGCCCAGCGGGATCGTTGACAGCGTCGGGTTGCCGAGAGGCGGCATCCAGGAGGTCCGAACCGGACCAGGAAGGCAGGCAAGGATGACCAGCAGACGCATGGCCGTCTCCGTGGCGAGCATCGGCATCGCCGCAGTCGTGGCGGCGTACGGTGCCCAAGGGGCATCGGCAGATGGCAGTGCCGCAGGTGTATCGGCGGATGGTGGCAGTCGCACCACCCTGCACTTCACCAGCAAGCTGGACACGTTCCACGCGGTAGATGTGGCTCCCGAAGGCCCGTCCGCGGGCGATCAGTACTACATCGGCAGCCACTTCTCCGGTGACGTGCGCGGGCGTACTGCGGCCAGCTGCGTGTGGACCACGCTGTACCGCGGCGGCCTCCGCCAGTGCGACATCGACTTCCGGACGAAGCGGGGGCTCATCACCACGCATGGGGTGATCAACCGAAAGCGCGACAAGGTGCGGCTCGTGGTGACCGGCGGAAGGCACGCATTCACCGGCGCCCAGGGGCGCGGGACTTTGACGCCGAGCGCCACCGGCAGCGACGTGGTGTTGCGACTTCGCTGAGCGTGGCTCACCCGTGGCAGGTCCCCGAGGTAGGAACGGGGTCGCTCGCCCACCTCGCCGGCAGGCCCCCCGGAGGCCACCGCCGCAGCGTAGCTGCCGGGCTTTCCCACCCCTCCGGGTCACGACCAGGTAACAGCTGGCGCTGGTGTGCAACCGGGACCCCCCCATGGGGGTCTACCCGCTCAGCACGCCGCATTCAGCCGTCGCCGCGGCAACCGCCCGGCGCGCACAGCGGTCACGACGGGACAGTCGTGACCCCAAGAAAGGGATCGCCCGATGGTCAACAACGCCATCACCCGCCGTACCGCCGCCGTCCTCACCGCGGCGTTACTCCCGACGCTCGGCGGGCTCGCCGCGGCCGCACCGGCCCAAGCGGACACGGAGTGGACATACCGCTCCTCAGGCAAGTACGTGCAGGCTCACTGGGTCGAGCGCGGCCGCATCGAAGACGTGAAAGGAAACTGGCACGTCGGCTACCTCTCCGCCCGCAAGACCTCGTCCGAACCGGACGTCTACGGATATGTGGTCGACTACGCCTGCGAGCGTGGTGAGGAGCCGAACCGCGGGCGCAAGGGGCGCGGTTGTGACGTGAAGTCGTACCGGGAGATCCGTAGTACTGACGATCTGGTGCTTCGCATCGACAGCGAGCTCAAGGCCGCCCGGCTCAAGGGCACCGTGACGATCAAGAACTATGACGCCGACGATCGGGTGCGCGCTGCGGTAGACATCACCTGGACTGGCGACAAGGTGGTCTACACCCGCCTGCGCGAGTACACCCGCCGCGGCGACGGCAAGCGCTACCGCGTGCGCAACTACCGGGAGTACCGCCGCGCGCAAATCGAGGGCAGCGTGGGCGCGATGAACTTCACCGACGACGACAGTGACAGCTCCCGCGCCAAGGTCGTCCGCTACCGGCAGTACGAGCACTTCATCGAGGACTGAGCAGCTGCTCGCGCCCCCCTGGAGAGGCGTTGTTGTCAGGCCCACACCGCGCTTGCACTCGGAGTGGGCCTGACAACGGACGTCACGGCAGGTGAGGGAGCAGCTCAGCGGTCGCTCTCGCCGCGGATGAACTGTTCGAGCCGCTCCCGGGCCTCATCGTCTGGCAGCTGCGCCGGCGGGGACTTCATGAAGTAGGAGGAGGCCGAGAAGACCGGGCCACCGATGCCACGATCCTGGGCGATCTTGGCGCAGCGGACGGCGTCGATGATCACGCCGGCGGAGTTGGGGGAGTCCCAGACCTCCAGCTTGTACTCCAGTGACAGCGGGACGTCACCGAAGGCGCGCCCCTCCAGCCGGACGTACGCCCACTTGCGGTCATCCAGCCAGGGCACGTAGTCGCTGGGCCCGATGTGGACGTTGCGTTTGCCCAGGTCGTGCTTAACGTTGGAGGTGACCGCCTGCGTCTTGGAGACCTTCTTGGACTCCAACCGGTCGCGCTCCAGCATGTTCATGAAGTCCATGTTGCCGCCAACGTTCAGCTGCATCGTGCGGTCGAGGACGACGCCGCGATCCTCGAACAGCTTGGCGAGCACCCGGTGGGTGATCGTGGCGCCGACCTGGCTCTTGATGTCGTCCCCTCCCCGGGCGGTGGCGTCCGCCGAACTGAGAGCGGGCCGGCGTTGTGTGCCGGCCCGCCTCTCAGCATCGACTCAGCTGACGGTCCAGGAGTCCTTGCCCTGCAGCAGAGCCGCGAGGTCACCGTCGCCCTGGGTCTCGACCGTTCGGATGATCTGGTCGTTCATCAGGTCGTCGTACGTCGGTCGCTGTACGGCCCGGAACACCCCGATCGGCGTCCGGACGAGGCTGCCCGGGTCGGCGAGCCGGGAGAGCGCGAAGGCGGTGGACGGGTCGAGCGCCTGCGTGTCGTGCACGAGCACGGAGTCGACGCCCACCTCGTCGACCTCGGCCACCCGCAACCCGCCGTCCGGCGCACGGACGACACCGTGCTGGAGGTCGGCGCCGAAGCGGACCGGCTGGCCGTGCTCCAGCCGGATGAGGAACTCCTCCCGGGTGTCCGGCCCCTTGAGCATCTCGAACGCACCGTCGTTGAAGATGTTGCAGTTCTGGTAGATCTCGACCAGCGAGCTGCCGCGGTGCGCCGCGGCCGCCCGCAGCACCGAGGTGAGGTGCGCACGGTCGAGTCGATGCTGCGGGCGACGAACGTGGCTTCGGCCCCCAGCGCCAGCGACACCGGGTTGAACGGCGCGTCCAGCGATCCCAACGGTGTCGACTTGGTGATCTTGCCGAGCTCGCTGGTCGGGGAGTACTGGCCCTTGGTCAGGCCGTAGATCCGGTTGTTGAACAGCAGGATCGTCAGGTTGACGTTGCGCCGCATCGCATGGATGAGGTGGTTTCCCCGATGGACAGCGCGTCGCCGTCACCGGTGACGACCCACACCGCCAGGTCGGGGCGGGAGGCGGCGAGACCTGTCGCGATTGCGGGGGCGCGGCCGTGGATCGAGTGCATGCCGTAGGTGTTGAGGTAGTAGGGGAAGCGCGCCGCGCACCCGATACCGGAGACGACCACCATGTTCTCCCGGCGCAGCTTCAGCTCCGGCATGAAGCCCTGCACCGTCGCCAGGATCGCGTAGTCACCGCAGCCGGGGCACCAGCGCACCTCCTGGTCGGTGGCGAAGTCCTTCTTGGTCTGCGGGACCTCGGTGCTGGGCACGCCCGCCAGCGCCGGATAGGGGCGTGCGGCCGTCTGGCCGTTGCCGGCCTCAGTCATCCTTGACCAGCTCAGTGATGGCGTCGACGAGCTCGGTGGAGGTAAACGGCAGCCCGCGGACGCGGTTGTATCCCACGACGTCGACGAGGTACCGCGCCCGCAGCAGCAGCGCCAGCTGCCCGAGGTTCATCTCCGGCACCAGCACGCGCTCGTACCGGCGCAGCACGGGGCCGGTGTCGCGCGGGAACGGGTTGAGGTGGCGCAGGTGTGCGTGCGCGACCGCGCCCCGCGGCGGCGCACCTCGCGCACCGCGGCGGCGGCCGGCCCGTGGGTCGAGCCCCAGCCGAGGACCAGCACGCGGGCGGCACCGCTGGGGTCGTCGACGTCCAGCGGGGGACGCTGGCCGCCACCGCGTCGACCTTGGCCTGGCGCAGCCGCGTCATCCGGTCGTGGTTGTCGGGGTCGTAGGAGATGGCGCCGGAGCCGTCGGACTTCTCGAGTCCGCCGATGCGGTGCTCCAGGCCTGGCGTCCCCGGCAGCGCCCAGGCGCGCGCCAGCGTCTCGGGGTCGCGCAGGTAGGGCCAGAAGTCCGCGCCGCCGTCCGCCCGCGGGTGGTTGGGAGCCGTCGCGAACTCGGGGCGCAGGTCGGGCAGCGTCGCCACGTCAGGCACCTGCCATGGCTCCGAGCCGTTGGCCAGGGAGCCGTCGGAGAGCAGCACCACCGGAGTGCGGTAGGCCAGGGCGATCCGGCAGGCCTCGAGCGCGGCGTCGAAGCAGTCGGCCGGGGAGCGCGGGGCCACCACGGGTACCGGTGCCTCTCCGTTGCGGCCGTACATCGCCTGCAGCAGGTCGGACTGCTCGGTCTTGGTCGGCAGCCCGGTCGACGGCCCACCACGCTGGATGTCGCAGATGACGAGCGGGAGCTCGAGCGCCACCGCCAGCCCGATGGTCTCGCTCTTGAGCGCCAACCCCGGCCCCGAAGTCGTCGTCACCCCGAGCGCACCTCCGAACGCCGCTCCCAGGGCGGCGCCGATGCCGGCGATCTCGTCCTCGGCCTGGAACGTGCGCACGCCGAACCGCTTGTGCTTGCTCAGCTCGTGCAGGATGTCGCTGGCCGGGGTGATCGGGTAGGACCCGAGGAACAGCGGCAGCCCGGCCTGCCGGGAGGCAGCGACCAGGCCGTAGGCCAAAGCCATGTTGCCGGTGATGTTGCGGTAGGTGCCGGGCGCCATGGGCGCCGGGGCGACCTCGTAGGAGACCGCGAAGTCCTCGGTCGTCTCCCCGTAGTTCCACCCCGCCCGGAAGGCCGCGAGGTTGGCGTCGCGCAGGACGGGGTTCTTGGCGAACTTGGTCTCGATGAATCGGACCGTCGCATCCACCGGCCGGTGGTACATCCAGGAGAGCAGCCCGAGGGCGAACATGTTCTTGGCCCGGCTGGCCTCCTTGCGGGAGAGCTCGTGGCGCTCGAGGGTCCGCAGGGTCATCCCGGTGAGGTCGACGGCGTGCACGCGGTAGCCGTCCAGCGTGCCGTCCGCGAGTGGGTCGCTGTCATACCCGACGCGGCGCAGGTTGCGCGGCCCGAAGTCGGCGGTGTCGACGAGGACGGTGCCGCCACGGGGCACGTCGTCCAGGTTGGCCTTGAGCGCGGCGGGGTTCATGGCGACGAGCACGTCGGGTGCGTCGCCGGGAGTCAGGACGTCATGGTCGGCGAAGTGCAGCTGGAAGGACGAGACCCCCGGGAGGGTCCCGGCGGGCGCCCGTATCTCGGCAGGGAAGTTCGGCAGGGTGGACAGGTCGTTCCCAAAGGCTGCGGTCACCGAGGTGAAGCGGTCACCGGTCAGCTGCATCCCGTCACCGGAGTCGCCGGCGAAGCGGATGACAACGCGGTCGAGGATCTCGACCTGCTTGGCCACGGACGCCACGCCCTCCCGCGGCCGCTCGTCGAGGACCGCCGTCGTCGCTCCCGGCCATGGTACGTCCGTGTCCAACGGCGAGCCGGCTGCGTCGAGGGAACCGCGGCCGGTGCCAGCGCGTCGCAGCGTCGCCTTGCATCGAATCGGTAACGACGCGCCGTCGCCCTTGACGGACTCATTGCCATTCTTTGGAGGCGGCCTTACCGTCTCGCCCACCGTCTCCTGAGGGGGAGCCATGGCGCACCAGCGCAGCGAGTCCCACCCCTACCACTCACCGTCCCTTCTCGGTTCTCCCCCCGGTCGCCCCGGCCGCCGCGCGGTCAGCGTGGCAGCCCTGGGGGCGACTCTCGTCGCCGCTCTCCTGGCATCGGCAACTCCGGCCACGTCCGCAGCCGACTCCCAGTGCCCGGCGGCCTACCCGGCCCGCGACATCCCCGGCTCGGGCGCCGACCTCCCGGTGAGCGGCCTGACCGTACGCTCCGGCACCAAACCGGTGCAGTTCACCGGCACCGTCATCGGCAAGCTCGACGACGGCATCCTGCCGGGCACGGACCTGATCATGGCCCGGCTCCAGGGTGCCGGTATCACCGACGCCGCGGGCAACGTCCGCGACGGCATCTGGGCCGGGATGTCGGGCTCGCCGGTCTACACCGAGGACGGCCGGCTGGTCGGCGCGGTGTCCTACGGCTTCTCCTTGGGCCTCGACAACCTCGCCGGCATCACTCCGGCGCGGGCGATGTACGACCTGCTGCCCGGTCGCGGCACGACCGCCGCGCGGGTCGCCATCAACCCACGCCAGGAGCGTCGCCTCGTCGCCTCCGGCGACCTGTCGCCGGCCGAGTCCGGCGGCTCCTTCCACCGGCTGCGCATCCCGCTCGGGATCGCCGGCGTGCCCTGGGATGCGGGCGCTCGCCGGCTCGCCGACGCCATGGGACTGAGCGAGCGGGCGCAGCGTCTCGGCATCGAGCTCGGCGGCGCGGCCGGTGCCGCCGCGTCGAAGGCTGCGTCCATCGACATCGCCGCCGGCGGCAACGTCGCCGCCTCGCTGTCCTATGGCGACATCACCTTCGCCGGCGTCGGCACCGCGACCGCGGTCTGCGGAGACCGGGTGCTCGCCTTCGGTCACCCGATGCTGTTCTCCGACCGCAGCCGCCTGGCCATGCACGGCGCGTCGGCGGTGGACATCGCCCGGGACCCGACGCTCGGGTCCTACAAGCTCGCCAACATCGGAGCACCCGACGGCCGGATCGTGCGCGACACGATCGCCGCCATCTCCGGTCGCGAGGGAGCGCTCCCAGCGTCGACGACGGTGAGCAGCCAGCTCGTCGGTCCGTACGGCGTGCGCGAGGGCGCCACGACGATCAACCTCCCCGGGTGGCTCGGCTACCTCGGCGGCTATCACCTCTACGCCAACGGTCTGGTCGTCCGTGGTGGGGACGCCCGGGGGACCGCGGAGCTGAGCTGGCGGATCTCGGGTACGCGTGAGGACGGGTCGCCGTTCGCCGTCACGATCGACGACAAGTACGCCTCCACCTACTCGATCGCGTTGCCGCCGGCGTACGCGCTGTGGAACGACCTGTCGGCCATTCAGCGCAACCGCTTCGAGAACGTCCACATCGATAGGGCGCGGATCGTGGGCAGCTACTCCCGAGCGTTCGAGGCCTACCGCGTGTCCGGACTGCGCGTCCGTCAGGACGGCGCCTGGCAGGACGTCGGGCGCAGGACCACCGTGGCGGTGCGTGCCGGTGCAGTGCTCAACGTGCGGGCGCTGCTGACGCGGCGCGACTCCGACCAGGTCCTGCGGGTGCCGCTAAGCGTCACCGTCCCCCGGCGGGCGGACGGCTCGCGAGGATATGTGTCCGTGGTGGGCGGCGAGCTGCGGTGGTGGGACGGTGAGCGCAACCGGGCGTCGTCGTTCGAGGATCTGCTGGACCAGCTGGCCAACGCGCAGCGCAACGACGAGGTGCAGATGTCACTGCATCTGAGCCGGCGGGAGCGCGGGCCCAACCCGAGTTGGAGCCGGGACGATCAGTCCCAGCAGGACGCCGTGGTCTCGGGGTACGAGAGCTTCCGAGTGCGGGTGCTCGCGCAGCGCTGACCACGACGACAGCGACCGGGGCGCGCGGCTCAACCAGAGCCGCGTGCCCCGGTCGTTTCTTCGTGGCGGGCCGGGGAACGGCGGGCCGGCGTACGGCGTTCCCGTCCAGGGACGAACCCTGGGCAGAGAGGAGAGCCGTGCACGGCCACCGCAACGGGCTGAAGACAGCTGTTCTGCTGGGCGCGCTGGCTGCCCTCATCCTGTTCGTCGGGTCGTGGTTCGGCCGCGGCGGGCTTCTCGTTGCCCTCGGCATCGCGCTGGTGACCAACGGCGTCGCGTACTGGAAGAGCGACGCCATCGCGCTGCGCTCCATGCGCGCCTACCCGGTGCACGAGGCGCAACAGCCGGCCATGCACCGCATCGTGCGCGAGCTGTCCACAGCCGCTCGCCAGCCCATGCCACGGCTCTTTGTCTCCCCGACGATGGCGCCGAACGCCTTCGCCACCGGGCGCAACCCGCGCAACGCCGCGGTGTGCGCCACCGAGGGGATCCTGTCGATCCTCGACGAGCGTGAGCTGCGCGCCGTCCTCGGCCACGAGCTCGCTCACGTCTACAACCGCGACATCCTCACGTCGTCGGTGGCCGGTGCCCTCGCCACGGTGATCATGTTTCTGGCCAACTTCGCGTTCTTCCTGCCGCGCGACGGCGATGACGACGGTCCGGGCCCCTTCGGCATGCTGGCGCTGCTGCTGCTCGGCCCGCTCGCAGCGAGCATGATCCAGCTGTCCATCAGCCGTTCGCGGGAGTTCGAGGCCGACGCCGACGGCTCCCGGCTCACCGGGGACCCGCTCGCCTTGGCCTCAGCCTTGCGCAAGCTGGAGCAGGGTACCCGGGCGCTGCCGCTGCCGGCGGACAAGACTCTCGTTGCGACCAGCCACCTCATGATCGCCAACCCGTTTCGGGCGGAGGGATTGGCGCGGATGTTCGCCAGCCACCCACCGATGGCCGAGCGGGTCGCTCGGCTCGAGGGGATGGCCGGCTACCGGCGGTAACCTGCCTGGCCGCGGTTGCGGCTCGTCAGGAGCTGAAACCGCCGGGGCCGGTCGAGCCTCCCGCAGGACCGGCCCCGGCGATCGAGCAGCTGTGCGGCTCTGCGGAGCCGCACAGCGGGTCAGGGCTTGACGAGGTCGAACACCAGGGCGGAGTCCCCGTTGCGCAGGGAGAAGAACTGCAAGGAGCCGCCGACTCCCCTAAAGTCTCTTGTGCCGCCGGTCACCGGGATGACGTTGTCGGTGCGCCTGAACAGGGTCCCCGCGGCACGGATCTTGCCCTGTCCGTTGAACCGCAGCGTCGCCTCACAGGTGAACGTCCGGCCAACGCCCGCCTCGCAGCGGACGGAGTCCCTCCCGATCCGCTCCGTGCGCGTGTTGTCGAAGACCTTCTCCTCAAAGATGAAGAAGTCACCGGGAGAGAACCCTTCGCGCCCCAAATCCACCTCTGCGGCACGGACCTCGCGCCCGACCACGATGAGCGTGGAATCATCGCCCCGCGCTGCCGCCGCCGACGACGACATCCGCTGCACCTCGGCCATCGAGGTGACCGCCCGACCGGGCCAACCGAACTGCTCTTCCCCGCTGCCAGCGCTGGCGCCTCCAGCGCCGAACCACACAGCTCCCGTGGTCAGCACCCCGGCCATACCGAGCGCTGCTCCTGCTCGTCGACTAAGCACCGTGCCTCCCTGCTCTTTGGGCGGCGCCCTGCTGGCTGCCGCGATTGTGTCGAGAACCTGGGTCCGGCTCACGGCTGGTCACATCAGCCGGACGGCTACCGCTGCGCCAGCGCGTCACCGCGAAACGATGGCCTGGGCCTGCACATGGCAGTCGCTCAGGCCGGGTCGATGCACCGAGAAGAGCTCGAGCGTGGCGATATTTGCACCCTGCACCTGCACCGTGAAGTGCTCACCGTTCGCCGCCGCGAACGGGTCGAACCGGCCGCCATTAGGGCCGAGCTGGAAGTAGCCCGGCGCGGTTCCGCCGTTGTCGAGGAAGACGTTTACGGTCTCGTTGCCGTCGTTGCGTAAAACGAAGAGGCCGTTGGCGGATAGGTCAGCCGGGCAGAGGTAGCCGATGGTCAACGACGGGTTCGCCGTCGTGAGGACGGTGCGCCAGCCGATGTTGCCCCGCGGGATCGCGATCGCACCGCGGTAGATCTGGCCCGGCCCCCGGATGAACGCTGACGAGTCCCAGCCGTCCACGGTGCTTGCATCGATGCCCAGGGTGTCATGGGCGGCCTTCGTGTGGTCAGCGGTGGCGACATAGGTGCCGTCGTGATTATGGCCGGCGGCTGCGAAGTCGCTGGAGTCGCGACCATCGAGCAGGTCGGAGTCCGCGGCCCTGGCGCCAGCCGCGAGGAAGGCGGCGGCGTCGAAGCCGTCCAGTTTGTCGGCGTCGAGGTTGAGTGCCTTGCCTGCCTCAGGGTTGACCGCGATCGGCGCCTTGCCCGCCGCCACCGTGACACCGAGACCGGGACCGGTCCCCTTGTTCTGCACGTTGAGCATCCGGCCGCTCGTGGTGCCGACAAGGGTGGTGGGCGCGTTGACGGTGTTCGTCTTGCCCAGATTGAAGATGCCGCCGATGCCTGAGCCGGCGAACGCGGGGGCCGAGCCCAACAGGACCGCGGAGGTGACGGCACCGATGACGGCGCCCCGGGCTGTACCGGACATTCCTGCTCCGCCACCGTGTCGACGGCTGCGCGCAGGGAGCCTCTTGATCATCTCGTGCCCTTCTGGAGTAGGTCCTTGAGGCAGAGCATGAGGACCCGGGCTCAAGAAATGCTCAAGGCGCTGTCTGCTGCGCACCGGGACGAGGCCGCGGGATGACCTGGTTGAACGCAGCATCGAGTGCCTCGTCCAGACTCATCGCCCGCCCGGCATGCCGGGCCACCTCGAACTGATCCGGCCCTAGTGCGTCCCTTGCCGCGGCGATGCGGTGCTCGCGCATCCGGGCGTCCGCAGGGACGATTTGAGCACCCAGCTCCTCCAACGCAGCATCCGCGGCGCCGACGAGTCGAGCCGCCCACTCGGCGCGGCCGAGGCAGGCGGCGAGCCCGGCGCAGCAGTCGAGGCACTCGATGAGCCGGTAGTCGCCGAGACTGCGCAGCGCCGGCAGTGCAAGCTGGAGGTACTCGGCGGCTCGGTCGATGTCCTGCTCGGCGATCGCAACGTCCGCGAGCACCGGCAAGGTGGCGGCGTAGATCCATTGGTTGGAGTCGCGCGCCATCTCCAGGCACTCCTCCCCGAAGCGCCGAGCCCGAGCCAGGTCGCGGCGGTCAAGGGCCACCATCGCCAAGTTCAGCAAGACGATGGCCAGCGGCGCTCCGACGTCCCCCAGCGAGCGTCGAAGGTCAGCGCTCTCCTCGAACCTCTGCTCGGCACGCTCGAAGTGACCGAGGTCGCGGGCGATCCCTCCCTGACTGTTCAGTGACCGGGCGACCCAGGCGAGGTCGCCGGCGCGGCGGAAGAGCTCGCAGCTCGCCTCGCAGAGAACGAGGCCACGCTCGGCCTCACCGTGCTCGGCCACCAGGACTCCCAGACAGTGCAAGGCTCTGCCGCGGTCCAGGTCCGCAGCGTCCGGGGCCACCTCGAGCGCCCGCTCCAACCACCGAGACCCCTCCGCGACCGCCCCCGTCTTGTACCAGTAGAAGCCGAGTGCGGCGGCCAGCCGAACCGCGAGCTCACCGGATCCGGGACGTTCATTGCGGGCACCGTCGAGGAAGTGGGTGAGGGCGGCGCGCAGGTTGTCTCGCTCGGTATTGAGCCGCGAGATCCACCAGAGCTGGTCAGCTCCCCGCAACTCCTCCATTGCGCGCTCCGCCAGGCCGAGGAAGCAGCGGGCATGCCGATCGCGTACGACCTCGTGGTCAGGCTGCCCCCGTGGTGACCCACTGGGGCTCGGCGCGGATGGAAGGCTTTCGAGCGCGAACTCGCGGATCGTCTCCAGCATGGAGTAGCGACTGCTGTCCCCGTCGGCGCGGCGCAGAACCAGGTTCTTGGCCGCCAAAGAGGTCAGTTGCGTTTGCGTGCCGCCGCACACCTCGCGCGCCGCATCTGCCGTGCAGCCGCCGACGAAGACCGCAAGACTGGCGAACAGCCGCTGCTCGTCCGCCGACAGCAAGCGGTAGCTCCAGTCGATCGCGGTCCGCAGCGCCTGCTGCCGCTCGGGCCGGTCGCGGGGGCCGGATCCGGCCAGCTCCAGCCGCCGCGGCAGCACCGCCAGCATCTCAGCCGGCGTGAGTTCGGCTGCCCGAGCCGCCGCGAGCTCAATCGCCAGTGGCAGGCAGTCCAGCTGCAGACAGACCTCCCGGACCGCTCCGGCTACCCGCTCGGTCAGCGCGAAGCGCGGGTCCACCGCGGTGGCCGTGGCCACGAACAGGGGAACCGCCTCGTCCTCCAGGTTGAGCCCGCCCAGTGCGTGACCCTGCTCCCCATAGATGCGGAGCAGGGAACGACTGGTGACCAGAGCCCGGACTCTTGGGGCGGCGGACAGGAGCTCACCGACCAACGGCGCGGCCTGCTCGACATGCTCGAAGTTGTCCAGGAGGACCAGCAGCTGCCGCTCGCGCAGAAAGGCCTGGACCGCCGAAAGCAGGGCTTGGTCCCCGGGCTCGTCGACGCCAAATGCTACGGCCACGGTCGGGATGACCAAGGCCGGATCGCGCAGTTCGGCCAGCCCCACGAAGAACACCCCGTCGGGAAAGTCCGCGGCGAGATCGTGCGCCACCTGCAGCGCCAGCCGGGTCTTGCCGATCCCCCCAGGCCCGGTCACGGTCACCAGCCGCACGCTCTCCCCCTGCAGCAAGGCCATGAGCTGCTCGACCTCGGCTCGCCGGCCGATCAACGGCGTGAGGGTCGCGGGGAGATGGCGGCGCGCCCGCAGCTCCGCCGGCTCGACGGACAGCCGGGGATCGTCTCGCAGGATCGCCTCGTGGAGGCTGCGTAGCTGCTGACCTGGCTCAAGACCGAGCTCGTCCACGAGCTGGCGGCGCCCGGCGCGGTACACCGCAAGCGCCTCGGCCTGGCGTCCACAGCGGTGCAGGGCGAGCATCATTTGGGCACGCAGCCGTTCACGCAGCGGATGTTCGTCCACGAGGGCCGCCAGCTCGGCTACGACCTGGTGGTGGTGGCCCATGGTCAGCGCGGCCTCGATGCGGATCTCGATCGTCTCCAGGCGCAAGGCCTCCAGCCGGGTCGTCTCGGCCCGTGCGAACGGGAAGTCAGCGACGTCGGCGAACGCCGGCCCGCGCCACAGCGCCAGCGCGGCGGCCGCCTGCTCCACAGCGGCGGCAGCCTCACCCCGCTCGAGCAGCGCCCTGGCGGCTGCCGCGACTCGCTCGAAGCAGCGGGCATCGAGCTGTTCGGGTTTCACCCGGAGGCGATAGCCCTGGCTTGCCGTCTGCAGCACCCCCGCGGCTGGCCCGAGAGCGGCCCGCAACGCCGAGACGTACACCTGAAGGCTGCGCCGCGGTCCAGCCGGGGCATCGTCGCCCCAGACCTCCTCGATCAGCCGCGACGTCGAGACATCGACGTTCGCGTTGGCCAACAGCACTCCGAGCAGGACGCGTTGCTTGGGGGCGCCGAGAACGATCTCTCTGCCGTCCACCTGGACCTCGACCGGTCCCAGCACTCGGAACGCGATGTCCATCCCGGCCGTCATCTAGTGCTTGAGCCTTCCTGGAGCTGACGGCACAAGCCTGGCACCGATCACTGCGCTCGAGAAGGGTCTGCGATGGAGCACCTTGCGTCATCGCCGCGGGCAGCCGGCTTTGCCAGCGGAACGGTCCGGCCACGGGGCCGGCTGGTCTGCACCCGTATCGCCGTTGGGTCCCTCGTCGCTGACGATGTTGGAGACGCGCTTGGCGTTCTCCGGGGAGATGCCCTGCTCAAAGCGCTCGCTACCACGCCGGTGAGCTCGGCCGGTGCTGAGATGGCAGCGGACTCTCTGGAAAGGCTGCGACGCGATTACGCACCAGCATTCCTCGGTTACCTGTCCCAGGGGAACGAGCGTGGCCTGCGCGCCGCGTACGAGCTGGGCCGGCGGGCGATGCGCCAGGAGCTCAGCCTGCTGGACCTCGCGCAGATCCATCACGCCAACCTGCTGCAGGTCCTGAAGACGTCGCGGACGGAGACCGAGCTCGACGACGTCGCCCAGGCTGCGTCCACCTTCTTCGTGGAGGTCTTGGCCACCTTCGAGATGACGCACCGGGCGTTCACCGAGCAGCGGCTGGCAGGGGTCGAGCGGCACGACCAGGCGGCTGCGCAGCCGAGCCCGGTGCGGCGGCGCGCCCCCCGGAGGAGACCTGGGGACGGGTGAGCAGGGTCCCGCCCGTTGCCTCGACACGAGCCAGCACAGCGGGGCCAGCCGAGCCCGGCCCACCGCGGGCTCGGCTGGCGGTCAAGGGCTCAGCTCTAGGCTGGCGCCTCATGCGTGCTGGCCAGGCGGTGGGTCATGCCCTCTGTAAGCACGCAAGCGACGTCGCATGACGCGGCGGATGCGGTTTCCTGCAACGGTCGCCGACTGCCCGAGTCAAAGCGCGCAGACGCTAACGAGAAACCCTCGAGTCCCCGCGACGCCGCAGCCACACTGCCGCGGTACCGGCGCCAGCGACGGCCACTCCCCCGGCGATCGCGCCAACAGCAGCGATGTCATTGCCGGTCTCAGGCGCCGGTCCGGCGTCTGCGCCGGTCGCGCCGTCACGGAGTGAGGCGGGGATGTCGTCGCCGCGGAGCCGCTCGGTCGCGGTGCAGATGTCCTCGTACGGGTCGGTGTCGTCGTTCGGGTGGAACTCGTACGTTGCCCCGACGACGTACGTGCTGTCGGCCGAGGTCGCGGAGCTCCCCTCTGGGAGGGACGTCCCGATCACCCGTACGGTCCCTCCGTCGCTGGTGAGAACCGTGGCCACTCGGCCATGTAGCTCAGTGGCGATGACCCGCCCGACGAACGCATGCGGCGAAGGTTCCGGCGTGCCAACGGCACAAGACGCGGACGCCGGCGGTGCCGCAATAACCACCCAGCCGAACAGGCCGGTGGCTGTCGAGAGAAGTAGTGCGCTTTGGCGCTGACGGGAGCTCATGTCCGCTCAGACGCCACCACCGATCCCACGGTTCCGCCCAGGCGGAGGCGGTCGCGGTTTCTCAGCGGTAGTTGGTGAACTGCAGGGCGATGTCGAGATCGCGCTCCTTGAGCAGCTGGATCACCTGCTGCAAGTCGTCTTTCTTCTTCGCCGAGACGCGCAGCTCGTCACCCTGCACCTGCACCCGTACGCCCTTGGGCCCCTCGTCGCGGACGATCTTGGAGACGCGCTTGGCGTTCTCTTGGGAGATGCCCTGCGTCAAAGCGGCGCCGATCCGGTACGACCTCCCGGATGCCCGGGGCTCCCCGGCGTCGAGCGCCTTGAGCGACACGCCGCGCTTGACCAGCTTGTCCTTGAACACGTCGAGCGCGGCCTTCGCCCGCTCCTCCGTACTCGCCTCGATCTCGACGGCGAGCTCGCCCGCCCACCGGATGCTGGCCTCGGTGCCCCTGAAGTCGAAGCGCTGCCCGATCTCACGAGCCGCCTGGTTGAGCGCGTTGTCGACCTCCTGCCGGTCGACCTTGCTGACGATGTCGAACGAGGAATCCCCGGCCACGCTCGCTCCTCCGCTCCGTCGTACGGCCAGCGCCGGTCGGCTATCCTCGCACCGCCCGGCAGGTTGCCCGAGCGGCCAAAGGGAGCGGTCTGTAAAACCGTCGGCTCAGCCTACGTTGGTTCGAATCCAACACCTGCCACCACATGTGATCACCGTCCGCGGTAGGGGGATGCAGGTTGCTCGTCCCGCTGACTGGGGACGGCGATCTTGCCCTCGTACGGCCACCGCCCACGCCCGCACGCGGGCCGGGAGAGCCGGTGCGCGGCGTGTATCCTCGACCCCTGCTCGCCCCAATAGCTCAGTCGGCAGAGCGTCTCCATGGTAAGGAGAAGGTCTACGGTTCGATTCCGTATTGGGGCTCTGTGGCCGTCCGCCCGGATGCCCCTCAACCGGCCGGTGGTCCCACGGCGGTGTAGCTCAGACGGTAGAGCAAGCGGCTCATAATCGCTGTGTCGCCGGTTCGAGTCCGGCCACCGCTACGATCCATCCCCAGCGCGGCCCGCACGGCGCGCGACCCGTACGACGTGAGGAAGGCACCCCGTGGCCGCCAAGAGCGCCGACGTCCGACCCAAGATCACGATGGCTTGCACGGAGTGCAAGGAGCGCAACTACATCACGAAGAAGAACCGGCGCAACGACCCCGACCGGCTCGAGCTCAAGAAGTTCTGCTCGCGGTGCCGGCAGCACACCTCGCACCGCGAGACGCGCTGAGCGCAGTGCTGCGCGAGGGCCCCATCCCCGCTGCCGTCCACGGGGGAGTCGAGTACGCGGCGGGGGTGTTCCTCATCGCCGCCCCCTTCCTGCTGGCGTATCAGTCCGGGGCCGCCGTCGCCGCCTCGATCGTCGTGGGTCTGGCGATCCTGGCGCTCACCGCGACCTCCACGCTCCCCACCGGGCTGGTCGCGGCGATCACCCCGGGCGTGCATGTCACGGTCGACTACGTGAGCGTCGTTCTGCTCGTGGCGCTGCCTTTCGTCCTCGGCTTCCGCGCCGAGACGCGCCCCACCACGGTCTTCATCGCGTTGGGCGTCGCACACCTGCTGCTCACGATCGGCACCCGCTTCCCCGAACCCTCGCGGGACGAGGTAGCCCCGCCGGCCTCCCCCTGAGGCACGCATGCCGCTGGACGCTTCGCTCGTCGGCAAGACCTACCCACCGACCGAGCCGTACGAGGTGGGCAGGGAGAAGGTCCGCGAGTTCGCCGACGCGATCGGCGACCCGGACGCGGCCTACCGTGACGAGCGAGTCGCTCGCGAGCTCGGCCATGCCGATGTGGTGGCGCCTCCCACCTTCGCGGTGGTCGTGGCGTTCCGGGCCCTGGACGTCATCGTCGCCGACCCGGACCTGGGGCTGGACTACTCCCGCGTCCTGCACGGCGACCAGCGCTTTGCCTACACCCGCCCGGTACGGGCGGGCGACCGGCTGAGCGCGACGGCGACGATCGACACCATCCGCGCAGCCGCCGGCAACGATCTGCTGACCGTACGCAGCGAGATCGCCACCGTCGACGGCGAACACGTGTGCACGGCGACCACGACGTTCGTGGCCCGGCCGGCTGCGGCCGAGGATGCGGCGGAGCAGCGGTGAGGCCGCGCTGGGAGGACGTCGAGGCCGGCGCGGCGCTCCCGCAGCGGGAGTTCCGGGTCACCCGCGCCAACCTGGTGCGCTACGCCGGCGCGGCCGGGGACTTCAACCCGATCCACTGGAACGAGCGGTTCGCCCGGGCCGTCGGCCTTCCCGACGTCATCGCTCACGGCATGCTCACCATGGCGCTCGCCGCCCGCGTCCTGACCGAGTGGGCCGGCGATCCGGCTGCGGTCGTCGAGTACGGCGTGCGCTTCACCCGGCCCGTGGTGGTGCCCGACGACGACACCGGGGCGACCCTCACGGTCGACGCCACTGTGGGTGACAAGCTCGACGGTCGTCGCGTCACACTGAGCCTGACCGCTCGCTGCGCCGGTGTGGGGGTGCTCTCGAGGGCGCGGGCCGTCGTCCAGCTCGCCTGACCGATCGGGATCCTGCCGATTTCCGGACCTCCGCGGACTGGTCAGACTTACGCCGGGCCCCGACCCGGTGTCGGTCTGACAACTGGCGCAGGCCGCGCGCGGCCGGCCGGTCCCGGGGTGCGCGGCCGTACCCTTTTGTGCTCGTGCATGAGCAGTACGACGTCCCGCTCGCCGACCTGACGACGCTGCGTCTCGGCGGGCCTGCGCGGCGGGTCCTCAGCGCGGAGACCGACGCCGAGGTCGTCGAGGCACTGCGGGCCTGTGACGCAGCCGGCGAACCCGTCCTCGTCCTTGGTGGCGGCAGCAACCTCGTGGTCGCTGACGAGGGCTTCCCGGGGACCGTGGTCCGCATCGTCACCCGGGGGGTCCGGCGCCAGGACTCCGCTGCGACCGTCGGCGTTGCCGCCGGCGAGCCGTGGGACGACCTGGTCGGGCACGCGGTGGAGGCGGGCTGGTCAGGTGTGGAGGCGCTGTCCGGCATCCCGGGTCTCACCGGAGCGACGCCGATCCAGAACGTCGGCGCCTACGGCCAGGAGGTCGCCGACACGCTCACCCGCGTACGCGCGTACGACCGCCGCCGCGGCGAGGTCTGCACCTTCGACAACACCGGGTGCGGATTCACCTATCGCGGGTCCGCGTTCAAGGGCGATCCGCGGTGGGTGGTGCTCGAGGTCACCTTCGAGCTGGCCCGCGCACCGCTGGGCGCCCCCATCCGCTACGCCGAACTGGCCCGCACCCTCGGCGTCGACCTGGGAGCCCGGGCGCCGCTGGTGGACGTCCGCGCGGCGGTCCTGGCCCTGCGCCGGCGCAAGGGCATGGTCCTTGACCCCTCCGACCGCGACACCTGGAGCGCCGGCTCGTTCTTCACCAACCCCCTGGTCGACCCGGCGCTGCTCCCTCCCGGCGCCCCCTCCTGGGCGCAGCCCGACGGGCGGGTCAAGACCAGCGCGGCCTGGCTGATCGAGCGCGCGGGCTTCGGGCGGGGGTACGGCGGCGCAAGCGGCCGGGCTGCCCTGTCCACAAAGCACCCACTGGCCCTCACCAACCGGGGCGGCGCGAGCACCGCCGAGCTGCTCAGCCTTGCCCGGGAGGTCCGCTGCGGGGTGCACGAGCGCTTCGGCATCGAGCTGGTCAACGAGCCGGTCATCGTGGGCGGCAGCCTCTGACACCTGCGCTCGGTCAGGCGGGGGAACGCAGCCAGGCGTCGATGCCGGCCAACATCCCGGCCTGCAGCGGCGCGGGTGCCGCGCTCGCGCGTACCGCGTCGCGGGCGAGCTCGGCGAGCTCGGCGTCGCTGCAGCCGTGCACCCGGCGGGCGAGGTCGTACTGCGCGACCAGCCGAGAGCCGAACAGCAGCGGGTCGTCGGCGCCCAATGCCACCCGTACGCCCGCAGCGCGGAGCGCAGGCAACGGGACGCCGGCCGGATGCCGGTAGACACCCAGCGCGACGTTGGAGGTGGGGCACACCTCGAGGGTGGTGCCGCAGGCGGCCAGCCGGGCGAGGGTCCCGGCGTCCTCCGCCGCTCGGACGCCGTGCCCGACCCGTTGCGCGCCGAGGACGTCCAGGCAGGCCCGTACGCTGTCCGGGCCGGCCAGCTCGCCGCCGTGCGGCACGCGGAGCAGGCCGGCGCGGGCGGCGATGCGGAAGGCGGCCGCGAAGTCCCCGATCCGACCGCGCCGCTCGTCGTTGGACAACCCGAACCCGACGACCCCACGCCCGGCGTACTGCGCCGCCAGCCGGGCGAGCGTCCGCGCGTCGAGGGGATGGCGGGTGCGGTTGGCCGCCACGACGAGACCGATGCCGACCCCCGAGCGCGCTGCTGCGGCCGCGGCCGCGTCGAGGACCAGCTCTGTGAAGGCGGTGATCCCGCCGAAGCGCGCGGCGTACCCAGACGGGTCCACCTGCAGCTCCAGCCACGCCGAACCCTCGGCCGCCTCGTCCTCGGCCGCCTCGCGCACCAGCCGGCGGACATCCGCCTCGTCTCGCAGGACGGACCGCGCGGTGTCATACAGCCGCTGGAAGCGGAACCAGCCGCGCTCGTCGGCGGCGGAGAGCCGCGGCGGCCACTGCCCGCGCAGGGAGTCCGGCAGCCGGACGCCGTGCCGGTCGGCGAGTTCCACCAACGTCGGGTGGCGCATGGATCCGGTGAAGTGCAGGTGCAGGTGAGCCTTCGGGAGCGTGCGCAGGTCACGCGTCATCCGTGGAACCGCCGCTCAGCGGACCTCCCCGAACAGCTTGACGAGCCGGGACGCACCCTCGACGAGGTCGTCGTCGCCGAGGGCGTAGGACAGCCGTAGATATCCCTCCGTTCCGAACGCCTCTCCGGGCACCAGAGCCACCTCGACCTCCTCCAGCACCAGCTGGGCCAGCTCGGCGCTGGTCGACGGGCGGCGCCCGCGCAGCTCCCGGCCGAGCAGCTCGCGCACCGAGGGGTAGACGTAGAAGGCACCCTGCGGCTCGGGGCACACGACCCCGTGGACGTCCGCGAGCATCCCTACCAGCGTCCGCCGTCGGCGGTCGAACGCGGCGTGCATCTCGGCCACCGTGGACAGGTCGCCGCTCACCGCGGCGAGCGCCGCGACCTGCGAGACGTTCGCGACGTTGCTCGACAGGTGGGACTGCAGGTTGGTGGCGGCGCTGACCACGTCGGGAGGGCCGATCAGCCAGCCCACCCGCCACCCGGTCATCGCGTACGTCTTGGCCACCCCGTTGAGCACGACGCAGGTGTCGGCGAGCTCGGGCACCTCGACCGGCATCGACGAGAAGTGCGCGTCCCCGTACACCAGGTGCTCGTAGATCTCGTCGGTGACCACCCACAGCCCGTGCTCATGCGCCCACCGGCCGATCTCCCGTACTTCCTCCGGCGGGTACACCGCGCCGGTCGGGTTCGACGGCGAGCAGAACAGCAGCGCTTTGGCCCGCGGTGACCTGCGCCGGGCCGCCTCCAGCTGCTCGACGCTGACCCGGTACCCACTCGACTCGTCGGCCACGACCTCGACGGGGACTCCCCCGGCGAGGCGGATCGCTTCGGGGTACGTCGTCCAGTACGGGGTCGGCAGCAGCACCTCGTCACCCGGGTCGAGCAGCGTCGCGAACGCCGCGTACACCGCCTGCTTGCCACCGTTGGTGACGAGGACCTGAGAGGGGTCCACCTGCAGGCCCGAGTCGCGCGCTGTCTTGGCGGCCACCGCCTCACGCAGCTCGGGCAACCCACCGGCCGGGCTGTAGCGGTGGTTGCGGGGGTCATGGCAGGCGGCTGCCGCGGCCCGCACGACCTGCTCGGGAGTGGGGAAGTCGGGCTCCCCGGCGGCGAATCCGATGACGTGCCGCCCGGCCGCTCGCAGCTCCTTGGCCTTGGCGTCAACGGCCAGGGTGGCCGACTCGGTGATGGCGCCGATCCGGGCGGAGATCCGACGCGGTGGCGTGCCTGCGGCGCTCATGCGCCGATCGTCCACCGCTGGCCCGTCCGACGGCAATCCCGCGGTACCGCGCCGGCCTGGCGCGATGGTCCGCCGTTCGACCGCGGCAGCCGCGACGCCCTACACTCGAGCGCTGGTGGTCCCTGACCGCAGCCGCGGCATGTCCGCACGCTCGTCCCGACGATCGGGGGATGGCGCGGCGGCGGCCGAGGTCACCGCACAGGGCAGTAGCTCAATTGGTAGAGCACCGGTCTCCAAAACCGGCGGCTGGGGGTTCGAGTCCCTCCTGCCCTGCGCTGTGGACGACCGAAGAACACCGACGGACCGAGGACTGACGTGACCGAGACGCGCGGCGCCACTGCCCTGCCCCAGCGCGACCCACGCGAGGTCAGCCGCACCCGCAGTGGTGGGCCGGGCGGCTGGCTGCGGTCGGCTCCCGGCCGGCTCGCCTTGTTCTACCGCCAGGTCGTCGCCGAGCTGCGCAAGGTCGTCTGGCCGACCCGTGAGCAGCTGCTCACCTACACCGCCGTCGTCCTCGTGTTCGTCGCGGTGATCATCGCGATCGTGTCGGTGCTCGACCTGGCCTTCGGTTGGCTCGTGCTCCGCATCTTCGGCTGAGGGACGCGTCCTCCCCCTGCCAGCAGCCACCGACTGGAGGTAGTAGCCCCCCCGTGACCCAACAGCAGCACGCCGACGAGCCGGCCACCGTGGTGGCGGCGCAGCCCGGCGCCGAGCCAGCCGATCCGGCCGATCCGGCCGATCCGGCCGTCGATCCGGTCGTGGATCCGGTTGTGGATCCGGTGGTGGAACCCGCTGGCGCCGAGGTGCCCGCCGATGCGCTTTCCACTGGCGAATCCGCTGGGGAGGTCGCTGCGGACCCGGCCGGCGAGACCATGGAGGAGCCCGCGGAGGAGGAGGACGTCGATCCGCTGGCGGAGTTCCGCCGCACGCTGCGCCTTAAGCGCGGTGACTGGTTCGTCGTGCACACGTACTCCGGCATGGAGAACCGGGTGCGGGCCAACCTCGAGAGCCGCATCGGCAGCCTCAACATGGAGGACTACATCTTCGAGGTCGCGGTCCCGCAGGAGGAGGTAGCGGAGATCAAGAGCGGACAACGCCGCATGGTCCGGCGCAACCGCTTCCCGGGGTACGTGCTGGTGCGCATGGAGATGACCGACGAGTCGTGGGCGACGGTGCGTCACACGCCTTCGGTGACCGGTTTCGTCGGGCACTCCCATCAGCCGCTGCCGCTCAGCCTCGACGAGGTGGAGCGGTGGCTGGCTCCGACCGTGGTGGAGATCCGAAAGAAGGAGACCAAGACCCCTGTCGAGGTCGTCGACTTCGAGGTCGGCGACTCCGTCATGGTCGTGGACGGACCGTTCGCGACGCTGCACGCCACCATCAACGAGATCAACCCCGACGCTCAGAAGGTCAAGGGACTGGTCGAGATCTTCGGTCGCGAGACACCTGTCGAGCTGTCCTTCAGCCAGATCCAGAAGCTCTAGTAAGGAACCCGCGAGCATGCCTCCCAAGAAGAAGGTCGCAGCCGTCATCAAGCTGCAGATCAACGCCGGCGCCGCAACGCCGGCACCGCCGGTCGGCCCGGCCCTGGGTCAGCACGGCGTCAACATCATGGAGTTCTGCAAGGCCTACAACGCCGCGACCGAGGCCCAGCGCGGAAACGTGGTGCCGGTCGAGATCACCGTCATGGAGGACCGCTCGTTCACCTTCGTGACCAAGACGCCTCCGGCGTCCCGGCTGATCCTCAAGGCTGCCGGCGTCGACAAGGGCTCCGGTGAGCCGCAGGCGACCAAGGTCGCCCGGCTCAGCCGCGCACAGCTGCGCGAGATCGCCGAGCAGAAGATGCCCGACCTCAACGCCAACGACCTCGACGCCGCCGAGCGCATCATCGCCGGTACCGCCCGGCAGATGGGTGTCACGATCGAGGGTTGAGCGCAGGAGGCGCGGCCCTTGCCTCACCCATACCGTTCGACCAGTACCGTCCGACCAGTGGCAGGGCCGGCGCTCGGCCCGTACCACGACTCCTCAACACGCAGGGAGCAGCACGTGAAGCGCAGCAAGTCCTACCGCGCAGCGGCGGAGATGATCGACCGGCAACGCCTCTACTCACCGCTCGAGGCGGTCCGGTTAGCCAAGCAGAGCAGTACGGGGCGACGGTTCGACCCGACCGTTGAGGTCGCCCTGCGGCTCGGGGTCGACCCGCGCAAGGCCGACCAGATGGTCCGCGGCACCGTCAACCTGCCCAACGGCACCGGCAAGACCGCCCGCGTTCTTGTCTTCGCCTCGGGCGCCAAGGCCGAGGAGGCAGCGGCCGCGGGAGCCGACATCGTCGGTGCCGACGAGCTCATCCAGGAGGTCCAGGGCGGCCGGCTCGACTTCGACGCCGTGGTCGCCACCCCCGACCTCATGGGCAAGGTCGGACGCCTCGGCCGGGTCCTCGGCCCGCGTGGCCTCATGCCCAACCCCAAGACGGGGACGGTGACCATGGACGTCGCCAAGGCAGTCGGGGACATCAAGGGCGGCAAGATCGAGTTCCGCACCGATCGGCACGCCAACCTCCACCTCATCATCGGCAAGGCGAGCTTTCCCGAGCAGGCGCTGGTGGAGAACTACGCCGCCGCCATCGACGAGGTGGTTCGGCTCAAGCCGGCGGCGGCCAAGGGGCGCTACGTCCGCAAGGTCACGCTGACGACGACCACGGGCCCGGGCATCCCCGTCGACCCGGCCAAGACGCGCAACTTGCTCGCCGCGGAGGCCATGGCCGGGGTGTCAGCCTGACGCCCCTGCTGGGCCCCGTAGCCGCCGCGCCGCGACGGCCCGGGGCGTAGCGTGGTGGCACCAGTACCGGTTTCGAGTCCCAACGGGGGTAGCTGTGCGTCGCCGACTTGTCGCTGTTGTCGTGGGATGCGCCCTTGGCCTGACCGCGTGCAGCGGTGCCGGGGACGATCCGGCTGAGCTGGCGTCGACCAGTGAGGGTCCGGGCAGCGACGAGACCACAGCTGCGGCTTCCACGTTGACACCTGGCCCCACTGCCACGGCGCTCGAGACCTCCACACCCACGAGCGCGATCACCGGCTCGGCCGCCGGCTCCGTCAGCGGCGAGGAGCTCACCAGCCGGCTCGTGGCTGCCGCGGAGGCGGATGGATCGGCGACCGGCGACTTCTCCCTCCAGGTGTCCGGGCAGGAGATCACGGGGGAGGCGGAGTTCACGCTGGAACCGTTCGCCATCGACGCGGTCTTCTCCGGCCTGCCCAACCTCGGTGGCGACGGAGGCATCCGGGTGGTGCTCGTCGACGACACCGCCTACCTCGACCTCGGGGGAGGGATCCCGCTGCCGGCGGGCAAGCAGTGGGTATCGGTCGACAGCGGCGACGACAGCCCTGGGGCGCAGGCCTTCCGACCCATCCTTGACTCCCTGGGACAGGGCTTCGACCCGCGCGAGTCCTTCCGGATCATCGAAGCCGCCGTGATATGGAGCAACGAGGGCAGCGACGAGGTAGATGGGGTCGAGACGACGCGGTACACCGCCGCCGCCGACGTCCGTCGCCTCATCGAGCTGTCGACCGGCGTCGACCGTGAAGGAGCGCAGCTGCTCGCGCAACAGGGTGTACGCAAGATCCCGCTCACCGTCTGGGTCGACGGGACGGACCTGCTGCGCAAGATCGACTTCAGCGTCGACAGCCAGGCCGGAGCACTCGAGGCGCAGACGACGTACGACTGGTCGGCGGAGGTATCGGTCGAGGCTCCACCTGCAGATGCGGTCGTGTCCGTCTCGCGGCTGGGCGGCGGCTGAGCGCCGAGTTGGCGGCGGGCGACACAAGCCGTACCCTGGCCAAAGCCAAAGACCGCCGGTCGTCACCTGACCTCAGGGTGACCGAAGGCTCCGCAACAGCGGGCGGCCCGCGCAGGTGCATGCGAGTCAACTCGCGCGCTCCCCGTACCGGAGCCGCGATCAGGACGCCGCGGCCTGCGCCGGGGCGTTTCGTCGTTTCGGGGCTTGCCTGAGCCGGCGCCCACGCGGGAGGAGCCCCATGGCGAGGCCGGACAAGGCGGGCACAGTCGCCGAGCTTGCGGAGGAGTTCCGCGGCTCGAGCGCGGTGGTGCTGACCGAGTACCGCGGGCTCAGCGTCAAGCAGCTGACCGAGCTGCGGCGCGCGCTCGGCCAGAGCGCCTCGTACGCCATTGTCAAGAACACCCTCACCAAGATCGCGGCCCAGGAGGCCGGTGTTCAGGGCCTCGACGCCCACCTCGTCGGACCGTCGGCGATCGCCTTCGTCAAGGGCGACCCGGTCGAGGCAGCCAAGGGGCTGCGTGACTTTGCTCGCGGCAACCCTCGACTGGTTATCAAGGGCGCTGTCGTCGACGGCCGCCCGCTGAGCGCTGCGGACATCGGCAAGCTTGCTGACCTGGAGTCCCGGGAGGTGCTGCTGGCCAAGCTGGCCGGCGCGATGACCGCCTCGCTGTCCCAGGCCGCGGCGCTGTTCGCCGCCCCGCTCGGGCAGGCGGTCCGCCTGGTCGAGGCGCTGCGTCAGCAGGCGCAGGACGTTCCGCCGGCCGAGGCCGCTGCGCCGGCCGAGGCCGCTGCGCCGACCGAGTCCGCCGCTGCGCCCACCGAGGCGGCGGCGCCGCCCGACGACGCGCCGACGGCTCCGGTCTCCATGGCCCCATCCGAAGAATCCGCGCCGGCCGAGAACCCCGGCGGCTGACCGCATCCCCCCGACGTCGTAGCCGAGAGCCGAATTCGTAGCCGAGAGGAAAGACCACCATGGCGAAGCTGAGCACCGACGAGCTGCTCGACGCGTTCAAGGAGATGACGCTGATCGAGCTGTCGGAGTTCGTCAAGCAGTTCGAGGACACCTTCGGCGTCACCGCCGCCGCGCCGGTCGCCATGGCCGCCGCCGGTGCGGCCGCGCCGGGAGCACCGGCGGAGGCTGAGGAGGAGCAGGACGAGTTCGACGTCGTCCTCGAGGCGGCGGGAGACAAGAAGATCCAGGTCATCAAGGAGGTCCGTGCCCTCACCAGCCTCGGGCTGAAGGAGGCCAAGGACCTCGTCGACGGCGCGCCGAAGCCCGTCCTGGAGAAGGTCGCCAAGGACGCAGCGGACAAGGCGCGGGAGCAGCTCGAGGGCGCCGGCGCCACCGTGACCGTTAAGTAGGGCGGTGAAGGAGCAACTCCTCGCTCGCCCCTGGGGGCGGGCGAGCGAGTTGCGTACGTAGGGCGACCGCTCGACAGCAGCGGGCGCGCCGGCTAGACTACCTCGTTGCGCTGCCCCCCTCCATGACCCGTGCTGGACACGGACGGTTCGGCATGCGCGCAGACGTTCGACCGCGAGCCTCGGAAGGACCCCTGTTGGCCGCCTCTCGCACCACTGCTGCTCAGCAATCCCCGCCCCACCCCCGCCGTATCTCCTTCGCCAAGATCCGCGAACCGCTCGAGGTGCCCGACCTGCTGGCGCTGCAGGTCGACAGCTTCGACTGGCTGCTCGGCAACGACCGCTGGAAGGTACGTTTGGACGCGGCGCAGGGCGCCGCCCGGCAGGACTTCGCGCCGACGTCCGGCCTGCAGGAAATCCTCGAGGAGATCAGCCCCATCGAGGACTTCTCCCAGACGATGTCCCTGTCGTTCTCCAACGCGCGTTTCGAAGACCCCAAGAACAGCGTCGAGGAGTGCAAGGAACGCGACTTCACCTACTCCGCACCCCTGTTCGTCACCGCCGAGTTCATCAACAACGAGACCGGCGAGATCAAGTCGCAGACGGTCTTCATGGGTGACTTCCCGCTGATGACCGACAAGGGCACGTTCGTCATCAACGGCACCGAGCGGGTCGTTGTGTCCCAGCTCGTCCGCTCGCCCGGCGTCTACTTCGAGCGGACCCTGGACAAGGTCTCCGACAAGGACGTCTACACCGCCAAGATGATCCCGTCGCGGGGTGCCTGGCTGGAGTTCGAAATCGACAAGCGCGACCTGGTCGGCGTACGGCTGGACCGCAAGCGCAAGCAGAACGTCACCGTCCTGCTCAAGGCTCTGGGCTGGGACAACGCCCGCATCCTCGAGGAGTTCGGTCAGTACGAGTCGATGCGGCTCACCCTGGAGAAGGACCACACCACCGGCCAGGACGACGCGCTGCTCGACATCTACCGCAAGCTGCGCCCGGGGGAGCCGCCGACGCGTGAGGCCGCGCAGGCGCTGCTCGAGAACTACTACTTCAACCCCAAGCGCTACGACCTGGCCAAGGTCGGCCGGTACAAGGTCGACAAGAAGCTCGGCCTCGACCTGCCACTGGAGCAGAGCACCGCGACCATCGACGACATCGTCGCGACCATCCGCTACCTCGTCCGGTTGCACGCCGGCGAGTCGGACATGCCGGCGCCGGCGACCGCCGAGGGCTCGGTCCGGCTCGAGGTCGACGACATCGACCACTTCGGCAACCGGCGGCTACGTACGGTCGGCGAGCTGATCCAGAACCAGATCCGCACCGGCCTGGCCCGGATGGAGCGCGTCGTCCGCGAGCGGATGACGACCCAGGACGTCGAGGCGATCACTCCACAGACGCTGATCAACATCCGCCCGGTCGTGGCAGCCATCAAGGAGTTCTTCGGCACCAGCCAGCTGTCGCAGTTCATGGACCAGACCAACCCGCTGGCCGGTCTCACCCACAAGCGGAGGCTCTCGGCCCTCGGTCCCGGCGGCCTGTCCCGCGAGCGGGCGGGCTTCGAGGTCCGTGACGTGCACTCCTCCCACTACGGGCGGATGTGCCCGATCGAGACGCCCGAGGGTCCCAACATCGGCCTCATCGGCTCGCTGTCGACGTACGCCCGGGTCAACGCCTTCGGCTTCGTCGAGACGCCGTACCGCAAGGTCACCAAGGGCCGCGTCACCGACCAGATCGACTACCTCACCGCGGACGAGGAGGACCGGCACGTCATCGCCCAGGCGAACGCGCCGCTCCAGCCCGACGGCCGCTTCGAGGAGGACCGGGTGCTGGTCCGCAAGCGGGGGGTGAGGTCGAGTACACCCCGGCCGAGCAGGTGGACTACATGGACGTCTCGCCGCGCCAGATGGTCTCGGTCGCGACCGCCATGATCCCGTTCCTGGAGCACGACGACGCCAACCGCGCCCTCATGGGTTCCAACATGCAGCGCCAGGCGGTGCCGCTGCTGCGCAGCGAGGCCCCGCTCGTCGGCACCGGCATGGAGCACCGGGCCGCCGTGGACGCCGGTGAGGTCGTCGTCGCCGAGAAAGCCGGCGCGGTCACCGAGGTGTCCGCGGACCTGGTGACGGTCGCCGCCGACGACGGCACCTACCAGAGTTACCGGCTGGCCAAGTACACCCGCTCCAACGCCGGCACCTGCGTCAACCAGAAGCCCATCGTGGACGAGGGCCAGCGGGTCGAGGCCGGGCAGATCGTCGCCGACGGGCCGTCCACCTACGACGGTGAGATGGCACTCGGCAAGAACCTGCTCGTCGCCTTCATGCCGTGGGAGGGCCACAACTACGAAGACGCGATCATCCTGTCCCAGCGGCTGATCCAGGACGACGTGCTGACCTCGATCCACATCGAGGAGCACGAGGTCGACGCCCGCGACACCAAGCTGGGCGCCGAGGAGATCACCCGCGACATCCCCAACGTGGCCGAGGAGGTTCTCGCCGACCTGGACGACCGGGGCATCATCCGCATCGGTGCCGAGGTCGTGCCCGGCGACATCCTGGTCGGCAAGGTCACGCCCAAGGGCGAGACCGAGCTGACGCCTGAGGAGCGCCTGCTGCGGGCCATCTTCGGTGAGAAGGCGCGTGAGGTCCGCGACACGTCGCTGAAGGTCCCGCACGGCGAGACCGGCAAGGTCATCGGCGTCCGCGTCTTCGAGCGGGAGGAGGGCGACGAGCTGCCGCCCGGCGTCAACCAGCTCGTCCGCGTCTACGTGGCCCAGATGCGCAAGGTGCAGGACGGCGACAAGCTCGCCGGCCGGCACGGCAACAAGGGCGTCATCGCCAAGATCCTCCCCGTGGAGGACATGCCGTTCCTCGAGGACGGCACCCCGGTCGACATCGTCCTCAACCCGCTCGGCGTCCCCAGCCGGATGAACCTCGGCCAGATCCTCGAGACCCACCTCGGCTGGGTCGCCCGTACCGGCTGGGAGGTCGACGGCCAGGCCGGGAACGGGGACGGTTCGGACTGGAAGGGGCGGCTCTCCGACATCGGCGCGCTGCAGGCCGAGCCGGGGACCAACGTCGCCACGCCCGTCTTCGACGGCGTCCGCGAGGACGAGATCGCCGGCCTGCTGGCCGCCAGCCGCCCCAACCGCGACGGCGTCCGCCTGGTCGCCGGCGACGGCAAGGCGCGCATGTTCGACGGGCGCTCCGGCGAGCCGTTCCCGCACCCGGTGGCGGTCGGCTACATCTACATGCTGAAGCTCAACCACCTCGTCGACGACAAGATCCACGCCCGCTCCACCGGCCCGTACTCCATGATCACCCAGCAGCCGCTGGGAGGTAAGGCGCAGTTCGGCGGGCAGCGCTTCGGCGAGATGGAGGTGTGGGCGCTGGAGGCGTACGGCGCGGCGTACGCGCTGCAGGAGCTGCTCACGATCAAGTCCGACGACGTCCTCGGCCGGGTCAAGGTCTACGAGGCGGTGGTCAAGGGCGAGAACATCCCCGAGCCAGGGATCCCCGAGTCGTTCAAGGTCCTGATCAAGGAGATGCAGTCGCTGTGCCTCAACGTCGAGGTTCTCTCGAGCGACGGTGTGAGCATTGAGATGCGTGATACCGACGAGGACGTGTTCCGCGCCGCAGAGGAGCTGGGCATCGACCTGTCCCGGCGGGAGCCGAGCAGCGTCGAAGAGGTCTGAACCACCCCCGAAAATTTCCAAGCGAGTGCGCTGAGAGAAGGACATCTTGCTCGACGTCAACTTCTTCGACGAGCTGCGAATCGGCCTCGCCACTGCCGACGCGATCCGCCAGTGGTCGCACGGTGAGGTCAAGAAGCCCGAGACGATCAACTACCGGACCCTCAAGCCGGAGAAGGACGGGCTCTTCTGCGAGAAGATCTTCGGCCCGACCCGTGACTGGGAGTGCTACTGCGGGAAGTACAAGCGGGTCCGCTTCAAGGGCATCATCTGTGAGCGCTGCGGCGTCGAGGTGACGCGCGCCAAGGTGCGCCGGGAGCGGATGGGGCACATCGAGCTGGCCGCGCCCGTGACCCACATCTGGTACTTCAAGGGCGTGCCGAGCCGGCTCGGTTACCTGTTGGACCTTGCGCCCAAGGACCTCGAGAAGATCATCTACTTTGCTGCGTACATGATCACCGAGGTCGACGAGGACGCCCGAACGCGCGACCTCCCCTCGCTGGAGGCGCGCATCGACGTCGAGCGCAAGCAGATCGAGGCGCGCCGCGACTCCGCCCTCGCCGAACGCGCCAAGAAGCTCGAGACCGACCTCGCCGAGCTCGAGGCCGAGGGGGCCAAGAGCGACGTGCGGCGCAAGGTCAGGGAGTCCGGCGAGCGCGAGATGCGCCAGCTACGTGACCGCACACAGCGTGAGCTCGACCGGCTCGAAGAGGTGTGGAGCCGCTTCAAGGGGCTCAAGGTCCAGGACCTCGAGGGCGACGAGATGCTCTACCGCGACATGCGGGAGCGCTTCGGTGAGTACTTCAGCGGCGGCATGGGGGCGCGGGCGATCAAGGAGCGGCTGGAGACCTTCGACCTCGAGGCCGAGGCCGAGCGGCTGCGCGAGGTCATCCGTACCGGCAAGGGCCAGCGCAAGACGCGCGCCCTCAAGCGACTCAAGGTGGTCTCCGCCTTCTTGACCACCCGCAACGACGCGCGCGGCATGGTGCTCGACGCGATCCCCGTGATCCCCCCGGACCTGCGCCCAATGGTCCAGCTCGACGGTGGTCGCTTCGCCACCAGCGACCTCAACGACCTCTACCGCCGGGTCATCAACCGCAACAACCGGCTCAAGCGGCTGCTCGACCTCGGCGCGCCCGAGATCATCGTCAACAACGAGAAGCGGATGCTGCAGGAGGCCGTCGACGCGCTGTTCGACAACGGCCGCCGCGGCCGTCCCGTCACCGGGCCGGGCAACCGCCCGCTGAAGTCGCTGTCCGACATGCTCAAGGGCAAGCAGGGCCGCTTCCGGCAGAACCTGCTCGGCAAGCGCGTCGACTACTCCGGCCGCTCGGTCATCGTCGTCGGCCCGCAGCTCAAGCTGCACCAGTGCGGCCTGCCCAAGCAGATGGCGCTCGAGCTGTTCAAGCCGTTCGTCATGAAGCGGCTGGTCGACCTCAACCACGCGCAGAACATCAAGAGCGCCAAGCGCATGGTCGAGCGGGCACGGGCGATCGTGTGGGACGTGCTCGAGGAGGTCATCGCCGAGCACCCGGTCCTGCTCAACCGCGCCCCGACGCTGCACCGACTCGGCATCCAGGCCTTCGAGCCGCAGCTGATCGAAGGCAAGGCCATCCAGATCCACCCGCTCGTCTGCACGGCGTTCAACGCCGACTTCGACGGTGACCAGATGGCGGTGCACCTGCCGCTGTCGGCTGAGGCGCAGGCAGAGGCGCGGATCCTCATGCTGTCGAGCAATAACATCCTCAAGCCGGCCGACGGACGCCCGGTGACCATGCCGACGCAGGACATGGTGCTCGGGATCTACTTCCTCACCTCAGCGCGCGAAGGTGCCGCTGGGGAGGGGCGGGTCTTCTCCTCGCCGGCCGAGGCGATGATGGCCTTCAACAACGGTGAGCTGTCGCTCCAGGCTGCGGTGCGACTCCGCTTCCGTACCGGGGTGCCACCGGCGTCGGCGCGCCCGGAGGGCTGGGAGCCGGGTACCCCGTACACCCTGGAGACCACGCTGGGGAGGGCGCTGTTCAACGAGGCGCTCCCGGCGGACTACGCCTACCTCGACGAGGAGGTCGACAAGCTGCGCCTCGGCGTCATCGTCAACGACCTCGCCGAGCGTTACCCCAAGGTCCAGGTGGCCGCCACGCTGGACGCGCTCAAGGAGGCGGGGTTCCACTGGGCGACGCGCTCAGGGGTGACCATCTCCGCCTCCGACGTCGTCGGCCCGGCGGCCAAGCAAGGCATCCTCGACAAGACCGAGCTCGACGCGGCCAAGGTCGAGAAGGACTTCGAGCGAGGCCTGCTCACCGACGGCGAGCGGCGTGAGCAGCTGATCTCGTTCTGGGACGACGCGACCAAGCGAGTCGCGGAGGAGATGCAGAAGGACTTCGACCCGGACAACCCCGTCTACCTCATGGTGCACTCCGGTGCTCGCGGCAACTGGCTGCAGATCCGCCAGTTGGCCGGCATGCGCGGTCTGGTGGCCAACCCCAAGGGCGAGACCATCCCGCGCCCGATCAAGGCCAGCTTCCGCGAGGGGCTCTCGGTGCTCGAGTTCTTCATCTCCACCCACGGCGCCCGCAAGGGGCTGGCGGACACCGCGCTGCGCACTGCCGACTCGGGCTACCTGACCCGCCGCCTCGTCGACGTCAGCCAGGACGTCATCATCCGCGAGGAGGACTGCGGGACGGAGCGCGGGCTGGCGCTGCCGATCGCCTTCCGCGACGGTGAGGGCACCCTCGTCAAGGCAGAGGACGCCGAGACCAGCGTCTACGCGCGCTCCCTGGCCGAGGACGTCACGGTCGACGACGAGGTGCTCGCCGCGGCCGGAACCGACCTCGGGGACGTGGTCATCGACCGGCTCGTGGCCGCTGGCGTCGACGGCGTACGTGTGCGCAGCGTCCTCACCTGCGACAGCAAGGCCGGTGTGTGCGCGATGTGCTACGGGCGCTCCCTGGCGGCCGGCAAGCTCGTCGACGTCGGCGAGGCGGTCGGCATCATCGCCGCGCAGTCGATCGGGGAGCCCGGGACCCAGCTGACGATGCGCACCTTCCACACCGGCGGCGTCGCCGGTGAGGACATCACCCACGGCCTGCCTCGCGTCGTCGAGCTGTTCGAGGCACGCCAGCCCAAGGGCAAGGCGGTGATCTCTGAGGCGCGGGGACGGGTCCGCATCGAGGAGGACGGAAAGAGCCCCCGGATCGTGGTCGTCCCCGACGACGGCTCGGAGGAGACCGCTTACCCGATGACCCGCCGGATACACGAGTGGGCTCACCGCCGGACCCCGGGCATCGCGCTGTGGCGGGTGCAGGACGGCGACCAGGTCGAGGTCGGGGAGCAGTTGCATGCCGGCACGACCGATCCGCACGACGTCCTGCGGGTGCTCGGCAACCGGGCGGTGCAAAGCCACCTCACCGCGCAGGTGCAGGAGGTCTACCGCTCCCAGGGCGTGTCGATCCACGACAAGCACATCGAGATCATCGTGCGCCAGATGCTCAAGCGGATCACCGTGCTCGAGAGCGGCGACACCGACCTGCTGCCCGGCGAGCTGGTCGAGCGCATGCGGTTCGAGGAGGAGAACCGGCGGGTCGTCGGGGAGGGGGGACAGCCCGCCTCCGGTCGACCCCAGCTGATGGGCATCACCAAGGCGTCGTTGGCGACCGAGTCCTGGCTGTCGGCGGCATCCTTCCAGGAGACCACCCGGGTGTTGACCGACGCGGCGATCAACGCCAAGAGCGACTCGCTCCTGGGCCTCAAGGAGAACGTGATCCTCGGCAAGCTGATCCCCGCCGGTACCGGCCTCTCGCGCTACCGCAACCTGCGCGTCGAGCCGACCGAGGAGGCCAAGGCGGCCATGTACGCGATGGCCGACTACACCAGCGACTATTCCCAGTACTCCGACTACTCCTTCGGCACTGGCTCCGGAGAGGCCGTACGGCTCGAGGACTACGACTTCGGCTCCTACCGCTGAGGCGCTGCGCCGGCCCAGGTCATCGGCTTTGACCGAGCCTGCGGCCGGCGGGTAGCCTCGACCCTTGTGCCCGGGGGCTACCGGGCCCTCAGGCGTGACCCCGCGGCTTCGGCCGCCACCGTAGCGACCGGCTGAGCGCCGGAAGGTGCGGGCGACTCCAATCCACCGCGCGTGCAGTGGCCGGGTCGAGGGACCGCACGACACGCCCGACCACGGGGGCCAGTAGCCAGCGAGGCAGTGCACCGACGAGAGCGCAGTACCCGACCGCACCCAACCGCGGAGTGACGATTGCCCACGATCCAACAGCTGGTCCGCAAGGGTCGCCAGGACCAGGCCGCCAAGAGCCGTACGCCGGCGCTGAAGGGCTCCCCCCAGCGGCGCGGCGTCTGCACGCGCGTCTACACGACCACGCCCAAGAAGCCCAACTCGGCGCTGCGCAAGGTCGCCCGCGTCCGGCTGACCAGCGGTATCGAGGTCACCGCCTACATCCCGGGTGTGGCGCACAACCTGCAGGAGCACTCGATCGTCCTGGTCCGCGGCGGGCGGGTGAAAGACCTCCCCGGCGTCCGTTACAAGATCATCAGAGGTGCCCTGGACACCCAAGGCGTGCGCGGACGCCGGCAGGCCCGCAGCCGCTACGGCACCAAGAAGGAGAAGAGCTGATGCCCCGCAAGGGCCCCGCTCCGCGACGACCGGTCATCGTGGACCCGGTCTACCCCTCCCCGCTGGTCACCTCGCTGGTCAACAAGGTCCTCCGCGATGGGAAGCGGTCGGTCGCGCAGACCATCGTGTACGGCGCACTCGAGGGCTGCCGGGCCAAGACCGGCAGCGACCCGGTGATCACGCTCAAGCGCGCACTGGACAACGTCAAGCCGACACTCGAGGTCCGCAGCCGCCGGGTCGGCGGCGCGACCTACCAGGTGCCGGTGGAGGTGCGCGCCAGCCGCTCCACCACGCTCGCGCTGCGCTGGCTGGTCGGTTACGCGCGCCAGCGCCGGGAGAAGACGATGACTGAGCGGCTGATGAACGAGCTGCTCGATGCCTCCAACGGCCTTGGCGCGGCGGTCAAGCGTCGCGAGGACACCCACAAGATGGCCGAGTCCAACAAGGCTTTCGCGCACTACCGCTGGTGAGCCCCAGACCCGCCAGCGCGCAGCGCCGCGGCGTACCCGCCGGCTATCCCTGATCACCGCCTGACGACCACCGACGACTCCGCCCGACGACCCGAGGAAGCGACATCCCCGCAATGGCGACCGACCTGCGTGCCGTCGACCTGGCCAAGGTCCGCAACATCGGGATCATGGCGCACATCGACGCCGGCAAGACCACCACGACCGAGCGGATCTTGTTCTACACCGGCATCAACTACAAGCTCGGCGAGGTGCACGAAGGCTCGGCCACGATGGACTGGATGGAGCAGGAGCAGGAGCGCGGCATCACGATCACCTCCGCCGCCACCACCTGCGAGTGGGACGACCACACCATCAACATCATCGACACCCCTGGGCACGTCGACTTCACCGTCGAGGTCGAGCGGTCACTGCGGGTCCTCGACGGAGCCGTCGCCGTCTTCGACGGTGTGGCTGGCGTCGAGCCGCAGTCGGAGACCGTGTGGCGCCAAGCGGACCGTTACGCCGTGCCGCGGATCTGCTTCGTCAACAAGCTGGACCGCGTGGGCGCCGAGTTCCACCGCTGTGTCGACATGATCGTCAGCCGGCTGGCGGCCACGCCACTGGTGCTCCAGCTGCCGATCGGGGCGGAGGCCGACTTCCGCGGGGTCGTCGACCTCGTCGGGATGCGCGCGCTGGTGTGGCCCGCCGAGGCGGCCAAGGGGGAGAAGTACGAGGTCGAGGACATCCCCGTGTCCCACCGCGAGGTGGCGCAGGAGTGGCGCGATCGGCTGCTCGAGACCATCGCGGAGAACGACGACGAGATGATGGAGCTCTACCTCGAGGGGCAGGAGCCGGAGGAGGAGCAGCTGGTGGCCGCAATCCGGCGCGCCACGGTGGCCGACCGGCTCACCCCGGTGCTGTGCGGCTCGGCGTTCAAGAACAAGGGCGTCCAGCCCATGCTCGACGCCGTGGTGCGCTACCTGCCCTCACCGCTGGACGTGGGGGCCGTCACCGGTCACGCCGTGGGTGACGAGTCCAAGGAGCTGGTCCGCGAGCCAGAGGAAGAGGCGTCGCTGTCGGCGCTGGCCTTCAAGATCATGAGCGACCAGCACCTCGGCAAGCTCACGTTCATCCGCATCTACTCCGGCACCATGACCGCCGGCTCCCAGGTGCTGAACAGCACAAAGGACACCAAGGAGCGGATCGGAAAGATCTACCGGATGCACGCCAACAAGCGCGAGGAGATCGCCCGGGCGTCCGCCGGCCAGATCGTCGCGGTCATGGGCCTCAAGAACACGACGACCGGCGACACGATGTGCGGCCCGGAGGCCCCCATCATCCTCGAGTCGATGCAGTTCCCCGCACCGGTGATCTCGGTCGCGATCGAGCCGAGGTCCAAGGGCGACCAGGAGAAGCTCGGCACCGCGATCCAGCGCCTGGCCGAGGAGGACCCGACCTTCCAGGTCCGCACCGACGAGGAGACCGGCCAGACCATCATCTCGGGGATGGGCGAGCTCCATCTGGAGGTGCTCGTCGACCGGATGCGTAGGGAGTTCCGGGTCGAGGCCAACGTCGGCAAGCCGCAGGTCGCCTACCGTGAGACGATCCGGCGGGCGGTGAGCAAGGTCGAGTACACCCACAAGAAGCAGACCGGCGGTTCGGGGCAGTTCGGCCGCGTCGTCATCGACCTGGAGCCGAGCGGCGGCGACGGCGACGGCGGGTACGAGTTCGTCAACTCGGTGACCGGCGGCCGGATCCCCAAGGAGTACATCCCGGCCGTCGACGAGGGCTGCCAGGAGGCCATGGAGTTCGGCATCCTCGCCGGTTACCCGATGGTCGACATCAAGGTCACGCTGCAGGACGGTGCCTACCACGACGTGGACTCCTCCGAGCTGGCGTTCAAGATCGCCGGGTCCATGGCTTTCAAGGAGGCCGCCCGGCGGGCCGACCCGGTGCTGTTGGAGCCCATGATGGCGGTCGAGGTCACCACACCCGACGACTACATGGGTGACGTCATCGGCGACCTGAACGCCCGCCGCGGCCAGATCCAGGCGATGGACGAGCGAGCCGGCGCGCGTGTCGTGAAGGCGCTCGTACCCCTCTCGGAGATGTTCGGCTACGTGGGCGACTTGCGCAGCAAGACCCAGGGCCGGGCGAGCTACAGCATGCAGTTCGACTCCTACGCCGAGATCCCGCGCACCGTCGCGGAGGAGATCGTCAAAAAGGCGCGCGGCGAGTGAGCCTCACGTCCCGGTCGCCGACGGCGGCCACCCCGACCCCCCCGACCGCTGCCGGACTGCGAGACGGCGCACCCAACCAGCTCTAGGAGGAGCCCACCGTGGCGAAGGCGAAGTTCGAGCGGACGAAGCCGCACGTCAACATCGGGACCATCGGTCACATCGACCATGGCAAGACGACGCTCACCGCGGCGATCACCAAGGCCCTGCACGACAAGCTCCCGCAGCTCAACGAGGCGTGGGCGTTCGACCAGATCGACCGGGCCCCCGAGGAGAAGCAGCGCGGAATCACGATCTCCATCGCGCACGTCGAGTACCAGACCGAGGCCCGCCACTACGCGCATGTGGACTGCCCCGGTCACGCCGACTACATCAAGAACATGATCACCGGGGCGGCCCAGATGGACGGGGCGATCCTCGTGGTGGCCGCCACCGACGGCCCGATGCCGCAGACCAAGGAGCACGTGCTGCTGGCCCGCCAGGTGGGGTCCCCTACATCGTCGTTGCGCTCAACAAGGCCGACATGGTCGACGACGAGGAGATCCTGGAGCTGGTCGAGCTCGAGGTGCGGGAACTGCTCAGCGACTACGAGTTCCCCGGTGACGACCTGCCGGTCGTTCGGGTCTCGGCGCTCAAGGCCCTCGACGGCGACCCCGAGTGGACGGACAAGCTCATGGAGCTGATGGACGCCGTGGACACCGCGGTGCCGCAGCCGGAGCGCGAGGTCGACAAGCCGTTCCTCATGCCGATCGAGGACGTGTTCACGATCACCGGCCGCGGCACCGTCGTCACCGGGCGGGTCGAGCGCGGCGTCCTCAAGGTCAACGAGGAGGTCGAGCTGGTCGGCATCCGGGAGAAGTCGTCCAAGACGATCGTCACCGGCGTGGAGATGTTCCGCAAGCTGCTCGATGAGGCCCGGGCCGGTGAGAACGTCGGCCTGCTGCTGCGCGGGACCAAGAAGGAGGACGTCGAGCGCGGCATGGTCATCGTCAAGCCTGGCTCGACCACCCCGCACACCGAGTTCGACGCGCAGGTCTACATCCTCTCCAAGGAGGAGGGCGGCCGTCACACCCCGTTCTTCAACAACTACCGGCCCCAGTTCTACTTCCGCACCACGGACGTGACCGGGGTCGTGCACCTGCCGGAGAGGACCGAGATGGTCATGCCCGGCGACAACACCGAGATGATGGTCGAGCTCATCCAGCCGATCGCCATGGAGGACGGGCGGCGCTCCGCGACCCGGGCGGGCGGGCCCACGGTGGGCGCCGTTGGGTCCAAAAATAAGACCATGTCGGCGGCCCGGGCGGGGGGGGCGCGGGCGGGGCCCCCCGCCACCATCCGCCACCATCCGCCACACCCGCACCATGCTTGCCACCGGCCGGATTGGTCACGGGCGGACGGCCTCTGGCATACTGTCCCGGCTGCTCGGTGAGGCCGCCGGGGCGCACGCGACCAGCCCGTGAGCGGGTCCGTGTCTGCCGCACCGGAGACCTCCATCGAGGCCCGCTCCTCAAGGCGCCTGGAAGGGCTTCGCGGGACGCCGGGCTCCCAACCTCTGACCGCCACCCCAACCACGGGCCACCCTGATCCGCGCCGCTCGACACGCCCGACCTCGGGTACCGGTGCCAACCGCGTCCGCGCACTGCCTTAGCCAGCCACGAACAGAGAAGGACACGAGCAGCCATGGCGGGACAGAAGATCCGCATTCGGCTCAAGGCCTACGACCACGAGGTCATCGACTCGTCGGCTCGCAAGATCGTCGACACGGTGACGCGGACCGGCGCGAGCGTGGCCGGACCGGTGCCGCTGCCGACGGAGAAGAACGTGTACTGCGTGATCCGCTCACCGCACAAGTACAAGGACTCGCGGGAACACTTCGAGATGCGGACGCACAAGCGGCTCATAGACATCATCGACCCCACGCCCAAGACCGTCGACTCGCTCATGCGCCTCGACCTCCCGGCTGGTGTCGACATCGAGATCAAGCTCTGAGGGACGCCCGAGCCATGAGTGTGCAGACGAAGGGCGTGCAGGCTGGCCTGCTCGGCGAGAAGCTCGGCATGACACAGGTGTGGGACGACGCCAACCGGGTCGTCCCTGTCACAGTGCTCAAGGCCGGCCCGTGCGTGGTGAGCCAGGTCCGGACCCCGGCCAACGACGGCTACGCGGCCGTGCAGATCGCCTACGGGGCGATCGCCCCACGCAAGGTCAACCGGCCCGAACGCGGGCACTTCGCCAAGGCGGGCGTCACCCCGCGTCGCCATGTGGCCGAGCTGCGCACCGCGGACGCCAGCGAGTACACCCTCGGCCAGGAGCTCACCGTCGAGCTGTTCCAGCCCGGGCAGCTCGTCGATCTCACCGCCACCAGCAAGGGCAAGGGCTTCGCCGGCGTCATGAAGCGGCACGGCTTTTCCGGCCTGCGCGCCTCTCACGGGGTCAAGCGCAAGCACCGCTCGCCGGGCTCCATCGGCGGCTGCGCCACCCCGGGTCGGGTCTTCCGCGGCCAGCGGATGGCCGGGCGCATGGGCGGGGTCACGGTGACCACACAGAACCTCACCGTCCACGCGGTGGACGTCGACAGGGGGTTGCTGCTCGTCCGCGGCGCGGTGCCCGGACCGAACGGTGGGCTCGTCCTGGTTCGTACCGCTGCCAAGGGCCCCGCTAGGGAGGCCGGCGGATGACAGCCGCGACAGCGCTCGACGTCCGCACCCCTGACGGCGGCAGTGAGGGCAGCATCGAGCTGCCGGCGGAGATCTTCGATGTCCCGCTCAACGTGCCGCTTGTCCATCAGGTGGTGGTGGCCCAGCTGGCGGCCGCCCGGGCGGGGACGCACTCGACCAAGAGCCGCGGTCAGGTGTCCGGCGGTGGGGCCAAGCCGTACCGCCAGAAGGGCACGGGGCGGGCGCGCCAGGGCTCGATCCGCGCTCCGCAGTTCACCGGTGGCGGGATCGTCCACGGTCCCTCGCCGCGCGACTACTCGCAACGCACGCCCAAGAAGATGCGAGCCGCAGCCCTGCGCCAGGCCCTGTCCGACCGGGCGCGCAACGCTCGGGTCCACGTCGTGTCGACCTTCGTCTCATCGGCCCTCCCCTCGACCAGGGAAGCGCTCGGGGTACTCGACTCCCTGAGCGGGCGGCGCCGGGTGCTCGTGGTGGTCGAGCGAGGCGACCAGGTGACTTGGAAGAGCCTGCGCAACGTCGATCGGGTGCACCTGCTCTTCGCCGATCAGCTCAACACCTACGACGTCCTCTGCTGCGACGACATCGTGTTCACCCGTGCTGCGCTCGAGGCCTTCCTGGCGGCCCCGGCACGCGGCCAAGGTGCGCCATTGGCTACCAGCACCGGCACCGGGGCCAGCGCGCTCCCCGGCCAGGGTGACCCCCGCGACGACGACCAAGGGGAGGCGGTCCAGTGAGCGCCACCGGAAGGAACCCCCGGGACGTGCTGCTCGCTCCGGTCATCTCGGAGAAGAGCTATGGGCTGCTGGACGAGAACAAGTACACGTTCCTCGTCCGCCCGGGGGCCAACAAGACCGAGATCAAGATTGCGGTGGAGCAGGTGTTCGGCGTCCGGGTCACCGGCGTCAACACGCTGAACCGCGCAGGCAAGCGCCGGCGCACGCGCTTCGGGGTGGGCCAGCGCAAGTCCACCAAGCGGGCGATCGTCAGCGTCGCCGAGGGCCAGCGCATCGACATCTTCGGCGGACCGGTCAGCTAGCCGGCGCGCCACGCTTACGAGGGACACATCCGTATGGGAATCCGCAGGTACAAGCCGACGACGCCGGGGCGCCGTGGGGCGACCGTCGCCGACTTCGTCGAGGTCACCCGCAGCGAGCCGGAGAAGTCGCTGCTGCGTCCGCTGCCCAAGAAGGGCGGGCGCAACAACTCCGGGCGGATCACCACGCGCCACCACGGGGGCGGACACAAGCGCGCCTACCGGGTCATCGACTTCCGCCGCGCCGACAAGGACGGTGTTCCGGCGACCGTGGCGCACATCGAGTACGACCCCAACCGCACCGCGCGCATCGCGCTGCTGCACTACCGCGACGGTGACAAGCGCTACATCCTGGCGCCCCAGCGCCTGCGGCAGGGCGCTCAGGTCGAGGCCGGCCCCGGCGCGGACATCAAGCCTGGCAACAACCTGGCGCTGCGCAACATCCCGGTCGGCACCGTCGTGCACGCCATCGAGCTGCGCCCGGGCGGCGGCGCCAAGATCGCCCGTTCGGCCGGCGCCAGCGTGCAGCTGGTGGCCAAGGAAGGCTCCCTCGCCCAGCTGCGGATGCCCTCGGGCGAGATCCGCAACGTCGACGCGCGCTGCCGGGCCACCATCGGTGAGGTCGGCAATGCCGAGCAGTCCAACATCAACTGGGGCAAGGCGGGTCGGATGCGCTGGAAGGGGAGGCGCCCGACGGTGCGTGGCGTCGCCATGAACCCCGTCGACCACCCCCTCGGGGGTGGAGAGGGCAAGTCCTCCGGCGGGCGGCACCCGGTGAGCCCGTGGGGCCAGCCGGAGGGCCGTACCCGACGCCGCCGCAAGAGCAGCGACCAGTTCATCGTCCGCCGCCGCCGGTCCGGCAAGAAGCGCTGAGAGGAGTCGGGGCGATGCCACGCAGCTTGAAGAAGGGTCCCTTCGTGGACGGTCACCTGATGACCAAGGTGGACGTCCAGAACGACCGGGGCACCAAGAACGTGATCAAGACCTGGTCGCGGCGGTCCATGATCGTGCCGGCGATGATCGGCCACACCATCGCCGTTCACGACGGCCGCAAGCACGTACCGGTCTTCATCACCGACTCGATGGTGGGTCACAAGCTCGGCGAGTTCGCGCCCACCCGTACCTTCCGCGGCCACGAGAAGGACGACCGGCGCGCCCGGCGCCGCTAAGCCATGCCTGTCCCGCCTGTCCTGCCCGTCGAACTGTCCGCAAGCACGCCCGTCACCACCTCCGTACCAGAGGAAGCCGCCAGATCATGACTGCCACCGAACGCCGGCGCGTCAGCGCCCGTAGGGAGAGCCTGCTGGGCGACCAGCCAGGTGCCTACGCGACCGCGCGGTTCGTCCGGGCCACCCCGCAGAAGGCCCGGCGTGTGGTCGACGTCGTCCGCGGCCTCCCGGCCGAGGAGGCGCTCGCCGTCCTCGCCTACGCCCCGCAGGAGGTCGCGGTCACCGTCCGCAAGGTGCTTGCCAGCGCCGTGGCCAACGCCGAGGCCGGAGAGCACCTCGACACCTCCCGGCTGGTCGTCACCAAGGCGTTCGTGGACGAGGGGTCCACGATGAAGCGCTTCCGGCCACGCGCTCAAGGTCGCGCGTTCCGCATCCGCAAGCGGACCAGCCACATCACCATCGTCGTCCAACCCGACCGAGAGCCGGCAACCGCCGCCGCGACCCCCGGTCGCCCCCGGAGCGGGGCCACCGCAATCACCAACAGGAGGACCCGCTAGTGGGACAGAAGGTCAACCCGCACGGGTTCCGGCTGGGGATCACGACCGACTTCGTCAGCCGCTGGTACGCCGACAAGCTGTACTCCGACTACGTCAAGGAGGACGTGGCGATCCGGCGGCTCATGTCGCGGGGGATGGAACGCGCTGGGATCTCCAAGGTCGAGATCGAGCGCACCCGCGACCGCGTCCGCGTCGACATCCACACCGCCCGCCCGGGCATCGTCATCGGCCGCCGCGGCGCCGAGGCCGACCGCATCCGCGGCGACCTCGAAAAGCTCACCGGCAAGCAGGTGCAGCTCAACATCCTCGAGGTCAAGGCCCCGGAGGTGGACGCCCAACTCGTCGCCCAAGGCGTCGCCGAGCAGCTCTCCGCGCGTGTCTCCTTCCGCCGCGCGATGCGCAAGGCCATCCAGACCGGTATGCGTGCCGGCGCCAAGGGGATCCGGGTGCAGGTGTCCGGTCGACTCGGTGGTGCCGAGATGAGCCGCACCGAGTTCTACCGCGAGGGCCGGGTGCCGCTGCACACGCTGCGCGCCGACATCGACTACGGGCTCTACGAGGCACGCACGACGTTCGGGCGCATCGGCGTCAAGGTGTGGATCTACCGCGGCGACGTCACCGGCACCCGGGCGGAACGGGAGGCGGCTGCAGTGCAGGCGCGGGTGCAGCAGCGCCGCCGCCCGGAACGCCGCCGACCGACGCGTGAAGGAGCCGAGCTGCCCGCCGCGCAGCCGGCCGAAGCGGCGGCAACCACCGCAGCGGCCGGCCCCGCCGAAACCCCGGTAACCCCCGTCCCCGCCCAGACCGCCCCGCAGGAGGCGTGACCGTGCTCATCCCCCGCAGGGTGCGCCACCGCAAGCAGCACCATCCCACTCGCCGCGGCAACGCCAAAGGTGGGACGGCGTTGGCCTTCGGCGACTTCGGCATCCAGGCTGTCGAGGGCCACTACGTCACCAACCGTCAGATCGAGTCGGCGCGTATCGCCATCACCCGCCACATCCGTCGTGGCGGAAAGGTGTGGATCAACATCTATCCCGACCGGCCCCTCACCAAGAAGCCGGCCGAGACCCGGATGGGCTCGGGCAAGGGCTCGCCGGAGTGGTGGATCGCGAACGTCCGGCCGGGACGGGTGATGTTCGAGCTGTCCTACCCGAACGAGAAGGTCGCGCGCGAGGCCCTCACCCGCGCCATCCACAAGCTCCCGATGAAATGCAAGATCGTCCGGCGCGAGGCAGGTGAGTTCTGATGGCAGTCAAGTCAGGCGATCTCGCCGCAGCGACGCTGCGGGACAAGAGCGACGCCGAGCTGGCCGCGGAGCTGAGCCGGGCCAAGGAGGCGCTGTTCAACCTGCGCTTCCAGGGGGCGACCGGTCAGCTGGAGAGCCACGGCGGGCTTAAGTCCGTACGCCGCGACATCGCCCGTATCTACACGATCATGCGCGAGCGGGAGCTCGGCATCACCGTGATGGCAGACGACGCAGGAGAGCCCGCATGAGTGAGACGAGCAGTACGGACAGAAGTGAGGACACGACACCCGCCGCGCCGCAGGTGACCCAGCGGCGTGGGTTCCGCAAGGTGCGCGAGGGTCGCGTCGTCAGCGACAAGATGGACAAGACCGTCGTGGTCGCCGTCGAGGACCGCTACAAGCACCCGCTGTACGGCAAGGTCGTACGGCGGCGCACCAGGCTCAAGGCACACGACGAGCAGAACAGCTGCACCGAGGGCGACCGGGTGCTGCTGATGGAGACCCGCCCGCTGTCCGCCACGAAGCGCTGGCGCGTCGTCGAGGTCGTCGAGAAGGCCAAGTAGTCCGATCCGTCCCCACCGTGCGCAAGCTGGCGGGGAAGCGCTGACCGGCGGATAGCCGGTCGCCAGACCAGGAGAGCTGTTGTGATCCAGCAAGAGTCGCGACTACGGGTCGCCGACAACACCGGTGCCAGGGAGCTGCTGTGCATCCGGGTGCTCGGCGGCTCGGGTCGGCGCTACGCCGGCATCGGCGATGTCATCGTCGCGACGGTCAAGGAGGCGATCCCCGGCGGCAACGTCCGCAAGGGTGACGTCGTCAAGGCTGTCGTCGTGCGCACCGTCAAGGAGCGCCGGCGCTCCGACGGCTCCTACATCCGTTTTGACGAGAACGCCGCCGTGATCCTCCGGGAGGGCGGCGACCCCCGCGGAACGCGCATCTTCGGGCCGGTCGGTCGCGAGCTGCGCGAGAAGCGGTTCATGCGCATCATCTCGCTGGCCCCGGAGGTGCTCTGACATGCGGGTCAAGAAGGGCGACCGCGTCATCGTCATCGCCGGCAAGGACAAGGGTGTCGTCGGAAAGATCATCGAGGCGTACCCCCGCCGCGACAAGGTGCTGGTCGAAGGCGTCAACCGCATCAAGCGGCACACCAAGATCGGACAGACGGCCCGCGGCGCCAAGACCGGCGGCATCGTGACGCAGGAGGCACCGGTGCACGTCTCCAACGTGATGCTCGCCGTCGAGGTGGAGCGGGACGGCAACAGGCAGGTCGTGGGCACCCGTGTCGGCTACCGCGTTGACGAGAACGGCAACAAGGTCCGGTACGCCAAGCGCACCGGTGAGGACATCTGATGACCACGGCGACCGATCCGGCGGCCACCGGACCCACTCCCGAGACGACGCCTGCGTCTGGCCCGGACCCGGGTACGGCGTCGATGCCGCGGCTCAAGCAGCGCTACCGCCAGGAGATCCTGCCCCGGCTGCGTGAGGAGTTCGGCTACGCCAACGTCATGCAGGTGCCCACCGTCGCCAAGGTGGTCGTCAACATGGGGGTTGGTGAGGCAACCCGTGACGCCAAGCTCATCGAAGGGGCGGTTCGCGACCTGTCGGTCATCACCGGGCAGCGGCCGGCCGTCACCCGCGCCCGCAAGTCGATCGCGCAGTTCAAGCTGCGCGAGGGCATGCCGATCGGCGCGCACGCCACGCTGCGGGGTGACCGCATGTGGGAGTTCCTCGACCGGCTGCTGGCGTTGGCGCTGCCCCGGATCCGGGACTTCCGCGGCCTCTCGCCGCGGCAGTTCGACGGCAGCGGCAACTACACGTTTGGCCTCAACGAGCAGTCGATGTTCCACGAGGTCGATCAGGACCGCATCGACCGCGTCCGGGGCATGGACATCACCGTGGTGACGAGCGCCCGCAACGACGAGGAAGGCCGGGCACTGCTTCGGCACCTCGGTTTCCCGTTCAAGGAGAGCTGACCGATGGCCAAGAAGGCCCTAGTCCTCAAGTCGCAGCGCAAGCCGAAGTTCGCGGTGCGCGCCTACACCCGCTGCCAGCGCTGCGGCCGCCCACACTCGGTCTACCGCCGCTTCGGCCTGTGCCGGGTGTGCCTGCGCGAGATGGCGCACCGGGGCGAGCTCCCCGGCGTCACCAAGAGCAGCTGGTGACCCCTTACCTCCCTTTTCGATCGCCGGAGGTCCGTAACCGCGGAAACCACGGCGGGAAGGCGGCTAAGCGCCGATGACCATGACCGACCCGATCGCCGACATGCTCGCCCGTCTACGCAACGCCAATACGGCCTACCACGACAGCGTCACGATGCCGCACAGCAGGATCAAGACGAACCTGGCGGAGCTCCTGCAACAGGAGGGCTACATCTCCGGTTGGCGGGTCGAGGAGCCGCCGGCCGGGACCGTCGGCCGCTCCCTGGTCTTGACGCTGAAGTACGGGCCGAGCCGCGAACGCTCGATCGCCGGGCTGCGCCGGGTCTCCAAGCCCGGGCTGCGGGTGTACGCCAAGTCAACCAACCTGCCCAAGGTGCTCGGCGGTCTCGGGGTGGCGATCATCTCGACGTCGCAAGGGCTGCTGACCGACCGGCAGGCGGCCAAGAAGGGCGTGGGTGGGGAAGTCCTCGCCTACGTCTGGTAAGGCGGGGAGGAACAGTCATGTCGCGCATCGGCAAGCTCGCCGTACCCGTGCCCGACGGTGTCGACGTCACGATCGAGGGACGCAAGGTCACCGTGTCGGGTCCACGCGGAACGCTCTCCCACACCCTCGCCGGGGGCATCGACGTGGCGCCGACTGGCGAGGGGACCCTGGCGGTGACCCGACCCGACGACGAGCGGCAGTCCCGCGCCCTGCACGGTCTCACCCGCACACTGGTGGCCAACATGGTCCAGGGAGTCACCCAGGGCTATGAGAAGCGGCTCGAGATCGTCGGCGTCGGGTACCGCGTCATCCCGCGGGGTTCGGCCCTGGAGTTTGCGCTGGGCTTCAGCCACCCGATCACCGTGGAGCCACCGGAGGGCATCAGCTTCGTCGTCGACGGTCCGACGCGCTTCGGCGTCCAGGGCATCGACAAGCAGAAGGTCGGCGAGGTCGCGGCCAACATCCGCAAGCTGCGGCGACCCGAGCCCTACAAGGGCAAGGGCATCCGCTACGCCGGCGAGCAGGTCCGCCGCAAGGTCGGAAAGGCGGGGAAGAGGTAAGGATGAGCGTCACCCTGAAGCGCGGTGGCACCGCCCGCCGCGACAAGGCGGCGGCCCGGCAACGCCGCGCGTTTCGCGTCCGCAAGAAGCTGTCGGGGACCAGCCAGCGACCGCGGCTGGTGGTCACCCGGACGCTGCGGCACATGCACGCCCAGGTCGTCGACGACACCAGCGGGCGGACCCTCGTCGCCGCCTCGACCGTCGAGGACGACCTGCGCGGCGGCGCGGACGACAAGACCCGCAAGGCCCGCAAGGTCGGCGAGCTCGTTGCTGCGCGCGCCCGGGCCGCGGGCATCGAGACCGTCGTGTTCGACCGTGCCGGCAACCGCTACCACGGCCGGGTCGCCGCCGTTGCAGAGGGCGCCCGTGAGGGGGGGCTCGCATTCTGATCGCGCAGCTCCCGAGCACAGCCACGAGCACCGACACGAGCACGGACACGAGCAAGGACCAGGAGAGGAACACCTGATGGCTGGACCGCAACGCCGTACCGGCGGCGGCGGCGAGCGCCGCGACCGCCGTGACCGCGACAATCGTCGCGACGGGGCGGCCGAGAAGACCGCCTACCTCGAGCGCGTCGTCGCCATCAACCGTGTCGCCAAGGTGCACCGCGGCGGTCGGCGCTTCAGCTTCACCGCGCTCGTCGTGGTCGGTGACGGCGACGGCACGGTGGGCGTCGGCTACGGCAAGGCCAAGGAGGTGCCGGCGGCCATCGCCAAGGGTGTCGAGGAGGCTAAGAAGCACTTCTTCAAGGTCCCCCGCATCCAGGGGACGATCCCGCACCCGATTCAGGGCGAGAAGGCTGCCGGTGTAGTGCTGCTGCGTCCGGCAGCACCCGGTACCGGAGTGATCGCCGGAGGGCCGGTGCGGGCCGTCCTCGAGTGCGCCGGCATCCATGACGTCCTGTCCAAGTCGCTTGGCTCGTCCAATGCCATCAACATCGTCCACGCGACGGTGGCGGCGCTGCGCGGACTCGAGCGCCCCGAGCAGGTGGCCGCCCGGCGGGGCCTGCCGCTCGAGGACGTCGCACCGGCAGCCCTGTTGCGGGCCCGGGCCGGGGTGGGTGCGTGATGCCCCGGCTCAAGGTCCGCCAGCTCAAGAGCGGCATTGGCGGGACGAAATCACAGCGCGAAACGCTGCGCAGCCTCGGGCTCAAGCGCATTGGCGACGTCGTGGTCAAGGAGGACCGACCCGAGATCCGCGGCATGGTGAGCACGGTCGACCACCTGGTCACCGTGGAGGAGGTCGACTGACGTGACACTCAAGCCCCATCATCTGCGTCCCGCCCCGGGAGCCCGTACGGCGAAGACCCGCGTGGGTCGGGGCGAGGCCTCCAAGGGCAAGACCGCGGGTCGCGGTACCAAGGGCACCAAGGCCCGCTACCAGGTGCCGGCGGCCTTCGAGGGCGGCCAGATGCCGCTGCACATGCGGCTGCCCAAGCTCAAGGGCTTCAAGAACCCGTTCCGGGTGGAGTACCAGGTCGTCAACCTGGATCGGCTCGCCGCGCTGTACCCCGACGGCGGCGTGGTCGACGTGGAGGCGCTCGCGGCCAGGGGTGCAGTGCGCCCCGAGAGGCCGGTCAAGGTGCTCGGCACCGGGGAGATCTCCGGGGTGCTGCAGATCAGCGCGCACGCGTTCTCCGCGGCGGCGCGCGAGAAGATCGAGGCAGCCGGGGGCAGCGTCACCGTGCTCTGACCGAGGCCGGGCCCGCCGGCAGGCCAGCTTGCCTGGGCGGCGCCAGGCGTCGCGCCGCTGTTATCGTCGCAACCACCGCACCGCCGCCCGGGCGGCGCGCAGGAGGGACCAGTGCTCACCGCGTTCGCCCAGGCGTTCCGCACGCCCGACTTGCGCCGCAAGCTGCTCTTCACGCTCGGCATGATTGCGCTCTTCCGGCTCGGGTCGGTCGTCCCAACCCCCGGCGTGGACGCTCGCGCGGTTGACGCCTGCGTGCAGGCGGCGGGCAACACCGGGGTCTACGGGCTGATCAACCTGTTCTCCGGCGGGGCGCTGCTGCAGTTGGCCGTCTTCGCGCTGGGGATCATGCCGTACATCACCGCGAGCATCATCCTGCAGCTGCTCACGGTCGTGATCCCGCGGTTGGAGGCCCTCAAGAAGGAGGGCCAGTCCGGCTACGCGCAGATCACCCAGTACACCCGCTACCTCACGATAGGCCTGGCGGTTCTCCAGTCCACCGGCATCATCGCGCTGGCCCGCGCGGGACAGATCTTCCCGACTTGCCGGGAGGACCTCATCCCCGACGAGGGCATCCTTACCCTGGCCACGATGGTCATCACGATGACCGCAGGCACCGCGGTCATCATGTGGTTCGGCGAGCTGATCACCGACCGGGGCGTCGGCAACGGCATGTCCGTCCTCATCTTCACCTCGGTGGTCGCCTACTTCCCGACCGCGCTGTGGCAGATCCAGGTACAGCAGGGCTGGGGCATCTTCTTCGTGGTCTGCGCGATCGGCCTGGTGACCATCGCCGCGGTGATCTTCGTCGAGCAGGCGCAGCGGCGGGTCCCCGTGCAGTACGCCAAGCGGATGATCGGGCGGCGCATGTACGGCGGCTCGTCGACGTACATCCCGCTCAAGGTCAACCAGGCGGGCATCATCCCGGTGATCTTCGCCTCGTCGATGCTCTACCTGCCGCTGCTGGCGTCCAACGTCGCGGGTCCGGACTCCACCTGGTCGGTGTGGCTGCAGCGCTACTTCGTCACCGGTGCCCACCCGGTCTACATGGTCACGTTCTTTGCGCTCATCATCTTCTTCACCTACTTCTACGTCGCGATCACCTTCAACCCGAAGGAGGTCGCCGACAACATGAAGAAGTACGGCGGGTTCATCCCCGGCATCCGGGCCGGCAAGCCGACCGAGGAGTACCTCGACTACGTGCTCTCCCGGCTCACCGCGCCGGGCAGCCTCTATCTCGCTCTCATCAGCCTCATCCCGCTGATCGCGATCGTGCTCATCAACGCCAACCAGAACTTCCCCTTCGGTGGGGTGAGCATCCTGATCATGGTCGGCGTCGGCCTGGAGACGGTCAAGCAGATCGAGAGCCAGCTGCAGCAGCGCAACTACGAGGGCTTCCTGCGCTGATGCGGCTGCTCATCATGGGGCCGCCCGGTGCGGGCAAGGGGACGCAGGCGGCGGTCATCGCCGAGCGGCTGTCGATCCCCGCCATCTCCACCGGGGACATCTTCCGCGCGAGCGTGGCCAGGGGGACCAGGCTCGGGTTGCAGGCCAAGGGGTTCATGGACGCCGGCGAGTACGTGCCGGACAGCCTCACCAACGAGATGGTGCGTGAACGCCTCGCCGAGGATGACGTGCGCGGCGGCTTCCTGCTGGACGGGTATCCCCGCACTTTGGCCCAGGTCGAGGTCCTGGACGGGATCCTCGCCCAGCGGCACACCAAGCTCGACCGGGTCCTGCAGCTGAGCGTCGAGGTCGAGGAGGTCGTCTCCCGGCTGCTGCGGCGCGCCGAGGTCGAGGGGCGCACGGACGACACCGAGGACGTCATCCGCCGCCGGCTGGAGGTCTACGCCGAGCAGACCGCTCCGCTGCTCGAGCTCTACGCCAACCGCGGTGTCCTCGTCCAGGTGTCGGGTGACGGTCCGGTCGAGGAGGTCACCGAGCGCGCGGTGGTTGCCCTCGACAGCGCGCGCTGACGGCCCGCCGGTGTTGCGCACCCGCGGGATCCCCGTCAAATCCCGGACCCAGGTCGTGGCCATGCGCGCCGCCGGCCTCGTGGTCGCCGAGACGCTGGCCGTCGTCCGCGAGGCGGTGCGTCCCGGCGTCACCACCCGGGCGCTGGACGAGCTCGCCGAGGCGGAGATTCGAGCCCGCGGGGCCTTGCCGTCGTTCCTGGGCTACCACGGCTTCCCCGCCACGCTGTGCACCTCGCTGAACGACGAGGTCGTGCACGGCATCCCCTCCGACCGGGTGCTGCGCGAGGGCGACCTGCTGTCGGTCGACTGCGGAGCGATCGTGGACGGCTGGCACGGCGACGCGGCGTTCACGGTGCCGGTCGGCGCCGCCTCCAGCGTCAGCGCCGAGGTGCGGCAGCTGCTGCGGGTGACCGAGGAGGCGCTGTGGGCTGGCCTGTCCGCCGCCCGCCCCGGGGGACGGCTGTACGACATCGGTGCGGCGGTCGAGGCATGGGTCGCCGGCCGCTACGCCATCCTCGCGGACTACACCGGCCACGGGATCGGGACGCGGCTGCACGAGGACCCGCACGTGCCCAACCACCGGATGCGCGGCCGTGGCCCGCAGCTCCAGCCGGGGGCGGTGCTCGCGGTGGAGCCGATGCTCGTGCTCGGGTCGCCGTACAGCGAGGTGCTCGCCGACGGCTGGACCGTACGCACGCTCGACGGTGCCTGGTCGGCGCACTTCGAACACACCGTGGCGGTGACCGCCGAAGGGCCGTGGGTGCTCACCGCCCTCGACGGGGGCGCCCAGCGGCTGCGCTCCGCCGCGGTCTGACGGCGGGTCCGCCGCCGAGGGGGCCACGTCCCCCGCACGCGCGCGTTTGGGAACGCCCGCCCCGGTGGCGTAGACTGCCGCCTCGGTCCTCGTGGGCCAGTCTCGTCGTGCCCAGCGGCTGCTTCCGCCGCGCGCCTTGCGCGCCCGGGAGAGGGAGGTCGAGCCTGTCCTCGAGATCCGCCTGCCCTGGGTCGACGACAAGCGCGGACACGAGAAGCGAGGACATGCCCAAGAAGGACGGCGTCATCGAGATCGAGGGCACCGTGGCCGAAGCTCTCCCGAACGCGATGTTCCGGGTCGAGTTGTCCAACGGGCACAAGGTTCTCGCGCACATCTCGGGCAAGATGCGCCAGCACTACATCCGGATCCTTCCGCAGGACCGGGTGGTCGTCGAGCTCAGTCCGTACGACCTCACCCGGGGTCGCATCGTCTACCGCTACAAGTGAGCCCATGAAGGTCAAGCCGAGCGTCAAACCCATGTGTGACAAGTGCAAGGTGATCCGCCGCCACGGCCGGGTCATGGTGATCTGCACGAACCTGCGGCACAAGCAACGCCAGGGCTGAGTGCGTACGGCCCGCATCGCAGCGACAGCCCGCCTCGGCGGGACCACCCCCGGCACGGAGGCCGGGGCCCGGCGCGAGCCGGGACGTCGTGCGACCGAAACCTCCGATCAGTGAAGGAGACAGCAGGCCGCATGGCACGCCTTGTCGGCGTCGATCTCCCGCGCGACAAGCGCATCGAGGTCGCGCTCACCTACGTGTTCGGCATCGGCCGGACCCGCGCCCAGGAGACGCTCGCGCAGACCGGGGTCAGCCCGGACATGCGCGTCAAGGACCTCGGTGACGAGGAGCTGGTCAAGCTCCGCGACTGGATCGAGGCCAGCTACCGGATCGAGGGCGACCTGCGCCGCGAGGTGCAGGGCGACATCCGGCGCAAGGTCGAGATCGGGTCGTACCAGGGCATCCGGCACCGCCGCGGGCTGCCCGTCCGCGGGCAGCGCACGCACACCAACGCCCGCGGTCGCAAGGGCCCGCGCAAGGCCGTGGCCGGCAAGAAGAAGCCAGCCAAGAAGTAGCCCAGCCCGTCCCTCGTACCGGCCGCAGACAACGGAGAACGCATGCCCCCCCGGACCCGTCAGGCTCCCGGCGCCAAGAAGGTGCGCCGCCGGGAGAAAAAGAACGTCGCGTACGGCGTCGCGCACATCAAGAGCACGTTCAACAACACGATCGTGTCGATCACCGACCCCACCGGGGCAGTGATCGCCTGGGCCAGCGCTGGTCAGGTCGGCTTCAAGGGCTCGCGCAAGTCCACGCCCTTCGCCGCCCAGATGGCCGCCGAGTCAGCGGGCCGCCGCGCCCAGGAGCACGGGATGCGCAAGGTCGACGTGCTCGTCAAGGGGCCCGGCTCCGGCCGGGAGACCGCGATCCGCTCGCTGCAGGCCGTCGGCCTGGAGGTGGGCTCGATCCAAGACGTCACGCCCCAGCCGCACAACGGCTGCCGTCCGCCCAAGCGCCGCCGCGTCTGACCCCCGACCTCCGAAAGAGAGAGCGAGAGAGGGAGCATGGCCCGCTACACCGGTCCTGTCACCAAGAAGTCCCGCCGCCTCGGCATCGATCTCGTCGGGGGCGACAAGGCGTTCGAGCGACGCCCGTACCCCCCAGGTCAGCACGGGCGCGGCCGCATCAAGGAGAGCGAGTACCTGCTCCAGCTGCGCGAGAAGCAGAAGGCGCGCTACACCTACGGCGTGCTGGAGAAGCAGTTCCGTCGGTACTTCGAGGAGGCCAGCCGTCGCTCCGGCAAGACCGGTGACAACCTGCTGCAGATCCTCGAGTCCCGCCTCGACAACGTCGCCTACCGTTCCGGCTTCGCCCGTACGCGCAAGCACGCGCGCCAGCTCGTGGTCCACGGCCACTTCGTCGTCAACGGCCAGAAGGTCAACGTGCCGAGCTACCGCGTGTCCCCGCACGACGTCATCGACGTACGTCCCAAGTCGGCGGAGATGACCCCGTTCATCGTTGCGCGCGAGACGCACGGCGAGCGCCCCACGCCCGCGTGGCTGGAGGTGCTGCCCTCTCGCATGCGCATCCTCGTCCACCAGCTGCCCACCCGGCAGCAGATCGACACGCCGGTCCAGGAGCAGCTCGTCGTCGAGCTCTACTCCAAGTAGTCCCACTCCGAAGCAGCTCCACTCCAAGCAGTTCACCCGTTCGCGGCGTCATATGGCGGGCGCCGCGGGAAGGAACCACTAGTGCTCATCACCCAGCGTCCGACCCTGTCCGAGGAGCCGGTCGACGACGTCCGCGCCCGGTTCGTCATCGAGCCGTTGGAGCCGGGCTTCGGCTACACCCTCGGCAACTCGCTGCGCCGCACGTTGCTCTCCTCGATCCCGGGGGCGGCGATCACCGGCGTACGGATCGAGGGCGTGCTGCACGAGTTCACCACCGTGCCGGGCGTCAAGGACGACGTCACGGACATGATCCTCAACCTCAAGGAGCTCGTGGTGAGCTCCGAGCACGACGAGCCGGTCACGATGTACCTGCGCAAGCAGGGGCCAGGGGAGGTCACCGCCGCCGACATCGCTCCGCCCGCCGGTGTCGAGGTGCACAACCCCGACCTGCGCATCGCGTCCATCAACGACAAGGGCAAGCTCGAGATGGAGCTCACCGTCGAGCGCGGTCGGGGCTACGTGTCCGCGGTGCAGAACAAGCGTGCGGACGCCGAGATCGGCCGCATCCCGGTCGACTCGATCTACTCCCCAGTGCTCAAGGTCACCTACAAGGTGGAGGCGACCCGCGTCGAGGGCCGCACCGACTTCGACCGGCTGGTCGTCGACGTGGAGACCAAGCCGTCGATGCGCCCCCGCGACGCCGTGGCCAGCGCGGGCACCACACTGGTCGAGCTGTTCGGCCTCGCCCGCGAGCTCAACGTCGAGGCCGAGGGCATCGAGATCGGCCCTTCGCCGGTCGACGCACAGCTGGCCGCCGACCTGGCTCTGCCGGTCGAGGACCTGCAGCTGACCGTGCGGTCGTACAACTGCCTCAAGCGCGAGGGCATCCACACCGTGGGCGAGCTGATCGCGCGCAGCGAGGCCGACCTGTTGGACATCCGCAACTTCGGGGCCAAGTCGATCGACGAGGTCAAGGCCAAGCTGCACGGGATGGGCCTGCAGCTCAAGGACAGCCCGCCCGGGTTCGACCCGAGTGCCGTCCTGGACAGCTACGAGGACGACGACGCCGGCTACGTCGAGACCGAGCAGTACTGAGGCTGAGCCGAGCGAGGAGCGATCACCATGCCCACCCCAACCAAAGGCGCCCGGCTCGGGGCCGGCCCGGCCCACCAGCGCCTGCTGCTCGCGGGGCTCGCCACCGCGTTGTTCGAGCACGGCCGGATTACGACCACTGAGGCCAAGGCGCGGCGGCTGCGCCCGTACGCGGAGCGGCTGATCACCAAGGCCAAGCAGGGCGACCTGCACGCGCGCCGGCAGGTGCTGCGCGTCATCCGTGACAAGGGCGTCGTGCACGTGCTGTTCACGCAGATCGGCCCGCGCTACGAGAACCGCCACGGTGGCTACACCCGCATCACCAAGATCGGCCCGCGCCGCGGCGACAACGCGCCCATGGCGGTGATCGAGCTGGTCGAGGCGCTGGCCGAGCGCACCGTCGCTGAGGCCGAGGGCGCCACCCGGCGGGCGGCAGCCGAGCGCACCGGTGCGAGCAGGCTCACGCGGATGAGACCCACGTCGGCGACAACGCCGGTGACGCCGACCGCTCCACCGGTGCCGGACAGCGCCGAGGAGGCCGCGGTCGTCGAGGTCGAGCGAGCACAGGAGGCGGCTGCGGCCGGCGATGTCGAGGGCGCGGTCGACGCCGCGACCGCCGCGGAGGAGGCGGCCGACGAGGCCGGCACCCCGGAGGCGGAGCAGGCGGCTGAGCTCGCCCTCGATGCCGTCGACGAGGCCGTCGACCGCTCCGGCGGGGAGCGCGAGGCCTGATCTCGGAGCGCCCGACCGGCGCCGAGCCGGTGCCCGCGTGCCGCTGCCGGTGACCGACAGCGAGGTGGTGCGCGTACGCCTGGACGTGGCGTACGACGGCAGCGAGTTCTCCGGCTGGGCGGCCCAGCCGGGACGCCGTACGGTGCAGGGGGTCCTGCAGGGCGCACTCGCGCGAGTGCTGCGCCTGGACCCGCCGCCGGTGCTCACCGTCGCCGGGCGGACCGACGCGGGGGTGCACGCCCGCGGACAGGTCGCCCACGCCAACGTCGCGCTCGCGGCGTGGCAGGCCGCGGCGGCGGGGACACCGACCGGGCGGCGACCCGTGGACCAGCCGGAGCATCAGCCGGAGCACCAGCCGGAGCACCGGTCGGAGCAGCGGGTGGTACGCCGGCTCGCCGGGCTGCTGCCCCCCGACATCCGCGTCCGGGCGGTCGGCCCCGCGCCGCCTGGGTTCGACGCGCGATTCTCCGCACTGTCGCGGCGCTACGCCTACCGGGTGGCCGACACGGCCTGGGGCGTCGACCCCCTACGCCGCCGCGACGTGCTCTGGCACGACCGCCGGCTCGACGTCGCCGCGATGGACGCGGCCGCGGCCGCCCTGCTGGGCGAGCACGACTTCGCTGCGTTCTGCCGCCGTCGGGAGGGTGCGAGCACAGTCCGCACCCTGCACCGGCTGCGCTGGTCGCGCGAGCCGGCGGGGCTGGCGGTCGCCGATGTCGAGGCCGACGCGTTCTGCCACTCCATGGTGCGAGCGCTGGTGGGCGCCCTGCTTGCCGTCGGCGACGGCCGCCGACCGGTGGACTGGCCGGGCCATGTGCTGGCGGCTGGTGTCCGCGACAGCGCAGTGACGGTCGCCCCTGCGCATGGGCTCACCCTCGAGGAGGTCCGCTACCCGGCCGACGCCGACCTCGGTGCCCAGGCCGCGAGCAGTCGACGGCTGCGGGCGCCGGCGTGAGCGGGGAGCACTACTTTTCCACCGACCCGTCCGCGCCGACACAGCGGCGCGAGGTGAGCTTTGGGATGGACGGGCGCCAGTGGCGGATGGCGAGCGCCGGCGGCGTCTTCTCCGCCGACCGGCTCGACCCTGGTACGGCCGTCCTGCTGCGCGAGACCCCGAGCCCACCGGACGCGCGCACGTACCTTGACCTCGGCTGCGGCTTCGGGCCGATCGCCTGCGTGCTCGCCACTCGGGCACCGCGGGCGACGGTGTGGGCGGTCGACGTCAACGAGCGGGCGCTCGAGCTGACGCGGGCCAACGCTGCGGCGCTCGGCGTCGCCGAACGGGTGCGGGTGACCCGGCCGGAGGCCGTACCCGCCGATGCCGTGTTCGACGGCATCTGGTCCAACCCGCCGATCCGCGTGGGCAAGGCGGTGCTGCATGACCTGCTGCTCACCTGGCTGCCTCGCCTGACGCCGGCGGGGAGCGCCTGGCTTGTGGTCTCCCGCCACCTCGGCTCAGACCCGCTGCAGCGGTGGCTGCAGGAGCAAGGCTATGCATGCGAGCGGCACGCCAGCCGCAAGGGCTACCGCATCCTGCGGGTGCGCCCCGGCTGAGCCGGCGCAACCCCGCGGACAAAGATCGCCGTCTCCGGTCACGGAGCCCAGTCAACTGCGCTCCCCGACCGCAAATGGCGGTCAATGACAGGAGATCGCACCCTTCGGCGCATGGATCATGTAGGGACCGTTGCATCTCCATGATCCACGCGTCTCTGGGTGCGGATATCCGCACCTTTCGCCGCATCGATCAGCCGCTGGACGTCCTGGCCGCTTGATCGATGTGACGTGGGGTGCGCTCTCGTGCGACCTGATGCGGGGTCGGGGCGGGCTAGCGGGCGAGATCATCAGCGGGTACGGCCATCCGGCATGCAACGTTCAAGTCTGCCGCAGCGTCGGTAGTTCGTGGAGGCAGCGGTGGAGGCGCCGGCCGTGGAGGGGGCGCCCGACTTCGAGGCGTGGGTTCACGCCCGGGGGCCGGCGCTGCTGCGCTTCGCCTACCTCCTCACCGGCGACGCCAGCCGCGCCGAGGAGGCCGTGCAGGACGCGCTGGTTGCGGCGTGCTCGCGCTGGCGGCGCATCGTGCGCGCTGACGACCCCGAGGCGTACGTCCGCCGGATGATCGTCAACGCCGATGTCTCCCGCTGGCGAAGGTTCGTGCGTCGGGAGACGCCGGTCGAGGTCGTGCGGGACGTCGCAGTGGCAGACCTCGCGGTCGGGGTCACGGAGGAGCAGGCCGCCTGGGTGTTGGTGCGCGGGCTGCCGGCGCGACAACGGGCGGCGGTCGTCCTGCGGTTCTACGAGGGGCTCCCCGACCGTGAGATTGCCGCGATCCTCGGTTGCGCGGAGGGGACGGTGCGCTCCCAGATCTCGCGAGCGCTGGAGGCGTTGCGCCGTCAGGGTGCTCGCTCAGGAGGAGGTGGACGGTCATGGCTGATCGTGAGGACCGCGCTGCGGTGTTGCTGGAACGGACGCTTGCCGCCCGCGCCGGCGAGGCGCCCAGCGTGCCGGGCATGGCCGAGCGGGTACGTGGCCGCGCCCGGCGCCGGCGCGCCACCGGCGTGGTCGCCGCCTGCGCGGTGGCGGCCGTCCTCGCCGCTGGTGTGCCGATCGGTGTTCAGTTGATGGCGCGTGACCTGGTCGAAGTGCCGGTAGCGGACGAATCACCTCGCGATGACACACGTCGCGATGACACCGTCGAGCCGGCGCCGGAGGGCTGGCGCTGGGAGTCCTATCGCGGCATCCAGCTCCAGGTCCCCGACGGCTGGGGCTGGGGGACCACCGGTTGGCCGCCGTGCCTGGACATCAACAGCGGCGCGTACGTCGGCCGGCCTGATGGCGGCGTCATCCCCGCCATCGGCTGCTCGAACCCCTTCCCCGTGCTGTCGGAGCGAGCTCCCTATGTCTGGCTAGGTGACCTTCTTGCTGGCGACCTGGCGGAAGGAGAGGAGGTCACGCGCCCCGCAGGCCACGGATGGTTCGAGGTGCAAACTCTGCGAGGCGGGGTCCCGGTCACTGTCTTTTCTGACGACGCCGACCTCCGAAACGCGATCCTCGCTTCCATTCGTGAGATCGAGCACGTGGATGCCAACAGCTGTCCTGTCCAGCACGCCATTTCGGCCGAACCAAGCAAGCGGCCTGACCCGACGACTGGCGGCCTGGAAGCGGTCGAGAACGTCACGGGTGCGGCGGTGTGCCGCTATAGCCTGAGGGACGTTCTCCCCGACCCGCTCATCTCATCCAGCCGGCTGGACCGCGAGACCGCCCGCCGTCTAGTGGCCGCGATCACTGCAGCCCCGGCTGGGAGCGGTCCCAACAGCAAGGAATGCAGCTTTGAGGTGTATGGCGACGAGATCATCGTCTTGCGGATCGAGGCCAGCGGGGCCACCCAGGAGGTCTACCTGCGCTACAGCGGCTGCGGCCATCACGGCACCGACGACGGCGTCACCAGGAGAGAGCTCACAGCACAGATCGTGCGCCCCGTACTCAGCGGACCCCACACAGTCTTGCAAGCGGACGGGCCAATGGGGGACCTCATCTTTGGCTCGTGAGCAAATGGATGGCTGACGGTGACTCGCACGCCGCAGACTGACGCTCGTGGGTCACGTCGATGTCAACGGGGTGTCGTACGTCCTGCCGGACGGGCGTGCACTGCTGAGCGACGTCTCCTTCCGGGTGGGCGACGGCGCCAAGGTCGCGCTCGTCGGTGCCAACGGCTCGGGTAAGACGACGCTGCTGCGCATCGTCGCCGGCGACCTCGACGCCCACGGTGGCGCGGTGACGCGTACCGGCGGGCTCGGCGTGATGCGCCAGTTCGTCGGCAGCGTCCGTGACGACTCCACCGTCCGCGACCTGCTCCTCTCGGTCGCGCCGCCCGGCGTGCGGGCTGCAGCCGCCGACCTCGAAGTCGCCGAGCTCGCCATGATGGAGCGCGACGACGAGCCCTCCCAGCTGGGTTACGCGCAGGCCCTCGCCGACTGGGCCGACGCCGGCGGCTACGACGCCGAGGTGCTCTGGGACGTGTGCACGACCGAGGCGCTCGGGACGCCGTACGACCACTGCCGCTGGCGCGACGTCACCACGCTGTCCGGCGGCGAACAGAAGCGGCTGGTGCTCGAGGCGCTGCTGCGCGGGCCGGACGAGGTGCTGCTGCTGGACGAGCCCGACAACTTCCTCGATGTGCCGGCCAAACGCTGGCTGGAGGCGCGGCTCGCCGAGTCGGCCAAGACGGTGCTCTACGTGTCCCACGACCGCGAGCTGCTGAGTCGTACGGCCACCCGCGTCGTCACGGTCGAGCTGAGTGCGGCCGGCAACACGACCTGGGTGCACGGCGGCGGCTTCGCGACGTACCACGACGCGCGACGGGAGCGCTTCGCCCGGCTTGAGGAGCTGCGCCGGCGCTGGGACGAGCAGCACGACAAGCTCAAGGAGCTCGTCCGGACGCTGAAGATCAAAGCGACGTACAACGACGGGATGGCCAGTCGCTACCAGGCGGCGCAGACCCGGCTGCGCAAGTTCGAGGTGGCTGGACCGCCGCAGGCGATCCCGCGCGAGCAGGAAGTCAAGATGCGGCTGCGCGGCGGGCGCACCGGCAAGCGGGCCGTGGTCTGCGAGGGGCTGGAGCTGACCGGGCTGATGCGGCCGTTCGACCTGGAGGTGTGGTACGGCGAACGGGTCGCCGTGCTCGGCTCCAACGGGTCCGGCAAGTCCCACTTCCTGCGGCTGCTGGCCCGCGGCGGCAGCGACCCGGAGCCCGAGCACCGGCCCGTCGACGAGCTGGACATCGCGCCGGTCGCCCACACCGGTGTGGCGCGGCTGGGCGCCCGGGTGCGGCCCGGCCTGTTCGCGCAGACCCACGAGCACCCGGAGCTGCTCGGCCGGACGCTGCTCGACATCCTGTGGCGGGGCGACGAGCACCGTGCCGGGATGCCCCGGGAGGAGGCGGCGCGGGCGCTGGACCGTTACGAGCTGGCGTACGCCGCCGAGCAGGTCTTCGAGTCGCTGTCCGGTGGGCAGCAGGCGCGCTTCCAGATCCTGCTGCTCGAGCTCTCCGGCGCCACCCTGCTGCTGCTCGACGAGCCGACCGACAACCTCGACCTCGTCTCGGCCGAGGCGCTCGAGGAGGGCCTGTCCGCGTACGCCGGCACGGTCCTCGCCGTCACGCACGACCGCTGGTTCGCCCGCGCGTTCGACCGGTACGCAGTGTTCGGGGCGGACGGCACGGTCTACGAGTCGGCGACGCCCGTCTGGGACGAGGGCCGCGTCGAGCGCGCCCGCTGAGCCCGTCGACCCGTGAACCGCCCGGCCCCCGAGCGCTCTCGACTTGTCAGACTCACACCGGGTCCTGGCCCGGCGTGGGTCTGACCATCCGGGTGTCCACAGCGGGCGGGGACGGCGGCGGGCGTGCACAGGAGCGCGTACAGCCGGGACCACCGGCGCGACCACGGCGGCACGCTGGCTCAGCATGCCGCCTGGTGTTCAGCTGGCCCAGAGCCCACACCTGGCCAGCCTCGCGGAGCAACAGTCGTACGTCCTGCGCCGCGACCAGCTGTGCAGGGCATGCCTGTCGTGGGACGCCCTTCAGGCGCAACTGACCGCTGGCCGGTGGCGGACCAGCGGCCCGGTCGTCGTGGTGCTGCACAACGGCCCGCTCACTCCGCTGCAGCGGATGTGGGTCGCCGTGCTCGCAGCTGGTCCTGACGGTGCACTCTGCGGCCTGACCGCTGCGGCTCTCGATGGCCTCACTGGCTGGTCGGACGACGTTGTGCACCTGCTTGTCCGGCGCGGAGCCCGCCCCGCTGCGACCCCTGGGGTACCAGTGCACGTGCACGAGTCGCGTCGATACCGCCCAGCAGATGATCGCCACCCGTTGCGGCTCCCGCCGCGCACCCGCACTGAGCGCAGCCTCGTGGACGCCGCCGTCTGGATGCGCTCGCCCCGCCGTGCATGCGGCCTGATAGTCGCCGGCGTCCAGCAGCGGCTGGCCACCGCGGCGGGGCTCGCGACCACGCTCGCAGCGGCCGGCCGGGTGCGGCACCGGCGCGTGCTGACAGCGGTGCTCGCCGACGTCGCCGGCGGTGCCGAGGCGCTCTCGGAGCTCGACTTTGCCGCCTTCTGCCGGCGGCACGGCTTTCCGGAGCCGACCAGGCAGGCCGTACGGCTGGCCGTGCCGGACGTCGCCGCTTCCTCGACGCCGAGTTCCGGCGCCGCGACGGGCGGGCCGTGTACGTGGAGGTGGACGGTGCCGTGCACCTCGTCGTCGGCACGTACTGGGACGACATGGCGCGCGGCAACGAGATCGTGATCGCCGGCGATGCCCTGCTGCGCTTCGCGTCGGTCGCGTTCTACCTCGACGAGCCTGTCGTCGCCGATCAGCTGCGCCGTGCGTTGTGGCTGTGACCCGAACCCTCCAGGTTCCGTGCGTTGTCAGACTCACACCGGGTCCCAACCCGGCGGGAGTCTGACAGTCGGCAGCTCGGCGGGGCTCGGCGGGGCTCGGCGGGGCTCGGGGGGCTCGGCGGGCTGGGGGGCTGGGGGGCTGGGGGGCTCGGTGGGGGCGGCAGGGAGGCGTGCGGGTGCCGCCCGCTTTGACCCTCCGGGAGCCTGGCCGGTAACCTGACCTGTCGTTGTGCGTCCCGGCCGGCCCGTCCGGTCACGTGACGCGCGCCGCCGGCAGGCCGTACGGCTCCGGGGGCGGACCACACCACTGACTTAGAGGCCGAGGTCGACCCGTGCGCACGTACAGCCCCAAGCCTGGCGAGGTCGAGCGCCGCTGGCACGTCATCGACGCGACCGACGTCGTGCTCGGTCGGCTCGCCAGCCAGGTGGCGATCCTGCTGCGCGGCAAGCACAAGCCGCAGTTCGCCCGGCACGTGGACGCCGGCGACTTCGTGGTCGTGGTCAACGCCGCCAAGATCGCCATGACCGGCAGCAAGCGCGACCAGAAGATGGCCTACCGTCACTCGGGCCGTCCCGGTGGGCTCAGGGCCGTGCCCTACAGCGAGCTGCTGGCCAAGGACCCGCGCCGCGCGGTCGAGAAGGCCGTCGGCGGCATGCTGCCGCACACGACGCTGGGCCGGGCGATGCTCAAGAAGCTCAAGGTGTACGCCGGTCCCGAGCACCCCCACCGCGCGCAGCAGCCGGCCGCGTTCGAGATCACCCAGGTCACCCAGTAAGGATCCCCGTGAGCGAGACCCCGACCGCACCCGACTCCGACTCGGCCATCGCGACCGCCGCAGCGACCGCCGTGACGACCCCCGAGCCTGCCGCTACGCCCGGCGCCACGCCCGCCCCCGGGCCGGCGACCCCCGCCACCGTGCCGGCTTCGGCGGCCGGGGGTGTGCCGGCTCCGGCGAGCGCTCCAGCCGGACCTGCGGCCGCGGCGGTAAGCCCCGCGAGTCCGGAGCGTCCCGCGAGCGAGTTCACCAGCGAGTCCCTCCCCAGCCGCTTCTCCGCCGTCATCGCCGCCGCGGCCACCGGTCGCCGCAAGGAGGCCATCGCTCGCGTGCGGATCATGCCGGGCACCGGCCAGTGGACGATCAACGGCCGCTCGCTCGAGGCCTACTTCCCCGACAAGGTCCACCAGCAGCTGGTGCGCTCCCCCTTCGTCGAGCTCGACCTCGACGGCCGCTACGACGTGCTCGCCCGCATCAGCGGTGGCGGGGTCTCCGGCCAGGCCGGTGCGCTGCGGCTCGGTGTCGCCCGCGCGCTCAACTTCGCGGACGTCGACAACAACCGGCCCAGCCTCAAGAAGGCCGGGTTCCTTTCCCGGGACGCGCGGGTCAAGGAGCGGCGCAAGGCCGGCCTCAAGAAGGCCCGCAAGGCGCCGCAGTACAGCAAGCGCTGAGCGCTGCCGACAGCGGCGGCGGCCGGACCGGGCCAGGCCGGGGAGCCTGATGGGACGCCTCTTCGGCACGGACGGGGTCCGTGGCATCGCCAATGTCGACCTGACCGCCGAGCTGGCGCTCGAGCTCTCCGTCGCCGCCGCGCACGTGCTCGGTGAGGCAGGGGTCTTCGCGGGCCATCGCCCGCTCGCCGTCGTGGGCCGTGACACCCGAGCCAGCGGGGAGTTCCTCGAGGCGGCCGTCGTCGCCGGCCTGGCCAGCGCCGGCGTTGACGTCGTACGGGTCGGCGTGCTGCCCACACCCGCGGTGGCGCGACTGACCGCGGCCCTCCGGGCCGATCTCGGCGTCGTGCTGTCGGCCAGCCACAACCCGATGCCCGACAACGGGATCAAGCTCTTTGCCCGCGGTGGCCACAAGCTGGCCGACGACCTCGAGCACGCCATCGAGGCCCGGCTGCACGAGCCGTGGCGGCGTCCCACGGGTGCCGCGGTGGGGCGCGTACGCGACTACCCGGAGGGCTTCGAGACGTACGTTGCCGCCACGGTGGCTGCGGCCCCACACCGCCTTGACGGGCTGCGCGTCGTGGTCGACTGCGCCAACGGCGCCGCGTCACGAACGACGCCCGAGGCGCTGCGCCGGCTGGGTGCGGACGTGGTCACGATCGCTGCCGAACCAGACGGCGTGAACATCAACGAAGCCTGCGGCTCCACCCACATGGACCGACTGCGTGAGGTCGTCGTGGCCGAGCGGGCAGACGCCGGGATCGCGCACGACGGTGACGCCGACCGCTGCCTGGGGCTGGACGCCGCGGGCGAGCTCGTCGACGGCGACCAGATCCTCGCCGTGCTCGCGCTGGCGATGCGCGACGCGGGCCGGCTGCGCCACGACACCGTCGTCACGACGGTCATGTCCAACCAGGGCTTCCGGATCGCCATGAGCGCTGCGGGTGTTCAGGTTGTCTCTACCGCCGTGGGCGACCGCTACGTCCTCGAGGCTATGCAGGCCGGCAGGTACTCCCTCGGCGGTGAGCAGTCCGGGCACGTGATCCTGCTCGATGCTGCACCCAGCGGCGACGGGCTGCTTACGGCCGTGCACCTGCTGGGACGGGTCGCTGCCACCTCGCGGCCCCTGGCCGAGCTGGCGGGAGTCGTCCAGCGGCTGCCTCAGGTGCTCCTCAACGTGCCCGGCGTGGACAAACAGCGCTCCTCCGACCCCGATGTGCTCGCGGCGGTGGACGCCGCCGAGGCCGAGCTCGGCGCTACCGGCCGGGTGCTGCTGCGGCCGAGCGGCACCGAACCGCTGGTGCGGGTCATGGTCGAGGCCGCCACCGAGGAGGGGGCTCGCTCCGTGGCCGAGCGCCTCGCCGGAGTCGTGGCCGCCGAGCTGGCGCTCTAGTACGGACGACAGGTTCCGGAAGTCCCCCCAGTCTGCGCGGAGGCGGCGCACCGCTCCTTGGGCCGACCGGCATCGGCGGTCCCCGCTCCGTCTCAGCGCTCACATTGGCGACGCTCGAAGTCGCGCAGCTCGCGTTCTGCGGTCGACGCTGGTGAGGGATTCTGCGGCATGGGCTTTTCGATGCAGGTCGCCCCGGTGTCCGGGTGCGCGTATCGAGCCGCGGTCTACGGACCCATCGGCCCACGGGCAGCCCGGGGCGAGCACCACAACCGAGACTTCCCCCTGGGCAAGCTGCCTGCGGTCAGGTGCCGGTTCGGGGGAGAGGATGGCTGTTGAGGCATACCATCCCCAGATGGCAGTGGTGGGGAGCGAAGAGGACGCGGCTCGTCTTGATGCGCTCCGGGCACTTGACATCCTCGACACGCCGTTCGAGGAGAGGTTCGACCGCATCACTCGGTTGGCCATGCGGCTGTTCGGCGTCAAGGGCGCGATCATCAACCTCATCGACGAGGATAGACTGTGGACGAAGTCGGCCTGCGGCGTTACGTCGGACGACGTGCTCCTCATCGACAGCCTGTCTCGCCAGGTCGTGGCGCAGAACTCACCGTTGGAGATCTCCGACGTGCGCACGGACGACCGGTTCGCGCACAATCGCTTCGTCGGGGGCAGGGACAGCCTGCGGTTCTACATCGGCTACCCGCTGACAAGTCTCCAGACCGACACCCCGGTCGGGACCCTCTGTGTCTTCGACTCCAAACCACGAGACCTAACTGACGACGAGAGCGCCTTGCTCAGGGAGCTTACCGACTGGGCCGAAGCCGAACTCAACAACCTCACGTCCAACCACCTCGCCAGAGAGCTCGTTCAGCGCCAACAGCGGCTCGAGGTTTTGCTTCGCTCCCTGCCGGAAGGCGTGCTGGTCGTTGGTAGCGACGGCATCGTCGAAGAGGTGAACGCGGCATGTCGGCGGATGTTCGGCGGAGACGCTGGCGTCGGCGAACCACTGACGTCTTGGTTCAAGGGCTTGCCTGCGGCTCTGGGCCTACGCCGACGTGCTGCTGACCGTGACGTGACGGAGACGAGGCCCCTCGACGTGGCCGCGGTACGGACCGATGGCACCCTCTTCGCAGCCGAGATTACCTGCGCGCCGCTGTCCGCGGATCACGAAGGTGGCCTCATCGTCCTCGTGCGAGACCTGAGGCAGCTTTCCGCAGCAGAGGTGGAGTACCGAAGGCAGCGCAGGCGTACGGAGGTGATCTTGTCGGCGCTGGCCGAAGGAGTCATCGGGCTCGATCCCGACGCCACCGTGCTCTACGCCAACCTCGCTGCCGCAAGGATGTTGCGGTGCCGGACTGACGACCTCCTTGGGCGCAATGTGGGCGAGGTGCTGCTCAGAGGCATGTACCCGCCCTCACAGCCGGTGGTATGCCGACTTGAGGAAGTCCTCGAAGGGACGGGGGTTACGACCAACGCCAACAACGTCATCTGGCGCGCAGACGGCACGAGCACGCTAGCTGATCTGACGCTCGCGCCGATCATGGAGGGGGAGCGGCTGCTAGGTGCGGTTGTCAGCATGGTCGACGTCAGTGAGCGTCATGCGCTGAAGCAGCGTGAGAATGAGTTCGTTGCCGTCGTCAGTCACGAGTTGCGAACGCCGCTGACGTCGATCAAGGCCAGCCTCGGTCTGTTGAAGGGGCAGGTAATCGCGCCGCTGCCGACTGGCGTCCTGGACATCGTCGACATCGCCATGTCCAACACGGATCGACTCGCGAGACTGGTCAACGACTTGCTGGACGCCGAGCGGCTGGCTGCCGGCGCTATGCCGATGGACATGGCGATGACGGACGTGTGCGAGATGCTTGACGCGGTGGTCAGCAACGCCACACCCGTGGCCGAGTCGGCCGGCGTGCGGCTGGCCATCGAGAGACCCCGGGATCTTCGTTGCGAGATGGACGGCAGCCGGATCACTCAGGCGGTAGCGAACCTGGTGGCCAACGCCGTGAAGTTCAGCCCACCAGAGGGAACCGTTCGGGTAGCGGTGAAGCGAGCCGGAGAGCGTCTTCACATCCTGGTTCAGGACTGGGGTCGCGGCATTCCGCCGGACAAGTTGGAGCGGATCTTTGACCGGTTCGGGCAGGCGGAGGTGGTTGGCGATATTGTCCTGGGCGGTACCGGCCTGGGCTTACCCATCGCTCGTAGCATTGCCGAGGCACACGGAGGCCGTTTGACTGTCAATAGCCAGCTGGGCAAGGGCAGTACGTTCTGCATCGATCTTCCGGCGAGTCAAGGAGGTCGGTCATGAGCTGCTCGGCCAAGCGGATCATGGTCATCGATGACGACGATGACATCCGTCGACTGGCATCGCTGAGCCTTGAGCGGGTCGGCGGATTCCAGGTGGTGTCCGCGGCGTCTGGCCGGGAGGCGGTCGAAATGGCGACGAAGGACCCGCCTGACGCGATCGTGCTCGACGTACGGATGCCCGAGCTGGACGGTCCGACGACGCTCGGGCTGATCCGCGCGACCGAATCCATCGCCGACATACCCGTGGTGTTCCTGACCGCCAGCGTGCACCGCTCCCAGCGGGCAGCGCTTGAGGGCTGTCAAGTGACTGGCATTCTTGAGAAGCCGTTCGACCCGCTCCACCTCCCTGGCCAGCTCGCCTCATTACTCGACTGGTCATGACGTCAGCTGACTCATGGATCGCCGAGCTGTGGCGCGAGGTGCGCCACGACACGATCGCGCGGGCCCAATCGCTCGAAAAGGACATCGAAGCCCTGGCCTCCGACCCTCAGCCCATTACGGCTGGCCAGGCCAGGGAGGAGGCACACCGCCTTGGCGGGTCCCTTGGGTCCTATGGGCTTACGGCCGGGTCTTCAATGGCCCGACAGCTCGAAGGCCTGCTCATCGACTCGCAGTACACGGAAGCGCAGGCGGTGGCAGCGCGGCTGCGTGACTTCGTTGAATCCTCACCCGGTGGGGGCTAGGGCGTGCCACCCAGGCTCACCTCACGCTGGGAGGAGTGTGAACACCACGCCGATGGCGAGCACCCCGTACGTCAACGCCGTCACCCCGGACATGGCTAGCGCCGTGGCTAGGACCGGCTGCCGAAGAAACTGGTAGACGATCAGTCCTGGAACGATGAAGCCGAGCGTCTGGTCGGGTGTAAGGGCGGGGAAGCCACGCAGGAGGAAGAGGAACAACGACGCCTGGATGAAGACGGCAAGCAGCACGACGGTGGCGAACAGGCGCTTGCCGAAGAGGATGACCACCCGTTGAAGCAGCTTGGCACCGACGAAGGTGAGCCCTACGACGGCGACGATCACGACCATCCGGATGGGGTCCTCGACCAGCGTGAGCGCCAACCAACCGGGCGTGATCATTCCTCCGGGCGACAGATTGCTCACGAGATAGCAGCTGAGACCGAAGATGAGGCCAATGCCGAGCGCGAGCGCAGCCGCTCCGGGTGATAGATCCGTTGCGGTGACGGTCACCGCAACGCCCCGAGGCTCTCCAAGTGCTCGAGCAGGAGCTCGCCTTGTCCGTGGATGTTTCCGATCGCCAGCAAGGTCGCCTCACCGTCTACTTCGCCGATGATGTCCCGCCAGATGGAGTCTGCCGGTCGACTGAGCCCGCCGAGGTCGAAGACCTCGCCTGTCCATGTGGAGGGGACGGCGTCGCGAGCGGACCGAACCGGATGACCGATGAGGAACAGTTTCTCGGTGAGCAACCGCGGGACGATCTCGCCCATCTGAGCGTTTCGCTCCACCCGGTCGGGCCGACAGTTGATCAACGTAAAGATCGGAAGTCGCACCGATTCTGCAGACAGCAGTTGCTCGAAGTTCATCACCGTCGATTGCGGGTCATTGGCGGCGAACACGTTCGCGAACCTGAGTGTGCGACCCTGCACGTGGTACTCCTCGACGGTCAAGACACCGGGGTCCGGCGCAGCGGAGTACATCCCCTGCAACGCTGCCTTCCGGGACACGCCCAGCTCAGCCGCCACTGCCAGAGCGAGAGAAGCGTTCTCTTTGAACGTGAAGTGCTTGAATCCCGCCATCTCCTCGTCGCTGACACCATGCGGGTCCACCGCGACCAAGCTGCACTTCCGTTCGCGAGCCTCCTCCTGCAGAACGGGCAGCATCTCCTTCTCCGCGGTGACGCAGACGCCGTTGGCGGGCATCGTCCGCGACAGTGAGCGCGCGACATCGGCAAGGGTGGGGCCCATCTCGTCGAGGTGGTCCTCACGGACATTGCCGACCACGACGATCGTCGCCTTCAGAAGTTTGTGCTGGGTGAAATCCTGGAGTGCCGGCTGCACCGCCATGCACTCGATGACGAGGACGTCGGGGCGAACGGCCGCCGCGCGGCGCACGATACCGATCTGCTCCGCGACGTTGGGGATGTTGAACTTGCGGTAGACAGGTTCCTCGCTCCCGTCGGGCCAGATGTATCGAGCCGCAGACCCGGTCGTCTTGGCGACTACGGTGAGCCCACTGTCGCGCAACGCTGCTGCGCACAGCCGGGTGGTCGAGCTCTTACCGCGGATGCCGTTGATGTGCACGCGATAGGGGATGCGGTTGAGGTTGGCGTTGTGTCGGCGTTGCTCGACCACACCTGCCACCAAGAGGACGAGCAGGCTGACGGTGTAGACGACATACAGATAAGTCATCGCTTCGGGCCCGCAGTTTCCTCCGCCGACACGGTGGAGCGCCGGGCCCGCTGCCGCACAAGGAGAAGCCTGATCCTCTCCAGCGATCGGCCCATCAAGCCGATCTCGTCCTCACGTCTGATCTCCACCGGCGCACGGAGGTCGCCGTAAGCCAGTCGTTCGACCTCGCCGCCGAGCGCCCGCAGGGGGCGCAGTACCACCGCGTACAGCCAGGCGAAGATGGCGATAGTCAGGAGTAGCAGCACGAGCCCTGCAGCGATCGCCTGACGGCGGGCGTGCGTCTCCGGCAGGGAGATCGTCGAGAGGCTTCTGGCCGTCACGACACCCCAGCCGTGGCCGCCGGCCGGTCCCAGTCCGCTGACAGGCGCCCAGGCGACGACCTCACGTGCCTCCACGGTGCCCGCCCCGACGTCGACTCCGGCGCTCGCGCCGGCGTTGCGTGCGGCCGTGCGGAGGACCTTTCGGTCCAGCCTCTGGAACGGCGCGAACGCCGCTGTAGACGCGATGACCTCGCCTCGTTCGTTCACGATCCACGCCGGTGCCGGAGCGACGGTCTCGAGGGGAAAGGTGAGGAAGCGGGGGTCGTAGGTGCCTGCCACGACCCACGGTGCGCCGCGCGGACCCTCCAGTGGCGCGAATTGCAAGATCACCTCGGTCTCGCCCACGAGGAGGGCGTCGAGCATTCCTGGGGCTTCGACCGCGCCTGGCAGCAGCTCGGGCACGGGGTCACCGCCTGCTGTCGCCACCACATCGCCCGCCTCGTCGAGGACGAACAGCGAGAGGTACCTACCGTGCACTTCCTGCAGCCGAGTGAGAGCTTCAGGCAATGCATCCGTGTCGACCTCGCCCATCACAGAGAGCGTGTCGGCGAACTGCTGAAGGTCGTACACCCCCTCGTTGACACCTTTGCGCACCTGCTGGGCGGTGCTCGAGGTCAGCGATCGCTGTGCATCTGTGATTGACGTGGGGATGCGCCTGCCGGTCTCAATGCGCCCCCCGAAGGTCAGCACAACACCGGCAAGCAGGAGCAGGAGAGCGAGCCCGACACACCAGGGCAGCCACACCGACGATGCAAGGCGCCGGTGGGTGACGGCGCGGCCTCCTGTCGAGCTTGTTGTCACGAAGACTTCGGCAGACCAAGCTGCGCGCTTACCACCCGGACCAAGTCGTCTACGTGAAACGGCTTTGTCACGTAGTCGTCGGCGCCCTTAGCGAACGCCGCCTCGACGTCGGTGTCGACGCTGCGCGAAGTCATCAAGACCACGCGGGTGGATGCCGTGTCGACATCCTCCTTCAACTTCCGGCAGACCTCCGGGCCCTGCATCCCCGGCATCATCCAGTCCAGGACGGCTACGGAGGGCCGCTCGTGGCGGCAGACTGCGAGCGCTTCCTCCCCCGATTGGCAGACGAGCACCCGGTGGTTCTGGCGCTCCAGCGCCGTGCGTACCAAGCGCCGGATCAAGTCGTCATCATCGGCCACCAGCACAAGCGGGCCGTCGCCAGCGTCACGACGCCGCTTGCCGCGTCTCCGGAAGAGATCCACGTCTTCTCCACATCGGCTTGGCGGGCACGCGGCCCGTTCCGCGCTTGATCGGTAACACTGTGGTGGTGCGGTCCACTCAGCTCCGGTCGACACGCGTTCGCGCACTACGCGTACTTGTGATCGCCGTGCTGAGCGTCGCCACAATAGGGGCGCTTGTTCTGGTGCGGCCACGCAGTGTAGATGCTCCGTCCACAGCGCGGCCCCGCACCCTTGAGGAGCTGGTGAGGGCGTTCGTCAGCGACATCCCGGAGCGCGGCTCTGGGGCATACGACCCACCAATCGCCGGCGATCTTCGCACTTTTGGCTCAGCAGTTTCGTTGCTCCTCGCAGGTCAGGTGATCGGCGCCGGCCGCTTGCTCGACCCGTTGGGGTACCAGGTCGAACGGTTCTACGACCGCCAGTCCCAACGTCGGCTGGTCGTCGTGCGTGAGGTGCGCGCCGCAGACGGCAGCTGGCCACACGGATGGGGCCTCTTCGTGTTCGACCTTCAGGCAGCGAGCGAGATGATCGTCGAGGTGCCTCATCCGCTATACGACGTGAAGACCCCACAGGTGGGTGTTGATCTCTTCGACGCCGCCCACGCCGAAGCTCTGCTGGTGGCTGGAACCCACCGCTACGCCGATGCAGACCGCGGTTCAGACGTCGCACACGCCGACGGTTCGGTGTTCGGGGAGGTGAACCGCAGGTTGGCCGATGACAGGTCGGTGGTGGTCCAGCCGCATGGTTTCGACGAGTCGGAGCACGCCGGTGACGGCGACGTCGTCGTGTCCGGAGGGATCGCGCCGCCACCGGCTCATGTGAAAGTAGTCGGGTCGGGGCTGACCCAGGCGGGCTTCGAGGTCTGCGTGTTCGGAGCCGATGCGGCGTGCGACGATCTGGGAGGCACCGACAATCTCCAGGGCCGGTGGGTACGCCGGGTCGAAGGCCTGTTCCTTCACATCGAGATTTCCCGGACCATCCGCGATGACCCGGAAGCGGTGGAACGGCTGGCGACTGTCGTAGCTGCGGGTCTGCATACCTGACCGACGAGCCCGCTGGCACCGGTGGGCGTGCCGAGATGTGGTGCTGATGGACATCCGGATGCCTGGCATGGACGGCCTTGAGGCGACCAGCGGCTGACCGAAGAAGGCACACTCGCGCGCATCCTCGTACTCACCACCTTCGACCTGGACAAGTACGTGTTCGCCGCGCTCCGGGCCGGGGCCAGCGGCTTCTGCTCAAGGACGCATGGAGGTGCTGCGGTTGCCGGCCAAGGGCCGGCCCGGATGCTGAGAATGACCGGCGAAACGGCGTTTGCCCAGCCGGCCACCCACCCGAAAGGGTGAGCGCGTGCAGGTGTCCCGCATCGACCCGGCCGACCCGGCGGCGTTCGACGCGTGGTTTGCCGTACGCGACGCCGTCCAGCGTCATGACCAAGCCGATGGTCCGTTCTGGACGTCCACCGAGCAGCGTGCGCTGGCGACCGACCCGTCGCCGGCGACCCGGCTGCTGCACTGGGTCGCGGAGGTGGACGGTCGCTGTGTCGGCGCGGCGCTGCTCGAGCTGCCGCAGCTGGACAACCTCCATCTCGGCAGCGCCAAGGTCGACGTTCATCCTGACTTCCGCCGCCGTGGCGTCGGCACCTCGCTGCTGGCCGCCGTGGACGAGGCGGCGCAAGGACGCGGCCGGCGCAGCCTCGCCATCCCCGTGGAGGAGCCGTACGACCGAGCGGCTCCGGCACCTCCCGGGGTGGGCTTCCTCGAGCGGCACGGCTTCACCCGCCGCCTCGACGACGTGCGCCGTGACCTGAGCCTCCCCGTGGACGACGAGCGCCTCAACCAGGTCGGCGCTGGCCCCCCAGTGGGACACCCTTGTCGAACCCCGCGCACCGCGGACGCCGACTCGGACTGATTCTGAAGGTAGTCAACCTGCTGGCCTTCGCCAGCGAGCGACCGGCCGCCCACCGTCTCGTCACCTGGAACGCCGAGTCAAACGCTCACATGGTCGCGATCAACGACGCGCTGGGCTTCGTACCGGTCCGACGCATGGCCGAGTACCAGCGCGACCGCTGACCCACGGTGTCGGCACCACTGCCGGTGGCGCGATCAGGCTCGGCGCAGGGCCACCCGGGTCACCGCGTGGTCGGAGCCCTTGTGCAGCACCACGTCCGCCCGCCCGCGGGTGGGCGCGATGTTGCGGGCCAGGTTGGGGCCGTTGATGGCGTCCCAGATGGCCTCGCCCCGCGCAATCGCCGCTGCCTGGTCGAGGTCGACGTAGCGGTGGAAGTACGACGCGGGGTCGCGGAACGCGGTGTCCCGCAGCTGCAGGAAGCGCTCGACATACCAGCGGCGCACATCCTCGCTGCGTGCGTCGACGTACACCGACAGGTCGACGAAGTCGCTGACCGCGAGGCCGACCCGCCCGTCGGCGCGCGGCAGCGGAGGTTGCAAGACGGCGAGCCCTTCGAGGATGAGCACGTCCGGGCGGTCCACGACGAGCCGCCGTCCCGGCACGACGTCGTACGCGAGGTGGGAGTAGACAGGCGCTGACACCCGCGGCCGTCCCGCCTTGACCTCGGCGACGAAACGCAGCAGTGCCCGCCGGTCGTACGACTCGGGGAAGCCCTTGCGGCCGAGCAGCCCGCGGCGCACCAGCTCCGCGTTGGGCAGCAGGAAGCCGTCGGTGGTCACCAATCCGGTGCGCAGGCCGGCCGCGGACAGCAGCAGCCGCAGCACGCGGGCGATCGTGGACTTGCCCACCGCGACGGAGCCGGCCACCGCCAGCACGAACGGCGTCGCCCGGCCGGGCTCGCCGAGCAGCCCGGCAACCGCGTGGTCCAGCGACTGCGTCGCGTCGAGGTGGAGGCGGACGAGCTGGGCCAGCGGCACGTACACCTCACGCACCTCGTCCAGGCCGACCGGGTCGCCGAGGCTGCGCACCGCCGCGAGCTGCTCGCGGTCCAGCGGCGCGGTGGTGTCACCGGCCAGCCGCGCCCACGTCGCGCGCTCAAGCTCGCGGTACGGCGACGGCTGCCGCTCGGTGTCCACGTCGCAGGGAGGATAGGCGAGAACACCCGGGCCGAGCGGGCCCCGGCCACTACCCTGGCGGACATGTGCGGCATCGTCGGCTACGTCGGAAACAAGCAGGCGCTCGACGTCGTCCTGGAAGGGCTGCGGCGGCTGGAGTACCGGGGGTACGACTCCGCCGGTGTCGCGCTCGCCGTCGACGGGACCCTGGCGACCGCCAAGCGCTCGGGCAAGCTGGCCAACCTGGAGAAGACGCTTGCGGAGACGCCGCTCCCGGCCTCGACTACCGGACTGGGGCATACCCGCTGGGCCACCCACGGCCCGCCCACCGACCGCAACGCCCATCCTCACCTGGACACCGCCGGCCGGGTGGGCGTCGTGCACAACGGCATCATCGAGAACTTCGCGCAGCTGCGCAGCGAGCTCGAAGACTCCGGGGTGGCGTTCGAGTCCGACACCGACACCGAGGTCGTCTCCCACCTGCTGGCCGCTGAGTTCGGCTCGCCGGGCGTCGGGCACGACCTGGCCGAGGCGATGCGGCGGGTCTGCCGCCGGTTGGAGGGCGCCTTCACCCTGGTCGCCATGCACTCCGACGTGCCCGACGCCGTCGTCGCAGCCCGCCGCAACTCCCCCCTGGTCGTCGGGCTCGGTGACGGCGAGAACTTCCTCGCCTCCGACGTGTCGGCGTTCATCGGGCACACCAGGGAGGCGCTCGAGGTCGGCGACGGGCAGGTCGTCGAGATCACGCGGGACGGCGTAACCGTCACCGACTTCGCCGGTCGGGAGTGCCAGCCAGGTCGCTACCACGTCGACTGGGACGCGTCGGCCGCCGAGAAGGGCGGCTTCGACCACTTCATGCTCAAGGAGATCGCCGAGCAGCCCAAGGCCGTCGCGGACACCCTCCTCGGGCGGATCGACGAGGCCGGCAGGCTGCACCTGGACGAGATGCGGCTCTCCGACGACGAGCTGCGTGACGTCGACAAGATCATCGTGATCGCCTGCGGGACCGCGTTCCACGCCGGCCTGGTGGCCAAGTACGCGATCGAGCACTGGACCCGCGTGCCCTGCGAGGTCGAGCTCGCCAGCGAGTTCCGCTACCGCGACCCCATCGTCGACCGGCAGACCTTGGTGCTGGCGATCTCCCAGTCCGGGGAGACCATGGACACCCTGATGGCCGTCCGCCACGCGCGTGAGCAGGGCGCCCGGGTGCTAGCGATCTCCAACACCAACGGGGCGACCATCCCGCGCGAGTCCGACGCGGTGCTGTACACCCGAGCGGGGCCGGAGGTCGCCGTCGCCTCGACCAAGGCCCACCTCACCCAGCTGGTCGCGTGCTACCTCGTGGCGCTCTACCTCGGCCAGCTGCGCGGCACCAAGTGGGGCGATGAGATCCGTTGGGTCGTCCGCGAGCTGGCCGAGCTGCCTGCCAAGGTCGAGCACGTGCTGCAGACGGTGCAGCCGGTCCGTGACCTCGCCGCCAGCCTGCGCGACAAGGGCTCGGTGCTGTTCATCGGGCGCCACGTGGGTTACCCGGTGGCGCTCGAGGGCGCGCTCAAGCTCAAGGAGCTCGCCTACATGCACGCCGAGGGCTTCGCGGCGGGGGAGCTCAAGCACGGCCCGATCGCGTTGATCGAGCCGGGCGTCCCGGTCGTCGTCATCGTGCCCTCACCGCGGGGACGCGACGTGCTGCACGACAAGGTCGTGTCCAACATCCAGGAGATCCGAGCCCGCGGGGCGCTGACGGTCGTCATCGCGGAGGAGGGCGACGACGCGGTGAAGCCGTACGCCGACCACCTCGTCACCCTGCCGGAGTGCCCGACGCTGCTGCAGCCCGTGCTTGCGACCGTGCCGCTGCAGGTGTTCGCCGCCGAGATGGCGAGGCTGCGCGGCTTCGACGTGGACCAGCCCCGCAACCTGGCCAAGAGCGTCACGGTCGAGTGAGCCGGGGAGCCGCCGCCCCATGACCGAGTGGACACTTCTGGACGGCGACACCGGCGTGCCGCGTACGGAACTGTCCACTCGACCATGGGAGCGGCGGGCCCGGTGATCGTCGGGGTCGGCATCGACGTGGTGGACGTCGAGCGCTTCGGCGCGACGCTGGACCGAACGCCGCGGCTTCGCGAGCGACTGTTCACCCCCGCCGAGCGCACCCGTCAGCTGGCCTCGCTCGCCGCCCGGTTCGCGGCCAAGGAGGCACTGGCCAAGGCGCTGGGAGCACCCAGCGGCCTGCAGTGGCAGGACGCCGAGGTCATGACCGCCGCGGACGGCCGGCCGTGGCTGGCCGTGCGTGGCACGGTCGCCGAACGCTGCACCGCGCAAGGCGTCGCCACCCTCCACGTGTCCCTCTCGCACGACGCGGGCATCGCCTCGGCCGTGGTGGTGCTGGAGGCGTGAGGCGCGCCCACCTGGTTGCGGACGTGCGTACGGCCGAGGCCGTCCTGGCGGGCACGCTGCCATCCGGCACCCTCATGCAGCGTGCGGCGGCCGGGCTCGCGCGGCACTGCGGCCGGCTGCTGGACCGGACGTACGGCGCGCGGGTCGTGCTCCTCGTGGGTGCGGGCCACAACGGTGGGGACGCGCTGTACGCGGGGGCGCGGCTGGCCGGCCGCGGGGCTCGGGTGATCGCCGTACCGCTGCTGGCGGACCAGGTGCACCCCGGCGGGGTCGCGGCGCTGCGCGCTGCCGGCGGCCGACTGGCGCCGGACGCGCGCGCGCTGCTCGCCTCGACCGACCTCGTCCTCGACGGCCTCGTCGGGATCGGTGGCCGGCCGGGGCTGTCCGGGGCCGCGACGCAGCTGAACACCGACCTTGCCGGGCTGAGCGCCCCGGTCGTAGCGGTGGACCTGCCCAGCGGTGTCGACTCCGACACGGGAGAGACGCCCGGCCCGCACGTCCGCGCCAGCTCCACGGTGACCTTCGGCACGCACAAGGTCGGGCTGCTGGCCGACCCGGGAGCGGGTGCCGCAGCCGCGGTTAGCCTCGTCGACATCGGCCTGGCGCCGCACCTACCGGCGCGGGCGGAGGTCGAGGCTCTCGAGGACGCGGACGTACAGCCGGCTGCTGCCGCCGCCGGGACGGGAGGCGCACAAGTACTCGCGCGGCGTGGTGGGCGTCGTCGCCGGCTCCGCGGCCTACACCGGGGCGGCGGTCCTCGCCACCGGCGGTGCGGTGCACGGTGGGGCCGGCATGGTCCGGTTTCTGCCCGTGTTCCCGCCGGGCCCGCTGGAGCAGTTGGTCCGCGAGCGCTGGCCCGAGGTAGTCGTCGGTGACGGTCGGGTCCAGGCGTGGGCCGTCGGCTCGGGCATCGGCAACGACCCGGCGCGTGCGGAGCACGCCGCCCGACTGCTGGCCGCGGGGGTTCCGCTGGTCGCCGACGCGGACGCGCTGCGGCTACTGCCGCAGCACCTGCCGGGCCCAGCCCTGTTGACTCCGCACGCCGGCGAGCTCGCCAGGATGCTGGGCGTCGAGCGCGCGGACGTCGAGGCCGGCCCGCTGCGCCATGCACGTACCGCCGCCGTCCGCTGGCAGGCGACGGTGCTGCTCAAGGGCCCGGTCTCCCTCGTCGTCGACCCGGACGGACGGGCCCGCGCCAACCCGACCGGCACACCCTGGCTGGCCACCGCGGGGAGCGGTGACGTGCTGGCCGGGCTCGCCGCCGCCCTGCTGGCCAGCGGGCTGTCCCCGCTCGACGCTGGCAGCGTCGCGGCGTACGTCCACGGAGTCGCCGGTTCGCTCGCTGCGCGGCGGGTCGGAGCACCGTCCGCGCAGCACGTGATGGACTCCCTCCCGGAGGCGTTGTTGGTGCTGCGCGGGTGAGCGGCCGGCGACGCCGTGGCCCTCGGCGGCCATCGCGACACCCGTTGCGGTGCGACAGCCGGGCACCCGTCGCTGCGCGACAATCGGGGCATGACCGCCACCCCGGTGCCGCACGCGGAGGTACGTGTCGACCTCGGCGCGGTCCGGGACAACGTGGCGGCGTTGCGGGCGCGGGCCGCCGGCGCGGAGCTGATGGCGGTCGTCAAGGGTGACGCGTACGGCCACGGGCTGGTGCCCTGCGGGCGGGCGGCGCGCGCCGGCGGCGCAGTGGCTCGGCACCGCTGTGCTGCAGGAAGCGCTGCTGTTGCGTGCCGCGGGGGTCGATGGCCGCATCCTCGCCTGGCTCGCGGCGCCGGGAGGCGCTGGGCCGACGCCATCACCGCCGAGGTCGACGTTGCCGCCTACGCGGCGTGGACGCTGCCCGAGATCGCCGCCGCGGCTCGGGAGGTGGGCCGCCCGGCGCGTCTGCACCTCAAGGTGGACACCGGCCTCGGGCGCGGCGGCGCGCACCCCGCGGACTGGGCCGAGCTGGTCGACGCCGCGCTGGCGGCACAGGCCGACGGCACCGTCGAGGTCGTCGGGGTGTGGTCACATCTGGCCTGGGCCGACGCCCCCGGCCATCCCACGATCGCCGCGCAGGTCAAGGTCTTCCGGGAGGCGTTGGACGCCGCACAGGCGCGCGGGCTGCGTCCCCGGGCTGCGTCACCTGGCCAACTCCGCCGCCACGCTGATGCTCCCGGAGACGCACTTCGACCTGGTACGGCCGGGGCTTGCGGTCTACGGCCTCTCGCCGGTCCCCGACCTCGCCGGACCGAGCGAGCTTGGGCTGCGCCCCGCGATGCGCGTCTCGGCCCGCCTTGCCCTGGTCAAGCGGGTCCCGGCCGGTCACGGAGTGTCGTACGGGCACGAGTACGTCACCGAGCGGGAGACGAGCCTCGGTCTACTGCCGCTGGGCTACGCCGACGGCGTGCCCCGCCACGCCGGGGGCACGGGCCCGGTGCTAGCCGCCGGGCGGGTGCGTCCGGTGGCGGGGCGGGTGTGCATGGACCAGGTCGTGCTCGACCTCGGGGACGATCCCGCCCGAGCCGGCGACGAGGCGGTGCTCTTCGGCGACGCCGCGGCGGGGGAGCCGACCGCGCAGGAGTGGGCCGAGGCTGCCGGGACCATCTCCTACGAGGTCGTCACGAGGATCGCGCCGCGGCTGCCGCGCACGTACATCGGTGATTCAGCCGCGGGCGGGCAGCTCCGCAGGTGAGCCGGTCAGGCGTACGGAGGACGCCGCGATGAGCGTGCTGCCGGCGCGGGATGCGTCGCTCGCCGCCAGCTGGGAAGGACTCGCTGGGGTGGCTCGCGGCTGCACCGTCTGCGCCGAGCTCGCCGCCACGCGCACCCAGGTCGTGCCGGGCAGCTGCCCGGAGGGTGCCGATGTGCTGTTGGTGGGGGAGGCGCCCGGAGCCGAGGAGGACGCTGCGGGCGTGCCGTTCGTCGGCAGGTCCGGCCGGCTCCTCGACGAGCTCCTCGCCGCAGCCGGCCTGCCCCGGGACCGGGTGGCGGTCGCGAACGTGCTCAAGTGCCGGCCGCCGCGCAACCGCACCCCGCACCGGTCGGAGGTGGAGGCCTGCCGGCCCTGGCTGCAGCGACAGGTGGAGCTCGCCGACCCGGTCGTCCTCGTCACCCTCGGCGGGACCGCTTTGCAGTGGGCGTACGGCCGCACGGCCCGGATCGCGGCGCTGCGCGGGCAGGTCCAGCGCTACGCCGGCCGTCCGCTCGTGGTGACCTACCACCCCTCCGCGGCCATCCGGTACGGGCCGCGGGGAGCGCCGCTGGCGGCGCTGCGCGAGGACCTCGCGACCGTGGCGGCCCTGGTGCGGCATTGACCGCCGGCGAGGGGGCTCACACGTTCGAGGTGCCGACCGCCGTCCGGATGCAGGCGCTCGGCCGCCGGATCGCCGCCCGGCTGCGGGCGGGGGACCTCGTCCTGCTCAGCGGTGACCTGGGTGCTGGCAAGACGACGCTGACCCAGGGCGTCGCCGCCGGGCTCGACGTCCGCGGGCCGGTGACGTCTCCCACCTTCGTCATCGCGCGGCTGCACCCGTCGCTGCGGGGAGGACCTCCGCTGGTGCACGTCGACGCCTACCGGCTCGGTGGGCCTGCGGAGCTCGACGACCTCGACCTCCCCCTGCAGGAGGGGGTCACGGTGGTGGAGTGGGGCGGCGGCATCGCCGAGGGGCTCTCGCCCGACCGGCTGGAGGTGAGCATCCGGCGCCGGCCGGCCGACGAGCGGCGCACCGTGACGGTAGTCGGGCTGGGTCGGCGCTGGCAGGGCTGGCGTCTCATTACCTCTGCTTGACGCCGGTCGCGCCTCTGTCGCCTGAGCCCGCTGCTAGCGTGCGTACGGCGCTGACGCCGTGTCGAGAGGTCGGCCGAACCATGACTCGGGTCGAGGACGGGGACGCGCAGTCTCCGGGCCGCCGGGGACAACGCGACGGGCAGCCGAGGGTCTACTTGCACATCGGCGCGTACAAGACCGGCACGACCTACCTGCAAAGCGTCTTGTGGGCTAGCCGGGAGCGGCTCGCCGCGCGCGGCGTCCTGGTCCCGGGGGAGGGGCCGGGCAGCCAGTCGGTCGCAGTCGGCGACCTGCTGGGGCTGAGTCTGCGAGGGACCCGAGAGTCCCGCTTCACCGGCGCCTGGGACGACCTCGCTGCGTCCGTACGCAGCTGGTCCGGTCATACCTCGGTCGTGTCCATGGAACGGCTGAGCCTTGCGACCAAGCGTCAGGCCCGACGGGCGGTCCGGTCGCTGCGGCCCGCCGACGCCCACGTCGTTATCACGGCTCGAGACCTGGCCCGCTCGATTCCGGCGTCCTGGCAGGAGGCGCTGAAGGCCGACCTGCGCTGGTCGTGGGAGGAGTTCGTCCAGGCGGTGCGTGACCCTGCCGCCCTCGCCCGGGCGCCGGCCCGGTGGTTCTGGATGCGACAGGAGCTGCTGGCCATCCTCGACACGTGGGAGACCGTGGTCCCCCGCGGCCACATCCACCTGGTGACCGTCCCACCGCCGGGATCCGCGCCGGCTCTGCTGCTGGAGCGGTTCGCCGCCGTGGTGGGAGTCGACGTTCGTGACCTCGAGGCGGAACAACCGCGCGAGAACGCGTCCCTCGGTGTTGCGGAGGCAGAGGTACTGCGGCGCCTCAACGAGGCGCTCGAAGGGCGACTCAACCAGCGGCAGTACGACCGCGCCGTCAAGGCTGGCGTGGTACGCGCCATGGCCGGCCGTGGCCAGTCGGCACGGATGCAGCTGCCCGAGCAGGACCTTGCGTGGGTCAGCGAACGCGCCCGTTCGA
>JAUJNY010000001.1:511492-569019 GCA_030447955.1 Jiangellales bacterium
GGGCGGTTAGCCTGCGGCCGTGCTCGTGCTGGCGCTGGACACTTCGTCGGCGTCCGTCACCGCGGCGGTGCACGACGGGGAGCGGGCGCTCGCGGAGGCGAGCGTGGTTGACGGGATGCGGCACGGCGAGCTGCTCGCGGCGCAGGTCGAGCGGGTGCTCGCAGCGGCGCGGGTCGCGCGTACGGATCTCAGCGACGTCGTCGTCGGGGTCGGTCCCGGCCCGTTCACCGGGCTGCGCGTCGGTGTGGTCACCGCGCGGGTCCTCGGCGCGGTGCTGGGTGCACCGGTCAGCGGTGTCTGCTCACTGGACGTCCTCGCTGCGGCCGCCGACGCCGACGGGCCGCTGCTCGTCGCAACAGACGCCCGTCGGCGGGAGGTGTACTGGGCCTGCTACGACCGTGAGCGGCGGCGGATCGCCGGCCCGGGCGTCGCACCGCCCGCGCAGATCGCCACCACGCAAGCGGTCGCCGGCCGGGGAGCCGCCCTGCACCCCGCGGCGTTCCCCGGCGCCGTCCCGCCGGAGTACCCGAGCGCCGCCGTCCTGGCGGAGGCGTTCGCGCGCGGTGCGGTCGAGGTGCTGCCCCCGTTCCCCTTGTACCTGCGCGATCCCGACGCCGCCGTGCCGGGCGCCCGCAAGGGTGTGCTACCCCGGTGACGACGCTGCGCCGGATGCGCTGGTGGGACCTCGCGACGCTGCTCCCGCTGGAACGCGCGGTGTTCGGACCCGACGCCTGGAGCGCGGAGCTGTTCTGGTCGGAGCTGGCCGGGGTCCCGGCGACCCGGACGTACGTCGTCGCCGAGGACGGCGCCGACCTCGTCGGGTACGCCGGCCTGCACGCCGGCCTGGGGGAGGCCACGGTGCAGACACTCGCCGTTGCACCTCACTGCCAGCGCGCCGGCCTGGGTAGCCGACTGCTCTCGCACCTGCTGGCCGACGCCGCGGCCCGCGGTCTGCGTACTGTCCTGCTCGAGGTGCGTGCCGACAACACTGGCGCGCTCGCGCTCTATGACTGCCACGGGTTCGAGCGCGTCGGCGTGCGCCGCGGCTACTACCGCGGCAGCGGCGTCGACGGCCTCGTGCTCCGCCGCCGGGCCGCGCCCTCGGCGCCCACGATCGACGTGAGCGGATGGTCGCCCGGGCGGCCGAACCCTCACGTCGATCGAGCCATCCCGGAGCCCGGCCCCTGATCGACGCGCCGGTGAGGCGCGGCGCGCCGTGGTTACAGTCGCGGGCGTGCTGGCCGACGCCCCGCTCGTCCTGGGCATCGAAACCTCCTGCGACGAGACGGGGGTGGGCCTCGTCCGCGGTGACGTCCTGCTCGCCGACACGGTGGCCTCCAGCGTGGAGGAGCACGCGCGGTTCGGGGGGGTGGTGCCCGAGATCGCCAGCCGGGCGCACCTGGAAGCGCTGCTGCCGACGCTGGAGCGCGGCTGCGCCGACGCGCACGTGCGACTCGCGGACGTGGACGCGGTCGCGGTGACCGCCGGTCCCGGGCTCACCGGCGCGCTGCTGGTGGGGGTCGCCGCCGCCAAGGCGCTGTCGCTCGGGCTCGGGGTCCCGCTGTACGGGGTGAACCACCTGGCCGCGCACATCGCCGTCGACCGGCTCGAGCACGGAGCGTTGGCCCAGCCGGTGGTCGCGCTGCTGGTGTCGGGTGGTCACACCAGCCTGCTCCTCGTCGCGGACGTGACCCAGGACGTACGACCGCTCGGCGCGACGCTCGACGACGCGGCGGGAGAGGCCTTCGACAAGGTCGCGCGACTGCTCGGGCTGCCCTTCCCCGGCGGGCCGCACATCGACCGTGCGGCCGCCGCCGGCAACCCGTCGTACGTGACCTTCCCGCGTGGTCTCAGCGGCCCCCACGACCTGCAGCGGCACCCCGCCGACTTCTCGTTCTCCGGGCTGAAGACAGCGGTGGCTCGCTGGGTCGAGGGACGGCAGCGCGCTGGCGAGCCGGTGCCGGTTGCGGATGTGGCCGCGTCCTTCCAGGAGGCGGTTGTCGACGTCCTTACTGCCAAGGCCGTCCGGGCGTGCCGGGAGGAGGGCGTCGACACTCTCCTCATCGGCGGCGGGGTGGCCGCCAACTCCCGGCTGCGCGAGCTCGCCCGGCAGCGCTGCGCGGCCGCCGGGGTGACACTGCGGGTGCCGCGGCCGGTGCTGTGTACCGACAACGGGGCAATGGTCGCTGCCCTCGGGTCGGCGCTGGTAGCGCGCGGCGCGGCCCCGAGCCTCCTCGACCTGGCCGCCGACTCCACGCTGCCGGTGACCTCCGTCGTGGTGTGACTGTGCACCGGATCGGGCCGGCGTCCCGGACGGCCGGGCTGCCCCGTTGAGCCGCGAGCGTGTCGTGCTCGACGTGGACACCGGCGTCGACGACGCCCTCGCGCTGCTGGTCGCGCTGCGCTCCCCCCGGGTAGAGGTGGTCGCCGTCACCTGCGTTGCCGGCAACGTGCCGCTGGCGCGCGTGGTCGCCAACACCCGCTTCGTGCTCGCCGTGGCGGGGCGCTGCGACGTGCCGATCGGCGTGGGGCTCGACCGCCCGGTCACCGCGGGCAGCCGGCACGGACCGGACGGTCTCGCCGGGCTCGCGCCAGCGCAGCCGGCTGTCTCGCCGCCGCCGGCCGACGCCCACACCCTCCTCGCCGCCGCAGGTGCGGTCACCGTGCTGGGCCTCGGCCCGGCCACCACGCTCGCCACGGCCGACCTGCGCCGGGTCCGCCGGGTGGTGACCGTGGCGACGGACAACGGTGAGGCCAACGCCGCCATGGACCCGGAGGCCGCCGGCGCGCTGGCCGGGGCGGGGGTGCCGTTGCTGCGGCTGGGGGGTACGGCCTTCTCGGCGCCGCGGCTCATACCGGCGCGTGTCGCTGCGTTCCCCGGGCTCGCCGGCGGCCTGCTGCGCCACCAGGCTGCCCGTGGCGCCGGTCTCGGTGACGCCGGGGCGGTCTTGTTGCTGGACGACCCTGGCGGCGCCGTCGTCCGTGGCGATCGGGTCAGCGCAGTCAACGGCCCGCGGTGGACGGCCCGGGCACTCGAGCTGCTCGCCGGTTGAGTGACCGGAAGCCGCCATGGGTGAGACTGGGGGACACCATGCAGCGGCACACCCCACGGCACCGGGCCAGCCGAGCGTCCGAGGCGACCGGGCTGACGGCCAGGGTGACTGCCGCGGGGCACGCGCTCGGCGGGACACCTCGCGCCCTCGTAGCCATGAGCGTCGTGGGCGTCGTGGTGGCCCTGGTAGCGGTGCTCGCCGGGGTCGGCGCGCTGGTCGGCCGCGGCGCCTGGTCAGCGTCGGGTGTCCCACTGGCATGGGAGGACGCGGCCGCCGGCCCTGCTGGAGCGGCTGCGCCCACCACCGCCGCCACCCGTCGTCGCGCCGCCACTCCCGACGCGGGCACGGCTGGTCCGGCGGGGTCGCCGCCGGCGACGCCACCGGAGGTCACGTCGCCGCGGACGCCCGCGTCCCCGCGGGAGCCGGCCGCTGTGCAGCCCTCGGCCCGTACGCCGTGGGGACCAACGCTGGCAACGGTGTCCCGCGCTCGTCGCCTGGTGGCAGGGATGAGCCTTGCGGAGAAGGCCGGTCAGGTCATAGTCGCCCGCTTCGACGGCACCCGGGCACCGCTGTCGCTGATGCAGGAGCACCACCTCGGTGGCGTCATCGTGATGGCGGACAACGTCGCCTCCCCGGCGCAGCTGCGCCGCCTCAGCGCTGCTCTGGCGGCCCAGTCCAACCGGTTGGGCCGGCCGTACCCACCGGTGGTCGCCGTCGACCAGGAGGGTGGCCTCGTCGCCCGCGTCGGGGAGCCGGCGACGCAGTTCCCGACGCTGATGAGCCTTGGTGCGGCGCGCGACCCCGAGCTTGCCGAGCGGGTGGCCCGCGCCAGCGGCAGTGAGCTGCGGGCCATGGGTTTCACCATGGTCTTCGCGCCGGTGGCCGACGTCACGACCGGTCCCGCCGACCCCACCATCGGCAGCCGGTCGATCTCCAGCCGTCCGCATGTCGTCGCCAGCATGGTCAGCGGCCTGCTGCGCGGCTACCGCCAGGCGGGGGTCGTGCCGGTCGTCAAGCACTTCCCCGGGCACGGCAGCGTGCCCGCTGACAGCCACGAGACCCTGCCGGTGCAGGACGCGGCGCTGCGCGAGCTGGAGCGCAGGGACTTCCTCCCCTTTCGGCGGGCGGTGGAGGGTGGCGCACCGGCGGTGATGGTGGCGCACATCGACCTGCGCCGGGTCGATCCCGGGGTCCCGTCCTCGCTGTCCTCCCCCGTGGTGCGGGGACTGTTGCGTGGACGGCTCGGTTTCTCCGGCCTGGCCGTGACCGACGCCCTGGAGATGGCCGCAGTGACCCAGCGCCACGACTCCGCCGAAGCGGCGGTACGGGCGCTGCTGGCCGGCGAGGACATGCTGCTCATGCCCACCGACGTCGAGGCCGCGCACGCCGGCATCTTGGCCGCGGTACGCAGCGGCCGGCTGACACCGGACCGGCTGGACGCAGCGGCGACACGCGTGGTCACCACGATGCTGCACCAGGCGGACAGCGCCGGGCCGCAGCCGGCGCTGCGCATCGTCGGGCGCCACCGTGCCGTCTCGCTGGCCGTCTCCGCGAAGGCGGCGACGGTCGTCTCCGGTCCATGCGCCGGGCGGCTCGTCGGCGGGTCGGTCGACGTCGTCGGCGGCAACCCGACCGACCGGGCGCGGTTCGTCGCCGCGGCACAGCGAGCCGGGCTCACCACCGGATCGGGTGACAGCGTCGTGCTGCTCGGCTACTCGACGACGCCGGGCAGTGGTGACGTGGTCGTGTCCCTGGATGCGCCGTACGGCCTCGCCGCCAGCAGCGCCACGTCGGCGCGGATCGCGCTCTACGGTCGCACCCCGGCGGCGTTCCGGGCGCTGGTCGACGTGCTGACCGGGGACGCAACCGCGCCGGGACACCTTCCCGTCACCGTGCCCGGCGGCGCTCGTACCGGCTGCCGTTAGCCGCTGCCGCATCGCGGCCCGCTCCCAGGCGTACGGAGCGCGGCTCGTGACTGGCACTCAGGTTGACCGAGTGCTAAGCAACCGTCTAGGTTCGGCATTGGCACTCTCACCATGAGGGTGCCAGCGCAGGACGCGACCGTCCCGGCACCCGCGACGACGGTCCGGTCGCGCCGGCACCAAGCCAGTGACCCCACGACTTCCCGCGAAGGGGGACTCAACCAGTGTCGGTCTCCATCAAGCCACTCGAGGACCGGGTGGTGGTCAAGCCGCTCGACGCCGAGCAAACCACCGCTTCCGGTCTCGTGATTCCGGACACCGCCAAGGAGAAGCCGCAGGAGGGCGAGGTCCTCGCTGTCGGCCCCGGCCGCTACGAGGACGGGCAGCGGGTGCCGCTGGACGTCAGCATCGGCGACCGCGTGCTCTACTCCAAGTACGGCGGCACCGAGGTCAAGCACCAGGGCGAGGAATACCTCATCCTCTCCGCCCGCGACGTTCTCGCGGTCGTCGGCGGCTGACCCGAGCCGTACCCCCGAGCACCGCTCGGGTCTCGTGGCCATCCAGTGGCCAGTCATGACCTGCGCCGCCCCGGACGACCCGGCCTCGCCGGAGCTTCCGGGGCGGTGCCTTTCGTAGGGAGTTTCGTATGCCCAAGATCCTGGAGTTCGAGGCCGACGCCCGGCGCTCACTGGAGCGCGGCGTCAACGCCCTCGCCGACGCCGTCAAGGTGACGCTCGGCCCGCGCGGCCGCAACGTCGTCATCGACAAGAAGTACGGCTCGCCCACCATCACCAACGACGGCGTCACCATCGCCCGTGAGGTCGACCTGGAGGACCCGTACGAGAACCTCGGCGCCCAGCTCGCCAAGGAGGTCGCCACCAAGACCAACGACGTCGCCGGTGACGGCACCACCACCGCGACGGTGCTCGCCCAGGCGATGGTCCGGGAGGGGCTGCGCAACGTGGCCGCCGGGGCCACGCCGATGGCGCTCAAGCGCGGCATCGACGCTGCGGTCGAGGCCCTGAACGAGCACCTGCTGAGCGTCGCCCGGCAGGTTGAGGAGCGCTCCGACGTGGCCGCGGTCGCGTCCATCTCAGCTCAGGACCGCGAGATCGGCGACCTGATCGCCGAGGCCTTCGACAAGGTGGGCAAGGACGGTGTGATCACCGTCGAGGAGTCCACCACGTTCGGCACCGAGCTCGACTTCACCGAGGGCATGCAGTTCGACAAGGGCTACATCAGCCCGTACATGGTCACCGACGCCGAGCGGATGGAGGCCGTGCTCGAGGACGCGCAGATCCTGCTGCACCAAGGCAAGATCGCCGCGGTCACCGACCTCCTGCCGCTGCTGGAGAAGGTCGTCCAGGCCGGCAAGCCGCTGCTGGTCGTGGCCGAGGACGTCGAGGGCGAGGCGCTGTCCACGCTGGTCGTCAACAAGATCCGCGGCACCTTCACCGGCGTCGCGGTCAAGGCACCCGGGTTCGGCGACCGGCGCAAGGCGATGCTGCAAGACATGGCCACCCTCACCGGGGCGCAGGTCGTCTCACCAGAGGTCGGCCTCAAGCTCGACCAGGTCGGCCTGGAGGTCCTCGGCAACGCTCGGCGCATCGTCGTGACCAAGGACGACACCACGATCGTCGAGGGCGGCGGTGAGGCTGGCGACGTCGAGGCGCGGGTAGCCCAGATCCGCGGTGAGATTGAGCGCACCGACTCCGACTGGGACCGCGAGAAGCTGCAGGAGCGGGTGGCCAAGCTGGCCGGCGGGGTCTGCGTCATCAAGGTCGGCGCCGCGACCGAGGTCGAGCTCAAGGAAAAGAAGCACCGCATCGAGGACGCGATCTCAGCCACCCGGGCCGCGATCGAGGAGGGCATCGTGGCCGGCGGTGGCAGCGCGCTGGTCCATGCCGTCACCGCACTCGACGGCGACCTCGGCCTGACCGGCGACGAGGCGACCGGCGTACGCATCGTGCGCAGGGCGGCCGACGAGCCGCTGCGCTGGATCGCCGAGAACGCGGGTGAGGAGGGCTACGTCGTCGTTTCCAAGGTGCGCGAGCTGGAGCGGGGGCAGGGCTTTGACGCGGCCGCCGGCTCGTACGGCGACCTGGTGGGAGCGGGGATCCTCGACCCGGTCAAGGTCACCCGGTCGGCCCTGCAGAACGCCGCTTCGATTGCGGGCATGCTGCTGACCACCGAGACTCTCGTGGTCGAGAAGCCGGAGCCGCCTGCCGCCGAGAGCAACGGTCAGGGGCACGGGCACGGCCACGGCCACTGACCGCGGGTCACACGTCCCGGGGCCGGGCGAGCGCGTTGCGGCGTGCAGCCCGGCCCCGGTTCACGCTCAGCTCGCGGCCGGTAGCTCCTTTGCGGCGGCAGCGCCGCTGACAATGAGCTCCCGCTCGTCCTCGCTCAGCCCGCCCCACACGCCGTACGGCTCGCGCACCGCGAGCGCGTGCGCTCGGCAGGAGGCGAGCACCGGGCAGCGCGCGCATACAGCCTTCGCCGCGCTCTCCCGGCGTTCCTTGCGCGGCCCACGCTCCCCCTCGGGGTGGAAGAAGAGCTCCGGATTAACGGCTCGGCAGGCCCCACGGAACTGCCACTCCCAGACGTCGGCGATGGGTCCGGGGAGCCGGGAGACGTCGGCCATGGGGCCTCCTCGAGTCGGGCTGCAGTGATAGCCACCGGTCCGTGTGCTGCTGCTTCGGCCGGGGGACGGGGACACCGTACAATCGTTGCATAGATTGTTCACCCTCCGCGAAGCGCGCCGGCCAGTCCGTGGCCCCCACCAGCCGCTCCCGCAGTTCGGCGACCGCCGGGCCTGCACCTGGTCCAGGTGCAGGCCAGTCGACGCGAGCTCCCCGGCGGGCAGCCCGAGAACGTTACGGGCGGCCAACGGGGACGGCGCCACCTGGACGCCGGACTGCGTACCGGGCTGCGCCAGCAACGCCGGTCGGGTATGTAGCTCCGGACGAGCGCGTCGTACGCACCGCGCGGCTCCGACTGGTTGGCCTGGCGCAACACCACTACCGGCTCGTCCAGCGTCACAACCAGCGGAAGCCACGGTGCGAGAAGCCCGCGGTGCACCGCCGGCTGCCCGCTCCGCTCGCGGTAACCGACATGCCAGCGACGCATGGCGACGCGGCCGACCCTCACGGGAACCCTGAGTCGACCGCTGCCGCCTCGTCCAACCCGGCACACGCCCGGTGGCGATCCGACCGCGGCCAGCGGCGATCCAGCACTGGGTTGTGCGCGCTTCGCCGACCTCCACCGCCAGCGGCTACCGCCGAAGACCACGTGATTGGCGTTGCCCATCGACCTCGCCGCTGGTCGGACGCCGCCACGGTGGCCGCGTTGCTAGATGCCTTCAATCGGGAGTACGACACGCCGACACCGGGGACGGCCGTGCTGACGGCGCGGCTCGGTCGGCTTCTGGCCGGAGGAGATGGCATCGTCCTGCTGACCAGGGACCCCCTGCAGCGATACGCCGGTCCGGTAGCCGAACGTCCTACGTGCCGCCGACCTCGGATCCCGAAAGATTGCCGTGCGGGTCGCCTCCCAAGGTCCCGACCGGGAAGGCACAGGCCGCTTGTAGGAGGACGCCGCCATGATTGCGCTCGTCGATGACGGATGACCTTGAGGAGAGCGTCGATGAGCGAGGAGCAAGCGCTGTCGCGCCCAATCGGGTGGTGGTTGAAGCAGGCCGACGTCCTTCTCGACGCAGCTTTCGACGAGGAGCTCGAAGCGGAAGAGGTGGACCGGCGGGGCTGGCAAATCCTCACGAGCTTGACGACGGGTCCCAAGCGCCGAGAGGAGGTCGCCGGCTCGCTGACGCCGTTCGATCCTCCTTCTGTCGTCGCTGACGTGATCGAACAGCTGCGTGGACGAGGGTGGGTCGAAGACCGCGCAGCGGTACTGCAGCTGACCCCTTCGGGGGTGAAACTGCAGTAGAGCCTGGCTCCTCGGGTCGGTGCTGTTCGGGAACGGATAGCCGCGGCCCTGCCGCAGGATGACTACGTGGCGCTCGTCGACCTTCTCGCCCGGCTAGTCGCCGCTCTCCGGCCGCCTAACCGGGACGGGCACGACCCGTCGGGGGTGGCGAGGAGGATGGCCTAGTGCGTTCCTCTTGAGAGCCGCCGCGGTGCAGCCAGCGTGTGCCGCGTACGACATCGCGGCCAACGCGGCCACCACCCACGCCTGCACGTACGCGCCGCCCAGGCGCGAGTGGTCGTGTTCCCCGAGCTGTCGCTGACTGGTACGAGCTGGACGCCGAAGCCGTCGCGCTCGACGACGTCGCGCTGGCGCCGCTGGTCGAAGCTTGCGCCGCAACAGGCGCCGTGGCCTTGGTGGGGGCGCCGATCAAGGATGAGGCGGGCGTACCTTCATCGCCATCCTGCGGATCGACGGAGCCAGTGTTCGGGTCGCCTAACGCAAGAGCTGGCTCGGGGAGAGCTAGGCGACCCGGTTCGGTCGCGGGGACGGGCCGACCGTGCTGGAGGTCGACGGGTGACGTTTGGGGGCTGCGCATCTGCAAGGACACCGGCGCCGCTCAGCACATTCCCGGCACTGCTGCCCTTGGGGTCGATGTGTACGTGGCCGGGCTGCCGCACCGCCCCGGAGGAGCTGCCAGAGCAGGAAGGCCGGGCCGTCGCCCGCACCGGCCCCGACGTCGGCAACATAGCCGTGGCAACCCTCACCTGAGCCGCGACGCGGCTGAGCCTGCCCGCAACGCGCAAGTCCATCGGAACGTTGGTCGAGGTCAACCTCGCCTGATGCCGCCCTTAGGGGTGGCAGTGGAGAGGCGGAGCTCACCCTCCGCGTCGATGCCATCAACGACGAAGCCCTCGGACTGATACAGGGTGATCGCCGGTTGGTTCTCGGGGTGGACGGTGAGCCGTAGACGGTCGCAATTCTCCGCCTGGCGTGCGAGCTCAACAGCGCAACGCACTGCAGCTCGGCCGTATCCGCGGCGCTGCTGGCCTGCGTCGATCGTCAGATGGAAGAGCGCCATCCCACAGTTCAGTTGCCGCTCATCCAGCAGAGCGAGTACTCCGACCGCCCTTCCAGCATCCTCGATCAGATAGGGCCACCAGTCCAGGTTTGCATCTCGCACGAACGCCTTACCCAAGATGACCAGGGCGACGGGCTCGTAGGCGGCAACGAACCGCAGTTGGCCCTCGGCGACCCGTATCCTCGCCGCCCGGCGCCAGTTGTCGCGCGTGATCGGAACGAGCTCAGTCACGCGACAAAGGTAGGTGACCTCCGCACCTGACGGAGCCAGCCCGCCTATGCCGCAAGTCGACGGGCTATCGGCACCCGTCCGCATGCGAGCGGTAGTCCGCGCGCACTGGTCCAATCCGTGGAGTCACTCACCTGTAGGTGGAGGTGGGGCTCGGTGCTGTTGCCCGAGTTCCCGCACCGCGCCACGGGGACGCCGGTGCTCACCGGCTGCCCGGGCTGCACCTGCACGCTGCCACGTTGCAGGTGCGCCAGCAGCACGAACGGACCCTGGGAGCCGATGGCGATCACCACGTGGTTCCCGGCCAGACCTGCGGCTCCACGTTGGGCTCGTTGCCGCTGTCCCAGCATGTATGGCACCAGGGCAAGCTGGGAGCGGCGGGCCTCATGGTCGGGCTCGCCGTCGTGGACGAGGGCAACCCTGCCGGCGGCGGGAGCCAGGATCGGGCGTCCGAACCCGACGTAGATCTCCGGCGGTTCGGCAGAGATGAACCCTCGCCACGTCCGGGAGGCAGATCTTCCCTGCTCGTCCACCGGCACCAGGTCGATTGCGTAGGAGGACCCGAACGCATGAGTACCGTGGCTCGGCACCCGATTTGGCCGGGCTGTTTTGCACCCGGCTTGAGCCTGGAAGGGGCACCGACAAGACGACGCGGTCGGACGTGAGCTGGATGGCTGATCGACCCATGACAGGAGCCTCGCAGGTCACAGATTCCCACGACCGTACCGCTGAATCAGTGCTTGCGGGACTGTCCTGGCCGTTGGGCTGTTGCCTAGGTGCACCACTGGGCTCGACCTGATGACGAGCGCGACGAGCGATGCCTGCCAGACGAGGAAACCGGCGAGGGCGCCGAGCCACAGGACCGGTGGGACGTCCGTGACCGCCTTGCGCGGGAGGACGGCGACGGCGTAGAGCGCGAGCACGCCCGCTAGCCAGGTCAGATAGGCGGCGGTCCGGTAGCGGCTGGCTGGGCTGGGCCGCACGGTGATTCCGAGCGCGTTGAGGTCGTTGGGGGGATGTGCGCGCAGCATCTGTCGGCGGGACTGGTACAGGGCGGCGTGCGGGTAGTGCTCGGCGAGTGCTTGCCTGAGGTGGCCGCGGCCGCGGACGTGCAGGCGCGGCACGGCGAGAGCCTCGATCCGGGCCGCCTGGGCGCGAAAGCCGCTGTCGCCCAGAACGATGCGGCCGCGCCCGGCGATGACGGCGATGACGTTGCCGAACCCGCAGTCGGCGCGGGCGTCGGCGGGGTGGTACCAGCCGTACAGCCCGCACCCACAACCTGGGTCAGGCGCCGAGTGCGCTCCGCCCGCGAGACACTTGGCCGGTTGCAGTTGGCCGCTCCACGGGCCCGCAGCGCTGTGCACAGTCGGGTACAGCTTCGCTGCGTTGAGGCGGAACCGGCGGTAGCCGCGCAGCTCAGCGGCGATCAGCGCTGGCGGGCCCTGGAACCCCACGTGTGGCGAAGTCATCTCGCCCTCCCTGGAACCGCCACCGTCGGTGGCCGGACCACCTCGTGCGCGGCACGTGCTGTCACGGGTTCCGGCCGGTCCGCGGTGTCCGGCACGTCCCACCGGTCCGCGGGCAGGCCCAGCGGCTGGAACTCGACCTGCCGGCGCTCACGGCCGATGTCACCCACGTCGGTGTCCTAGGCCCCGGCTGCCGCGGCGGATGCCGACCCACTGCAGGCTTCCGAAGCCGCCGACGACGGCGGCCTGCAGCAGGACCCACGCGGTGCCGACTGTCGTCGGGCTGCCCCAGCCGGCCACCGCCATCGCGACGCTGTCGACCGCCCACAGGAGGTTCAGCGCGACGACTGCGCCGGCCGCGCCGGCGCTGATCGTCGAGCGGGTGGCGAGGAACCAGACCGTGGCGGCGAAGACGAGCAGGAAGCTGCCGATGCCGCGCAGCGCCCCGGCTGGCAGCCCGAGAACGTCCTGCAGGAGCGGCGCGGCGAGCACGTAGGCAGCGCCGTTGGCGCCGGTGATTGCCGCGTCCAACTTCAGGGCCAGCCGCAGCAGGCGGGGGGAGTGGAGTCGGGGGTGGGTGACCGCCGGCGTCGCGGCTGCGGAAGTCTTCATGCACCAACGGTGACCGCCCGGGCGACGTCCGTCGATTACGTAAGGGGTAATGCCCGGCTCGTTTCAGTGTCGCTACTGTCCGGCCATGACCGAGCTGGAGACCCGGGGCGATGTCGGGTCGCTGCTGCGGGAGTGGCGCCAGCGGCGCCGGCTCAGCCAGCTCGACCTGTCCTGCGAGGCCGAGGTCTCCACCCGGCACCTGAGCTTCCTCGAGACCGGCCGGGCCATGCCCAGCCGGAAGATGATCCTGCATCTGGCCGAGCAGCTCGACGTTCCGCTGCGCGCCCGCAACGAGATGCTGCTCGCCGCCGGCTTCGCCCCCGCCTACGGTGAGCGCGCCCTGCAGGACCCGCAGATGACACCGGTCCGGGAGGCCGTCGAGCGCGTCCTGGCCAGCTACCAGCCGTACCCAGCCCTCGCGGTCGACCGGGCCTGGAACCTCGTCGCCGCGAACCAGAGCGTTGCGCTGCTCACCGCCGGTATCGCAGCCGAACTTCTGCAGCCACCCGCCAACGTGCTGCGGTTGAGCCTGCACCCGGAAGGCATGGCCCCACGCATCCGCAACCTCGCACAGTGGCGCGCTCACGTCCTGCACCGGCTCGCTCGTGAGGCGCAGCTCACCGCCGACGCCGGCCTGATCGCCCTGCACGCCGAGCTGGCCACGCTGCCCGGCGGAATCGACCCCGCCCCGCCGAACGCCATCGCGGTGCCGCTGCGCCTCCGTCAAGGCGACACCGAGCTCACGTTCCTGAGCACCGTCACGGTTTTCGGCACCGCTGTCGACATCACCGCAGCGGAACTGAGCCTCGAGGCGTTCCTGCCCGCCGACCCGACCACCGCCCGAGCGGTGCAGGCGTTCCCCACCCCGCACTGAGCCGACATGCCCGTCGCTGGGTCCAGTTTTGCGAGCCTGGCCGCCTTACCTGACAGGTTATCGCCAAGGTGCAGCAGAGGCCGCACTGTGGCATCACACCGGCGGAACAGGCCCGTCGGACGCACCTTAGGAGACCCAGATGTCCAGGTTCAACGACCTTGTCCACCGCTACCTGCAGGTCTGGAACGAGACCGACCCGCAGGCCCGTGCCGCGGCCGCCACCAATGTGTTCGCCGACGACGTGTCCTACGTCGACCCGCTGCTGGCCGTCACTGGCCGCCAAGCGCTGGTCGACGCGATCGGGGCCGTGCACAGGCAGTTCCCCGGGTTCGTGTTCCGGCCGGTCGGAACGGTCGACGGACACCACGACCAGGTCCGGTTCGGCTGGGAACTCGGTCCTCAAGACGTGCCGGACGCGCCCGTTGCCGGCTTCGATGTTGCGGTCATGGACCTGTCCGGGCGCATCAACGCCGTGCACGGGTTCCTCGACCGGGTCCCGGCCTGACCGGCCGCGGGCAACCGGAGCCCCGGCGAGGGCTCTCGATCACCGACTGCGCTGAGGCGCCACCGAACTCGCGGAGCGTGCTCAGCATTGCTAGATCAACCGTCCACCGGGCCGCCGAGCGACACGCCGCCTCCTCGACAAGGTGAGCGACCCCGACCCCGACTGGGGACCACTCAACGTTCCTCATTCGAGCTGGGTCCAGAGACCGTGTACGGCACAGAATCGACAGACCTCGTCGAGCTCGACGTCGGCATCCTCGGCCGCGGCTACGGCTGAGCCTGCGACCCACCAGTCAGCGCCGGGCAGGCCGGCGGACAGATAGGCCCGCGTCCCCAACGGGCGCGATTCATCCGGCCGGCGGGGTCGCGCCGCGACCTCGCCGTGCGACGGCTCCCACAACTGAACGAGATCGTTCTCATCGTGGCTGACGATGACCGCGTCGTACCACCGCCAGACCACGGCTCCGATGCCGTCCGGCGCGGCCGCGAGCGCGACGAGGTGACCGGGTGACACCCGCTCAATACGAGGCGCGGGGAACGGCCTCGCGTAGCGGACGGTGGAGCGGCGGCCTTGCGCGAGCACCTCACAGTCGTCCTCGTTAACCCGCAGGACAATCCCTCGGGACAGCCGAGCCGGGGTGGGCTCTTGATCGGTTCGGAAGGCCATACGTCCAGTGTGCCCGTGCGGACCCTACGACGGCGCTGACAGAGAAGCGCTCTCCTATCCGCGAATGGCGAGCGCCGCGCCTGACGGTGCCCGCCACTCACAGCGTTTCCTGTTCACCAGGGCACCAGCGATCGCTACGGTTGATTGAGTCGATAGATGTGTTCGGTGATGTGCTTGTCGACTCCAGCAGCCCAGGACGTTTCCTCACCGATCTTCCAGAATCCGTTGCGGACGAGCACCCTGCTCGATCCGTGGTTGTGCTGTGCAACGCGGGCATACAGCGGGCGTTGGCGCTCCTGTTTGATGAAGAGACCCACAGCTTCGGATGCGATACCGCGCCCCCACAATGCCTGATCGATCCAGTAGGTGATTTCGCGCTCGTCCTCGACAGAGAAACTACCGATCATGCCGACGAGCTGCCCATCCTGCTCGATCCCCCGGACGGTGTTCGCTTGGTCGGCGCGCACGCGCTGGTAGTGGGCGTCGAACGCGGCCCGATCGGTTGGATCCTGTCGGGTGAACGCTGCCATACCGGTGGCGCCGGGGTGACTCTCCCATCGGAAGAGATCATCGAGATCGGTGTCTTGCAACGGCCGGAGTCGGATCGTCATGCCCGGCAACTTAGCGGGACCCTGCGACAGTCGGGCGTGTGCCGGTAACCCGATCCCTGATGGGGACGCCGCCGAACGAGCACCCCGTTGCGTATCCGCCTGGGGACTTTGATCTGCACGCGAGCGTCGCCCGATGAACGCTCCCACGGGCCCGGGCCGTCCGGCCCCTCGTGAAGAAGGCCCGGCCCTGGTGGGACAGCTGAGCGTGTCAGCGCAGATGACGGTGGACGGCGTCATGGATCAGCTCGGGGGCTGGTTCGACCCCGAGGATGAGTCCGCGCAACACACGGGCTCGAGCAGCTCCGCGCCGCCGACGCGCTGGTCCTCGGCCGCGAGAGGTACGAGTTTCTGTCCGAGTTCTGGCCGCCGCGGAGGTGCCGTACGCCGATCTCATCAACCCGATCCCGAAGTACGTCGCCTCGCGAACGCTCCGGGAGCCGCTGACCTGGAACGCGCGACTGTTGGGCGCCGACGCGGCGGAGGCCGTGGGGCACTGAAGGCGGAGTGCCGGGTCAGCTCATCTCGTACGGCTGTGGTGAGCTCGCGAACCACCTCGCACGTCGCGGCCTGGTGGACGAGGTGAGATTCTGGCTGCATCCCGTCGTCTGGGGTGACGGGGTCAGAGCGTTCCACGCCGGCGAGCTGCCGGTTCGGATGCGATTGATTGGCGTGAGGACCTTCCCGTCCGACGTGGTGCAGTTGTCCTACCAGCCGCTCGAACGGTGACCAGCCCTTGAGGGGTCGTTCAGCAGATGGTTGTCCAGATTCCTGAGGTTGATGGGCTCGGCGATGCCGAACCAGCTCCCAGGAGATCCGGTTGGCGTCCGATCAGCCCATCGTCGATCTCTGTGACTTCGGCCATGTCGATCTGCGCGTCGTCGGGGGTCTCGCGCGGGTACTACAAGCAGACGGCGCTCGGACGCCCGTTCCGTAAAGGAACCATCAGCGGTGAAACTGGTAGCAGTGGACGGCTCGGGTGGCGCTGTTCCGCAGGGGATCGCTTACCGGCTCATGGGCAATCTCGGCGCATCAAGGTTGGAAGCGTCTACCACAAGATCGGCGCGCTCCCATGGCCGGCAGACGCCGAAGTACAGCCGCTGCCCTTCGACGTACCGGACGACGCTGGGGTGACTGGGGTCGGGATGGCTCCCGTCACGGACGGCCATCCGCGCCACCGACACGGCGAAGGGCGCCTGCAGGAATACCGACAGGTCCCAGACGCCCGCGAGTTCGTCGCGGTGCAGGAACAGTCCGTCGATGACGAGCACGGCCCCGGGCGGGGCCGATCCGACCGGTGGATCGAGCTGCTTATCGCTGACGAGATCGTGGCAGGCGGCTTGGTAGCGCCGTGATCCGCCGGGCCCGAAGGGGTCCAACACTCGCCGACACAGAGCGGGGTAGTCGTAGCTATCCCGCCAGAAGCCTTCCGGCGATAGGCGCCCGCGGCGGTGGCGGACCGCACGAGGGTGGTGGAAGTCGTCAACGCTGACGCGCACGACCGGGCGCCCGGCGGCGCGCAGGACAGCGGCCAGATGATCGGCGAAGACGGTCTTGCCGACGCCGTCGACACCATCGATACCTACCCGCACCCCATCGGGGGCGAGATCCGGCACGCGAGCGGCAACCTCCTCGAGCGCGGCCCGGCGGTCCGGCGACATGGCGGGGACCTGCACGAGGGCATCGTCTCAGGTGGCCGGCCGATCGCCATAAGACGAACGACTGCTGGGCCCCACGTCCGCTCTGCGGCGGGAGCTGACTGACGCCTGCGACATCGTCGACGAGCTCACCACTTGGCAGGGAAAGCTCAACCTGCGCCTCTTCGTGCGCGACCTCGCGGGCCTCGACCAAGACGCCGCGACCAAGCGTTCCTCGACCGCCGAAGCCCTCGCCGACACCGCCGACCAGCTGCGTCGCCTGGCCCGAACATTCTGGCGGCGCCCCCTGGCCACCTTCGGCCTGGGCATCGCCGGCAGCGCCGTCGCCCTCGCCAAACGGCAAACCCATCGGCGCCGGCCTTACGCCGCCGTAGCACTGCTCGGGCTCCGTCGCCAAGCCGATCCGGCCAGCGCCTACTCCTACCTGTTCCGGCACAGGACAACCTCTTGGCCGACCACCGCTGGTGCCTTGATGTTGGCGAACCGCCAACTGTCGCCGAAAGACCGCGCCATCTACCGTCGAAGCTGGCGCCCGCTCGCGTCCGGTGGCGCCTCCCCAGGGTCAGGCGGACAATCGGCTGGGACGCCGCGCCGACCTCCCTCGGCGAGCCGAGACGCCGTCCGCGCCGCGGCGGAGGCCACTGGAGGAGGCGACCACATGTCCCCGGCCGCCGCTGCGGGTCTGAGCGTGGCCGCGACGGCGCGCCGGCTCGGGGTCGCGCCGCCGACGTTGCGGACCTGGGCTCGCCGCTACGGGCTGGGCCCGACCGCTCATGTCGCCGGCTCGCATCGGCGTTACGGGCCGGACGACATCGCCCGGCTCGAGCTCATGCATCGGCTGACCCTTGAGGGAGTGCCTGCCGCAGACGCGGCGCGGGTTGCGCTCGCCGTGGACGCCGCCGAGCTGTCCACCGCTCCCGCTGGCGCTACCGCGGGCGACGCAACGGCGAGCGAGGCCGCGGCGGCTCAGGCGGTTCGAGCGGCTGGCCAGGCCGGCCGCGCTGAGCGTCCCGAGGACACCGCGCGGGGCGTCTACCGCGCAGCCAAGGCCCTGGACGCCGCCGCGCTGAGCGCACTGGTCGGGGAACGGATCGCTCGCAGCGGCGTCGTCGCCACCTGGAACGACGTCCTGGTCCCCGTCCTGGTCCGTGTCGGGGAGCGCTGGGCGCGCACCGGACAAGGAGTTGAGGTCGAGCACCTGGTCTCGGAGTGCGTGCTCGGGGTGCTGCGGGCCCATGAGCAGCAACTGCCACCCGCCGTCACGACACGGGCCGTGTTGCTCGCGTGCGTGGAGGAGGAACAACACTCCCTGCCGATCCACGCGCTGTCCACGGCGCTCGCCGAACGGCGGGTGCTGACCCGCGTCCTGGGAGCGCGCGTGCCGCGTCCGGCACTGGCGGCGGCGATCCGCCGCAGTGGCCCGCGGGCGGTGTTCTTGTGGTCGCAGCTGCCGGCCACGGCGCGCAGCGACGCCGTCCGCGAGCTGCCCGCCGTACGCCCGCCGCCGCTCGTCGCACTAGGTGGCACCGGATGGGGAGCCGACAGCGCGCTGCCGCGGACGGCGTTCCCCCTGGTCCTGGTCTCCAGCATGGCCGAGGCCGTCGAGGTCCTTGCCTCGGCCGTACGCGCCTGACGCGCGGAGCCTCCCGCGCTCGATCGAGAACCCGCTCCGCCAGACTACGATGGCGACACCGCCAGCCACGCCGCCCGGGAGGTCCCGTATGGAGGTCCCCGCGCCCGCCGCGGTGCAGGTCGCGCCGGTCGGGCTCACCTTCGACGACGTGCTGCTGCTGCCGCTCGAGAGCGACATCGTCCCGGCCGAGGCCGACACCTCGGCGGCACTGACCCGCCGCATCTCGCTGCGGGTGCCGCTGGTGTCCTCCGCGATGGACACCGTCACCGAGGCGCGGATGGCGATCGCCATGGCCCGCCAGGGCGGGGTCGGTGTCTTGCACCGCAACCTTTCCGTCGAGGACCAGGCCGGTCAGGTCGACGTGGTCAAGCGGTCCGAGGCGGGCATGGTGACCCATCCCGTCACGGTCTCCCCAGACTCGACCCTCGCCGACGTCGACGAGCTGTGCTCGCGTTACCGGATCTCCGGGGCTCCGGTTGTCGACGACGACACTCGGCTGCTCGGGATCGTCACCAACCGGGACATGCGATTCGAGCACGACAGGACCCGCCGGGTGGGCGAGATCATGACGCCGATGCCGCTGGTCACCGCGCCGGTCGGCGTCACTCCGGACGACGCCATGACGCTGCTGCGCCGGCACAAGGTCGAGAAGCTGCCGCTGGTCGACGCGGAGGGGCGGCTCACCGGTCTCATCACGCTCAAGGACTTCGTCAAGCGGGACAAGTTCCCCCTCGCCACCAAAGATGCCCGCGGCCGGCTCGTCGTGGCCGCCGCCGTGGGCGTGGGCGAGGACGCGTACGCCCGCGCGATGACGCTCGTCGACGCCGGTGTCGACATCGTGGTCGTCGACACCGCCCACGGGCACTCGCGCGCGGTGGTGGACATGGTCGCCAAGCTCCGCTCAGAGCTCGGCGAGGCCGGTGAGGTCGACATCGTCGGCGGCAACGTCGCGACGTACGACGGCGCCGCTGCGCTGGTCGAGGCGGGCGCTGACGGCGTCAAGGTGGGGGTCGGCCCAGGCTCCATCTGCACGACGCGGGTCGTCGCCGGCGTCGGCGTGCCGCAGGTCAGCGCCATCGCCGAGGCCGCCCGCGCCTGTCAGCCGGCCGGTGTCCCGGTCATCGGGGACGGCGGCGTGCAGTACTCCGGTGACATCGCCAAGGCCCTCGTCGCGGGGGCCGACACCGTGATGCTGGGCTCGCTGCTCGCCGGCTGCGACGAGAGCCCCGGCGAGCTGGTCTTCGTCAACGGCAAGCAGTTCAAGTCATATCGCGGCATGGGGTCCCTGGCCGCGATGGAGCGGCGCGGCGGGGCGGGGTCCTTTTCCCGTGACCGCTACTTCGCCGACGACCTGCTCTCCGACGACAAGCTGGTGCCCGAGGGCATCGAAGGACAGGTGCCCTACCAGGGCCCGGTCGCCGCGGTCGCCCATCAGCTCGTCGGCGGGCTGCGCGCGTCGATGGGGTACTGCGGCGCCGCCACCGTGCCCGAGCTCAAGGAGCGCGGCCGCTTCGTCCGCATCACCGGCGCGGGTCTCAAGGAGAGCCACCCTCACGACGTGCAGGTGACCGCCGAGGCGCCCAACTACACATCCCACTGAGCGCCAGATTGATCACGTACACCACCCTTGGCGGGCCTTCACCTGGCCCCCGACCCAGGTGAAGCCAGGACCCGCCGGGTTAACGTGATCGTTCCGGCCTGGCCGCCATCGCAGTGGCGGCTACGGCAGCAGCGCCAACATGTCCCGGCTGTACACGACGACGAAAGCGCCCGTCGCGAGGATGGTGACGCCGACGGAGAGCGCGAAAGCCCCAACGCCGAGCAGGCGTAGCCGCGCGACGGCGAGCAGCAGGACCAGCCCGACGAGAATGTCACCCCACCAGTACGGCGGATAAGTCGTGTCCGCGATGGTGGTCAGTGCGTAGACGCCTTCGCCTACGAGAACACCGCTCACCAGGCCGACTCCGGTCGCTGCCAGCGAATCGCGCCCCGTCTTGACCCAGTAGCTGCTAAGCCCGAGCAGCGGGCCGGCTAACAGGCCGGCAGCCCCCCAGAAGCCGATCGCCGCGGTGGAAGACGGGTAACCCCGCGTCTCCGCGCCCAGAACGTAGCCGGCAAGCAGCGCTAGCAGCGACGCGGAGCCGAAGACGGCGGCCAGTCGGCCACTGGTGGCCAGCAGCGAAAGCGCGCAGGCCACGAGCACCCACGACCCGACCGAGTTGGCGAGGGAGCCCACGTGCTCCGGCAGCCACCCCTGCGCGTAAGCCGTCAGCACGCCAAGCACCAGCGCCAGGACGACGACCACCAATGAGTGCAATACGGCCTTGGCTGGGGACGCTAGCCGCGGCGAGGAAACAGACACCAGCGGAGGATACGAGCGGCTCCCGGCTTGATCATTTGGCTGCTAATGCAACCCGGTCGCCGACGGCACCCAGCGCCACAGAGGCTCCTCCGGCGCACGGGTGAGGCTAGGTTGGTCTCGACCCGAGGAGGAGTCCATGGCCCATGTCAAGCCCATCCCCGACGGGTACCCGCGGGTGATTCCCTACCTGTCCGTGGATCGCGCAAGTTCCGCGATCGACTTCTACATCAACGTGTTCGGTGCGCGAGAGCGCATGCGCATGCCTGCGCCGGACGACAAGATTGGCCATGCCGAGCTGGAGTTCGGCGACTCGATGATCATGCTGGCGGACGTGTTCCCTGACATGGGCGGCCAGAGCCCCAGCAGCGTCGGTGGGACACCGGTCACCGTCATGGTTTACGTCGAGGACGTGGATGCCGTGTTCGGCCGCGCGGTCGCCGCTGGCGCGACCGTCGAAGGGGAGGTTAAAAACCAGTTCTACGGTGACCGAGTCGGCCAGTTCGTCGACCCGTTCGGGCACAAGTGGCACGTCGCCACTCACGTGGAGGACGTCCCACCGGAAGAGATGGAACAGCGTGCCGCCGCAGCTATGGGCGGCTGACGAGCCCGGCGACCGCCGCCTGGGGACGCCCGTGCCGCCCGCAGTCGCCCAGCTCACGGACCGCGAGCGGGAGGTCCTGCTGCAGACGCACGGGATCACCTGGTGAGACGTTCACCTCGGGCGGTCATGGCCGTGGCTGCTGTGGTGCTCTGCGGGTGCGGCACGGCAGGCGGTGAAGAGGCTGGATCTGGATCCCTGGCGTCTGCGGCGGTTCCCGCGGTCGTCGCAGGCAGTCCCGCGCCGACGTCAACGCCGCCGGCGACGGGACGCCCTGGCAGGGATCAGCGCGGCGAAGAGCGGACGCGTCTGGGGGCCAACGAGGCGCGCCTTGCGGGGGGCGACCGGCTGCGTCTGATCAGGCGTCTCCCCGGTATCGACAAGGACGGCAAGGTGTTGACCTTCGGCGAGATCGGTCCGCAGGGGGTTGCCTTGATCAGTCGCGCCCGACCAGCGACGGTCGAGAAGGGCATCATCAAATTGCACGACATGAGGGTGGAGCTGTTGGCGCTCCGCTCCGGTCGACGCGATGCGTTGACGGGGGCCAAGCGGCCCGGTCCGGCGCGGCAAAGCGGGCTTGGTGACGTCGGCTCCCGGTATGTCGCGTGGCGAGAAACCACCAGCACGGATCTCTACCAGGACCCGTGGGTGCTGTTCGGTCACGACCGGAGGGAGGACATGACTTACCGACTGACCGCGCGCACCTGGTAAACGGGAGGACGCCTCCCCGGGTCCCGGGAACACCGGGCCCACGAGTGGCTCGCGGGTGGGTGTACTGGGCGGAGAACGCCGCTGCGGACAACCGTCAGGGGTACACCACCCACCTCTACCGGATGCGCGCGGACGGGTCGGGCCAGCCGCGGCTGGTCGTCGAGAACTCGCCGCTCTTCGACGTGGGCCGGCGGGGCCTGGTGTACGCGCGGATGCTGTCCCGGGGCACCGACAACGAGAAGTCCGCTCGCTACGTCATCACGTTGCGGCGAGGGGAGCAGGAGCGGACGCTCGCCCGCGGCACGCTGCAACGCGGCGAACGGCTCACCGAGCTGCTGATGTCGCCGCGCATGATGCTGTGGATCGTGTCCGGTCGGCCCTCCACGGCCTACCTGCGCACGCTCCTCGATGGCCCCACGTTCCGGATCATGAGCGCGCGCGGCTTCAGTGATCCAGAGCTGACCTCCCGCTACCTGGTCTTCAGCGTCGAGAGGCGCAGCGAGTATCGGCAGTTCCTGTACGACTACGCGCAGAAGCAGCTGCTCGAGATCCCCGGCAAGAACCAGCTCGGGTGGGTGATCGGACACGCCGGCCTGCTGGCATACAAGACCCTCGAGCGAGGTGGGGAACCTGCGGATGGGACCTGGCATGTGATGCAGCTCCGGCGCTAGCCCGACCAACCGGGCCGCTGCTCCCGGATCCGCGTGCAGTGTCGAGCGTGCAGAGCATCACCACCCCGTCGTCCGGCTGATGACGGTCGCTCGCGCGGTGTAGTGCTCGCGCCTGCAGTTTGCCGCTATGGGATCGTGCAGTTCGACTCGATCGCGAACACCACCAGCTGGGCGCGGTCGCGAGCCTGCAGCTTGAGCATTGCCCGGCTGACATGAGTGCGTACCGTGGCCGGACTGACCACCAGGGCAGCGGCGATCTCATCGTTCGAGCGTCCGGTCGCCACCCATGCCACGATCTCCCGTTCGCGCTCGGTGAGCTCACCGATTCCGGGGTGGGGCGTCGAGCGGCGCGACGGGGTCGTGGCGAACTGCTCGATCACCCGCCGGGTCACCGTCGGCGACAGCAGCGAGCCACCGTCGGACACCACCCGGATCGCGGTCAGCAGCTCGGCCGGGTCGCCGTCCTTGAGCACGAATCCGCTGGCTCCGGCGGCCAGCGCGTCGAAGACGTACTCGTCCAGCTCGAAGGTCGTCAGCATGATGACCCGGACGGAGTCAAGCGCCGGGTCGCCGGTGATCTGGCGCAGCGCGGCAAGCCCGTCGAGCTGAGGCATCCGGATGTCCATCAGCACCACGTCGGGCACGGTGGCTCGTACCAGGTCCAGACCGGCCTGGCCGTCGACCGCCTCACCCACCAGCTCGGTGTCGGGCTCGGTCTCGAGCAGGGCCCGCAACCCCATCCGCACCAGGGCTTGGTCATCGACCACCGCGACTCGGATCACGACGCCACCCCACCTACCGCAGGGATGTCGGCCAACGGCAGCTCGGCCCGTACGACGAAACCCCCATCGGGTGCAGGTCCGGCGTCCAGTCGACCGCCGAGCGCGGCAACCCGCTGGCGCATCCCGGGGATCCCGCTTCCGGCCGCTGCACCGGCCGATCCGCCAGGGCTGGTCACGGCCCTTCCCCGGTCGCGCACCTCGATGACGAGCGTGTGGTCCCGCTCTGCGACCCGCACCCACGCAGCGGTGTCGCCGGCGTGCCGCAGCACGTTGGTCAGGGACTCCTGCACGATCCGGTACGCCGCCGCGTCGACGTCGGGCGGAAGCGCGGCCGAGCGGTCGATCTCGTCGTGGACCACCAACCCGCCGCCGCGCATCCGAGCCAGCAGTACGGGCAGGTCGTCCAGCCCTGCCGCTGGTCGACGGGCCGCCGCGCCGGCCGTCCCACTTGACCGCAGCCGGTCGAGGTCGGCACGGAGGCCGTCGAGGGACTCCCGGCTCGTCGCCTGGATCGAGGTCAGCAGCGCGCGGACTCGCTCGGGGTCACGGTCGAGCACATGCAGCGCGACGCCTGCGTGCATGGCTATCACCGCCAGACCGTGGCCGACACCGTCGTGGACGTCCTGCGCCATCGCCAGCCGCTCCTCCGAGACAGCGCGGCGTGCCTGCTCGACCCGCACCCCGGCTTCTGACCGGCGCCGCACCTTCAGCGAAGCCCCGATGGCCCCTGGTGCCGCCACCACGGCGACCCACGTCGCGGTCCACACCACGTAGCCGAGCCACCCCGCCGTACCGCGGCCGACGAAGTTCGGAGCCGCGGCTGCGGCGGTGACCGCAAGAAAGCCCGCACACCAGGTGACTGCAGGCCGCCACGCCAGCCGGGTCGCGACCGCATAGGCGGCGGCGGGCCCGGTCAACAGGATTGGCCCGAACGGGTAGCGCAGCGCCAGGTACGTCGACACTGCCAGCCCGCAGCCGACCAGGCTGACTGCTGGCGCCAGGCGCCGCAGGAGTAGCGCGAGGGCGGCGACTGCCACCAGCGCGTACGCCGCTGCATCGGGGGCCTGCACCCAGTCCTGCTGGCCATCGGCAGCGCGGCCGGTGCCGACCATGCCGACGAACAGCAGTGGCAGCGCGGGCACCAGGTCCCACCACCAGTCCCGCGACAACAGCCGGCCCATCGGCCTGGCAGCCTGCGCGGAGCTCACCCTGGCGACGATAGGGGAGCGGGTCCGCCCTGGTCGTCGTCTGCTCGACGTGCTCGCCGTACGCAGATTGGCGTAGTCGAAGAGCCGCTCACCGGCCGATGCGGCGTGACGTCTCGGCGCTGAACCCTGGTCGACATGGACGAGACCGTCGTGACCACTGACCGACTAACCAAGCGATACGGCGACCGGCTCGCGGTCGACGCCGTAAGCCTCAGCGTGCGCCGAGGAGAGGTGTACGGCTTCCTCGGCCCCAACGGGGCGGGCAAGACCACCACGCTGCGGATGCTGCTGGGACTGATCCGGCCTACCGGCGGCCGGGCCACTGTGCTAGGGATGGCGCCGGGCACCCCGTCGGCGCTGGCCCGGATCGGTGCCCTGGTCGAAGGCCCCGGCTTCTACCCGTACCTGTCCGGGCGCTACAACCTCCGGGTGATGGCGCACTACCAGGGCCTCGCGGACAGTTCCGTCGACGCCGCCCTGGATCGCGTCGATCTGACCGGCCGGGGCCGCGACAAGTTCCGCTCGTACTCCCTCGGCATGAAGCAGCGCCTCGGTGTGGCGTCGGCGTTGCTCGGCGATCCGGACCTGCTGATCCTCGATGAGCCGACCAACGGGCTCGACCCGGCCGGCATGGCGGACATGCGATCTCTCGTCGTCGACCTGGCGGCCGGCGGGCAGACCGTCGTGCTGTCGAGCCACCTGATGGTCGAGGTGCAGGAGATCTGCGATCGCGTTGGCGTCATCGCAGCCGGGCGGCTGGTGGCCGAGAGCACGGTGGCCGACCTCCGCGGCGCGAGCGTCGTGCTGTTGCGGGCTGAGCCGCTCGATCTCGCGCTCGCCGTGGCCATGCGCGTGGGCGGAGATGACGCCGTCGAGGTCGTGGACCGGGTCCGGGCCGACGCGCCGTACGGGGGAGGGCTGCGGCTTTCCCTCGACCCGTCAGTGGTGCCTGCCCTGACCCGCGAGCTGGTGGCCGACGGAGTGAACGTGCTGGAGATCAGGGCCGTCGAACGATCACTGGAGGAGGCATTCTTCGAGATGACCGGACCGGGAGTACGCAACGCAGGGATCCCGACGCCGCTCGAGACGCTGGAGGTGTCGCGATGAGCGCGCTGCTCGCCAGCACCCGCGCCGAGCTGCTCCGGCTGCGCCGCTGGCCGGCGCTGTGGGTGCTGCTCGGAGTGTGGATCACGCTCAACCTGACCTTCGTGTACGGCTTCAACTACATCGCCTACCGCACCGGTGATGCCTCTGCGGTGACCGAAGGGGTGCCGCCTCAGGCGCTGCTCGCGGACATGCTGCCCACCGCGGTCCCGCAGTCCGTCATCCAGGGGATGCCGATGTTCGGCGGCGCAATCCTGATGATCCTGGGCGCCTTGAGCGCCGGAAGCGGTTACGGCTGGGGCACCTGGAAGACCGTGCTCACTCAGGGGCCCGGACGCGTCGCGGCGTTTGGCGGCACCCTGGCGGCTCTGGCGCTCGTCGTGATCGGTGTCGTGCTGGCTACCGCGGCCATCGATCTCGGCGTATCCAGCGTCCTTGCGGTGGTGGAGTCGCAGCCCCTCGAGATGCCGCCACTGGGGGAGCTTGCAGAGGCGGTCGGCGCCGGACTGCTCGTACTCGGCATGTGGACCGCCGCTGGTGTTCTCATCGGCGTGCTGACCAAGAGTCCGGCGCTCGCGGTCGGCTTGGGACTGGTGTGGGCGCTGGTGGTCGAAAACCTGCTGCGCGGGGTATCGGACCTGCTCGGCGGCATGGCGACGGTCAGCGACCACCTGCCCGGGACGGCGGCCGGGTCGCTGGTTGGAGCGCTCGGGGCCCGAGGCGAAGCCGAGGGGGACGGCACCCCCGGGGTGCTGACCGTCCTCGACGGAGGGACCGCGACCTGGTTGCTCGCCGCGTACCTGGTCGCGTTCGCCGTGGTGGGTCTAATGCTGGTACGCCGGCGCGACTTGGCCTGACGTCGTCCGCGGCCGATACGACGCGCTGCCGTGCATGACGTCGTGCGACCAGCAGGCGCGTTCCTCATCGCGCGCAAGGGCCCTTGGTGGCGACCTCATCGCGCGCAAGGGGCCCTTGCTTGTGCTCAACGCTCCCAAGGGCACCCTGAGCGCAACCGATGGAGGACGGCTGGGCTCGCCACCTGAAACCTGCGCATCGGTGCCCTCATCGCACGCGGACCGGCCGCCGCGCGCTTCACGGGACATCTGACTCTCGGCTTGTTCGGCCCACGGAAGTGGGCGCATGGAAGATGGGCGGCATGGACAACAGACCCATCAACGTGACCGAGGCACTGGCATCCTTCGACGAGGTCTACAGCCCCCGGATCGTGGCTCGCATGAACGACTACGACGTGCGGATCGCCCATACCCTGGGCGACCACGTCTGGCACGTCCACGATGACACCGACGAGTTCTTCCTGGTCCTCGCAGGCCAGTTCGACATCGCCCTGCGCGACCACGACGTTGGGGAGACCACCGTCTCGCTCCGGACGGGCGACATGTTCGTGGTGCCCAGGGGCACCGAGCACAAGCCGTCGTCGCCGGGTGGCGCGGTCCTGATGTTCGAGCCTTCGGGTACCTCGACGACCGGGGATCGGCAGGAGGGCGCGCTGCCGGAGCACGTGGACAGCACCACCGGCCATGAGCTGAACTATTGACATGTTGATCAGGGTTTGGTCGCCTTGACAAAGTAGATGGGGGAAGTCTTGAAGCGGTTGGCCCGAGCCCGTGATAGATGTCGGGCTCGGGCATGTAGCTCAGCCCACAGCGCCAACTCGACTTCGTCGAAGCGTCGTGCCCTTATCGATGAAGAACGCCGGTGGTTTCGGAGGACGCTTGGCAGCGATCCCACCCCGCGTCGTCAGTGTGAAAGTGGCGCGACGCTGCTGGCGGGAGAGGATCGGGCTCATGTCCCAGGCCACGCTCCGGACCCACCGCATTACGCTCGTTCCGCTGTCCGACGATCACTTGGAGCACGAGGTCGAGCTCGATTCCGACCCCGAGGTGATGCGCCATCTAGGCAACGGCAAGGCCCGCACCCGCGACGAGGTCGAGGAACTCCACCGACGTCGGCTCGCGACCGCAGGAGTCGTGCCGGGGCTGGGTTTCTGGGCGGGGTTCGTCGACGACGAGTTCGTGGGCTGGTGGATCCTCGAGCCGCCGGCGCGCGCCGACCAGGGTCCGGTCGAAGGACAGGCCGAGCTCGGTTACCGCATCCTGCGTCGTCACTGGCGCAACGGCTTCGCGAGCGAGGGAGCTCGCGAACTCATCCGGTACGGGTTCGCGGACCTCCGGCTGTCCCGGATCTTCGCCGAGACGATGGCGGTCAATGCCGGATCCCGCGCGACGATGGCTGCGGTGGGGATGGAGCACGTTCGCACCTTCCAGCTGGACTGGGACGAGCCCATCCCCGGCGCCGAGCAGGGTGAAGTCGAGTACGCGATCACCCGACAGCAGTGGTTGGCTCGCCAGTAATCGTCATCAGTAGCGGCGGAAGGGATGGCATGACCGAGGTCGAGATCGGACGCGGCAAGCGGGTGCGCGAGGCGTACGGCTTCGACGACATCGCGATCGTGCCGAGCCGGCGCACCCGTGACCCAGAGGAGGTCTCGGTCGCCTGGCAGATCGACGCTTACCGCTTCGAGCTGCCGCTGCTGGCCGCCCCGATGGATTCGGTCATGTCCCCGGACATGGCGGTGACCCTCGGGCGGCTCGGTGGGCTCGGGGTGCTCGACCTCGAGGGTCTGTGGACGCGCTACGACGACCCGGCGCCGTTGCTGGCCGAGATCACCGAGCTCGACGACGAGGCGGCGACACAGCGGATGCAGGAGCTGTACGCCGCCCCGGTGCGCGAGGAGCTGGTGGCCGCACGGCTCGCGGAGATCCGGGCCGGCGGGGTCACGGTCGCGGGCGCGTTGTCGCCGCAGCGCACCCGCCAGCTGCACAAGGTGGTCGTGGACGCCGGGGTCGACCTCTTCGTGATCCGGGGCACGACCGTCTCGGCGGAGCACGTGTCCGGGCGCGCGGAGCCGCTGAACCTCAAGCAGTTCATCTACGAGCTCGACGTCCCCGTCATAGTCGGCGGATGCGCGACGTTCCAGGCCGCCCTGCACCTCATGCGGACCGGAGCGGCGGGCGTGCTCGTCGGTTTCGGCGGCGGCGCTGCGCACACCACCCGCAGCGTGCTCGGCATCGCCGTCCCCATGGCCTCGGCCGTCGCGGACGTAGCCGCCGCCCGCCGGGACTACCTCGACGAGTCCGGCGGGCGCTACGTGCACGTCATCGCCGACGGCTCGATCGGGCACTCCGGCGACCTTGCCAAGGCGGTGGCCTGCGGTGCCGACGCGGTCATGATGGGCTCACCGCTGGCCCGGGCGAGCGAAGCGCCGGGCCGCGGCTACCACTGGGGCTCCGAGGCCCACCACGGCGAGCTGCCGCGCGGCCGGCGGGTACAGGTGGGGACGGCCGGCACCTTGGCCGAGATCCTGCTCGGTCCGTCCCGTACGGCCGACGGCTCCATGAACCTCGTCGGTGCGCTGCGCCGCGCCATGGCGACGACCGGCTACACCGAGCTCAAGGACTTCCAGCGGGTCGAGGTCGTCCTCGCCCGCTGACTCCCCGGGTGCGCCGCTCGTCCACCGCCCGGAGCTGGACGGCAGGAGAGCCGCCGGACGCTACTCCAGACGTTCGGACCGCATCAGCGGCGGAGAGGTGGTGAAACAAGCGTAACGAGCGTGCTGGCCGCTCAGATGAGCTTCGGCTCAGCTCGACGATGGAAGCAATTCCAAATCGGCCAATATGGACGATCGTCGGCCAATCGTTTGGACAGTCATCGAGCCGTCCTCGCGCGTCGCGACGACAACCGTGTCAGCGGGGGGCCGTGGACTTCCATCGGGGAGTGGCGGTCCTGGGGGTGCCATGTCATTAGCGGAGACAACGCAGATCGTCACCAACTCGTTCGGTAGTAGCCCTGATAGGCCCTCGGGAAGCGCCACCGGAGCGAGCCCGCCTGCTCGCTCGCGTACCCACGTCCGGAAGTCCTCTCCAGTAACCAGTTCCACCTGTATGACCTCTTGTATTTGCGGCCCAAGCGGTCCCTCTGTGACGTTGGCGCAGCTGTCGGGGGCCGGCGCGGATGCTTGTCCGCGAAGCACGCCAGACGCCTCCTCCTGCGTAATGGAGTCACCGGTCTCACTGCCGCATCCAACAAGCGAGGCGACGAAAAGAATTGTGCCCAGCCGGAGGGCGCTTGTCCCTTTTAGCATGGCGCATTCTCCGAGGCGCTCCAAGAAGTTGATGAGTTCCAATCACCGCACATTGGTTGCCCAACCACCAACGAGTCATCGATGCCGACCCAGTCTTGCCAGCCAGAACCCGCCAACTTATGGGTAAGGTGATGACTGGTGTATTTCTGAACCGTTGTTCCAACGCTATAGGACTCAAGACCGGTATGGACCAGGTCTGACTCGCTGCCGCCGAAAATACTGAGTGTCACCTTCGAGTCGCCGTCGATGCGGATCTCCCAAAGCTTACCGGCCGTGCGTTCAAATAACGAACCTGTGACTTTCTCCGTTGTTAACTCCGCCACGTACTCCTATTGGATTCCAATCCCCACCCTGGCCGTAACCCCAAAACCAGTAGCGCTTGGTATCCCCGCATTGATGCCCAGTCCCGACTTCAATCCAATCGCCAGGCCCGGGGAGGCTCACCCACTGAGTCTGGTAGACAGGGTTTCCCGTGAAGTAATCCCCGCAACCTGTGTTGGCCTGGCCATCCACAGCTCTATCGACACGGGTCACGCCTAGCCCGGCGTACTCGCCTGCGTAACTGGTCTCCTGACCAACACTGTAACCGTGAAAATTCCCGTCGCCAACGGCTGAGGGCGCGACGGCCAGGGCCAAGGGGACTGCCACGGCAAGTGCCCCGGCGATCCGTTGCGGCGTCCGCCTGCCCCGGGGACTCCCACTCTGCTGGCCGACCATGATCTTGCGTGTCATGTGCACCGCCCCTCGGACCTCGACGTTAGCACCTGTCAAGGTTCGGTCAAGGGTCGGTCAAGGGGTCCAAAGTGGTCTGGCACAGGGGCTGCCGTTCGCCGCCACTTAGCGACTCGGTGCGCCGGGCCGCGGGCGTGCGGGCTCGGGATTGGGCGGCGATCACGCTCCTGTGGGGTTGCGCTCCACGGCCAGCCGGGGATGACTGCGATCGGCAGGGGGCCCTCACCGGCTCGCCGTACCGGCCTCCGCGGGCTGACCGTGCCAGGACCGCCACAGCGCGGCGTACGCGCCCTGGGCCTCGACCAGCTGGTCGTGCGTCCCCAGCTCGCTGATCCGCCCGTCCTCGACCACGGCCACCCGGTCGGCGTCGTGGGCGGTGTGCAGCCGGTGCGCGATGGCGACGACGGTACGGCCGGTGAGCACCGCCGCCAGCGACTGCTCGATGTGGCGTGCCGAACGTGGGTCGAGCAGTGCGGTCGCCTCGTCCAGCACCAGGGTGTGCGGGTCGGCCAGCACGATGCGGGCCAGCGCCACCTGCTGGGCCTGCGGCGGCGACAAGGCGTGGCCACCGGCGCCGAGGACGGTGTCCAGCCCGGCGGGTAGCGCCTCGGCCCAACGCAGCGCGTCGACTGCGGACAGCGCCCGGCGCAGCTCCGTGTCGCTGGACCCGGGCGCGGCGAGCAGCAGGTTGTCGCGCAGGGTCCCCACGAACACGTGGTGCTCCTGCGTGACGAGGACGACCTCGCGGCGCAGCGCCTCCAGCGGCAGGTCGACGAGACGGACGCCGCCGACCTCTACGCGTCCGGTACGCGGGGGGTGGATGCCGGCGAGCAGCCGGCCCAGCGTGGACTTGCCCGCCCCGGAGGGGCCCACCATGGCGAGCCGCTCCCCGGGACTCAGGTCGAGGTCGACACCGTGCAGCACGTCTCGACCGCTGCGGTAGGCGTACCGCACGTCGTGTGCGCTGATGTGGTCGTCGACGGGCATCTCGCCGGAGGGCGCGCGGTCGTCGGGGACCGAGCCGACTCCCACGAGGCGGGCCAGCGAAGTGGCGCCGACCTGGATCTCGTCCAGCCACGAGATCAACCGGTCGACGGGGTCGACGATCTGGACCATGTAGAGCACCACCGCGGTGACCTGGCCGAGGCTGGCGTCGCCGCGGACGACGAGGTAGCCGCCCCACAGCAGCGTCGCCACGACCGGCAGGGCGTACGCCAGCTCCATCGTCGGGAACCACACCGTGCGCAGGAACAGCGTGCGCCGCTCGGCCGCGTACGCGTCGCGCAGGTCCTCGTCGCTGCGCCGCACGCGCTCGTCGGCCAACCCCAGCGCCTCGACCGTACGGGCGCCGTCGACGGTCTCGCTGACCGTGCCGTTGAGGCGGGCGTACGCGGCGCGCTCCCACAGGTAACCCGCCGGAGCCCGGTGCAGGTACCACCGGGTGCCGAGCCACAACGCGGGGACGCCGACGAGCGCCGCCACGGCGACCTGCGGGCCGGCGAGCAGCGCCGCCCCCAGGGTGAGCACGGTGGTAATGGAGGCGACGAGCACCTCGGGCACGGCGAAGCGCACCGTCCGGGCCAGGGTGTCGACGTCGCCGGTCGTGCGTGAGATCAAGTCGCCGGTCCCCGCCCGCTCGACCGTCGACAGGGGCAGCGCGAGGACCCGGGCCAGGAACTGCTCGCGCAGCTCGGCGAACACCGTCTCGGCGAGCACGAACGAGGTCCGCCGGGCCGCCCACGTCAGCAGGGTCTGCGCGCTGAGGGCGAGCGCCAGCAGGATCGCCAGGCGGTCGATCGTGGCACGGGTCGTGCCGGTGGACACCGCGTCGACCAGGCTGCCGAGCAGCCAGGGGCCGGCGAGCCCGGCGAGCGCGCCGAGCGCGTGCAACGTCAGGGCCACCGTGAGCCGGGGGCGGTGCCGGCGCATGATGAGCCCTGCCTGGGTGCGTACCTCGGTGGCGTCGGCCACCGGCAGCTGGGTGCTCACGTGTCCTCCCCTCGGGTCACGGCGTCGCGGTAACTGGGCTCGTCGCGCAGCAGGTCGTGGTGCGTCCCCTCGGCCACGACCCGGCCGTCCCGCACCCAGGCCACGTGGTCGGTGCGGTCGAGCACCAGGGGGCTGGACGTCGTCACCACGGTCGTACGCCCGTCCCGGGCGTCGCGCAGCCGGTCGGCAATGCGGGCCTCGGTGTGGGCGTCGACCGCGCTGGTCGGCTCCACGAGGACCAGCACGTCGGGGTCGGCGAGCAGCGCCCGGGTGAGGACGAGCCGCTGGCGCTGACCGCCGGAGAAGGACCGGCCGCGCTCCTCGACCTCGGCGTCCAAGCCGTCGGCGAGCGCGTCGAGGACGTCTTCGGCGGCCGCAGTGTGCACCGCGTCCAGCACCTGGGTGCGGCTCGCCTGCCCGGCGGGGTTGAGCTCGGTGGCCAGCGTGCCGGTGAACAGCCGCGGCTCGGTCTCGCTGACGAGGACCCGCCGGCGCACCGTCTCGACCGGCAGGTCCACCAGCCGTACGCCGCCCAGCGAGACCCCCGGGTCGTCGACGAAGCGGCCGAGGCGGTCGGCGATCTGCGCCGTCTCGGCCGGCTCCGCCGAGACGAGCGCGGTGAGCAGGCCGGGGCGGACGACGAGGCCGGAGCGGGCGTCGACGAGCTCCCGGCTCGGCGCCGGCTCGGGCGCGGGCGCCTGCGGGTCACGGACGTCGCGGCCCACGCCGAGCACGTCGACGACGCGTTTGGCGGCGACGTGCCCGCGGGTGAACTTGTCGATCGCCTCGGTGGTGTTGCGCAGCGGGATGACGAGGAAGAACGCGTAGCCGTAGAACGCGACCAGGTCACCGGTGGAGATATCGCCGGCGAGGGCGAAGCGGGCGCCCAGCCAGGTGACCAGCACCAGGAAGATCCCCGGCAGCAGCACCTGCGCCGCGTCGAGCGTCGCCTGGGTGCCGGCCACCCGGACACCGGCGACGCGGACCTCCTCGGAGCGCTCGCGGTAGCGCCCGAAGAAGACCGACTCCCCGCCGATGCCGCGCAGCACCCGCAGGCCGGAGACCGTGTCGGCGCCCAGCGCGGTGAGCCGTCCCAGCGCGGCGCGCTGGTCGCGCTGGCGGGACTGCAGCGGACGTAGGACCGGCGTCAGGCACAAGGTGAGCAGCGGGACGCCGATGAGCACCAGCAGGCCGAGCGGCACCGAGCTGGCGAGCAGCACGACGGCCACGACGACGTACGCGACGAGCGACCCGGCGAAGCGCGCGGTGATGTCGAAGACGTTGCCGATCTGTGGTGCGTCCGAGGCGACGGTGGCGACGACCTCTCCGGTCGTGACCTGGCGGGGCAGCGCGGGGCCGGTACGCGCGGTGTGCCGCGACATGAGCTGGTTGACCCGGAAGGCCGCGGTCAGCCAGTTGGCCACCGCCACCCGGTGCCGCAGCACCCCGGCGACCGCCTGCACCGCGGCGAGGGCGAGCACCACGGCCGCCCAGCGGGCGACCTGGGTGAAGTCGCCATCGGCGACACCCCGCTCGATGCCCTGCCCGATCGCGTACGGCACGAGCGCTTGGGCGACCATCCAGACGATGCCCAGCGCGATGCCCCACGCAAGCGTGCGCCATTGACGGGCGGCAATCCAGATCAGGAAGCGCCCGGGCGAGCGGAGATCGGGGATCCCCGGGTCGGGGAGGGGAAGTGGGCGCACAACGGGCCACGGTACGGCCCGCCACCGACTGACCCCACCCGTTTTCGTCCGGGCGGAAAGATCACGTTAACCCGGCTCCGCCCCCCTTCACCCGGTACGCGTGCCAGGTGAAGGGGGCCGAGGGTGGTGGACGTGGTCATTCCGATGCGCCGATGTCGGGGCGCGGCGGCGAGGCCCTGGCCAGGGTGGGACGTCGACTCAGGACGGCTGGCGCCCGTACGCTGGCGGAGGTGAGCGGCGCCGCACACCATGACCTGGTCCTGGTCGTCGACTACGGGGCGCAGTTCGCGCAGCTGATCGCGCGGCGGGTACGCGAGGCGCGGGTCTACTCCGAGCTCGTCCCGCACACCACGCCGGTCGACGAGCTGCTCGCCCGGCGGCCCAAGGCGGTCATCCTCTCCGGGGGTCCCGCGTCGGTGTACGCGCCGGACGCGCCGCGCGTCGACCCGGCGCTCTTCGAAGCCGGCATACCGGCGTTCGGCATCTGCTACGGCTTTCAGGCCATGGCCGCGGGGTTGGGCGGGGAGGTCGCCCGCACCGGTGGCTCCGAGTACGGCCGGACGGCCGTACGGGTCGAGCGTCCCGGCACCCTGCTCGCCGGGCTGCCGCGGCAGCAGTCGGTGTGGATGAGTCACGGCGACTCAGTGACAGCGGCACCGGAGGGCTTCGCCGTCCTCGCCGCGAGCGGCGGCACCCCGGTCGCGGCGTTCGAGGACACCACCCGCGGCCTGGCCGGGGTGCAGTGGCATCCGGAGGTGCTGCACACCGAGCACGGGCAGGCCGTGCTCGAGCGCTTCCTCTTCGACGTCGCCGGGTGTCGACCCACCTGGACGATGGTCAATATCGTCGACGACGCGGTCGACGCCATCCGCGCCCAGGTCGGTGGCAAGCGGGTGCTGTGCGGCCTGTCCGGAGGGGTCGACTCGGCGGTCGCCGCCGCGCTCGTCCAGCGGGCGGTCGGTGACCAGCTCACCTGCGTGTTCGTCGACCACGGGCTGCTTCGCGCCGGAGAGGCAGAGCAGGTCGAGCAGGACTTCGTCGCCGCCACCGGCGCCCGGCTCGAGGTGGTCGCTGCGGCGGACCGCTTCCTCGCCGCGCTCACCGGCGTGAGCGACCCGGAGGACAAGCGCAAGGTTGTCGGCCGGGAGTTCATCCGGGCGTTCGAGGCCGCCGCGCTCCGGGTCCTCGCCGACGCCGGTGCGCACGGTGAGAGCGTCGAGTTCCTCGTGCAGGGCACGCTCTACCCCGACGTGGTCGAGTCCGGTGGCGGGTCCGGCACGAGCAGCATCAAGAGCCACCACAACGTCGGGGGCTCCCCGCCGACCTGCAGTTCGCGCTCGTCGAGCCGCTGCGCGCGCTGTTCAAGGACGAGGTGCGCGCGGTGGGCGAGCAGCTCGGCCTCCCACCCGCGATCGTGTGGCGCCAGCCGTTCCCCGGCCCCGGGCTCGCCATCCGCATCGTGGGCGAGGTGACCGGCGAGCGGCTTGACCTGCTGCGGGCGGCCGACGCCATCGCCCGGGAGGAGCTCACCCGGGCCGGCTTCGACCGGGACGTCTGGCAGATGCCGGTCGTGCTGCTCGCCGACGTGCACTCGGTCGGCGTACAGGGCGACGGGAGGACGTACGGCCATCCGGTCGTGTTGCGCCCGGTCACCAGCGAGGACGCGATGACGGCCGACTGGGCGCGGCTGCCGTACGACCTGCTCGAGCGCATGAGCACCCGGATCACCAACGAGGTCCCCGGCATCAACCGCGTCGTCCTCGACGTCACGAGCAAGCCGCCGGGCACCATCGAGTGGGAGTAGGCAAGCCACTCTGACCTGGGCAAACACGGGCTCAGAGCGATTGGCACGACGGAACGGCCGCTGCCGACGCCCGATGGAGCTGCAGCCAGAAGGCGACGCTACTCCGGACGCCACCCCCGAGTGGCGATCGAGTCCGAGGGCCATGGCCCGTGTCCGCCGATCTCGCGAGACCTGTGCATGGCGAACCTCTGCCTCTGCTACGGACCTCCTGGCAAGGGCACGCTATTGACCCCTGACAGTGAGTGTGTGTAACTCTCAGGCATGGCGCGGCAAGTGATCGACAACCCGATCCTCAACACCCCGTACGCCGAGCCGAGCCGGCACTGGCGGTTCGACGAGGCGGGGGTCATCGTCCCCGAGGTGTTCGAGGGGCGGCGGCCGAGCGAATCGTGGATCCCGATCCCGCAGCCCACCAAGAAGGGCAAGGCGCAAGCTGAGCTGGCGCTCGCCCACACGGTCGAGCGGCGCAAGCGCAACGACCAGGTCGACCAGATCCGCGCCGAGGTCGACCTGTGGCGGCGCCGCGGCTACCCCGACGTGACGACGACGACCCGTCGCCTGCTCGAGTACTGGTCGGAGCCAGAGCGCGACAACAAGATCCTGTTCTGTCAGCGGGAGGCGGCCGAGACCTCCATCTACCTCGCCGAAGCCGCGCCGCGGCAAGGCACGCACTGGGTGCGCAACGCCCTCGAACAGCACAACGCCGAGCACAACGCCGGCCTGCCGCGGGTCTCCTTGAAGATGGCGACCGGCGCAGGCAAGACCATCACGATGGCGATGCTCATCGCCTGGCAGACGCTCAACAAGGTCGCCAACCCCCAAGACGGCCGGTACGCCCGGCGCTTCCTCGTTGTCACCCCCGGCATCACGATCCGCGACCGGCTGCGGGTGCTGCTGCCGGCCGACGACCACAACTACTACCGAGTGCGCGACCTGGTGCCGACCGACCTGTGGGGCGACCTACGGCGCGCCGAGATCGTCATCACCAACTTCCACTCGTTCCTGCTCCGGACGACCAGAGAAGGACGCGGCATCTCCGCCAACACCAAGGCGCTGCTGACCGCCGGCAAGTCCGACGACCCGTTCACCGAGACGCCGGACCAGATGGTGACGCGCGTGCTCCGCGAGTTCTCCGGCGCCGGTCGTACCGGACAGCTCGTTGTCTTCAACGACGAGGCTCACCACTGCTACCTGCGCCGGGAGACCGCCGAGGCAGACTCAGGCGACGAGGCCCGGCTCGTCGGCCAGGAGCGGGCCGAGGCCAAGGAGCGCAACCGCGAGGCCGGCGTCTGGTTCTCCGGGCTGCAGCACATCGCCCGCCGGGTCGGCCTCAAGACCGTCTACGACCTGTCCGCGACGCCGTACTTCCTGAAGGGCTCCGGGTACCCCGAGGGCTACCTCTTCCCGTGGGTGGTCAGCGACTTCTCGCTGATGGACGCGATCGAGTCCGGCATCGTCAAGATCCCGCGGGTCCCGGTCGACGACGACTCCACCGCCGACGAGGTCGTCTACCTCAACCTGTGGTCGCGCATCGCCAACGAGCTGCCCAAGCGGCAGCCGAAGGGCGCCGTCCCCGCCGGCCAGCCGCTGCCGGCGGAGCTCGAGGGCGCCCTGCGAACGCTGTACGACAACTACGCCGAGGCGTACCAGCGCTGGGAGCGAGCCGATGCCGCCCGCGGGGAGACGCCGCCGGTGTTCATCGTCATCTGCAACAACACCACGGTGTCGAAGATGGTGTACGACTTCATCGCCGGCTACACCAAGCAGACCGAGGCCGGCGAGGTCCACGTGCGCGGCGAGCTGCCGCTGCTGTCCAACTACGAGGACGGCCGACTGCTCGCTCGGCCGCGGACGTTCCTCGTCGATTCGGCGCAGCTGGAGTCCGGCGAGCCGATGGCGCCGGAGTTCAAGAAGGTCGCCGCCGACGAGATCGCCGCGTTCCAGCGGGAGTACGCCCAGCGCACCGGCCGCAGCGGCGACGACCTCGACGACACCGCCGTGCTCCGCGAGGTGATGAACACCGTCGGCAAGAAGGACACCCTCGGCGAGGCCGTCCGCTGCGTGGTGTCTGTGTCGATGCTGACCGAGGGCTGGGACGCCAACACCGTCACCCACATCCTCGGCGTCCGCGCGTTCGGCTCGCAGCTGCTGTGCGAGCAGGTGGTCGGCCGCGGCCTGCGCCGCCGGTCGTACGCGGTGAACGACGACGGCTTCTTCGAGCCCGAGTACACCCAGGTCTACGGCGTGCCGTTCTCGTTCATCCGGGTCGAGCCGGGTCCGGTCGACCCCACTCCGGTGCGCACGCCGGTGCGGGTGCGCGCGATGGAGGACCGCTGGGAGAGCCGAATCAACTTCCCGAAGCTCGACGGCTACCGGGTGGAGATGCCCGACGAGCGGTTGCTGGTCGAGTTCGGCGACGCGGACCGGTTCCCGCTCAGCCTCGACGAGGTCGCGACCCGGGTGCAGACCGGCGACATCACCGGGGGAGGAGAGGAGCACCGGCTCGAGGACCTGCGCGGCTGGCGGGAGCAGCAGATCGCATTCCTCATCGCCAAGCGCATGCTCGAACGGCACTACGCCGACCCGCAGGGGGAGCCAAAGCGCTGGCTCTTTCCCCAGCTGGTCGACATCGCTGGACGTTGGCTCCGGGAAGCCGTCGACTACCGCGCCGGCGCCTTCCCCGGCCTGTTCGGGCTCGCCGAGCTGCAGGCGCAGGCCGCCGAGCGGATCAACCAGGCGGTGTTCACGGTCCTCGGCCAGCGCGACGAGCAGATCCTCCCGGTGTTCCGCCGTTTCGACGCCGAGGGCTCGACCGACGTCGTCGACTTCTTCACGACCAAGGCGGTGTACGAGACGGACCCCAAGCGCTGCCCGGTCAACTACGTCGTCCTCGACGGGTGGCGGGAGGGCAACACGTGGGAGCAGATCGTCGCGCAGTCGCTCGAGGCGCTGCCGGAGGTGGCGGCGTACGTGAAGAACGAACACCTAGAGTTCGCGATCCCCTACGTCCACGCCGGCAAGACCCGCCGCTACCTTCCCGACTTTCTCGTACGCCTGGCACAGCGCCCGGGCGATGTCGTACGGCAGCTGGTGGTCGAGGTGTCCGGCACGCTGAAGCCGCAGGCGATGACGAGGGAGAAGGCCGACACCGCGCGGAACCTGTGGTGCGCCGCGGTGAACAACCACGGCGGCTACGGCCGCTGGGGGTTCATCGAGATCACCGAGCCGCCGGTAGCCAAGCAGGAACTGCGGCAGGCGATCGAGCTGCTGCACGCCGACGGCCCGATCACCGGACTGCCGACGTGATGCCCGGAGGGTCACGGTCCGCCTAGACGATCCAGATCACGACGAGGGGAGGGGAGACCTCACGGCCGCGCGCAAGAGGACTTGGTCGGCGATGAATCTGGCCCAGCCCGTGACGGGTCCGACCACTTGTCGGTGGCGCGGTCTAACTTGTGGCTGTGACTGTCGCAGCGGACCCCTGCAACGCTGGGGGATGGACTCTCGTTGGGAGCGTCCGCAACCCTTGGGGGCAGGTGCCTGTCACTGCCAGTGGGCAGTCCCTTCATGGCCGTTCGCGCGAGTACATGGACAGGCTGCTAGCCCAGCAGACGGCTCAGGACCCAGCCAGCCGTCGTCATCACTACGTCCCCCAGGCCTATCTCCGAGAGTGGTCGGTCGAGGGCAAGCGGGTGTGGGCCCTCGACACGGTCACAGGCGCGGTGAAGCTGCTGGGTCTCAAGAGCGTCTGCGTCGAAGAGAACTTCTACCGGGTGGTCGGGCGGGACGGTGAACCACACAACCGCGTTGAGCTGCTATTCGGCGTTGTGGACGACGAACTTCGTCGCGTTCAGGGTTTGTTCAACCAGCTCGAAGACCCGGACGAACTGGAGTTCGACGACTTGATTGCGCTGGGCGTCACCGTGGCCGTACAGCGCATGCGCACCTTGCAGCAGCGCCGGCTTCGGCAGCAACACCATGCCTGGCTGAATGCGCAGAACCCGCGAGACTTCAAGCCGATGCACGATCCCAAGAACCCGCACCTAGCTGCGGGCATCCACACCGAACTCCTGTTCTCAGCGATGTGGGAAGCCGCCGACGTGATGACGACTCGGCAAATCGAGCTGTGGCTCGACCCGCAGGGCCGCTTCATGACCTGCGACGCCCCGGTGCTGGTCCCGTTCAGGCGGAACGTCCGACCGAGCCTCATCGCGGCTCCCTACATCGTCTGGCCCGTTAGTCCACACCGAGCGGTCGCGCTCGCCAACGACTTGCTGGGCGAGAAGGCCGTGATCCGACAGGCGACCGGCAAGCTGGTCGGCATCGTGCGGGACGGCGTGGAGCAGGGTCGTGAGCGCATCATCTTCGCAAGTGAGGGACAGCGGGACCGCCTGCCTCGGACCAAGAAGTTCCGACGAAGGACACAAGTTCGGCTCCGGTGTACCCAGCACACCCCTCAGGGCCAGTACATCGAGCCACCCGGCTGCTGCGTGGAGGCGTCAGACACCTTCGCCGCGGCCCCGGATGTCGCTCTCTGCAAGCAAGGTCTGCACTCCCCGGCTCCCGAGATGTGGGCACATACGTGAGCTGGACGTGATGCCGATTACGGCCAGCGGACCTCACCGCAGCCGCGGGTGGCGCTTTGTTCCGACGAGTAGCGTGTTCCATCGTTGCAGGTGCCGGACGCCAAAGCCGCGCCGCGGACCGGGGTTGGCCGAGCCCAGCGTCCGATGTCGCAAGGCTCGAGTTCCTAGGGTTGACTCGTTATGACGGACGAGACAGGTGAACCGCTGGGCGGCGGCCCTACCGATACAGCCGAGGGCGAATCGCCACGCTGCGCGCCGGAGGCAACCCGATGGGTCGCGCCGCCGACGAGCGATATCCCGCGCACCGACCACGGACTGCTCGACACCGAGACGCTGAGCCGTGACTGGTACTCGGGAGACCGTCCGCGGCGGGGGGAAGACCTGGCCGGCGCGACGCACTCCTACGTGCTGCTCGCGCCGGGCGGGGCGGGGAAGACCACGCTGGTCGAGAACCTGAAGCGCCGTGAGCCCAACAGCGCATCCATCGATCTGCGCATGCATAGTCGGGAGTCTTTGGCCGCGCTGATCACGTCGCTCAGCCGCGACGCCAGCACCGTGTTCATCGACGCCATCGACGAGGCGCTGCAGCTCGACCCCAACCTCGGCTACGTGCTGGTTAGGCTCCTCAGCGAGCTCCAGGCCGAGCAGATGGCGTGGCGGCTTGCCTGTCGGCCGGGGTCGTGGACGCTTGATCTCTCCGAGGGCCTGCGTACCGCCCTGCCGGGTTTCGAAGAGTTGGAGCTCCTTCCCCTGGACCTCCGCGGGATCAAGGAGATCGCGGGCGCCGACGCCGACCCGTTCATCGCCGCCGTGGGGGTGGCTCGGCTGACGCGTCTGATCGCTCAGCCGCTCAACGCCCGGGCTCTGCTCGATCAGTGGCGTACGACTGGCGAACTGCCTGCCAGCCGATCCGCATCAATGCGCCACACAGTCAGCAAGCTATTGGCCGAGGCGGGTCAGTTCCGCCCGCCCCGGGTGCAGGACGACTGGCGGATGGGCCTCATCGCCGAACGCTTGGCGGCCATCACGTTGTTCTGCGGTGTGGGTCGCTTCAGCCTCGGCCCAGTCGGCCGCCGTGCCGGCGCCTCGGATGACGGCGCAGCGCTCGCAGTCACTGCCGTGCCCACCGACTCAGAGCCGGACCTCTCGGGCGCGCCGATAAGTGTCGCGGATGTCAGAGAGGTGCTGGGCACATCGCTGTTGTCTGCGGCCGGGCAGGGCACGGTCGCCTTCGCCCATCAGTCCTATGCCGAGTTCCTTGCGGCGGCATACCTGGCCCGTAGACGCGTCACCGGGCAGCGGCTCCTGTCGGTTCTCGGGGCGGATGTCAACGGCTTGGCTCCGGGGCCGATGGTCGAGGTGCTCGGTTGGCTGTTGCCGCTCGGCGCACGCCTCCCCGCCGACCTGATCGCGGACAACGCGAAGCAACTGCTCAGCACAGCGGGACTCGAGCTGGTCGACGACCAGATGCGCGAACGCGTCGTCGAGGCGCTCCTGCGCGGGGCCGCCACCGGCTCGATCGACGAAGGCTGGGGCGTGGACACCTCCTCGCTAGCCCATCCGGGTCTCGGCGCCCAGCTCCACCAAGCGGCTCAGAGGGCAGCCACCCACTGGGAAATCTTCTGGATCAGTCGCATCGCCCGGCACTGCGCGGTCAGCGAGGCGGCCGACGACTTGTTCGCCATCGCTTTCGAGCCCTCCTGGCCGTCTTTTATGCGCGCCGAGGCGGTGCAGTCGTTCGCCGCGGTCGCGGCGCAGGGCCGGCTCGGCGAGCTGGCACCGCTGCTCGAGCTGGGTCCCGGAGAGGATCCCCAGGACGAGATCCTGGCCGCGACGTTGCGAGCCGTGCTGCCCGACGCTGTGCACTTCGAACGGATTGCGGCCGCTCTGAGGCCGCAGCGAACGCCGAACTTCATCGGCGGCTACTCGCAACTGCTCGGCGAATTGTCCGCGCTGATCGACGCCGACGACGTGCTGCCCGCACTCAAGGCCGCATTGGGGCTTCGGTCCGAGCGTGGCGACTACGCCTTCGACCGACTGTTCGGTGGCCTGCTCGCCCGGGCGTGGGCGCTGAAGGACCCCGCCGTCGTCGCCGAGGTCGGAGGCCTGTTGGGCCAGGAGCGGCTCTCCAGGCAGGAGACGTTACGCAGCGAGCAACTCCCCTGGCAGGCCGATGACAGCCCCGACCTGCGCCGTGTGATGGCCGCCGCAGCGCTGGCGGCCGACGGCAACGCGTTCACGACCGTCTTGGACATGTGGATGCTCACGCCACAGGACCTAACGTGGCTGATCGACTGGATTCCGGACGCACCGCCCGAGGCCTTAGAAGCGGCCGGAATCGCGCTTCGGCACCTGGGCTGGAATGTCACCGACGCCGAGTCCGCTGATCGCATCCTGACCGCGGGCGAAGACCACCCAGCGCATGCTGTCTTGTCGGAGTTCCAGGGACGCCGGGACATCGACTCGCGACCCGAGTGGGTGCGCGAGAAGATCGAGCACGAGAACGAGGACCGGCCAAGTCCGGAGCAGCTCGTAACGGTCCTGCGACAGGCGCTTGATCGCGCCCGCGAGGAGACGGACTCGTGGTGGAAAGTCGTGGTAGCGCTCGCCGGGGACTGGATGGTTGACGGCCACGACGTCTTGTTCGGGTGGGATCTGACGAAGCGGCCGCTGTGGCCGCTGCTCGAGCCAGGGGAGCAGGAGGAGTTCTGGCAGGTCGGGCTCGCCTACGTCTCCGCGCGGCAGCCCGAGCCAACCCGATGGGCCGACCGCGACACCTGGACGCTCGAAGAGACGATGCCTGACTGGTCCGCTGTTTTCCTTCTCGCCACGCTCGCCGCGTACCGTCTCGACCTGCTCTGTCAAGTCCAGCAGTCGGCGTGGGATTCGTGGGCCGAGGTCATCGTAGCAACGCCCGCCTTCATGAATGAGGGAGAGTGGCACAGGCGGATCCGAGACTCAGCACCGGCTTACGGGCAAGCGGCTCTGGGCGCGGCGCTGCGCAGGCATGTGCAGATCGCCACGACGGCCTCCTTCGTGCATCACCCGCTCACGGAGTTCTCAGACGCGCAACTTCTGGATGTGGTCGCGACAATCGCTCGCGACGCGGACCAGACGAGCGCGCGCCGGGAAGCAGCGATCAGAGTCCTGATCAGGGATGCGCCTTGCGTCGCCCTCGAGGTCGCACGTTCGGCGAAGGACGACGACCCGCCGCCGGCGACAGCCTTCGACGCTCTCGCCAAGCTCGCACCCGAGGAGCTGCTCGCATCCTGGTTCGCGACCGGTCAGACGGGACCGTTGGAGCATCTGCGCGAGATCGACCCCGAGCGCCTCTCCGACGCGTCGCTGGCCGCGCTGACTCGCATGCTCCTCGACGAGCTGCCCCTGGCCGACGACCCCGAACGAAGCGACGACTTCACCGAGGGCAACAGCGAGTCGGCAGCTCGGCGGCTGCGCATGCGCCTGCTCCAGACGATGGCCGGACGCGGCATGGTCTTGCACCTGACAGCGCTCAGCGCCGACCGGCCGGCTGAGGACCAAGAAGAGATCCGGCACCTACTGCAGCAGGCACGCTCCCGCGAAGCTCTGTCGAGGTGGCGCCCGCTGGAACCGCGAACGATGATGGAGCTGCTGTCCCGAAGCGACGCCCGACTGATCCGCGACGGTGCCGGACTGGCCACGGTCCTGCTCGAGCAGCTCGAGCACATCCAGCACGACGTCCGCGAGCGCGCCGGTTTCCGGAGCCTGTGGGACGGCGAGCCGGGAGCGCAGGACGCATCGCCGAAGGTAGAGGACGACATCTCGGACTGGCTGGCTCATGAGCTCGAGTTGCGGCTGACGTCTAACGTCGTGATCGACCGCGAGATCCAGGTCAGTCGCAGGCGCCCGAGGGGCGTCGGCACCCGCATCGACATCACCGCCACTGCCAGAGGCGTGCAACTGGGTCGTGTGGTGTTGGAGGCCAAGCGCGTCCAGAACCCCTCCTTACTGACCGCCATCGACGATCAACTCGTCGGCCAGTACATGGATCCGGCCGGGCTAGCCCATGGCATCTACATCGTCTACTGGGTCGCGCCCTCGCTGCGACCCTCCTCTTGGAGCGGCTCGCACCCGGATCCCGCACTCCTGGCCGAGAAGCTCCGCGAGCAGGCGCGGCGCCACGGGCCGGACAGGCTTGTTGAGGTCTTTGTCCTCGACCTCGGTCCTCTGGACTGACTCCCGCCTTGTCGGCGACTTTGCCCCGACCCAGCCCGCTGGCCCCGGTTGGAAGCCGGGCGCTCAGCCGGCCAACCTGCCCATACGACGGCGCCGGAGCTGGTGTGCTGGTGTGCAGGGCTGTGATCGTGCGGTTGATCCTCGTCGACCGTAGGGGCACCATGCGGATCGGCCAGGCTCACGAGATCGGTTGGAACCGGCGCGCGCCCCTGGCACCGAACCTCTTAATGGATGCGGCGAGCTGATCATGGATACGGCGAGCTGATGCCGAGGATTAGGAAAGTTCATGAGCGACCACGACGAGCAGAGTGGCACGGACCCCGGGCCGATCAATCCCGCCTGGTGGCGTGACGTGTTGCCGCCCTCGATGAGCGAAACCCACGTCGAGCAGCCGGCGGACGCTGGCCCGCCCGACCCAGAACCCTCCGGCGCTCACCCGACGGACTACGAATCCAGCGGCCCGGATCCCGACTCCGAAATGGGCGGGTCACCCGGATGGCGGCAGCCAGAAGTTCTCTCCGGTGACCTGGCTGCCCTGGCGGCTGCAGCGCCAACTGACTCCCTCCAGCGCAAGGTCACTTCTGCCCTGGCTGACGCCTCCTCAGCGATGCTCGAGCCCGAGGACTGGGCTGAGCCATTCCGCCCGTTTATCCAGTGGGAGGGCGGTGCGCGCTCGGTCTTGCCGAGCGACCTGGACGACGAACGTCTTGCCCTGCTGGCTGCGGCTGCACCGGTCTTGGACCATCTCCCGATGCGTGCCCGGGCCGCGGACGTCGCGTGGACCTATGGCGATCGTTCCAATTCTGAGCTGCTCGACCTTGCGATCGATGCGTACCTATCGACGCCGTTGGAACGGATGGCGTGGCACCGCCTGTCCGGCGACTCCTGGCGGCGCGCTATTGAGCTGATGAAGCGGCGAGGCAAGGCGGAGTCCGCGCGGCTCGAGGCGGCTCTGACTCAGATCACCAGCCGCATCCTAGAGGGATCGGCGTCCGACGGGTTCATGCTCGTCGACCTGGCAGACCTGTTGCGCCGCTCGGGGAACACTGACGCCGACACGACGCGAGAAGTCGCTGACCAGTTCGTGACGCTCGCGGGCCAAGCCGGCAACCCGCGGCTGGGACGCCACCTTGAGAGGGCGGCACAACGCTTTCTGCTCTCACTGGGCGACCAGGAAGCCGTTCACGCTGCGACCGTCCGCATCGCCGCACTGTACGAGGCCGACGCGGAGCAGCGTCTGGCTTCGGGAAACGCATCCGTGATGGCGGCGGGAATTTTCTTGGAAAAGGCGATAGGGACACTCAAAACGTTGCCTCGCAGGTACCGATTGACCGAGGGGATCGACCAACGCATCGACGACCTGCGACGCTGGCTCCACGACAACCGCGAGGCCACGTTGGAGGCGATGATCCGCATTGAGTCCGATCCTGTCGACATCACCGGAAGTGTCATCGCGTCGCAGCAGGAGGTACGCGGCCTGCCTCGGTTCGAGGCGCTCGTTCGGCTCGCCATCATCCACCCACTCACCGACTCCGAGAGGGCCTACGCAGACGCGCGGGCCGCCAACGAAGGCACGCTCGCGCGCCTCTTCGGACGCTCAACGTTCACTGCCGACGGGCGAAAGGTCGCGTCGGTCCCTGGGGCGACCGGTGACCCTGACGAGTCAGAGACCTGGAGCAGCGTCCTGCGCAACTTCGGGATTAGAGTCGGCCTCGTCGCCCAGGCTTGTATCATCCCCGCGCTCGACGTGGTGGCCATGGAGCACCGCTTCGACATGCCGTTTCTGACGCGACTGTGCTGGGACTCACCTATGGTGCCGCCGAACCACGTCGATTTGTGGGCTCGAGGGCTGTGGCACGGGCTGCGGGGCGATTTCCCTTCGGCGATCTCCGTACTCGTCCCCCAGGCCGAGCAGCTCCTTCGGCACTCCTTGAAGAGGACCGGCGTAAACACCCTCACTGTCGACCCCGTCACCGGAGTCGAATCCGAGAAGGCCCTCGGAGCTCTCCTCGCCATGGACGACGCAGTTGAGCTCCTGGGGCCAGGCCTGCGCCTGGAGCTGCGCGCACTGCTGGTCGAGCAGGAAGGTCCAAACCTACGCAATGACACCGCGCACGGACTGCTGACGGACGGAGCCGCCTGGAGTGCGAGCGCGGTCTATGCCTGGTGGCTGTTGCTGCGTCTCGTCGTCGTACCCCTGTGGTACATGCTGGCCGAAGCCAGCGCTAGTGCTGACTCCGATAGCAGTGCCGGGTCCGGTCTCAGCCAAGTTGGCGGCTCGGCGGCGGGCACCGGAAACCCCGGCTAGTGGTACCCGTGTTCCGCTCCGTGCTTGTCGTGCTACCGAAAGCCAGGTTAGGTATCACAAGGGCTCGTCTAGGGAGAGGCTGCAAGCGCCGATGGCCCGACGCAATAGCGCACGAACCGGCCAGGTCACAACGCCGGTGGAGGCGCTGACGCACGAGGACAAGCGGTCGAACATCCCGACCGCGGACGCGCACGACTTCGTGCCGCCGGAGGTCGAGCGGCCGCAGCAGCTGCTCTACCCGCGCGACCCGACGCTCGATCCGCAGCTGGTGTGGAAGGGCAAGGACGCCCAGGATGCCCAGGACCTCCCGGTCGCCGCGCCGGCGATCTACATCCAGGAGAAGGTCGACCCACGCGTGCTGATTGAGAACCTGCGTCGCACGGCCGATCGCCCGGAGGACGAGCCGGAGCTCACGCTGTTCGAGTCCTTCGACGGGCTGGGGGAGTACGAGACCGTCGACTTCTACCAGCACGCCGCCAACTGGTCGAACCGCATGATCCTCGGCGACTCGCTTGAGGTGATGGCGTCGCTGGCCGAGCGGGAGGACCTGCGCGGCAAGGTCCAGATGATCTACGTCGACCCGCCCTACGGCATCAAGTTCGGCTCCAACTGGCAGGTCTCCACCCGCAAGCGCGACGTCAAGGACGGCAAGCTCGAGGACGCCACCCGTGAGGTCGAGCAGATCAAGGCCTTTCGCGACACCTGGGAGATGGGCATCCACTCCTACCTTTCCTACCTGAGGGATCGGCTAGTCGTCGCCCGGGACCTGCTGACGGAGTCCGGTTCGATCTTCGTCCAGATCGGCGACGAGAACGTCCATCTGGTACGCAGCCTGCTCGACGAAGTCTTCGGCAGCGAGAACTTCCTGGCGCAGATCAACTTCGCGACGACGAGCGGGTTCAGCCAGGCTAAGGGATTGGGCCGGGCAGGCGACCTCATTCTACGCCAGGGACTTGAACCAGGTCAAGACGAGATCCCTACGGTATCCCGCTGCCAACGCAGCGGGATACAACTGGGTGATGCTTCCCGACGGCACGCGGAGGCCGGCCACAGCCGAGGAGAGGGCAGATCACTCGCGGCTTCCGAAGGGCGCGCGGATTTACCGCAATGACAATCTTCGCTCGCAAGGGGCGAGTCAGGCGGACCAGGCCTTCTTGTACCGAGGTAAGACGTACCGACCTGGTGCGCTACTTCACTGGAAGGCTAGCTGCCCCACAGGGATGACCAATCTCGCGCGCGCCGGAAGGATACATGACGCAGGATCTTCGCTCGAGTACGTGCGTTACCTCACCGACTCTGGCTGGCAAGCGTTCAACAACGTGTGGACAGACACAGTGATCGGCGGATTTACAGACGAAAAGATGTTCGTGGTGCAAACGACGACCAAGGTAGTAGGGCGTTGTCTTTTGATGTCCACTGACCCGGGTGACCTCGTCATCGACCCGACATGTGGCTCCGGTACCACGGCTTACGTTGCCGAGCAGTGGGGGCGGCGCTGGATCACTGTCGACACCTCGCGAGTCGCGATCGCCCTAGCTCGGCAACGGATCATGGGCGCCAAGCTGCCGGCGTACCTGCTGGCCGATTCACCCGAAGGCCAGGTGAAAGAGCAGCAGCTGAGCGGCGCCTCTCCGATCGGCGACACCCGGCGCGACGTACGCAAGGGATTCGTCTACGAGCGGGTGCCGCACGTGACGCTGAAGTCTATCGCGAACAACCCTGACATCCGCGAGGGCATGAGCCGCGAGGAGATCGACGCGGCGATCGCGCGGCACGCGGAGACCGAGGTGCTCTACGACCGGCCGTACGAGGGCAAGCGCAAGGTCCGCGTGTCCGGCCCGTTTACCGTCGAGTCGCTGTCACCGCACCGCGCGGTGACCTGGGAGCACGAGGCGCCGGCGACGGAGCGGGCCAGCCGGCAGACCGGGGATGGGTCGTCGTACGAGAAGACGATCCTGGAGAACTTGCGTACCGCCGGGGTGCAGAACGGGCGGCGCAAGGAGCGGCTGGAGTTTGAGGACGTCGAGCCGCACGCCGGCAAGTACGTGCAGGCGGTCGGGCTGCGCCGGGGCGCGGAGGAGGGGACGCCGCAGCGGGTGGCGATCGCGCTCGGGCCGGAGTACGGCACAGTCAGCCCGCAGCTGGTCAAGGAGGCGGCGAAGGAGGCGCTGCGCGGTCAGGGCCACGACCTGCTGCTGGTGCTCGGCTTCGCGTTCGACGCGCTCGCGCTGGAGACGGTGGAGGAGTTCCGGCCGAGCAGCAACGGTGGCGACTTCGCGTCGGTGGCGGGGGAGCGGCGGCTGGGCCGGTTGCCGGTGCTGCTGGTGCGGATGAACCCCGACCTGGCGATGGGCGACGAGCTGCTGAAGAAGACCAAGGCGGGCAACCTGTTCATGGTGTTCGGCGAGCCGGACATCGCCGTTGAGGAGACGCCCGAGGGGTACGTCGTCGCGATCCGCGGCGTCGACGTGTACGACCCGACGACCGGCGAAGTGCGCTCGAACAACCCGGACGAGATCGCGCTGTGGATGATCGACACCGACTACAACGGTGAGTCCTTCTTCGTCCGGCACTGCTACTTCTCCGGCGGGGGCATAGACCCGTACGCCCGGCTCAAGCGGGCGCTCAAGGCCGACATCGACGAGGCGGCTTGGGAGACGCTGTACGGCACCCGGTCGCGGCCATTCGCGCCGCCGTCAACCGGGCGGATAGCGGTGAAGGCGATCAACCACTACGGGGACGAGGTGCTGAAGGTGCTGGGGGTGTGAGAAACCGGAGGCGCCGCAGGGCTCCCCGAACCACCGCGGTGCGCAGCTTACGTGAGTCGCTCGCGCCGGCTCCTGCAGAGGTGCCAGGGCCACTATGCGACCGGTCAGCACGCGGCGAGCGTGGGTGGAATTCGAACCCGGGGGGAACCGCTCTAGCGTAGGCCGCGCGACTCCGCAGATCGACTTGCGTCGGCACGGGCGACCCGTAGAGGCAGTGTTCGACCTCCTCGGGGCGAACCAAGACGACCTCACTGCAGCGCTCGGCTGGACCCTGGCCCGTAGCCCTCGATGGCTCCACCTCTACAACCATCACCGCCACCACACCGCACTCGGCGGCCACCCACCAGCCAGCCGCGGTCCCAACCTGGGCGGGCAGCACGCTTATCCGGCACTAACCTCGCGTCTGTGTCCCAGCCCGATCGCCTGCGCCCGGCCGTCGTCATCAACCCCGGTCCCGAAACATGCGAGGTCTTTCGAGAGGGTCGTACGACCGCAGTGCGGTACTCGGCGCCCTTTCAGCCACGGGCCCTCGAACTCGTGCCTGGTCACCTCGTAGCTCTAGCGCCCCGACCCGACGGTCTCGATCTGGTCGTCTGGCGTTGGTTCGACGCGGTCGTCCTCGGAACGAAGGACACGCGGGTCCGTCTGTTCGAGCCCGCCCATGGCGAGGTCCTTGCGGACCCACGCCGTCCTGACCGGCAACTCCGTACCGGGAGCCGGGCTTACCTGTCGGCCGGTCTGCCAGGTGCTGACTGGTGGGTGGCGGGGCCAGGCTGACGTGACCCCCGAGGAGGCAGACGTCGAACTCGATGAAGTCCGACGCTTCTTCATCGAGCATGGCATGTGTGGGAACGCCTCGCCTAAGGGCTTGCGGCATCGTTTTGCGCACTACGTCGGTCAGTCGGAGGACCCGCCGCCGAGAGGGCAGCAGGTCACGCCGCGAGCCGAGCCGGCGGCACCGCCATGATAATCAGATGCCAGCGGATCCAACGGTGAGGAACACGATGACGTCTCAGCTTGTCGCGCTCTGCATCGATGCAAACGATCCGATGTTTCTCGGGCGCTTCTGGGCAGGCGTCCTGAGGTGGGAGCTGGCCGAGGACCCCCACGACGTCACCGCGCTCCTGCCGAGCGACGACACCGGTTTCCGGATCCGGTTTCGCCCGACCTCGGCGCAGAAGGTCGGCCCCAACCAGATCCACTTTGACCTGACCAGCACGACCCTGGAGGACCAGCAGCAGACGGTGGCGAGGTCGCTTGGACTCGGCGCCCGGCACCTCACCATCGGCCAGCTCCCGGAGGAGGAGCACGTCCTGCTCGCGGACCCGGAGGGCGACGAGTTCTGCGTCATCGAGCCGGGCAACAACTTCCTCGCCGAATGCGGATTCATCGGAGCGCTGTCGTGTGACGGCTCGCGAGACGTCGGGTACTTCTAGAGCGAAGCGCTGAGCTGGCCGTTGGTCTGGGACCAGGACGAAGAGACCGCCATCCGCTCGCCGCTCGGTGGAAGATCACGTGGGGCGGTCCGCCGGTCAGGCAGAAGACCAGGAAGAACCGGATGCACTTCGACGTCGCGCCGCCCGTCGAGGGGGACCAACGCGCTGAGGTCGCCCGCCTCGTGTCCCTCGGAGCGACGCGCATCGACATCGGCCAAGGCGAGGTCAGCTGGGTGGTCATGGCCGATCCCGATGGCAACGAGTTCTGCGTGCTGACTCCGCAGTAGGGAGAGTCGCGGCGCACTACTGGAGAACCGGGCATCAGGCTCGGGGCGGGACGGGTCCAAGCTGCGACGATGAGCACGTGCCTTCAACATCAACGGGTCAGGCACAAGGCAGCGACGTTGCGCGGAGCGGTGACAGTCGCTTCCCGCGCTCGCTCAAGTCCTTCACCGGGACCGTCAGCGTGTTCCGGGTCGACGGGGGCGACCTGAGGTTCGTCGACATGGTGCGTGCACCGACCGAGTACCGACGCGGCTCGGATCGATCTGGCCTCCAATTGACTGACAGCACGGTTCGCGACTCCGGTCACCTACGTGGGTGACCGGGGTCGACCATGTCAATCGTTCGCCCGCTGCTCACCGACACGTAGCCTCAGGAGCACTGCGGCGTCGCCCACCGACGGTTTCGTGCCGTTACGGACATCCCCTTCGGAGGGAGCCAGGTGGCGCGAGCTGAGTTCTCGCAACCGCTCGTCATCGCACACCGCGGCGCCAGCGGGTATCGCCCCGAGCACACGCTCGAGGCCTACCGGCTGGCCATCGCCCTCGGTGCCGACTACGTCGAGCCCGACCTCGTGTCAACCGGCGACGGAGTGCTGGTCGCCCGCCACGAGAACGAGATCTCCACGACCACCGACGTGGCGCGGCATCCCGAGTTCGCCGACCGGTACACCACCAAGGTGATCGACGGCATCCCCTTCAGCGGGTGGTTCACCGAGGACTTCACGCTGGCGGAGCTGAAGTCCGTGCGTGCCACCGAACGCATGCCCTGGTTGCGCCCCGGCAACGCCGCGCACAACGGGCGGTACGACGTGCCGACGCTGGACGAGGTCATCACGCTGGTGCAGCGCGAGAGCCGACGGCTGGGCCGCGATATCGGCATCTACCCCGAGACCAAGCACCCGACGTACTTCGACTCGATCGGGCTATCGCTCGAGGAGCCGCTGGCGCGCACCCTCGCCCGCTACGGCCTCGACCGGCCGGGCGCGCCGGTGCTCGTGCAGTCCTTCGAGACGGCCAACCTGCGTGAGCTGGCGAGCCTGCTACCGGTGCCGATGATCCAGCTGCTCGGCGTCGGCGCCCCGTACGACCTAGCGGTCACCGGCGACCCGCGCAGTTACGACGATCTGGCGACCCCGGCCGGCCTGACCGAGATCGTGGGGTATGCGTCCGGCGTAGGTGCGGTCAAGGATCGGATCGCCCCGATGGGCTCGGCAGGCCAACGACTTGAGCCGACCTCACTCGTCGACGACGCCCACGAGGCGGGCCTGACGGTCCACACCTACACCTTCCGCGACGATGCCTTCCCCGTCCCCGTCGAGCCCCCGGGGGCCACCGCGGAGGAGCACGGGGACGCGGGCGCCGAGTACGAGCTGTTCTACGGACTCGGCGTCGACGGCGTGTTCTCCGACCACCCCGATACGGCGGTCGCGGCCCGCACCCGCTCACTCTCCCGCGTGCTGGCCGGTCGGTGCTGAGCCCGACTGACGGCGGCCTACCAGAAAATCGCGATGGCGACGTTGACGACGGCGAGCCCGCCGATGAGGGCGTAGGCACCACCGGTCACCGAGCTTCGCCGCCGGTTGGCGCCCGCTAGCACGAGGACGATCAGCGCGATGAGCAGCTTGACGCCGATCTTGACGTTGTCGACCGCCTGGTCGTCGACGACCGTCGAGGCAAGTCCGACGAGCACGAGGCCCGTGACCACCTGGGTGGCGGCGCCGTACAACACCGTCGCCGGCACCGTCCGGTCGCCGGTAGCTCGTAGCTGTGTCATCCATCCACCGACGAGCGCGGCCATGCCGAGCAGGTGCAGGACCACGACGACGTCGTACACGAAGCTCACGGCCCTTGATCGTACGGACCTCCGGCGACTTGTCAGACTCCTACCGGGCTCGGGCGCGGCGTCGGTCTGACAAGTCGGGGCAGCCCGGACGTCCGCTCAGCCGGTCTGGTGGACGCGAAACGCCTCGGCGAGCCGGCCCTCCGGCAGCCCACCGGCGCGGGCGTTGCCGGCTGTCCAGCCACGGACCAGCGGCTCGATCTCGTCTCGCCGCGGCGTCTGACTCTGGTGGCAGAGGATCGCGGCTATCTTGCGGTCGAACGTCTCGGTGATGTCGACCCGGTGGTCGGCGTTGGGTGCGGCCATGAGCCACAGCTCGCGCACCACCCAGTCCTGCAGGCCCTCCTCGGCGAGCAGCTCGGGGAACGCGAAGGGGTTGCGGGCGTACGGGTAGAGCGCCCGGACGGCGGCCTCCCCGGCGGCGAGATGGTCGGGATGGCTGGCGCCGATCCGGTCCCACCAGCGCTCCGGTGACTGCACGAGCATGCGCTGCGGACGGACCTGCCGGATGACGCGGACGAGGTCGCGGACGAGCTCGCGGCTGGGCTCGAGATCCCCGTCGACGTACCCGAGGAATCGGACGTCGTGGACGCCGACGACCTTGGCCGCCGCCACCTGCTCAGCACGGCGGATGGCCGGGATCTCCGCCCGCGACACTGCGGCGTCGAAGCCGCCGGCCTGTCCGTCGGTGCACACGCAGTAGCTGACCTCGATGCCGGCGTCGGTCATCTGCGCGACCGTTCCGGCGGCGCCGAAGTCGACGTCGTCGGGATGCGCGGTGACCACCAGGACCCGCTCCACCTCAGCGTCGTCGAGCACTGCCTGCCTCCCGTCCGCGACCAACGGAGACGCAACGTACCCGCCCGTTGCGCAGCCCGGCCGGTCGGCGCCGGCACGTAGGCTGGCGCCCACGATGAGCGCCGCGTACGACGACCCGCCGACGACCGCGCCACCCCAGGCCGGCGACGCGGCGAGCGCGAAAGGCGCGGAGAGCGCGGAGAGCACGGCGACCGCGGGGCCCGCCGAGCGGCTGCGCGCCACTCCCGACACCGTCCTCAGCGGGCTCAACCCCCAGCAGCGGGAAGCCGTCGTCCACGAGGGCACGCCACTGCTCATCGTGGCCGGGGCGGGGTCGGGCAAGACCCGCGTGCTCACCCGGCGCGTGGCCTGGCTGCTCGCCGCCCGCAACGTCCACCCCGGCTCGGTGCTGGCCATCACGTTCACCAACAAGGCAGCGGGTGAGATGCGCGAGCGCGTCGCGGCACTCGTCGGCGCCCGAGCCCAAGCCATGTGGGTGAGCACGTTCCACTCCGCGTGCGTACGCATCCTGCGCCGCGACGCCAAGCGTTTCGGCTTCCCCTCGTCGTTCTCCATCTACGACGCCGCCGACTCCCAGCGGCTGATGACGTTGGTCTGCCGTGAGCTCGACCTCGACCCCAAGAGGTACAACCCCAGGGGCTTCGCCGCGCAGGTGTCCACGCTCAAGAACGAGCTCGTCGACCACGAGAGCGCCGCGGCAGCGGCCAGGACACACCTCGAGCGCACCGTTGCGGAGGCGTACGGGCTGTACCAGCAGCGGCTGCGCCAGGCCGGCGCGTTCGACTTCGACGACTTGATCATGACCACCGTGCACCTGCTGCAGGCGTTCCCCGAGGTCGCCGAGCACTACCGACGGCGCTTCCGCCACGTGCTCGTCGACGAATACCAGGACACCAACCACGCGCAGTACGTGCTGGTGCGCGAGCTCGTCGGCGGGGGAGTGGCGCAGCGCGAGCTCCGTACCGCCGATGGCGACCTCGTCCGTCCCGCCGCCCCGCCCGGTGTGCCCGGGCTGGCTCCCGCGGAGCTGTGCGTCGTCGGTGACGCCGACCAGTCCATCTACGCCTTCCGCGGTGCGACGATCCGCAACATCCTGGCGTTCGAGGAGGACTACCCCGACGCGCGGGTGATTCTGCTGGAGCAGAACTACCGCTCCACGCAGACGATCCTCTCGGCGGCCAACGCGGTGATCGCGCCCAACCCCGACCGCAAGCCCAAGCGGCTGTGGAGTGACGCCGGGGCCGGGGAACCGATCGTCGGGTACGTCGCCGACGACGAGCACGGGGAGGCCCAGTTCGTGGCCGACGAGGTCGACCAGCTCTCCGACGAGGGCGTCGCCGGCGCCGGTGAGGTGGCCGTCTTCTACCGCACCAACGCACAGAGCCGAGTGTTCGAGGAGGTCTTCATCCGCGTCGGACTGCCGTACAAGGTCGTCGGCGGGGTGCGCTTCTACGAGCGCCGGGAGGTGCGGGACGCGCTCGCCTACCTGCGGGTCCTGGCTAACCCGGAGGACACGGTGTCGCTGCGGCGCATCCTCAACGTGCCCCGCCGTGGCATCGGCGACCGGGCCGAGGCGGCCGTGGAAGCGCTGGCGCGGCGCGACCGTACGACCTTCTGGCTGGCACTGCGCCGGGCCGCGGACGCGCCGGGGATCGCCACCCGTTCCGCGGCCGCCGTCGAGGCCTTCGTCGCGATGCTCGACGAGCTGCGCGGGGAGGCTGAGGCCGGCGCGGCACCGTCCGCGCTGCTGGAGGCGGTCCTGCAGCGCACCGGCTACCTCGCCGAGCTGGAGGCGTCGGCCGACCCGCAGGACGAGAGCCGGGTGGACAACCTCCGCGAGCTGATCGCGGTGGCGCGCGAGTTCGAGGAGGCCCAGCCGGAGGGCACGCTGGGCGACTTCCTCGAGCGGGTGTCGCTGGTGGCCGACTCCGACGACATCCCCGCCGAGGGCGACCGCGGTCAGGGACCGGTCACGCTGATGACCCTGCACACCGCCAAGGGGCTGGAGTTCCCCGTCGTCTTCCTCACCGGCCTGGAGGACGGCGTCTTCCCGCACCAGCGCTCCCTCGGCGACCCGCGGGAGCTCCAGGAGGAGCGCCGCCTCGCCTACGTGGGCGTCACCCGCGCGCAGCAACGGCTGTACGTCTCCCGGGCGGCCCGCCGCAGCGCCTGGGGAGCGCCGCAGCACTATCCACCGTCGCGCTTCCTCGCCGACATGCCCGACTCGCTGCTGGAGTGGCGGCGCACCGACGAGGACCGCGCGACCTGGTCGGGTGGCCTGGGCGGCCGCGGCGGACGCGGCGCCCGCGGGTCCGAGGCGCAGGACCGCGGCCCGGGGCTCGACCTGCGCGCCGGTGACCGGGTCACCCACGACGCGTTCGGCCTCGGCACGGTGGTCGCGATTGCCGGCGCGGGCGAGGGCACGCAGGCCAGCGTCGACTTCGGCACCGCGGGCCTCAAGGTGCTGCTCGTGCGCTACGCGCCCCTGCAGAAGCTGTAGCCGACCCCGGGGGGCGATCCGCGCCGTCGGTTACCCTCGCGTTGCCTGTTGCCACGACTGCCCCGAGCCGGAGGCGCCAGATGCCCGGGACTGCCCCGCTCAGGGTCGTCGTCGCCAAGCCCGGCCTCGACGGTCACGACCGCGGAGCCAAGGTCGTCGCTCGGGCCTTGCGCGACGCGGGCATGGAGGTCGTCTACACCGGCCTGCACCAAACCCCCGAGCAGGTGGTCGAGACGGCGATCCAGGAGGATGCCGACGCCATCGGGCTCTCGATCCTCTCCGGCGCGCACATGACGCTCTTTCGCCGGGTCGTAGAGCTGCTGGCCGAGCGCGACGCCTCGGACATCACCGTCTTCGGTGGGGGCATCATCCCCGCGGCCGACATCCCACTGCTGGCGCAGCTGGGCGTCGCCAAGGTGTTCACCCCCGGTGCCACGATGCAGGAGATCGTGGAGTGGGTACGCGCCAACGTCGGTGAGTCGTCCGCGGCCTGAGGTCCGCAACTTCGCAGGAGGACAGGACATGGAGCTAGCCACGCTCGTCGACCGGGTGATCCCAGGGCCGGGTAGCCAGCTGGACCGCATCTCGCAGGCCGCCCAGGCATCCGTGCGCACGGTGGCGGAGTCGCCCGCGGGTCGCCCCCTGGCAGCGGCTCTCCGCGGCAACGAGTGGCTCGGCCACCCACTGCACCCCGTTGTCATAGCCCTGCCGG
>JAUJNY010000001.1:569119-589955 GCA_030447955.1 Jiangellales bacterium
AAGCGCGGTCGACGCCCGCTCGGACGCAAGCTGTCCGCCCTCGGTCTCGGCATCGTCGGCGTGAGCGGATACCTCGGCGGCGACATCGCCTTCCGGTACGGCGTGGGCGTACGCCCTCAGGCCCTGCTCGAGCCCGCGGTCCGCCACCGCTGAGCCGCGGGCTACCCTCGGCGCCGTGCTGCGCCGGTGAGCCCCCGGGGCCCGGTGACCCGGGACGCGTACGCCGGCACCCCGACGACTCGAGGACGGACGCCCGTGGACCTGATGGAGTACCAGGCGATCGAGCTGTTCGGGCGGCACGGCGTCCCGGTCGCCCCGGGCGAGGTGGCGCAGACCCCGGATGAGGCGCGGGCCGCCGCCGAGCGCATCGGCAAGCCCGTCGTCGTCAAGGCCCAGGTCAAGACGGGCGGGCGCGGCAAGGCCGGCGGCGTCAAGCTCGCCAAGACCCCGCAGGAGGCCGCTGAGCATGCCGAGGCGATCCTCGGGATGGACATCAAGGGCCACACCGTCCACCGGGTGCTGGTGACGGAGGCCAGCGACATCGCCGCCGAGTACTACGCCTCGTTCCTGCTCGACCGCGCCAACCGCAGCTACCTCGCGATGGCGAGCGTCGAGGGTGGGGTCGAGATCGAGGAGGTCGCGCGGACCAAGCCCGAGGCGCTGGCCAAGGTGCCCGTGGACGCCCTTCCCGGCCTGGACGAGACCAAGGCCCGCGCAATCGCCGCCGCCGCCGGGTTCCCCGCGGACATCCACGACCAGGTCGCGCAGGTGCTGAGCGCGCTGTGGGAGGCGTTCACCACCGAGGACGCCACTCTCACCGAGGTCAACCCGCTGGTGCGCACGGCGGACGGTCGGGTGTTGGCCCTCGACGGCAAGGTCAGCCTCGACGACAACGCCGACTTCCGTCACCCCGACCACGCCGCGTACGCCGACACCTCCGCGGCCGACCCGCTCGAGCAGCGGGCGCGGGACAAGGACCTCAACTACGTCAAGTTGGACGGCACAGTCGGCGTCATCGGAAACGGCGCCGGGCTGGTCATGAGCACGCTCGACGTCGTCGCGTACGCGGGCGCGGAGCTCGGCGGGGTGCGGCCGGCCAACTTCCTCGACATCGGCGGGGGCGCGTCGGCGGAAGTGATGGCCGACGGCCTCGAGATCGTGCTGTCCGACCCGGCCGTACGCAGCGTCTTCGTCAACGTCTTCGGCGGCATCACCGCCTGCGACGCCGTCGCCAACGGCATCGTCGCGGCGCTGCAGCTGCTCGAAGGGCGCGGAGACAGCATCGACAAGCCCCTGGTGGTACGTCTGGACGGCAACAACGCCGTTGAGGGCCGGCGGATCCTCGCCGAGGCCGAATGTGCCGCGGTCGAGATGGTCGACACGATGGACGGGGCCGCGCGCCGCGCGGCCGAGCTGGCGAGCCAGGGAGCCTGAGCGCGATGGCCATCTATCTCAGCGAGCGGTCGCGGGTCGTCGTGCAGGGCATGACCGGCGCCGAGGGGACGCGGCACACCCGCCGCATGCTCGCCTCTGGCACGACGATCGTCGGCGGCGTCACCCCCGGCAAGGGCGGCCAGCTGGTCGACATCGACGGCACCAAGCTGCCCGTCTTCGACGCGGTGGCGGCCGCGGTCGATGAGACCGGCGCCGACGTCTCGGTGGTCTTCGTGCCGCCGCGTTTCGCCAAGGCAGCGGTGCTTGAGGCCGTCGACGCCGCCGTGCCGCTGGTCGTCGTCATCACCGAGGGCATCCCCGTACACGACACGGTCGAGTTCTTCCAGCACGCGCAGGACGCCGGCACGACCCGCATCATCGGGCCCAACTGCCCGGGACTCATCAGCCCGGGCCAGTCCAACGCCGGCATCATCCCCGCCGACATCACCGAGCCCGGCCGGCTGGGCCTGGTGAGCAAAAGCGGCACGCTGACCTACCAGATGATGTACGAGCTGCGCGACGTGGGCTTCTCGACCTGCGTCGGCATCGGCGGCGATCCGGTGGTGGGTACCACGCACATCGACTGCCTGCGGGCCTTCGAGGACGACCCCGAGACCGACGGCATCGTCATGATCGGTGAGATCGGCGGCGACGCGGAGGAGCGGGCCGCCGAGTTCATCGCGGCCAGCGTGACCAAGCCTGTCGTCGGCTATGTCGCCGGCTTCACCGCGCCGGAGGGCAAGACGATGGGCCACGCCGGGGCGATCGTGTCGGGGTCGTCTGGCACCGCGGCGGCCAAGCAGGAGGCGCTGGAGGCGGTCGGTGTCCGGGTGGGCAAGACGCCCAGCGAGACCGCCGCGTTGATGCACGACCTGATGCGCGGCTGACGACCGGTCAGCGCGGCTGCTCGGCCGCCGCGTCTACTCGGGCGGGATGACCGTTGCCGGTCGACCCAGGCTGATGTCCTCGGCGGCCGCCTGCAGCGCCGGGCTGGCCAGCGTGACGTCGCGAAGACTCAGCGCCTCGGTCAGGGCCTCCTCGACCCGCTCCCGCGGCTGGCCGGACAGCCGCTCGTACACCTCGTCGAAGGCTTCCTGCCGCTTCATCAGCTGGAGGCGTTCGAGGCCGTCCGGCTCGTCCGGCTGCGGGTGGAGCGGGTTTGTGCTCATGGGTTGCAGGCTAGGGGCCGGCTCGGTCAGCGCTCCAGCCGCTCGGCGGCCGCCCTTGCCGTGATCTTCACCGGCGGCACTTGGTAGTTGGAGTCCTGGCCGCCGTGGCCGTACGTCAGCACGGTCACGTGGCGCCCCACGCAGACGACGGCGGTGTACTCCCACAGTCCGTCGTACTTGCCGACCGGCTTTCCGATCAGCCAGGCGCGGCCACGCCCGTCCGCGACCTTGCCGAGGTACCGGAACTTGGCGTTGACGTCGTCGCGCTTCTCGACCTTGGCCTCGCAGCGACGCATTTCGCGACGGATCGAGGTGACAGCGTCGCCGGCCGCCGTCGCGGTGGCGAACCGACCGATCCGCTGGGTGGCCGTGGCGCCGCCGGTCGCGGGCCGGTAGTTGCGCCGCACCACCTTGTCGGCACCACGAGCGGTGAGCGTCCGCTCCGGGCACTCGAAGGTGTCTCGGCCGTTGCCCGCCACGGTGTTGCGGGTCTCCCAGTCAAGCGACTTCGGTGCGATGTCCGCCGCGGGGAGGAGCAGGCCACGCAGTGGGCGGGGCGACTCTGAACTGCTGTGCGCCACTCCGGCCGCGGGGACGAGGCCGGCGAGCAGGGCGGTGGCGGTGGTAGCGGCGGCGAGGGCGATGCGGGCTGTCGGGCGGGACATGGGTTCCTCCTTTGGTGGTGGGCGGTCAGTGAGGAATGACCGCCCACTGCACCGTTCGGTTGCACGCCGGGGAGAGGCCGCTCAACCACCTGCCGGTGCCGATGGCCCGGCCTCGGACAGCCGGCGCAGGGCCACGGGCAGCGCATCGGCGAGCCGGTTGCCGATCGCATCCATGCCGACGTAGGAGTACACGACGACCGTCACGCGCTTCGCGGAGCGAGCAACCCCGATGTAGTCCCACAACCCCGCATCGCCCCCCTGCACGGGCGTGTAGTACGACCATGTGCGGGCGGAGCCGTGGCGGGTCTGCATCGCCCCCAGCTCGCCGAGCTTGCGAGCGACCGAGCAGTTCTTCAGCTCGGCGGCGAGGGCTTCGACCGCCGCCGTGGCGGCTGCCGGGTCGGCGAACTGACCGACGATCTGCACGCCTGTGTTGACCACACGGCCGCCTCGGTCGCCGTAGGCCCATTCGTAGTCCCGCCGCCGCGTCGACGTCGCCCCCAGCTCGCCCAGGGTCGACGCCTGGCATGCCCATGCGGTTGCGGCGCCCTCGTCCTGCGCGGGGTAGTCGGTCGTGTCGGTGGTGTCCGGCGGGGGTGCCTCCGCGGGGATCAGCTCGTCAATCTCGAGCATCACCGCCGCCGGCAAGGCGGCAGGGGCCGTCGGAGTGGTCGGGGTCGGTTCGGCCGTGTCCGAGGAGCGCGCGGTCGGCGACTGCGCCGGTTGGACGTCGGCGCGAGACGATGTGAGGTCCAGCGTGCCGTACCCAATGGCGGCGAGGGCGGCCACTCCGGCCAGGGTCGCGGCCGCGGCCTGTCGGCGGGTGCGCTGTTCGCCTCGGCGCCGTACGTCGGGCGCGGGAGACAGCGGCACCCGCGCCACGTCGGCGCGTAGCCGCTCCAGCTGCCGGCTCAGGTCATCGGACATAGTCGCCTCCCTCCGGCGCGTGCTCGTCGCGCAGCAGCTCGGCCAGCGCGGCTCGCCCGCGCGCGAGCCGCGCCTTCACCGTCCCGGTGGGCGAGTCGGTCTCTCGAGCGACCTCCTCGACGGACAGGCCGGCGAGGTGGTGCAGCACGATGGCGCGGCGCTGGACCTCGGGGATCTGCTTAAGCGCCGTCACGAGGGCGACCGAGTCCAGCGACGGTGGCGCCGTCGTCTCGGGTGTGCCGTTGCGCGCCAGTGCGGCGAGCCCGTTGCGCGCCTTGCGCCACCGGCTGGCTGCTATCCGCCAGGAGACGGTGCGCAACCAGGCTTCCGGGTCGTCCGCGTTGCGCACCGAGCCCCAGTGCTGCCACGCGCGGGCGTACGCCTCTTGCACGCACTCCTGTGCATCCGCAAGGTTGCCGGTCATCGCGTACATCTGGTGCAGCAGACGGCGGCTCGTCGCGTGGTAGAACGCGTCGAAGTCCTCGCTGTCCCTCATCGCCCGTCCCAGCTCTGCACCCGACCGGCACTGCCGCTAAGGAAGACTCCCGTCCTGCTCGCTCGGTTGCACCGGGTTTGGCCAAGCCGTCAGGCCGTGGCGGCGTTGCGTTCGTCCCGCCAGTCCAGCCAGTCGCGGACCGGCCCGAGGTCGTAGTCGGGGCCGTTCAACCCGAGGGTGAACATCGTCGTCCCCACGGCAAGCAACCGGTCGCCCAGCTCGTCCAGCTTGTGGACGTCCACCCCGGCCGAGCGTTCGATGTCGGCCGGGTCGCGCCCCTCCTCCTCACACCAGCCGTCGAGCACCCGGTGCTTGCGCGCGACCGTTTCGGGGTCGCCGAAGCCGTGCCAGATGTCGGCGTGCCGAGCGGTGTAGCGCAGCGTCTTTTGCTCCCCGCCGCCACCGATCAGGACTGGGATCTTGCGCGTCGGCGGGGGGTTGAGGGCGGCGAGCCGCCGCTCGATGCGGAGGAGGGCCGCCGCGAGCGCGTCCAGCCGTGACCCAGCGGTGCCGAACTCGTAGCCGTACTCCTCGTAGTCCTTCTCGAACCAGCCCGCCCCGATACCGAGGATCAAGCGGCCACCGCTGATGTGGTCGACGGTGCGGGCCATGTCAGCGAGCAGCTCGGGGTTGCGGTAGCTGTTGCACGTCACCAGCGCACCGATCTCCACCCGCGACGTGGCCTCGGCCCAGGCGCCGAGCATCGTCCAGCACTCGAAGTGCTTGCCCTCGGGGTCGCCGCGCAGCGGGAAGAAGTGGTCCCAGTTGAGCAGCGCGTCGACGCCCAGCTCCTCCGCGGCGGCGGCCGCGCGGCGGATCCCAGCGTACTCCGCGTGCTGGGGCTGGAGCTGCACGCCGATGCGGACGGGGCGGGGCATGAGGTTCCTCTCCGTTGCGGGTTCCGACAGCCAGTCTGCCGAGGGCCGGGGTGGGGGAGCGCCTGTCTCAGGTGACGCCCGCCCGGACCTGATGCTCCGGCCGGCGCCACTCCTCCGCCGCGAGCACGGACGCCAGCTGCTCAACCGCGTCCCACACGTCGACGAAGGGGATGTAGAGCGGCGCGAAGCCAAAGCGGGCGAGGTCGGGCTCGCGGTAGTCACCGACCACCCCCCGCGCGATGAGGGCCTGCACGACGGCGTACGCCTGCTCGTGGCGAAGTGACACCTGCGACCCGCGCTGGGCTGGCTCGCGGGGCGAGGCGACGGAGACGCCGTACGTCGCCAGGCGCTCGTCCGCGAGCTGTCCGAACAGCTCGGTGAGCGCGAGGCTCTTGGTGCGCAGCGCGTCGATGGACACCCCGTCGAAGGCGTCGAGCGCGGCGTCCAGCGCCACCATCGACAGCACCGGCGGGGTGCCGGTGGCGACCCGGCCGATGCCGGCGGCGGGCCGGTAGTCGCGCTCGAGCGCGAACGGTGCGGCGTGGCCCATCCAGCCGGCGAGCGGCTGGTCGAGCGCCTCCTGCCAGCGCGGGTGGACGTAGGCGAACGCGGGCGCGCCTGGTCCCCCGCACAGGTACTTGTAGCCGCAGCCGACGGCGAGGTCGGCGTCCCACTGCTGCAAGGCGACCGGGACGGCGCCCGCCGAGTGGGCGAGGTCCCACAGCATCAGGGCCCCCGCCCGGTGAGCGGCGGCCGTGATTGCCGCGGCGTCGTGCATGCGCCCGGTGCGGTAGTCGACGTGGGTCAGCGACAGCACGGCGACGTCCTCATCGAGAGAGGCCTCGACGTCCGCCGGGTCGCACCAGCGCAGCTGCAGACCGCTGAGCCGCGCAACGCTGGCCGCGACGTAGCTGTCCGTCGGGAAGTTGCCCGGCTCGGTGAGGATCACCCGCCGCTGCGGGCGCAGCCGGGCGGCGGCGACCAGCAGCTTGAACAGCTGCACGCTGGTGGAGTCGCCGGCGATCACGCTGTCCTGCGGAGCACCGACGAGCCGGGCGATCCGCGCGCCCACCCGGCGCGGCAGGCTGATCCAGTCCGCGGAGTTCCACGACCGGATGAGGTCGCGGCCCCACTCGCTCTCCACCGCCCGGGCGACGCGCTCGGCGACCCCCCGGGGCAGGGCGCCGAGGGAGTTGCCGTCGAGGTAGATCACGCCGCCAGGCAGCACGAACCTGTCCCGCAGTGACGCCAGCGGGTCCCGCCGGTCCAGCAGCTCGGCCTCGGCTCGGGAGCTCACCATGCCCGTCGTGCCCGCCAGGCCGGCCATTCCTGTCACGCCCGCAATGCCCGCCGCGTCTGCCACGCCTGTCACGCCCGCCACCGTACGTCCCCCATGATCGAGTGGACACTTGCGTACGCGACGCGCCGGTGTCGCCGTACCGAAGTGTCCACTCGATCTTCGGGGGGAGGGACAAGCCGGGCGTGTCCGGGGCCGCAGACGCTGCGGCGGCGGCGAGCATGATCGAGTGACCGACCTGCTGACCCGGCCGCTGCTCCGGCCGGCCGTGGACCAGCCGTCGGCACGCCCGCCATGGCAGCGTGCACTCGCCGGCGCAGCGTGGGCGGCGGGCACGGGGCTGGCCGCGACGATCCTCGTGGTGGTTGCCGGCTGGGCCACCGGCGGGGAAGCGGGCCGGGGCATCGGCTTCGGGGATCTGCTGCGGGCGGGGGCGCAGGCCTGGCTGCTCGCACACGGGGCTCCACTGCAGACCGCCGCCGGCACGGTTGGACTCGTCCCGCTGGGCGTCACCCTGTTGCTTGCGATGTTGCTGCATCGCGCCGGAAGGTGGGCAGCGTCGGCTTCTCCCGCGCTCGACCTGCGAGCGGCGGCCGTCGCGGTTGGTGGCGCGGCAGCCGGTTACGGCCTGCTGGCGGCCACCGTCGCGGCGCTCGCGTCCACGTCGGTCTCGCGGGTGGCACCCGCGCGCGCCCTGCTCGCAGCCATGGCGCTCGCCGCGGTGGCGTCCGGCGCCGGGCTGTGGCGCGGCGTCCCGTCCGCCGCCCCGCTGCGAAATCGGGTGCCGACGCTCGCGGGCGCTGTGCTGGCCGGGGCGGCTGCGGGGGTGGCTACGCTGCTCTGCGCCGGCGCACTGCTGGTCACCACCGCCCTCATCGCGGGCAGCGGCCAGACCGTCGCACTAACCCGCGAGCTCCAGGCCGGAGCCGCCGGAGCCGCGGGGGCGACCCTACTCGGCGCGTTGTTGCTGCCCAACGCCGCGGTGTGGGCGGCAGCTTTCGCCCTCGGGCCGGGGTTCGCGGTTGGTGTGGGCACGCTCGTCTCGCCCGGAGGGGTAGGGCTCGGTCCCGTCCCCGGACTGCCGGTGCTCGGTGCGCTGCCCGGCCAGGTAGCGGCGCCGGTGGCGACCGCCGCCTTCGTCGTGCCGCTCGCCGCCGGAGTGGTCGCCGGGCTCCTGGCGGACCGGCGCCTTGCATCGGTCCGTCCGGGCTGGAAGTACGCCGCCGGCGTCGGCGCCGCGTCCGGCCTGCTCGCGGCCACCGGCTTCGCGCTGCTGGCGGGGCTCTCCGGTGGCCCGGTCGGGGCCGGACGCTTCGCCGCGGTGGGCCCGCACCCGGCGCTGGTCGGGCTCGCCGTCGCGGTCGAGGTCGCGCCAGTGGCCGCGCTGACCGCGGGCTTGCGCGCATGGTGGCCGCAGGCGCGCTGAGGGCTATCCTCGCCGACGCCCGCTCACCTCTCCGGCCTCTCCGGGCACAGCGGCGAGCCCGACCCCGCAGGAGTCCGTGTGCGCCGACCGGCCATCCGGCCTGCCAGCCGGCCCGCGCGGGTAGTCGTCCTCGTCTCGGGCACGGGATCCCTGCTGGCCGCTCTCCTCGACGCGGCAACCGACCCGGCGTACGGTGCGCGCGTCGTCGCGGTCGGGGCCGACCGGCACGGGATCGCCGCCCTCGACCGGGCCCGGCAGGCCGACGTCCCCACGTACGTCCGCAAGGTGCGCGACTTCCCGGAGCGGGCCGCCTGGGACCGGGCGCTGACCGAGGCGACAGCGTCGTACGAACCCGACCTGGTCGTCTCGGCAGGGTTCATGAAGATCGTCGGGCAGGTGTTCCTCGACCGCTTCGCGGACCGCTACATCAACAGCCATCCGGCGTTGCTGCCGTCGTTCCCCGGCGCGCACCCGGTCCGGGACGCGTTGGCGTACGGCGTCCAGGTGAGCGGCTGCACGCTGCATGTCGTCGACGCGGGTGTCGACACCGGGCCGGTCATCGCCCAGCGCGCGGTCGAGGTCGGTGCCGACGACGACGAGGCGAGCCTGCACGAGCGGATCAAGGCGGTTGAGCGGGCCATGCTGGTCACGCACGTGGGGAGGATGGCCCGTGCGGGCTGGAGCGTCGAAGGGCGGAGGGTGAGGATCCCGTGAGCCACCCAGCCGAGGACCGCCGAGTGATCCGGCGGGCACTGGTCTCCGTCTCGGACAAGTCCGGCCTGGACGAGCTGGCCGCCGGCCTGCACGCGGCCGGAGTGGCGATGGTGTCGACCGGGTCGACCGCGGCGCGGATCGCCGCGCTCGGCCTCCCCGTGACGCCGGTCGAGGAGCTCACCGGCTTCCCGGAGACCCTGGACGGGCGGGTCAAGACCCTCCACCCGCACGTGCACGCCGCGCTGCTGGCCGACTCCCGCCGCGCCGAGCACCGCGCGGAGCTGGAACGGCTGGGTGTCGAGCCGTTCGACCTGCTGGTCGCCAACCTGTACCCGTTCGCGGCGACCGTCGCCTCCGGCGCCGCACCCGAGGAGTGCGTCGAGCAGATCGACATCGGCGGTCCGGCGATGGTCCGCGCCGCCGCCAAGAACCACCCCAGCGTCGCGGTGGTGGTCTCGCCGGACCGATACGGCGAGGTGCTGGACGCCGTCCGCTCCGGGGGCTTCACCCTTGCCGTCCGCCGCCGGCTGGCGGCCGAGGCGTTCACGCACACGGCGACGTACGACGTCCACGTCGCGTCCTGGATGGGGAACGTGCTGGCCCCCAGCCCCGACAGGTCGGGCTTCCCGACCTGGGTGGGGGCGACGTGGGACCGGGCGGTGGTGCTGCGCTACGGGGAGAACCCGCACCAGCGGGCTGCGCTTTACGTCTCCGGCCGCGGTGGCGGCGGTCTGGCCGGGGCGCGCCAGCTGCACGGCAAGGAGATGTCGTTCAACAACTACGTCGACGCGGAGGCCGCACAGCGGGCGGTGTACGACTTCGCCGAGCCCGCGGTCGCCGTGGTCAAGCACGCCAACCCCTGCGGCATCGCCGTCGGCTCCGACATCGCGGAGGCGCACCGCAAGGCGCACGCGAGCGACCCGGTGTCGGCGTACGGAGGCGTCATCGCGGCGAACCGAGTCGTCGACATCGCCATGGCCGAGCAGGTTGCCGAGGTCTTCACCGAGGTGGTCATCGCACCGGGGTACGCGCCAGCGGCGCTCGACGTGCTCGCCCGCAAGGCGGCGCTCCGACTGCTAGTCGCCGCCGACCGTGCGCCTGGCGGTGTGGAGCTGCGCCCGATCTCGGGCGGGATGCTGCTGCAAGGCGTCGACGCGCTCGACGCCGACGGCGACGACCCCAAGGCCTGGACGCTCGCGTGCGGCGACCCGGCCGACGCCCCCACCCTGGACGACCTCGCCTTTGCCTGGCGGGCCTGTCGGTCGGTGCGCTCCAACGCGATCCTGCTCGCCCGCGATCGCGCCGCGGTCGGCGTCGGGATGGGCCAGGTCAACCGGGTGGACGCCGCCCGGCTCGCAGTCGCGCGGGCGGGGGAGCGGGCGGCTGGCTCCGTCGCCGCCTCGGACGCCTTCTTTCCGTTCCCCGACGGACTTCAGGTGCTCATCGACGCGGGCGTACGGGCGGTGGTGCAGCCCGGCGGGTCCAAGCGCGACGACGAGGTCGTCGCCGCCGCGCGTGCGGCGGAGGTGACGATGTACCTCACAGGCGCCCGCCACTTCGCCCACTGAGCGGCCGTCCCGAGGTGGACGTGAAAGAACGGTCGCTAGAGCGACCGCCTCGGCACGTGGATCAAGAGAGAGCGGTGCTCGCGCAGGGGCCGGCACGGTGACACCGGCGCGACTCGGAGGCGGTGGCGCCTCGGCGTGCCAGACTCCCCGCCCGTGACCGCGACGACCCTCGACGGCAAGGCCACGGCCGCGCGGATCCGGGCTGAGCTACGCGAGCAGGTCACGGCGCTCCGCGCTGCCGGTGTGGTCCCCGGCCTCGGCACGGTCCTCGTCGGGGACGACCCGGGCAGCCGGGCGTACGTCGCCGGAAAGCACCGCGACTGCGCCGAGGTCGGGATCCACAGCATTCGCGTCGACTTGCCCGCCACGACCGGCCAGGGCGACGTCGAGGCCGCGGTACGCGAGCTCAACACCGATCCCGCATGCACCGGTTACATCGTCCAGCTGCCGCTGCCGAGGGGGCTGGACGCCAACGCCGTGCTCGAGCTGATGGACCCGGCCAAGGACGCCGACGGCCTGCACCCAACGAACCTCGGCCGGCTGGTGCTGGGGCAGCCGGGCCCGCTGCCGTGCACCCCGCGCGCCATCGTCGAGCTGCTGCGCCGCTACGACGTGGCGCTGGAGGGCGCCGACGTGTGCGTCGTGGGTCGCGGTGTCACCGTGGGCAGGCCGCTGGGGCTGCTACTGACCCGCCGTAGCGAGAACGCCACGGTCACCTTGTGCCACACCGGGACCCGCGAAGTCGCCGGCCACACCCGGCGGGCCGACATCGTCGTGGTCGCCGCGGGAGTGCCGGCACTGCTGCAACGCGACATGGTCAAGCCGGGCGCCGCCGTCCTCGACGTCGGCATCACCAGGACCGACGCCGGCCTGCGCGGCGACGTCGACCCGGATGTGGCCGAGGTGGCGGGCTTTCTGGCGCCGATGCCCGGCGGCGTGGGCCCGATGACGCGAGCGATGCTGCTGAGCAACGTCGTCGAGGCAGCCACCCGCGCGGCGCAAAGGAGCGAGTGAGCCGTCGGTACAGTGGCCGCGACTCGCACACTGGCCGCGCCCGAAATCCCCTTCGAGGAGGACCTCCGCATGGCCGACAAGCCGCCCCGCGGTCTCGCCGACGTCGTCGCCGCCTCCACCGCGCTCTCCGACATCGACGGAACAGCCGGGCGGCTGTTCTACCGCGGCTACGACATCCATGACATCGCCGGCCGGATCAGCTTCGAGGAGTGTGTGCACCTCCTCCAGCGCGGGTCGCTGCCGACGCAGGCACAGCTCGACAGCCTGGTCGAGGAGCTGGCCGAGCACCGCGAGCTGGGCCCCACTGCGGAAGCGCTGCTGTCGTACGTCGCCGGGTCGGGCACGCCGATGGAGGCGCTGCGGACGCTCGTCTCGGCCTCCTCCGTGGACGACCCCGATGCGGGGGAGTCCGGGACCGCCGCCAACCAGCGCAAGGCGACCCGCCTCGTCGCCCAGATGCCCGTCCTCGTGGCCCGCTACCACGCGGAGCGCAGCGGGACCACGGTCCCCGAGCTCGATCCCTCGCTCGGCATCGCGGCCAACTTCCTGCTGCAGGTGACCGGCTCCCGTCCGGATCCGCGCACCGCGGAGCTTTTCGACGAGTGCCTCGTCCTGCACGCCGACCACACGATGAACGCGTCCACCTTCGCGGCGCGGGTGATCGCGGCCACCCTCTCGGACATGCACTCGGCAGCCACCGGGGCGATGGGTGCGCTGCGCGGACCCCTGCACGGCGGCGCCAACGAAGCGGTGATGCAGACGCTGCAGTCCATCGACGGCGGCCCCGAGGCGGTCGAGCCGTACGTCCGCCAGGCGCTCGAGGACAAGCAGAAGATCATGGGATTCGGCCACCGCGTCTACAAGACCGAGGACCCGCGGGCCACTCACCTGCGGGCGATGTCCGCGGAGCTCGCCGACCTCACCGGCGAGCGCCGGTTCTACGAGATGTCGCGGCGCATGGAGCAGGTGGTGCTGGACGTCAAGGGGCTCTACCCCAACGTCGACTTCTTTGCCGCCAGCGTCTACCACGCGCTGGGCATCCCCACCGACCTGTTCACGCCGGTCTTCGCGGTCTCCCGCATGAGCGGCTGGACAGCGCACGTGCTCGAGCAGTACGCCGACAACCGGCTGATCCGGCCCGACTCCGAGTACCTCGGCGAGCGCGACCAGAAGTGGGTCCCGATCGAGGATCGGTGACCGACCCCCTCCCACCGCCGCGGACCGGATGGCCGCGGGAGTGGCCGATCATCGTCGTCCTCGCCGCGTCGCTCGCCTCGCTCCTCGTTGTCGCGACCGGCCACTTCCGCCCGGGCACGGTGGCCTTCGCGGCCGCGCTGCTCCTGGCTCTGCTGTTGCGGGTCTCCCTGGGTGACCGGCGCTCCGGGCTGCTCGCCGTACGCAGTCGACTGCTCGACGGCCTCACCCTGACCGTCCTGGCAGCGCTCACCCTGGCTCTCGCCCTCGTCATACCCCCGCCCACCTGAACGGGGCACCGGGCTGGATAGCCTCGGCGGTCGCGGCGCGGACCGTCCGGGTCGCCTTCGGTACGAGGCGGAGGAGACCCGCGCGATGGCAGGCACCGGCCCGCAGGGCTCGCCAGAGGGCCCGCGGCAGGGCTCGCGGCAAGGCAAGGTCAGTGTCGTCGGAGCCGGCTTCTACGGCTCGACGACGGCCCAACGGCTCGCCGAGTACGACATCTTCGAGACGGTCGTCCTCACCGACATCGTCGAGGGCAAGCCGGAGGGCTTGGCGCTGGACATCAACCAGTCGCGCGCCATCGAGGGCTTCGAGACCGAGGTCGTGGGCGTCGGGGGCGGGGAGTACGGACCCACCGCGGGCTCTGACATCGTCGTGGTCACCGCCGGGCTGCCGCGCAAGCCGGGCATGAGCCGGATGGACCTCATCGAGACCAACGCCAAGATCGTGCGGGAGGTGTCCGAGAACGTCACCCGCACCTCACCCGACGCGGTGGTGATCGTCGTGTCAAACCCGTTGGACGAGATGACCGCGCTGACCCAGCTCGCGACCGGCTTCCCCGCCAGCGGGTCATGGGTCAGGCCGGCATGCTCGACACCGCCCGCTTCACGACCTTTGTCGCCGCAGAGCTGAGCGTCCCGGTCGGCGCGGTGCGCACACTCACCCTGGGCTCGCACGGCGACACCATGGTCCCGGTGCCGTCCCGGTGCACGGTCACCGTCGACGGCGAGGACAAGCCGCTGACGGACCTGCTGCCGGCCGAGCGGATCGAGGCGCTCGTGGAGCGGACACGCGGCGGCGGCGCCGAGGTCGTCGCGCTGCTCAAGACCGGTTCGGCCTACTACGCCCCGTCTGCCGCCGCCGCCCGGATGGCCCGCGCTGTCGCGGAGGACTCCGGTGCCGTGATGCCCGTCTGCGCATGGGTAGACGGCGAGTACGGCATCTCGAACGTCTACCTCGGGGTGGAGGCCGAGCTCGGCCGGGAGGGCGTACGCCGGGTCGTCCAGAGCGAGCTAGCCGCGGACGAGCTGGCCGCTCTGCGCGCCGCGGCGGAAGCCGTACGGGCCAAGCAGGCCGATGTCGAGGACCTCTGAGGAGCGCTGCGGTGGCCAAGATCAAGGTGAAGAACCCCGTCGTCGAGCTCGACGGCGACGAGATGACACGGATCATCTGGTCGTTCATCAAGGAGCAGCTGGTGCTGCCATATCTCGACGTCGACCTGCGCTACTTCGACCTCTCGATCGAGGAGCGGGACCGTACCGGCGACCAGGTGACCGTCGAGGCAGCGCACGCGATCAAGGAGCACGGCGTCGGGGTCAAGTGCGCCACGATCACCCCGGACGAGGCGCGCGTCGAGGAGTTCGGGCTCAGCAAGATGTGGCGCTCGCCCAACGGCACCATCCGCAACATCCTCGGTGGGGTGATCTTCCGCGAGCCGATCGTCATGGCGAACGTGCCGGGGCTCGTGCCCGGCTGGACCAAGCCGATCATCATCGGGCGCCACGCGCACGGCGACCAGTACAAGGCGAGCGACTTCGTCGTCCCCGGACCGGGCACCGTCACGATCTTCTACGCGCCGGCCGACGGCGGCGAGCCGCTCGAGATCGAGGTCGCCCAGTTCACCGGCGGCGGTGTCGCGCTCGGCATGTACAACTTCGACGAGTCGATCCGTGACTTCGCGCGGGCGTCGATGCGCTACGGCCTCGACCGGGGCTTCCCGTCTACCTCTCCACCAAGAACACGATCCTCAAGGCGTACGACGGGCGGTTCAAGGACCTCTTCGCCGAGGTCTTCGAAGCGGAGTTCAAGGCCGACTTCGAGGCCGCCGGTCTCACGTACGAGCACCGGCTGATCGACGACATGGTGGCGGCGGCGCTGAAGTGGAGGGCGGCTTCGTCTGGGCCTGCAAGAACTACGACGGCGACGTGCAGTCCGACACGGTGGCCCAGGGCTTCGGCTCGCTGGGCCTGATGACGAGCGTGCTGATGACGCCGGACGGCCGTACGGTCGAGGCGGAGGCCGCCCACGGCACGGTGACCCGTCACTTCCGCCAGCACCAGCAGGGCAAGCCAACGTCGACCAACCCGATTGCCTCGATCTTCGCCTGGACCCGCGGGCTCGCTCACCGGGGCAAGCTGGACGACACCCCGGAGGTCACGCGGTTCGCCGAGACGCTGGAGTCGGTGTGCGTGGACACCGTTGAGGGCGGCCGGATGACCAAGGACCTGGCGCTGCTGGTCGGCAAGGACCAGGAGTGGCTGAACACTCAGGACTTCCTGAACGCGCTGGACGACGGCCTGCAAGCCAAGATGGGCTGATCCGGATCGCTTCCGGCCATACGGTCTGTTCCGTGGGTCACGATGACGCGTTCGCCGACGTGCTGGCGGCGAACGCCGACTACGTGTCCGGCTTCCGGCTCGCCGGACTGCAGCCGCGCGCGGCCAAGGGTCTCGCGGTGCTCACTTGCATGGACTCGCGCATCGAGCCGCTCGCGATGCTCGGCCTCGTCCCCGGGGACGCGAAGATCCTGCGCAACGCCGGCGCACGGGTGACCGACGACGTGCTGCGTACGCTCGTGCTCGCGCGCTACCTGCTCGGCGTCGACCGGGTCATGGTCGTGGCGCACACCCAGTGCCGCATGGCCGGTGATACCGAGGATCAGGTGCATGCGGCGGTGCAGGCCGCTGGCGGCCCCGACACTCGAAGCATCCCGTTCCTCGTGGCCATCGACCAGGAGGAGGCGCTGCGTACCGACGTCCAGCGCGCGCGGTCGTGGCCCTACCTCGCTGGCACTGTGATCGGCGGTTTCCGGTACGACGTCGACACCGGCCGAGTCTTCCGCGTCTGCTGAGCCCGCTGCGGACGCCCGAGGCGCTGTTGCTTCCTTACCGGGGCGGGTTCCTGCTCAAGCCACCTCCGGAGTCGCACTGGAGGGGACCGAACGACATCGTGCAGAACCGCTCCCGTACCAGCAGCATGCGCTCGTCCTCCACTGGGGATACGGGCTCGCAGTCTCCTCCGGGCCGGCAGTCGACTACCTGATAGCCGCGGTCGTCCTTGGTGACCGCTAGGACGCTGCCATCGAGGTCCCACGCCACCTCGACCAGCGTGCCCGGCGGGTCCCGCTCGACCGGCTCATCAGGGTCGTCGATCGAGAGGATCGTGGCGTCCGGCGCGAGGACCCAACGGCCGTCGTAGGACAACTGGAGGTCTCTGCCCTCGATGGGCGGCGTGACACGCCAGCCCTACGGGAGCCCTGGGTACCGGTCCTGTCCGCGGTTGCTCGGGTCCAGGACCGTCTGCGCGTGGACCTCGCCAACCTCGTCGTCGCCGATGGGGAAGAACTCCCTGCGCGAGGTGGTGAGGCCGAGCGGGTCCCATCCGTCCTGGCCGAACAGGCCGTACACGAAGACCAGGCCGTTGCTCAGGCCGGACAGCTCCGGGCACCACTCGGTCGGCGGGCACTCGAAGGACTTGCGAGCGACTTCCCGACCGGCCCGCGTGTCGTACAGCACCGCATCGACGCCACCTAGGTCGTTGGCCTCGGTCCAGGCCACGAGCGGCCGGGACGAGTCGGCCAACAGCGCTCCGGAGGGCCCCTTGTCCGACGTCAAGATCATGTCCTCACCGCCCGTGGTCAGGAAGTGCGGGACCCCTCGCTCATCACGATATGCAGCGCCATTACTGGTGAGGTGGACGTCCACGTGTGGCGTCGCCTCGGTGACCACGTCTCCGAGGTGCAGCCGACCGTCGGCTGACACGTACACCTCGGTCGGGCCCGGCACAGGCGCCGGACCCACCCTCATCTCCGGACTCCTGACCACTGTCATCTCACGCCGGACCGGATCGCTCTCGTCCATGACGAGCTCGCTCACATAGAGTCCGCCCGCGACGACGGCAGCCGTCGCCAGCATGGCGGCGCCAGGGACGACGGCCCGGCGGCGGCGTCCACGGCGCACCAGCGCCTCGACGTGGACGGGAGGGGCCGCCTCCCGGGTGTGGTCCTCCACCGCATACGGACCAGCTCCTCCACCCTCATCGCGTGCTCCCCGTCGTCGGCTGGCATTCGACCCTCTCTCGTAACGACCGAAGCGCGGCGCTGCACTGGCTTTTCACCGTGCCTGGGGCGATGCCGAGCAGGTCGGCGATCTCGCGCTCGGACAGGCCCTCGTAGTAGCGGAGCACGACGACGGCACGCCGCCGCGGGGGCAACGCAGCGAGGGCCTGCCACATCGCCGCGCTCTCCGTCACCCCGACCTCGTGCCCCGCAGCACCACGATCGGGTGGCGCTGCCGCCGGCACCTCTGCCCGGTGCCGCGGGCGTCTGCGCCAACTGGTCACCTAGTTGACGAGCATTCGGCGTACGTACGCGTCGCGGTCAGCCGCCCGGCACACTCGCCCCCAGGAGCCGTACGCCTTGACGAGCACGTCCTGCAGGAGATCCTCGGCCTCGTCGCGGTCACCGCACAGGGCGTACGCCGTGCGGAACAGGCGCGACCACACGCCTCGACGTACGCGACGTAGTCGTCCTCCGCACGTCTCACGCCATCGTCCCCTCATCGCCCTTCACCTGATCCAGACGCAGCGCGAGCGCCAAAGGTTCGTCGATGTTTGCGTCGGTGCTCTCGCGGGTTCGCTCGGCCAGCGACCACTTGCTTCGGCGAACTCCTGTGCCGGCACAGCGCCGAGCCCGCGGACGGCCTGCGCGGCGAAGTCGAAGGGGTCGCCAGCCAGGCGTTGGGCGAGCAGGCGTCGGCGAACCGTCGCCAACGGTTCCAGGTCTGGCCTCCGGGGGCGGTGCCGTGGAGGGGACGGCACCGACTGGGCGCCGCAGCCGAGGCAGCGCGACCGCTGCATCGCTGTCTGCCACAGATAGCTGCCCGGCGCAGTCACTCGTGGAGCCGTCGCGCCGCGCCGGAGGGCGTGGCGACGAAGATGTCGGGCTCCGGGAAGCCATGCTGGGCAGCCGCGCGACGTACGGCATTCTGCGTGCCCCCGACTCCCCCTGCGGCGACCAGCGCGAGGGCGCAGCCGCCGAAGCCACCGCCGGTCATCCGGGCCCCCAGGGCACCGGAGCCCAGGGCGGCCTCCACCGCGGTGTCCAGCACGGCGCAGGAGACCTCGTAGTCGTCGCGCAGTGACACGTGCGACGCCGTCATCAGGCGTCCGACCTCGGCCCAGTCGCCCGTACGCAGTGCCACCACCGTCGCCAGCACCCGGGAGTTCTCCGTGACGACGTGCCGGACACGGCGTCGAACAGTCGGGTCCGGCAACGAGCGCAGGCAGCGGTCCAGGTCGGCGAGCGGCACGTCGCGCAGCGCCGGCACGCCGAGGGCCCGCGCGGCTTCGGTGCAGGTGCGCCGCCGTTCGGCGTACGCGCTCTCGCCCAGGGAGCGGCGCACCCGCGTGTCGATAACGAGAATCCGCAGGCCCGCGCCGTCCAGTTCCAGCGGCACCTGCTCGGCCTGGCCGGAGCGGGTGTCGAGGAACAGCGCGTGACCCTCGACGCAGAGCAGCGCGGCGAGCTGGTCCATACCTCCGGTCGGTACCCCCACGACCTCGTTCTCCGCACGCCGCGCCAGCGCCGCCAGCTCTGTGCGGGGCAGTCCCAGAGCGTGGAGCTCGTCGGCGGCGAGGGCTACGGCGCACTCCAGCGCCGCCGAGGACGACAGCCCGGCGCCGACGGGCACCCGGCCGTCGACGAGGACGTCCATGCCGCCAACCGGGTGGCCGGCCCCGCGCATCGCCCACAGCACCCCGGCGACGTAGGCCGCCCAGCCCGCCGGCCGGCCCGGCCGGACGTCGCTCAGCGCGACCTCCACCGGCGCACCGTCCTGCTGCAGCGAGGCGACGCGCAGCCGGTCGTCGGCGCGCAGGCTCACCGCGGCGGCCGTACACCGGTCGAGAGCGAACGGCAGCACGAAGCCGTCGTTGTAGTCGGTGTGCTCCCCGATGAGGTTGACCCGGCCCGGCGCCGCCCAGACGCCTGCCGGCCCCCGCCCGTACGCCGCCGCGAAGCGCCGGGTCAGCGTCATCGACACAGTGTCCCGCCATGCGACGCCGGACCGGCCGCGTAACCTGAGCGCCATGGACGACGGCCCAGGCGGCCATAGACCCAGCCGCGCCATGACGGTGCGGCGATGAACGGCACCCTCACCAGCGTGCTGCTGGTGCTGGGATTTTTGCTGGTCGGCGCCGTCTTCGCCGCCGCCGAGATCGCCCTGGTGTCGCTGCGCGAGGGTCAGGTCCGTGCGCTCAGCGCCCGCGGCAAGCGCGGCGAGCGGCTGGCCCGGCTGGCGGCTGACCCCAACCGCTTCCTCGCCGCGGTGCAGATCGGCGTCACGCTGGCCGGCTTCCTCTCCGCCGCCTTTGGCGCGGCGACGCTCGCTGACGACCTGGCGCCGGTACTCGTCGGCTGGGGCCTGGACGAGGGGGCGGCCGCGGCGGTCGCACTGGTCGCCATCACTCTTGCCGTCTCCTACGCCTCCCTCGTCCTCGCCGAGCTGGTGCCCAAACGGCTGGCCCTGCAACGCGCCGAGGGAGTCTCCCTCGCGCTGGCGCCCGGCCTGGACCGGATCGCCACGCTGTTCCGCCCGGTGATCTGGCTGCTGTCGCACTCGACCGACCTGGTGGTCCGGCTGGTCGGCGGCGACCCGGACGCCGCCCGCGAGCAGATCTCCGAGGAGGAGCTGCGGGAGCTGGTCATCGCCCACGAGACGCTCGGTGAGGAGGAGCGGCGCATCGTCGAGGAGGTGTTCGCCGCGGGGGAACGTCAGCTGCGCGAGGTCATGGTGCCGCGGACGGAGGTCGACTTCATCGACGCGGCCACGCCGGTGTACAAGGCCGTGCGGCTCGCCGCCGGGCAGCCGCACTCGCGTTACCCGGTGATCCGCGGCTCCTCCGACGAGGTGGTCGGCTTTGTCCACGTCCGCGACCTCTTCGACCCCCACATCGCGCAGCGCTCCGTGCGGGTGGGCGACCTCGTCCGCGACCTCGCCTTCCTCCCCGGCACCAAGCGGCTGCTGCCAGCGCTCAGCGAGATGCGCGCGGCGGGCCACCACCTGGCCATCGTTGTCGACGAGTACGGCGGAACGGCCGGCATCGTCACCCTCGAGGACCTCGTCGAGGAGCTCGTCGGTGACATCCGCGACGAGTACGACGTGGCCGCCGAACAGCCCCCGTACCGGCGCGGTGGCGTCGACGAGGTCGACGGCATGCTCAACCTGGAGGACTTCGCCGACGAGACAGGGATCACGCTGCCCGACGGGCCGTACGAGACGGTTGCCGGTTTCGTGACCGCGGCGCTCGGGCACCTCCCGCAGGTCGGTGAGACGGTCGACGTCGACGCGCACCGGCTCGCCGTGACCCGGCTCGAGGGCCGCAGGGTCGCCCAGCTGCGGGTCACCCCGCTGGCTGCGGCCGCCCCCGCGGAGGGGGAAGATCTTGAGGACGTCGACACGGTCGAACCGGCCAGCGCGGCCCCCGACCCTGTCCCCACCCCGGCGGCGAGCCCGGTCGCGAGCCCCATCGCTTCCGCGGACAGCGCCGACCACGCCGAGAGCGGCGCCTCGGCGGCGCCGCGCAGCGGCGCCCGTACCGGCAGCACCGCCGTGCGTACGGGCAGCAGTGCCGCCCGCGACTGAGCTGCGCTCGAGCTCCTGTCCCACTGAGCGGCTGCCACAATGACCGGCATGTCGCCGGTCGCCACGCCCCGAGCCGACGGGCGTCCCCGGGTGTTTTCCGGGATGCAGCCGACAGCGGCTTCACTGCAC
>JAUJNY010000001.1:590055-637384 GCA_030447955.1 Jiangellales bacterium
CGACGGGCGTCCCCGGGTGTTTTCCGGGATGCAGCCGACAGCGGCTTCACTGCACCTGGGCAACTTCCTGGGGGCGCTGCGGCAATGGGTGGCCCTGCAGGACGCGCATGACGCGTACTATTGCGTCGTCGACCTGCACGCGATCACGGCGGGGCACGAACCGCAGGCGCTGCTGGAACGCACCCGCGTCACCGCGGCGCAGTACCTCGCCGCCGGCGTGGACCCCACGCGCAGCACGCTGCTCGTCCAGAGCCACGTCCACGAGCACGCCGAGCTGGCGTGGGTGCTCGGCTGCCTGACCGGCTTTGGTGAGGCGAGCCGGATGACGCAGTTCAAGGACCGTACGCAGCGCTACGGCAACGAGGCGATCAGCGTCGGGCTGTTCACCTATCCGGTGCTCATGGCGGCCGACATCCTCCTGTACCAGACCGACCAGGTCCCGGTGGGGGAGGACCAGCGCCAGCACATCGAGCTCACTCGCGACGTCGCGCAGCGCTTCAACGGCCGCTTCGGCGAGACGTTCACGGTGCCGGAGCCGTACATCACGCCCGAGACGGCCAAGATCTACGACCTCCAGCAGGTCGACAAGCAGATGAGCAAGAGCATCGGCGGTCCGGGCTGCGTGTGGCTGCTCGACGAGCCGGCCGTCATCGAGAAGAAGATCCGCAGCGCGGTCACCGACACCGGGCGTGAGGTCGTCGCTGATTCGGCCGCCAAGCCGGGGGTCACCAACCTGTTGATGATCCTCTCGGCCTTCTCCGCCACTCCGGTGCCGGAGCTGGAGGAGCGTTTCGCCGGCCGCGGCTACGGCGACCTTAAGAAGGAGACCGCCCAGGCGGTGCTGGACTTCGTCGTCCCGTTCCAGGGGCGGATGCGCGAGCTGCTCGACGACGCCGCCGAGCTCGACGCGGTGCTGTCCCAGGGCGCCGAGCGAGCGGGGGAGGTGGCCGCCACGACGCTCACCCGCGTCTACGAACGGGTCGGCTTCCTGCCGGCCGGACGCCGGGGTGCCCGCCGCTGAGGACTTACGCAGCCGCGTGGGTCCGGTGCGCGATGACCTGGGCGTAGTGCTCGAGCAGCTCGTCGACCACCACGTCCCAGGAGCGGCCGAGCACCGAGGCCCGCGCCGCGGCGGCGAACTGCCGGCGCAGCAGGGCGTCGCCCGCGAGCAGGCCGACGGCCCGGCGCAGCCGCGCGTCGTCCTCCGGAGCGACGAGGAAGCCGGTGCGTCCCGGCCGGACGAGGTCCAGCGGGCCACCGCTGGCGGAGGCGACGACAGGGACCCCGGAGGCCATCGCCTCCTGGATCGCCTGGCAGAAGGTCTCGTCGGCGCCCGGGTGCACGAAGACATCGAGCGAGGCGTACGCCCGGGAGAGCTGCTCACCGGTAAGGAAGCCGAGGAAGGCCGCATCGGGCAGCGCGGCACGCAGCTCACCCTCGCCCGGTCCCTCGCCGACGACCGCCAACCGGACGCCGGGGAGGTCGCGCAGCGCCACCAGCCGTTCCACCTGCTTCTCGGCGGCCAGCCGGCCCACGTAACCGACGACGACCTCACCGCCCGGGGACAGCTGCGCGCGCAGGGCCTCGTCGCGGTACCGGGGGTGGAAGCGCTCGAGGTCGACACCGCGTCCCCACCGGGCCAGCCGGGGGAAGCCGCGAGCGGCCAGCTGCGCAGTCGTGGCGGTGGACGGGACGAGCGTGCGGTCGGCGAGGGTGTGCACCGCTCGTAGCCAGGACCAGATCGTCTCGTCGCCGACCGTGCGCCACAACCGGTAGCGGCGCGCGAACGCGGCCAGGTCGGTCTGGAACACCGCCACCGAGGGGATCTCCAGCCGGCGCGCGGCGAAGGCGCCGGCCCCGCCGAGGATCACCGGGGAGGCGAGGTGCACGACGTCGGGCGCGAAGGACGCCAGCAGCTTCTCGATCCGCCCGGCCGTCGCCAGCCCGATCGGGAAGGACTTGTAGCCGGGCAGCGCCACCGCGCGTACGACCTCGACCCGGTGCCCCGCGTACTCCTGGGGACCGGGAGCCGGCGCGATGACCAGCGCCTCGCAGCCCAGCTCGGCGAGGCGCTCGAGGACGCGGCAGACCGAGTTGGTGACACCGTTGATGCGGGGGAGGAACGACTCGGCGACAATTGCGACCCGCACGCTGTCACGCTCGCGATGGCGCATGACCTGACCACCATGCCTCGGGGAGCGTTGCGGGAATGCTTGCTGAACGGCGGCTGTGCCTGATCTCACGACTGCGCGACCGTCCGCGTCAAGTCTGCGGGCGTCCGCACTGCTCTAGTGTGGCGGCACCCCCTGGTCGGCTCGCGGAGGCGTGATGACCCGCATGTCGGAGTCCGGTCTGCCTGTCCAGGCGGTGTACGGGCCGGCGGCCCTTGACGGTTGGGACCCCGCTGCGGCGCTCGGCGAGCCGGGCTCCTTCCCGTTCACCCGGGGCGTCTACCCGACGATGTACACCGGCCGTCCCTGGACCATGCGCCAGTACGCCGGGTTCGGCACCGCCCGGGAGTCCAACCAGCGCTACCACCGACTGGTGGCGGCGGGCACCGGCGGGCTCTCCGTCGCCTTCGACCTGCCGACCCAGATGGGCTATGACTCCGACGCCCCTCTCGCGCACGGTGAGGTGGGCAAGGTCGGGGTGGCTATCGACTCCCTCGACGACATGCGCCTGCTCTTGGACGGCATCCCGCTCGACGACGTGTCGACGTCGATGACGATCAACGCACCGGCTGCGCTGCTGCTGCTGCTGTACCAGCTGGTCGGGCAGGACCACGGCGTCCCCGGCTCCGCGCTCACCGGCACGGTGCAGAACGACGTGCTCAAGGAGTACATCGCGCGCGGCACCTACATCTACCCGCCGCGGGAGTCGCTGCGGCTGATCGCCGACATCTTCGCGTACTGCCGCCGCGAGCTGCCGCGCTGGAACACGATCTCGATTTCCGGCTACCACATGGCGGAGGCGGGGGCGACTCCCGTGCAGGAGGTTGCCTTCACACTCGCCAACGCCAAGGAGTACGTACGCGCCGCGCTGGAAGCGGGGCTCGCCGTCGACGACTTCGCCCCGCGGCTCTCGTTCTTCTTCGTCGCCCGCACCACATTGCTCGAGGAGGTCGCGAAGTTCCGCGCCGCCCGCCGATGCTGGGCCCGGATCATGCGGGAGGAGTTCGGCGCCCGCGACCCGCGGTCGATGATGCTGCGCTTCCATGCCCAGACGGCCGGGGTGCAGCTGACCGCCCAGCAGCCGGAGGTGAACCTCGCGCGGGTCACCGTCCAGGCCCTCGCGGCGGTGCTGGGCGGCACCCAGTCGCTGCACACCAACTCCTACGACGAGGCGCTCGCGCTGCCCTCGGACAAGGCGGCGCGACTCGCGTTGCGCACCCAGCAGGTGCTGGCGTTCGAGTCGGACGTGACCACCACGGTGGACCCGTTCGCCGGGTCGTACGCGGTGGAGTCGATGACCGACGACGTCGAGGGCGCGGTGGATGAGCTGATCGCCCGGGTGGAGGACCTCGGCGGCGCGGTGACGGCCATCGAGAAGGGCTTCCAGAAGAGCGAGATCGAGGCGACGGCGTACGGGATTGCCACCGCCGTTGACTCGGGCGAGCGGGTGGTGGTCGGGCTCAACCGCTTTGCCAGCGTGGACGAGGAGCCGTACGAGCCGCTGCAGGTGGACCCCGCGATAGAGGCCGAGCAGGCACGACGGCTCGAGGCCCTGCGCGCGGAGCGCGACGCCGACGCGGTGGCGCGCGCGCTGGACGGCTTGCGCGCCGCGGCTGGGGGCAGCAGCCACGAGAAGGACAATGTGCTCGTGCCGATGCGGGAGGCGCTGGCTGCGCGGGCGACAGTGGGCGAGGTGTGCGACGCGCTGCGCGAGGTGTGGGGCGTGTACACCCCGGCCGACGCGCTGTAGGTGATGGGCGTGAGGCGGCGCCGGTGGTTGTTGCTCTGCTTGATCCTCGTGCTGCTCGGCTGCACGACGTCTCCGCCCGTAGCGGGGCCGGAGGTGTCGACCGAGATGTCGTCGGCGACCCCGTCGCCGACGCACTCCCCGTCACTCACCACGCCATCCGGCTCGGACACCCCAACTCCGTCCCCCACCTCCCCGACGCCCCCGGCGCCGGCGCCGCTCCGGTTCCGGCCAGGGGCGGCAGTGGACACGGTGCGCCGCCTGGCCGGGGACATCGGTCCCCGGGAGGCGACCACGGCGAGTTTCCGCCGGGCGGCGGACATGGTGGCGCAGCGGCTGCGCGGTCTCGGCTACGACGTACGGCGCCAGCGACTGTCCGTGCCGGCCGGGGAGTCCTGGGGGATTCCCGTCCCCGCGGGGGGTACCGCCAACGTCGTGGCCGCGCTGGCCGGATTCGACGCCACCAGCCCGCACGTGGTGGTGGGAGCCCACCTCGACACGGTGCCGCAGGCCCCGGGTGCAGAGGACAACGCCTCCGGCGTCGCCGTCCTGCTCGAGCTGGCCCGGCTCAGCGCGGGCGTCCGGCTGCCCACGCCAGTCGTCTTCGTGGCCTTTGCGGCGGAGGAGCCACGCGGTCCGGGTGACGACGACCATCACTTCGGCTCCCAGGCCTATGTGGCCGCCATGGGTCCGGCCGAGCGCGACGCCCTCGTCGGCATGGTCTCGCTGGACCGCGTCGGTGTGGGCCGGGAGGTTCCCGTGTGCACGGGTGGGCTGACCCCGCTGACGATCGCGACGGCCTTGCTGCGGACGGCGCAGCGCGCCGGCATCGCGGCGCGGCCGTGCGAGAACCGTACGAGTGACCACTGGTCCTTCGAAAAGGCTGGGCTCCGCGCCGCCCGGCTCGGCGGCACGGACTATGCGGAGTACCACTCCAGCCGCGACGTCCCATCCGTCGTCTCCGCTGCGCAGCTCGACCGCGTCGGTCGGCTGCTGTGGGCGCAGCTCAGGAGCGGCTTCCCGCGCTGAACGGCGGCCCGCTGGCCGCCCACATCCGCTCGAGGATCGCGTCGGCGCGCGGCCCGCCGACCACTCGGGGCGCGAAGTCCGCGCCGATGACGACCGGGACGAACTCGGCGGCCTTGACCTGGTCGTCCCAGAGCAGGACCTCGAGCGCCACCCCCTCCTGAGTCTCACGGGAGAAGTCCATGTCGAAGACGTAGTTGCCGAGCGAGTAGGCGATCAGCCGGCCACGGTGCAGCTCGGCTCCCTGCACCCAGTGCGGGTGGCCGCCGACGACCAGGTCGGCCCCCGCGTCCACGAGGGCCCGGGCCACCGTGCGCTGGTCCGGGACCGGGACGTTGGTGTACTGCTCGCCCCAGTGCGGGAGGACCATGACGACGTCGACCCGCGAGCGCAGCGCGCGGATCGCCCGTTCCAACCGGTCTAGCTGCCCCTGGTCGAGTGGGCCCAGCCGGGGGCGCATCGCCAGCCGTACCGTGCCCGGCCGGTCGGCTCCAGCCGCGGGGCTCTCCCCGATCGCGTTGAACGCCAGCACGCCGAAGCGCACGCCGCCCCGCTCCACCACGGCCGGCGCGCGAGCCACCCGGGCGTTGGCGCCCGCACCAACCGGCGTGATGCCCGCCCGGCGCACCAGCCGCACGGTCTCGACCAGTGACCGGGGGCCGTAGTCGCCGACGTGGTTGTTGGCGAGCGAGAGAACGTCGAAGCCGGCCAGCCGCAAGCCCGAACGCACCTGCGGGACCGCGCCGAAGGAGTCGTCGCCCTGGCGGGGCGGCCCCAGCTGGGACAGCGAGCTCTCGAGGTTGCCGAGCGTCAGGTCGGCTGCTGCGAGCCGCCGCGCGGTGGGACGCAGCGGTGCCGCGAAGTCGCCCGCCGCGGCCATCACGTCGTGCACGCCACGGGCCAGCATCACGTCGCCGACCACCGTCACCGAGACGACGCGTCCCGGCGCCGGGCCGGGCACGCCCAGGGGATACTCCGACGGGTCGGCGATCGGGTCGACCCCGTCCACCGTGAGGACGCGTACGCCGGGGCCCACCGCGCTCGCCGGCACCACCGCGAGCGCGGTTGGGTCTCGGGCGACGACGTCCAGCGCCGCCTGGTCGGAGTCCAGCCGTACGCGTCCGGGGGCCGGGGTGCGGGGGCCGGCGACCAGCCGCAGCCGCCCCGCCGGCTCGCCGAGCTCGGCCCAGTCCCCGAGGTTGCCGCCGATCACCGCACGCGCCCGCCGCAGCGAGACGCCGGCCGGCGTGCGGGTGGCGTGAACAGCGAGGACGAGCGGGGAGCGGTCCGCCGGTGGAGACGGTGTCGGTGAGGGTCCATCCGGAGGCGGCGGCACGGACGGGGAGGCCGTGGACGGCGACAAGGCCGAGGTCGACGGGGTCGGCGTCGCGGCCATCCGGGCGGGATCGCCCGCCGAGCACCCGGCCGAGCAGACCGCCACTAGCAGGCCCACCACCAGCGTCTTCGTCGACCGCACCGAAGCAGGCTATGCCCCCCGATACCGACGTGGACCGATACCGTCTGGGCATGCATCCGGCCGCCCTCTCGGCGCTCGACTCGCACGTCGAGAAGCTCGCCGAGGACCTGGTGGCCCTGCGCCGGGACCTGCACGCGCACCCCGAGCTTGGACGTGCCGAGGTACGCACCACCCGGGTCGTGCACGACATGCTGACCGAGGCCGGCCTGTCGCCGGTGCTGCTGGAGGGCACCGGGCTGTTGTGCGACATCGGCGGGGCGGACGGCGACATGGTCGCGCTGCGCGCGGACCTCGACGCGCTCCCCGTCCCGGACGAGAAGGACCTGCCCTACCGCTCGACGGTGCCCGGCATCTGCCATGCCTGCGGCCACGACGTGCACACCGCGGTGCTCGTCGGTGCCGGGCTGGCCCTCGCCGTCCTCGACCGGCAGGGGTTGCTGCCCCATCCGGTGCGCCTGGTGTTCCAGCCCGCCGAGGAGACCATGCGTGGTGGCGCCCTCGACGTCATCGCCGCCGGCGGCCTGGATGGGGTCCGGCAGATCCTCGCGCTGCACTGCGACCCCTCGCTGCCGGTCGGTCGGGTGGGGCTGCGGGTCGGGCCGATCACCTCTGCCTGTGACGTCCTGTACGTGCGCCTGCGCGGCCGCGGTGGTCACACCGCCCGACCGCACGCCAGCGAGGACATGGTGTATGCGCTCGGGGTGCTCGCGACGCAGCTGCCGGCGGTGCTCTCCCGCCGCGTCGACCCGCGTGCTGGCCTGACGCTGGTGTGGGGCCGCATCACCGCGGGCGTCGCGCCCAACACGATGCCATCCACCGGCGAGCTGCATGGCACGCTGCGCTGCCTCGAGCCGGCCGCCTGGGTGGCCGCTCCCGACCTGCTCCCGCGCCTGATCGACGAGATCGTGGCGCCGTACGGTGTGCGGGCGGAGGTCGAGCTCACCCGCGGCGTCCCGCCGGTCGACAACCATGCCGACGCGGTCCGCGACCTGGCCCGGGCCGCCGCCACAGTCGTCGCGGGGGACGCCGTCGTCGAGACGGGGCAGAGCCTCGGCGGTGAGGACTTCGCGTGGTACCTCGAGCACGTCCCCGGCGCCATGGCACGCCTGGGGACCGCGACGCCCGGTGAAGAGGGCAGCCAAGACCTGCACCGCGGGACCTTCGACATCGACGAGTCGGCGATCGCGGTCGGGGCCCAGCTGCTCGCCGCGGCGGCGCTCGGCGGCCCGGACCAGCGCCTGCGCTGAGCGGTCGGGCGGTGGGGGCTACGCTGCGCCGGATTGGGCGCCCCCGTGCACCGCGGGGCGCCAGCAGCGAAAGGAGACACCCTTGCCACGGGTGACCAGCATCGCGACGGCCCTCGCCGCCGCCGTCCTCGCCGTCGCCGGGTGCGCGTCCGAGTCGGAGCCGGCGAGCACCGCGACCGGCTCGGAAGAGACGCTCAAGGTCGGCCTCGCTTACGACATCGGTGGCCGGGGCGACCAGTCCTTCAACGACTCCGCCGCCGCCGGCCTCGACCGGGCCAAGGCGGAGTACGGCGTCGAGACCAACGAGTCCGTCGCCTCGGAGGGTGAGCCGGAGTCGGCCAAGGAGGAGCGGTTGCGCCTGCTCGCCCAGAACGGCTTCGACCCGATCATCGCGGTCGGCTTTGCCTACGGCCCGTCGCTGGCCCAGGTGGCACCGGAGTTCCCCGACGTACGCTTCGCGATCGTCGACGACGCGTCGGTGATGGAGGACAACGTCGCCAACCTCATCTTCGCCGAGGAGGAAGGCTCCTTCCTCGTCGGGGCGGCCGCCGCGCTGAAGTCGCAGAGCGGCCAGCTGGGCTTCATCGGCGGCTGCACCGTCCCGCTCATCGGCAAGTTCGAGGCCGGCTATGCCGCCGGGGCCAAGCACATCAACCCCGACGCCGAGGTCGACGTCCGCTACCTCTCTGACCCCCCTGCGTGCCCCGGGTTCAGTGACCCGGCAGCCGGCAACACCGCCGCCACGGGGATGTACGAGTCGGGGGCCGACATCGTCTACCACGCGGCCGGCGGCTCCGGCAGCGGCCTCTTCGAGGCCGCCGACGCTGCAGGCGGGCTGGCGATCGGCGTCGACTCCGACCAGTACCTCACGGCGGATGAGGCAGTGCGGGACGCCATCCTCACCTCCATGCTCAAGCGCGTCGACGTGGCCGTCTTCGACTTCATCACCTCCGTGCGCGACGGTGACTTCACCGCCGGCGAGGTCGTCTACGACCTCGAGGCCGGAGGAGTCGGGTACTCCACCTCCGGCGGGCAGGTCGACGACATCACCGACCAGCTCGACGAGATCGCGCAGAAGATCATCGACGGCGAGATCAAGGTCCCGACGGAGCCGTGAGCGAGCCCTCGACGGTGGAGCCCGGTGCCCCGGTCCCCACGTCGGAGGCAGCCGCCCCCGCCGTCGAGCTCGCCGGTATCACCAAGCGGTTCCCGGGTGTGGTCGCCAACCGGGACGTGGACATCCGCGTCCGCGGCGGGACGGTCCACGCGGTCGTCGGTGAGAACGGCGCCGGCAAGTCAACGCTGATGAAGATCCTCTACGGTGCGCAGCGGCCGGACGAGGGGACGATCCGCATCGCCGGCCGCGACGTGGAGCTGCGGTCGCCGGCCGATGCGATCAGCCACGGCGTCGGCATGGTCTTTCAGCACTTCATGCTCGCCGACAACCTCAGCGTGCTGGAGAACGTCGTGCTCGGCGCCGAAGGCCGACACGGCATCGGGGACGGCGCCCGACGGCGGGTCCTCGAGCTCTCGCAGGCGTACGGGCTCGGCGTCGATCCCGACCCCCTGGTCGCCGATCTCGGTGTCGGGGACCGGCAGCGGGTCGAGATCCTCAAGGTGCTCTACCGCGGGGCGCGCATCCTCATCCTGGACGAGCCGACCGCGGTGCTCGTGCCCCAGGAGGTTGCCGAGCTCTTCGCCAACCTCCGCGCGCTCAAGGACCAGGGGCTCACCGTCATCTTCATCTCCCACAAGCTGGACGAGGTGATCACCGTCGCCGACGAGATCACCGTCATGCGCCGTGGCTCGACGGTCGCCACCGTGCTGCCGGCCGAGGTGACGGCCCGCCAGCTCGCCGAGCTCATGGTCGGCAGCGAGCTGCCCTCACCGCAGACCCGCGAGTCGACCGTGACTGACGTCATGGCGCTGCGGGTCGAGGGGGTGACGTTGCGCGCCACCGACGGCCGTACCTTGCTCGCGGACATCGACTTCGCTATCCGTCGCGGTGAGGTGCTGGGGATCGCCGGCGTCGAGGGCAACGGGCAGGCGGAGCTCGTCGAGACCGTGATGGGCATGCGCACCCCTGCCGCCGGACGGGTGCTGCTCGGTGAGCAGGACGTGACCCGCTGGTCGACGCGGCGCCGCCGGGAGGCGGGGATCGGCTACATCCCGGAGGACCGTCACCGCCACGGCCTGCTGCTCGAGGCACCGCTGTGGGAGAACCGCGTCCTCGGCCACCAGACCACACCGCCGAACGCCCGCGGGCCGTGGATCAACCGGGCGGGGGCGCGCGCCGACACCCGCCGGATCGTCGAGCGCTACGACGTCCGTACGCCCGGCATCGACGTGGTGGCGTCCGCGCTGTCCGGCGGCAACCAGCAGAAGCTGATCGTGGGCCGGGAGATGAGCGGCGAACCGCTGGTGCTCATCGCCGCGCACCCGACCCGCGGGGTCGACGTGGGAGCTCAGGCCGCGATCTGGGAGTACCTGCGCCAAGCCCGCGCCGACGGTCTCGCGGTGCTGCTGGTGTCCGCCGACCTGGACGAGCTGATCGGCCTGTCCGACACCATCCGGGTCATCCTGCGCGGGCGGGTGATCGCTGCGCTCGACCCCTCCGATGTCAGTCCCGAACAGCTGGGATCGGCGATGACGGGCGCCGGAGCCCCGGCGTGAGACGCGTCGACGTCGGGCGCCTCGGGCTGACCCTGGCAGCGCCGGTGCTGGCAGTCCTCGTCGCCGTCGGGCTCACCACGCTGGTGCTCCTCGCCGTCGGCGACCCCGTCTCCACGACGTGGGGGACCATCCTGGACGCCGGCGCTGACCCGCGTTCGGTCGCGCTGACGTTGAGCAGCGCCACCACCTACTACCTCTCCGCTGTGGCCGTCGCGATCGGCTTCCGGATGGGCCTGTTCAACATCGGTGTCGACGGGCAGTACCGGCTCGCCGCGTTCGTCGCGGCCCTCGTTGCCGGCAGCGTGTCCCTGCCCGCGCCCCTCCACGTCGGCCTGGCGATCGTCGTCGCCGCGCTCGTCGGTGCGATGTGGGCCTCCATCGCCGGCTTGCTCAAGGTCACCCGCGGCGTCAGCGAGGTCATCTCCACCATCATGCTCAACGCGATCGCCACCTCACTGGTCGCGTTCCTGCTCCGGGAGTTCCGCTCGCCCGTCCTCGGTGCCAACAACATTGGCACCGAGCCGATCCCGGCGTCTGGCCGGGTGCCGGGGCTGCCCCTCGTCCCGGGCACACCCGAGCGGGTGTACGGCCTGGTCGTGCTGGCCGTCGCCGTGGGGATCGGGTACGCAGTGCTCGTCGACCGCACCCGCTTCGGCTTCGACTTGCGCGCTGCCGGTGGCTCGCAGAGCGCTGCCGTCGCCAGCGGGGTCGACGTCCGGCGCATGGTCGTCTCCGCGATGCTGCTCTCCGGCGGGGTGGCCGGACTGGTGGGACTGCCGGAGCTGCTCGGTGCTTCTTACACCTACAGCCAGACGTTCCCAGCCGGGCTCGGCTTCACCGGCATCGCCATCGCGCTGCTCGGGCGCAACCACCCGGTCGGAATCGCCCTCGGCGCGCTGCTGTGGGCCTACCTCGACGTCTCCGCCAACCCGCTGCAGATTCTTGCCGGGGTCTCCAGCGAGATCGTCGAGATCATGAAGGGCATCACGGTGCTCGCCGTGGTCGTCGCCTACGAGGTGGTGCGCCGTCACCGCCTGGCGCGTGAGCAGCGCCAGGTCGCCCGCGAGCTCACCGCGGGAGCCCGTACGCCGGAACAGGTGCCGGCATGAGCACTCAGACATCGGCGACCGGCGCAGCGCCCCCCACCACCGCCCCGCGGCGGCAGCTGCGGGTCACCCCGTTCACCGCACTCCTCGGCCTGCTCGCCCTGCTGGGGCTGCTGGCGTTCGCCCGGCTGGTCACCGGGACCGCCGACATCGCCTCGGCCGGCACGCTGCGCGCCGCCCTCGGCGCGGCGGTGCCCATCGGGCTCGCCGGACTGGGCGGGCTGTGGGCGGAGCGGGCCGGCGTGGTCAACATCGGCCTGGAGGGCATGCTGATCCTCGGCACCTGGGGGGCTGGGTTCGCCGGCTACCAGTGGGGCCCGTGGGCGGGGGTCGTCGCCGCGGTGCTGTGCGGGGCGCTCGGCGGCCTGCTGCACGCGCTGGCGACCGTCACCTTCGCGGTCGACCACATCGTCTCTGGCGTGGCCATCAACATCCTCGGCCTCGGCGCGACGCAGTACCTCTCCGCGGTCGTCTTCACCGGCGTCCCCGGGGGCGGCGCGACCCAGTCCCCCAGCGTCGCCGACCTGCCGACGCTCGGAGTGCCCGGGCTGGACGGCGCCCTCGCCGGGATCGAGAGCCGGGGCTGGTTCCTTCTCTCCGACGCAGCGGCGCTGCTGCGGGCAGCCACGACCGGGCTGTCGGTGCTCACGCTGCTGGCGGCGGCGCTGTTCGTCCTCACCTGGTTCGTGCTCTGGCGGACTGCCTTCGGGCTGCGGCTGCGCTCGTGCGGTGAGAATCCGGCGGCCGCGGAGTCGCTCGGGGTCGACGTCTACCTGCACAAGTACGTGGCCGTTGTGGTCTCCGGCGCGCTGGCGGGACTCGGCGGGGCCTATCTGGCCATCGTCGCCTCCAGCACCTACCGCGAAGGACAGACCGGTGGACGCGGCTTCATCGGCCTGGCGGCGATGATCTTTGGCAACTGGCGGCCGGGAGGGCTCGCCGTCGGGGCCGGCTTGTTCGGCTACACCGACGCGCTGCAGCTGCGTGGTGGTGGCGCCTCCGTGCACGCGCTGCTGCTCGTCGTGGGCGTCGTCCTGCTCGCGGCGGCGGCCTGGCAGCTCAGGCGCGGGCGGGCGACGCGCGCTGCCCTGGTGGTCGGCGTCGGTGCGCTGGTGTTGTTGTGGTTCTTTCTCACCGACGTGGTGCCGAGCGACTTCACGCGGATGACCCCGTACGTCGCCACGCTGCTGGTGCTAGCGCTGGCCGCTCAGCGGCTGCGGATGCCCGCGGCGGACGGGCGGCCGTACCGGCGCGGAGAGGTGGAGTAGCGCCGTGGCGGGAGTGGAGGCCGGAGCGGGCGTCGAGGTCGACTGGGAGGTGCTCGGGTCGGCCGCCCGCCGCGCGATGGCGGACGCGTACGCGCCGTACTCCGGCTTCCCCGTCGGCGCGGCCGGTCTGGTCGAGGACGGCCGCGTCGTCACCGGATGCAACGTCGAGAACGCCGCTTACGGTGTGGGGCTGTGCGCCGAGTGCGGCCTCGTCTCGGCGTTGCACTCCACCGGCGGTGGCCGACTCGTCGCGGTCGCGTGTGTCGACAGGCGAGGTGCGCCGCTCATGCCCTGCGGCCGCTGCCGCCAGCTGCTGTGGGAACACGGCGGGCCCGAGTGCCTGCTGCTAACCGGCGACGGCGTACGGCAGATGCGCGAAGTGCTGCCCGACGCGTTCGACGCGAGCGACCTGGAGAGCACCGGTGACGTCTGAGAGCGGGTCGGTCGAGGCCTTTGACGCCGTCGACGTGATTCGCGCCAAGCGGGACGGCGGAGAGCTGAGCGACGAGCAGGTCGACTGGGTGATCGACGCCTACACCCGCGGTGCCGTCGCCGAGGAACAGATGTCAGCCCTGGCCATGGCGGTCCTGCTCAACGGGATGAGCCGGCGGGAGGTGTCCCGGTGGACGGCCGCGATGGTTGCGTCAGGGGAGCGGCTCGACTGGTCAGCGCTGGACCGGCCGACCACGGACAAGCACTCCACCGGCGGTGTCGGTGACAAGATCACCCTCGCGCTGGCGCCGACGGTCGCCGCCTGCGGAGCGGCGGTGCCGCAGCTGTCCGGGCGCGGACTCGGTCACACCGGCGGCACGCTGGACAAGCTGGAGTCGATTCCGGGCTGGAGCGCGACGCTGTCCGTGGCCCAGATGCGGGCGCAGCTGCGCGACGTCGGGGCGGTGGTGTGCGCCGCCGGTGCGGAGCTGGCGCCCGCCGACCGACGGCTGTACGCGCTGCGCGACGTCACCGGCACCGTCGAGTCGGTGCCGCTGATCGCCAGCTCCATCATGAGCAAGAAGATCGCCGAGGGCACCGGCGCCCTGGTGCTCGACGTCAAGGTCGGGACTGGGGCCTTCATCGGCGACGTCGACACAGCGCGAGAGCTCGCGACGACGATGGTGGGACTGGGCAGCGACGCCGGCGTGCGTACGGTCGCGCTGTTGACCGCGATGGACACCCCGCTCGGGCTCACCGCCGGAAACGCGCTGGAGGTGGGTGAAGCCGTCGACGTGCTCGCCGGGGGAGGCCCGGACGACGTCGTCGAGCTGACGATCACCCTCGCGCGGGAGATGCTCGCCGCGGCCGGGCTCCACTCGGGCAAGGACCCGGCCGATGCGTTGCGTGACGGCTCGGCGATGGACGTGTGGCGGCGCCTGGTCCGTGCTCAGGGCGGCGACCCGGACGCGACACTGCCGCGCGCCGCCGAGACGCACGCGGTGCTGGCACCAGCCGACGGCGTGCTCACCCGGCTGGACGCCCGTGCCGTAGGGGTGGCCGCGTGGCGGCTCGGTGCCGGTCGCTCGCGCAAGGAGGACCCCGTACAGCCCGGTGCCGGGGTCGAGCTGCACGTCAAGCCCGGGGCGCTGGCGCGCGGCGGGGAGCCACTGCTGACGCTGCACACCGACGAGCCGGAGCGCTTCCCCGTGCCCTCGCGGCGCTGGCCGGCACGTACGAGATCGCTCCGGCAGGGGCGCGGCCGGACGTGCCGCCGCTGGTGCTCGACCGAGTGGCGGACTGAGGCGTTACCGGCCCCGGGGGCCAGGTCGCGCTAGCGTGCCAACCGTGACGCCGACGGTCGACGAGATCGCGCGCGCACCCAAGGTGCTGCTGCACGACCACCTCGACGGCGGGCTGCGCCCCGACACGATCGTCGAGCTCGCCGACGCGGCGGACCACGAGCTCCCCACCACTGACCCCGCGGAGCTGGGCGCCTGGTTCGAGGCCGCGGCCGGCTCCGGCTCACTGGAGCGCTACCTCGAGACGTTCGCGCACACGGTCGGGGTGATGCAGGCCCGGGAGGCGCTGGTCCGGGTCGCCGCCGAGTGCGCGGAGGACCTGGCCGCCGACGGGGTCGTGTACGCGGAGGTGCGCTACGCCCCCGAGCAGCACCTGGACGCCGGTCTCACCCTTGAGCAGGTGGTCGAGGCGGTGGAGGAGGGGCTGCGGCTGGGGAGCGGCGCGCGGCCGAGGCCGGTACGCCGATCCGCACGGGCACACTGCTCACCGCCATGCGGCACGCGGCACGCAGCCGGGAGATCGCCGAGCTTGCGGTGCGCTACCGCGACCTCGGGGTCGTCGGCTTTGACATCGCCGGGGCCGAGGCGGGCTTCCCCCCGACCCGCCACCTCGACGCGTTCGAGTACCTGCGCAGGGAGAACGCCCACTACACCATCCATGCCGGTGAGGGCTTCGGTCTGCCGTCGATCTGGGAGGCCCTGCAGTGGTGTGGCGCCGACCGGCTCGGCCACGGCGTCCGCATCATCGACGACATCACGGTCGACGGCGCGGCGCCTCCGGGTGAGCGGGTGCAGCTCGGCCGACTGGCGGCGTACGTCCGCGACAAGCGCATCCCGCTGGAGCTGTGTCCCACGTCCAACGTGCAGACAGGCGCGGCCCGCTCGATCGAGGAGCACCCGTTCGGCCTGTTGGCACGGTTGCGCTTCCGGGTCACCGTCAACACCGACAATCGGCTGATGAGCGGGACATCGATGAGTGCCGAGCTCGCCCGGCTCTCGGCGGCGTTCGGCTACGACCTCGAGGACTACCAGTGGTTCGCGGTCAACGCGGTGAAGAGCGCCTTCATCCCCTTTGACCAGCGGCTCGCTCTCATCGACGACGTGGTCAAGCGCGGGTACGCGGCGCTGCTCGCCGCACGATCCCCTGCCTCCGTCCACGGGCGTGCGGCACCCGACGTGGCCGGCCGGTCGGCATGAACCGCGTGCCTTGGCTGCTTGCTGCGGTCGCCGTCGCGGCCGTATCAGCGAGCTGTGCAGGTCCATCCCAGCAGCAACCGGTCGGGCAGCCGTCCGGGCACTTGACGCAGTCCCCAGCCACCGATCCGGCCACTGTTGGCCCGACATCCACGACTCCGTCGCCGTCCGGCACTGTCGGGAGCACTCCCAGCGTTTCTCCCCCGAGCCCCAGTCCGTCCACGGCTCCATCCGGCAAGGTGACGCTGGGCTTTGCCGGCGACGTGCACTTCGAGGATCACCTGGCCCCGCTGCTGGAGGACCCCGCGACGGCGCTGCAGCCGATCGCGCCGGCGCTCCGCCGGCCCGACCTGATGATGGTGAACCTCGAGACCGCCGTCACCGAGCGAGGCAGCCCAGAGCCCAAGGAGTACAACTTCCACGCCCCGCCCGCGGCGCTCGACGCGCTGGACGCGGCCGGCGTCGATGTGGCGAGCCTGGCCAACAATCACGCGGTGGACTACGGCTCCGTGGGCCTGCAGGACACGCTGGCCGCGGTCCGCGACAGCCCGGTCGGGATCGTCGGCATCGGCGCGGACGCTGCCGCCGCCTTCCGCCCGTACGTCGCGTCGATCCGCGGCACTCGGATCGCCGTGCTCGCCGCCACGACGCTGCCTGACATCACCGCTCTGGAGTGGGCCGCAGGACCGGATCGGCCCGGCGTGGCGGTGGCCTTTCTGCCCCGACCCCGCCTGGTGCCAGCGGTGCGCGCGGCGAGCGAGCAGGCCGACGTGGTGGTCGTCTACCTGCACTGGGGTGACGAGAACCAGTCGTGTCCTTATTGGCGACCGCGGCTGCACGCCCGCGTGCTCGCCGCTGCGGGCGCTGACGTCGTCGTGGGCAGCCACGCTCACGTGCTGCTCGGGTCGGGCTGGCTGGACGACACCTACATCAACTACGGGCTCGGCAACTTCGTCTGGTACAGCCAGGCATCGACCAGCACGGGCATCCTCACGCTGACCGTTCGGGACGGGCGCGTGGTCTCCGACTCGTTCGCCCCGGCGTACATCGAGCCGGACGGCCGGCCGCGGCTGCTCGAGGGCGCCGCCCGCGCCGAAGCGACGGCGGCGTGGCGGGAGCTGCGCGGCTGCACCGACCTGGCAGCGCAGCCGAGGCGCTGAGCACCGGACGTTTGGCCCCCCGGGAACGTCCCCCGGATCAACGCTCGGGGGGACCGTCCCAGTGCAGCAGCACCATGCTGGCGTCGTCGCGCAGCCGCGTGCCGCGGTGGTTGACCACGGCGTGGACCAGGCGACGCAGCACCTCCTCGGGCGGGCGCGGCGTGGAGCTCTCCCGTTCCAGCAGGTCGCCGAGCCGGTACAGGCCGAAGGGCTCCCCGGCGTCGGCGTCGGCGTCGGCGTCGATGACACCGTCGGTGTAGAGCAGCAGGCTGTCGCCCGGCTCGAGCGCGATGTCGACCATGCCCGGCCCCTGGTCGGTGTACCCCCCCAGCCCGAGCGGTAGCCCCACGTCGAAGTTGGCGTCGGGGAGCACGCTGCCGCGCCGGACGTGCAGCGGTGGTGGGTGGCCGGCGCTCAGCCACTTCAGGTTGCCGGTCTCCGGCTCGAAACGGCACAGCAGCGCCGTGACGAAGGACTCCCCGCCGTACTGCTGGGTGACCGCGTCTTCCATCCGGCGCAGCTGCTCGAGCGGGTCGCCCGCGTACTGGCGGCGGGCGTTGCGGTAGGCGCCGACGGTAAGGGCGGCCAGCACGGAGCTGGACAGGCCGTGCCCCATCGCGTCGAAGACAGCGAAGTCGAGTGCCCCGTCGTTGATCGCGAAGTCGAAGCAGTCGCCACCCACCTCATAGGCCGGCTCCAGCAGGCCGGCCAGGGTGGTGGTCGCGACAGCGAGCGCGGTGGGGGGCAGCAGACCCCACTGGATCTCGGCAGCCAGGGACATGTCCTGCACTCGGCGCAGCCGCTCCGGCTGGTCGCTGTAGCGCGACGCCGACTGGAGCAGGTACGCGGCCGCGAGGCCAAGCTCCAGGCAGAACTCCTCGACCTCGTCGTCCCATGCAGGCAGCTGCATGCTCACGACACCGAGCCGATCCGCCCGCTCGGTGACGGGGATCCAGACCTGCCACACCTCATCGCGCTGGACCGCCAGCGGGCTTCCCGAGGCGAACGCCCTCCCGGCCAGGGTGCCTTCGACCCGCAGCGGTTCGACTTCCTCGCCGCTGCTGCGGGGGTGCTGCAGCGGGATGAGGTGGATCTGCTCGTAGTCGAGGAGGTAGAGCACGACGTCGCTGCCCTCAAGCTCGGCGACGGTCATCGACAGCGCCTCGACGACGTCCTCAGGTCCGAGCGCCTGCGCAAGCCGCAGCAACCGCCCGATCGGGCGATTCAGGGGGTCGGGGGTCTTCATGCCTCCCGCTCACTCGGCCGGCATGAGGAACCACAGGACCGCGTACAGCACGATCTGAGGTCCGGGCAGGATCACTGACAGCGCGAGCAGCAGCCGCACCACCGTGGCGGGCATGCCGAAACGGCGAGCAAGGCCGGCGCAGACGCCGGCGATCCAGCGGTCGTCGTGGGGACGGACGAGTCCTTGGCGGGCAAGCGCATCCATGACGGGCTCCTCTTGACGTTGGGCCTTGGTCAAATTCCGACGGGGTGCCAGACGGTCTTGTGCTCGATGAACGCGGTCATCCGCTCGAGTCCGGGCTCGGCGCTCCAGTCGGGCTCGGCTCGCCCATCCGGGTCCGCGGTCGACGGCCGCAGCACCCGCTTGAGGTTGTCGGCGGCGGCTTCCTCTGCTGCGTGTGCGAGTGCGGTGTCGGTGAGGCCGCACAGGTCGAGCGCGTTGACGTCCATGTGTGCGGCGAGCCAGGGCGTGAGCTCGGCCGTCCGCCCGGTGAGGACGTTGACCACCCCGGCGGGGACGTCACTGGTGGCCAGCACCTCCGCCAGGCTGATCGCGGGCAGTGGGCGCCGCTCACTGGCCAGCAGCACCGCCGTGTTGCCGGTGACGATCACCGGGGCGAGCACCGACACCAGGCCCAGCAGGCTGGACGACTGCGGCGCCACGACCCCGACGACGCCGGTGGGCTCGGGCACCGTGAAGTCGAAGTACGGTCCCGCGACGGGGTTGCTCGAGCCCACGACCTGGGCGAGCTTGTCCGCCCAGCCGGCGTACCAGACCCAGCGGTCGACCACGGCCGCGACGAGTGACGTCGCCGTGCCCACCGACAGCCCCTCCGCGGCGACCACCTCGTCGACGAACTGGCCACGCCTGCCCTCGAGCACCTCCGCCACCCGGTAGAGCACCTGGCCGCGGTTGTACGCGCTCGCTCCCGACCAGGCCGGGCCTGCCTTGCGGGCGGCCACGACCGCGTCACGGACGTCCTTGCGGCTGGCCATCGCCGCGTTGGCGAGGAAACGGCCCGTGGCGTCGCTGACCTGGTAGGAACGGCCGCTCTCCGAGCGGGGGAACCGCCCGCCGATGTAGAGCTTGTAGGTCTTCTGGACCGCGAGTCGTGGGGTCACGTCACTCACTGCAGGTACGCCTCCAGCCCGTGACGCCCGCCCTCCCGGCCGTACCCCGACTCCTGGTAGCCACCGAACGGCGAACCGGGGTCGAAGCGGTTGAAGGTGTTGGCCCACACCACGCCCGCGCGCAGCCGCTGTGCCATCCACAGGATGCGGCTGCCCTTGTCGGTCCAGACGCCGGCCGACAGGCCGTACGGGCTGTTGTTGGCCTTGTCGACCGCCTCGGCCGGTGTGCGGAACGTCAGCACCGACAGCACCGGGCCGAAGATCTCCTCGCGGGCGATGCGGTGCGCCTGGGAGACGCCGGTGAACACGGTGGGCGGGAACCAGTACCCCCGCTCGGGCAGCTCGCAGGGTGGGGACCAGCGCTGCGCACCCTCGGCCTCTCCGACGGCCGAGAGCTCGCGGATGCGCTCGAGCTGGGCGGCGGAGTTGATGGCGCCGACGTCGGTGTTCTTGTCCAGCGGGTCGCCGACGCGCAGAGTGGTCAGCCGGTACTTGAGCCGGCTCAGCACGTCCTCGGCGACCGACTCCTGGACGAGCAGCCGGGAGCCGGCGCAGCAAACGTGTCCCTGGTTGAAGAAGATGCCGTCGACGATGCCCTCGACCGCCTGGTCGATCGGCGCGTCGTCGAAGACCACGTTGGCCGCCTTGCCGCCCAGCTCCAGCGTCACCTTCTTGCCGCTGCCCGCCACCGAGCGGGCGATCTGCTTGCCGACCTCGGTAGAGCCGGTGAAGGCGACCTTGTCGACCCCGTCGTGCTCGACCAGCGCACGCCCGGTGTCGCCAGCGCCGGTGATGATGTTGACGACGCCGGGCGGCAGGTCGGCCTGCTGGCAGATCTCGGCGAACAACAGTGCGCTCAGCGGCGTCGTCTCCGCCGGCTTGAGCACGACGGTGTTGCCGGCGGCGAGAGCGGGCGCGACCTTCCAGGCGAGCATCAGCAGCGGGAAGTTCCACGGGATCACCTGGCCGGCCACCCCGAGCGGACGGGGCTCCCGGCCGGAAAGCGCATAGCCGAGCTTGTCGGCCCAACCCGCGTAGTAGAAGAAGTGGGCAGCGGCCAGCGGGACGTCGACGTCGCGGGACTCCCGGATGGGCTTGCCGTTGTCGATGGACTCGAGCACGGCAAGCTCGCGGGCCCGCTCCTGCATGATGCGCGCGATGCGGTAGAGGTACTTGGCTCGCTCAGCGCCGCGCATGCGCTGCCAGGTGCGGGTGTACGCCCCGCGGGCTGCCTGCACGGCAGCGTCGACGTCGCGCGGCCCCGCGGCGCTGACCTCGGCGAGCACCTCCTCCGTCGCCGGGTTCACGGTCTTGAACCGGTGGCCGTCGACGGGGTCTACGAACTCGCCACCCACGAAGAGGCCGTACGAGCTCTTGATGTCGACGATGGCGCGCGACTCCGGAGCGGGCGCGTACTCGAACTTCATGGTCTCAGTCCACGGTGAAGTAGTCGGGACCGGCGTAGCGGCCGGTCGTCATCCGCTGGCGCTGCATGAGCAGGTCGTTGAGCAGGGTCGAGGCCCCGATCCTGAACCAGCGGGGGTCGAGCCACTCCTCCCCGGCGGTCTCGTTGACGAGCACGAGGTGGCGGATCGCGTCCTTGGCCGTACGGATGCCGCCGGCAGGCTTGACCCCGACCATGCGTCCCGTCGCCGCCCGGAAGTCCCGCACTGCCTCGAGCATGACCTGGGTGACCGGGAGGGTCGCCGCCGGCTGCACTTTGCCGGTACTGGTCTTGATGAAGTCGGCGCCGGCGAGCATGGCCAGCCAGGAAGCCCGCCGTACGTTGTCGTACGTCGCGAGCTCGCCCACTTCGAGGATGACCTTGAGCCTGGCGGTGCCACAGGCCTGCTTGACCGCGACGATGTCCTCCAGGACAGCTCGGTAGCGCCCGACCAGGAAGGCGCCCCGGTCGATGACCATGTCGATCTCGTCGGCGCCCGCCGCCACCGCGTCGGCGGTGTCGGCGAGCTTGACCGCCCGCGAGGCCCGGCCGCTGGGAAAAGCCGTGGCGACGCTGGCGACCTTGACGCCGCTCGGCCCGGTCGCCGCCTTCGCCACCGCGACCAGGTCGGGATAGACGCACACCGCCGCGACGGCAGGGACGGACGCGTCCGAGGGGTCAGGTCGCTGCGCCTTGGCGCAGAGCGTGCGCACCTTGCCCGGGGTGTCCTGCCCTTCCAGCGTGGTGAGGTCGATTATGGAGATAGCCAGGTCGATGGCGAACTGCTTCGCGGCAGTCTTGATCGACCGGGTCGACAGCATGGCAGCCCTTGCCTCGGCGCCCACCTGGTCGACACCGGGCAGCCCGTGCAGGAAGCGGCGCAGCGAGGCGTCGGTGGAGACGACGTCCGTAACGCGGTCGAGCGGCAGCGTCGGCTCGGTCAGCAACGGCACCGCTCCAGCGTAGTGCGGCACAATCGACGCCCATGGCCTCGAGCGCGAGCGAGGCGGGCGGCAGGCCGGTGACTCGGTTCCGCTCGTCGCGGGGACGGCTGCTCGGCTGGGCCTGGCTGATCTTCGCGGCCCTCAACCTCGTGGACCTCGGGTTGCGCGGGCGCAGCCTCACCACGGCCGCGTACGCCGCCGGCCTGGTCGCCGTCAGCGTTGGCGTGTGGGCATGGCTGCTGCGCCCACAGGTGCTCGCCTGGCCAGATCGGCTGTTGCTGCGTGGCGCCCTGCGCGACGTGACTCTGCCCTGGGGCAGGGTGAGCGCCATAGACGCCAGCCACTGCCTCCGCGTCCACGCCGGTGAGCGGACGTTCCGTTCGTACGTCGTCTCCTCCGGCGTGCGTGCGCAGCGCCGGTCCTGGAAGCAACAGGGACCCACCGGCGGCAGCGCGAGCCGCCAGGACACCGCCGCCACCTTGCTCGGCCGTACCGAGGTCGACTACGTGGCCGAGGAGCTCACCCGCCTGCACGACCGCTACTCCCGGCAGAGCTCTAGCCAGGCTGCGCTGCGCGTGCAGACCCGCTGGGCGGAGGTCGCAGCGCTGGCCCTCAGCTCACTCGTCTGCATAGTCCTCGTCGTCCGTGCCGCAAGCTGACTCCGCCTCCGCCTGCGCCCGCCGCCTCGCCTGCAACAGCGCCAGCCGCGCGCGCCGCTGCCGGTCACGGGGCTCCCACCAGGCGAGCCAGGCGGCGTACCGAGGCTCAGTCGCACGTGTGCGGTAGGACCAGGGCGGCGCGGGGATGGTGGCGTACGTCCCGTACCGCGGGCCCTGCGCCCAGTCGCGCCAGGGGTGGCGCACCCGTCGCACGTTCAGGTGCGCGGGGTAGTGACGCCCGCCGGCGTTGCGTACCCGCTCGTGCTCGAGCGCCGAAACGGCTTTGCCCGCTCCGTCAGTCAGCACCACAGCACAATCGGCCGCGGCGAGCAGCGACACGACAGTGCTCCACCGGGCGTCCGAATCGGCGGCGCCCTCGAGACGCGCCACTGTCGTGCGGCCAACCCCTGCAGCCGCGGCGAGCTCGCGCTGGCTGAGCTCGCCGCGTCTGCGCGCCGCCCGCAACAGCGCGCCTAGCGAAAGGGAAGCGTCGTCCATGACCGCGACGTTGCCCGGCTTCCCCTGTGGGGGACGACGCCGCCGGAGCCAAGCTGTGGACGAGATCGCGTGACGCGACCACCTGTGGACGCCCAGCCACCAGGCGGGAGGGAACGTGAAGTGCCTCGACAGTCTGGCCCCGAAAGTGGGGGCAGACTGCCGAGGCACTCAGGGTGGTGCCAGCGGACTCATTGAAGGCCGGCGGCAGCGGGCAGGTCGGCGCGGATGGCAAGCAACGCCGATGCGGCCGTACGGCGCGCGCTGTCGACGTCGCCCGCGACGACGGGCTGCACGACCTCGAGGTAGCACTTGAGCTTGGGTTCGGTGCCGCTCGGTCGGACAACGACGCGCGCCGCCCCGGTGAGGCGGTAACGCAGCGCGTCCGTGCCCGGCTGGGCCTCACTGCCCTCGAGGAGGTCGTCGACGGACTCGACGCGGCGGCCCCCCAGCTCTACCGGCGGAGTGGCCCGGAGGTGACGCATTGCCGCCGTCGCTGTGGTCGTTGTCGGCCCGTCGAGCCGGACCGCCAGCTGGTCCGTCGCGTGCAGCCCGTAATCGGTGGCAAGGTCGTCGAGCAGCCCGACCAGCGTGGTGCCGGACGCGAGCGCCGTGGCGGCGAGCTCGGCGACGAGCACGGCAGCGGAGATGCCGTCCTTGTCCCGTACCGCCTGCGGGTCGACGCAGTAGCCGAGCGCCTCCTCGTAGCCGTAGGAGAGGCCCTCCACCCGAGAGATCCACTTGAAGCCGGTCAGTGTCTCAACGTGGGCGAGACCGTGCCGCTCGGCGATCCGGGCGAGCAGGGAGGAGGAAACGATCGAGCTCGCGACGACTCCGGCGAGCCTCGGCTCCCGCCGCAGCAGGTGAGTCGCCAGCAGCGTTCCCACCTCGTCACCACTCAGCATCCGCCAGCCGGTGGGCGTGCCCGCGCGCGGATCGGGGACTGCTATCGCGCAGCGGTCGGCGTCCGGGTCATGGGCGATGACCAGGTCGGCACCGGTCTCGATCGCAGCTGCGAGAGCGAGGTCCATCGCCCCCGGTTCCTCGGGGTTGGGGAAGGCGACCGTGGGGAAGTCGGGGTCGGGCGCTGCCTGTTCTGCCACGACGACCGGCTCGGGGAAGCCCGCCCGCGCGAGCGTGGCGAGCATCACGTCGCGTCCGACGCCGTGGAGCGGGGTGTAGACCACGCGGACCGCCCGCGCAGTGTTGGGCCGGGCCACCGCAGCCGCGCGCGAGACGTAGCTGGAGACCACGTCCGCGTCTACGAGCCGCCACCCGGAGTCGGCGAGCGGCACCGCCGCCAGCGGGCCGATCGCGTCGATCTCGGCGCAGATCTCGGCTTCGGCCGGTGGTGCAACCTGCGCACCATCCGCGACGTACACCTTGTAGCCGTTGTCCGGAGGTGGGTTGTGAGAGGCGGTGACCATGACCCCTGCGTCGGCGTCGAGCTCGCGGACCGCAAAGGCCAGCAGTGGTGTCGGGCAGGGACCGGGCAGGGCCAGCGCTCGCAGGCCGGCGCCGGCCAGCACCGCGCAGGTGTCGCGCGCGAAGTCCGCGGAGCGGTGGCGGGCGTCGTGACCCACCACCACCGTGTCCTGACCGTGCGCCCGCAGCAAGGCGGCGAGCCCGGCGGTCACCCGGATGACCACGGCGCGGTTCATCCGGTTGGGCCCCGCTCCCACGGCGCCGCGGAGACCTGCGGTGCCGAAGCGGAGGCGATCACCGAAGCGGTCACCGAGGTCGGCGAGCGCGGCCTCCTCGCCCGCCTCCGCCCGGCGAAGCAAGGCGGCGAGCTCGTCCCGAGTCTGGGCGTCCGGGTCCTCGGCCAGCCAGGCTTGTGCCTCCTCGAGCACGCTCGGGTGGGGACCCGTCGTGCTCACGCTTCCTCCCGCGGGTCGGCCGGGCGGTCGAACCCCGGACCGGTGAACTCCCCGCCGACGCAGGCCGCTGCGAGCCGGTCGTCGTCGGTCTCCGGGGTGGCGAGGATCTCGTCGGCGTAGGCCTCCGCGTCGTCGAGCGGCTCGTACCCGAGGGCCCGCGCGTCAGCCAGGTCCCACCACCCGCGGGTGTTGCCGGAGACGCCCCACAGCAGCGCCCAGCCCAGCTCGGGTGCGCGCAGGCAGGCATCAACCAGCCGGGCACAGTCACCCGGGCTTAGCCACGTCGTCAGGTGCCGGCGGGTGGTGGGGTGGTCGAGAAAGCTGCCGATGCGCAGGCACGCCGCCGACAAGCCGTAGCGGTCCACGTAGAGCCGGACGAGCGCCTCGGCGGCCACCTTGCCGACGCCGTACACAGTGTCCGGTCGGGGCGCCGCATCCGCCGGCACCGACGGGGCGCGCGGTGTCCATCCGGTCGCGTGGTTGCTGCTGGCGTACACCAGCCGGTTCACACCATGCCGGCGCATCCCGTCAAGGACCGCCCCGAGTGTCAGCACGTGGGAGTCCAGGATGACCGGCAGGGGAGACTCGGTGGGTACGCCGGCGAGGTGGACGACCGCCTGGCTGCCGGGCAGCACGCGGTCGAGGACGGCGTGGTCGCGGCAGTCGCCGACGACGACGTCGCCGTTGGCGTCGCGGGCCTCGGGGGCGCGGAGGTCGAGCCCGGAGACGTCGTGCCCGAGCTCGGGCAGCGTAGCGAGCAGCGCCGTGCCGATCCGGCCGGCGGCACCGACGACGAGCACGCGCATCAGGTCACACTCCCGGCAGCACACCGGATAGCAGCCGGCCCATGGCCGATGCAGCTGCGCTCCCGGTACGGAGCACCTCCGCGTGGTCCAGCGGCTGGCCGGTCATGCCGGCGGCGAGGTTGGTGACGAGGGAGATGCCGAGTACCTCCATGCCGGCCTCACGCGCGGCGATGGCCTCCAGTGTCGTCGACATCCCGACGAGGTCGGCGCCGGCTGCCCGCAGCATGCGGATCTCGGCGGGGGTCTCGTAGTGCGGCCCGGGGAGCTGGGCGTAGACGCCTTCGGCGAGCGCAGGGTCCACCGCCCGGCACAGGCTGCGCAGCCGCGGCGCGTACAGCCCGGTGAGGTCGACGAACCGCGCGCCACACAACGGCGAGGTCGCCGTGAGGTTGAGGTGGTCGGTGATGAGGACTGGCCTCCCGGGCGTCCAGTCCGCGCGCAGCGACCCGCAGCCGTTGGTGAGCACCGCGACCCGGCACCCGGCAGCAGCGGCGGTCCGCACGGCGTGCGTCACCGCGGCGACTCCGTGCCCCTCGTACAGGTGCGTGCGGCCCAGGAACGCCAGCACTCGCCGCCCGTCAGCGCGCAGGGAGCGGACCAGACCGGCGTGACCGGCCGCGGCCGGCGGCGCAAAGCCCGTCAGGTCGCCGACACCGATCTCGGCCTCGACCGTGCCGAGCTCCTCCGCCGCGGGCAGCCATCCCGAGCCCAGCACGACCACGACGTCGTGGCGCTCCACCCCGGTACGTGCGCGCAGCGCGTCGGCGGCCTCCTGGGCCGCCGCGTACGGGTCCGGCGCGGGCCGCGCGCCCGCAGACGTCGTCACGGTCGCGGAGGCTATCGCCCCGCCGACGGCTCGCCCCGGTACGGGAGAATGCCCGGCGTGACTCGGATCGCGATACTCGGTGGCGGCCCGGGTGGCTACGAGGCCGCGCTCGTGGCTGCCCAGCTGGGAGCCGAGGTGACCGTCGTCGACCGCGACGGGATCGGCGGATCGGCGGTGCTGACCGACTGCGTACCCAGCAAGACGCTTGTCGCGACGGCCGAGGTCATGTCGCGGGCAGCGGAGTCCGCCGACCTCGGGGTCGTGCTGGACGGCGGACACAGCTCCGCCGTCCCCGCCGGGTGGGGTGTCGTCGGCGTGGAGATCGACCGGGTCAACGCGCGGGTGCGCACGCTCGCGGAGGCGCAGTCGCGGGACATCGCCGCCCGGTTGGACAAGGAGGGGGTCCGCGTCCTCTCCGGCACCGGTCGCCTCGACGGCCCCCAGCGGGTGGTCGCCACCCTCGCCGGCGGCGGTGAGGAGGAGGTGGACGCCGACGCCGTGCTCGTCGCGACCGGGGCTCATCCGCGGCTCCTGCCGGGCGCCCAGCCGGACGGCGAGCGGATCCTCACCTGGACCCAGCTGTACGACCTGGAGGTGCTGCCGGAGCGGCTGGTGGTGGTGGGCTCGGGAGTGACGGGGGCGGAGTTCGCCAGTGCCTACCGGGCGCTGGGCTGTGAGGTCGTGCTCGTCTCCTCGCGCGAGCACGTGCTGCCGGGGGAGGACAGCGACGCCGCCCACGTGCTCGAGGACGTGTTTGCCCGGCGTGGGCTCAATGTGCTCGCCCGTTCGCGCGCGGCCGGGGTGCAGCGCCGCGACGGGGGTGTGGTGGTGTCCCTCGAGGACGGGCGTGAGGTCGCTGGGTCGCACTGCCTGCTCGCCGTCGGATCCGCGCCCAACACCGACGGCATCGGCTTGGCGGAGGCCGGTGTGCGCCTGGGTCGGGGCGGCGGCTTCGTCGAGGTGGACCGGGTCTCGCGGACGAGCGCGCGCGGTGTCTATGCAGCCGGTGACTGCACAGGGGTGCTCATGCTCGCCTCGGTCGCCGCGATGCAGGGCCGGATCGCGATGTGGCACGCGCTGGGTGACGCAGTCGCGCCGCTCGACCTCAAGGCGGTCTCGTCCACCGTGTTCACCGACCCGGAGATCGCCACCGTCGGCTGGAGCCAGTCCGCCGTCGACGCGGGGGACATCGAGGCACGCGCCGTCAAGCTCCCGCTCGCCACGAACGCCCGAGCCAAGATGCAGGGCATCACCGATGGCTTCGTGAAGCTGTTCTGCAGGCCGGGCACCGGGATCATCGTGGGTGGTGTCGTGGTGTCGCCGCGGGCCAGCGAGCTTGTCCATCCGCTGGCGCTCGCGGTGGGCGCGAGCCTCACCGTCGACGACCTCACGCACGCGTTCACGGTGTACCCGTCGCTGTCCGGGTCGCTCGCCGAGGCCGCCCGCCAGCTCCACCTGCGCTCCTAGGGACACCGCAAGGGACCCTGAGCGCGACCCGCCTGGGCTATTCCCACCGAGAGTCACCGGTGCCACACTGCGGCGCACGGCGCCAGCCGCCGGGATGCGCCCTCGGGCGGGCGCGTCCGATGCGCTCGGGAGATCGCCTGCCGGGCCGCACGTGCAAGGAGGTACCGGATGAGAAGTAAACCGTCCCTCGCGGTCGCCGTCGCGACCGCCGCCGCGGCTGCGACTGCCGCGGTGCTGCCGGTCGGAGCGGTCGGCTCCGACGGCCCTGACGGCGTCGACGTGCCGATGCGACTGACCGACCCAGGTGCCCCAGCCTGGGTGTCCGCTGCCGACGTACGAGCGGCAGCCACCGCGGCGCGGGTGCCCAAGCACACCGTCGTGGTTTCCCATCTGAACAACCCGCGTCAGCTCGACCGGGTCGCTGGCGGCGCCATCATCATCGCGGAGGCGGGCCGCGGCGGGAAGCAATGTTCCGGCTCAGGGCGTCGCGCGATCTGCGTCGGCACCACCGGATCGGTGTCGCGCATCGGGTATCCCGGCCGGTCGTCACACGAGCGCCCGAACCGGGTGGCCCGGGGCTTCGTTTCCGCCGCCGGCAAGGACGGCACCTTCGCGGTCGGCTCCGACGGTGCCAGCGAGGGTCCGTACGGGCAGGTGTACGTCGCGATGACGTACGCGCCGCCGGACGTGCTGCCGGAGGGGCTGCCGAAGCGGCAGCTCGGCAAGCTCATCCGGGTGGGCAAGAACGGTGAGAAGTCCATCCAGGCGAACATCGCCAGATTCGAGCAGCGCAACGACGCGGATGGCGAGGGCGTCGAGTCCAACCCGTACGCCGCGCTCGCGACTCGTGGTCGTGTGCTCGTGGCCGACGCCGCGGGCGACACCGTGGTGCAGGTGCCCAACGGGACCGACAACGTCTCGCTGTTCGCTGCGATCCCGGACGACGACCCCATGTCAGACCCGGTGCCGACGTCGCTGACCCGTGACGACAAGGGCCGCTTCTATGTGGGGCTCCTCGGCGGCGAGGGTGGCGGCGAGCGCGCCACCGGGATGGTGCTCCGCTACTCCAAGGAGGGCAGGCTGCAGAAGTCGTGGGGCGGCTTCTCCAGCGTGACCGGCGTGGCCGTCGGCCCGGCCGGCGCCCTGTACGTGAGCGAGCTGTTCGGCGGGTGCACGGATGACCAGTGCCTGCCCGGCCAGGTGGTCAAGGTTGGCCGTGACGGCGACCGCGAAGCGGTCAAGGTGCCGTTCCCGTCCGGCATCGTGGTCGACGACCAGAGCCGAGTGTTCGTAGCAGCGTGGAGCATCGCCTCCCGCGACGGCGCCTTCGGCATCCCGCACTCGTCGGGTCAGGTCTGGCGCTTCCGCATGTGAGCGCTCGTCGATGAAGGACGAGGCCCCCCGGGGAACCGGTGGGCCTCGTCCTCATCGGCAGTTGACTCAGAAGTCGCCGAAGCCGCCGAAGTCGCTGCCGCCGCTGAAGTCGCCCCCGCCGAGGTCGCTCCCGCCGCTGTAGTCCCCCCCGCTGTAGTCGCCGCCGTCGCTGTAGTCGCCGGCCTCCCCGGCCGCGTCGCCGTAGCCGTCGCCGTATCCGGCGTCATATCCGCCGCCGTCCCAGCCGGTGAGCATCGAGCCGAGGAGGAACCCCGGCAACAGGCCGCTCATCGCGTAGCCGCCGAAGTAACCACCGACCCAGGGGGAGTACGCGGGACCGGCCTCCCAGTACGGCCGCCGCTGCGCGCCGACCAGCACCTTGCGCACATCGGGCTCCGCCCCGGCGTGGACCCGCTCGGCGTCCGCCGCACACACCGGGACCCGGCGCAGCGCCCCGCCCGCCGGCGCCCATTCGACGTCCTCGGCTGACGGGCCGTGCGCGGGGTTGAAGAAGCACGGGGGCCGGCGCACCGGCAGCGGCTGTCCGGCGACGCGGGCCCGTACGCACGTCATGGCGTAGCGGCCGTCCTCGAGCGCCTCGGTGACCCCGCGTACCTCCGCGGGCTCCTGGACCGCGTCCAGCGCCGACTTCGCTCCCTCGTAGGCGTCGAGCGCCCGCTGGTAGTCCTGGCGGGTCGCCTCGTCGAGCACCCGCCCGGTGACGTCCACGTCCAGACGCTGCAACTCCTCACCGAAGCGGGTCACGTCCTCCTCGGTGACGGCCTTGACCTTGGCCAGCTCGACCGCGGCCAGCTCGGCCTGCTGGCGGCGGGCGCGGGCAGAGGACACCGCGACTGCGGCGCCGGCACCGAGCATGAGCAACAGCAGCAGCTCCACGACGACCTCCTGTCCGCCTCAACGCCGGCTCGCGCCTCTCCGTGCCCGGGTCGGCGCCGGGGTCAGTCCTTGATCTCGCAGAGTACGGCGCCGCTGGTCACCGTGGCGCCCACCTCGGCGTTCAGGCCGCTGACCGTGCCCGCCTTGTGCGCGGTCAGCGGCTGTTCCATCTTCATCGCCTCGAGCACGACGATCACGTCACCGGGCCCGACCTGCTGGCCCTCCTCGACGGCGACCTTGACGATGGTCCCCTGCATGGGCGAGGCGAGCGCGTCGCCGCTGGCGGCCGCGCTGCCCGCGCCGCTCGAGGTCCGGCGCGCCGGCCTGCGGACGGGCCGAACGGCGGGACCTCCCGCGGCGCCCCCAGCGAACCCCCCGAGTCCCGCGGGCAGCACCACCTCCAGCCGCTTGCCCCCCACCTCCACGACCACGCGCTCCCGCTCCAGCGCGTCTTCGGGCTGGGCCGCTGCTGAGCCGGCCACCTGTTGACCCTCGCTGGGGGGTAGCCCCTCCCACTCCGTCTCGATCCAGCGGGTGTGCACCCGGAACGGCTGGGTCGGGTCGGTCGGGGCGAAGGCCTCGTCCGCGGTGACCGCACGATGGAAGGGCAGCACGGTGGCCAGTCCCTCCACCTCGAACTCGTCGAGAGCGCGGCGCGAGCGCGCCAGCGCCTGCCTCCGGTCGGCTCCGGTCACGATGAGCTTGGCGAGCAGCGAGTCGAAGTTGCCGCCGACGACGCTGCCCGCCTCGACGCCCGAGTCGACCCGTACGCCCGGACCGCTGGGCGCGCGGAACACGTGGACCGGCCCCGGCGTGGGCATGAAGTTGCGGGCCGGGTCCTCCCCGTTGACGCGGAACTCAATGGAGTGCCCGCGCACCGGCGGGTCGTCGTACCCCAGCGGCTCTCCGGCGGCGATGCGGAACATCTCCTGGACGAGGTCGATACCGGTCACCTCCTCGGTGACCGGGTGCTCAACCTGGAGGCGGGTGTTGACCTCGAGGAACGACACCGTGCCGTCCTGGCCGACGAGGAACTCACAGGTGCCCGCGCCGACGTAGCCGGCCGCGGCTAGGAGGGCCTTGGACGACCGGCGCAGCTCGGCCTCCTGCTCCGCGGACAGGAACGGCGCCGGGGCCTCCTCGACGAGCTTCTGATGGCGCCGCTGTAGCGAGCAGTCGCGGGTCGACACGACGACGACGCTTCCGTGCTGGTCGGCCAGGCACTGGGTCTCGACGTGGCGGGGCCGGTCGAGGTAACGCTCGACGAAGCACTCACCCCGGCCGAAAGCCGCCACCGCCTCGCGGACCGCGGAGTCGTACTGGTTGGGGATCTCGTCGAGGGTGCGGGCGACCTTGAGCCCCCGTCCACCACCGCCGAACGCCGCCTTGATCGCGACCGGCAGCCCGTGCTGCTCGGCGAAGGCCACGACCTCCGCGACGCCGGAGACCGGGTCGGGGGTCCCCGCCACCAGTGGCGCCCCGACGGCCTGAGCGATGTGGCGGGCGCGGACCTTGTCGCCCAGCGCCTCGATGGCCCCCGGCGGAGGTCCCACCCACACCAGCCCTGCCTCGATGGCTGCGCGCGCGAAGTCGGCGTTCTCGGCCAGGAAGCCGTAGCCGGGGTGCACCGCGTCGGCACCGGCACGGCGGGCCACGTCGAGCAGCTTGTCGACCACGAGGTACGTCTGGGCGCTCGTCTCGCCGTCCAGGGCGTACGCCTCGTCGGCGAGCCGGACGTGCAGGGCGTCACGGTCGGGATCGGCGTACACGGCGACGGACGTGATGCCGGCGTCGCGGCAGGCACGGGAGACACGGACAGCGATCTCACCCCGGTTGGCGATGAGGACCTTGCTGATCCGCTGAGTTCCCGCTCCCGCGCTGGGCTGCGGCACGCTCGACTCCTCCCTGGGCTGGCGCGAGAGCCTAGCGCCGTGACCTGACCGGCCCGCGGGCGCGCGTGGCCCGGCGGTGACTTACGTTGAGGTTGAGTGCATGACACGGCGACCGGGGAGGATCCGCGTCCATGAGCTTCGAGCTGTCCGCCGACCACGAGGTCTTCCGCAAGGTTGTCCGTGACTTTGCCGAGGCCGAGATCGCGCCGCACGCGGCCCGCTGGGACCGCGAGCACCACTTCCCGGTCGACGTCGTGCAGGCGATGGGCGAGCTCGGGTTGTTCGGCATCGTGGCCCCGGAGGAGTACGGCGGCGCCGCCGGCGACTTCACCTCGCTGTGCGTGGCCATCGAGGAGATCGGCCGGGTCGACCAGTCGATGGGCATCACCTTGGAGGCCGCGGTCGGGCTCGGCATCGCCCCGCTCATGACCTTCGGCTCCGCCGAGCAGAAGGAACGCTGGCTGCCCGACCTGGTGGCCGGCCGGGCGCTCGCCGGGTTCGGGCTGACCGAGCCGGAGGCCGGGTCCGACGCCGGCGCCACCCGTACCCGGGCGCGCCTGGAGGGCGGGCACTGGGTGATCGACGGCGCGAAGGCCTTCATCACCAACTCCGGCTCGTCCATCACGTCGCTGGTCGCGGTCACCGCTCGTACCGGCGAGACCACCGACGGGCGACCGGAGCTGTCCGCGATACTCGTTCCCGCCGGAACTCCCGGCTTCACCGTCGAGCCGGCGTACGACAAGCTCGGCTGGCACGCCTCCGACACGCACGGGCTCACCTTTGAGGGTTGTCGGGTGCCGGAGGACCACCTGCTCGGCCAGCGCGGCGCCGGCTTCCGCCAGTTCCTCGCGACGCTGGACGACGGGCGCATCGCGATCTCCGCGCTCGCCGTCGGCCTGGCCCAGGCGTGCCTCGAGCAGGCGAGCGCGTACGCCAAGGAGCGCGTCGCCTTCGGCCGGCCGATCGGTGCCAACCAGGGTGTCGCGTTCCAGGTCGCCGACCTCCAGGTCATGGTGGACGCCGCCCGGCTGCTCACCTACAAGGCGGCCTGGCTCAAGGACGAGGGTCGCTCGCCCGCTGCGGTCAAGCAGGCCGCGGCCGTGGCCAAGCTCTACTCCACCGAGGCCGCGGTCAGCGCTACCCGGGTGGCCACCCAGGTGTTCGGCGGCTACGGGTTCATGGAGGAGTACCCCGTCGCCCGGTTCTACCGCGACGCCAAGATCCTCGAGATCGGCGAGGGAACCAGTGAGATCCAGCGGCTCGTCATTGCCCGCGGGCTGGGCCTGCCTGTCGAGTAAGGTCCGCGCGTGCCGCACGAGCAGCGAGCCGGCCAGTGGGCGCGGGCGTGAGCAGGGACCACTTCAAGGAAGTCGCCGTCGCGCGGGAGGCGACGCTGCGACCTCCCGAGCGCGCGGCGGCCAAGCTCACCGCCCAGCGCAAGCTCTACGTCCGCGACCGGCTGGCCCTGCTCTTCGACCCGGACACGTTCGTCGAGGACGCCCAGCTGGCCAACGCGCTGACGCCGGGCCTGCCCGCCGACGGTGTGGTCACCGGCCGCGGTCTGGTCGACGGCCGACCGGCGCTGGTGGTCGCCAACGACCCGACGGTCAAGGCGGGTTCCTGGGGTGCCCGCACGGTGGAAAAGATCGTCCGAGTCACCGAGGCCGCGCTGCGCGACGAGCTGCCGATCTTCTGGCTGATCGACTCCGCCGGCGCCCGGATCACCGACCAGGTCCAGCTCTTCCCCGGCCGGCGGGGGGCCGGACGCATCTTCCACAACCAGGTCGCGCTGTCCGGCAAGGTGCCCCAGGTCTGCTGCCTGTTCGGGCCGAGCGCCGCCGGAGGCGCGTACATCCCCGCCTTCTGTGACGTCGTGATCATGGTCGAGGGCAACGCCTCGATGTACCTCGGCAGCCCACGGATGGCCGAGATGGTCGTGGGGGAGCGGGTGAGCCTGGAGGAGATGGGCGGAGCGCGCATGCACGCCACCGTCTCCGGGTCCGGGGACAACCTCGCCGCCGACGACGCGGAGGCCATCGAGGCGGCCAAGGCGTTCTTCTCCTACCTGCCGGGGTCGTGGCGGGAGCGACCACCCGCGTACGACTCAGCCCCGCCGGCGCGGGTGTTCACCCGCGACCTGGTGCCCGAGCAGGAGAGCGCCGGGTACGACGTCCACACGGTCATCGACGCGCTCATCGACGAGGGGTCGTTCTTTGAGGTCAAGCCGCTGTTCGCGGCCGAGGTGGTTACCGGCTTCGGCTTGCTCGAGGGCCAGGTCGTCGGGATCGTGGCCAACCAGCCGGCGGTGCGTGGCGGGGTGCTCTTCGTCGACTCCTCGGACAAGGCGGCGCGGTTTATCTGGTTGTGCGACGCGTTCAACGTGCCGCTGCTCTACCTCGCCGACGTGCCGGGCTTCATGATCGGCTCGGAGGTCGAGCGGCAGGGCATCATCCGCCACGGGGCCAAGATGATCACAGCGGTGTCGGAAGCGACGGTGCCGACCGTGTCCGTCATCATCCGCAAGGCCTACGGCGCCGGGCTGTACGCCATGTGTGGGCCGGGGTTCTCCCCCGACGCCTGCCTCGCGCTGCCCACGGCCAAGATCGCGGTCATGGGGCCCGAGGCGGCGATCAACGCCGTCTACTACAACAAGATTTCTGCCGTCGAGGATCCCGCCGAGCGGGAGGCGTACGTCGCCCGGCTGCGCGAGGAGTACGAGGAGGACATCGACATCCTGCGGCTTGCAGCTGACCTCGTCATCGACGCCGTCGTCGAGCCCGAGTCGCTGCGCGCCGAGGTGGTGGCCCGGCTGGCCGCCGCTGCCACCAAGGACCGCCGCTTCACCGAGAAACGCCACGGCGTCCCCCCGGTCTGACGGGTCACCAAGCACCGGCGCCCCGCGCGCTTCACCCGCCGGCACCTCGCGCTCACCCGCGCCGGCGCCGTAAGTCAGGGAGCCGGGCGGTCCGTCCACAGGTCGTACCACCGGATGTCGAGGTCAGCCAGCAGCCGCCGCAGCAGGGGCAGTGAGAGGCCGACCACGTTGTGCGGATCACCCTCGACCCCGTCCACGAACGCCCCGCCGAGCCCGTCCAGGGTGAACGCCCCCGCGACGAGCTGCGGCTCGCCGGTGGCGACGTACGCCTCGATCTCCGCGACTGAGATGTCGGCGAAGCGGACAAGCGTCGAGCCCACCCCCTCCACGGCGCGACCCGACTCGGTCTCGACGACGCAGTGGCCGGTGTGCAGGGTGCCGGTGTGCCCGCTCATCCGCCGCCAGCGGGCGATGGCGTCGGCCGCCGAGGTGGGCTTGCCGTACGGCGTCCCGTCCAGCTCGAGCAGCGAGTCGCAGCCGAGCACCAACGCCGGTGGAGGGGAGAGGCCCGCGGCCACGGCATGCGCCTTGCGCCGGGCAAGACAGCGGACCGTGTCGGTGACCGACGCTGAGATACCCGATTCGTCGACGCCGCTCACGACGACCTCCGGGTCGAGCCCGGCACGGCGGAGCGTGGCCAGCCGGCCCGAGGAGGCGGAGGCGAGGACGAGACGCGGCCGGCTGGTCACGGGCCAGAACTTAGCTCCCGCCTCCGGGTCGAAGATCTGTCAGACGGTGCGGGTTCACTCCCGGGGATGGACGCCAGGACGTACGCGAAACGGTGGGCCGACACGTGGCGACGAGCGTGGCCCGTCCACGACATCGAGGCCATCGTCGCCGGTCACGCACCGGACTGTCGGGATTGGTCGGCGCCGTTCCGCCCGGTCGCCGAGGGACGGGAGGCGCTGCGCGGCTACCTCTAGCTGGCGTTCGGCTCGGAGCGTGAGGTGCCGCACGTGTGGTTGGGCGAACCGCTGGTCGACGGCGACGCGGCCGCGGTCGAGTGGCGCTCGGTGGTCGTGGACGAGACGGGGGTCGGCACCCTTGCGGGGGTGACGCTGCTGCGCTTCGGCGGCGACGGGCTGGTGGCCGAGTCACGCCACTACTGGCACGCGGAGGCAGGTGATCATCGGGCCTGACTCGGATTCGGCGCTCCGGCGCGGCGCTCGTGCGCGGCGTTCTACGGGGGCTCAGCGCGGCAGGCCGCTGGAGCGCCACGCCCCCGGACCCGGACGCAGCGGCGCGCAGACCTGCCGCCAGTACGCCGCCCAGCCGGCCGGGCGCTCCGCGCGCGTCGTACGCCCGCTGGCCGAGGCGCGGGCGGCGACGACGGCCACCAGAGCCGCCAGCTCCTCGGGTGTCGGCTCACCACGCACGACGCGGAGCAGCGGCGGGCTGGCCTCCTCGCTCACAGCGGGATGTTCCCGTGCTTCTTGGGTGGCAGCGTCTGCCGCTTGCTGCGCAGAGCGCGCAGCGCATGCGTCACCGCGAGCCGCGTCTGCGAGGGCATGATGACCCCGTCCACGTAGCCGCGCTCCGCGGCCACGTAGGGGTTGGCGAGCGTGTGCTCGTACTCCTCCACCAGCCGCCGGCGCAGCGCCTCCGCGTCCCCGTCGGCGCTGAGCTCCTTGCGGTACAGGATGTTGACCGCGCCCTGCGCGCCCATGACCGCGATCTGCGCCGTGGGCCAGGCGAAGTTCATGTCGGCGCCGAGGTGCTTGGAGCCCATGACGTCGTACGCGCCGCCGTACGCCTTGCGGGTGATCACGGTGACCTTGGGGACGGTCGCCTCGGCGTAGGCGTAGATGAGCTTGGCCCCGCGGCGGATGATGCCGTCCCATTCCTGCCCGGTGCCGGGCAGGAAGCCGGGGACGTCGACGAACGTCAGCACCGCCACGTTGAACGCGTCGCAGGTGCGCACGAAACGGGCGGCCTTCTCGGAGGCCGCGATGTCGAGCGTCCCGGCGTACGTCAGCGGCTGGTTGGCGACCACACCGACCGAACGCCCCTCGACCCGGCCGAAGCCGACGACGATGTTCGGCGCGTACAGCGCCTGCACCTCCAGGAACTCCCCGTCGTCGAGCACGGCTTCGATGACCCGGTGCATGTCGTAGGGCTGGTTGGCGGAGTCGGGGATGACGGTGTCGAGCGCGGCGTCGTCCTCGGTGGTCTCGAGCTGGGTCGGGCCGTCGTACGTCGGTGGCTCGTCGAGGTTGTTCGCCGGCAGGTAGGAGAGCAGTGTCCGTACGTAGTCGATCGCGTCGGCCTCGTCCGCGGCCAGGTAGTGCGCGTTGCCGCTCTTGGTGTTGTGCGTACGGGCTCCGCCGAGCTCCTCAAAGCCCACGTCCTCGCCGGTGACGGTCTTGATGACATCGGGGCCGGTGATGAACATGTGTGACGTGCCATCGACCATCACGGTGAAGTCGGTGATGGCCGGGGAGTAGACCGCGCCTCCCGCGCACGGACCCATGACCAGCGAGATCTGCGGGACGACGCCGGACGCGAGCACGTTGCGGTAGAAGATCTCGCCGTACAACCCGAGGGACGCCACCCCCTCCTGGATCCGCGCGCCGCCGGAGTCGTTGATGCCGACGACCGGGCAGCCGATCTTGAGCGCGAAGTCCATGACCTTGACGATTTTCTCGCCGAAGACCTCGCCCAGGCTGCCGCCGAACACCGTGAAGTCCTGCGCGAACACCGCCACCTGGCGGCCGTCGACGGTGCCGATCCCGGTGACGACCCCGTCGCCGTACGGCCGTTCGGCGTCCATCCCGAAGTTCGTCGAGCGGTGGCGGGCCAGCTCGTCCAGCTCCACGAACGACCCCTCGTCGAGCAGCATCTCGATCCGCTCGCGGGCGGTCCGCTTGCCCCGCGCGTGCTGCTTCTCGACCGCTCGAGCGGAGCCGGCGTGCGTCGCCTCATCCAGGCGGCGGTGGAGGTCGGCCAGCTTGCCCGCCGTGGTGTGGACGTCGATGTCCGCGGGCACCTCCGTCCCCGCCGTCTCGAGCGCGATCTCCGGCGCGGTCTCCGGCGCACGGTCCGGCTCAGTGGCGGCCACGCGGCGGAGCGTAGTGCGTGCCCGGCGGGGCGCTGTCAGTTGCGCCCGGGCGACCAACAGCGGCAGCGTGGCGTTCCGTGCAGGCAGATGATGAGCCGCCGGAGCGCCGTCCGCTCGATGTCGAGGACCTCACCGACGCGCTGGTCCGCGCCGGTGGGCTGTGGCGGGAGCTCGTGGTGGTCCCGCAGACCACCTCGACCAACGCTCACGTCGCCGAGGCCGCTCACCGGGGGGCCGCCGAGGGCCTCGTCGTGGCGGCGGAGTACCAGAGCCGGGGACGCGGCCGCCTCGACCGGGGCTGGCACTCCCCGCCCGGCGCCGGGCTGACGTTCTCGGTGCTGCTGCGCCCGCTGGGGGTGCCGGCCAACCGCTGGACGTGGCTGCCGCTGCTCGCCGGGGTCGCCGTGGCCGAGGCGACGACTCGCGTCGCGGGCGTCGAGGTTGGCCTGAAGTGGCCCAACGACGTCCTGGTGGGCGGCCGCAAGCTCGCCGGTGTCCTGCTCGAGCGGGTCGGGGCCAGCTCCGGGCCGGCAGCCGTCGTGGGCGTCGGGCTCAACGTCACGACGACGGCGGAGGAGCTTGTCGAGCCGTCGGCGACGTCACTGCTGCTGGAGGGCGCGACCGCGTACGACCGCGCGACGGTCCTGCGTGGGGTACTGAGCACCCTGGAGGGGTGGTACCTGAGGTGGCGGTCCGCCGGCGGGGACACCGACGCGAGCGGGCTGCGGGCAGCGTACGAGTCGCGCAGCGTCACTCTCGGCCGCGAGGTCCGGGTGGAGCTGCCCGGCCGCACGCGGCTCACCGGCACGGCTAAAGCCGTCGACGACCTCGGGCGGCTCGTCGTGCGCGACTCGACCGGGCGCGACACCGCGGTGGCCGCCGGAGATGTGATCCACCTGCGCTGATCCGCGGCGGAGCACCCCAACGGCCCGGCTACCCTGCGGAAATGCCCCCCGCGTACGCCGGTGTCCGGCTCGAGCGTCACGGGACCGGGCTGGTGGAGCTGGTCCTGGACCGCGCCGAGGCCATGAACGCGGTGTCGAAAACGATGGCCGGCTCGATCGCGGCGGCGACAGCCGAGCTGGCCGCCGACTCGGGCGTACGCGTCGTGGTGCTGTCCTCGGCCGCCGACCGGGCGTTCTGCGTCGGGGCGGACCTCAAGGAGCGCAACCGCGCCAGCGATGAGGAGCTGTTCGCTCAGCGGCGGGTGAGCCGGGCGGCCTATCGCGGCGTGCTCGACCTCCCGGTGCCGGTGGTCGCGGCGGTGCACGGCTTTGCCCTCGGTGGCGGCTTCGAGCTGGCGCTGTCCTGCGACGTGATCGTCGCGGACGAGACCGCCGTGCTCGGCCTTCCGGAGGTGAGCGTCGGGGTGATCCCCGGCGGTGGCGGCACCCAGCTGCTGGCCCGCCGCGTCGGCTGGTCCCGGGCGGCCGACCTCATCTTCACCGCCCGGCGGGTGGACGCCACCGAGTCCTACCGGCTCGGCCTGGTCGACCGGCTGGTGCCGGCCGGCGATGCTCGTCCGGCCGCCCTTGAGCTGGCCGGCGTCATCGCCGCCAACTCCCCGGTCGGCGTACGCAATGCCAAGCGGGCTCTGCGGCTCGGACTGGACGCCGACCTGGCGACCGGGCTGGAGGTCGAGGACGCCTGCTGGCGAGCTACCGCGTTCAGCCGGGATAGACGCGAGGGGGTTGCAGCGTTCAACGACAAGAGGCGACCCGACTGGCCAGGGGAGTGAGGCAAGCGATGAGCGACCTGCCCGAACGGATCAGCCTGCGCGAGGTGGGACCCCGCGACGGCCTGCAGAACGAGGAACCGGTGGCGACCGACGGCAAGGTCGCGCTTATCGACTCGCTGTCCCGCACCGGTGTCGGACGCATCGAGGCGGTGTCGTACGTGCATCCGCGGGCGATCCCGCAGATGGCTGACGCCGACGAGGTGTGGGCGCGCATCGAGCGCGCCGCGGGAGTGCGCTACTCGGCGCTGGCACCCAACCTGCGGGGGGTCCAGCGCGCCTTGGACGCGGGGTTCGACGAGATCGAGGTCGTGGTCTCCGCCTCGGACACCCACAACCGGCGCAACGTCAACCGTTCGACCGAGGAGTCGCTGGACGACATCGCGCAGATCGTCGAGCTGGCGCACGCGCGGGGCGCCACCGTGCAGGCGATCGTGGCCACGGCGTGGGGCTGCCCGTACGAAGGAGACGTGCCGCTCGAGCGAGTGTTGCGGGTGGCCGGTGCGGCGCTGGCTCACGGGGCGGACGCCTTGTCCTACGGCGACACCACCGGCATGGCCACCCCGACCAGGGTCAGCGAGCTGGTCGGGGAAACCCGGATGCGCCACCCCGACGTGCCGCTCAACCTGCACTTCCACAACACCCGGGGCACCGGCCTGGCCAACGTGCTGGCCGCGCTGCAGCTGGGCGTGGCCGACTTCGACGCGAGCGTCGGCGGGCTGGGCGGCTGCCCGTACGCCCCCGGGGCGTCTGGCAACGTGGCCACCGAGGAGCTCGTCCACATGGTCGAGGACATGGGCGTGGCCACCGGGGTGGACCTGCCGGCCCTGCTCGACACTGCCGCGCAGGCCGAGCGCCTGGTCGGGCACACGCTTCCCTCGCAGGTGCTGCGTGCCGGACCGCGCACCCGTACCGCTGACTGAGCGGGCCGGCTCCCCTAGCATCGGGCGCGTGACCCGGGTGATGCTCGTCGAGGACGACTCGTCGATCGCTGAGCCGCTCACCCGCGCGCTGCGCCGGGAGGGCTACGAGGTCGAGGTGCACGGGGACGGCCGCGGCGCCCTGGCGGCGGCACACGACGGGCGCTTCGACCTGGTGGTGCTCGACCTCGGGCTGCCCGGCCTCGACGGCCTGGAAGTGTGCCGGCGGATCCGCTCCGAGGGCAACGAGGTTCCGGTGCTCGTCCTCACCGCGCGCGCCGACGAGGTGGACACGGTGGTCGGCCTGGACGCCGGCGCCGACGACTACGTGACCAAGCCGTTCCGGCTGGCCGAGCTGCTCGCCCGCGTACGCGCGCTCATCCGGCGCCGTGCGGGGGACCTGCGCGGTGCGGTCAACGGCGTCCGTATCGACGCCGACTCACGCCGAGCGTGGCTGGACGGCGACGAGGTCTTCCTTACCGCCAAGGAGTTCGACCTGCTGCGGGTGCTGGTCCGCGACGCCGGACGCGTCGTCACCCGTGACCAGCTCATGCGCGAGGTCTGGGAGACGTCGTGGTGGTCGTCCACCAAGACCCTCGACATGCACGTCTCGTGGCTGCGTCGCAAACTTGGGGACGACGCGTCGAGCCCCCGCTTCATCACCACGGTCCGCGGCGTCGGGTTCCGCTTCGAGCGGGGCTGAGGACGGGGCGTGCGTCGCCGGATCGTCCTCTCGGTGGCCTTTGTGGCTCTGGTGGTCGCCGGGCTGCTCGCCGTACCGCTCGCGGTCGTCTCTGGCCGCTACCTCGAGGCCGACCACCGCGACCGGCTGCAGGGTGACGCGGAGCGGGTCGTCCGCTACGTGGACGGTGTGCTCGCAAGCGGTGCGACGCTCGACCCTGAGGTGGTGCGCGAGCAGGTCCGTGAGGACCGCCGGGTCGTGGTCGAGCTGGCCAAGGGGCAGCGCATCACCGTGGGTGGGGAGGCCTCCGCGGAGGAGGTGACCCAAACCGTCGTCGGCGAGAGCGGTGCCAGCGTGCGACTGAGCGAGCCGCGGACGCTGCTGGAACAGGAGCAGACGCGGGCGCGCCTGGGCATCGGCGGGCTGGCCGTCCTCGCCGTGCTCGTCGCCCTCGGGGTGGCGATCCTGCAGGCGCGCCGCGTCTCCCGGCCCCTGGTCGAGCTGGCCGCCACCGCCCAAAGGATCGGTTCGGGGGAGGCCTGGCCGCGGGGACGGCGCTACGGCATCCCAGAGGTCGACCGGGTCGCCGAGGTGCTCGACGCGGGGACGACCCGCATCGAGCAGATCCTCGCCGCGGAACGGCAGTTCGCCGCGGACGCCTCCCACCAGCTGCGGACACCGCTGGCGGCGCTGTCGATGCGGCTGGAGGAGATCGTGGCCACCGACGAGCCGGAGGTGGTGCGCTCGGAGGCGGGAGCGGCGCTGCAGCAGGTCGAGCGGCTCACCGAGGTGGTCGACCGGCTGCTGACCCGCAGCGGTGGTGGGCTGGCGAGCGAGCGGGCGCTCGTTGACGTCGACGCGGTCATCGCGCAGCAGGTCGCCGAGTGGCAGCCTGCGTTCCGGCGGACCCGCCGGCGCCTGGAGGTCGGCGGGGAGCGCGGCACCCGTGCCCTGGCCACCCCGGGGACGCTGTCGCAGGTGATCGCGACGTTGCTGGAGAACGCGCTGGCGCACGGGGCGGGCTGTGTGCACGTGTTCATCCGGTCGCTGCCGCAGTCGGTGGTGGTCGAGGTCACCGATGAGGGCCCGGGCGTGCCGGCCGAGCTGGCAAATCGGGTTTTCGAGCGGGCCTTCTCGGGCCGGCAGGGCACCGGGCTCGGCCTCTCGGTGGCTCGCGACCTGGCGGAGAGCGACGGGGGCCGACTGGAGCTCGTGCAGCACGTGCCGGCGGTGTTCGCGCTCTTCCTTGCCCGTGCCGACGTCTCGGCCGACCGGACCGTAGTCCTCACTCCACGCTGAGCGCCGTCTCAGTCGCCGACCGCCACCGGGTCGGGCACCCGGTCGTGCAGCTCCCGGAACACCCATCTGCGGTAGCTCCAGAACCGGAACAGCGTGCCCAGGACGAGGCCGACGACGTTGGCCGAGATGTTGTCGGCCAGCGGGCTGGTGAGCCCCAGCACGTAGTGGCTGATCGCCAGGCAGGTCAAGGCGATGAGCAGCCCGACCCCGTTCAGCGCGAAGAACAGGGCGTACTCGCGCGCGACGCCGCTGCGCGCCCGGTGCCGGAACGTCCACAGCCGGTTGCCGGTGTACGTCACCAGCGTGGCGATCACCGCGGAGATGACCTTGGCGGTCAGCGGTTTCCCGTACAACGGGCCCTCGCCGCCGGCGTAGCGCAGCAGGTTGAACAGGCCCACGTCGACGATGTAGCCGACCCCACCGACGGCAAGGAACTTGATGCCCTCCCGGATGAGCACGCCGAGGCGGTGGTAGAGCCGGTGCAGTCCGTCGAGCAGCACCCTCACGCGCCAGCTCCCCGGTGGCGGGAACGCATCGCCCCAGCGTACGGGCGGGCGCGCAGGTGACTAGCCTGGCCCGCCGTGGCCCAGCCGCCGGTTGTGGGGATGGTCGGTGGCGGCCAGCTCGCCCGGATGACCGGTCAGGCGGCGGTTGCCCTCGGCATCGGCTTCCGCGTCCTCGCCGGGTCGGCGGAGGAGTCCGCCGCGCTCACCGTGCACGACCCCGTCATTGGTGACGAGCGCGGCTACGCCGACCTTGCCGCGTTCGCCGCGGGATGTTCCGTGCTCACCTTCGACCACGAGCACGTCCCCACCGAGCACCTGCGCGCGCTGGTCGCGGACGGCGTGGCCGTACGGCCGGGCCCGGAGGCGCTGGTGCACGCCCAGGACAAGGGGGAGATGCGGGCCCGCCTCGATGCGCTCGGCGTGGCGGCGCCGCGGCACGCGGTGGTGGAGAGCCCGGCGGCGGTTGCCGCCTTTACCGATGAGGTGGGTGGCTGGCCCGTCGTGCTCAAGACCGCGCGCGGTGGCTACGACGGCAAGGGTGTGTGGGTGGTCGGCGAGGACCGCGTCGGCGTCGACGAGCCATTCCGAGCGGGCGTACCGGTGCTTGTCGAGGAGTACGTCGACTTCGCGCGTGAGCTCGCCGCGCTGGTGGTCCGCTCGCCGTCCGGGCAGGCGGTGGCGTACCCGGTGGTGCAGAGCGTGCAACGGGACGGGGTCTGCGTCGAGGTGGTGGCGCCCGCGCCGGGACTCCCCGCGGACCGCGCGATTGAGGCGCAGCGCATCGCGCTGCGGGTCGCCGGCGAACTCAATGTGGTGGGCGTGCTCGCGGTGGAGCTGTTCGAGACCCGCGACGGTCGGCTGCTCGTCAACGAGCTGGCGATGCGTCCGCACAACACCGGCCACTGGAGCATCGACGGCGCGGTCACCAGCCAGTTCGAGAACCACCTGCGCGCGGTGCTCGACCTGCCGCTCGGCTCACCAGCCGCCCGCGCGCCGTGGACGGTCATGGTCAACGTGCTGGGCGGGGACGTGCCGGATTTGTACGCGGGGTACCGGCACTGCATGGCCCGGGATCCCGGGCTGCGCGTGCACGCGTACGGCAAGGCGATTCGTCCGGGCCGCAAGGTCGGGCACGTCAACGTGAGCGGGAACGACCTGGAGCACCTGCGGGCGCGGGCCTGGCACGCCGCCGACTACCTGTCTGGAGCGATCGATGAGTGAGCCCGTCGTCGGGGTGGTCATGGGCTCGGACTCCGACTGGCCGGTGATGTCGGCGGCCGCTCAGGCCCTCGCCGAGTTCGACGTCGGCTACGAGGTGGACGTGGTGTCGGCGCACCGGATGCCGCGGGAGATGCTTGCGTACGGTGAGGCCGCGGCCGGTCGTGGGCTGCGGGTGTTGGTCGCCGGCGCCGGCGGAGCGGCGCACCTGCCCGGCATGCTCGCCGCGGTCACGCCGCTGCCGGTGATCGGGGTGCCGGTGCCGCTGGCGCACCTGGACGGGATGGACTCGCTGCTGTCGATAGTGCAGATGCCCGCCGGTGTACCGGTGGCCACGGTTGCGGTGGGCGGGGCCCGCAACGCCGGCCTGCTAGCCGTACGGATCCTCGCCGCCGTCGATGAAGAGCTGCGGGCGCGGATGGCCGCCTTCCAGGCCGACCTGCGGGCCTCGGGTCGGGTCAAGGGCGAGGCGCTGCGCGGTCGCCTCGCCCTTGGCATGGATAGGACGCCCGAGTCTTCGTGACCCAGGGGCGCACCCCAATCCGGTGGCGGGGTCGAGGTGGTGGTGTCGCACCTGCTCACCCGCACGGTCGGCGTGCCCAGCGCCAACGGAATCGACGCAATCCGTCGCCCCCTCGACGCCCCGGTGCGCGACCGCCACCTCCTGCAGGCGGGCCTCGCGGCCCTGTAGACGCGCACCTTGTTTCTGGGACTCGCCCGCGTTGTCGTGCGGGAAACTCCTTGGCGCGCCTCGCCACCGGCGGACTAACTACGTACGGTCGCCGGATGAGCGATCCGGTTCGTGTGATGCTCGAGCAGGGCAAGAAGCGGCGGGTGGTGGCGGTCGCCTTCGAGTGGCCGGGATGGGACCGCAGCTCCAAGATCGGTACCGACGTGCTCGCGGTCCTGGAGTCCTACCGACCCCGCTACGCCAAGGTTGCCGAGCTCGCCGGCTACGGCTCCGAGTTCAGGGCCGCCGGCGACCTTGAGGTGAGCGAGCGGGTCGACGGAATCGGGATGACCGACTACTACGGCGTGTCGGGCCGAGCCGCCACGCCCGAGACCGAGCCGATGACCGACGCCGAGTGCGAGCGGAAGGTCGCGCTGCTCCAAGCGGCCTGGAGCACCTTCGACGATACGGCCGACCGCGTCTCGCGCGAGCTTCGGAAGGGTCCGCGGGGCGGCGGCCGCAGCCGGGAGGAGATCATCCGGCACGTGAACGGCGCGGAGATCGACGAGTTCGCGCCAAAGGTCGGCGTGAAGGTCCCGGAGGAGACCCTCGCCGACCCCAAGGCCCTGCGCGCCTACCGCAAAGCCGTCGTCACGGGGATCCGCGACCACCACGCTCGCGGCGAGCTGGCACGTTCGTGGGCGCTGCAGTTCCTGATCCGGCGCTTGGCCTGGCACATGCTCGACCACGCCTGGGAGCTGGAAGACCGCGACCTGACCAACGAATCCTGACGGTCACTCGAGGGCAATGTCCGGCTGCCGCGCGGATCCCGGCCACGAGCCACTGAAGCCGTGGTGAGGGGCGGTGTGCGAGCCCGACAGCCGTCCGCCGCCGAGGCTTCGGGACGGTCGCCGCGTCACGTCCTGGGGGTAGACAGGGCCGCGTCATCCCGCGGGACGACGACCGCTATCGGGCGGTCCACGGCCGACGGGATCGCGCCAAGCCAGCCCAGCACCAGGACTCCCGCGAGAGATGAGGCAGTGACGACTGCCCAGGGCAGCCATGCAGACACCGCGAACAACGCCACCGCCGCGGGCGCCAGCACCTGTGCGGCCGTAAAGGCGTACTGAAAGGTGGCCATGTACGCCGCGCGTTCGCCCCTCGGCGGCAGCGCTTCGGACAAGGCGCCGGAGAAGGGGAAGAACACCTTCGACGCCGCCACCATGAGGGCCCAGGTGGCGAAGGCGTACGGCACCAACCAACCGGCAGGGAGCCAGATCATCGCCATGGTGAGCAAGCCCCATACCGCATAGGTCCAGGCACCGATTTGCAGCGACCGGGTGCGCCGGTAACCACGGAGCGCGTCCACGACCTTGACTCCATAGACACTGGACAGCACCGTTCCACTGGCGAGCAGTGCGCCGGGCAACCACGCCGGTCCCTCCAGCACCTGCAGGATGAAGACCGGCGTGCCTACCAGGGCGAAGTCCACGGCCAGTCCGACCAGACAGGTGGACGCGATCAGCGCCAGGTAGCGCCGGTCGCGTAGGACGGTCAGCGTGCCGACCGCGGGCGCCGAGCAACGATCCACCGGCTCGGTGACGACGAAAACGGCCAGCAGGAACGCCGCAACGACGAAGGTCACCGCGTCGAGACCGACCAACCACCGGAGCGCGGTGTCGCTCTCCCACGTCAGCACGATTGCGGCGCTCAGGGCACCCAGCCCGAAGGCGGCTGAGCGCACCATCGCAACCAGCGCGAAAGGCCGCTCTTTGGCCTCGTTCGTGCTCACGTCTGCGATCAGCACGAACACCGCGCAGTAGAACAGCTGAGTGCCCAAAGCCAGCAGTCCTGCCCCGACGAAGACGCCAACGGCACCACCGGCGAGCAGGTACCCGAGGGCGCCGGCGCCTTGCAACAGCTGCGCCGAGACCACGACGAAGCGAGGGCCGAAGCGATGCGTCAGGCGCCCGGCCAGCGGCGGCACCGCGAACCCCAGCATCGTGGCCACGGCGACCACAGCGCCGGCGCTGTCCACCCCGAGACCAACCACCCGGGTGGCGTACAAGAGGGCGAGTGGGAGGAACAGGCCGGAGCCGAAGTTGTCGATGGCCAGCCCAATGAGCAGCGCGAACCTCGACCGATCCATCGTTGGCCAGCCCGGACGCGTCACGGCTCCACTATCTCTCCGCCTCGCCCGCACTCAGGCGGCCGCGGTGCAAGATGACGGATGCTGAGCTCGTGATGGAGCCGGTTTCCGGGGTGGCTGCCCTGGCCGCATCGGTGGCCCGCCCCCTGCAGGCTGCGTCACCGGCGAGCCCGCCGATGGGCCTGTGTGGGGATCCCGGCCTGTTCGGACCGGACTCGGAGGTCTGGCACATCGCTCGTGAGCGGCGGCTGCTCCTCGGTGGCCCGGCGGCGCTGCTGCTCCAGGTCGCACACCCGCTCGTCGCCGCTGGCGTCGACGCGCACAGCGACTTCCGTGCCCAGTCCCTGCAGCGGCT
>JAUJNY010000001.1:637484-843922 GCA_030447955.1 Jiangellales bacterium
TCGCCGCTGGCGTCGACGCGCACAGCGACTTCCGTGCCCAGTCCCTGCAGCGGCTGACCGCGACGCTGGACGTGACGCTGACGCTCACCTTCGGGGACAGCCAGCAGGCGGCCGTGGCGGTTGCGGGCGTACGCCACCAGCACGACCGGGTGAGGGGCGTGACCGCCGACGCCACCAGACCCTTCCCCGCCGGGACGCCGTACGCGGCGACCGATCCGGAACTGCTGTTGTGGGTGCACACGACGCTTGTCTGGACCGCCCTGGAGGTCCATGACCTCTTCGTGGGTCGGCTGACCTGGGATCAGCGGGCTCGATACCACCGGGAGATGACGGCGTACGCGCGGCAGCTGGGCGTACCCGCCGCGATCGTGCCAGCCGACTATGCCGACCTCCAACGGTTCTTCACCCGGACGGTCCAGGAGTCTCTGTACGTCGGCTCGACGGCCCAACGGCTGGCGGCGGCCGTCCTCGACGGCCTCCCGCCTCCTTCACCACTGCGCCATCTCGGCAGCGCGGTGACGGCGCGGCTGTTGCCGCCGTCGTTGCGCCAGGCCTACCGACTGCCTTTGGGGCCGCGCGACGAGGTCCTGCTCCACTGCGTCCAGCGCCTGAGCCGCGCCAGCACGCCGCTGTTGCCGCCCACGCTGCGGTTCTGGCCGCACTACCGCAGCGCCGTCGTCCGCGTTGGGGCCATCCGCTGACCCGCTAGGGACCGAGGTCCCAGAGCAGCCGGTAGTACCGGGTCCGGTTGGGATCTGGCCTGGCGCCGTACGCGTCGAGGAGCAGGCCATCCCACCCCGGCCCGTAGTTCCACTCTGTGCTCCACGTGGCGATCGACAAGTCGGCCCACTTGTCGGCGACGCCCAGCGCGCCCAGGTCGACGTGCCCAGACCAACGGCCGTCGTCGGTGAGCAGGGTGTTCGGTGCGCAGGCGTCCCCGTGGCAGACGACCAGCTGGTCGACCGGTGGGACGTCGGCGAGTAGGTCGAGCGCCCGCTCTATCCCCAGCGAGTGGTGGATCGGATGCCACTGCGCGGGGTCGATCTCACCGTTGCTCGCCCGGTTGCGGGCATCGGTGAGTCGGTCTCCGGCCGTCCACGAGAACGGGCAGGCAGGTGCTGGAAGCGCCTCGTGCATCGCGCGCAGGCCCTCGCCGATGGCCGCCACCGCCGCCTTCGGTGCGGCCTTCCACCTCTCTGCGACGGCGCTCTTCCCGGGCATCGCGGCGGTGACCATCCAGGAGCCCTCATCGTCGGCACCGTGGTCGAGCAGCCGCGGCACCGGCGTGAAGGTCACCGCCCATGACAGGCGGACGGCCTCCTCGGCCAGGCTGATTCCACTACCCGCCGGAGCCCACTTCACGAAGCGCCGATCAGGGTCCACGCCGACTTCGAACGTGAGCCCACCCAGCTCGTTCTCCCACACCGCACGCACCGGCTGGCCGGCCGCTACGGCCTGGACCTGCGCGGGCACCGCCACGTCCAGCCGGGGAGGTCCGGCAATCATCTGGGCACCCTGCTGCGCTGCGGGTGCGTCTAGGGCGCTGCCGAGATTCAAGCCCTCTTGCTGGGCGGCACGATCTCGATCTTGTTCTTTGCGTCCGCCTTGGCGTTTTTCTCGGCGCGTTTCTCCTTGAGAGACTTGCCTGCCTTCTTGGACATCGTTTGTCGTGGCGACTTGTCAGCCATGGCTGCCCTCCCTTGTGGGGCCGGGTTGGCTCCGCAGCTGCGACAGTACGCCTCCGGAGCTTTGCCGCAGCGCCGTGTCGCTGCCTCACGGACGGGCGCTCGACCCGGGGCTAAGCCTGCGCCGTGCGGTCGTGGACGTCGTAGACCAGCAGGCCGCCCGCCAGCCGAGCCCCCGCGGCGACACGGTGGTCAGCGAGGCGGCCATCGTGGGCCAGGTGGGACACCCGGATACCGCGGGCGACCATGACGAAGTCGGCGATCAGCCGCCGATGACAGCGCCACCACAGGCTCTCGCTGCACATCACGGCCGTGGTCGACGCCCCCAACGCGGCCAGCACGCCCGCGATGGCGTCGAGGAACTCCACGCTGCGCATGTGGGCGGCGTACGCCCGGAACGCCTCCACCTGCCACCAGACGTCGGGTGAGTCCGGGAGCAGCCGACGCCGGCCCCCGAGCCGTTCCTCCCACCGGTAGTCGATGCCGGTCGCCGGGAGCCATTCGGCGAGCGCCGCGCGCTGTACGTGGGGATGCGTGCGGCTGCCAGGATGTCGGCGTACGTCGACCAGCCGGGTCACCCCGGCGCCGCGGAGGAGCTCGCCGAGCTCGGCTTGGCTGGCAGTGCCGTGTCCCACGGTGAGGAGGGGAGCCGCCATGACCGATCCATACCTACCGCACGAGAGCGCGCAGGAGACCCCCGAGGCGGCAGCCGGTGAGCTGATGGTGCCCGACCGGCGGGCGCATGCCGTCCCCACGCGACGGTGGGCGCCCGCCGTCGCTGCGCTGCGCAGCCGACTGCCGGAGCTCGCCCGCAACCCCGCAGTGGTCGCGACCGCCACGCTCGGCACGGGGCTGGCGGCGACCGTCGTACGGGAGGCGCTGCGCAGCCGCGCGCTCCCGGCGCAGAGCGCACCGGCGCCGATCGCCGTCAGCGGGTTCATCGTCCACCACGTGCATGTCGTCCACCACGTCGTGCAACAGGTCAGCGTCGTTCACCACGTCGGCCGCCCCATGTTGCCCCCGCAGACCTGAGACGGGACGGGTCCATGACCGGACACAGCACGCGCACCCTCGGCCAGGACGGCCTCGTCGTCTCGGCACAGGGCCTGGGGTGCATGGGGATGTCGCAGTCGTACGGGCTCGCGGACGAGGCCGAGTCAATCGCGACGATCCACCGCGCCCTGGACCTCGGGGTGAGCCTGCTCGACACCGCCGACGTCTACGGGGACGGGCACAACGAGGAGCTCGTGGGTCGCGCCATCACTGGCCGCCGCGACGATGTCGTGCTGGCCACCAAGTTCGCCCTCAGCCGCGGCCCGGACGGGATGCGCATCGATGGACGGCCGGAGTACGTACGGGCGTGCATCGACGCGAGCCTGCGGCGGCTGGACACCGATCGCATCGACCTGTACTACCAACACCGCGTGGATCCAACCGTGCCCATCGAGGACACCGTGGGCGCCATGGCTGAGCTTGTGCAGGCGGGCAAGGTGCGTCACCTCGGGCTGTCCGAGGCGAGCGCCAGGAGCTTGGAGCGGGCGGCGGCCGTGCATCCCATCACCGCGGTGCAGAGCGAGTGGTCGCTGTGGACCCGTGACGTCGAGGCCGAGGTTGCGCCGACCGCCCGCCGGCTGGGCATCGGTCTCGTGCCGTTCAGCCCGCTGGGACGCGGCTTCCTTACCGGTGCCATCACCTCGCCGGACGACTTCGGTCCCGACGACTTCCGCCGCGGTAACCCCCGCTTTCAGGGCGACAACTTCGACCGCAACCTGCGTCTCGTCGACGCGGTGCGCAGCCTCGCTGTGAGCAAGGGCTGTACGACGGGCCAGCTCGCGCTGGCCTGGGTGTTGGCGCAGGGCGACGACGTCGTCCCGATCCCAGGGACCAAGCGCCGCACCTACCTGGAGGAAAATCTCGGCGCGACCGACGTCGACCTCTCGGCCGAGGACCTGGAGCGGCTCGCCGCGATAGCGCCGCCGGGTGTCGCCGCTGGTGAGCGTTACGCGCAGGCGGCGTACGCCTACGGCGACAGTCCCGAGCGAGGCGCCGCCTGAGGCGAGCCGCCGACGCCTCCTCCGCCGCCGCGCACGGTCAGAAGGCGGTGATCACCGCCATCCCGGGTCGTTGACCGACGTTGCTGAGTGCCTCACCGGCTGCGTCGAGGGTCAGCTGGCTGGTGACGAGCAGCTCGGGGCGCAGCCGACCGACGGCGATGAGCCCGAGCAGCTCCGGGTAGCCGTGCGCGGCCATGCCGTGGCTGCCCAGCAGCTGCAGTTCCAGCGCGATCACCCGCTCCATCGGAATGAGCGGTCGGCCCTGGGCCGCGGGGAGCAGCCCCACCTGCACATGCCGCCCGCGCGGACGAAGGCTGCTGAGCGAGCCGACGCAGGTGACGGGGTGGCCGAGCGTGTCCAGGGAGACGTGAGCACCGCCGCCGGTCAGGTCCACGATCGCGGCGGCTACGCCGGCGTCTCCAACCTCACGGGCGTCGATGAGGGTCTCCGCGCCGAGGTCGGCCGCCAGCTCGAGGGCTCCCGCCGAGATGTCGAGCGCGACAACTCGGCCACCTGCGGCCACCGCCACCTGCACCGCCGAGAGGCCCACGCCGCCGCAGCCGTGCACCGCCACCCACTCGCCCGGGCGGACCCGACCGTGGTGCACGACGGCCCGGAAGGCGGTGCTGTACCGACAGCCCAAACTGGCCGCGGTCGAAAAGGACATGTCCTCCGGCAGCGCCACCGCGTTGACGTCGGCACCGTGGACGATGACGAACTCGGCGAACGATCCCCAGTGGGTGAAGCCCGGCTGAGTCTGCCTGGTGCAGACCTGGTGCTCCCCGGCTGCACACGCTCGGCAGCGACCACACGCGCAGACGAACGGCACCGTGACCCGGTCGCCCGGACGCCACCGCCGTACGTCGTCACCGACGGACTCCACCGTGCCGGCCAGCTCGTGGCCTGGTACGTGCGGCAGGCGGATGTCCGGGTCGTGGCCCTGCCAGCCGTGCCAGTCACTGCGGCAGATGCCGCTCGCCCCCACCCGTACGATCACACCCTCGGGTGTTGGGTCCGGCGAGGGGACGTCACGGATCGTCAGGGGTCCGGCGAAGCGGTCGAACGTCAGGGCCCTCATGGCACGGCATCCTGTCCCGCGCTGGTCACCCGGGGCTCCCGGTCAGGGCTTGTCAGGGTGCGGGCACGCCGGCGTCAGGGACCCGCCAGGCGGGGGAGCTCGATCGCGGGGCAGCGGTCCATGACCATGTCGATCCCGGCTTCGCGGACCCGCCGGTAGGCCGCCTCGTCGACCACGTCGAGCTGGAACCACACCGCCCGGGCACCGATGCTCACCGCCTCGTCGGCCACGGCGCCGGCCGCGTCGCTACGCCGGAACACGTCAACGCAGTCCACCAGGAACGGGATCTCCGCCAGTGAACGGTACCCCGGCTCGCCGTGGACGGTCTCCGCACGCGGATGCACCGGCACGATGCGTTTGCCGGCACGTTGCAGGGTCCGGGCGACGCCGTACGCCGCCCGTCCGGGGTTGTCCGCCAGCCCCACGATGGCCCAGGTGTCGCAGGAGGTGAGCACGCGCCGGATCACCTCGGGGTCGCCCCACGGTGCGACGGTCATGGACGGCCCAGCCCGCGGTAGGTCCAGCCCGCCGCCCGCCAGGCATCAGCGTCGAGGCAGTTGCGCCCGTCGAGGAGGACCCGACGATCGACCATGGCGCCGAGGGCGACCGGGTCTATCTCGCGGAACTCCGACCACTCGGTGAGGTGCAGCACGAGGTGCGCTCCCTGGCAGGCCTGCGCGACCGACTCGGCGTAGTCGAGGGTGGGGAACAGCCGCCGCGCGTTGGCCATGGCCTTGGGGTCGTAGACGCACACTTGGGCGCCCTGCAGCTGGATCTGACCGGCGACCTCCAGCGCCGGGGAGTCGCGGATGTCGTCGGAGTCCGGCTTGAACGCCGCCCCGAGCACGGCCACCCGGCAGCCCAGCAGGTCACCGCCCTTCAGCTCACGGGCCAGCTCCACGACGCGCTGGCGGCGACGTACGTTGATCGCGTCGACCTCCTGCAGGAGCGAGAGCACCTGCCCGGCACCCAGCTCACCAGCGCGGGCCATGAAGGCGCGGATGTCCTTGGGCAGGCAGCCGCCGCCGAAGCCCAGCCCGGCGTTGAGGAACCGGCGGCCGATGCGGACGTCGTAGCCCATCGCGTCAGCCAGCCGGGTGACGTCCGCACCGCTGGCCTCACACACGTCGGAGACGGCATTGATGAAAGAGATCTTGGTGGCCAGGAACGCGTTGGCGCTGACCTTGACCAGCTCAGCAGTCGGCAGGTCGGTGACCACCACCGGCACGCCGTCCGCGATGAGCGACGAGTACACCTCGCGCAGAACTACTTCGGCGTGTCCGGTGGTGACGCCGAGGACGATCCGGTCCGGGCGCAGCGTGTCCTCGACGGCGAAGCCCTCGCGGAGGAACTCGGGGTTCCACGCCAGCTCGACCTCCGGCCCGGCCGGAGCGAGCTCGGCCAGCCGGGCAGCGACGCACGCCGCGGTGCCGACGGGCACCGTCGACTTGCCGACCACCAGGCAAGGGCGCCGCAGGTGGGGGCCGAGCCCCTCGACGACCGCCTCGACCTGGGACAGGTCGGCCGCCAGGCCGTCGACCCGCTGCGGCGTCCCCACGCAGAGGAAGTGAACGTCGCCGAAGTCGGCCGCCTCCGCGTAGGAGGTGGTGAAGCGCAGCCGTCCGGATTCGACGTGCTTGCGCAGGAGCGGCTCGAGCTCCGGCTCGTAGAACGGCAGCGCCGCCTCCCGGAGCCGGGCGACCTTGCCGGCGTCGACGTCCATGCCGAGCACCTCATGGCCGAGCTCGGCCATGCACGCGGCATGCGTGACGCCGAGATAACCGGTGCCGAGCACCGTCAGGCGAGAGGTCACAGGCCGGATGCTAGCCAGCACCGTCACTACGATCGTCAAACGTGGAACCCGACTTCTCGGCGTACCGGCTCTCAGCCGAGCATGAGGCGGTCCGCGAGGCCGTGCGCGCGGTGTGCGCGGACAAGGTGGCGCCGTACGCCGCGGACGTCGACGCGAGCGCGCAGTTCCCGCAGGCGTCGTACGAGGCGCTGCGCGCCGCCGACTTCCACGCCCCACACGTACCGGAGGAGTACGGCGGCGCCGGCGCCGACGCGCTTGCCACCTGCCTGGTGATCGAGGAGGTGGCGCGGGTGTGTGCCTCGACGGCGCTGGTGCCCGCGGTCAACAAGCTGGGGACGTTGCCGTTGCTGCTCGCCGGATCCGAGAGTCTGAAGCGGCGCTACCTGCCGGCGGTGGCGACTGGAGACGCGTTGTTCTCCTTCGCGCTCTCCGAGCCGGAGGCAGGCAGCGACCCGATGAGCATGCGTACGCGCGCCGGCGCGGACGGGGACGGCTGGGTGCTCACCGGCGTCAAGCGCTGGGTGACCCACGCGGGGGTGTCCGCCTACTACACGGTCATGGCGGTCACCGACGCTGCCGCCGGCGCCGACGGCATCTCGGCCTTTGTCGTCGAGCGGGACGACCCCGGGGTGTCCTTCGGCGCGCCCGAGCGCAAGCTGGGCATCAAGGGCTCCCCGACGCGCGAGGTCTACCTCGACTCCGTACGGCTGCCCGCCGAGCGCCTCGTGGGGGAGCCCGGCACGGGGCTGCGTACGGCGCTGCGCACCCTCGACCACACCCGGATCACGATCGCCGCCCAGGCGGTGGGTATCGGGCAGGGGGCGCTGGAGCACGCGACGGCGTACGTGAAGGAGCGCCGCCAGTTCGGCCGTCCGGTCGCCGACTTCCAGGGCGTGCAGTTCATGCTCGCCGACATGGCCATGAAGCTGGAGGCGGCCCGCCAGCTCACCTATCGAGCGGCGGCCGCCAGCGAGCGGGACGAGCCGGGGCTGCCGTTCTTAGGTGCGGCGGCCAAGTGCTACGCCTCCGACGTGGCGATGGAGGTCACGACCGACGCTCTGCAGCTGCTCGGCGGGTACGGCTACGTCAAGGACCATCCCGTCGAGCGGATGATGCGCGACGCCAAGGTCACCCAGATCTACGAGGGCACCAACCAGATCCAGCGCGTGGTCATGGCTCGCCAGCTGCTGCGCGGGTGACGACCAGGCTCAGGTGCCGGCCTGGGCGCGGGCAGCCGCGAGGACGTCGGGCGGGACCTCGTCGCCCTCCTGCAGCGCCGCGAACAACTGGGCGGAGAGCTCGGGGTCCCAGGTGACGGTGTTGCCGATCGAGGCGAGCGGGACGGTCAGCGTGTCACCGCCGCCACCGGTGACCGAGCGCAGCCCGAGAGCGAAGCGGGCGAGGTCGATCGGACCGGTGTCCTCGTCCAGGACGAGCGCATCGCCGCCGGCGAGGGTGGTACGGGCCAGGGTGAGTGGGTTGAGCAGGGTGGCCGGGCTGGTGGCCTTGTCGGCGATTGCGCCGAGGAACTCCCGCTGCCGCTGCACCCGGCCCAGGTCGGCGGTCGCGGTGTAGCGGGTGCGCGCGTAGCCAAGCGCGTCGGGACCGGCGAGCTCCTGGCAACCGGCGGGGAGGTCGAGACCGGCCTTGGGGTCCTGGATCGGCTCGTCGAGGCAGACCTGCACCCCGCCCAGGCCGTCGACGATGCTCGCGAACCCGCCGAAACCGATCTCCACGTAGTCGTCGACGCGGACCCCGGTGGCTGACTCGACGGTCTCGACGAGCAGCGGCGCACCGCCGAAGGCGTACGCGGCGTTGATGCGCTCCTCCCCGTAGCCCGGGATCTCGACCAGCGAGTCCCGCGGCAGGCTCACCAGCGCCGGCCGGCCGCTCTCGGGCAGGTGCAGCAGCATGATCGTGTCGGTGCGTTGCCCGGAGACGTTGCCGGTCGCGAGCTCACCGCGTTCCTCCTCGTCCAGCCCCTCACGGCTGTCAGACCCGACCAGGAGGTAGATCTGGCCGGCTGACTGGGCGGCCCGTGCGTCGTCGTCCGGGATCGCCGCGACCTTGTCGATGCGCGACCAGGCCAGCCATCCGAGCAGCAGGAGGAGCGCCAGCAGCAGCGCGACAACGAACAGCAAGGCCCGCCCGAAGCCGAAGCGGCGCCGACGTGTTCGTCCTCCGCCGGGTCCAACCGGGCTGGCGCCGACAGCCGCCGGTACGGGGAGGACCCGCGTGCGGTCGTCCGGCGCCGGGTGGTGGCTCGCCATGGACGGGACGCTACGCCGGGCGCGGCTGAGGCGTGGGACGCACGCCGCGGCTGTGGCGGACGCACGTCGTAGCGTTGACCGCGTGCAACCCAGCGAGCTCGCCCGCCAGCCGGGCCGACCGACGTCGGCAGCGCGGACCTCGCTGTCGCGGATCATGACCGCGCTCGACACCAACCTGCTCGGGACCGTGCACGGTGGCGTCGTCATGAAGCTGGTCGACGAGGTCGCCGGGGCCGTGGCGCAGCGCCACTCCGGCGGGTCTGCGGTCACGGCCTCCATGGACGAGATGGACTTCCTCGAGCCGGTACGGGTGGGTGACCTGGTCCATGCCCACGCGCAGGTCAACTGGGCCGGGCGCACCTCCATGGAGGTGGGCGTACAGGTCCTCTCCGAACCGTGGAACGAGGCCGGCGTCCCGCGCGCGCGGGTGGCGACCGCGTACCTGGTGTTCGTCGCGGTCGACGCCGACGGGCGGCCCCGGGTGGTCCCGCCGGTGCTTCCCGAGACGGAGGAGGACCGGCGCCGCTTCGCCGAGGCTGGGATCCGGCGCACGCACCGGCTCGCTCGCCGTGAAGCGATCCGCGCCTCCCGGCGCGCGGACGCCGCCGCCACCTGATCGCCCTCGCCCGGCGCGGCGACGACCCCTCCGGCGCCGGGCCGTGGCGATACTGGGCGCCGAAACCCGCCGGGTGCCGTGGCGACCTCGCGCCGCGCACGTGGCGCCGTGGCGGCTGTGGCCGCCGGCCCGGATGTGGAGCCAACATGCTGGCGCAACAGCCCTCCGAGCGTGTCGGCGGCGCCCGCGTAGCGAGCCCGCTCGACGCCGGACGCGCCCGCTACCGGCGGGCGCTCACCCTGCTCCTGCTCACCCTCGTACTCCCCGGCTCCGCCCAGGTGCTCACCGGCCACCGGCGGCTCGGCCGGGTGGCGCTCGGCATCGCCGCGACGGTGGCCGGCACCGCCCTCGCGCTCGCGGTCGTCGGGCTGCTCCGGCCGCAGGTCATGCTCGAGGTGCTCACCCATACCCTCGCGCTGGACGTCTTGCAAAGTCTGCTAGCCGTGCTGGCCCTGGGGTGGCTGGTGCTGTTCGCCGACGCCTGGCGGCTTGGGCGCCCGCTGGCCCTGGAGCGGACCCAGCGGCTCACCGTCTTTTCCGTCACCAGCGTCCTCGCGATCGCCGTGGCCGGTGCGCTGCTGGTCGCCTCCCACCTCGTCGGTGTGCAGCGCGACCTGGTCGCCGGCCTTTTCGCCGACGGGGCGGCTGCCGGCGCCATCGACGGCCGCTACAACATCCTGCTGCTCGGCGGGGACGCTGGGCCGGACCGGGTGGGCCTGCGCCCGGACAGCATCACGCTCGTCAGCGTCGACGCCGTCACCGGTCGCACGGTGATGTTCGGCCTGCCGCGCAACATGGAGGACGTGCCGTTCCCGACCGGCACGGTCATGCACCAGCGATTCCCCAACGGCTTCAAGTGCACCGACTGCCTGCTCAACGCGGTGTACACGTGGGCCGACAACCACCGCCGGCTCTTTCCCGGCGTGGCCGAGCCCGGCATCGAGGCGACCAAGGACGCGGTCGAGGGCGTCACCGGCCTGGAGGTCGGCTACACGGTCCTGGTTGACCTGGGTGGCTTCCAGGATCTCATCGACGCGCTCGGCGGCATCCGTGTCGACATCGGCAACCGGGTGCCGATTGGCGGCGGTTCGGCCCCGATCAGCGGCTACATCGAGCCGGGGGTGCAGCGCCTCGACGGGTTCCACGCCCTGTGGTTCTCCCGGTCCCGGGAGGGCACGAGCGACTATGACCGCATGGCCCGGCAGAAGTGTGTGCTCGCCGCGATGGCCAACCAGCTCGACCCCGCGCAGGTGATGTCACGCTTCCAGCAGATCGCCGCCGCCTCGCAAAAGATCGTCGATACGGACATCCCGCGAGCCGACGTCGCCGACCTGCTGGAGGCCGCCCGCCGGGCGAGTGGCCAGCCGCTCACCCAGGTGTCCTTGATGCCGCCGCTGGTCGAGCCGTGGGACGCCGACTACGAGGAGGTGCATGAGATCGTGGCGCGGGTGATCGCGGGCGGACCGGCGGTGCAGCGGCCGGCGCGCGGCGCGGGAGCGCAGCGGCCGGGAGAGCGCCCGACCTCCGCCGGACGCCCGACGCCCGACTCCACACCCCCGGGGCCACGGGCGGGCGTGCCGGCCGCGGAGGCCGGCATCGTCTGCCGCGCGGTCGAGGGCTGAGGTTGAGCGACCGCGACAGCGAGCGCAGCAGTGTCCGGGTGGCGGCGGTGGTCGTCGCGCACGACCGCCGTCAGCTGCTGGCCGAAGCGCTGACCGCTCTAAGTGCGCAGAGCCGTCCGCCCGACGCGCTCATCGTCGTCGACAACGCCTCCTCCGACGGTACGCCAGACATGGTGCGCGAGCGCTTCCCGTACGTCGACCTGGTCGCGCTGCCGTACAACACCGGAGGGGCGGGGGGTTTCGCCGCCGGGATCGCCGAGGCGATGCGCCGCGAGGTGGGTGCCGTCTGGCTTCTCGACGACGACGCGGTTCCCGAGCCGCAGGCGCTGGAGGCGCTGCTCGCCGCCCGCGCCGGCTACCCGGGTCCGCAGCCGCCGACGCTGGTCGCCAGCCGCGTGCTGTGGACTGACGGACGCGCTCATCCGATGAACACCCCGCGGCGCAAGCCCGGTGCCTCCGCTGCGGAACGGGCGGCGGCCGAGGCGGTCGGGTGCGTGCCGGTGCGCTCCGCGTCGTTCGTCTCGGTGCTGCTCGACGCGGCGGTCATCCGCGAGCGGGGGCTGCCCGTCGCCGACTACTTCCTGTGGAACGACGACTTCGAGTACACGACACGGCTGCTGCGCGGCCGGCGCGGCCTGCTCTGCCCGGCCAGCGTCGTCGTGCACAAGACGCGGACGTTCGGCGCCACCGACGCGGATCCGGGGGAGCGCTTCTACTTCGAGGTCCGCAACAAGCTGTGGCTGTTCACCCGCAGCTCCGCGCTGTCACCCGCGGAGAAGGCTCTGTACGCGGGGTCGACCGCGCGGCGCTGGGCGCGTACGGCGCTGCGCTCACGCAACCGGGCCACGCTCGCCCGCGGGCTGTTACGGGGGACCGTCGACGGGTTGTGGCAAGGGCCCCGCCCGACGCAGCGGCTGCTCGCCGACGCCGGCCTCGAGGTCCCCGTGGGCCTGCCCGGCGCCGTCGCTCCCCCCGCCCCGGAGGACATCGGCCCGGCGACGGAGGACCCGATCGGCTGCACCCAACCGGAGCCGTTCTCGCTGCTCATGCCGGTGTGGGCGGGGGACCGCCCCGACTTCGTCCGGCGGGCGTTCCGCAGCGCCGTGCACGAGCAGACCCGCCGCCCCGACGAGGTCGTGCTGGTGCAGGACGGGCCGGTCCCCGACGAGCTGGACAGCTGCCTGACCGAGCTCGTCGCTGCGGCGCCCATGCCCGTCACCCGCGTCAGGCTCGCTGACAACGCGGGTCTCGGGCCGGCGCTGGAGGCCGGGCTCGCCGCGTGCCGGCACGACATCGTGGCGCGCATGGACGCCGACGACATCAGCCTGCCGCACCGCTTCGCCGTCCAGCTGCCGCTGATCGAGGCCGGCGCGGACCTCATCGGGTCCGCGCTGCTGGAGTTCGGCCTCGACGAGCGCGCCATCGTCGGCCGGCGCACCCCGCCCACTGACCCCGCCGAGATCGTCAGCTACTCCCGCTTCGCCGACCCCTTCAATCACCCGACCGTCGTCTACCGGCGCAGCGCGGTACGCGCCGCGGGAGGGTATGAGCACGTGCCGCTGATGGAGGACTACCTGTTGTTCGCCCGCATGATCGCGCGGGGAGCCCGGGTGGCCAACGTTGGCGAGCCGCTGGTCCTGTACCGCGTCGGCGCCGGCGCGTACGACCGCCGCGGCGGGCGCGACCTCCTGCGCTCCGAGGTCGAGCTGCAGCGCCGGTTGCTGGGCGAGGGCTTCATCAGCCGCGGCCAGTTCGTCCGCAACGTCGCGGTGCGCGGCGGCTACCGCTTCGTACCGGTGGCGCTGCGCCGGCGGGCGTACCGGCGCTTCATCGCCACGCGAGGCGAACGCGGGCCGAGCCGGTCGGCGCCAGTACGCTGAACCGACCGCCGAACCCTCGTCTGGAGCGTCAGTGAGAGCCGATCTGGTCGTCGTGGGATCCGGGTTCTTCGGGCTCACGATCGCCGAGCGCTGCGCCACCGAGCTCGGCCTCGACGTGCTGGTGCTCGACCGCCGCGAGCACATCGGCGGCAACGCCTACAGCGAGCCGGAGCCCCAGACCGGCATCGAGGTGCACCGGTACGGCGCGCACCTCTTCCACACGTCCAACGAGCGGGTGTGGGCGTACGTCAACCGCTTCACCGGCTTCACCGGCTACCAGCACCGCGTCTACACCGTGCACAAGGGACAGGTCTTTCCGATGCCGATCAATCTCGGCACGGTCTGCCAGTTCTTCGGCCGGGTCATGTCCCCGGACGAGGCGCGGGCGCTCGTGGCCGAGCAGGCCGCGGAGGTCGCCAGCGAAGGGGCGCGCAACCTCGAGGAGAAGGCGATCTCCCTCATCGGGCGGCCGATCTACGAGGCGTTCATCCGCGGGTACACCGCCAAGCAGTGGCAGACCGACCCCAAGGACCTGCCGGCCGCGGTGATCTCCCGGCTCCCGGTGCGCTACACCTACGACAACCGCTACTTCAGCGACACCTACGAGGGGCTGCCGGTCGACGGCTACACCGCCTGGCTGGAGCGGATGGCCGACCACCCCCGGATCGAGGTCCGGCTTTCCTCCGACTTCTTTGACCTGAAGGAGGAGGTGCTCGGCGCGGTGCCGGTGGTCTACACCGGACCGCTGGACCGCTATTTCGACTTCGCCGAGGGTGAGCTGGGCTGGCGTACCCTCGATTTCGACCTCGAGGTTCTGCCAACCGGCGACTTCCAGGGCACGCCGGTGATGAACTACGCCGATGAGGACATCGCCTACACTCGCATCCACGAGTTCCGCCACTTTCATCCCGAGCGGACGCACTACCCGAGCGACAAGACTGTGATCATGCGGGAGTACTCCCGCTTCGCGGCGCGCGGTGACGAGCCGTACTATCCGATCAACACAGCGGAGGACCGGGCGCGGCTGCGTCGCTACCGTGAGCGGGCCAAGGGCGAGCCGAGCGTGTTGTTCGGCGGCCGGCTCGGCACCTACAAGTACCTCGACATGCACATGGCCATCGGCTCGGCCTTGACGATGTACGACAACCGGCTGCGTCCGCACTTCGCCGAGGGGGCCGCCCTGGCCAGTGGAGGTGTCGAGGAGTGAGCGTCCAGGCCGACTGGAGCGTCCTCCAGCGGGTCGTCCTCCCCGCCGACCGTGACCTCGACGTCCTCCCCTTGTACGTCGACAGCTCGCTGGACGGTGCTGCCGTGGCGATCAGCGGGGCTGCCGCCGGTTCCGCGGAGGCCGCCGGCGGCGACGAGACCGGCGCTGCGCAGTCCGTCTTGGCTGCCGTTGCCCAGCAGCCCAACTCCGTGCTGTCCGGGCGCAGCCTGCGGGTCGCGGCCGGCAGCCGGGTGTCGTTCGCGACGTATTTCAACGCTTTCCCAGCCAGCTACTGGCGGCGCTGGACCACCGTGTCCGCCGTGACCCTGCGGGTCCGTATCGCCGGGGACGCGACGGTGATCGTCTACCGGTCGACGGCCGACGGTCGCAGCCAGCGGGTCGGCTTCGTGCAGACGGTCGGGCGGGACGCCGAGGAGCTTGCGTTCGAGCTGACGCTGTTGCCCTTCGCCGACGGCGGCTGGTACTGGTTCGACGTCGTCGCCGGTCGCCGGGCCGCCGTGCTCGAGGAGGCGGCGTGGTGCCTGCCGGCGGCCGACGGGCGGGCCCAGAGCAGGGGCACGGTCACCATAGGCATCACCACGTACAACCGCCCGGAGTACTGCCTCAACCTGCTCGGACAGTTCGCCGAGTCTCCTGACGTGCTCGAGCTGATCGACGAGATCCTCGTCGTCGACCAGGGCAACGACCGGGTGGAGGACCAGCCCGACTTCGCCGACAAGACCAAGGGCATCGCCGACCGGCTGCGCGTCATCGACCAGGGCAACCTCGGCGGCTCCGGCGGCTTCGCCCGCGCCATGGACGAGACCGTGCGCGCCGGACGCAGCACGTACGTCCTGCTGCTCGACGACGACATCGTCGCCGAACCCGAGAGCCTGCTGCGTGCCGTTGCCTTCGCCGACCGCTGCCGGGTGCCGACGATCGTCGGCGGCCACATGTTCAGCCTGTACGCGCGGGCGGTGCTGCACAGCTTCGGCGAGGCCGTGCAAAAGTGGCGCTTTTGGTGGGGACCGGCGCCCGGGGCGCACCCTAATCACGACTTCGCGCGCTACGGCCTGCGAAACACCCCGTGGTTGCACCGCCGCCTCGACGTGGACTACACCGGCTGGTGGTGCTGCCTCATCCCCGTCGAGATCGTCAAGGACATCGGACTGTCCCTGCCGTTCTTCATCAAGTGGGACGACGCCGAGTACGGCCTGCGCGCCCGGGCCGCCGACTACCCCACGGTGACCCTTCCGGGCAACGCGGTCTGGCACGTGCCGTGGACCGACAAGGACGACGCGCTGGACTGGCAGGCCTACTTCCATCAGCGCAACCGCATGGTCGCCGCGCTGCTGCACTCGCCGTACGAGCGGGGCGGCAACATGGTGCAGGAAAGCTTCAACCATCAGCTCAAGCACCTGCTGGGGATGCAGTACGCCACCGCAGAGCTGCGGCTGCGCGCGCTGGAGGACCTGCTGGCCGGTCCTGGCCACCTGCACCCGCAGCTGCTCGGGAAGCTCCCCGAGATTCGGGCGCTGCGGGCGAAGTTCCCCGACGGCCGGCCCTCCAAGGACCCGGGCGCGTTCCCGCCTGCCCGGCGGCCCAAGCCACCCCGACGCGGCAAGGACCCGACTGCGCCACGCGGTCTGGTCGGCACCGCAGTGACTGCCGCTGTCTCCGTGCTCCGCCAGGGGACACCCGTACGACCCGGTGCGGCCCGGCAACCGGAGGCGAGCATCGCCGCCATGGACGCCCGGTGGTGGATGTTGTCCCAGTTCGACAGCGCCGTCGTCTCCACCATGGACGGCACCGGCGCTGCGTGGTACCACCGGGACTCCCGGCGCTTCTTCGACCTGCTCCGCCGCAGTATCACCACCCACCAGCGGCTGGTCACTGAGTGGCCTCGCTTGCGGGCGACTTACCGCGCGGCTGCGGACCGTACGACCGCGCCGGAAACCTGGCGCGGGACGTTCGACGCCGCTAGACGAGGCTGACCAGTTGTCCGCGACCCTGCTGCCGGCAAAACAGCCAGTCGACGCTTCGGCCCTGACCGACCCTGGGCGGGGCCAAGGGCTGGTCGACGTCTTCCGGCGCCGCTACCTGCTCCGGTTGCTCGTCCGCAAGGAGTTGCGGGTCCGCTACCGGGGCTCGGTGGTCGGCCTCGGCTGGACGCTGCTCAAGCCGCTCGTGCAGTTCTGCGTCTACTACTTCGTCATCGGCCTGGTCCTCAACGGCCGGGAGGCGATCCCGGACTTCCCGACCTATCTCTTCTGCGGGATCATGTTCGTGCACTTCTTCAACGAGGGTTTCGGGGCGTCGACCCGGTCGATCGTGACCAACTCCGCGCTCGTCCGCAAGATCCTCTTGCCGCGGGAGATGTTCCCGGTCGCTTCCGTGATCGTGGCCGGGGTGCACCTCATCCCGCAGACGCTGATCCTCCTGGTCGGCGCGGTCTTGCTGGGCTGGTCGCCAGACCCGCTCGGCCTGCTGGCTGGGCTGCTTGGGCTGCTCATCGTCGGCACCCTTGTCACGGGTGCGGGGCTGCTGGCGTCGACGGCCAACGTGTACTTCCGGGACACGCGCAACCTCGTCGACCTGATGAGCCTCATCGTCTTTTGGTCGTCCCCGACGATCTACTCCTGGACGCAGGTCCGTGACTCGGCGGCGCTGCAGGACTACCCATGGCTCGTCAACATCTACCTGGCCAACCCCGTGACGATCGCCATCAGCCTGCTGCGGCGCGCGTTCTGGTACGAGGGCACCGACGGCAGCCTGCCGCTTCCACCGGACCTGTGGCTGCGTGGGGGCATCGCACTGCTCGTCGCCCTTGTCGTTCTCGCGATCGGCCAGCTGGTCTTCCGGCGGTTCGAAGGCCGCTTCGCGCAGGAGTTGTGAGCATGGCCGGTCGCGCTCCGGCCGTCGTCATCGACGGGGTCAGCAAGGGCTTCACGTTGCGGCACAACCGCTCGCTCAAGGGCCTCGCGGTCTCGGCGGTGCGCGGAAAGGACCTCTCCAACAACTTCCTTGCCCTCGACGACATCTCCGCCCGAGTCGAGCAGGGCGAAACCGTGGGGCTGCTCGGGCTCAACGGGTCGGGCAAGAGCACCCTGCTCAAGCTCATCTCCGGCGTGCTGCGCCCCGACACCGGCAGCGTCCGGGTGCGAGGCAGCATCGCCGGGCTGATCGAGGTCGGAGCAGGCCTGCACCCGGAGCTGACCGGCCGGGAGAACATCTTCCTCAACGGCGCCATCCTCGGCATGGGCGAGAGCGAAATCTCCCGTCGATTCGACGAGATCGTCGAGTTTTCCGAGATCGAGAAGTTCCTCGACACGGAGGTGAAGTTCTACTCCTCCGGCATGCACATGCGGCTGGGGTTCTCGGTCGCCGTACACACCGACCCGGAGATCTTCCTCATCGACGAGATCTTCGCCGTAGGGGACCGGCCCTTCAAGAAGAAGTGCATGCGCCGCATCCGGGAGCTGCGAGACAGCGGCCGCACCCTTGTCGTCGTGAGCCACAACGCCCGCACGATCACCCGGCTCTGCTCACGGGGCCTGGTGCTCCACGAAGGCCGCCTCGTGTACGACGGTCCCGCCCGCACCGCGGTGAAGTACCTGGACGACAGCGAGGAGAGCGAGGAGTAGTCCTGAGCCCCGGCTTTGTCAGACGCCAGCATTAGGATCGAACGAATGTTCGAGATACCGGGCGGGAAGGCGTCGGCCACTACGTCGGCGTCGGCCGGCGGGGTGTTGCCGGCTGACCCGAACACCGAGGAGCAGAACGATGGTGGCGACTCGCCCGCGCCGTCATGGACGGCGTGTGACGAAGACATACTCACTGCTGTTATCGTCGAACTGAACTCCGTCGAATCCGCCGTAGAGAGCCTCGATCTCGAGACCCGCAGTATCAATGAGCCCCAACCACTCGTTCTTAGTCGCCCACCAAAGGGAGCTCGTACTGCCGTCGTCAAGAACAAGGTCGATCCGGTTTGTCCCCACGGCGTACCGGGGGGTGTGAGGCGGCATCGGTCCGTCGACCTGACGTTGTCCGTCCAGGCTTGCCGCGAGTTGGTGGTCGAAGGCGAAAGCGTTCCATGCGAATCGCCCGCCCGGCCGGAGCGTCGCGGCGACACGCTCAAAGGTCCGGCGCCGGTCGACCCAGCTGGGCAGGTGGAGGAGCGAGCGAGCGGGACAGTAGATCAGCGCGGCGGGCTCTTCCAGCTCAAGGTCGCGCATGTCGCCAAGGTGCAGATCGAGTTCTACGCCTGCCTCGGTGGCACGTACCCGCGCCTGCTCAAGCATCGCTGGCGATGAATCGATCCCGATGACGCGGCGGCCCGTCTCGCGTGCAACCGGGATGGCGACACGACCGTTCCCGACCGCAAGCTCGACGAGCAGACCGTCGGCTTCCGCGGCGAGCCCAACGTAGAACGGCACATCGTCGGCTATCTCGGCCGTCCAGTCCGAATACCCGACCGCGAACGCCTCCGGCCAGCTCATCTATCGATGCTATGGCCACCTAGCCCACTTGGAGCCCTCGGCTGGCTCGACGGTGAGCTGGTTCCCAAAACTGACCCACTACCCCCTGGACGGGGTCGCCGCACCGCCCGCCGCGACCCTCGCCCCACCACGACCAGACCACATCACACGACTACGCCCACCACGCGCGGCCTGAGTCTCGGCTTAGCGCTTCGCTGGGGCCAAGCGCGGCGCACGGCTCCGGCGATTGCGGATCAGCGGCGTGGCCAGGCCGCCCAGGCGGACGCCACGATCGCGGGCAGGTCGTGGCCGGCGGTCCACCCGAGGGTGTCCCGGATGCGGCTGACGTCGGCGACCAGCGTCGGTGGGTCGCCGGCCCGGCGAGCGACGACCTCCGGTGACACGTCGAGGCCGGTCGCGCGGGCCACCTCGCGCAGCACCTCCTGCACCGAGGCGCCGCGCCCGGTGCCGATGTTGAACGTGTCATAGGGCCGCTGCTCGCGGTCGAGGTAGTCCATCGCCGCCAGGTGCGCGTCGGCCAGGTCGAGGACGTGCACGTAGTCGCGGATGCAGGTGCCGTCCGGGGTGGAGTAGTCGTTCCCGAACACCTGCGGCTGCTCGCCCCGGGTCAGCCGGTCCAGCGCGATCGGCACCAGGTTGAAGATGCCCTGATCGCCCAGGTCGGGCCAGCCGGCCCCGGCCACGTTGAAGTAGCGCAAGCTGACCGCCCTCAGTCGTGCGCGCGCGTACGGCGTCCCGGACAAGCCACTCACAGGCCAGCTTGGTCTCGCCGTACGGGTTGATCGGCCTTGGTGTCACGTCCTCGGTGATGGACGCGGTGTCCGGCATGCCGTAGGTCGCCGCGGACGATGAGAAGACAAGCCGGCCCACCCCAGCGCGGTCCATCGCCTCCAGCAGGTGAGCTGTTCCGGCGATGTTCTGCGCGTAGTACCAGGCGGGCGGGCAACCGACTCGCCCACCTGTTTGCGGGCGGCGAAGTGCACGACGGCGTCCACCGCGGCGTCCTTCATCACCTCGGCGAGCCGGTCAGGGGCGTAGTCGGCCGCCAGGTCGAGCGTCTCCAGCCGCGCGCCGCCGATCCGTTCGGCGCTGCCGGCGGACAGGTCGTCCACGACGACCACATCACCGCCGCGCTGCTGCAGCAACCGGACGACATGGGCGCCGATGTAGCCGGCGCCGCCGGTCACGAGAACAGTCATACGCCGCAGGTTATCCGGGGCAGCAGTCAGCGCCGACGCGCCACGACCGCGAGCACCCGGTCGTTGCCGCCGCCGTTGGAGGTGGTGACGTACAGCACGTTGCGGGGGCCGAGCTGGGCGGTGCGCAGCCGGCCGTACGTCCCGTCGAGCTCCGGCACGAGCCGCACGCCGAGCAGGTCGCCGGAGCGGTCGAAGCGCATGAGCCGCAGGGCTGAGTCCTTGAGTGCCGCCACCGCCAGCCGGCCGCGCCAGCTGCCCCACCGTTTGCCGGCCAGCCAGCCCGCGCCGCTGGTGGCGACGGTGGGACAGCCCGAGCTCCAGCGCGCCCCACGCTGCCGCCCGGGCAACGAGAAGTCGGTCATCGCCACCGACTCGTCGTAGTAGGGCTCCGGGTCCCAGCCGTAGTCGGCGCCGCGCACCAGCCGGTTGACCTCGTCGTCACACGCGGGTCCGTGCTCGACCGACCACAGCTGCCGCCGCGCTGCGCGGTGCGCGGTCGCAGGGCGAGACCCTGCACGTTGCGGTGCCCGTGCGTCCAGACCTTGCGCTTGTTGACGTATTCGCTGCGGTAGTACGGGTTGCCCGGCAGCGCGTTGCCGGTGTCGGGGTCGACGCGCAAGACCTTGCCGCCGAGCGAGCGCAGGTTCTGGGGGTTGCGGTAGTAGGCGGCGTCGCCGGTCGAGACGTACAACGCGCCGCCGGGGCCAAAGCGCAGTCGGCAACCGCCGTGCTGCCCGTCGGTCGCCGGGATGCCGGTCACCAGTGCCTCGACTCGGCGGGCGTCGCGCAGCGCCTTGTCGATGCGCCACGCGGCGACCCGGACGTCCGTGGTCGTGGCGTCCTCGTAGCCGTGACAGGTGTAGAACCGCCGGTTCTGCCGGAAGCGCGGGTCGGCGACGATGCCCATCAGTCCGGTCTCACCGGAACTCCACACGCCGGCCAGGTTGGCGGCGACGACGCGGCGCTTGCCGCCGGCCGTCTTGACCAGGATGCGCTCGCGATCCCGCTCGGTGACGAGCATCGCGCCGCTGGGCAGGAAGGTGACGTCCCACGGCATGTCCAGGTCGCGCATCACCGTGCGCACCCGGACGTCCGGCTCAGGTCCGCGCGCCGCGCTGCTTGCGGTCGACGATGCAGCCGTGACCAGCGCGGACGCTGGTGCTGCTGGAACGCCGTACGAAGTGACCTCGTCAGCCCGGGGTCGTGACCACTGCCGGTCGCGACGACGGTTGCGGCGGCCCACCCTCCGCGGGTTGCAGTGGCGGTCATCGGCAGGTCCTTCGCGCTCGTTGCGATGGACGTTACGTTCAGCATCGCCCGTCGCCACCGGTTGCACTGCGCGACACCGGAATGGCCATGACCGCGGGCTCGGCCGGCACCTGCAGCGGCACCCCGGTCTTGTCCCGTACCTCGTCCACCGAGACGCCCGGGGCGAGCTCGCGCAGCACGAGGCCGTCGGGGGCGACGTCGAGCACGGCGAGGTCGGTGATCACGCGTTGAACCACGCCGGTACCGGTCAGCGGGAGAGTGCACTCCTCGACGATCTTGTGCGAGCCGTCCCGCGCGACGTGCTCCATGAGCACGATGACCTTCTTGGCTCCGTGCACCAGGTCCATGGCCCCGCCCATGCCCTTGACCATCTTGCCGGGGATCATCCAGTTGGCGAGGTCGCCTTGGCCGGAGACCTGCATCGCGCCGAGGATCGCCGCGTCGATGTGGCCGCCGCGGATCATCCCGAACGACAGCGAGGAGTCGAAGTACGCGGCACCAGGGTTGACCGTCACCGTCTCCTTGCCGGCGTTGATGAGGTCGGGGTCCTCCTCGCCCTCCACCGGGTACGGCCCGACGCCGAGGATGCCGTTCTCGCTCTGCAGGACGACCGTGACGTCGTCGGGGATGTAGTTGGGCACCAGCGTTGGGAGGCCGATCCCGAGGTTGACGTACGCGCCGTCCTCGATCTCGCCAGCCGCCCGCGCCGCCATCTGCTCCCGGGTGAGCGCCATCAGGACCCGACCTCCTCACCGGCGGCGGCCGCCGCGGCGTCGTCGACGGGCACCGAACGGGGCCGTACGGTGCGCCGCTCGATCCGCTTCTCCACAGCCGTGCCCACGTGCACCACCCGTTGGACGAAGATCCCCGGCAGGTGCACCCGGTCGGGGTCGATCTCGCCCGGCTCGACCAGCTCCTCGACCTCGGCGACGGTGAGCCCCCCGGCCATCGCGCACAGCGGGTTGAAGTTGCGCGCGGACTCCGCGAAGACGAGGTTGCCGTGGCGGTCCCCGAGCCGGGCGTGCACGAGCGCGAAGTCGCAGCTGATCGACTCCTCGAGGGCGTACGTGCGTCCGCCGAACTCGCGGGTCTCCTTGGCCGCGGACGCCTGGGCGACCCCGCCCGAGCCGTCGTAGCGCTGTGGCAGGCCGCCCACGGCGACCTGCGTCCCCACGCCGGTGACCGTGTAAAAGGCCGGGATGCCGCAGCCACCGGCGCGCAGCTTCTCGGCCAGCGTGCCCTGCGGGGTCAGCTCCACCTCGAGCTCGCCGGAGAGGAACTGCCGCTCGAACTCCTTGTTCTCTCCCACGTAGGACGAGGTCATCTTGGCGATCCGCTTGTCCCGCAGCAGGATACCGAGGCCCCAGTCGTCGACCCCACAGTTGTTGGAGACCACGCGCAGGTCGGTGACGCCGGCGTCATGCAGGGCGCGAATGAGCTCCATAGGGTTGCCGCACAGCCCGAAGCCCCCGACGGCGAGGCTCGCGCCGTCGCCGATGTCGGCGACCGCCGCGGCCGCGGTGGGGACCACCTTGTCCATCTGAGCCTCGCCTTCCGTGCGCGCTGGCCACCCGCGGGCGGGCGCGGCCCTCACTGTAATGAACCGGCCCGTACGACCCCGTGGGCGCTGTTGCGCCGGCGCCGACTCGTTGGGGTCAGGCCAGCACGGTGCTGACCCGCTCCTCATCCAGTCGCCGCGCCTGACGAGCCGGGTCGGGGTTGCGGACAAGAACGACCGAGCCGCCCAGCACCAGCGGCAACAGCAGCGTGGCCAGCGCGCCAGCGTAGGTCGCCGGCGATGCCGTGCTCAGCAGCCGCTCGCCCGCAGCCAGTCCCAGCCGGTCGGCTCGCGAATGTGCGGCCGCGACCAGGTCGGCAAGGTTGGCGGAGCTGCCGCCCTCAACCCAGCCCACGGTGTGCGGTCCGACGGGCGCGTACGGGGCAAACCGGTCGCCCTGGGCGGGCACCTCGACCGCGTAGTCGAGGACCCGGCGGGGCAGCGGGTCGATGAACCTGCCACCCAGCGGGCGCAGCGACAGGGCGACCACCTCGCCGGCGGTCGACTCCTCCGCCTTGCGCACCTGATCCGGCGCGACCACGGCCACGGCCACGTCGTCCCACCTGCCGGGGAGCACGGCCGCGCCGACCGCCCAGCAGGCGCACACCCACACCGCCGCCTGCCAGTGCGCCGGCAGGCTGACCCCCACGCGGTCGCCTGGACCGACTCCAAGGTCGCCCTGCAGCAGGTTGGCGGTCTTGGCGACCCAGTTGTCGAACGTCGCCACGGACAGCTCGACCCGCTCGCCGGTCCCGTCGTCGTAGAACGTCAGCAACGGACGTGCGCCATCGGCGCGCAGCAGCCCCGCGAGTAGCACGGCCGGCGTGTCCGGGCTCGCCACGAGACGCGAGCGTACGGCCGGCGAAAACCATCTCGGTTGCGCCGCCCGCCCTCGGCGTGCTCGATTGCTGCCCGTGGACCGGGAAGCCGCGCTCGCGGCGTTCGACGCGCAGGTACGGCGGAGCACGACGGCCGACGGCTCCGGTGCGCGGGTCGAGCAGGTCGGCCAGGTCCAGCGCTACGTCGCCGCGGACGTCGGGGGCTGGTCGGCGGTGGTGTGGTCGGACCTCGACGAGTCGACCGCCGACGCGGCGATCGCCGAGCAGGTGCGCTACTTCGCTGAGCTGGGCCGGACGTTCGAGTGGAAGCACTACGCGTACGACCGTCCGGTGGACCTGCCAGGGCGGCTGCGGGCGGCTGGATTCGAGCCGGAGGCAGAAGAGACGCTGATGCTCGCGGAGATCGCCGACCTGAGTACCGATGACCCGCTGCCGCCAGGCGTGCGCCTAGTCCAGGTCAGCGACGCGCCGGGCATCGACCTGCTCGTGCGGGTGCACGAGAAGGTCTTCGGCATGGACCATGCCTGGCTCGGGCAGGCGCTGCGTGCCCAGCTGGCGGATGCCCCCGACAGCCTGGCTGCCGTTGTCGCGCTGGCCGGTGATGAGCCGGTGTGCGCGGGGCGGGTGGAATTCCACCAGGGCGCGGACTTCGCGAGCCTTTGGGGCGGCGGCACGCTGCCCCGGTGGAGAGGGCGAGGCATCTTCCGGGCATTGGTGGCTCACCGGGCCCGGCTGGCCGCCGAGCGGGGGTCCCGTTACCTCCTCGTCGACGCCTCGGCGCAGAGCCTGCCCATCCTCGAACGGCTGGGCTTCGTGCCCCTGACGACGACCACGCCGTACGTGCGTCGCCAGTGACGCGCTGGGCTAGCGTTGCGCCACATGCCTGGGGCTAGGTCGAAGGCTCACGCCGGTATCACTCCGAGGGGGTCGGACGCGCCTCCCGCGGCCCAGCAGGCAACCCCGGGCAGCACCGCTGCGGGCCGGGTGCTGCTGGTGCTCGGCGTGCTGCCGGCGCTCGCGGTGGCAGCCTGGCTGGCGGTCGCGTTCGGGTTGTTGCTGGTCGACGCCTACCGCCCACTGCCCGCCCTGCTGCTCGGGCTGCCGGCCGCGGGGCTGGCGGCAACGGCGGCCGCCCGGGGGCTGCGTCCGGTGCCGGTGCCGTGGTGGGTCGCGGCCTCGGTGCTCGCAGTGGGCGCCGCAGTGACCGCGCTGTCGGTGTACGCCCACGCCGAGTTTGTGGTGCTGCGCGACGCACCGAAGTACGCGCTCGCGGGTCACTGGTACGGCACCCAGGGGTCGCTGCCCATCCCGGTGGACCCGGCGGCGTTCGGCGACTCGCTGGCAGGCCTGCGTCTGGACAACCCCGGCACGTTCGCCGTCGAGGGCGGGGTGGTGCCGGAGTTCATGACCGGCCACCCGCTGCTGCTCGCCGTCGGGTGGTGGCTGGGCGGCTGGACCGGCCTGTTGATCGTCCCGGCCGTGGTGGGCGGGCTCGGCGTCGTCGCGCTGGCCGGCGTGGCCGTACGACTCGTCGGGGCCAGCTGGGCGCCGCTCGTTGCGCTCGCGGTGGCCTGCAGCTACCCGTTCCTGCTCGTGGCGCGGGCGACGTACTCCGAACCGCTGGCACTGCTGCTGCTCGCCGCCGCCCTGGTGGTGCTCCTCGACGTCGCGGCCGGCCGCGCCGCACCACTCGCGGCGGCGGCCGGGGGGTTCGCGCTCGGCGTGCTGCTGCTCGTCCGCATCGACGCACTGCGTGAGTGGGCGTTCGTGGCCATCGGCGTCGCGTTGCTCGCCCGCCGCGGTACTCCGGTGCGTTGGTACGTGCTCGGCTGGATCGCCGGCGCCGCGTTCGGGCTGCTCGACGGACTCACGCTGGCGCTGCCCTACCTCGAGCGCAACGGCCCCTCCGTGCTGGGCGCTGCCGTGCTGTGCGTCGCCGCGGTTGCCGTGTCGGTAGGGGTCGCCACCGGCAGGCCACGATGGGTGCACGCCATGCGGGGAAGCCAGGCCACCCGGCTCGCCCCCGCTCTGGCCGCCGGCGCGGTGGTGCTGGTGGCGCTGTTCCTGCTCAGCCGGCCGCTGTGGCTGGTGGACCGGATGGGGCGCAACACCTTCACCGAGGCCGTGCAGTACGAGGAGGGGCTGCCCATCGACGGCACCCGCTCCTACGACGAGCGCTCGGTGGAGTGGCTGGCGTGGTGGGTGGGCTGGCCGACGCTGGCGCTCGCCGCCGTCGGGGCGGCTCTCCTCGCGTACCGCGTGGTCCAGGGCGGCGGGCACCCGTGGCTGCCGCTGCTCCCGCTGCTGCTCGGATCGCCGGCGCTGACCCTTTGGCGGCCAGCGATTACCCCCGACCACCCGTGGTGGACCCGCAGGTTCGCCGAGGTAGCGATTCCTGCGCTCGCGCTGCTCGCGACCTGGGCCGTCCGCGAGGCCGTACGGCGCTGCCCGCCCGGCACCCTCCGCGCGGCGGCTGCGGGCGCCGGCGTCCTCGCTCTGGTCGTCCCACCCGCCCTCGCGACCGCCCCGCTGGCCACCACGGCAACCGAGCGCGGATCGATCGCGGCGGTGGAGCGGGCCTGCGCGGCCTTCCGTCCTGGAGACACCGCGATCGTGCTCGACGAGCTCACCTGGGTGCGCTGGCTGCCGGTCCTCCGCGACCCGTGCGGCGTCCCAGTTGCCTACCTGGAGCTGTACGACCGCCGCCGCCTCGCGGAGGTCGTCGACCAGGTGCGCGCCGCCGGTCGTACGCCGGTGCTCGTCGCGGCCAGTTCGCCGGGGCGGATCACCGACCTCCCCGCGGCCGGCCCACCGGTGCACGTGCTGACGCTGGAGACCACCGAGGACGCGCGCACGATCGTGGCCCGACCGAGCGCACCTCGCCCGCTCGTGCTCGACCTCTGGGTAGCCCGGGTCCGCTAGCGTCGAACGCGTGAGCGCCGGTCCGTACGTGACGATCGTGCTGCCCTGCTACAACGAGGAGCGCAACGTCGTCGCCGAGGTCGAGCGCATCTGCGCGGCCATGGACGGGTCCGGCTACAGCTATGAGCTGGTGGCCATCGACGACTCCTCCACCGACTCGACGCTGGCACGGCTGCGCGAGCTCGAGCCGCGTTTCCCCGCCCTCCATGTCGTTGCGTTCCCGCACAACGGCGGCTCCGGCACGGCCCGGCGGATTGGCACCCAGCAGGCCCGCGGCGAGGTCGTGGTGTGGACCGACGCCGACCTGACCTACCCGAACGACCGGATCCCCGAGCTGGTCAAGCTGCTCGACGCCGACCCGTACGTCGACCAGGTGGTCGGCGCGCGCACCTCCGAGCAGGGCACGCTCAAGGTTGTGCGGGTGCCCGCGAAGTGGCTCATCCGCAAGATCGCTGAGCGGCTCACCAACACGGCCATCCCCGACCTCAACTCGGGCCTGCGGGCCTTTCGCCGCGACGTCGCCCGCCCGTACCTGCGGCTGCTGCCCCCGGGGTTCTCTTGCGTCACCACGCTCACGCTGGCGTTCCTGTCCAACCAGCACCCGGTCGCCTACCTGCCGATCGAGTACGCCAAGCGCTCCGGCGCCAGCAAGTTCCACCCGCTGCGCGACGCCTACCGCTACCTGCTGCAGGTGTTCCGGATGGTCATGTACTTCAACCCGCTCAAGGTGCTCATGCCGGTCGCGCTGTGGCTGGTGGCGGTGGGCCTGCTCAAGGGCGGCTACGACATGGTGGTGCATCCGTTCTACTTCCCGACCAACACCGTGCTGCTCTTTCTCACCGGGCTGATCGTCGGAGCCATCGCGCTCCTCGCCGACCTCATCGTGCGTTCGCGCAGCGACGGGTGAGCGGACCGGGCGCGCTGCGGGTGGCGCTGGTCGGCCCGACGCACCCGTGGAAGGGCGGGGTCGCCCAGCACACCGAGCAGCTGGGGCTGCGGCTGGGGGCGCGGGGGCACGCCGCCGCGGTGGTGTCGTGGTCGGCGCAGTACCCACGCTGGCTCTACCCGGGGGAGGCCCGGCTGCCGGCCGGCTCCGCGGTCGAGCCTGATGCTCGCGGCGTGCCGACGACGTACCCCTTGTCCTGGGCGCGGCCGGTGTCGTGGTGGCGCACCGGACGTGAGCTGGCATCGCGCGAGGGGGTGGTGCTGGTGCTGGTGACCCCGCTCCAGGTGCCCGCCTATCTGGGGCTGCTCGCCGGCCTGCGATCCCGGCGGTTCTCCCGGCGGTTGCAGCGGGCGGGGGACGGCTGCGGCCCACGGGTCGTGAGTCCCCGCGTGGTGGCGCTGTGCCACAACGTCGTCCCGCACGAGCGCCGGCCCGGCGACCGGGCGCTGGTCGCCCGGCTGCTCCGCTCCGTCGACGCGGCGCTGGTCCACACCGACGAGCAGGCCGCCGCGGCCCGGGCCCTCGCGCCCGAGGTCCCAGTGGCGGTAGCCGTGCTGCCCGCGCACTTCACCTCACCCTCCACGCTGGGGCGCCGGGTTGAGCAGGCGTCACCGGATCAACCGCCCGCCGCGGCATCCGCCGACGGCCCCCGCCGGTTGCTCTTCTTCGGGCTCGTCCGCCCCTACAAGGGCCTCGATGTGCTGCTCGCCGCGTTGCGTGGCGTGCCGCATCTACGGCTGACCGTGGCGGGGGAGTTTTGGGGGGATGCGCTGTCCGCCGCGCGACGGAGCGGCCACGAGCTCGGCGAGCGGCTGGAGCTGCGGCCCGGCTTCGTCTCCGATGAGGCGGTGCCCGGCCTGTTCGCGGAACACGACGCCGTTGTCCTGCCCTACCGCAGCGCCACGGCATCGCAGAACGCCAGGCTGGCGCACGCGTACGGCCTGCCGGTGGTCGCGACCCGGGTCGGTTCCTTCGTCGACGACGTCAGGGACGGCGTGGACGGGATGCTCGTGCCGCCGGGCAATACCGAGGCTTTGGCCGCCGCCCTGCGCTCGCTCGCCGACCCCGACTGCTGGGAGCGGCTGCGCGACGGAGCGCGGCGGCGGGCCGGCGAGGTCACCGCTGCCCGCCAGGTTGAGTGGGAGCGCTACTGCGCCGAGCTCGAGCAGCTGCTAGCCGCCTCATCGCCGGCGGCCGTCAGCACCGGTGAGGGGCGCCCACGAGCCCGGAACGGCCCGCGGCGGTGAGCCGGGACCGCACAGCGGCGGCCACAGCGGCCACGGCGGCACGCGAGGCCGCGAAGCTGGTCGCCGATCGGGTGCTGTGGGGCCGGGTGGCGGTGCAACGCCGCGTCGAAGGCCCGGGCCGGGTCGCCGCCCGGCCGGTCCCGGTGAGCGTCGCGCCGACCGGCGTGCTCGGCTTGCGCCGGGAGTGGGAGCGCGCAGTTGCGGAGGCTCGCCGGCTGCGGCTGCCGCTGCACCCCGACCGGCCGAAGAACTGGGACGCCGTCGGAGCGGTGCGCACCGTGCTCGAGCACACCGGCCGGGACGCCCGCGTCCTCGACGCCGGCAGCTCGCGTTACTCCCCGGTGCTGGCGTGGCTGCGGCTGTACGGGCTGCGCGAGCTGCTGGGGATCAACCTGGAGTTCGGCCGGGCGTTCCGCCGCGACGGCGTGACCTACCGCCACGGTGACGTCACCGCCACCGGCCTGCCGGACGCCAACCTCGACGCCATGACCTGCCTGAGCGTCATCGAGCACGGCGTGGCGCTGCGGCCTTTCTTCACCGAAGCGGCTCGCGTGCTGCGCCCCGGTGGCGTGCTGAGCGTGTCCACCGACTACGCCAGCGACCCACCCGACACGAGCGGACTGCGCGCGTACGGCGTCCCGGTGCGGGTCTTCGGTCCAGCGAACCTGCACGCGATGCTGGAGATCGCGGACGAGGTCGGGTTCGACCTCATCGGCGAGTTCAACCCGGCGCACCGGGAGAGCCCGGTGCACTGGCGGCGGATGGGGCTGCGCTTCACCTTCGCGCTGCTCGGCCTGCGGCGGAGGTAGCCGGCGTGCGTGCGGCGAGCCTGCGCCGGCTGTCGGAGGTGGCTGCCAGCCGACCGGTCCGCGTCGGCTTCCTGGCGGTCGCCCTCACGCTGGCCGCGATCGCCGTCGCCCAGCAGTGGAGTGAGGTCCGCGACGCCGTGGTCTCGCTGCGGCTGCGCTATCTGCTCGCCTCCACGCTTGCCGCGCTCGCTTGCGTGTGGACGGCGATGCTGACCTGGCGGTCGGTGCTCGCCGACCTGGGATCCCCGCTGCCGGTCCGAGCCGCTGCTCGGGTGTTCTGCGTCGGGCAGCTCGGGAAGTACCTGCCGGGCTCGGTGTGGCAACTGGTGGCCCAGGCCGAGCTCGGCCGCGAGCTCGGCGTCCCCCGCGGGCGTACCGGGGCAGCCGTCGTGGTGCAGTCCGTGGTGTCGGTCGGCACCGCGTTGGGGGTCGCCGCCGTCGCGTTGCCCCTCACCGGCGAGGGACTGTCCCGCCGTTTCGGCCCGGTGGCGCTCGTCGGCTTGCTCGCCTGCGCGGTGTTCCTCTACCCGCCGGTGCTCAACTGGCTGCGCGCACGGGTGCAGCGGGTGCTGCGATCGGAGGCCGAGGGCCGCCCGTCGACCGGGCGCGGAGTAGTTGGCGCGGTCGGGTGGTCACTGCTCAGCTGGGCGTCGGCCGGCACCCACGTGTGGCTGCTCGTCCTCGCCGTCGGCGGTGAGGAGGCGGCGAGCTGGCGGGCCGTGGTGCTGGCCGCCGGCGGCTACGCCCTGGCCTGGACGATCGGTTTCGTCGCCTTCATCGCGCCAGCCGGCGCGGGAGTGCGGGAGGCGGTTCTCGTCGCCATGCTGCTGCCCGTCCTCGGCCACGGCGAGGCGCTGGTGGTGGCGCTGGTCTCCCGGCTGCTGTTCACCGCCTCCGACGTCGCGGTGGCCCTGCTCTCCATGCTGGCGGTCCGGGCGCGCGCACGAGAATGGCATCCCAGCGGCTGACGTGTGACACCGCCGCGACCACGCGACAGGAGGACTGCGGTGGAGGCGATCCTGCTCGTGGGCGGGCTCGGCACCCGGCTGCGGCCGCTGACCGACCGGGTGCCCAAGCCGCTGCTGCCCGTGGCGGGCACGCCGTTCATCGCTCACCAGGTCGCCCGGCTGGCGGCTGCCGGCGTTGACCACGTCGTGCTCGCCACGTCCTACCGCGCCGAGGCCTTCGCCGCGGGGCTGGGGGACGGCTCGGCACTCGGCGTGGACCTCGAATACGTCAGCGAGGCGGAGCCGCTCGGCACCGGGGGAGCCGTCCGCAACGCTGCCTCCCGGCTGCGAGCCGCCGCTGAAGACGCCGTCCTCGTCGCCAACGGCGACATCCTCGACGGGCACGATGTGCGCGCCCAGCTCGAGCTGCATGCCACGCACCGCGCCGATGTAACGCTGTACCTCACCCGGGTCGAGGACCCGCGCGCGTACGGCTGCGTCCCGACCGACGCGTCCGGGCGGGTTACCGCCTTCATGGAGAAGACCCCCGACCCGCCGACCTCTCAGGTCAACGCCGGGTGCTACGTGTTCCGCCGAGCGGCGCTCGAGGAGATCCCGCCCGGCCGGGTCGTGTCGGTGGAGCGGGAGACCTTCCCCGGGATGCTCGCCGCTGGACGCCATGTCCTCGGGTACGTCGACGACGCGTACTGGCTCGACCTCGGCACGCCGGCGGCGTACGTACGCGGCTCGACCGACTTGGTGCTGGGCCGGGTCGACTCCCCGGCCCGGCCTGGCCCCGCGGGGGAGGCGCTGGTGCTGCCCGGAGCCCAGGTCTCGCCCGACGCCGTGGTGAGCGGCGGTACGACGGTGGGTCCCGCGGCGGTCGTGCACGCCGGGGCGCGGGTCGAGGGCAGCGTCCTGCTCGACGGCGCCGTCGTCGGTGAGGGCAGCACCGTGCGCCGGTCGGTCCTCGGCCGGGAGGCTGCGCTCGGGGCCGGCTGCGACCTGGACGACGCGGTGCTCGGGGACGGGGCCCGGGTCGGCGAGCGAAACGAGCTGTGCCGCGGGGTCCGGGTGTGGACCGACGCTGTCATCCCCGCCGGCGGCGTCCGCTTCTCCGGAGGGTGAGGTTGCCGGCGACTATCCCGTACGCGGTATTGGCCTGCTGCCGTAGCGCCCGGCGCCCACCTCAGGCGCCCGGCTCAGGCGCATCGGTGAAGGGGTAGGCCGTGACGAAGTCGCGGACGACCTCGCCGGAGAGCTGGCCGCAGTACTGCCGGTGTGCCTCCTCGGCGCCCCAGTGCGTGAGCGCGAACGACATGCCTTCGGGGAAGTCTCCGCGCCCGTCGTCCCACGCCGCGGCGATGAACCGACCGGAGACGGCGTCCGCGACGTCCTCGCTGGTGGTGACCTTGTCCGCCACCTCCTCGACGGCCGCCAGGGACGCGTCGTCCACGTCGGGGTCGTACCAGAGGATGGTGAAACCGTGCTCCAGGTTGTGGACGAGCTGCTCGACCTGGGGCGTGTCCGCGGGGGTGTAGAAATCGCGGTTGTACGGCGCCGGGACGTCGTAATGGGGCCCGTACGCCGGTGGTGAACTGTCGTACTCGACGGGCTCGCCGGGCTGGCGGTGGTCGTTGTTTCCGCTTGCCGACTCGTCGATGACCGGGTCGCAGGAGGCGGCGGCGGCGGGGACCCCAAAGTCTGCCCAGTCCCTGCGCGCCGGGTCGTTCATCGTCTCCCGGAACAGCGCGAAGCCCGCCGCGCCGATGATCACCAGCCCGACGAGCACCGCCCCGGCGACGTACATGATGGTGCGGCGGCGGTCCTGCGCCTGCTGTTGGCGGCGCAGCGCCTCCACCTTGGCCCGACGGCTCTCGCGCGTCTCACTCGACTGTTTGGGCTTGTTGGCCACGGGTCTCTCTTCGCGGTCGTAGGGCGGTGGGCGGGGCGCCGCGGCGAGCGCGCTCTCGCCGGAGTCTACGGATCGAGGGTTCCCGCGGTTCCCCTCCGGCCGGTCGCCGTCGCCGGCGGGCGGCACACTGCGCGAGTGCGCGAGCAACGACGGGAGTGGGCGCCCGGGCGACCGGTCGACGCGCACGTCACGCTGTCGGTGCACCGGCGGGGGGCCGGCGACCCGGCGTACCGTCGCACACCCGACGGCGCGATCTGGCGAACCGCACGGACGCCGGAGGGACCCGGCACCGTGCGCGTCGGCGTGCGCAGGGGTGAGGGGGTCATTGAGGCCTCCGCCTGGGGCCCCGGCGCTGGCTGGCTGCTCGCCGCGCTGCCGGCGTGGCTGGGCGAGGGCGACGACCCGTCGGGGTTCCAGCCCGGTCATCCGCTGCTGCGGGAGATGTACGGGCGGTTGCCCGGCTGGCGGGTGGGCCGCAGCGGCCTCGTCCTGGAGGCGCTGGTGCCCGCGGTGCTCGAGCAGCAGGTCACCGGCAGCGAGGCGCGCCGCTCGTGGCGGGAGCTGCTGAGCCGCTTTGGCGCGCCGGCGCCCGGTCCCGCCTGCGGGGCGCCCGCGGGGATGCGCGTCGTCCCTGAGCCCGCCGGGTGGGCGTCCGTACCGAGCTGGGAGTGGCACCGCGCCGGGGTCTGCGCGCGCCGGTCCCGCACGATCGTCCGCGCGGCGCTGGCGGCACCTCGGCTGGAGCACACCCTGACGCTGGGCCGGGCGGAGGCCGAGCGCGCACTACGCAGCCTGCCGGGCGTCGGCGTCTGGACCGCGGCAGAGGTGCTGCAGCGCGCGCACGGGGACCCCGACGCGGTCTCCGTCGGCGACTTCCATCTTGCCCGCCGGGTGGGCTGGGCGCTGACCGGTCGGGTGCTCGACGACGCCGGCATGCTCGCCTGCCTCGAGCGCTGGCGTGGCCACCGCTACCGCGTCACCCGGCTGGTGGAGATGTCCGGGCTGGCGCCGCCGCGGCGCGGCCCCCGCTTCGCGCCGCGCGACTACCGGACGCTGTGAGCCGCGCGGCCCTCGACTGGCGCCGCCGCCGCGAGCGCATAGGGCCGGGGTCAGCGGGACAGCAACACCTGCAGTAGTGCGACCACCCGAGCCTGCGCCGCCACGGCACCGCCCACCTCGAGGGCCGCGGTCCCGTCGCTGTGCGAGCGGACATCGATACGGGCAGCGCCAGCGCTCTCCGCCAGCAGCGCCACCGCGGCCCGTGCCGCGGCCTCGTCGACCCGGGTCAGGTCGGGGGGTGAGATCGTGGCAGCGCGGACGGCGGCAGCGACCGCCTCGCGAGTGCCCAGGGCGAACCGGTCGTCCGCGCGCCGGCGTACCAGGGCCGCGGCGCCCGGGCCGTCCTCAGCCGTGACCAGGTGGGCCAGCCCGCGCACCAGCGCCACCGGCACACCGGCGAGCTTGCCGCGGACGAGCTCGCTGGCCGCCGCCACCTCGTCGGCCACCGCCACCACCGTGACGTCGAGGACGTGACCGTAGGGGTCGGTACGGCCGCGCAGGTCGTCGAGCACCCGAAGCCCGGCCGCACCGATGGCCAGGTCGACCAGCCCTTCCCGCCAAGGTCGTCCGGCGGTGTCGGTCACGATCACGCCGACGTTCACCCCCAGGCGCTCCCGCAGCCCCCGCCGCAGCGCTCGCGCGGAGCCGTCGGGGTCTTCGGGGAGCAGCGCCACGGTGCCGGCCTCGACGTTGGAGGCGTCCACTCCGGCAGCGGCGAGCACCAGGCCGTGCCGGGTGCGAGCCACCCGGGTCCGTCCCTGCGCGGTGTGCCACTCGGCGACCACCTCGACGGTCTCCGCGTCCACGGCGTCGTCCCGCTCCACTGCGCGCAGCAGCCGTCCCTCGGCCTTGCTGACGACCTTGCTGGTGACCACGACCACGTCACCGTCGCGCACCGACAGACCGCTGCCTGCCGGGTCCGCGCGGGCGTCGGCGCCGGCGACTGCGGCGCTAGAGAGCGCGGTGCCGCCGAGTGCCGTTGCGACGAGCGCGGTGAGGTCATCGCCGGGACGCACCTCGGGGATGCCCGGAACTCCCCACACCTCGAGCGTGCTCACCGCCGCAGGCCGCTCGCCAGGTCGACGGCGTCCCGGGCGAGTGCCGCCGCTGTGGCGACATCGGTCATGAGCAGGGGTACGGCACGGCAGGTGATCCCGGCGTCCCGAACTGCTGCGACCTGGGCATCGTCTCGGGTGTCGACCAGCCACCCGTCGAGCAGCCCGCCGTGTTCGCGGGCGCCGTAGTGCACCGCCACGGCCGCCGCGCTCGACTCGACCCCGATCGCGGCGAGCACCTTGTCGGCGTACCCGCGCACCGGAGCACCCGCGACAATCGGTGAGACGCCGACAACAGGGGCGGCAGCCTCGCGCAGCGCCGCCGCGATGCCGGGGACCGCGAGGATCGTGCCGATGGAGACCACGGGGTTGGACGGGGGCAGCAGCACGACGTCGGCGCTGGTCAGCGCCTCCACCACGCCCGGCGCGGGCCGGGATTGCTCGGCGCCCACCGCCACGATGGCGTACGCGCTTGGCTGGGCGTGCATCCGTACCCAGTACTCCTGGAAGTGCACCGCCCGCCGCCCGCCTTCGGCGTCGGGGTCGTCGACCACGACGTGCGTCTCGACCCGCTCGTCGCTCATCGGGAGCAGCCGCACCCCGGGCTTCCAGCGCGCGCATAACGCCTCGGTCACCGCGGAGAGCGGGTAGCCGGCGTCCAGCATCTGGGTGCGCACCACGTGGGTGGCGATGTCGCGGTCGCCGAGCCGAAACCACTGCGGCTGCACGGCGTAGGCCGCCAGCTCCTCCTGGACGGCGAACGTCTCGTCCGCCCGGCCCCAACCCTGGTCCTCGTGCACGCCGCCGCCGAGGGTGTACATCACCGTGTCTAGGTCGGGGCAGACGCGTAGCCCGTACAAGGTGATGTCGTCGGCGGTGTTGCCGATGACGCTCACCTCGGCCGCCGGGAAGGCCTCCCGCAGCCCGCGCAGGAACCGCGCGCCCCCCACACCGCCGGCCAGCACGGCGATTCGCATGCGCGGCAGTCTCCCAGCCGGCCTGCGCAGCACCCGCAGCCGACATGAGCAGCGGCCTTACAGCCGGAACCGACCCGCTTGCCGACACCGGCCGTGAAGATCGTCGGGTAACAGGACCTGGCACCGCTCCCGAGCCTTCCACCCGACAATCTTCACGACTTGCTGACAGGGACCTTGTCCACAGGAGGGAGGACCGCGAACGGTCGTCCACCCCACTCCCGGGAGGAGCCTGCCTCGGCGCAACGCTGCGTTCACCGTGGGCGCATGCTCCTCGACGACGACCTGGCCACGCTTGCGCAGCGGCAGGCGGGCTGCTTCCACCGTGACCAAGCCCTGCAGGTGGGGTTCTCGCGCGCCGCCGTCGAGTCCCGGCTGGCCCGCAGGCTATGGGTGCCGGTGCATCCGCGGGTCTACCGAGCCGCCACCACAAGCGTCACGCCTGCCACCAAAGGCTTCAGCGCGGGGCTCTACGTCGGCGAGCCTTACGCCTTTGCCTCCGTTACGGGGGCACGGCTGAGGGGCATGGACTCTCTTCTCGTCGACTCGCGGACGTGGGTAGCGGTACCGCACGAGCGCGTGGTCGCCGGCCGGCCGTCGCTTCGAGTGTGCCGCACCCGGCACTTCTGGCCATGGGTGCTGGAGGACCGCCACCGCCTGCCTGTCTTCAGTGAGGCGAGGTTGGTCGTCGACCTCGCCCAACTGCTGGACCCTGCCGAGCTGCGTCGACTTGTCTACGACCTCATCCGTCGTGACCGGTGCACGCCCGAGGAGATCCTTGCGGCCGCCGAAGGCATGGGGGGACGCGCCGGCCTGGCTGACCTGAGACAGGTCATGGGCGACTTCGACCCGCTGGCCGAGTCGGCCGCCGAGCAGGAGGCCGACGAGAGGCTTCAGCACGGCGGCATATTCCTCGACCGGCAGGTCGAGTTGTGGGGTGACTTCGGTCTCGTTGCGCGCTTCGACTTCGCTGACACGACGCTGAAGCTCGCTGTCGAAATCGACGGCGATCGGGACCACTCCAGCGCCCGTCGCGTGCACCACGACAAGCAACGCGACCGTGCTACGGCTCGTCTCGGGTGGCAGGTCGTGCGCTTCCCGGTGACCTTCGTTCGCCGGCACCCGAGGCAGTTCGTCCGCGAGGTGCGAGACCTGCTGGACTCCCGCCATCCGCTCCCCGCCGCTTGACCGACGGCCGTACGCGTTCCAGTTCAGGGCTGGTGCTTTTGGGGTTGTGAAGATCGTCGGGTAGCCCGACCGGCCATCGTCCGGTCGTGAAGATCGTCGGGTAGCGTCGGCCGCCGAGGAGCCACCGCCGTCGGGCGTCGGCCGCCGAGGAGTCCACCCGACGATCTTCACGCGGACGGCACCCGCGCCCCACGGTGCGCGGACCGTACGGTTGCGGCATGGCAGCGGGCCTGGTCGGGTACGCGGCGATGCTCGAGCAGTTCGGCCCCGGCGAGGTGGTGGGGTACGCCGAGCACGCCGAGCGGCACGGCTTTTCCGGGGTGATGGCCGCCGACCACTTCCAGCCCTGGGTGCCGCAGCAGGGCCAGGCGCCGTTCGTGTGGAACGTGCTCACCGCGATCGGCGAGCGCACCGCCGGCGACCTCGGTCCCGGCGTGACCTGCCCGTCGTTCCGGCTGCACCCGGCCGTGGTGGCGCAGGCCTCGGCGACGCTCGCGGCGATGTACCCCGGGCGGCACTGGCTCGGGCTCGGCTCGGGGGAGGCGCTCAACGAGCACGTGGTCGGTGGCTACTGGCCGGAGGCCCCGGAGCGCATCCGCATGCTCTTCGAGGCCATCGAGGTGATCCAGGCGCTGTTCGCCGCGTCCGTGGAGGGCAGGGACGTCAAGCACGACGGGCGCTACTTCCGGCTGGAGAGCTGCCGGCTGTGGACCATGCCGTCGGCGCCACCACCGGTGTACGTCGCCACCGCGGGGCCGGTCACGGCCCGACGCACCGGGCGTACCTGCGACGGCATCATCACCGTCGGAGCCGCGCCGGACAAGGTCGCGGGCACCCTCGAGGCGTTCGCCGCCGGCGCCCGCGAGGCGGGCAAGGACCCGGCGGCGATGCCCAAGATCCTCCAGCTGCACCTGTCGTGGGCGGCGACCGACGAGCAGGCGGGCGCCAACGCGCTGCGCGAGTGGCCCAACGGCGGCATGAAGTTTCCCAAGCAGGACATTCGCTCACCTGCGGACTTCGCGGCGCTGGCCGGCCTGGTCCGCCTCGAGGACTTCACCGGCAGGATGCTGATCTCCGCCGACCCCGACGCGCACCGCGCCGAGATCCAGCGCTTCCTCGACCTCGGCGTCGACCGGATCTACCTGCACAACGTGGGACGCAACCAAACCGAGTGGATCGAGGTCTTCGGCCGCGACGTCCTGCCCAAGCTCACCCGCTGATGCGGGTCCTCGTCACCGGCGGGCGCGGATTCGTCGGGTCCCACGTCGTCGAGGCGCTCACCGCGGCCGGTCACGAGCCGGTGGTCCTGGACCGCGCCGACGCCGAGGCGCCGGGTGACGTCCGCGATCCGGCGGCGGTGGCGGAAGCGCTGCGCGGGGTCGACGCGGTGAGCCATCAGGCCGCCAAGGTCGGCCTCGGCGTCGACGTCTCCGACCTGCCCGACTACGCCTCGGTCAACGACCTGGGCACCGCCGTGCTGCTCGCCGCCATGGCCCGCGCGGGCGTACGCCGGCTGGTCCTCGCCTCGTCGATGGTGGTGTACGGGGAGGGGGCGTACCGGTGTCCCAAGGACGGAGCCGTCCGCCCCGGCGTGCGTCGCACCGCCGACCTCGACGCCGGGCGCTTCGAGCCGCCCTGCCCCGTGTGCGGCGCGTCGCTGCAGCCCGGCCTGGTCGGCGAGAACGCCCCGCTCGAACCACGCAACGCCTACGCGGCCTCCAAGGTCGCCCAGGAGCACTACGCAGCGGCCTGGGCAGCTGCCACCGGGGGCAGCGTGGCGGCGCTGCGCTACCACAACGTGTACGGGCCGCGGATGCCGCGGGACACGCCGTACGCCGGCGTCGCCGCGGTCTTCCGCTCGGCGCTGGCCCGCGGCGAGCCGCCCCGGGTGCACGAGGACGGCGGGCAACGGCGCGATTTCGTGCACGTGCGCGACGTGGCTGCCGCCAACGTAGCGGCGCTCACCGCACTGACCGGGTCGCCCCGCAGCGCTCCGCCGGGCGGCTCGCTGCGCGCCTACAACGTGGGCAGCGGTGACCCGCGGACGGTGGGTGATCTTGCCGCGGCACTGGCCGACGCCCTGGGCGGGCCCGACCCGGTGCTCAGCGGCGACTACCGGGCGGGCGACGTCCGGCACGTCACGGCGTCCTCGGCGCGGGCGCAGCGTGAGCTGGGCTGGCGGGCGTCGGTCGGCTTCGCGGACGGCATCGCCGACCTTGCCCAGCAGAGTGCGCGCGGCCGGCCGGGCGCCGCGAAGCGCTAGGGCGTCGGGAGGGCGATCGGCAACCGCACCTCGAACCGGCAGCCGCTCCCTGCGTTGGCGACGTGCACGCTGCCGCGGTGGGCCTCGACGATGCCGCGCACGATGGCAAGGCCCAGCCCGGCGCCGGCCTGCGGCCCAGGGGTCCGGGCGTCGGTGCCGCGCCAGCCCACGTCGAACACCCGGCTGAGGTCGGCGTCTGCGATGCCGCCGCAGGCGTCGGTCACCGCCAGGACCGCCGCGTCGCCGTTGCGCTCCGCGACGACGTCGACCGCCCGGTCACCGGGTGTGTGCCGAATAGCGTTGACGACGAGGTTGGTCAGCGCCCGGGACAGCTCTCCGGCATCGGCGTTCACCGGCAACCCCCGGTCGGCCCGTCCGCGCAGCCGGACTCCGCGCGCCTGCGCCAGCGCATCCGCACCGCTGAGCGCGTCGCTGACGACGTCCTCGAGCGAGACCGGCTCGAGGCTCATGTTCAGTGTGCCCGCGTGGATGCGGGAGAGCTCGAACAGGTCGTCGACCATCCCGGCGAGCCGGTCGACCTCCAGCCGCATCTGCGCGTGGTAGCGGGCCGGGCTGGCCGCCACGCCGTCCTCCAGCGCCTCGGCCATCGCTCGCAGCCCCGCCAGCGGCGTACGCAGGTCGTGCGAGACCCAGGCGACGAGCTCGCGGCGGGAGGCCTCCAGCGCCTCCTCGCGGGCGCGCGACTCCTGCAGGCGGCGGGTGGCCTGCTCCAGCTCGTCGGCCATCATCGCCAGCTCGGCGGTCGGCGGGCGGGCCGTAAGGTGGAACGTGCCGTGCTCACCGAGGCCCTTGGCCGCTTCCGTCAGGGCGCGGGTGCCGGCCAGGAACTGACCGGCGAGGACGAGGGCGAGCCCGATCCCTACCAGCCCAGCGACCGCACAGACGAGCAGCGCCACCTGGTAGTCGTGCGGGGAGAAGAACATCGCCTGGGCCGTGCCGACGACGCCGGCCACAGTGGCCAGGACCGAGACCACCGCGACTGCGGGCACCAACGAGGTGAGCGAGCCGTGCTGCAACCGGCGCAGCAGCAGCAGCCCGACCACCCCCACCGCCCCGGACCAGACGGCGGCGATGCCGGCCACGACGGCAAGGTCACGCCACATCGAGTATCTCGGCGGGATCCCAGCGGTAGCCCACGCCCCACACCGTCACCAGCCGTACGGGCGCTGCGGGGTCGGCTTCCACCTTCTCGCGCAGCCTCCGGACGTGGACCGTGACAGTCGAGTGGTCGCCGAAGCTCCACCCCCACACCCGCTCCAGCAGCTGCGCCCGGGAGAACGCCTGGCCGGGGTTGTCGACGAGAAACGCCAGCAGGTCGAACTCCCGGCCGGTCAGCATGAGGACGCGGCCGGCGCGTACGGCCTGGTGCGCGTTCAGGTCGATGCTGAGATCGCCGTCGCGCAGCACTGGGGGACGGCCCGCCACCGCACTGCCTCCTGCCTCGGCCGGACCGACCGAGCGGCGCAGCACCGAGCGCACCCGCAGGACCAGCTCGCGGGGGCTGAAGGGCTTGGTGAGGTAGTCGTCCGCCCCCATCTCCAGGCCCAGCAGGCGGTCGTTCTCGGCACCCAGCGCGGTCAGCATGATCACCGGGGTATCGCCCGCATGCGGCCCGATGCTGCGTAGCCTGCGGCACACCTCCAGGCCGTTCATCCCGGGGAGCATGAGGTCGAGCACCACCAGGTCGGGGGTGGACTCCCCGGCCATGCGCAGGGCGCTGACGCCGTCGCGGGCGCGGCTGACGTCGTAGCCGGCGTTGCGGAGGTAGCTGACGACGACCTCCCCCACGGTCTCGTCGTCCTCGACCACCAGTACGCGCGCGGTCACCTGGCGAGCATAGGAGGACTGCACGGAGGCTGCCGGCTGGCGGCTGGCGGCAAGTGCAGGCGTCACGCTTCTGTAAGCGGCTCCGGCCTCGTCGCCGGACGGATCAACCGTAGCCTCGGCCGACGTGCACCCCCGCCGAAACGTCGGGCGGCGTCGGGCGTCCGTGGACGTCGTCCTGCCCTGCCTCGACGAGGCGGCCGCCCTGCCGCGGGTGCTCGCCGGTCTGCCACCGGGCTACCGCGCCTTGGTCGTCGACAACGGGTCCTCCGACGGCTCCGCCGAAGTGGCCCGGGCGCTGGGCGCCCTCGTCGTCGACGAGCCGCGGCGGGGCTTCGGGGCCGCCTGCCACACCGGGCTGCTGGCGGCCACCGCCGACCTGGTGGCGTTCTGCGACGCGGACGCCTCCCTCGACCTCCGCCAGCTCCCCCGGGTGATCGAGCCGGTACGCGCGGGCGAGGCCGAGCTGGTGCTAGGCCGGCGGCGACCGGTGCGCCGGGATGCGTGGCCGGTGCATGCCCAGGTCGCCAACGCCGTCCTCGCCGCCCACCTGCGCCGCAGCTCCGGCCTCGCGCTGCGCGACCTGGGGCCGATGCGTGCCGCCGCTCGCCTCCCCCTGCTCGCGCTGGGCGTCGTCGACCGCGGCTTCGGCTACCCGCTGGAGACGGTGCTGCGGGCCGCCAGGGCGGGCTGGCGGGTCGCCGAGGTGGACGTGGACTACCTGCCCCGGACCGGCAGCTCCAAGGTGACCGGCACGGCCCGCGGGACGCTGCGGGCGGTACGCGACATGCGCGCGGTGCTGGCGGCTCCTACCGGTCCAGCGGCGGGGCACGGGTGAGGACCCTGGTCGTGCTGGCCAAGGCGCCGACGCCGGGGCTGGTGAAGACCAGGCTGGTGCCCCCGTACACGTTCCAGCAGGCCGCCGACCTCGCCGAGGCGGCGCTGTGCGACACCCTCGCCGCTGTGCTGGCTGCGCCGGCCTGCCGCCGCGTGCTGGCGCTGGACGGCGCGCCGGGGGCATGGGTCCCACCGGGATTCGACGTCGTCCCGCAGCGCAGCGGTGGGCTGGACGCGCGCATCGCCGCGGCCCTGGGCTCAGCCTCCGGGCCGGCACTGCTGGTGGGCATGGACACCCCGCAGCTGACACCGCGGCTTCTCGACGTCGGCTCAGCGGGCGCGGACGCGTGGTTCGGCCCCGCCGCGGACGGCGGCTTCTGGGCCCTGGGTCTGCGCCACCCTGACCCGGGCCTGCTCGACCGGTTGCTGCTGGGGGTGCCCATGTCGCAAGCCGGTACGGGGGAGGCGTTGCTCGCCCGGCTGGCCACGGCGGGGATGAGCGTCGCGACGTTGCCACGGCTGCGCGACGTGGACACCGGTGCCGACGCGGCGGCGGTCGCAGCCCAGGCACCCGGTACGCGCTTCGCGCGTACCGTCATCCGGCTGCGCGCGAACGGCACCCCGCGGTGAGCGGCAGCAATGGGTGGACGAGCCGCGGCGACGGTGCCGCCTTCGTCGACCCGGGCTACGCCCGGGTGCTCGCCGTCGGCGGGCGGCTGCGCGTCGTCGCCGGCTGCGACACGGCGCGCGATCATGACGCCGCCCGCTGGACCGGCCCGGCCGACACGGTCGACCGCAGCGCCCTGGCCCGCTGCGCCGGCCCCACGCTCGACGTCGGGTGCGGGCCGGGGCGCGTCGTCGGCGCGCTCGCCCGCCGCGGCGTCCCCGCGCTCGGCATCGACGTGGCGCCGGTGGCGGTCCGGCTCGCCCGTCGGTCCGGGGGTGCCGCGCTGCTGCGCTCGGTGTTCGACCGGGTCCCCGGCGAGGAACGCTGGCGGCACCTGCTGCTGCTCGACGGCAACGTCGGCATTGGCGGCGCCCCGGACGCCCTGCTGGCGCGGGCGCGTGAGCTGCTGGTCGCCGGGGGCGAGGCGGTTGTCGAGGCCGACGCGGAGGACCACGTCGACGCGCGGGGGACCGCCCGGCTGGAGGACCTTGCCGGAGTGGCCGGGCCGGCCCAGCCGTGGGCGGTGGTCGGCCGGGAGGCGCTGGACGACTATGCCCGGCGGGCGGGGCTCACGTTGACGGCCGGTTGGACGGTCCAGGGCCGGAGCTTTGCTGCGTATCGCGCCGCCGCGCTGCCCCGGCCCGCATCCGCGCCCTGACGACCGCGAGCGCCGTGCCAGCGGCGACCAACCCCAGCAGCACGCCCAGCCTCCCGGTGTCGAGTCCGACGTTGGTCGGGTTGACCTGGGGAGCCGGTGTGGCCACCAGCGGCCACGCCAGCAGCGCCACCACGCCGATGACGAACAGCCCGCCCTGCACCGGCGGGCGTACCTCCGCCGGGAGCAGGCGGGTGAGCAGCCAGCCCACCGCACACACCAGTGGGGCCAGCAGGAAGTCGTGCGCCACCAGGGCGCCGGCCAGCCAGGTCAGCGTGCCGATCGGCGCTGTCAACTCGGCGTCGACGAGCATGCCGCGCATGCCCCAAGCCATCAGGACCAGCCCGGCCGCGCCGAGCAGCACGCGCCCCTTCACGCCAGCACCTCCAGCCGGGTGACCCACTTGGTCTGCAGCACACCCGGCCGGTTGGGCGCGATGAGCCGGCAGGGAAAACCGTGGTCGAGGGCCAGCGGCTCGCCGTTCAGGTCGAGAGCCAGCAGCGTCAGCGGGTCGCGGGCATGGTCCGCACCGACCTCGCTGTCGTTGTAGATGCCGCTCTGCTCGAGCGAGACGACCCGTGCGCTGGCGTCCGGCGGCGCGCCAGCGGCATCCAGCAGGTCGGACAGACGTACCCCTCCCCAGCGTGCTGAGGCGCTCCAGCCCTCGACGCAGGTGATGGGCAGCTCGGACTCGTGCTGCGGCATGGCCCGCAGCTCGGCCAGCGAGAGGGTGTACGGCTTGGGACCGCGCACCTCCAACCGGAAGGCTTCGGCGTTGGCCCGCTCGACACCGGCCGCGGCCGCGGTGCGGTTGACCGGCAGCCCCTGCGGCCCAAGGTCGGGACGCCGCGGGGTCAGCACGGCAAGGTGGCGCAGCGGCCACACCGTGTGCCCCGCCGTGGTGAGGGTGACCACGCCGACGGCGGCGCCGACTGCGGTCATGAACCCGCGGCGCGACATCCCGTCCCCCGCTGGTTCGGCCGCGCGGGGTCGGCGCAACGCGTCGAGGATGACCGGAGCCTTCGTCGCGACATGCACCAGCAGCGCCCCCACGGTGATCCAGCCCAGCCACAGGTGCATCGTCGGGAAGAAGAACGGCCACGGATACCACTGCGCGACGTTGGCGACGCCGGTGGCCACCTCGAGCAGGGCGCTGGGGACGAGCACCAGCAGGGACAGCCGTTCGAGCGCGCACAGCAGCGAGGTCGCCGGGGGCCAGGCGAACAACCTCGGGTAGACCGTCCACAGCTTGGCCAGCAACAGCGGGACGGCGGCCAGGCCGGTGGTGACGTGGATGCCCTGCGAGAGCCGATAACCCCACACCGGCCGGCTGGGCAGGACGAGCCAGCTCGGCGGGTACTGCAGCAGGTGGCTGATCAACCCGGTGACGAAGCAGGTCAAAAAGGCGATGCCGAGCCAGCGGCCGACCATTGCGGTGACGACCGGGTCGTGCAGCCGGCTGGAGAACGCCCCCGCGCGGAATGGCCCGCGGCGCAGCACGTCGGGGGGCGGCGGCAGCGGAAGGTCGAGCCTCACGGATTGCGAGGCTAGGGCGGCAGGTCCCACGCCTGCCAGCGACTTCGCCTTACGGATCGCGAACGTCCCGCCCGCCCCCGCGTGCTGGGGCGGCCGTCGGCGCGGCAGGCTTGAGCGCCGTGGAGCGCCGTACGACCGTCGGGGCGAGCACGCTGGCCACCGCCCGGGCGTTGCCGGTCCTCCCGTTGCTGCCGGCGTTCGGTGCGCTGGCCGCCCTCGCCGGCCTGGCCGGTTGTCTGGCCGGCGCGATCCATCCGTCGCTGCGGGACTCCGTCGGCGTCTCGCTGCCCGTCGTGCTCGCCGTCACCTGGGGGCTCTTCGCCCTGGGGGCAGCGTTGCTGTTGCGGGTGCCCGTGCGGGCGGCGGTGCCGCTCCTGCTGGTGGGAGGGCTGGCGCTGCAGGTGGTCGCGCTCAGCGCTCCGCCGGCCAGCACCAGCGACATCTACCGCTACGTCTGGGACGGGCGGGTGCAGGCAGCCGGGATCGACCCGTACGCCTATCCGCCGGTAGCACCCGAGCTGGCCGAGCTGCGTGAGCCGTGGCTGTTCCCGCCGGGGCGGCGTTGCGACGGTGTCGTCGGCGACTGCCCGGTGATCAACAGGGCGGACGAGCCGACTGCGTACCCTCCGGTTGCCCAGGCGGCGTTCCTGGCCGTGCACCTGCTCGCCCCTGATGCCCGGCAGTTCCCGTTCCAGCTGCTCGGGGCCGGGAGTGCCCTGCTCGTCGCGGCGCTGCTCATCTCGCTGCTGCGCCGAGGTGGGCGCGACCCGCGGCTGGCCGTGCTGTGGGCGTGGTGCCCGCTGGTGCCGTACGAGGCGGGGAACGCGGCCCACGTCGACGCGCTCGCCACGCTGCTGGCGCTTGCCGCGGTGGCGGCGGCGGCACAGGACCGGGCCTCCGGCCCGTGGAAGGCCGGCGCCTGGCTCGGGGCGGCGACCGGCACCAAGCTGGTGCCGCTCCTACTGGCACCGGTCCTGCTGCGCGGGACCGGCGTGCGGCGGGCCCTGGCGGTAGCCGGCGGGCTCGGGGCCGTCCTCGCCCTGGTGTACGTGCCCCACGTCGTCGCCGTGGGTGGGCGGGCGCTGGGGTTCCTGCCCGGCTACCTGCGCGAGGAGGGCTACGTCGACGGCGGCGGGCGGTTCGTCCTGCTGGGGTTGGTGCTGCCGGACGCGGTGGCGCCCGTGGCGGCTGTCGTGGTGGTGGGAGCGGCGGCGGTGGCCGCGGCCCGGGTGACGCGGCGCGCGCCGCCGGACGGCGACGCGGCGGCGTCGGCAGGTCCGGGCGTTGTCGTGCTGGGGGTCGCGCTGCTGGCGGCGACCCCCACCTACCCCTGGTACGGCCTGCTGCTGGCGGCGCTTGTCCCGTTGAGCGGGCGACCCGAGTGGCTGGCCGTGGCGGCGGCCGGCTACCCCGCCTACCTCGCTCCGGTGCTCGGTATCAGCCTCGACACGGGCAAGGTCGTCGGGTATGCAGCAGCGCTGGCCGTAGTGACGGGCGCCACGCTCGCCCGGTCCGCAGCCGGCACGGCCCGCCCGGCGTCGCTCCGGCCAGCGGCCCAGCCCGGCACGCCGCCCCGTACCCGGCAATAGCCCCCATCCCAACTCAGGCACTTGACGTGCGGCTGGTATCAGGCATGTAATTCCACCCATGTCGTTCCGGCCCCCGGACCGCGACCGGGTGCTATGGACCGGGAACGGCAGCGCCCCAGGGGTCGAGGAGGCCGACGATGGAGCACTGGCCGACGGCTGAGGAGTGGCCGCAGCTGCTCAGCGACGACGAGGAGCAGGTGCTCGGGTGGCAGGAGCGCGCGCTGTGCGCGCAGACCGACCCGGAGGCGTTTTTTCCTGAGAAGGGCGGCTCGACCCGGGAGGCCAAGCGGGTCTGCCTGTCCTGCGACGTCCGCGCGGAGTGCCTGGAGTACGCGCTGGCGCACGACGAGCGCTTCGGCATCTGGGGCGGGCTATCCGAGCGGGAGCGGCGCCGGCTCAAGAAGCGCGCGGTCTGATCGACGCGACTAATCCCGCCCGTAGTCAGGGTCGATGTCTTCGGGCTGGCGGCCCAGCAGGTCGGCGACCTCCTCCACAACGACGTCGTGAACCAGGAGCCGAAGCTCGCGCTCGCCCTGCACGCGGGTCTCGATCGGCCGGCGGTAGACCACGACTCGGGGCGGCCGCGCGCCCGCGCCGGTGAAGCTGCGCCCGAGCGGCACCCAGTCGCGGTCCCAGTCTCCGAGGCCCGGCACCTCCTCGACGGCGAACTCGATGCCGGACAGCTCGTCGCCCAGCCGGCGCTCCAGTCGCTCGACCGCGTCGAGGACCAGGTCGTCGAAGCGCTGTGAGCGCGAGCGGGGCAGTGGCACCTCCGGGGGCGCCAGCGGGCCGCGCAGCCCACGGCCGTGGCGGTCGCGCCGCCGGGCCCGGCCGGCCGAACCGCGCGCCGGCGACGACGGGGGCACAGCCGGCGAGGCTACCCCCGCGCCGCCGCCCAGCCGACCGGAGGCGGGGGTAACGTGCGCTCGTGAGGCCGGTCCGACGCTGCACACGCAGCGCCTGTCCTCGCCCCGCCGTGGCGACGCTGACCTACGTCTATGCGGACTCCACCGCGGTCCTCGGACCGCTGGCGACGTACGCAGAGCCGCACTGCTATGACCTCTGCGCCGAGCACTCCGAGCGCCTGACGGTGCCCCGGGGCTGGGAGGTCATCCGGCTGGCCCCCGACCCCTCCCAGCTGGGGCCGAGCAGCGACGACCTCTTGGCGCTGGCCGACGCGGTACGGGAGGCGGCCCGGCCGTCACCGGTCCCTGCGGCTGTCCCGGCCGCCGTGGGCAGACGCGGGCACCTGCGGGTGCTCAAGGCGCCCGATGCCCTGGGCAGCGGCGAGCGCTGAGCGCTTGAGGTCTGCCGAGTCGGCGAACGGGGTGCCGCGCGACCTGCCCGTCATCGAGCGGAGCGTCGTCCGGGTCGTGGTCCTCGACAAGGCCGACCGGCTGCTGCTCTTCCACACCCGCGACCCGCAGCATCGCGACTTCGGCACCTGGTGGGAGCTCCCCGGTGGTGGCATCGAGCCAGGGGAGACCTACCTCGATGCGGCGGTCCGGGAGCTGCGCGAGGAGACCGGCATCGTCGTCGGGACGGACCAGGTGGGAGCACCGACGTGGCGTCGGCTGGCGACATTCATCTATCGGGACGGTCGCCGGCTCCAGCACGAGGTGATCGTGCCGGTACGGCTGGATGGCGCCGGTCCACCGGTCGACGAGTCCGGTCGACAGGACTACGAAAAGGAGGACTACTTCGACTTTCGGTGGTGGCCGGTGCCCGAGATCGTCGGCAGCACGCAGCGGTTCTATCCCGGCCGTCTTCCCGAGCTGCTGCCGGCGTTCCTTTCTGGTGAGGAGATCGACGAGCCGCTCGAGGTGTGGTCCTGACCGCTGGCGTCGGCCAGGGTCGCACTAGTGTCCGGGAGTGCACACCACGGCCGGACACGGGGGAGGGGCAGGCGCCGAGCGTGACCTCTCCTCGATAGTCAAGGCCTATGACATCCGCGGCGTCGTCCCGGACCAGCTGGACGAGGACGTGGCGCGGCGTATCGGTGCGGCCGTGGTCCACGCCCTCGGCGTCCTCGACGGGCCGGGCGCGGTCGTCGTCGGCCGCGACATGCGCGCCTCCTCCCCGTCCCTGGTAGCCGCCTTCACTGACGGCGTCACCGGTCAGGGGGCCGACGTCGTCGACATCGGCCTCGCCGCCACCGACCAGCTCTACTACGCCTCCGGGCGGTGGGGGCTGCCCGGCGCGATGGTCACGGCGAGCCACAACCCCGCCCGCTACAACGGCATCAAGCTGTGCCGCTCCTTCGCCGCTCCCGTCGGCCAGGACAGCGGACTCGCCGAGGTGCGTGCGCTCGCCGAGGCCGGGCAGCTCCCTCCCGCCGCGAGACGCGGATCGGTGCGCCACGAGGACGTGCTGGGCTCGTACGCGGAGCACCTGCGCTCCTTCGTCGATTTCTCGAGCGGTCGGCGCCTGCGGGTCGTCGTCGACGCCGGCAACGGGATGGCGGGGCACACCGCACCGGCGGTGCTCGCCGGCTTGCCGCTGGACGTAGAGCCGCTGTACTTCGAGCTCGACGGCACCTTCCCCCACCACGAGCCCAACCCCATCGATCCGGCGACGTTGAGCGACCTGCAGGAGGCGGTCCAGCGCGGCGGCGCCGACCTCGGCCTGGCCTTCGACGGCGACGCCGACCGCTGTTTCCTCGTCGACGAGCGCGGCCGTGCCGTGAGCCCGTCCGCCCTCACCGCGCTGATTGCCGAGCGCGAGCTGCGCCGGCACCCGGGCGGGAAGGTGGTCCACAACCTCATCACCTCACGTGCCGTGCCGGAGATCGTCCGCGAGCACGGCGGCACGCCCGTACGGACGCGAGTCGGGCACTCGTTCATCAAGGCGACGATGGCGGAATCCGGTGCCGTGTTCGGCGGGGAGCACTCCGGCCACTTTTACTTCCGCGACTTCTGGTGTGCCGACTCGGGGATGCTCGCGGCGCTGCACGCCCTCGCCGCGCTGGGCGACGCGGCACCCGGCACCACCGCATCGGCGCTCTTCGGCGGGTACGTGCGGTACGCCTCCTCCGGTGAGCTCAACTCCACGGTGGCCGACCCGTCCGCCACCCTCGACGCGGTCCGCGCGGTGTACGGCACCCGGCCGGGGCTCATCCTCGACGACCTCGACGGGCTGACGGTGGAGCACCGGGACTGGTGGTTCAACCTGCGCCCGTCCAACACCGAGCCGCTGCTCCGGCTCAACGTGGAAGGCTCCACCCCGGCGGTCATGACGGCGGTCCGCGACGAGGTGCTGAGCCTCGTCCGCGGTGCCGACGTGACGTCGGGCATCCCCGGCTGACCGCCGGTTCACAAGGGAGGGCGTGGCGTGGACATCGACCCGCAGGTACGGGACATCTTGCGCTGCCCGGCGTGCCGCTCGACGCTGCGCGACGCTGTGGGGCCGGACGGCGGAGCAGAGCTGGTGTGCACGTCACCCGCCTGCGGGCGCGCCTACCCGATCCGGGACGGCATCCCCGTCCTGCTCGTGGACGAGGCTCGCCGTCCGGGCGGATGACCGAGCGCCCACCGTGTTCGACGACACCCGGCTCGACGACGCCGCCGCGCTCGCCGGCGCCGACGTGTTCCTGCGCGGCGTGGCCTCCTGGGGCGCGGAGGTCCGCAAGGCCCACCAGGCCGCCCTGCCCGTCCTAGCAGGCCTCCATCCCGGGGACCGGCCGCGCGCGGTCGTCGCCGCGGGGGCCAACGGCCGGCTCTTCCGCGCCGTGCTCGAGCCGATCTGCCCGGTGCCGTTCGTGGCGTGGCCGCGGGCGGGACTTCCCGGCTGGGCGGGTCCCCTCGATCTGGTCGTGCTCGTCTCGCACTCCGGCGATGACGCCACCGGTGCCACGGTCGCCGGCGAGGCCCGGCGGCGCGGTTGCGAGCTGTTGGTGGCCTGTCCGACCGGCTCCTCGGTGGCCGGGCTGGCCGCGGCGCGCTCAACCACCATCCTGCCTGCCGGCTCCCGCGACCCGCTGGCACTGTCGGTCCCCGTGCTGGCGGCACTGCACCTGCTCGGTCTCGGCCCGGAGGTGGCCGCCGAGCCGGTCGCTGCGGCCCTGGACGGGGTGGCGCTGCGCTGTGCGCCGTCCCGGCCGATGGGGCAGAACCCGGCCAAGGACCTGGCCACTGTTCTTGCCGACGCGGTGCCCGTGGTGTGGGGAGGTTCCGTACTGGCGGCGCGCGCCGCCCGGCGGGTCGCGGAGGCGCTGCGCCCGGCCAGTGGGCGCCCCGCGGTGGCCGGCGAGGCGGCGCAGCTGGTCCCGCTGCTGGAGCACGCTCGGGAGCGCGACGTGTTCGCCGACCCCTTCGCTGACCCCGCCGGCCAGCTCGCCGGCGCAGCCATGGGTCCGGGTGACGACCTGGCGGGCGGTCCCGCCGCCGCCCGGCCCGCCCTCCTGGTGCTCGACGACGGCTCCGACGACGCAGCGGTGAGCGCCGACCGCGACCGGCTGCTCGCCGCGGCGGACTCGCGCCGGGTCGCCACCCACGTCGTGGACGCAGTCGACGTCTCCGCGGCGCAAGCACCGCTGTCGCCAATCGGCACCTTCGCCGCGTTGCAGGCCGCAGGTCGCTTCACGGCCGCCTACCTGGCGGTGGGGCTGTCCCGGTCCCCGGACTGACGCGCCGACCCGGCCGGTCGTACGCCGGCCGTTAGGCTCGCGGCCGCCATGGACGTCCTGCGCAACCCGGTGCGCCGCTACGCCTGGGGGTCGCACACCCAGATCGCGGAGCTGCTCGGTGTGCCTCCCGACGGGGTCCGCAGGCGGAGCTCTGGCTCGGTGCCCACCCCTCCGCCCCGTCCCGGATCACCCGCGACGGGTGGAGCCGCAACCTCGACGCCGTGGTGGCCGCCGACCCCGAGCGCGAGCTGGGCGCGGCGGTCACAGCTGCCTTCGGCGACCGGCTGCCGTACCTGTTCAAGGTGCTGGCCGTTGCCGCGCCGCTCTCGCTGCAGGCCCACCCCGGCTGCGCCCAGGCCGAGGCGGGGTACGCCGCCGAGGAGGAGCGCGGCGTGCCGCTCGACGCCGCCGAGCGCAGCTACCCGGACCCCCACCACAAGCCGGAGCTGGTGGTGGCTCTCACCCGCTTCGAGGCGCTCGTCGGCTTCCGTCCGGCGGAGCAGACCCTCGATCTGCTCGCCGATCTGCGCTGCGCGGGTTGGCCTGGCTCGGCGAGGCGCTGTGCGCGCGCGCCGACGCGGCAGGCCTACGGGAGGCGGTGACCCGCCTGCTCACCCTGCCCGAGCCGCTGCGCGGGCCGCTGGTGGACGAGATCGCCGCCGCCTGCGCTCACCGGCTCGCGGCCGGGACGCCGTACGCCGTACGCCGCCGAGCTGGCCACCGTGGACCGGCTCGCGGCCGCCTATCCCGGGGACTTCGGTGGGCGCGGCCGGAGCGAACCGCCGGCTGTTCCGTGCGGTCCTCGAGCCGGTGTGTCCGGTGCCCTTCGTGGCATGGCCGCGGGCCGGCCTGCCCGGGTGGGCGCCGCCGGCCCCACTGGACCTGGTGGTGATCTCACCTCTTCGGATGCCGACGAGGACGCCGTGATCACCGCCTCAGAAGCGGTCCGGCGCGGTGCCGAGCTGTTGCCGGTCGTTGCCACCGACCGTCGGCACGCCGAGGCGCTTGAACGATTCGACGCTTCCGCTGCTAGACGAGACTCGACGTAGCACCTTGTCTTGCCGGTCCAAGCGCCGTAGCCTCAAACCATGGGCGACGCGGGCCCACTTCCAAGCCTGACAGGGTCAACGCTACTCGGCTGCGCGAGTCGGCCGGGGTCGGTGGGGCAAGCTCCTGCTCCGGTGTAGTGCGGCGCCCTCGATAGGCGTGGTCCTTTCCGTGACGAACGCACTCGTCGCCATGGCTGGCTGTGCCGACGGCCCTGACCGAGGTAGCGGTACCCAGGCACTGTCGACGGTCACCAATGGGGGTCTTCAAGGTCATTATGGGTCAGCCGCGTGGGACAGTAGTACGAGGGAATTAGACATCTCCCAGGCCACGGCCAAGTTGGACGGCGATGGAAAGTGCGTGGACACGTGGTTCGATTGGGCCGTGCAGGAGGGACATTACGGGCTCTACGCCACGATGCGTGGGCGGCGGGTTCTGATCCGTGCCGTGCGCTCACTGTGCCAGTTCAGGCCGCAGGCGAGGAGTAGTCGCAGCCTGTAGTTGGCGAAGTTCCTGAAGCCGTGAGCGTCGCGGCGGTGCTTCTCGATGAGCAGGTTGATCGCCTCGGTGGGTCCGTTGCTGGCTCCGGCGGTGTCGAAGTAGGCGAGGAACTCGGGCCGCCAGGCGCGCAGCGTGCGGCCGAGCCGGGCGACCTCCGGGATCGGGCAGCTGTGCAGGGTTGCGAGCGCGACCTGGGCTCGCCGACGTCCTTCCTCCTCGGTCGGTGCGTGGTAGACCTCGCGCAGCTGCTGGGCGCAGCACCAAGCGATGGTGACCTCCCAGTCGGGGTCGCCCGCTTCGAGCGCCGCTTCGATGCGGGCCATGGCGTGTCGGGACAGGTTCTCTCGGCCACGGCGGAGCAGCCGGCGGACTGCGTAAAGCGGGTCGTGCTTGTGGCCGCGGTGGCCGAGTTGCTCCTGCTGCACGCGGCGGCGGACCTGGTCGACCATGTCGTTGCCGAGCTTGACGACATGGAAGGCGTCGAGGACCCGAACCGCGTCGGGCAGGGTCGTGCTCAGCGCGGTGGCGTAGCCACGAAACGGGTCGAGAGCCGCCAGCCGAATGCCGTCCCGCCACATCTGGCTCTGCCGCTTGAGCCAACCTGAGTAGGCGTTACCGCTCCGGCCGGGCACGACGTCGAGCAGCCGCGGCGCTCGCCCGGGAGTGAGGTCGACGATGCCGGTGGCGAACCCGGTGCGCCGGCGCGGGCCGGCGTGCGCCCACACGTGCTCATCGACACCGAGGCCGCTGACGGCGGCGAGGCGGTTGGGGTCCTCGACCAACGGCTGCCCGTAGTCGCGGACTGCGCGCATCACGGTGTGCCAGCCGACGCCGAGCTGGCGGGCGACACCGGCGACGGTCTCGGCGTGCGCCCCAACCCGCAGCATCGCCCAGCGCCGCGCCCGCTCGGTCAGGATCGACCGCGGCCTGATCTCCTTGCTGCGCTCGGACCAGGTGCGCTGCTGGCACAGCGGCTCGTTGCAGCGCCACAGCCGCTTCGACCACACCAGTACCGTCGGCCGGCCCGCGATCGGCAGATCCCGCACACTCACCGGCCGCCGCCCGTGCGGCTCGGCGATGACGCCGCAGCGCGGACAGCCGGTCACCGTCTCAGTCGTCTCGATCAGCAGTTCCACCTCACCGGCCAACTCCGCAGCGGCAAGCACGACGAACTCCTGCAAGCCCAACAGCGTCACTGCGGGCGCGCGGCTACCTTGTCCCTTCACCGGGGTCTCCTCGATCCGTTGACTTGGTCGTCACAGATCGTGAGACCCCGGGCCTCACATCAGCCCCAAGCCGACGAGCGTGTCGTCACCCACCCCCACCGTTCGAGACGAAGAGCCACATTACGACTTGCGTGCCGCTCGAGTGTGTCGGGATGATGCGTATCGGAGTAATGGTGATCGATTTCAAGAGTATGGGTTAGATAGAGTCTTCACAGGCATGCAGAAGTTTGTGGTCTGCCAGTTCAATCAGGACACTGAGTCCCTATCTCCTTGCAACTGGTATCATCTAGTTCGGGAAGAGTGCAAGGACAAGCCGCAGAACCCTGTCATGGGAAACTTCGGGGTGCGCATATGGAAGCGCCTCCCGAGTGGAGAAACCGAGTACTGGGATGGCGGCATCCCCACAAGCTTCTATACGTGACATGAAATCCGGACTAGTGCCCGAAAGGACTACCTAAGCCCCATGACATCGACGATGGCCCGGGTTAAGCGGTGGGGCCGGCTATCGGCCTTGGCCGCGTGTCTTGTCGTGGCCTCCGCATGCGCGAGCGGGCCAACGCCAACGGCAGCTGAGGTGCAGACCGCGCAGCAAAGGCTGGACGAGGTGCTCGTGTCGATCAAAGGTACAGAGGCTCAACGCAGCGCTGGGTACCTGGTGCAGTACCGGCTGCTCCAGGACGCGGTGACGGACTGCATGGCCGTGCAGGGCTTCGAATACCAGGCGCCGGGCTTCTACGATGGTGCGCAAGCGATGCCGCAGGTGGGCCTGAACAGCGAGTGGCTCATGCCACTGCCGACGATCTCGACTGTCACGTCGGTAGCTCGGGAGAGCGCCGCGCTGCGCGCCGCAGCTCGCTCGGGAGGAGAACGCCCTTTGAAGAGCTGGACAAGGATGCGCAAGAGGCTTACCAACAGGCGCTGAACGGCTGTGACAACCCGAAGAACGGATATGAGCACGCATCATTTCCGCCCGCCTTTTACCTGGTGCAGGGGAGCTCAACGAGCTGACGTATGACGTCGAGCGGGAGCTGTCCACCTTCTTCGACGACTACGCCTCCTGCGTGGCCGCCCTCGGAGTCGAGGGCAAGACGCCGTACGAGCTGTACTCGGCGGTCGAGGGGCGGCTGCCGCCGCGGAGCGACATACCGCTGCCCGGCGAGCCGGCGACCCCGCAGTGGGCTGCCAGCGTCGGCTTCGGGCAACGGATGGCCTCGGCCGACCAGACCTGCCGCGAAGTGGTCTACCAGACCGGCGTGGTCCTGGTCGCGGAGCGTCTCGATGAGTTCGAGCAAGAGCATGCGGCTGCGCTGCAGCGGCTGCAGGAGCAGTGGCAGCAGCTGGAAGCGCAGGCGGCGTCGTACCGGCAGGAGACCGCGAGCCTGTAGCCCACCGCTGCGACAGCCCGACGATGTTGCCACGGCGGTCGAAAGCCCCCCGGCCACTAGGCTCCACACAGCCATGGACGTCCTGCGCAACCCGGTGCGCCGCTACGCCTGGGGGTCGCACACCCAGATCGCGGAGCTGCTCGGTGTGCCTCCCGACGGGAACCCGCAGGCGGAGCTCTGGCTCGGTGCCCACGCCTCCGCCCCGTCCCGGATCACCCGCGACGGGTGGAGCCGCAACCTCGACGCCGTGGTGGCCGCCGACCCCGAGCGCGAGCTGGGCGCGGCGGTCACAGCTGCCTTCGGCGACCGGCTGCCGTACCTGTTCAAGGTGCTGGCCGTTGCCGCGCCGCTCTCGCTGCAGGCCCACCCCGGCTGCGCCCAGGCCGAGGCGGGGTACGCCGCCGAGGAGGGCGCGGCGTGCCGCTCGACGCCGCCGAGCGCAGCTACCCGGACCCCCACCACAAGCCGGAGCTGGTGGTGGCTCTCACCCGCTTCGAGGCGCTCGTCGGCTTCCGTCCGGCGGAGCAGACCCTCGATCTGCTCGCCGATCTGCGCTGCGCGGGGTTGGCCTGGCTCGGCGAGGCGCTGTGCGCGCGCGCCGACGCGGCAGGCCTACGGGAGGCGGTGACCCGCCTGCTCACCCTGCCCGAGCCGCTGCGCGGGCCGCTGGTGGACGAGATCGCCGCCGCCTGCGCTCACCGGCTCGCGGCCGGGACGCCGTACGCCGCCGAGCTGGCCACCGTGGACCGGCTCGCGGCTGCATATCCCGGGACGTGGGCGTGGCCGCCGCCCTGCTGCTCGACCCGGTGGTTCTGGAGCCCGGCGAGGCGCTGCACATCCCCGCTGGGGTGTTGCACGCCTATCAGCACGGGATGGCGATCGAGGTGATGCCCAGCTCCGACAACGTGCTGCGCGGTGGCCTCACGTCCAAGCACGTGGACGTGCCCGAGCTGTTGCGGGCGCTCGACTCCGCCACCCGCGGTCCATCCCGAGTGCATCCGCGGCCGGGGGTCGACGGGGAGGTGCACTACCCGACCCCGATCGCGGAGTTCGCCCTCTCGCGCATCGACCCGGCCGGGACCGAGGTGGGCGAGGTGGTCGTGGCCTCGACCGGACCGCAGATCCTGCTGGCCACGCAGGGGTCGCCCTGCGGGTCCGCACCGAGCGGGACGACCTGCCGCTGCTCCGGGGTGGCTCGCTCTACCTGCCGGCGGCCGACGGTCCGGCCACGCTGACCGGTGCGGGCGAGGTCTGGCGGGTGACGACCGGCCTCGAGCGCTGAGCGACCTGCGAGGATGCCTGCGCACACCGGTGGACGTACGACGGGAGGGCCATGAGCGCCAGCGGCGGCAAGAAGGCGGTGGTGGCCGCCCTCCTGGCCAACCTCGGCATCGCGGTCACGAAGTTCATCGCCTGGCTGCTGACCCGCTCCTCGTCCATGCTCGCCGAGTCGATCCACTCGGTGGCCGACGCCAGCAACCAGGCGCTGCTGCTCTTCGGCGGGCGCAGTGCCCGGCGCGAGGCGACCCCCGAGCATCCCTTCGGCTACGGCCGCGCTCGCTACCTGTACGCGTTCGTCGTCGCGGTCGTGCTGTTCAGCGTCGGCGGGCTCTTCGCGTTGTACGAGGCGTTCCACAAGTACGAGGAAGTCCACGCCGGCGAGCCGAACGAGCTGCTGGAGAGCCGCTGGTGGTGGGTGCCGCTGGTTGTGCTCGGCGCGGCCATCGTCATGGAGTCGCTGTCCTTCCGCACCGCGATCGTGGAGTCCAACCACGTCCGCGGCCGGGAGTCGTGGGTCGACTTCATCCGGCACGCCAAGGCGCCGGAGCTGCCGGTGATCCTGCTCGAGGACCTCGGCGCGCTGCTCGGCCTGATCCTCGCGCTGGTGGGGGTCGGGATGACGCTGCTCACGGACAACGGCTACTGGGACGTCGCCGGCACCGCGGCGATCGGCGTGCTGCTCGTCGTGATCGCGGTCATCCTCGCCATCGAGACCAAGAGCCTGCTCCTCGGCGAGGGCGCCTCCCCGCAGGACGTACGGCGCATCGAGGCCGCTCTGGACGCCGAGCCGCGGGTCGAGCGCGTCGTGCACCTGCGCACGCTCTACCTGGGGCCGGACGAGCTGCTCGTCGCCGCCAAGATCGGTGTGCGCCACGACGACACCGCCGGCGAGGTCGCCGCAGGAATCGACGCCGCCGAGCTGCGGATCCGCGAGGCTGTCCCGGTTGCGCGGGTGATCTACCTCGAGCCCGACATCCCCCGCGCCGACGGGCACGCCGACGGTCACCCCGACGGTCAGAGCACCCGGGAAGGCCTCGATCAGCGTCGTCGTTAGCGTCAGTGACGCACGATCGCCGCATACACCACCGCCGTACACCACCGCCGTACACCACCGGGGAGGACACCCGCATGACCCGTCCCACCGTGACCGACTATCAGGTTGCCGACCTCGCGCTCGCCGTCGCCGGACGCAAGGAGATCCAACTCGCCGAGCACGAGATGCCCGGGCTCATGGCCATGCGGGACCGCTACGCCGACGACCGGCCGCTGGCCGGCGCCCGCATCACCGGCTCGCTGCACATGACCACGCAGACCGCGGTCCTGATTGAGACGCTGCTGGCCCTGGGCGCCGAGGTGCGCTGGGCCAGCTGCAACATCTTCTCGACCCAGGACCAGGCGGCCGCGGCCGTCGTCGTCGGGCCGGACGGGACCCCCGAGGATCCCCGCGGCGTGCCGGTCTTCGCCTGGAGGGGTGAGTCGCTGGAGGAGTACTGGCGCTGCACCGAGCGGGCGCTGCGCTGGCCCGACGGCGGGCTCAACATGATCCTCGACGACGGCGGTGACGCCACCCTGCTGCTGCACCAGGGCGTCGAGATGGAGAAGGCAGGCACCGCGCCGGATCCCTCGACCGCGGAGTCGGAGGAGGAGGCGGTGGTCCTGCGCCTGCTCGCCCGATCACTGGACGAGGACCCCCAGCTCTGGACCGGGGTGGCCAACGGCATCCGCGGCGTGACCGAGGAGACGACCACCGGTGTCCACCGGCTGTACGAGATGTTCCGCACCGGCAGGCTGTTGTTCCCGGCGATCAACGTCAACGACTCGGTGACCAAGAGCAAGTTCGACAACCGCTACGGCTGCCGCCACTCCCTCATCGACGGCATCAACCGGGCCACCGACGTCCTCATCGGGGGCAAGCTGGCGGTGGTCTGCGGGTACGGCGATGTGGGCAAGGGCTGCGCCGACGCCCTGCGCGGGCAGGGCGCGCGTGTCGTGGTCACCGAGGTCGACCCGATCTGCGCCCTGCAGGCGGTGATGGACGGATACCAGGTCGCCACGCTGGAGGAGGTCGTGGGGAGCGCCGACATCATCATCACCGCGACCGGCTGCCGCGACGTCGTCACCGCCGACCACCTTGTCGTGATGAAGCACCAGGCGATCGTCGGCAACATCGGCCACTTCGACAACGAGATCGACATGGCCGGGCTCGCCGCCGTACCCGGTGTCCGGCGCGAGCAGATCAAGCCGCAGGTCGACGAGTGGGCCTTCGCCGACGGCCACTCGGTGATCGTGCTGTCCGAGGGCCGCCTGCTCAACCTGGGCAACGCGACCGGTCACCCGAGCTTCGTGATGTCCAACTCGTTCACCAACCAGGTGCTCGCCCAGATCGAGCTGTTCACCAAGCCCGCGGACTACCCCGTCGGGGTCTACACGCTGCCCAAGCACCTCGACGAGATGGTTGCGCGGCTGCACCTCGAGGCTCTCGGGGTCAAGCTCACCCAGCTCAACGAGCGGCAGGCCGCCTACCTCGGGGTGCCCGTGGAGGGGCCGTACAAGTCGGGGCACTACCGCTACTAGAGGCTTGATCGCCGTCAGCGGTCAGCGGGACGAGTTGACTGCATCCGGCGACCGGAAACAGCGATCATGGGGGTTCAGCCGGGGCCAGCCTGTTAGCTCGGGCCCGAGCCCGCCGGCCCACCTACCGCGTCGCTGCGGCCGGGAATCGTGACACCGGCCGCCCGCGCGAGCTCGATGTCCAGCCCTTCCCGGCGGATGCGGCGGTCGACATAGAACAGCACCATCACCGCGGCGGTGAACGGGGCGGTGATGGTCGTGACGAGCACGCCGCCCAGCGCGTCGAGCAACAGTCGCGGCAGGCTCGTCGGCTCGAGCACATCCGCAGCCTCCAGGGCTGAGCCGACGAGTGCCCATAGCGCGGTGAGGACGCCAGCGAGCACGGCGGTGAGGATGCCGGTGAGCAGCAGGATCCCGAAGGTGCGCCACCACGCCCCATCGACGAGGGTCCACGACCGGCGCAGGGCCTCGCGCACCCCGGTACGTCGGCCGCCCGCACCGGCCGCGGCGCCGCTCGACCCGCTGCTGGACGTCTCCAGCATGAGGGCAGGCGTCGCTAAGGCCAGGCGCACCCACAGCCAGGCCGCGACCGGCAGCGCAAGGAGCGCCCCCAGCGCGGCCAGCCCGATACCCGCCTCCTCGGCGCCCGCGGCGGCGACGAGCACGCCGGGCAGCGCCAGCACGGCGAAGGGTAGGGACAGGGTCAGGGCCACCAGCAGCGTGAGGCCGAGCAGCCGGGGCAGCTGCGGTAGCGCGGTCCGCCAGGCCGCGCCTGCACTGACGCGCTGGCCGAGCACCGCCCGGCTCACCACGACGGTGAGCATCCCGGTCAGCAGCGTGGTGGCGAGGTAGCCGATGATCATCACGAGCGCCAGCCCGGTAAGGCTGTCGGCCAGGCCGCGCAGCAACTGGCTGACGTCTGTCGCATCCTCGATGCGGGCCGCGTCGCGCAGCAACAGCCACTCAGCCCCGACCTGGAGGCACCCTGACACGGCCGCGACGGCTGCGGACAGCCCGAGCGTCGCGGCCGGGTTCTTCCGCATGGTCGTGATCGCGCCCTCAAGGAGGTCGCCGAGCCCGAGCGGACGCAGCGGGACGACGCCGGGCTTGACCTCCGGCGCTGGCGGAGCCCAGCCCCCACGCGGCGGGTGCGGGCCCGACCCGGCCGGTGGAGGCTGTTGATACGGCCAGCCGGGTAGGGGCTGTTGAGCCGACCAGTTGGATGGAGGCTGTTGGGCCGACCAGGCCGGTGGAGGCTGCTGAGTCGACCACTGACTCGACGGGCGTGGCGGGTCCCCGGGACGGTCCCCGGCTCCCGGCCACCCAGGCGGCTCGCTCACGCCGCGCCCTCCATGCTCGCGCCACCGACGCTCGAGCCCTGATGTCCAGTCCCCTCGGCCCGCTCATGGTGTCACGCCGCGGGGGGCGCTTCGTGGGGCCGGAGGTGTCACGATGGACCCATGAGAGGGCGCGTCCTCATCGTGGACGACGACATCGCGCTCGCCGAGATGTTGGGGATCGTCCTGCGCAGCGAGGGCTATGAGTCGTCGGTGGTCACCCGCGGCGACGAGGTGCTGTCCGCCTTCCGTGAGGTCCAGCCGGACCTCGTCCTGCTCGACCTGATGCTGCCAGGGATCGGTGGCATCGACGTCTGCAGGGAGATCCGCCAGGAGTCGGGGGTCCCCATCGTCATGCTGACCGCCAAGAGCGACACCGTCGACATCGTGGTCGGCCTCGAGTCGGGGGCCGATGACTATGTCGTCAAGCCGTTCAAGCCCAAGGAACTTGTCGCGCGGGTACGGGCCAGGCTGCGGCGCAGCGACGAACCCAAGCCGGAGATCCTGGGCCTGGGGGACCTCACGGTCGACGTCGCCGGGCACTCGGTCAAGCGAGCCGGCAAGGTCATCCAGCTGACTCCGCTGGAGTTCGACCTGCTGGCCTGCCTGGCGCGCCGGCCGTGGCAGGTCTTCAGCCGTGAGGAGCTGCTCGAGAAGGTCTGGGGATACCGCCATCCCGCCGATACCCGGCTGGTCAACGTCCACGTGCAGCGGCTGCGGTCCAAGATCGAGCACGACCCGGATCACCCGGAGCTCGTACTGACGATCCGCGGGATCGGCTACAAGGCCGGTTCCGGCTAGGTATGCCAGGACACCGATGAGCGCGATGCAGGCCACCCGTCCAGCCCCGGCTGCGGCACGCCGTCGGCTGCTCCGCCCGTTCTCCGTACTGGGCGCTGCCTGGCGGCGCTCGATCCAGCTCCGCGTCGTCACCTACACCCTGGTCCTGTCCGTGCTCGTCGTCGTCCTGCTGGGCGCGACGCTGCTGCAGCAGGTGACCGACGGGTTGTTGCGCGCCAAGGAGGCGACCGCTGTCGCCGACGCCTCGGCCGGTCTCACCTCCGCCCAGGACCAGCTCGACGCGATCGACGATGTCGAACCGAACAACGCCGGGGAGCTGCTCACCGACCTCGTGGAGCAACTGGCCAACCGGGCGGGGCCGGCGGGCCTGTACGAGGTGGTGCTGCTCAGTCCGGAGTCCCCGAACGCCACCGTGACCGCGCGCTCTCCTCGGGTGACCCGAGGGGTCATACCGGACAGCGTGCCCAAGCAGCTGCGCCACCAGGTCGTCGCCACCCCGTCGGTGTGGCGCACCTACACCGACATCCGCTACGACGACGGCGGCAGCGAACCGGGCCTCGTCGTCGGCGGACAGCTGACGGTGCCCGGAGCCGGAATCTACGAGCTGTACTACCTCTTCCCGCTCAGCCAGCAGCAGCAGACCCTCACCCTCGTCCAGCAGGCGCTCGCCACCGCCGGCGCCGTGCTCGTCGTGCTGCTCGGCGCCGTCGCCTGGCTCGTCGTCCGCCAGGCTGTCACCCCGGTCCGCATGGCCGCCCGAATCGCCGAACGGCTCTCCGCCGGCCGGCTGGAGGAGCGGATGACCGTTCGCGGCGAGGACGACCTCGCCCGGCTGGCGGTGAGCTTCAACGAGATGGCGTCCGGCCTGCAGCGCCAGATCCGCCAGCTCGAGGACCTGTCCCGGGTGCAGCGACGGTTCGTCTCGGACGTGTCCCACGAGCTGCGGACCCCACTGACCACCGTACGGATGGCGGCCGACCTCCTCCACGAGTCCCGGGACCATTTCGACCCGGCGGTACGGCGCTCGGCGGAGCTGCTGCAGACCCAGCTCGACCGCTTCGAGGAGCTGCTCAGCGACCTGCTCGAGATCAGCCGCTTCGACGCCGGTGCCGCCGTGCTGGACCTCGACGCGGTCGACGTGCGCACGATCGTGCAGCGCGTCCTCGACAGCCTGGCGCCGCTGGCCCAGCGCTCGGGGAGCGAGCTCGTGCTCGTGCCCTCCGCGGAGCCCTGCGTGGCCGAGGTCGATCAGCGGCGCATCGAGCGCATCCTGCGCAACCTGGTCGTCAACGCGATCGAGCACGGGGAGGGCCGCGAGGTTGTGGTGCAGGTGGCGGTGGACGCCCGTGCCGTGGCGGTGACCGTCCGCGACCACGGCATCGGGTTGCGGCCGGGAGAGACCGCGCTGGTGTTCAACCGCTTCTGGCGGGCCGACCCGGCCCGCGCCCGGACCACCGGGGGCACCGGGCTGGGGCTCGCCATTGCCTTGGAGGACGCCCGGCTGCACCACGGATGGCTGCAGGCCTGGGGGAGCCCGGCGCCGGCTCGCAGTTCCGGCTGACGCTGCCCCGCCGGGCCGGGGACGAGGTCAGCGCGTCGCCGTTGCCGCTCGTCCCGCCGGACGCCGGCAGCGAGACGGTCCTCGCCGCCGTCGGTGCGCCGTACCGGCGCTCGGGTCCTGAGCCGGCGGGCCTGGGCGCCGCGCCCGACACCGCCGCCACCGCAACGGAGGAGGATGTCCGTGCCGGCTGACCGGTACACCCGCGCCCGCGGGGCGGTGCTCACCGTCCTGGCGCTGCTCCTCGCCGTCCTGGCCGGGTGCGCGCAGATCCCCACGTCCGGCCCCGTCGAGGAGGGCGAGCCGGTCCGCCTCGAGGACCCCGCCCCGTACGTCCGCGTGGTAGCGGTTCCTCCGCAGCGGGGTGACAGCCGGCTCGAGATCGTCCGTGGCTTCTTCGAGGCGATGGCCTCCTACTCTCCCGACTACCAGACCGCCCGGCTTTTCCTGGCCCCCCGAGTGCGCGACGCCTGGCGACCGCAGGCCGGTGTCACGGTGTACGACGGGTCGGCCGGGTCTGCCCGTCGTCCGCACCGGCCGCCGGCACGTGCGGGTCTCCCGCCACAGGTCGCCACGATCCGACCGGGTGGTGCCTACGAGCGTGCCGAGCTCGGCAGCCGCATGCGGCTGGAGCTGACCTTGGCCAAGTTCAGGGGGAGTGGCGCATCACCATCCCCAAGGGCCTGGTGATGTCCGCGTACGACGTCAGCCGGGAGTACGTCGGCTACAACCTCTACTTCTTCGACCCCTCGTACGAGGTGGTGGTCCCTGACCGGGTCTACCTCCCCGTCAACGCCAACACCGCGACGCTGCTGGTCCAGTCGTTGCTGGACGGCCCAAGCCGTTGGCTCGCCCCCGCCGTACGCACCGCGTTCCCCGACGGAACCCGACTGCAGGTCTCGAGCGCTCCGGTCGTGGACGGCCTGGTGCAGGTGCCGCTGTCCGCCGAGGCCGCCGGATCGACCGCGGCGGAGCGGGACGCGATGTCGGCGCAGCTGGTGTGGACGCTGCGACAGGTACCGGGGGTGACGGCCGTGCGGGTGAGCATCGACGGCGTACCGCTGCTGCGCTCGGGCGACGACAGCGGCGTGGTGACGGTCGACTCCTGGCAGCGCTATGACTCCGAACTCCTGGGCGGCGATGCGCCGCCGTACGCGGTCCAGAAGGGCAGGGTCGGCAGGCTGACGAAGGGCGCCGTGGCCGCGGTGGAGGGCCCGCTCGGTGACCGCTCGCCTCCACTGCGCTCAGTAGGCGCTGGCCTGGGGGGCGATGCGCCGCTGGCCGCGGTCAGCGCGGACGGGACCAAGGGTTGGCTCGCCGAGGCGGTGCCGCAGGCCCGGGCGCGCGTCGTCGTGAAGGGGAGGGACCTCGCCGCGCCGTCTTGGGACCGCACCGGGCTCGTCTGGTTCGTCGACCGCGGCGCCCGGCACCCGCTGCGAGTGTTCGCGGCCGGCGACCCGGGCGGCGGGCGCCGGGAGCGGATCCGCCGGTGGCCGATCCGGGTCCCCGACGGGCTGGCCGGCGCGGACGTGCGTGCGCTGCGGGTCTCACGGGATGGGGTGCGCGTGGCGATCGTCGTCTCCGCGGGCGGCACCGACCGGCTGCTCCTCGCAGCGGTGGTGCGAGACGCTCCGCCAGAGGGGCGCCGCGCGCTGCGGCTGATCGGCCTGCGGACCATCTCGCTGCCCTTCACCTCGATCCGGGACGTGGTTTGGGCGGACCGTGACCAGGTCGCGGTCCTGGCCCGTGCCCCGGGCGAGGAACCGCAGGTGTTCCTCGTCGAGGTGGCGGGTCCCGGCGTCGACTCACTTCGCGCGGTCGGTCGTCCAGTCAACCTGGCGGCCGCCCCGGAGCAGCCGTTCTTGCTGAGTGCGGCGGACGGCCTGCTGTACCGGCTGGACGACACGTTCGGCTGGCAGCCGGTCACCGCGGGGACGGCTCCGGCCTACCCCGGGTAGCCATCCCGCTGACCAGGCACCGTCCACAAACCAAGGCACGTAGGCGCGGCGTGCACAGGACGCACCCGCCGCCCACTCCGCGGGCCGCGCCTGGGACACCGTTGGCCGCATGGCGACGAGCGAGACGTCGCGGCGCCCGGCGTCCTGGCTGCTCGGGCTCGGCGCGGCGGCGAGCGATCTGGTCGTGGCCAGTGGATGCGCCGGCTGCGCCGAGCCGGGAGGCGCGCTCTGCCCTGCGTGCGCGCGGCTGCTCGCCGCCGCGCCGACCCAGACCGAGCCCGATCCCGCACCGCTGGGGCTGCCGCCGCTCTGGGCGGTGGCTGCGTACGACGGACCGGTCCGCGATCTCCTGCTCGCGCACAAGGAGGGCGCCCGGCTGGCGTTGGGCCGACCGCTGGGGCGGGCGTTGGCGCGAGCCGTCGACGCGGTGGTGGATGCCGGCGGTCCGGGCCCCGCCGCGGCCACGGTCGGCGCCCCGCTGGCGCTGGTCCCGGTGCCGTCGCGACCAGGAGCCGCCCGGCGCCGGGGCCACAGCCCGCTGCTGCGGACCGCGCAGGTCGCGGCGGCGGTGCTGCGCTCCACGGGCAGGTCGGTGCGGGTGCTGCCGGCGCTCGCACACCGGCGCAGCGTCGACGACCAGGCGGGCCTCGACGCGGGGGCCCGGCGGGCCAACCTGCACCGGGCGCTGGCGGTGCCGGCCCACCTGCGCGGGCTGCTCGCCGGACCACTGACCGTGGTCCTCGTCGACGACGTCGTCACGACCGGCGCCACGTTGGCTGAGGCGGCCCGCGCCTTGCGGGCCGCGGGGGTTCCCCCGGCGGGGGCGGCGGTCATCGCCGCCACCGCGCGCCGAAGGTCCATCCCTCCCCCCGGGCGGCCGTACGGCGGTTGGCACTAGCGTGCAGCCATGGCCACCCGGCCGTGCGACAGCAGGCCCGGGTGGTCTCCCGTCTGACCACCGAACGATCACCAACCGATCGCGACCGGCATCGACCGGCAGAGTACGGAGGGGCCGTGGACGTCGTCGTGAAGGGTCACCACTGCGAGGTGACCGAGAGGTTCCGCCAGCACGTGGAGGACAAGCTCGCCCGGGTCGAGCGCCTCCAGCACAATGTCATCCGGATGGATGTCGAGGTGTCCCAGGAGTCCAATCCTCGACGATCGGAGCAGGCGGAGCGCATCCAGCTGACGATGCACTCCCGCGGTCCCGTCATCCGGGCTGAGGCGGCGGCCGGGGACCGGTACGCGGCTCTCGATCAGGCGGTGCAGCGGCTGGAGTCGCAGCTGCGCCGGGCCGCGGACCGTCGCCGGGTTCACCACGGCAGCCGGACGCCGCTGTCCGTCGCGGAGGCGACCGCGGCGGTCGCGGCCACCCTGGGGTCCGCGGACGGGGGCGGAGATCTCCAGGCGTCGCCGGACGGACCGGGGGACGTGACCCAGTCGGCCCCGGACGACACGCTCGGCGGGTTGCAGGTCGAGGGGGACGGACCGCTCGTCGTCCGGGAGAAGACGCACGAAGCGACCCCGATGAGCTTGGACCAGGCGTTGTACGAGATGGAGCTCGTCGGGCACGACTTCTACCTCTTCGTCGACGCCGAGAGTCGGATGCCGAGCGTGGTGTACCGCCGGCGGGGCTACGACTACGGCGTCATTCGGCTGGCTGTCTGAGCGCTGCCGCGGCGAATCTTGGCTCGTCGCTGCCCGGTGACACGATCTCGTACTAATGGCGCCCGCTCACCTCTCCCTCGCGCAGGCCCGTCGCGTCGCGCTGGCCGCCCAGGGCTTCGCGGACCGGCCGCCGGGGCGTCCGGACGCGCGGTCGCTCACCCGGGTGCTCGGCCGGATCGGCCTGCTGCAGATCGACTCGGTCAACGTGCTGGCCCGCGCCCACTACCTGCCGCTGTTCACCCGGATCGGTCCGTACCCTCCTGGGCTGCTCGACCGGGCCAGCGCGCGGGCCCCGCGCCGGCTCTTCGAGTACTGGGCGCACGAGGCCTCGCTGCTGCCCGTGGCCACCCAGCCGCTGCTGCGCTGGCGGATGGCGCGCTGGCAGGCCGAGGCATGGGGCAGCATGCGCCGCATCGCCGCCGATCACCCGCAACTCGTGGCTGCCACCCTCGCGGAGCTCGGCGACCGCGGGCCGCTGACGGCGGCCGAGACCGAGCGTGCCCTGGCCCACGACGTCCCCCGGACCAAGGAGCACTGGGGCTGGAACTGGTCGCTGGTCAAGCAGGCCCTCGAGCACCTCTTCTGGGCCGGTCACGTCACCTCCGCCGGGCGCACCAGCCAGTTCGAGCGCCGTTACGACTTGCCCGAGCGGGTCCTGCCCGCGGCGGTGGTCGCGACCCCCACCCCGCCGGAGGATGAGGCGATCCGGGCGCTGGTGGGCATCGCCGCCCGGGCGCACGGCGTCGCCACCATGGCGTGCCTGCGCGACTACTTCCGCCTCGACGTCGCGCCCACCCAGCGGGCAGTCGCCGAGCTCCTCGAGGCCGGCGATCTGACCCCGGTGGAGGTTCAGGGCTGGGCCCGCCCGGCCTACCTCCACCGCGACGCCCGGCTGCCACGGCGAGTCGCGGCCCGGGCGCTCGTCGGACCGTTCGACCCGCTGGTCTGGGAGCGCAAACGCACCGAGCGGCTGTTCGGCTTCCGCTACCGCCTGGAGATCTACGTCCCGGCCGCGCAACGGGTCCACGGCTACTACGTGCTGCCGTTCCTGCTCGGTGACCGGCTGGTGGCCCGAGTCGACCTCAAGGCCGACCGGCCTACGGGGGTGCTGCTGGTCCAGGCGGCGTGGGCCGAGCCGGACGCACCGCCGGGCACCGCCGCAGAGCTTGCCGGCGAGCTCACCACGATGGCCGAGTGGCTCGGCCTGTCCGGGGTCGAGGTCGCTGGCCGTGGCGACCTGGCCCCCGCGCTCGCGGCTGCCCTTCGGCACCCAACGGCATAGGCTCGACGGTCGTGCCACCAGCGTCGTCCCCGACCCGCAGCGCGACCCGCTCGGTCAGCGGCAGCGTCGTCGTCGAGGCACCGCCGGCCACGGTGTTCGAGCTGCTCGTGACACCGGCACGTCACCGCGAGTTCGACGGCTCCGGCATGGTCGGCCAGCCGGTGGCCGGGCCGCAGCGGCTGCGCCTCGGCGCCCGCTTCGGGATGGCGATGCGCTACCGCCCACCGCTGCGCTTCCCCTACCGCATCGTCAACGTCGTCGTGGAGTACGTCGAAGGCCGCCGGGTCGCCTGGCGCCATTTCTCCCGGCACGTGTGGCGCTACGAGCTGGAGCCGCTTGACGCCGGCAGCCGCACGCGTGTGACCGAGACCTTCGACTGGAACGGGGCGGTGTCGCCGCGGGCGATCGAGTGGCTGGGCTACCCGCGAGCCAACGCCCGCGCCATCGAGGCCACGCTGGCCCGCCTGCAGGCGCGTTTCGCCTCCACCCCGCCGGCCTGATCCGGACCGCTGCAGCGCGACGGATCAGCTCGCCGGCAGCAGGTCGGTGGCGAGGAGGTCGAAGCCGACGAGGTCGTCGTACGTCCCGTCCCCGAGCCGCTCGGCGGCCCGCTGCACGCCCGTACGGCGGAACCCCGCGCGCTCAGCAACCCGCTGGGAGGCCGCGTTGCCGGCCCCGGCGTACAGCGTGAGCCGGCGCAGTCCCATCCCGCCGTCCTTGGCGGGTACGAAGGCGTGCCGTGCCAGCAGGCCGACGGCCTCGGTGGCGAGGCCGCGTGCCCGGACGGAGGGGTGCGTCCAGTAGCCCACCTCCGCGGTACCGGCATGGCGGTCGACGCCCATCAGGCTGAAGGCGCCGGCGAGCGCGTCACTGCCAGGGTCCGCAGCGGCCCAGTGCACCCCGCGCCCGGACGCGGGGTCCTCGCCGCGGGAGGCGATGTAGGCACGGGCCACATCCGGCGTGTACGGATCGGGCAGCTCGGACAGCCAGTGCCGGGTGCGCGGGTCACGACAGGCCTCGACTACACGCTCCGCGTCAGCCTCCTCCCAGCGGCGCAGCACCACTCGCGCCCCAGCGAGTGTCGGGACGTCGTACCAGGGATTCGCCGGCTTCCGGGGGTCGTCGCGGCGCAGCGACCCGACCCACCCGTCGTGGAGCTCACCGCGCTGGCGGCACAGGCCGCGCACGGTCCCCTCCACGCGGAACCCGACCCGCCAGGCGATCCGGCGCGACCCCCAGTTGCCGACCTGCGCCCGCCACAGCACGGTGTCGGTGTCGAGCCCGGAAAAGGCCCAGTCGACGAGCAGCCGCAGGGCCGCCACGCCCACTCCCCGGCCGCGGGCCGCCGGCGCGAGCCCGTACCCCACCTCGGGGGCCGATCCGCCGTCCAGACGCAGCCCGAACGAGCCGAGGAAGCGGTCGCTGCCCGCCTCGGCGACGGCCAGGTGCGCCCCTGTGCCGTCCCGCCAGGCGCTCGTCGTGATCTCGTGGACGAACGCCTCGGCGTCCGCCCGGGTGTACGGCACCGGCACGGTCGTCCAGCGCTGCATCTCGGGGTCCTGGCACTGCGCCAGCACCCCGTCGACGTCCGCGGCGCGCAGCGGGCGCAGCACGACGTGACCGTCGCTGAGCGTGGGTGGCTGCACCGGCGCATCCTCCCCGGGCACGCTGGACCGAGGCGACCCGTTATCGCGGCGGCACCCGTACGATGGCGGCTCGGCGTGGCAATGCCGGTCGGTGCGCGACGCGCCGCCGCCGCCGACTCGCGTGTGCCCCGCGCCCGACCGCCGTTCCGGAGGAGCTGACCGCGTGCCTGTGCTGTTCGACAAGATCCTGCGTGCCGGTGAGGGCAAGATCCTGCGCAAGCTGCACGGGATCGTCGGCCAGGTCAACGCCATCGAGGACGACTTCAGCGCGCTCTCCGACGCCGAGCTGCGCGCCATGACCGAGGAGTTCCGCGAGCGGCTCGCCGACGGGGAGACCCTCGACGACCTGTTGCCGGAGGCCTTCGCCACCGTCCGCGAGGCAGCGCAGCGGACACTGGGCCAGCGCCACTACGACGTGCAGCTGATGGGCGGCGCTGCCCTGCACCTCGGCAACATCGCCGAGATGCGTACCGGTGAGGGCAAGACGCTGGTCTCCACGCTGCCGGCCTACCTCAACGCGCTCACCGGCAAGGGCGTCCACGTCGTCACGGTCAACGACTACCTCGCCCAGCGCGACTCCGAGTGGATGGGCCGGGTGCACCGCTTCCTCGGGCTGTCGGTCGGCGTCATTCTCGGCCAGATGCCGCCCCCTGAGCGGCGCCGGCAGTACGCCTGCGACATCACCTACGGCACCAACAACGAGTTCGGCTTCGACTACCTGCGCGACAACATGGCGCTCAGCGCTGAAGAGCTCGTCCAGCGCGGGCACTCGTACGCGATCGTGGACGAGGTCGACTCGATCCTCGTCGACGAGGCGCGCACCCCACTGATCATCTCGGGGCCGGCGGACCAGCCCACAAAGTGGTACGCGGAGTTCGCCCGGGTCGCCCAGCGGCTGACCCGCGACGTCGACTACGAGGTCGACGAAAAGAAGCGCACGGTCGGCGTGCTGGAGCACGGCATCGGCAACGTCGAGGATCGGCTCGGCATCGACAACCTCTACGAGAGCACCAACACCCCGCTCGTCGGCTATCTCAACAACGCGGTCAAGGCCAAGGAGTTGTTCCGCCGCGACAAGGACTACGTGGTCATGGACGGCGAGGTGCTGATTGTCGACGAGCACACCGGCCGCATGCTGCCCGGGCGTCGCTACAACGAGGGCATGCATCAGGCGATCGAGGCCAAGGAGGGGGTGGAGATCAAGCAGGAGAACCAGACGCTGGCCACCATCACCCTGCAGAACTTCTTCCGCCTCTACGACAAGCTCGCGGGCATGACCGGCACGGCGATGACCGAGGCCGCCGAGTTCGACAAGATCTACCGGCTGGGCGTCGTGCCGATCCCGACCAACAAGCCGATGATCCGCGCCGATGACGCCGATCTCGTCTACCGCACCGAGGACTCCAAGTTCCACTCGGTGGTCGACGACCTGGTCGAGCGGCACGCCAAGGGGCAGCCGGTGCTCGTCGGCACCACCAGCGTGGAGAAGTCGGAGCATCTGTCGTCCCTGCTGCGCGAGCGCGGCGTGCCGCACGAGGTGCTCAACGCCAAGCACCACGCGCGCGAGGCGGCGATCGTCGCGCAGGCCGGGCGCAAGGGCGCGGTGACCGTGGCCACGAACATGGCCGGCCGCGGCACCGACATCATGCTGGGCGGCAACCCGGAGTTCATGGCCGACGCCGAGCTGCGCCAGCGCGGTCTGGACCCCGTCGAGACCCCGGAGGAGTACGAGGCCGCCTGGGGGGATGCCCTCGACAGCACGACCTCCGCGGTGGCGGCCGAGCATCAAGAGGTGGTGGACCTCGGTGGGCTGTACGTCCTCGGCACCGAGCGCCATGAGTCCCGGCGCATCGACAACCAGCTGCGTGGCCGCTCCGGCCGGCAGGGGGACCCGGGCGAGAGTCGGTTCTACCTGTCGCTGCAGGACGACCTCATGCGGCTGTTCAAGTCGGACTGGGTCGACTGGATCCTGCAGACGCTGAACGTCCCCGACGACGTACCGATCGAGAACAAGCGGGTCACCAACGCGATCCGCTCCGCGCAGACCCAGCGCGAGGCGCAGAACTTCGAGATCCGCAAGGACGTCCTCAAGTACGACGACGTGCTGAGCCGGCAGCGCCTGGTGATCTACGAGGAGCGCCGCCGCGTGCTCGAGGGCGCCGACCTGCACGAGCAGGTGCGGCACATGATCACCGACACCGTGACGGCGTACGTCCGCGGCGCGACGAGCGACGGCTTCCCGGAGGGGTGGGACCTCGACCAGCTCTGGACCGCGCTGCGCACCCTCTACCCCGTCTCGCTCACGGTCGAGGAGCTGGAGGAGGAGTCCGGCGGCGGGCGTGACTCGCTGTCCAGCGACCTGCTGGTCGAGCGCCTGGTCGACGACGCGCACGCCGCGTACGACCGCCGCGAGCTCGAGCTCGGCGAGGAGGTCACGCGCGAGCTGGAGCGGCGCGTCGTCCTCTCCGTGCTCGACCGCAAGTGGCGCGAGCACCTGTACGAGATGGACTACCTGCGCGAGGGGATCGGACTGCGCGCAATGGCCCAGCGGGACCCGCTGGTCGAGTACCAGCGCGAAGGCTTCGAGCTCTTCGGCGGGATGATGGACGGGATCAAGGAGGAGTCGGTCGGCTACCTGTTCAACCTCGAGGTGCAGGTGGCACCGCCGGCCGAGGAGGCAGCGGAGCTTGCGGACGCCGACCTGGCGGACGGCGAGCTGGTGGAGGCAGCGGCCGCGGACCCAGAGCTGATGGACGCCGAGCGGGCGGACGGCGAACTGGCAGACCTGGGCGTGAGCGATGCGGAGCTCGCGGACATCGAGCGGCAGCCCGTTGCGGACGTGGAGGAGCCGATCGCGGCCGAGGTGGCTGACGGGCAGGTCCCGGATGAGCCGGCACACCCACGGATCATCGCCAAGGGGCTTGAGCCGCAGCAGCGACCGCAACGACTCGAGTACACCGCGCCCACCGTGGACGGCGAGGGCGCCGTCGAGCACCGGACCGCAGTCGCCACCTCCGCGACGGCCACCGCCACGGCGACCGCGCCAGCGAGCGCAGCCGCACTAGGCGAGTGGGACTCCGTACCGCGTAACGCCCCCTGCCCGTGCGGGTCGGGCCGCAAGTACAAGAAGTGCCACGGGGACCCACGCACCCGCGTCAGCTGAGGCGTCCGGCCCGGCGAGTCGGTCAAACCGCCGCGGCGACAGGTTCATACCAGCCGGAGCACCGTGCACTGCCAGCGGCCGTCCATTCCCTCCAACCGCAGGGCCATCGCCCGGACCCGTCCCCCGGTCTGGACGACAGCGGTCGCCTCCACGACACCGTCCACCGCCGGTTCACACAGGTGCACGGCTCGCAGACGGACGCGAGGGGACCGCCGCTGGCGCGCCTCCGGCCGCCGGGCAAGCGCCAGTACCCGCGCCGACAGGTCGGCATAGACGGCATCGCTGGTCCAACGGAGCAACTGCTGGGGTGGGCGCTGCCCAGCCAAAACCTCAAGCACCGCCTGCACCAGGCGCACCGTCCAGGCCCGCGGCTCAGGCAGCTCGCTGCTCGGCGTAGGGCGGCGCGCCGTGAAGCCATCGTCGGCCTCGGCTGAGTGGACCCCAGGGTCGACGTCAGCGCCGTCGCCAACCCGTTGAGGCTGCCGTAGTGGGTGCGGGTCGGGCACGAGGCGTAGCTGCGCCGGCACCTCGGGCAGTACCGGCAGCCCGTTGCCCAGGCTGAAGGCCAGCGCTAGCGCGCCTTGAGTGTCCCCCTCAGGCGACGGGCGGCCAGTGTGCTCGTCGTCGTAGGGCGGAGCGCTAGGCGGCAACGGCAGCCGGCGAACGGCGGTGTGCGTCAGGTGGCGATCGAGGCCCGCCGAGGGGCCAGCTTTCGGTGGCGGAATCATGCGGGACCCTCCGGGGATCGCGCGGTCAGGCACGGTCGGGATGAGGCGGGCGCAGCCGCATGCCGGGAAGGATGAGGTCCGGGTCGGACCCGATGACAAGACGGTTGGCCCGCCACCAGCGTGGCCACTCAGCGGCCACCTCAGATTCGGCGGCTCCGCGTCCGAGATGCCGGGCGGCGATCTCCCACAGGGTGTCGCCGCGGCGTACCACCACCTCCTGCTCCCGCGGCTCCCGAGGCGTCGCGACCGGGCGGGGACCGAGCGTCACCCGCGCGACAGGCGGCTCGTTCGGCGCACCGAGCGCGGGTCGGCCAACCGGGGGGAGCCGCAGGCTCACCTCGCCCTGCGGCTGGGGGGACTCCGACGCCCACGCCGCGGGCAGCGCAGTCGTCACGGGAGCCACCACCACGGACAGGCCCAGCGCCACCCGGACGACCTCCTGCAGAGCCACCGGCGTCACCCGCTCGGCAAGGCGTCGGGCCAGCACACCGACCACGCCGGGCACCGCGGTCAAGACCGTGGCCGTGACCACGAGCACGACCCAGCCGAGCACCGCCCCGGCCGCGAGTGACGCGGCGAGACCAAGCAGCATGTCGAAGTCGGCGGCGCCCGCCCGCGCGGCGGCCAGCGGAGCGGTGCTCGCCCAGCACAGCGCTACCGCACCAACGACTGCCCCCAGGTCGACGGCAGCCACGACGAACGGTCGCCACGTGGAGGCAGTGCGCATGCTGGCGTCTCCTCAGAAGTCTCGGTTTGGTTATGTTTGCTTATGACAGCCTGGGGACGCTCGGCGTCAAGGGCGGATCTGGAGTCGGGGATAACGTCGGCTCCGGCAGCACCCACTGAGAGAGGGCGCCCGAGTGCGATGGGAACGGCTTTTCGAGGATCTTGAGGCTCAGTTGAGCGCGGCAGAGCACGCCGAGCTGGCCGGGCAAGTGGCCGACCGCACTCGCCGGGAGGTGGCGCGCCTTCGCCTGGTGGATCGACTGCGCAGCGCCGTAGGCCATCCACTCAGCGTCCAGTTGCGCGCCGGGGAGCCGGTGTCCGGTCGGCTGTCCGGAGTCGGCCCGGACTGGCTGCTGCTCGAGATTCCCGGCGGGCGCGAGGCGCTGGTGGTGCTGGCTTCGCTCACCGGCGTCCACGGGTTGGGTGCGCACTCGGCTGCTCCGGGGTCCGAGGGCCGGGTCGCTGCTCGGCTCGGGCTGCGCTACGCATTGGGTGGTATCGCCCGGGACCGAGCGCCGGTAGCGCTGACGCTGCTGGACGCCACCACGCTCACCGGGACCCTGGATCGGGTGGGAGCGGACTTCGTCGAGCTCGCCGAGCACCCCCTCGATGAGCCGCGTCGGCGGGGGGACGTGTTGGATGTGCGCACGATCCCGGTGGGCGGGATCTCGGTGGTTCTGCGTCACTGAGTGCGCCGCGTGACCGGCGTCCGCTCAGCCGCCTTCTCGATCGACCGGCTGGAGCGGACCGCCCGGGTCGGGGATGTCGCCACCGGCGCGACCCAGGGGGTGGCCGGAAACGAAGTCGCGGGTCTCGCGGTAGAGCCGCTCGATGTAGTCCTCAAGGGCGGCCGCCTCGACCCGCCACTGCCCACGTCCCCCGATTTTGATGGCGGGCAGCTCGCCGTTGCGGACCAGGGCGTAGGCCTGGGCGGCAGAGATGTTCAGGGTCTCGGCGACGTCGGCGAGCGTGAGGAAGCGCGGCCCCGGGGTCATGGCGGCGAGTGTGTCACCGCCGGATCGCAGCCTGTGGCCTTCGTCCACAACCGGAACCAACGTGGCGAGCGCCCCAGAGTCGCTCGGTGTTGCTGTGGACGGAGTCCGCTCGGTGTTGCTGTGGACGGAGTCCGCTCGGGGATATCGCCTCGGCACCGTCCTGGGGCACACTTGGGCGCTTTCACCGCCGACCCGCGTGGGAGGGCTGCGTGACCACTGCCCCGCCTCGGCCGTCCCGCTCGCCACTGCCATCCGGCGCAGCCGCCGCGTCGCTAGACCTGCCGTCCCCACCGGCCGGCCGCCTGGGGCGCCCTCGGTGGCTGGATGCCCGGCTCATTGCCGGGGTGCTGCTCGTCCTCGGCTCAGTCGCGCTCGGCAGCCGGGTGATCGCCGGCGCCGACGACACGGTGCCCGTGTGGGCGACGCGAGGTCCACTGGCGGCCGGCGTCGAGGTCCGCGCCGCTGACCTCGTCGAGCGGCACGTGTTGCTCAACGAGGGGCTCGACGCCTACGTCTCCGCTGAGGGAGGCGTGCCGGCGGGCTATGTCGCGCTGCGGGACGTGGGCGCCGGCGAGCTTTTGCCGCGCGCCGCGATCGCGCCGGCCGCTGAGCTCGCCGTGGTCCGCTACGTCACGGTGACCGTTCCCGCGGCGGAGCTCCCGTACGGCGTCGGCGCCGGCTCCCACGTCGACGTGTGGATTGTTCCCGCTGAGCCGGTCGCGAGCGCGCCGCCGGGCTCGCCGCCTGGCTCGCCTGCGAGTGGTGGGGCGCAACGGCTGCTGGCCGGGGCGGGGGTCGCGGCACTGAGCAGCGAGAGCGGCGCCCTCGGTGTGTCGGGGAGCACCCGGGGCGTCGTCCTCGCGGTCGAGCAGGGCGACCTCAGCGACGCGGCGTACGAGTCGGTGATCGCCCGCCTGATCGCCGCCAACCGGGCCGGTCTGGTGTCGCTGGCGGCGCTGCCGGCCGGGTCGCGATGAGCGTCCCCGTCCTCACCGGTGTCACCGGCGCTCCCTGGGAGGCCCGCCTGGTCGCCGCGCTGGAACGCGCCGGGTCGGGGCTCACGATCGTGCGCCGCTGCGTTGACCTCGCCGACCTGCTGGCGGCGGCAGCCTCCGGCCAGGCGCGTGCGGTGCTGGTGTCTGCGGACCTGCGGCGGCTGGACCGGGAGGCCCTCGGCCGGCTGACGGCGGTGGGCGTCGCCGCCGTGGGCCTCGTCACTCCTGGCGACGAGGATGCCGAACGGCGGCTGCGGCAGCTGGGCCTGCGCCACGTGCTGCCTGCCGATGCCAGTCCTGCTGCGGTGGTCGCCGCGGTCCTGGACGCCGTAGGCGAAGGGGCACCTGGTCAGCACGCCGCCTGGGCCAATCCCCTGGAGGCGCTGCCGCACCTGTCCGACGGCGGCAGCGACGAGTCGGTTGACCTGGCGGCGGACGCGGGCTCCGGCCGGCTCGTCGCCGTCTGGGGTCCCACCGGCGCTCCCGGACGCACTACGGTCGCGCTCGGGTTGGCGAGCGAGGTGGCGGGGCTCGCGCGTCCCGCGATGATTGCTGACGCCGACACCTACGGCGGCGTCGTCGCGCAGATGCTCGGGTTGCTTGACGAGTCCCCGGGTCTGGCCGCGGCGGCGCGTGCGGCTAACAACGGCCAGCTGGACCTGCCTGGTCTCGCCCGGCACGCCCGCCAGGTGCTGCCCCAACTGCGCGTCCTCACGGGGATCGCCCGTGCCGAACGCTGGACCGAGCTGCGTCCCGCGGCGCTCGAGGTGGTCTGGTCGCTCGCCCGCCGGCTGGTCGACGTGACCGTGGTCGACTGCGGTTTCTCCCTCGAGCAGGACGAGGAAATCAGCTACGACACCACCGCCCCCCGGCGCAACGGCGCCACGCTGCTCACGCTGGAGCGGGCCGACGTCGTCATCGCCGTCGGCACGGCCGACCCGGTGGGCATCCAGCGCCTTGTCCGCGGCTTGTCCGACCTCCGCGAGGCCGTGCCCGGCGCCGACACACGGGTGGTCGTCAACCGGCTGCGCCGCTCATCGATCGGGGGAGAGCCCGAGCAGCAGGTCCGCCAGACGCTGGCGCGCCATGCGGGCGTCACCAGGCTCAGGTTCGTCCCGTACGACCGTGCCGCCTGCGACGCCGCGGTCGTCCAGGGTCGGACGCTCGCCGAGGTCGCGAACGACTCCCCCGCCCGCCGGGCGATCGCGAACCTCGCCGCTGACCTCATCGGGGCGACCCGAGCCGATCGGCGGCGGCGGGATCGCCGCCCGCTCCTGGCGCGCTGAGCGGTAGTCCCTTAGGGAACGAAGGCGCGCCGGCGGACGCGGCTCAGGCGGCGAACAGGAGGAGCAGCCCGCCGACGGTGTAACCGACCATCACGCCGAGCAGGGGCAGCTGCCCCAGCAGCGCGGACCGGCCGCGAAAGAGCCGCACCGAGCGGTCGTGCGCAGCCACCACCCCGACGACGTGGCCGGTGACGACCGCCAGCACCTGCACGCTGGCGACCAGCGCGGGCATCGTCGCCAGGGTCTGGTCCACGCCTCGCCCGGCGATGCCGAGCCAGTCGGCGCCGCTGCTCAACGGGTCGGAGAGGTAGATCAGCGTGCGCTGTCCTTCCAGGACGAGCAGCGTGTAGTAGTGCGCGACCAGGTACCCCACGACGATCGGGACCAGGGAGTGGGCGAACCCCGCCGGCAGGGACGTACGCCGAACGTCTGCGCCTCCACGGGGAATGCCATCGGTAACCCCACCGGCCAGCACGGTCGCAGCGGCGTACGTGGCGGCGACGAGCGCGACCATGCCAGCAAGCCCCACGGTTCCGGCCAGCGCCTCCGGCAGTGCCCCGCCCTGCGCCAGCCGCACCCACACAGGCGCGGAGGAGAAGCTGTCGTAGGCGGTGGAACCAAGCAGCACGCACACCACGGCCACCAGTCCGGGCAGCGGCGGCACCCCGTCGAGCCCGGCCAGGGGGCTGCGCAGGACCAGTCGCCCGTCGCCGCGCCGGCCGAAGGGTGAGAGCCGGCCGAGCAACGTGGAGTAGACCTCGAACGGGTCGGCCCGGTCGAACCACCGGGACCCGAACACAGCTGCACCGACCAGGGTGAGGGCGAGGTAGCCGGCGAACCAGGCGCGGATCACCGGCAAGGTGACGTTGTCAGGAGCGACGAGCTCGAGCCAGGTGAAGGCGAGCAGCACGAGCGCCGCCGGCCAGTGGCCGAGCCGCTCGGGGTAGTCCAGCAGCCCCCGCTCCGGATCGGCTCGCAGCGCCCGCGCGCCGAGCGCGTGCAGCGTGCGCAGCGGGTTGAGCCACCGCCACACCGGGCCGAGCAGCACCGAGGCCGGCACCAGCCCGATCCAGAACAGCACGTACACCACCCCGGCGGTGGGGTTGGTCGCCAGGTCCGGTCCGAGCAGCGCACCGATGAGCGCGTACGCGGTGAGCAGCAGGCCGACTGCCTGCCCGAGCAAGGTCCACCACCGCGACGAGACGGCGGCCTGCACCGTTCCGGGCAGCGGGACGCCCGCGCTGGCCGCGTCGTAGCGCGGCCTCCGCCAGGCAAACGCCAGGACAGCGAAGGACACGAGCAGCGCCGCAGCTGCGCCCACCAGCACGTGCCCGAACGGGATCGGTAGGTCCTGGCGGCCACCGATGCCGTGGGCGAGAACGCCGCCGGTCAACGCAGAGACCGCGAGCGTCACCGCACCTCGAGCTGGACGAGCAGCAGGCCGCTCTCGTGCAGCTCCACGTCGAACAGCCCTGGGGTGTCCGCGGTCAGCTCCAGTGTCGTCTGACGGCCCGGCACCAGCTCGACCGATTGGTCGTAGCCATGCACGTGCAGCTCGTCCGCGGTGTCGCTGGTCACCGCGAGGCGCACCTGCTCCCCCAGCGCCACCTCGACCCGATCGGCGGCGACGCTGGCCTGCCCTTCGGCGACCTCGATCTCAACCAACTGAACGTCGGCGCCGTTGCCGGTCGGCGCTGCCGACGAGGTCGCTGGCGCCGGGTCGGAGATCGTCGTCCGCGCGTCGTCCCCGGCCGCGCAACCGGCGACCGGCACGCTCAGGCACCAGGCGAGGACCAGCGCGCCAAGCACTCCGGCCCTGCGCGGGAACGAGCGCAGCACGGTCCTCCTCCTGCGTCGGCGGCGGCCGACATCTTCGCAGAGCCGGCGCGCCCGTCCGGAGCAGCGCCAGGCGTGCGGTACGCGGTTGCGTGCCACGATGGACGCCCCCGACCGCCGCCCTGAGGAGAGGACCGCATGCCCGACCGGTCCGCTCAAGGCAGGCTTGATGTCGAGCGGCGGACCGGCTCGCGGCGCGGCCTCGTCCTCGGAGCCGGTGGCGTGCTCGGAGCGGCGTGGACGGTCGGCGCCCTCGCCGCCCTGGAGGAGGAGGTCGGGCTCGACCCCAGCCAGGCAGACGTCATCGTCGGCACCTCCGCCGGGTCAGTTGTTGCCGCCCTGCTCGCCCATGGCGTCCCCGTCAAGGACCTGCTCGCCCACCAACGCGGAGTGGCACCGCAGGTCGGTCCCCTCGCTGGGGTGTCCTTCGACTACGACACCGGCGTCGGCGGTGCGCTGCCCCCGCGGCCGCGCCTTGCGGTCGGTTCGAGCCGGATGCTCGTCCGCGGGGCACGCCACCCCCGGCGCATCCGACCACTTGCGCTGCTCTCCGCGGCGCTGCCGACCGGCAGCGGCTCCCTCGCCGGGCTCGCCGCCGTCCTCGACCAGGTCGTGCTCCCGGGCGGCGGCTGGCCCGAGGCCCCCAGCCTGCGGATCGTCGCCATGGACTACGACACGGGGACGCGCACCGTGTTCGGTGCTCCCGGTTCACCTGCCGTCACGGTGACCCAGGCCGTGCTCGCGTCGTGTGCCGTGCCGGGATGGTTCGCCCCCGTGCACCTCGCCGGACGCCGCTACGTCGACGCCGGTCCGGTCTCGGCCACCTCGCTCGACCTCGTCGCCGACCTCCGCCTGGACGAGGTGTACGCGCTGTCGCCCATGGTCTCCCGCGCCGTCGACCGGCCGGCCTCCTGGATGGCCAGGGCCGAGCGCCGCTGGCGCCGGCACGTCACCACCCGGGTGCTGCGCGACGCGGAGCTCGTCCGCGCCGGCGGGGCTCGGCTGACGCTGCTCGGGCCCGGGCCGGACGACCTGGCGGCCTTTGGCGCCAACCTCATGGACCCCCGGCGACGGCGCGCGGTGCTGGAGACGTCGCTGGTGTCCACCCGCGCTGCGCTGCGCCTGCTCCGGGAGGGGGAGCTGGCCGGCTGAGGCGCGGCCCCGGTCGGCGGGGCCCTCGCTCGACCACGAGCTCACCGAGATCAGTCACAGCGCCACCCGTTCTGGGTGATCCACAGGAGATATCGGCCGCCTGGGCGACCAGTTGGTCACGTGGAGCACCCGCGGGGATGCCCGGGTGCTTGATCCACGGGAGCGTACGGCCGTCCGGGCGACGCGCAGCTCATCCGGACGCGGCCCCCGCCCCCGGACCGGCGCCGGGACCGGTTGAGGCACGGTGGGAGACGTCGTGCCACGATGAGACTCATGGACTCCATCGCGACGGTGCCCCCGCCGGTCAACGAGCCGGTCAAGTCCTACGTACCCGGTAGCCCCGAGCGTGCTGAGGTCAAGGCCCGGCTCGCCGAGCTGTCCGGGCAGCAGACCGAGCTGCCCATGACCGTGGGCGGTGAGCAGCGGCCGGGCGGGGGCGAGGAGACGCCCGTCGTCATGCCTCACAACCACGCGCACGTCCTGGGCACCCTTCGTGGCGCCACCCAGGACGACGCCAAGGCCGCCGTGGCCGCGGCCCGGGACGCCGCGCCGGCGTGGCGGGCGCTGTCTTTCGAAGACCGGGCGGCGGTGTTCCTCAAGGCCGCCGAGCTGCTGGCCGGTCCCTGGCGGTCCACGCTCAACGCGTCCTCGATGCTTGGGCAGTCCAAGACGGTGTACCAGGCCGAGATCGACGCCGCGTGCGAGCTCATCGACTTTTGGCGCTTCAACGTCCACTACGCGCGCCAGATCCTCTCCGAACAGCCGCCCGCACACTCACCGGGTGTGTGGAACCGGATGGACCACCGGCCGCTCGAGGGCTTCGTCTACGCCGTCTCGCCGTTCAACTTCACCTCGATCGGCGGGAATCTGCCGACCGCGCCGGCGCTGATGGGCAACACCGTGCTGTGGAAGCCGGCGTCGACCCAGCAGCTCTCCGCGCACTTCACCATGCGGCTGCTGGAGGCCGCGGGCCTGCCGCCCGGGGTGATCAACATGGTGACCGGTCACGGGGTGACCGTCTCCGAGGTGGCGCTCGCCGACCCGGACCTCGCGGGTATCCACTTCACCGGCTCCACCAAGACGTTCCAGCTGCTGTGGCGGACGGTGGGGGAGAACATCGCGGGCTACAGGTCCTACCCCCGGGTCGTCGGGGAGACCGGCGGCAAGGACTTCATCGTGGCCCATCCCAGCGCCGACCCCGACGCGTTGCGGGTGGCGATGATCCGGGGCGCCTTCGAGTACCAGGGGCAGAAGTGCTCGGCCGCGTCGCGGGCGTACGTCGCCCGCAGCGTCTGGTCACGGATGCGCGACGACCTGGTCGCCGAGACCGACGCGATCCCCATGGGGGACCCCGCCGACCTGTCGAACTTCATGGGTGCCGTAATCGATGACCGTGCCTTCGCCAATCACAAGGAAGCGATCGACCGGGCCCACGCCACACCGTCCATCGAGGTCGTCGCCGGAGGGACGTACGACGACTCCGTGGGCTACTTCGTGCGGCCCACGGTGCTCGAGTGCTCCGACCCGGATGACGACATCTTCCGTACCGAGTACTTCGGGCCGATCCTCAGCGTGCACGTGTACGACGACGGTGACTACGAGCGGGTGCTCACCCAGATGGAGAGCGTCTCGCCGTACGCCCTGACCGGCGCGATCTTCGCTCAGGACCGGGCGGCGGTCGCGCACGCCACCGACGTGCTGCGGTTCGCGGCCGGCAACTTCTACATCAACGACAAGCCGACGGGCGCCGTGGTGGGGCAGCAGCCGTTCGGGGGAGCGCGCGCCAGCGGGACCAACGACAAGGCCGGGGCGGCGCAGAACCTCCAGCGCTGGACCAGCACCCGGTCGATCAAGGAGACCTTCGTCCCCGCGACCGATCACCGCTACCCGCACATGGCCTGACCGCGGCCCCTGCCGGTCGGCGCTGTCAGGGTCAATCGACGCCACAGGCGCGGTCGATGACCGCGCGCATGCGATGCTGAACGGGCTCGGGGGGGACCAGGACGACGGTCGCGGCCGGCGTACGCCCGTCCCGCACGTAGGCCTCGAGCAGGAACGTCTGCTTGCTCTCCGCGAGGGCGTGACCGTCGCAGCGCCCGGACGAGGTGACCTCAACCGGCAGTGAGGCCTTCCGACTCGACGCAGGCATCCGCAGCAGCGGGGGCCGCACCGACCCGAGCGGGTCGACGTCGAGCAGGACGCTGCCGAGGAACCCGGTGACCCGCACCGGGCGGTTCGAGCCCAGCCGGGTCAGCTCGACCGTGCCCCGCAGCGCCGGATCCTGCTCGGTGCCGGCCCGCTCCCAGTGCCGCCCGAACCGTACGTCCACCGCCCGGGCGAGCGCGCGCGAGCGGCACTCTGCCAGCCACACAGGCGCGAGCAAGTCACGGGCGTCGCTGAACCGCACCCGGACGCGGCGCGCACTTTCGTCGGCCAGCTGCACCCGCAGCTGTGCGCTCCCGCGCGACCTCGGTGGACGAGTCGAGTCCGCGCAGCGCGCCCGGCCGATCGGCACCGGCAGGTCTACGGTTCGCCCCGGCTCGAGGACGACGTCGTCGCGGGTGTAGCGCTGAGTGCGCCACCCCGGCCAGAGCACCCGCACCCGGTCGATGTGGACAGGGTGCGGACCTGCGTTGGTGACCTGGACCTGCACCACGCCGTTCGTGACGTCCTGGGAGTACCGGGTCAGTGTCGCGGCCAGCGCCGGGGACCACGCCGCTGTCGAGGGCGACGTCGCCGCGGGCGCGTCTGGGGCCGATCCGGGCTTGCCGGTGCACCCGGTCAGGACGGCCAGGACGGCCAGGACGAGCGCCGCGGCGGCGAGGCGTTGCCGCCGCCCCGCGCGGCCGAGCCGGGTCATCGCCTGAGCCGATTCCTCGCCAGCCGGTCCTGCGTCTCGAACGCATGGCGTACGGCCTGCTCGGCGGCCTGCTCGATCCGCCGTCCGACGATCGGCACGGCCGCCTTTACCTCTCCCTGCAGGGCGTAGCGGGTCGCCCCGCCACTGGGGGTCAGCTCGACCGTGCCGCGCACCTGGACCGGGGCTCTGGCGATCTCCACGCCGACCGCACCGGAGCGCGACCCGTCCGGTGCCGCCGGTCCCCAGGTAGTGGTCTGCACGACGTCGACGGAGTCCCCGACCATGGCGCGGACGAAGTCGGGCCCCCGCGGGGGCATCACCAGGTGGAGTCGGGTCCGTACGTTGCCCTGCTCGCGCTCGACGCTGATGTCGTGCGAGCGGGCGCCGCTCGCCTGGGCCACCTCCTCGAGGAAGCTCTCGTCGGTCAGGAGGGCGAAGACGGTGGCGGGGTCGGAGGGGTAGGTCGTGTCCTGGCGCAGCTCCATGATGCTCATCCTGCCGGGTGCCCCGACGCGTACGCTGCCGGCGTGGGCGACAACGGCGGCCGGGCGGGCGGTACGAGCCTGCGGACCGCGTCCGGACGGCCAGCCCCGCGGCGGGGCGAGGCGGTGCACTTCGGCGAGGAGGGTGCCCGGCTCACGTACGGCTCCTACCTGCGGCTGCCCCAGCTGCTCGACCAGCAGCGCCCCGAGTCCGACCCGCCCGCGCACGACGAGCTGCTGTTCATCACCGTCCACCAGGTGTACGAGCTGTGGTTCCAGCTGCTGTTGCACGAGGTGACGGCCGCCCGTGACGCGATGGTGGACGGGCGGCTGTGGTGGGCCAAGCACCTGCTAACCCGGATGCACGAGGTTCAGCGCGTGCTGATCGAGCAGATCGGCGTGCTGGAGACCATGACCCCGCAGGACTTCCTGGAGTTCCGAGAGCACCTGTCTCCGGCCAGCGGTTTCCAGTCGGTGCAGTTCCGTGAGCTGGAGTTCGTGTCGGGGGCCAAGGACCCCGGTTTTCTTGAGCGCTTCCGCGGGATCACCGACGAGGAGCGGACCCGGCTGAACCGCCGGCTCGCCGAGCCGACGCTGTGGGACGCGTTTCGCCAGGTGCTGCGTGACCGCGGGCTGGCGGCCGAGGACGACGCCGCGGTGCTCACGACGCTGCGCGAGGTGGCCGCCGACCGCGCAGCGCACGGCGAGGTGTGGGACCTCGCGGAGGCGCTGCTCGAGCACGACGCGCTGGCCGCTCGCTGGCGGGCCCGCCACGTCACCATGGTCGAGCGGATGATCGGCACCAAGACCGGCACCGGCGGTTCCTCAGGCGCTGCTTATCTGCGCGGGCGGCTCGACCTGCACTACTACCCCTTGCTGTGGGAGCTGCGCTCGACGCTGTGAGGTCGTACGAGCGCGCCGCGGTGACGCCGTACGCCCGCTGTCGTCCGGTAATGCGCGCGACGGCGCGGCGCTGCGCTGAAACACTTCCCCGGTCCCCTTCAGCGCCACGAAAGGCCGTCTCATGAGCAGGGCCGCGGCCCCCACGGGTCGCCAGCACCCGAGCCGCCGGGTCGCCGATCGGCTGCTCAGCTGGGCCTCGGTGATCGACGCGGCGACGCTTGCCCAGGCCGAGACGACGGCGAGCCTGCCCTTCATCTACCCGCACGTCGCTCTCATGCCGGACGCCCACCTCGGCAAGGGCGCCACCGTCGGGTCGGTGATCCCCACCCTTGCGGCCATCATCCCGGCCGCCGTAGGGGTGGACATCGGCTGCGGCATGATCGCCCTACGCACCCAGCTGGAGCGCGACGACCTGTCCGGGCGCGACCTGCGCGCGCTCCGGCTCAGCATCGAGGCAGCCGTACCGACGTCCGCCGGTGCGCACAACACCACGCTCTCGCCGAGCGCCGAGCGGCGCGCGCACGACCTCGAGGATCGGGCGGAGGAGGACTACACCCGATTTGCCGCCAACTGGCGCCTTCAGCTGGGCACGTTGGGCTCGGGCAACCACTTCATCGAGGTGAGTTTCGACGAGGAGGACGCCGTGTGGTTGTTCCTCCACTCCGGCTCCCGCGGCGTCGGCAACAAGATCGCCCAACACCACATCAAGGTCGCGCAGCGGCTCATGAACCAGTACTGGGTGAGCCTGCCCGACCCCGACCTCGCCTACCTGGCCGAAGGGACCGACGAGTTCTCCGCGTACATCCGCGACCTGCGCTGGGCGCAGCATTTCGCCCTGCTCAACCGCGAGGAGATGATGGACCGGGTCACCGCCTGCGTGGAGGCCTGGGTCGGTGAGCCGGTGGTCGAGCGCCAGCGGATCAACTGCCACCACAACTTCACCGAACGGGAGAGGCACTTCGGCAAGGACGTGTGGCTCTCCCGCAAGGGCGCGATCAAGGCGACGACCGGTACACCGGGGGTGATCCCGGGTTCCATGGGGACGGCGAGCTACGTGGTGGTCGGCAAGGGCAACGCCTTGGCGCTGCACTCCTCGCCGCATGGTGCTGGACGCAGCCACTCCCGTTCCGCCGCTCGCCGCAAGTTCACCGCCGCGCAGCTCCGCGAGTCCATGCGGGGGATCGAGTACCGCGACACGACCGCCTTCCTGGACGAGATCCCCGCCGCCTACAAGGACATCGACCAGGTGATGGCCGACGCCACCGACCTCGTCGAGGTCCGCCACACACTGCGCCAGCTCGTCAACGTCAAGGGCGACTGAGCCGGCCCCCCGGCGGTTGGGAAGATCGTCGGGTAGCGCCTCCGGGTCCAGCCCGCGGGCGGGGACACCCGACAATCTTCACGACCGGGGAGTACGCGGCTACCGCCCGGTTAGGGTCGAGGCAAGGCCGTACGACGGTGCGGCGCCACCCGGATCCAGGGGCTGAGGGCCATGCGCAACCGGCTGGAGGACGCCAAGTCCGACCTGCTCGCCGAGGCCGCCGCGATTGTGGAGCACCACCGCGGCGCCCAGCCGCCCCCCGGCCGCGAGGACGCCGAGGCGCTGCTGCGCCGCTACTACCGCCACGTGGCGCCGGAGGACCTGGTCGGGCGGGACCCGGTCGACGTGTACGGCGCGGCGATGTCGCAGCGTCAGCTGGCCGAGCGTCGTCCGCAGGGCACCGCCAACGTACGGGCGTACGTCCCCACCCTCGACGAGCACGGGTGGGCTTCCGGTCACACCGTCGTCGAAGTGGTCACCGACGACATGCCCTTCCTCGTCGACTCGGTGACGATGGAACTGTCCCGCCAGGACCGCGGCCTCCACCTCGTCATCCACCCGCAGCTCGTCGTACGCCGCGACCTGGCCGGAGACCTCATCGAGGTCTGCGACATCTCCGGAGCCGATGCGGCCCTGGCCGAGTACGACGACGCGGTCGTCGAGTCGTGGATGCACGTCGAGATCGACCGGGAGAGCGACCCCGAGGCGCTGCGGGCAATCGAGCAGGACCTGCAGCGGGTGCTCCGCGACGTCCGGGAGGCGGTGGAGGACTGGGACAAGATGCGCCAGCGGACGCTCGACCTGGCCGACGAGATTGCTGCCACGGCGTTCCCACTGCCCGCCGAGGAGGTCTCCGAGGCCGAGGAGCTGATGCGCTGGCTCGCCGACGAGCACTTCACGTTCCTCGGCTACCGGGAGTACGCGCTGGAGTCGGTGGACGGCGAGGACGCCCTGCGGGCGGTCACCGGCTCGGGGCTGGGCATCCTGCGCTCCGACCAGGACCTGTCCGACTCCTTCGCCAAGCTGCCGCCGGTGGTGCGCAGCCGGGCGCGTGAGAAGCGGTTGCTCGTCCTCACCAAGGCCAACTCCCGGGCAACGGTGCATCGCCCCACCTACCTCGACTACGTGGGCGTCAAGGCCTTCGACCAGACCGGTGAGGTCGTGGGGGAGCGGCGCTTCCTCGGGCTGCTCAGCTCGGCCGCGTACACCGAGAGCGTCCTGCGCATCCCCGTCCTGCGCCGCAAGGTCGTCGCCGTGCTCGCCAAGGCCGGGTTCACCCCGACCAGCCACAGCGGCAAGGACCTGCAGCAGATCCTCGAGACGTATCCGCGCGACGAGCTGTTCCAGATCTCCGCCGAGGACATGACCGCGATCGCGACCGCGGTGATGCACCTCCAGGAGCGCCGCCAGCTGCGCCTCTTCGTCCGGCCGGACGACTACGGGCGCTTCGTGTCCTGCCTGGTGTTCCTGCCCCGGGACCGGTTCAACACCGACGTACGGATGCGCATGCAGGACATCCTGCTGCGTGCCACCGGTGGCGCGTCGGTCGACTACACGGCCCGGGTGAGCGAGTCGGTGCTCGCCCGGCTGCACTTCGTCATCCGCATGGCGCCCGGTCAGGAGCTGCCCGAGGTCGACGTCGCCGAGCTCGAGGACACCCTCGCCGCCGCCACCCGCCGCTGGAGCGACGACTTCGCCGACGCGCTGGCTCAACTGGTGGGGGAGGAGGAGGCCGCGCGGCTGATGCGCCGCTACGGCAAGGCGTTCCCGGAGGCGTACAAGGAGGACTTCCCCGCACCCATGGCCATCGCCGACCTGCGCCGGCTCGAGGCGCTGCAGGGGGACGAGCTCGGCATCAACCTCTACCAGCCGCTCGGCGCGACGGCGACCGAGCGGCGCCTCAAGCTGTACCGCAGCGGCCGCGAGGTCTCGCTGTCCGACGTCCTGCCGCGGCTGTCGCAGATGGGTGTCGAGGTGGTCGACGAGCGTCCGTACGAGCTGGTCGCCGCGGATGGTGCGCGCAGCTGGGTCTACGACTTCGGCCTGCACTACGGCCACGCGCCGGAGGAGCCTGCCGAGCACCTCAAGGAGCTGTTCCAGGACGCCTTCGCCGCCGTGTGGCGGGGGGACGCCGAGAGCGACGGGTTCAACGCGCTGGTGCTGCGAGCCGGATTGCCCTGGCGAGAGGTGAGCGTGCTGCGCGCGTACGCGAAGTACCTGCGGCAGGCCGGCACGACGTTCTCCCAGGACTACCTGGAGGACAGCCTGGTCGCCAACACCGACATCGTCGCGATGCTGGTCGAGCTCTTCGCCACCCGCCTCGACCCCGACCGCTTCGTCGACGACCCGGACGCGCGGGCGGCCGCCGCTGAGGAGGTCAGCGCGCGGGTCGTACGGGCGCTGGACGACGTCGCCAGCCTCGACCAGGACCGCATCCTGCGCTCGTTCCTGGGGCTCGTGCTGGCGACGCTGCGCACCAACTTCTACCAGCCGGACGCGGACGGCGCGCTCAAGCCGTACGTGTCGTTCAAGCTCGACCCTGCCGCCCTCCCCGACCTGCCTCGTCCCCGGCCGCGCTACGAGATCTGGGTGTACGCGCCGCGGGTCGAGGGCGTCCACCTGCGCTTCGGCGCGGTCGCGCGGGGTGGGCTGCGCTGGTCGGACCGCCGCGAGGACTTCCGTACCGAGGTGCTCGGCCTGGTCAAGGCCCAGGCGGTGAAGAACTCCGTCATCGTCCCCGTCGGGGCCAAGGGCGGCTTCGTCGCCAAGCAGCTGCCCCCGCTGGCGGAGGGACGCGAGGCGTGGCTGGCCGAGGGAGTCGAGAGCTACCAGACCTTCATCCACGGGCTGCTCGACCTGACCGACAACCGGGTGGAGCGCGACGGCGGCTTCGCAGTCGAACCACCGCCGCGGGTGGTCCGCCACGACGGCGACGACCCCTACCTCGTGGTCGCCGCCGACAAGGGCACCGCGACGTTCTCCGACATCGCCAACGGGATCAGCGCGGAGTACGGCTTCTGGCTCGGCGACGCGTTCGCCTCCGGCGGCTCGGCCGGCTATGACCACAAGGCGATGGGCATCACCGCCCGCGGCGCCTGGGAGTCGGTCAAGCGCCACTTCCGGGAGATGGGCCGGGACTGCCAGAGCGAGGACTTCACCTGCGTCGGTGTGGGGGACATGTCCGGTGACGTGTTCGGCAACGGGATGCTGCTATCCCGCCACATCCGCCTTGTTGCCGCGTTCGACCATCGCCACGTGTTCCTCGACCCTGACCCGGACGCGGAGGCCTCGTGGGCCGAGCGCAAGCGGCTGTTCGAGCTGCCCCGCTCGTCCTGGCAGGACTACGACGCCGCGCTCATCTCCGCGGGCGGGGGCGTCTACCCCCGTACTGCCAAGGCGATCCCGGTGAGCGCCGAGGTCCGCCGAGCGCTCGGCATCGCCGCCGAGGTGTCGTCGATGACGCCGGCCGAGCTCATGCACGCGATCCTCGCCGCGCCCGTCGACCTGCTGTGGAACGGCGGCATCGGCACCTACGTCAAGGCTTCCACCGAGAGCCACGCCGACGTGGGCGATCGGGCCAACGACGCGTTGCGGGTCGACGGCGCCGAGCTGCGTTGCGCCTGCGTCGGTGAGGGCGGCAACCTGGGCCTCACCCAGCTGGGGCGTGTCGAGTACGCGCTGAACGACGGGCGCATCTGCACCGACGCCATCGACAACTCCGCCGGCGTGGACACCTCCGACCACGAGGTCAACATCAAGATCCTGCTGGACCGGGTGGTACGGGCCGAGGACCTCACCCGCAAGCAGCGCGACGAGCTGCTGGTGGAGATGACCGACGAGGTCGCCGAGCTTGTGCTCGCCGACAACCGGGGCCAGAACGTCGCGCTGGCGAGCGCGCTGGCGCAGGCGTCGAGCCTGGTGCACGTGCACAAGGCCTTCATCCGCCAGCTCGAGCACGACGGTCGCCTGGACCGGGCGCTGGAGTACCTGCCGAGCGACCGGCAGCTGCTCGAGCGCCAGCAGCAGGGCGCCGGGCTCACCGCCCCGGAGTTCGCCGTGCTGCTCGCCTACACCAAGAATCTGATGTACGCGGAGCTGGTCGAGACGTCGCTGCCGGATGACGAGTACCTGCGCACCGAGCTGCACGGCTACTTCCCCCGGCCGATCCGCGAGCGTTACCCCGACCAGATCGACGAGCACCCGCTGCGCCGGGAGATCATCACGACGCGCGTGGTCAACAACCTGGTCAACAACGCAGGAACCACCTACGCCTACCGGCTGGCCATCGAGACCGGCGCGAGCCTGGAGGACCTGGCCCGGGCCCACACCGTGGCCCGGGTGGCCTTCGTCGCCCAGCAGCTGTGGGCGACGATCGAGGCGCTGGAGGGCCACGTAGCGGCGGACGTACTGACCCGGATGCGGCTTGAGGTCCGCACGATCGTCGAGCGCGCGAGCCGTTGGCTGGTGACCAACCGCCGCCCGCCAATCGACATCGGCGCGCAGGTCGAGCTCTTCGCCGAGCCGGTGGCCCGGGTGATGGAGGAGCTGCCGGCGGTGCTGTGTGGGCGCGAGCTGGCGCTGTTCGAGGAGCGCCGCGACAACCTGCTCGGCGCGGGTGTGCCAAAGGAGGTGGCGGTGCGGGTAGCCGCGCTGCCACCGGCGTACGCCTCGCTGGGGATCGTCGAGGTGCACACGGCCACCGGCGCCGACCTGCACGAGGTGGCGCGGGTGCACTTCAAGCTGGGGGAGCGGCTGTGGTTGGGCCGGCTGCTGGAGCGAATCGTCGCGCTGCCCCGGCAGGACCGCTGGCAGACCATGGCTCGGGCGGCGCTGCGCGACGACCTGCACGCCGTGCACGCCGCGCTCACCGCCCAGGTGCTCACCGACACCGAGGCGGACCCAGAGGCCGAGCAGCGCGTCGACGCCTGGATGGAGCAGGACGCCGTGGTCGTCGCTCGGGCCGCGCAGACCCTCGCCGACATCGTGGATGGGGACCAGCACGACCTCGCCCGGCTATCCGTCGGTCTGCGCGTGGTGCGCACCCTGCTGCGCTCCCTCGGCTGAGGGTCGACGCCTTCACCGAAGAACCTCGTCCACAGCCACGCTTACCCGTTCGCCGAGACGATCGAGCGCGCGGGGCAACGCGCGTGCGCTAGGGCTACGCCGCGGACGGCGGAAGTCGGTGCTCGAGCACGGTGACCCGACCGCCGATATTGGCGACGGCGTCATGCAGGGTGTCCAGCCGGGTCTCCACGCGGTCAAGCCGGGTCTCGACTCGATCTAGCCGGGTGTCCACGCGGTCCAGTCGGGTGTCCACCCGGTCGAACCGACTGTCGACCTCGTCGAAGCGACGGTTCATGTCGCTGCGCAGCTCCCCGAAGCGCAAGTTGACGTCATCGAAGCGCTTGCCGAGCAGCGACACGACGAAATAGATCGCTCCCAGCGCGACAGCGGTGATGCTCGTCAGCCACCCCAGGTAGGCGGCCAAGTCCATGTCCGCACGCTACTCCTCCCGCCCGTGAGCGACCGTTCGACGACTGCCGCGGGGATGCCCCTGCGCCAACAGTCTGGCGACTCTGAAGTGACGCCGGATTCCTCATCCACAGGGCCGCTCGCCTCCGGTGCGGGTCCCTTCAGCAACAAAGGCAGCAGGTGACGCAGCAGGCGCAAGGTCGGCGCAAATGCCTGTGGATGAGGCCTTTCCGTGCCGGGACACCGGTGGCACACTGACGCCGACTTTCCGCCCGTACCCGCCCTTCCGGTCCCTTGCCTACCGTCACGGGGGCGCCCACGATGACCGCCGTCGACCTGATCGACACCGAAGTGCGCGAGATCGTCCGCCAGCAGGGCCTCGACCCCGCAGCCGAGCCCGCTGCGGTCCGGCGGATCGTCGACCAGGTGATCACTGCGTACGACGAACGCAGCCTGTCGGTGGCATTGCCGGCCCTTGGTGACGTCGGCGCAGCCGCCCGCCAGGTCCTCGACGCGGTGTCCGGACTGGGGCCGTTGCAGCGCTACCTGGACGACCCGAGCGTGGAAGAGGTGTGGATCAACGAGCCGAGCCGTGTGTTCGTGGCGCGTCACGGACGGAGTGAGCTGACCACCACGATCCTCACCGCCGAAGACGTGCGCGACCTCGTCGAACGCATGCTCAAGTCGTCCGGTCGACGCGTCGATGTCTCCACCCCGTTCGTCGACGCGATGCTGCCTGACGGCTCCCGCCTGCACGTAGCGATCCCGGATGTCACCCGGACGCACTGGGCCATCAACATCCGCAAGTTCGTCGTCCGCGCGAGCACGCTCGACGAGCTCGTCTGTTTCGGGACGCTCACCACGTCGGCAGCCCGCTTCCTCGACGCGTGCGTCGCGGCCGGTCTCAACGTGTTGGTAGCCGGAGGTACGCAGGCCGGCAAGACCACCCTGCTCAACTGCCTGGCCGCGGCGATACCTGCCCGAGAACGCGTCGTCACCTGCGAGGAGGTCTTCGAGCTGCAGCTCCCGCTGCCGGACGTTGTCGCGCTCCAGACCCGGCAACCGAACCTCGAGGGAGTCGGCCACATCAGCCTGCGCCACCTCGTCAAGGAAGCACTCCGGATGCGTCCCTCGCGGATCATCGTCGGTGAGGTTCGCCAACAGGAGTGTCTCGATCTCCTGATCGCGCTCAACTCGGGGTTGCCGGGGATGTGCACGATCCCCGCCAACTCCGCGCGGGAAGCCGTCACCAAGATGTGCACGCTTCCTTTGCTCGCCGGGGAGAACATCGGCTCCCGGTTCGTCGTCCCCACGGTGGCCGGCTGTGTCGATGTCGTCGTCCACCTGGCGACCGATATCGACGGCACCCGGCGAGTCCGGGAGATCGCGGCGGTCCCCGGGCGGGTCGAAGGCGACGTCGTCGAGATCGAGCCGGTCTTCGCGCAGCACAACGGCCGGCTGGTACGCGCCGATGGCTACCCCCCGCATGCTGAACGGTTTGCGCGCGCCGGTATCGACCTGGCCGACCTGCTGAGTGAGCGGGGCAACGTCCGTGAACTGGCCACCGAGGGCGCGGCCTGATGGGCGCCCTGGTCGGGCTGCTGGCAGGCCTCGGCCTGCTTTTGATCTGGCAGGCGCTGTCTGGCCCTAGCTCACCTCGTGAGCGGACCACTCCCACGCTGCGCGAACGGATGGCCGGCTGATTGCGCGGGCCGGCATCGAGTCGGTCACTCCCGCTGGCCTGTTGTCCTGCTGCCTTGCCTCCGGTGTCGTCGCGGGGCTCGTGTTCCTCGCCCTGGCGCGCACGTGGACCGTCGCGCTGGCCTTTGCCGCCTTCGCGGCGTACGCGCCCGTGGCGCTCGTCCGCCGTCGGGCGAGGCTCCGCCGCGACGAGTTGCGCGACCTGTGGCCCGACGTCGTGGACAACCTCGCCTCGGCGGTGCGTGCCGGGCTGTCGTTGCCGGAGGCGCTGACGCAGGTGGGCGTTCGCGGGCCGGTCCCGCTGCGGCGGCCGTTCGCCCGGTTCGGCGAGGACTACCGCGCCACCGGGCGGTTCTCCGACTGCCTCGACCGGCTCAAAGCCCAGCTCGCTGATCCCGTCGCCGACCGCATCGTGGAGTCGCTCCGGCTCGCCCGCGAGGTCGGCGGCACCGACCTGGGCCGGCTGTTGCGCACGCTGTCCGCCTTCCTCCGCGAGGACGCCCGTACGCGGGCGGAGCTGGAGACCCGGCAGGGTTGGACGGTCAACGCGGCCCGACTTGCCGTCGCCGCCCCCTGGGTCTTGCTGGGGATGCTCTCCGTACGGACCGAGGCGGTGCAGGCGTACGACTCCGGCCCCGGTGTCATCGTCCTCGGTTTAGGTGCGGCGGTCTGCGTGGTGGCGTACCGGCTCATGCTCCGGCTGGGCCGGTTGCCCGAGGAGCAGCGGGTCCTGCGATGACGCCTGCCCCGACGTCCGCGCTCGGCGCTCTGCTGGGGCTGGTCGTCGCGACCGGCGTCCTGGTCAGCGTGTCGCGGGTGCCCGCGTTCCGGCGGCCGACTCTCGAGGACCGCGTCGGCCCGTACCTGCGCGACACCCACTCACCGCTGCGGCTGGCGCTGTTGACCCGGACGCCCCTGTCGCCGTTTCCCACCCTCGAACGCCTCCTCGAGCCATACGTCGCGAGCACGGCCGACCTGCTCGACCGGATCCTGGGCGGCAGCTCCTCGGTCCGGCGCCGCCTGGAGCAGGCCGGCAGCACGATCAGCGTGCGGGCGTTCCGCGTCGAGCAGCTGGTGTGGGGCGCGGTGGCCCTCGGCGCGTCCATCGTGATCGGGCTGCTGCTGATCAGCAACGGCACGGTGCAGTCGCCCCTGGCCCTCGTCGTGCTCTGCGTCCTCGCCAGCATCGGCGGGGTGCTTGCACGCGACCAGCGGCTCACCCGCCAGGTTCGGGACCGCGAGGCCCGGATGATGGCGGAGTTCCCGACCATCGCCGACCTGCTGGCGCTCAGCGTGGCGGCGGGTGAGGGGGCGGTCGGTGCGCTCGAGCGGGTGGCGCGGGTCAGCCACGGGGAGCTGTCGCGTGAGTTGCGGCGCACTCTCGCCGAGGCACGGACAGGCGCTTCCCTGGTGGTCGCGCTGGAGGGCGTCGCCGAGCGGACGAGCCTCCCGGCGCTGTCCCGCTTCGTTGACGGCGTCGCCGTCGCGGTCGAACGCGGCACCCCGCTCGCTGACGTCCTGCGCGCGCAGGCCGCGGACGTCCGCGAGGTGGGCAAGCGCGCCCTGCTCGAGGCGGGCGGGCGCAAGGAGATCGCGATGATGGTCCCGGTGGTCTTCTTCGTCCTGCCGGTGACCGTCCTGTTCGCCCTGTTTCCCGGCTTTGTCAATCTCACCCTCGCTGTGCCGTAGGCCGCAGCAAGCGGCCTGGACAAAAGGAGACCCGCATGATTTCGACCATGGTGGCTGTGCTGCTGGCGCTGACGGCCCGACTTCGCTCGCGGATCGCAGACGATCGAGGCGACGTTCCCGGCTGGGTGCTGATCACGATCATGACCGCCGGCATCGTCTCGGTGCTGTGGGGCATCGCCGGTGACACCCTGGCGAGCATGCTGAGCAGCGCGCTGAGCAGCGTCGCGCCCTGACCGGCACACCGGCGACCGACACCCCGGCGACCGGTACCCCGGCGACCGACACCCCGGCGACGGGCGCTGCGGGCGCGCGGCGCGAACTCGAGCGCGGCGCGGCCGTCGTTGAGTTCGTCCTCGTCTCCATCCTGCTTGTCATCTTGTTCCTCGGGGTGGTGCAGGTAGGAGTGGCGCTGCACGTGCGCAACACGCTGGTGGCTTGCGCTGCCGAGGGAGCTCGCTACGGCGCCAACGGCGACCGCGGGCCGGCGGATGCGCAGGCCCGTACCCAGGAGCTGATCCGCGCTGCCCTGGCCGACACCTACGCCGACGACGTCTCCGCCGGGCTCGTCCTCGAGGGTGGGGTGCCGCTGATGACGGTCCGGGTGCGCGCGGCGCTGCCGATGCTGGGGCCGCTCGGACCCGCTGGAGCCCTGACCGTCGAAGGTCACGCAGTCGAGGAGGCGCCGTGAGCTACTACCGGCGCAGCCGAGGGGTCACGCCGCACCGCGACGATGGCGAGCGTGGCAGCGCGATCGTCGAGTTCTTCTGGCTCGGCATCCTGCTGCTCGTCCCGCTGGTCTACCTGCTGCTCAGCGGCTTCGCGGTGCAGAGCGCGGCATACGGCGTCACCCAGGCGGCCCGTGAGGCTGGCCGCATGTACGCCCTCGAGGGCGACACCGGCGCGGCGACGTACGCCGCTCACGTTGCCCTGCATGACCAAGGCGTTGACCCGGGGTCGGTCGTGGTTCAGATCGGCTGCGCGCAGTCCCCGTGCTTCGCGCCCGGCAACGAGGTCACGGTGCGGGTCAGCACCACGGTGCGACTTCCGTTCCTGCCTGCGGTGTTCGCCGACATGGCCAACGCCGCCATTCCCGTCGAGGGCGTGCACACCGTGACCGTCGACCGGTTCCGGGAGCTGTAATGCTCCGGCGGCTGCGCAGAGCCCGCCTGCGTGGTGATGACAGCGGTCAGGTCCTCGTCCTCGTCATCGGGCTGGCCGTGATCGCTGCGCTGCTGGTGACCGTCGTGATCGACGCCTCCAAGGCCTTCCTCTTTCGGCGCTCGTTGTCGGCATGGGCCGACGGCGCAGCGCTGACCGCTGCGCAGAGCATCTCCGAGCCCGCGGTGTACGGCCCCGGTGGCGGTGACACCCTGCCGCTCTCGCAGGCCGGCGCGCAGGCCGCGGTGGCCGACTATGTCGCTCACAACGACCTCGGCGGGCGCTACGACGCCTTCGCCGTGACCGGGGTGGTGGTCGAGCCGGACACCGGCACCGTGACCGTCGCCTTCTCGGCCCGGGTGGCGCTGCCCTTCGTCAACGTGGTGTCCGACGACTATGCAGCCGGCGTGCCGATCACGGCGACGGCGGCGGCGACCGCCCCGCTTGAGTAGGCATGCGGCTTCGGTGTTCGACGACGGCGCCAAGCCATGGTCCACGTGACGAGGTGGTCGTTATGGCGACCGTTTCGTCACGTGGATCAGCGGAGGTTGGGCGCTTCGATGCACGTACGCGCCACGGCGGCGCACGTAAGCGCCCCCGCGGCACCCCGAGCTGCGTGACCGTACGGGTCTGACGCTGTCACGTACCCTCTCCAAACGTGGCGGCTCGCGACTACGACACCGAGATCGCCGCCCTGCAACGCACGCTGGAGGGCATCGAGGCGGTCCTCGACCCGGCCTCGCTGCGGGCCCAGGCGGCCGAGCTCGAGCGGCAGGCATCCGTTCCCGACCTGTGGGACGACCCCACGCAGGCACAGGACGTGACCAGCAGGCTCTCCCGGGTGCAGAGCGACCTGCGTCGCGTCGAGGAGCTGCGCCGCCGGGTCGACGACCTGCCGGTGCTCGTCGAGCTGGCCCGCGACGAGGACGACAGCGTCCAGGCCGCTGACACGCTGCGTGAGGCGGACGTCGAGCTCGACGCCGTCGCCAAGGCGCTCTCCGAGCTCGAGGTCCGCACGCTGCTCGCCGGCGAGTACGACCCGCGCGACGCCCTGCTCACGATCCGCGCCGAGGCCGGGGGGGTCGACGCCGCCGACTTCGCCGAGATGCTGCTGCGCATGTACGTCCGCTGGGCCGAGCGCCACGGCCACCCGGTGGACATCCTCGACACCTCCTACGCGGAGGAGGCGGGGCTCAAGTCGGCGACCTTCGCGATCAAGGCCCCGTACGCGTACGGCACCCTCTCGGTCGAACAGGGCACTCACCGCCTGGTGCGGATCAGCCCCTTCGACAACCAGGGCCGCCGGCAGACCTCCTTCGCCGGGGTGGAGGTGCTGCCGGTCACCGAGCAGACCGACCACATCGAGATCCCCGACGCCGACATCCGCGTCGACGTGTTCCGCTCCTCCGGTCCGGGCGGGCAGAGCGTCAACACCACTGACTCGGCGGTGCGCATCACTCACGTGCCCACGGGAATCGTCGTGTCCTGCCAGAACGAGAAAAGCCAGATCCAGAATCGCGCTGCCGCCATGCGGGTGCTCCAGGCGCGGTTGCTGGCACGCCGTCGGGAGGAGGAGCGGGCCGAGATGGACGCGCTCAAGGGTGACTCCGGCGGGTCGTGGGGCAACCAGATGCGCTCCTACGTGCTGCACCCCTACCAGATGGTCAAGGACCTGCGCACCGAGGTCGAGACGGGCAGTCCGCAGGCCGTCTTCGACGGTGACATCGACGACTTTCTCGACGCCGGCATCCGTTGGCGCAAGCAACAGGAGACCGCGGGGGCCATGCTGTCGTCGTGAGGTCCCGGTGATCCGTTTCGAGCGCGTGAGCAAGGTCTACCAGGCCGCGGTCCGCCCCGCCTTGGCCGACGTCGACCTCGACGTGGCCGAGGGCGAGTTCCTCTTCCTCGTCGGCCCCTCCGGCTCGGGCAAGTCGACCTGCCTGCGGCTGGTGCTGCGCGAGGCACGGCCCAGCTCGGGCCGGGTCGAGGTCGCGGGCCAGGACCTCGCCCGGCTCTCCAGCTGGAAGGTGCCACGCTTGCGCCGCCGGATCGGCACGGTCTTCCAGGACTTCCGGTTGCTGCCCGACAAGACCGTCTTCGCCAACGTCGCCTTCGCCCAGCAGGTCATCGGCAAGTCGCGTTCAGCCATCAGGCGCGACGTCCCGGCCGTCCTCGAGCTGGTCGGCCTGGACGGCAAGGAACGCCGGCTGCCGCACCAGCTCTCCGGTGGCGAGCAGCAGCGGGTGGCCATCGCGCGCGCCTTCGTCAACCGTCCGATGATTCTCATCGCCGACGAGCCGACTGGGAACCTCGACCCGGCCACCTCCGTCGGCATCATGAAGCTGCTCGACCGGATCAACCGCACCGGCACCACCGTGGTCATGGCCACCCACGACTCCACCATCGTCGACCAGATGCGCAAGCGTGTCGTCGAGCTCGACGGCGGCCGGCTCGTCCGCGACCAGTCGCGCGGCGTGTACGGCTACTCGCGCTGACCCCCTCCCCAGCCAGTTTCGGGACCCGTATGCGACTCCAGTACGTCCTCTCCGACGTGGCCGTGGGGCTGCGCCGCAACCTGGTGATGACGGTGGCGGTGGTCATTACGGTCATGGTGTCCCTCGCGCTGCTCGGCACCGCCTTGCTCATGCGCGCGCAGACCGACGTGATGAAGGGCTACTGGTACGACAAGATCGAGATCTCGGTGTTCCTGTGCAACCGGTACGCCACGGGGCCCGGCTGCGCGCAGGGGCAGGTCACCCCCGAGCAGCGGGACCTCATCCTGGAGACCCTTGAGTCCAGCCCCGAGGTGCAGACCGTCTACTACGAGTCCCAGCAGGAGGCGCACGAGCGCTTCCAGGAACAGTTCAGCGAGTCGACCTCCGAGTTCGTCCGCCCTGAGCAGCTGCCGGAGTCGTACCGGATCAAGCTGGTGGATCCCGAGCAGTCACAGCCGGTGGTGAGCACGGTGAGCCGGCTGCCGGGCGTCGTCGCGGTCGAGGACCAACGCCAGACCCTGGAGAAGTTCTTCCAGCTGCTGACTCGGCTCCAGATCGCGGCGCTCGTCGTCGCCGGGGCGCAGGTGCTGGTCGCCGTGCTGCTCATCAGCAACACCATCAGGGTGGCGGCGTTCACGCGCCGCCGGGAGACCGGGATCATGCGGCTGGTAGGAGCGTCCCGCTTCTACATCCAGCTGCCGTTCGTGCTCGAGGCGGCGATCGCCGGCCTGCTGGGCGCCCTCCTCGCGTCCGGTGCCCTCGCGCTGTTCGAGTTCTTCGTCGTGCGACGGGTCCTCGTGCCGTCGATCCAGTTCACCGCTTGGGTGGACTGGGATCACGTTGTGCAAATCATCCCTGTACTCATAGTAACCGGCGTGGGAATGTCCGCCGCAGCGTCGATAATTACTTTGCGGAAATATCTCAGGGTGTGAACCGGGTCGGTTACCCTCGCTTGTCGTAGGTGCCGACTTCCCCCTCGGGTACCGACGTCCAAGGAGCTGTGTGCTCGTGCGTCTCACCGCTCGACGCGTACGGTCTACGACCATACCGTCCCCGTCCGACCCTTCGGCTGGGCGTGGCCGCGCGCAGGCGCCGCTGCGTCGTCGCCTCGTGCTGCCGGCGCTGTGCGCGACAGTGGTAGGAACGCTTTCGCCGCTCCCGGCCGGGGCCGAGGATCCGGCTGCGGGTGATCCGGAGCGACGTCAGCAGCAGATCGAGCGCCGGGTCCACTCAGCGGCGGACGCTCTCGACTCCTCGACCGCGGCGCTCGCGGAGGCGACCAGGCTGTTCCGGGAGGCAAAGGGTCAGCTGCCGGCCGCTCGGGACGCGGTCGCCGCCGCCCGAGCCGAACTCGCCGCCGCCCGGCTCCAGGCCGCCGCCGCCCGCGAAAGCGTCATCGCGGCCGAGCAGGCCGTGACCGACGCCGCGGCGGAGGTGGCCCAGGTCCGTGCACGGATCGCCCGCAAGCAGGACCAGATGGGCCAGCTGGCGACTCAGGCGTACATGCAGGGCTCACTCTCCGGCGTCGTGGGCGTGCTCGACGCTCAGTCGCCCACCGACTTCACGCATCGGGTGGCGGCGGTGGAGACGGTGCTGGCCTCCGAGGACAGCATCGTCGCCGACCTGGCAGCCGAGCGGGCGACGCTCATCGCCGAGCGGGCGCGACTCGTCGCGGCGCAGGCCGCTGCCGAGCAGCGACGGGCCGAGGCCGCTGCCGCGCTCCAGCGCGCTCGCGAGCTGGAGGCGCAGACCGGTGCTGCCCAGCAGGCGGTGAGATATTTGGTCGACCAGCGCCGCGCCGCGGTCGATGCTGCGGTCCAGGCCAAGGCCGCCGACGCGCGCCGCTACGCAGCGCTGGAGCGGGAGCGGGAACGGATCGAGGACGTGCTGCGGGAGCGGGCTCGGCTGGCGCGGCTGGAGGCCGCCCGGCTGGCCCGGCTGCAGGCTCAGCGCGAGGCGGCCCGGGAGGCGGCCAAGCAGGCCGCCCCAGAGGCGGAGCCCGAAGCTGACCGCCAGCCAGAGCGACTGGCCGAGCAGCAGGCGGCGGCGGAGCGGGCGGCGCGCCGGCGCGCCCGCGCGGCGGCGCGGGCGGCGGCGCGGCAGGCGGCGGCGGAGCGGGAGGCGCGGCGGGAGGCTCGTGCCTCCGCGCGGGAAGCCGCTCGCGCGGCCGCAGCGGAGCAGCGGGCGCGTCAGGCTGCCCGCGAGCAGGCTCGCGCCGCCCGGCAGGAGGCACGCCAGCAGGCGGCCGACGAGGCAGCTCGGGAGGCCGCCGAGCGTGCCGCTGAGCAGGCGGCTCGGGAGGAGGCCCGGCGCGCAGCTCGGCGGGAGGCTCAGGCGGCCGCTCGCGAAGCGGCGCGGGAGGCCGTGGCGGAGGCGCAAGCCCGGCGCGAGGCGCAGCGAGCCGCCCGGGAGGCCCGGGCGGCTGCTGCCGAGGCAGCTGCCGAGCGGGAGGCGCGCCAGGCAGCCCGGGAAGCCGCTCGGCAGGCAAGGCTCGCCGCCCAGGAGGCTGCCGCGGAGGCGGCTGCTGAAGCGGCGGCCGCGGCCGCAGCGGCCGCGCAGGCGGCCAAGGACCAGGAGTCCGACGCGGTCCTCGACTATCCGATTGCCGACGCCTACATCACCTCCGAGTTCGGCATGCGGGTGCACCCGATCACCGGGGAGTACAAGCTGCACGACGGCACCGACTTCGGCGCCGCCTGCGGCACTCCGATCTACGCCGCGGCGTCCGGGACCGTGCTGTGGGCCAGCGAGCAGGGGGGCTACGGCAACCAGGTGCTCGTCGAGCACGGCATGCTCGACGGCGTCGCGCTCTCCACGTCGTACAGCCACCTAGAGGGCTACGCGGTGGGCAGCGGCGAGTACGTCGAGGACGGCGAGCTGCTCGGCTACGTCGGGACCACGGGCTACTCCACCGGCTGCCACCTCCATCTCATGGTCTACGTCGACGGGTCCGTGGACGACCCCATGGACTGGCTCTAGCCTCCTCGGGTGGCACGTGAACGCGGGCGCAAGGTCGTCGCCCAGAACCGCAAGGCGCGTCACGACTACCACCTTGAGGACACGTACGAGGCCGGGTTGGTCCTCACCGGCACGGAGGTCAAGTCGTTGCGCGCCGGCCGGGCGTCCATCGTCGACGGCTTCGCTCAGGTTCGCGACGGCGAGGCGTGGCTGCACAACGTGCACATCCCCGAGTACACCGAAGGCACCTGGACCAACCACGAGCCGCGGCGGACCCGCAAGCTGCTGCTGCGCAAGGACGAGATCTCCCGCCTGATCGGCAAGACCCAGGAGAAGGGGCTGACACTGGTCCCGCTCGCGCTGTACTTCAAGGACGGGTACGCCAAGGTCGAGGTCGCGCTCGCCCGCGGCAAGAAGACCTACGACAAGCGTCATGCCCTCGCTGAGCGGCAGGCCCGGCGGGAGGCCGACCGGGCGGTCGCCGCCGTACGCCGCCGCCGCGCGCCGGACGGGTGACCGACCGCGGCTCCCCACGGCGTCGCCGCTCGCGGCACGCCGCGCGGCGAGGTCCGGGGACAGAGCCGGGACGACTCCGTCATGAGAGCGATGGACGCTGAGCCGCTTCGGTGGTCCGGACGTGCTCGAGCTGTCCGAGCTTCCCGACCCGCCCGTTGGTGCGGACACCGTGCTCGTCCGGGCCCGCGCCGCCGGGGTCAACCCGGTCGATGCCAAGGTGCGCGCGGGGGCGCTGGAGCAGGCCTTGCCGCACCACTTCCCCCTGGTCCCCGGCTGGGACGTGGCGGGAGTCGGGAGGCGGTCGGGGCCGGAGTCTTTGAGTTCGCCGTCGGGGACGGGGTCGTGGGGTACGTCCTGCGCGACCACATCCAGCACGGCACGTACGCCGAGCTGGTGCCCGCACCGGTCCGCACCGTCGTCACCCGGCCGCGGAGCTGCTCCTGGGAGGAGGCGGCCGGGCTGCCGCTGGCGGGCCTGACCGCCTGGCAGGCCCTGCGCGCGGCCACCGTTACCGAGGGCGACGTGCTGCTGGTCAACGCCGCGGCCGGTGGGGTCGGCCACCTCGCCGTGCAGATCGCGCAGGCCTCCGGCGCTCGGGTCATCGGGACTGCCAGCGAGGCCAACTTCGAGTTCCTCCGCGGCCTCGGCGCCGAGCCGGTCGCATACGGCGAGGGCCTGGTGGAGGCGGTACGCGAACTCGCCCCCGGCGGCGTCCACGCGGCGCTGGACATGGCCGGGGGCGACTCACTCGCGGCGGCGGCCGAGCTCGTCCGCGACCCCGACCGACTGGTGTCGGTGATCGATCCAGAGGCGGTACGCAAGACCGGCGGGCGCTACGTCTTCGTCCGGCCGGACCGCAACGACCTCGCCAGCCTGGTGCGCCTCGTCGAGGACGGGCGAGTGCGGGTGGAGGTGTCCTCGACGCTCCCGCTGGAGCAGGCAGCGCAGGCCCATCGCCGTATCGAGGAAGGGCACGGCCGCGGCAAGGTGGTTCTGACACTGGCCTGACCTGGCGCCGGCGGCGCCGTGTCGGGGATCCGGTGTAGCCTCCATGGCGCGTCGTCGAGGCGACGTGACAACTGCACAGGGGGTGAACGGTTTCGACTTCGGACGTCGAGACAGGGGAAGCGGGCCGAGGAGGCCGCGTGATCTCGCAAACCATCGTGGCAACGTGATAAGTGCCAACGCTAAGCGCACTGACTTCGCCCTCGCCGCCTGAGGCTAGGTAACGGAGTCTGTCGGCCCGGGGACGCCTTCGACCCGGTGACCGGCATCAGCTAGAAGGCTTTACGTCGGGCCCCGGCCGCGGGGACCCGCCGGACACCAAACAGCGGCTGAGCCCGGCGGCGACTTGCCTGCGTGATCGCCGGGGCTGAGAAACCCGCAGCAGGCTGCGCCCGGAGAAGCCCTGTCAAGGTGCCGAAGGACGCGGGTTCGATTCCCGCCACCTCCACTGCTCGCCGCTGCGCCTGCATCCCAGCCCGGATTCCCCTGGCTATGGTGCGGCCATGCGCCTCCCCCCGCTGCACTGGCGTCAGCGCGCGCTCATCGCGCTGCCGCTGCTCGCAGCGGCGGTGGCCGCAGTCATCCTGCTCGTGGGCGGCGTCAAGCCCACCGACCTCGAGATCTACCGCTGGGGCGGCGGCCTGCTGCTGTCCGGGGAAAGCCTGTACGCCGGCGTCAACGCCGAGCGAGGCCTGGCGTTCACCTACCCGCCGTTCGCCGCCGTGCTCTTCACCGCGCTCGCCGTAGTCCCGCTCTCGCTCGCGGGCATCGGGTGGGCCGCGCTCTCCGTCGCGGCCGCGACCCGGACCTGCGTGCTGCTGGGCCGCCGCCTCGGCACAGACTCCGGGCAGGTGGCGGTGGCGACCGCCGCGTTGCTCGGCTGCCTGGCCGTGTGGGAGCCGACGTCGGCGACCCTCAGCTACGGCCAGATCAACTTCTTTCTGCTCTGGCTCGTGGTCGAAGACCGGTTCGGGTCGGTGCCGGAACGCTTCGGTGGTGCCCTCACCGGCGTCGCCGCCGGCATCAAGGTGGTGCCGGGCATCTTCATCGCGTACGACCTGGTGACCGGACGTCGCCGCCACGCGGCCGTCGCGACCTGCTCTTTCCTGGCCACCGTCGTAGTGAGCGCCGCGGTCGCCCTTCCCGACACCTTGCGCTACTGGTCGGTGCTCGTCTTCGACGCTCCCCGCACCGGCGGCCCCTGGTACAGCGGCAACCAGAGCGTCCTCGGCGCGCTAGCCCGGTTGAGCGGGCAGTGGCCGTCCACCCCGGTCTGGGTCGCAATCTGTGCCACGCTCACCGGGCTGGGCCTGACCGTGGCGGCGCGCTGGCATCGGCGTGGCTACCCGGTGCTGGGGGCCGGGTTGACCGCGCTCGTCATGCTGCTGGCGGCGCCGATCACCTGGAGCCATCACTGGGTGTGGGCGCTGCTCCTGGTGGCCGGTGTGGTCGAGGCCCGCCGGGAGGGGCTGAGGGCTGCGATGATCGTTGCCGCGTCGGTGATCGTCCTCTCCTCGCGGCTGATCTGGGCGCCGCCGCACGGCCATGACTGGGAACTGGACCATTCCCCCGGTGAGGCGCTCCTCGCCAACCTGTACGTGCTCCTCGGCCTCGGCGTGCTGCTGGCGGTGAGCGTATCGACGCTCGGCTCGAGCGAGCGCCGCGCGCGTCGGCCGTCGCTGACATCGACCAGCTGAGCCGGCAGCTGAGCGGAGGGCGCGCGCCGGATGGAGCTGACCAACCAGGGATCCCTCGTCGCTGGTCTGGTCGTCACCGCCGTGCTCGTCGCACTGCACCTGCTCGCCTCGCGGTTGCGGGAGCTGCCCGGCGTGCCCGACACCGCGCTCGGCTCCTTCGGCGGCGGCCTGGCGGTGGCGTACGTCTTCCTGCACCTGCTGCCGGAGCTGGCCGAGGGCAACGAGGGCGTGGCCGAAGCGCTCGAGGACGCCGTGGAGGTCACGCCGCTGCTCGACCTCGGCATCTTCGTCGTCGCGCTGGGCGGCTTCTGGGTCTTCTACGTCCTCGAACGGCTCGCCGCCCGCGGGGACCACCGCGCACCGTGCCGGGGAGGGCTCCGCGGCGAGCTTCGCCGTGCACCTGGCCGGCTTCGCCGTCTACAACGCGCTGATCACCTACACGATGCCACTGCGTTTTCGTACCGGTGTGGCGTTCGCGGTGCTCTTCACCGTCGCGATAGGGCTGCACTTCGTCCTCACTGACCGCACCCTGGCCGAGCACTACGGCGCCCGCTTCGGGCGGCCGGCGCGTCTGATCCTCGCTGGTGCGCTCGTCCTGGGATGGGTGCTTGCCCTGGCTGCGGCGCCGACGCGGACACTGCTGGTCAGCCTGGTCAGTGCCTTTCTGGGCGGCAGCATCCTGCTCAACGTGTTCAAGGAGGAGCTGCCCACCGACCGGCGCAGCAGTCTGGTGTGGTTTACCGTCGGCCTGGTGCTGTACGGAGTCCTCCTCGCGCTGACCACCGCACTGGCCGAGTAGGGGCTCCTGACGCCCGTTCGGCGCCCGTCACTGCTGTGACGGAAGTGAATCAGGTCATGAAATCGCCAAGTCGGCTCACGCCGGGGTCGCCTCGCCAATGCTGTACGAGTAGTGACCAGTCTGTGACTTATCGTCACCCCAGCGTGGAGATACCTTCGTGACCAGACTTCTGCGTACTCCCCTCGGCAGCGGACGGGTCGGGCGGCTGCTGGCCGCGCTCGCCCTCGCCGGCCTCGTCGCCGGAACCGCGCCGGCCGTCTCCCATACGCCCGCCAGCGCGGGCGTGGACGGCCCGGCACCCGCCGCGACGCTCCCCGCCGGCATCGAGACCTTCGCCCCCTACGTCGGCCAAGGCTCGTGCGACCCGATCGCCAAGCGGGGAATGGTGCGGCTGGCCAACCTGCTGATCGACTACTACGGCGGGGGCAGCTACGGCATCGTGCGCGCTTGTGCGATCGGCGGGCAGAGCGAGCACAAGGAAGGCCGCGCCTTCGACTGGAAGCTCAACTACTTCGACAGCGCCGACCGAGCCCGCGCCGAGCGCTTCCTGTCCTGGCTGCTCGCGCCGGGGCCGGACGGCGTGGTCGGCGGCATGGCGCGCCGGTTGGGCATCCAGTACGTGATCTGGAACAAGAAGATCTGGTCCTCCTCCCGCTACGACGAGGGCTGGCGGGACTACTACGGCTCGAGCGCCCACCAGGACCACATCCACATCTCGCTGTCCTGGGCGGGTGCGCTGGCCCGCACCTCGTTCTGGACCGGCAAGGTGGCGCACGACGACTACGGGCCCTGCGCCGTCTACGCGGGGGACCCCGCGGTCATCCGTACGACCTACAACCGCAACCCGTGCCCCGAGCCGAGCCCGGCGCCATACACGGTGAACCGGTCGATGATCTGGTACGGCAGCGCCGGCGACGACGTCGAGCACGCCCAGCGGGAGCTGGGCATCTACGCCGACGGCAGCTTCGGTCCGGTGACCCGCCAGGCGGTCATCGACTTCCAGCGCGCTCGCGGGTTGCCGGTGACCGGAGCGGTGGACGCGATCACCTGGGCCAAGCTGGACCCGTCCACGGTGGTCAGCGTCAACGGCGAAGAGGCGCCGGCGGAGACTCCGCTGCTCGCCAGGGGCTCCACCGGTGATGACGTCAAGCGCCTGCAGAAGCAGCTGGGCATGCCGCGCTCGATTCGTGACGGGGTCTTCGGTCCCGTCACCGAGGGATACGTGATCGACTTCCAACGCACGGTGGGGATCCGCGTCACCGGGACGAGCACCCGGGCGACGTGGAAGGCACTGCAGCCGGTGAGCGGCACCATGCTCTACCCCGGCGACAGCGGTGACGCGGTGCTGCTCCTCCAGCGTCGGCTCAACCTGCCGCTGCGCTTCCGCACCGGCTTCTTCGGCCGGGTGACCGCCGACGCCCTGGTTGCCTTCAAGGCACGTCACAACCTGCCCGAGTGGGCGGTGGCGGGCAAGTCGGTCCGTGCCTGGCTGCGCATGTGAGTGAGGCACTGGGGCCGCTCAGCCGACGGCGGTCAGCTCGGCCGCCGTCGGCGGGTCGGCTCCCGACCGCCCGCAGGTGAGCGCGGCGACAAGCCCCGCGCGATCCAGCACGGCGGTAAGCGTCGTCTCGTCGAGCGCGTCGAGCCGCTCACGCGCCGGGCGCCCCAGCAGGTCGGCAAGGCGCAGACCGTCGAGCAGGCCGGCGGTGAAGGCGTCGCCCGCACCTACGGTGTCCACGACACCGACCGGCCGCGCGGGGACGGTCACGGTCGTGCCGCCCGCGCTCACCGCGTACGCCCCACTCTCACCGCGGGTGAGGACGACAAGAGCCGGTCCGAGACCTGCCCACGTCCGGACGACGTCCGTCGGCTGCTCCCCGGGAGCCAGCCAGTGCAGGTCCTCCTCCGAGGCCTTGACCACGTCGGCCAGCGCGACCAGCTCCTCCACCAGCCGGCGAGCCTCCGGCGGGCGGCCCAGCAGCGCCGGCCGCACGTTGGGGTCGACCACGATGGTGAGCGCGCCGCGTTCCCGCTCGCGGCGCAGCAGCGAGCGGAGGACCGAGGCCCCCGGCTCGAGCGCGACGGCGAGGGACCCGGTGCACAGGGCGGTCGCGGCCGCCGGGAGCTCGCCGGGCAGCTCCTCCGGCCGCCACTGCCAGTCCGCGGTGCCTTGGACGTAGAAGTCGTAAGCCGCCGCACCCTCACCGTCCACGCTGACCACCGCCAGGGTCGTGGGCTCCTGCGCCACCCGGGCGAAGGTCAGGCCAACGCCGTTCGCGTCGAGGTGGGCGCGCAGCAGCCGGCCGAAGCCGTCCGCCGCCAACCGGGCGAGCAGCTCCACCGGCGCACCCAGCCTGGCCAGCCCGACCGCGACGTTGGCCGGGCTGCCGCCGGGCATCGCGGTGTACCGGGCGCGGTCGGCCACGGGGGCCGGCCCCTCGTCGGCCACCAGGTCGACCAGCGCCTCCCCTGCCACAATGATCACGCCGACACCGTACGCAGGCGTGGCATCCCCCAGCGCCACCAGCGCCGCCTTGTCCCGAGCTGAAGGAGCCGCGCGATGGCCGCCGTGCCCAGCGTCTCGTACTCGATCACCGTCCGCCTCGAGGTGCCGGCCCGGGCCAACGCGGTGAGCCAGCTGACCACGGCGGTGGAGGCCCGAGGCGGCGTGGTGACCGCCCTCGACGTGACGGGCTCCGCCGCCGACCGCATCCAGGTGGACGTCACCTGCGCCGCGACGGACACCAGCCACGCCGACGCGTTGGTGGAGGCGCTGCGCACGGTCCCCGGCGCGGACATCGGCAAGGTGTCCGACCGCACCTTCCTGCTGCACCTCGGCGGCAAGCTTGAGGTGGTCTCGCGGGTGCCCATCCGCAACCGCGACGACCTGTCGATGGCGTACACCCCGGGCGTGGCTCGCATCTGCCAGGCGATCGCGGCGAATCCGGACGACGCCCGCCGGCTGACCATCAAGCGCAACACGGTTGCCGTCGTCACCGACGGCTCGGCGGTGCTGGGACTGGGCAACCTGGGCGCCCTGGCCGCACTTCCCGTGATGGAGGGCAAGGCGGCGCTGTTCAAGCGGTTTGCCGCCATCGACGCGTTCCCCATCTGCCTGGACACCCAGGACAGCGACGAGATCGTCGCGGCCGTACGGGCGATCGCGCCGGTCTTCGCCGGGATCAACCTCGAGGACATCTCGGCCCCGCGCTGCTTCGAGATCGAGCAGCGGCTGCGCGAGATGCTGGACATCCCGGTCTTCCACGACGACCAGCACGGCACGGCGATCGTCGTCCTCGCCGCGCTGGTCAACGCGCTCAAGGTGGTCGCCAAGGCACTGCCGGGCGTACGGATCGTCATGTCGGGGGCCGGAGCCGCCGGTCGGGCGATCGCCCAGCTGCTTCTCGCCGCCGGAGCCGACGACATCGTCGTGGCCGACCGCAGCGGGGTGCTGCACCGCGAGCGCGCCGACCTCTCCGCCGGTCGCCAGCAGTGGTTCCTCGACCACACCAACCCGCGCGGTGTCACGGGCAGCCTGCGGGAGGCGCTGGCCGGCGCCGATGTCTTCATCGGGGTGTCCGGGCCCAACATCCTCGATGGAGCGGCCGTGGCGAGCATGGCCGCCGAGTCCATCGTCTTCGCCCTGGCCAACCCCGACCCGGAGGTCGACCCGGTGGCCGCTGCCGAGCACGCGACAGTGGTCGCCACCGGCCGCAGCGACTACCCCAACCAGATCAACAACGTGCTCGCGTTCCCCGGCGTCTTCCGCGGCCTGCTGGACGCCCAGAGCCGGTCGGTGACCACGGAGATGCTGCTCGCGGCGGCTCACGCCCTCGCCGCGGTGGTCAGCGACGAGGAGCGCAACCCCGCCTACGTCGTCCCGAGCGTCTTCCACCCAGGCGTCGCGGAGACGGTGGCCGCCTCGGTACGGGAGACGGCAGTGCTCGCACGCGCCGGCAACTAAGGTTAGGCAACCCTTACAGTGGACGGTCGTCGTCGTCGACCGCCCGCTTGGAGCCCCAATGCCTGTCCGGAGATCGTCCCCGCACCGGGGGCCGGTCCTCCGCCGCGCCGTAGTCGGCGGTGCCTGCGCCGTCGCCCTCATCGGGGTGTCCGGCTGCGGCCTGCTCGGCGACGGCCTCGACGAGAGCAAGCTCGTCGTCTATTCCGGGCGCTCCGAGGAGCTGGTCCAGCCGATCATCGACGACTTCACCCAGGCCAGCGGCATCGAGGTCGCGGTGCGCTACGGAGACACCGCTGAGCTCGCCGCCCAGCTGGTCGAGGAGGGCGACCAGACCGCCGCCGACGTCTACTTCGCCCAGGACGCCGGCGCCCTCGGGTCGTTGAGCGAGGCCGGGTTGCTCGCCGAGCTGCCGCAGCGGACGCTCAGCGCCGTACCGGCCCGCTTCCGCTCCTCCGACGGCACCTGGGTCGGCACCAGCGGACGGGCAAGGGTCATGGTCTACGACCCCAGCCAGCTGAGTCTCTCCGCGGTGCCGGACAGCGTCTTCGAGCTCACCGACCCGCGGTGGAACGGCAAGGTCGGCATCGCGCCCACCAACGCCTCCTTCCAGGCGTTCGTCACCGCCATGCGGGTCCTCGACGGGGACGAGCAGGCCCGGGCCTGGCTGGAAGGGCTGGCCGTGAACGACGTGCAGACCTTCGACAACAACATCTTGGTGCTCAACGCCGCGGAGGACGGCCTGATCAGCGTGGGGCTGATCAACCACTACTACTGGTACCAGCAGGTCGCCGAGGAGGGCCTGGCAGCGGTCCCCGCCCGGCTCAAGTTCCTCGACAGCGACGACCCCGGCGCCCTCGTCAACGTCGCCGGCGCGGGGGTCCTGCAGCCCACCGACCGTGAGGCCGACGCGCAACGTTTCGTCGAGTTCCTGCTCTCCCGCGAGGCGCAGCGCTTCTTCAGCGAGCAGGACAAGGAGTACCCCCTCATCAAGGGGGTTCCGCTCGCCGAGGGGCTGCCCCCGCTGAGCCGCCTGGAGACCCCGCGCATCGACCTCTCCGACCTCGACTCCCTCGACGAGACGATCCAGATGATCGAGGAGGCCGGCCTCCTCTGAGCGCCGGTTGACCATGACCATGACCTCGAGCGCGACCGCTGACGAGAGCACAGTTCCGGCCACCCCACCGGGCCGGAGCACTCGAGCCGCCCGGCCGCCGTTGGCCCTACTGGTTCCCGCCGTGGTGACCGCGGCGCTCGCCCTGCTCCCGCTGGGCTACCTCGGCGTACGCGCCTTCGACCACGGGGTCGGCGAGGTGGTGGACGTGCTGTGGCGCGACCGGACGCTGCGTCTGGTGCTTCGCAGCCTGGGCCTCGCGGCGGCGGTGACGGCAGCAGCACTGGTCGTCGGGGTGTCCCTGGCCTGGCTGACCACCAGAGCCTGGCTGCCCGGCCGCCGGACATGGGCGGTGCTCGCCTCGCTGCCGCTGGCGGTGCCGTCCTATGTCGCGGCCTACGCGTGGGTCGCCGCGTTCCCGCGCATCCCCTCCTTCGTCGGCGCCCTGCTCGTGCTCACGCTGTGCTGCTACCCGTACGTGCTGCTCCCCGTGGCGGCGGCTCTGCAGCGAGCCGACCCGGCGCTGGAGGAGGTCTCCGCGGCCCTCGGCCGTGGCCGGCTGTCCACCTTCCTCACGGTGACGCTGGCGCAGGTACGGGCGGCCGCGGCAGCCGGCGCCCTGCTGGTGGCGCTGTACGTGCTCAGTGACTTCGGCGCGGTGGCGATCCTGCGTTTCGACGCCTTCACCCGGGTGATCTACGCGTCGTACCGCTCCAGCTTCGATGGGGTCACCGCGGCGGTCCTGGGCAGCGTCCTCGTGCTCGTCACGGTGGCGATCGTCGCGGCCGAGGGACGCAGCCGCGGCCGAGCGCAGCAGGCCCGCATCGGTGCCGGCGCTCCCCGGCGCGGCGCACCGGTGCGGCTGGGCACCGTCGGCACCGCCGGTGCGCTGGCCTGGTGCGCGCTGGTGGTGGGACTGGGCATCGGAGTGCCGCTGGCGAGCCTGGGCTACTGGCTGGCGCGCGGCAGCTCCGCCGGGCTGCAGCTCGGTGAGCTGGCGATCGCGGCGGGCGCCACCGTCATCGTCTCGGCGCTGGGGGCGCTGGCCACCACGCTGCTCGCCGTGCCGGTCGGCGTGCTCGCGGCGCGCTACCGCGGCAGCGGCGTACGGCTGGTCGAGCAGGCCGCGTACGCCGGGCACGCGCTGCCCGGCATCGTCGTGGCGCTCTCGCTGGTGTTCTTCGCGGTCCGCTTCGCCTATCCGATCTACCAACAGGTCCCGCTCCTCGTGATCGCCTACGCGGTGCTCTTCCTGCCCGCTGCCGTGGGAGCGGTACGGGCGTCGGTGGCGCTGTCCCCGCCGGTGCTGGAGGAGGTGGCCCGCTCGTTGGGGCGCCGGCCCCTGCAGGTGCTGCGCGATGTCACCCTCCCGGTCGCCGGGCCGGGGGTCGCTGCCGGCGCTGCGCTGGTCTTCCTCACCTGCATGAAGGAGCTGCCCGCGACATTGCTGTTGCGACCGACCGGCATGGAGACGCTGGCCACCGAGCTGTGGGGCCAGACTCAGGTCGGCGCCTACGCCGCCGCGGCACCGTACGCAGCCGCCCTCGTGCTGCTCGCTGCCGTCCCGACGTACCTGCTCTCCCGGCAATCCGGCGGGGAGGTCCGGCCGGTCGGGACAGCCGGCCGGGGAGTGCGCGCGGCGGAGCCCCACGTGGGAGGGGCGGGGCGGTGAGCACTCTGCTCGTCCGCGGCCTGGAGAAGGCTTACGGCTCCGGCCGCGACACGGTTCCCGTCCTGCGCGGGGTCAATCTCGAGGTCCCCGCGGGTTCGCTCACGGCCGTGCTCGGCCCGTCCGGGTGTGGCAAGACGACGCTGCTGCGCGTGATCGCCGGCTTCGAGAGCGCCGACATCGGCGTGTTGTCCCTCGACGGGCGGGTGGTGTCCGCGCCGGGCACCCACGTCGCGCCCGAACGCCGCCGCGTCGGCGTGGTGCCGCAAGAGGGTGCCCTCTTCCCGCACCTGACGGTGGCCGGCAACGTCGGCTTCGGGTTGTCCCGGGCCTCCCGCCGCGGCGGTCGGGTCGGCGAGGTGCTCGACCTGGTGGGGTTGCGTGGCTTCGGCGACCGGATGCCGCACGAGCTGTCCGGAGGCCAGCAGCAACGGGTCGCGCTCGCCCGCGCGCTGGCTCCCGGCCCCGCGCTCGTCCTGCTCGACGAGCCGTTCGCAGCCCTGGACACGGGGCTGCGTGCCATGGTGCGGGAGGAGGTCCGCCGCGCGTTGCGCGCCGCGGGCGCCACCGCCGTGCTCGTGACCCATGACCAGGAGGAGGCTCTCTCCGTGGCCGACCAGGTAGCCGTGCTGAGCCGGGGCCGGATCGCCCAGGCGGCGGCCCCCGCTCGGCTCTACCGCGAGCCGGTCGACCTCGACGTGGCGACCTTCGTCGGCGACGCGGTCGTGCTGGACGCCGTCGCCTGCGGCCGGCACGCCGACACCCCGCTGGGACGCCTGCCCCTGCGCGGGGCGGTGCCGTCGGGGCCGGGACGGGCGGTCCTGCGCCCCGAGCAGGTACAGCTGGTACGCCCCGGTAGCGGCGTCGCCGCCGTCGTCACCGGGACCACCTTCTACGGGCACGACGCCGTCGTGCGGCTGCGGATCCCCGGCCCGGGGGACGATATTGACGTGGCCGCCCGCCGGCAGGGCGCGCCGGAGGGCCTGCAGGCCGGCGACGCCGTGGGTCTGCTGGTGCACGGTGAGGCGTCCTTCTTCCCCCAGCCCGCGGCGGGTGTTCGATGAGGCCATGAGCGATTCACGGCATGCCACCCGGCTGCTCGTCGCCACCCCGTCGATGCGGGACCCCAACTTCGAGCGCAGCGTCGTGCTGCTGCTTCAGCACGGGGACGATGGCGCGCTGGGGGTAGTGATCAACCGGCCCACCCGGCTGCCGGTGACCGACGTGCTGCCGATGTGGCAGCCGGTGGTGAGCTCCCCGGATGTCGTCTTCCAAGGCGGGCCGGTGTCGCTGGACAGCGCGCTCGGCCTCGTCGCGCTCCGTAATGGCACGGAGCCGGTCGGCACCCGACCCATCGGCGGCTCCCTGGCGCTCATCGACCTCGACACCCCTCCCGAGATCGTCGAGGCCGCCGTAGGCGACATGCGGATCTTCGCCGGCTACGCGGGCTGGGACTCCGACCAGTTGGAGAGCGAGGTCGCCCAAGGGGCGTGGTACGTCGTGGACGCCGCGCCACACGACGCCTTCAGCGGGGCTCCAGAGGACCTGTGGCGAGCCGTCCTGCGTCGTCAAGGCGGCACGTTGGCGATGGTGGCGACCTTTCCGGACGACCCCTCGCTCAACTGAAAGAGCCTCGGGCTGGGCGCGTATCCTCGGCTGCGATGACTACCGAGCTGAGCCCGGGGACGAGCACCGTCGAGGAAACCCGGCCACGCACCTCCAGCGGGGACGACGGCGACCACGAGCGCTTCTCGCACTACGTCCCCAAGCACCTGCTGATGCAGGCGATGGTGGAGGGCACCCCCGTCCGCGCGCTGTGCGGCAAGCTGTGGGTGCCCTCCCGCGACCCCCAGCGCTTCCCCGTCTGCCCCGAGTGCAGGGAGCGCTGGGAGAGCCTCGGCGGCGGGGGCGGCGCCGACGGGGACGGCGACGACTCCACCCGATAGGCGTCACCGCTCACCTACCGAGTACCGAATCTTTACTCTCCGTCACTTCCGCCGCGGGTGTACGCCGGGTACGGTCTCGCGCACGGCGGGCCACCCCGCGCGTCACCTTCCTCGAGGAGCTCTCGCATGCGGCTGAACATCGGGCAGCGGATCGCCGGTACACCTCACTCTCGGCCGCTGCGGCGCCTGGGCACGCTCGCGGTCGCCACCGGCGCTGTCCTGGCGATGGTGCCGGGGACCGTCACGACCGCCGTGGCCGCGCCGCTCTCCGACGCCGCCACCCGCTGCGCGGACGGCTCCGCGGGCGCCCGCTCCACCGCTCCCGGTGTGCGTGACGGGGCCGAGCTCACCCGCCTCCAGGCCAAGACGATGGAGGCACGGTTCAAGGCCGACCTGCGGCTGGCCCTCGAGCGGCAGGCGAGAATCAACCCCGGCAGTGAGCCGGCGACCACCTCGGCGCTGGCCGCGACCACGATCCCGGTGTACGTGCACATCATCCGCAAGGACACGACGACCGCCGGCGGTAACGTGCCGCAGGAATGGATCACCTCGCAGATCAACGTCCTCAACAACTCCTTCGCCGGCACGACGGGTGGTGCGGCGACCGCCTTCTCGTTCAACCTCGTCTCGATCGACCGGACCACCAACGCCCAATGGTTCGACCTGCGCCAGGGCAGCCGCAACGAAAAGCGCATGAAGTCGACGCTGCGCCAGGGCGGCAGCGGTGCGCTCAACATCTACACGGCCAACCTGGCCAACAACCTGCTCGGCTGGGCGACCTTCCCGTCCTCCTACGCGGGCAACCCGAGCCAGGACGGCGTCGTCGTCCACTACCAGTCGCTGCCCGGCGGCGGGTTCGGCAACTACAACGAGGGCGACACCGGGACCCACGAGGTCGGCCACTGGATCGGGCTCTACCACACCTTCCAGGGCGGCTGCACCGCACCGGGCGACTACGTCGCGGACACCGCGTACGAAGGCTCCGCGGCGTACGAGTGCCCGACCGGCCGGGACACCTGCACCAGCACCGGCCTCGACCCGATCACCAACTTCATGGACTACACCTACGACAGCTGCATGAACCAGTTCACCGCCGGCCAGGCCCAGCGCATGGCCGACCAGTGGACCGCCTACCGCAGCTGAGGCGAAGCTGCTCGCGGGCCCGGCACGGAGGACGTCCCCCGGCGCCGGGCCCGCGACCAGCGCGAATACCTGTAACCTGGGGCTCCTCATACAGATCAGGAGAGAGCCTGTGCGCCTCACCCCATCCCGCCGAAGCGTCCGCGTGTTCGGCTCGGCGCTTGCTGGCGCCGCGTTCCTGGCTATGGCCGTCACGCCCAGCGCGTCGGCGGTCTTTCTGGGCATCTCGAACAGTTCCCACCCCACGGTGGACGCCTGCCAGAACCCCAACACCGTCGGCGCCGGCATGGCCTGGTGAACGAGCAGCCAACGATCAGCTAGCTGACAGCGGTCAGGCCGAGAAGCGTTCGACCGTTCGCATCTTGTTCGTCACGTCAAGCGCTGCGACTTTGTACGCCTCGGACAGCGTGGGGTAGTTGAAGACGGTGTTGACGAGGTAGTCGACGGTGCCGCCGCAGCCCATGACCGCCTGACCGATGTGCACGAGGTCGGTGGCCCCAGTGCCGAAGACATGCACGCCGAGCAGCTGGCGGGTCTGCGTCGACACCAGGAGCTTGAGCATGCCGTAGGGGTCCCCGACGATCTGGCCGCGGGCGAGCTCGCGGTAGCGGGCGACCCCCACCTCGTACGGCACCGATTCACCGGTCAGTTCCGACTCGGTGCACCCGCAGTACGACGCCTCCGGAATCGTGTAGATGCCGATCGGCTGCAGCGCGGTCAGCTCTGCAGCCGGCTCCCCGAACGCATGGTGGGCGGCCAGCCGCCCCTGGTCCATGCTCGTCGACGCCAGGGCGGGAAACCCGATCACGTCCCCGACGGCGTAGATGTGCTCCACCTCGGTCCGGTAGTGCTTGTCCACTGAGATGCGGCCACGCTGGTCAGCGCTCAGCCCGGCTTTGTCGAGGGCGAGGTCCTCGGTCGCGCCCTGCCGTCCGGCGGAGTACATGACGGTCTCCGCGGGGATGCGCTTGCCCGACGCCAGCGCGGTCACCGTGCCCGCAACACCGGTCTCGACCTGCTTCACCTCCTCCCCGAACCGGAAGGTCACCGCGAGGTCACGCAGGTGGAACTTGAGCGACTCGACGATCTCCGGATCGCAGAACTCCAGCATCTGGTCGCGCTTCTCGACGACCGTGACCCGGCTGCCCAGGGCGGCGAACATCGACGCGTACTCGATGCCGATGACTCCGGCGCCGACCACGACCATCGTGTCCGGGATCTTCTCGAGCCCGAGCACTCCGTCGGAGTCGACCACGCGGAAGTTGTCGAACTGCACGTGCGGCGGACGGGCGGGTCGGGTGCCGGTGGCGATGACGACCTTGTCGGCGCTGACGGTTCCGTGCTCGCCACGCTCGGACCCGTCGACCGCGATCGTGTGCGGGTCGGTGAAGCGTCCGGTACCGGCCAGGAGCTCGACGTGGTTGCGCAGCAGCTGTGCCCGGACAACCTCGATTTCCCGACCCACGACGTGCTTGGTGTGGGCGAGCAGGTCCTGGACGGTGATGTCCTGCTTGACCCGGTAGCTCGCGCCGTACACCTCCCGCTGGGAGCGGCCGGTGAGGTAGAGCACGGCCTCGCGCAAGGTCTTTGAGGGGATCGTGCCGGTGTTAACACACACGCCGCCGACCATGTCCCGCCGGTCGACGATGCAGACGCGCTTGCCCAGCTTGGCCGCCGCGATCGCCGCCTTCTGCCCGCCTGGTCCGGATCCCAGCACGACGAGGTCGTAGTCCGTCATGCGCGCAGCCTTACCCGCCCGTCCCCGAGTGGACGCTCCGGTACGGGACACGCTGGCGTGTCGAGCCCGGACCGTCCACTCGATCGTGCGGCGGGGACACTGGGCGGATGAGCGGGGAGACGTCGCAGACCCTCGACCGCGGGCTGCTGGTGCTGGAGCTGCTCGCCGAGGAGACCGGGGGCCTCGGCGTCACCGAGCTCGCCCGCCGGCTGCGCGTCAACCGCACCGTGGTCTACCGGTTGCTGACCACGCTCGAGGAGCACGGCCTCGTGCGCCGCGACGGCTCCGGGCAGGCCCGGCTCGGGTTGGGGGTGCTGCAGCTGTCCCGGCGGGTGCAGCCGCTGCTGCGCCAGGCTGCGACACCGGTGCTGCGGGCGCTGGCGGAGGACGTCGGCGCGACCAGCCACCTCACCCTGGCCGACGGCGACGAAGCGCTGGCGGTCGCCGTTGTGGAGCCGACCTGGACGGACTTCCACGTCGCCTACCGGGTCGGCTCCCGGCACCCGCTGGACCGGGGCGCCGCTGGTCGGGCCATCCTTGCCGGCCGGACGGGCGACGGTTCGCCGCAGCGGACGAGCGGTGAGCTGCAGCCGGGGGCGTACGGCATCGCCGCGGCCGTTCTCGGGGTGCCCGCCGTCGAGGCGAGCGTCGGCGTCGTCGCGCTCGCCGACCTCGACGATGAGGTGGTAAGCGCTGCTGTGCTCCGCGCCGCCGCGGAGGTGGCCGGCCGGCTGAGCTGAGCCGTCCCCGCCGCACAATCCTCCGCCCCCGGAGCGTCCCCGCTGCTCACTGGTCGCGGGCGGTGAGAACGCAAAACTCGTTGCCCTCCGGGTCGGCGAGCACCACCCAGGGCTGCTCGCCCTGACCGACGTCGACCCGCCGTGCGCCCAGCCGCTCCAGCCGGGCGACCTCGGCGTCCTGGTCGTCGGGGTTGAGGTCGATGTGCAGCCGGTTCTTCACCGTCTTGCCCTCCGGCACCGGCACGAAGACCAGCCCGGGACCGGGGTCATCATCGTCTTTCGCGACGGCGACCTCGTCGGAGGCCTCGTAGACGATCTGGTAGTCGAGCACCTGCGCCCACCAGCGCCCGAGCGCGGCGGGGTCACGGGAGTCGATCACGACGGTGTACCAGCGGCTGGCCATGAGCCGACATCCTGCTGCGTACGGCTGCGCGGACGTCAACCAGTTATCGCCGCCTCGACCAGGGGGAGCACCCGCGGCGGCAGCACGGTCGAGAGCGCGACGGTGGTCGAGCTGCGGACGATGTCCGCATCGCCGGCCAGGTCGTCGAGCACCCGCTGCAGGTCGTCGTTGTCCCGGGCCACGATGCGGCACAGCAGGTCGCCTTGACCGGTCGTCGTGTGCGCCTCGAGCACTTCTGGGACCAGGGCGAGGTGGCGAGCCACGGCGTCCCGGGCGCCCTGCCGGATCTCCAGCACCGCGAACGCGGTGACTCGGTAGCCGAGCGCTGCCGGGTCGACCTGTGGACCGAACGAGCGGATCACCCCGCGCGCGGCCAGCCGGTCCAGCCGCGACTGCACGGTTCCGCGGGCGACGGCGAGCCGGCGGGAGGCTTCCAGCACGCCGATCCGCGGCTCTGCGGCGAGCAGCTCGAGGATGCGGGCGTCGAGCCTGTCGATGCTCACCGGATCGTCAATCTGCGTAGGGAAAGCGCGCTTACGGTGCTCACAATGTACAACCTGACCACGATCAGCGCGTACTGTTGCCCGCCCGTCACCCGCTGCGCCACAGTCCGGCGCATGACCACCGACGCCGTCTTGACCCCCGAGGAGCGCCAGGCCGACCTCGACCTGGAGACGCTCAAGCAGCTGGTCGGCCTCGTCGACTACGACCAGGCGCGCGACCCCTTCCCGGTGACCGCCATGGACGCCATCGTCCTCGTGGTCGGCAACGCCACCCAGGCCGCCCACTACTACTCCTCCGCGTTCGGGATGGACCTCGTCGCCTACTCCGGCCCCGAGACCGGCAACCGGGACGCGAAGGCGTACGTGCTCCGCTCCGGCTCCGCCCGCTTCGTGCTCACCGGTGGCGTCGACCCGTCCTCCCCGCTGCTCGACCACCACCGCCGTCACGGCGACGGGGTCGTCGACCTTGCGCTCGAGGTGCCCGACGTCGACCGCTGCGTCGCGCACGCCCGCGCGGCGGGGGCGCGGATTCTGGAGGAGCCGAACGACGTTTCGGACGAGCACGGCACCGTCCGGCGCGCCGCACTCGCGACGTACGGCGAGACCCACCACACGCTCGTCGACCGCTCGCGCTACGCCGGCCCCTACCTGCCCGGCTTCGTCGCCCGCCAGTCGACGTACGTTAAGCGCTCCGGCGCTCCCAAGCGGCTGTTCCAGGCCGTCGACCACTGCGTGGGCAACGTGGAGCTCGGCCGGATGGACGAGTGGGTGGCGTTCTACAACCGCGTCATGGGCTTCGTGAACATGGCGGAGTTCGTCGGCGACGACATCGCCACCGACTACTCGGCGCTGATGAGCAAGGTGGTGGCCAACGGCAACCACCGGGTGAAGTTCCCGCTGAACGAGCCGGCCGTGGCCAAGCGCAAGTCGCAGATCGACGAGTACCTCGAGTTCTACGCCGGCGCCGGCTGCCAGCACATCGCGCTGGCGACCGGGGACATCCTGCGCAGCGTGGACGCGATGCGCCTGGAAGGGGTGGAGTTCCTGGACACTCCCGACAGCTACTACGACGACCCCGAGCTGCGGGCCCGCATCGGCGAGGTGCGGGTGCCGATCGAGGAGCTCAAGGCCCGCGGCGTCCTGGTCGACCGCGACGAGGACGGCTACCTGCTCCAGATATTCACCAAGCCGGTCGGTGACCGGCCGACGATGTTCTTCGAGCTGATCGAGCGGCACGGCTCGCTCGGCTTCGGCAAGGGCAACTTCAAGGCGCTGTTCGAGGCGATCGAGCGGGAGCAGGAGCGCCGCGGCAACCTCTGAGCTCCCGTCAGCCGCTTGCGGGCAGCACGGTGCCGCTCACCTCGCCGAGGCCGACGCGCGCGCCGTCCGGCCCCGGCGCGGAGCCGCGGATCGTCACGGTGTCACCGTCCCTGAGGAAGTCGCGCGTCGACCCGTCGGCGAGGCTCACCGGCTCCGCGCCGTTCCAGGTCAGCTCGAGGAAGCACCCCCGCTGGTCGCGTTCGGGGCCGCTGACGGTGCCGCTGGCGTAGAGGTCGCCGGTGCGCAGCGAGGCACCGTTGGCGGTGAGGTGCGCCAGCTGCTGGGCGGCGGTCCAGTACATCCCGGCGAACGGCGGCCGGGCGACGACCGAGCCGTTCCAGTCCACCTCCAGCGCGAGGTCGAGACCCCCCGGCTCGCCGGCCGCGTCTTGCAGGTACGCGGCCGGCTGGGGGTCTCGCGGCGGCGGAGTGACGCGGGCATGCGCCAGCGCGTCGAGCGGGAGCACCCACGCAGACACCGACGTGGCGAAGGACTTGCCGAGGAACGGCCCCAGCGGGACGTACTCGAACGCCTGGATGTCGCGCGCCGACCAGTCGTTGACCAGCACGACGCCGAACACGTGGTCGGCGAACCGCTCCACCGGCACCGGCTGGCCCAGCACCGAGGGGACGCCTACGACGAAGCCGACCTCGACCTCCACGTCGAGGCGTCGGGTCGGCCCGTACGACGGCCCGCCTTGGTCGGCACGCAACCCGCAGGGCCGGACGATGTCGGTGCCGGACGCGACCACCGTCCCAGCACGCCCGTGGTAGCCGATGGGCAGGTGCCGCCAGGCCGTCGGCAGGCCCGGGGAGTCGGGCCGGAAGATGCGGCCCACGTTCGCCGCGTGGTGCTCGGAGGCGTAGAAGTCGACGTAGTCGGCCACCTGGAAGGGCAGCTGGAGCCGGACATCGGCAGCGGGCAGCAGGTGCGGCTCGACGATGTCGCGGTACGCCTCCACGGTGAGGAGCTCGTTGAGCCAGGCCCGGACCGCTCGCCATGCCGGCCGGCCGAGGGCAAGGAACGGGTTGAGCGTGCCCTCGGCGAAGACGTGCGCACCGTCGAGGGACTCCTCCGCGGCCACGGGTGCGAGGTCGAGGACGTACTCGCCGATGGCCACGCCGACGCGCGGGTCCTCCTCGGCTGCCGAGAAGATGCCGTACGGCAGCGCGTGCACCCCGAACGGCGAACCGTCCGGCACAGGCACCCAGCTCGAGGTGGTCACGTCACTCCTCCGTCAGCAGGCCCAAGGTGCGGAGGTCCTCGACCGGCTCGCTGACGCTGCAGCTGCCGAAGGAGCGAACCAGCCGCCGGGTCCGGACCGCTTCCTCGGTGGACAGGGCTCGGGCCCCGGCGGCCAGGCCGGGCGCGTCGCGGACGGCCAGCACCGCGCCGACGTCAGCTCCGCTGCCACCGTCGGTCGCGGCGGCCGCCGCCAGCAGCAGGTTGAGGTAGCCGTGCCGCTCCAGTCCGGTGGCCGGCTCGGTGTGCCGCACCGCCTGGTGCAGGCCAGCCGTGCACTTCAGCGGCACATCCAGCTGGTGGCAGGCGAGCAGGAACTCGGCGACGTCCTGCTCGGGAGGAAAGGCGGCGGCGCTCGGCCCTCCGGTGCGCAGCTTGGCCTGGTGGCCGGATGCCGCGACGGCCGCGAGAGCCGCTCGTCCAGCTGCGGTGGGAGGAAGCTCCACGGAGACGACGACCGCGTCGCTGCTCTCGCCGGGCTGTTGGGTACCTGCGGCCAGGGCCGCCTCGAGGTCGGCGAGCGTCTGGGCTGCCGTGTCGGCGAGCGGCTCACCGCGCACGGCCAGCTCGACTCCGCGCAGCGCCGTCCGGCTGTCGGCGGCGACAGCGGCCATTGCGTCCGGGAGCCCGCCGGTGCCGGTGTCGGCGACGACGCTCACCTCCAGTGGCTCTCGCCCGGAGCCGGTGTCCAGCACGTCGGTCAGCTCGTCCAGGCGCGAGGCCGGGCACAGGAACGGCCCCACCAGGTCGGCGTACCACGCGGTGCGGTGCCCAGCGTGCGCGGACACCGCGACGGTCATCGGTGCCTCCGCCGGCGGAAAGAGAGCAGCATCGTCGACGAGTGACGTGAAGAGGTGGTGTAGGGCCGTTGACACGACGCGGACTGTAGCGCAGGGTGCGGCTTAAGCGGACACGTACGTTCGGTTATCGGACGAGGAGGGCCCATGGCCTACTACCGCGCGGTCGGGGACGTCCCACCCAAGCGGCACACTCAGCACCGTCGGTCCGACGGTGGTCTGTACGCCGAGGAGCTCATGGGGGAGGAGGGCTTCTCCTCCGACTCCGCTCTGCTTTACCACCGCGGCAACCCCTCCGCGATCGTGGACTCCCGGCCGTGGGACTTGCCCGACCTGACGACCGTGCCCAACCACCCGCTCAAGCCCCGGCACCTGCGCCTGCACGACCTGTTCCCCGGGGAGGAGTGGAAGGCGGCGGACGTCGTCACCGGGCGCCGGCTCGTGCTCGGCAATGCCGACGTCCGCATCAGCTACGTCGTCGCCGGCGAGGCCTCACCGCACTACCGCAACGCGGTGGGCGACGAGTGCGTGTACGTCGAGTCGGGCGCAGCCGTCGTAGAGACCGTCTTCGGTCCGCTGGCCGCCCGCCAGGGCGACTATGTCGTGCTGCCGCGGGCCACCGTGCACCGTTGGCTCCCGTCCGGTGAGGAGCCGCTGCGCGCGTACGTCATCGAGGCCAACTCGCACATCACCCCGCCCAAGCGCTACCTCTCGAGGTACGGGCAGTTCCTCGAGCACGCGCCCTACTGCGAGCGTGACCTCACCGCGCCGAGCGAGCCTGCCCTCGTCGACGGGCGCGACGTTGAGGTCTGGACCAAGCACCGCGGGCGCGGGCCGGCCGGGCTCGCGGGCAGCGTCGTGGTCTACCCGACCCACCCCTTCGACGTGGTCGGTTGGGACGGCTGCCTCTACCCGTACACGTTCAACGTCGCTGACTTCGAGCCGATCACCGGCCGCGTGCACCAGCCGCCTCCGGTGCACCAGGTCTTTGAGGCGGGCAACTTCGTGATCTGCAACTTCGTGCCGCGCAAGGTCGACTACCACCCGCTGGCGGTACCGGTGCCGTACTACCACTCGAACGTCGACAGCGACGAGGTCATGTTCTACTGCGGCGGCGACTACGAGGCTCGCCAGGGTTCGGGGATAACGCCGGGGTCGATCTCGCTGCACCCGGGCGGGCACTCCCACGGCCCGCAGCCCGGGGCGGTCGAGCGCAGCCTGGGCAAGGACTACTTCGACGAGCTCGCCGTGATGGTCGACACCTTCCGCCCGCTCGACTTGGGGGAAGGTGGCGTGGCCTGCGACGACGGGGCCTATGCGTGGACGTGGAGCGGGCGCGGTCCGGAGCCGCGGTAGCGGCGGAGGACGCGGCCCGCGACCAACGGGGTGGAGCGGGCGCGGGCCGGAGCCGCGGTAGCGGTGGAGGGACGCGGCCGCGACCCTGAAACAGGTGGGGTAACCGGGACCGTAGAGACGCCAACCGGTGACTTTCCGGCTGGGTCTAGTCACGCAACGAGGTACTTTCTGAATCCCCAATCTCGCGCGCGACAAGGCTCCGAAGCAGCAGTGGCGTACCCCGCTTGCAAAGGAGGGCCGGGGTCGCGCGTCGGCGTCCAACTGGGGCGCGGTCGGGGCGACCTAGCGACGTCCCGGTTTCCCCGCCACCCAGCACGTCGCACCGTGACGCTGCGCCGAAAGATCCCGTCGACGCAGACGTCGTGGCCCGTCGACTTCGTCGAGAGGACTTGCAATGCCACGATCTCCAGGCCTGCCGCGCCGCGCCACCGCGCTGCTCGCAGCCGGCGCACTCCTCACCGGTGGCGGTCTCGCCGCCGCCGGACCCCTCGGCGCTAACGCGTCGAGCCACCGGGAGGCACCGAACACCCTCGCAATCCCGCAGTACGACAACACCGATGTGTACGCCTTCGTCAGCCCGGACAAGCCGGGCAAGGTCACGCTGATCGGCAACTGGTACCCCTTCGAGGAGCCGGCCGGCGGTCCCAACTTCTACCCGTTCGCCAACGATGCCCGCTACATCTTCAAGATTGACAATGACGGGGACGCGAACGCGGATATCAATTACCGCTTTATGTTCCAAGACCACTTCCGCACCAAGAACACCTTCCTCTACAACACCGGTGTGGTAACCAGTCTTGACGACCCGGACCTGAACTTCCGCCAGACCTACACTCTCAGCCGCAAGATCCGGGGCGAGGGGTGGCAGCTGCTCAACCGTGGAAAGGTCGCCCCGTCGTACGTCGGCGAGGCGTCGATGCCCAACTACGCCGCCCTGAGCAACGCGGCTATCGACACCTACGGCCCCGAGGGCCACCGGTCCAAGTCCTTCGCCGGCCAGGCTGACGACTCCTTCTTCCTCGACCTGCGGCTCTTTGACCTGCTCTACGGCGGTGACCTCTCCGAGGTCGGCGACGACACCCTCGCCGGGTTCAACGTCAACACCATCGCCATGCAGGTGCCCAAGCGGTTTCTGACGGCTGGCGCACCAAAGCATGACCCCGTCATCGGGGTGTGGTCGACCACGACCAAGGAGGCCGCGAACGGTCGCTACCGGCAGGTATCGCGGCTGGGCAACCCGCTCGTCAACGAGGTGGTCATCCCGCTCAAGGACAAGGTTCGTTTCAACCAGTCCTACCCGCGCAACGACGCCATGTTCCTCAAGTACGTGACCGATCCGGAGGTTCCGGAGCTCATCGAGGCGATCTACGGCATCGAGGCACCGCCGACGCCGCGGAACGACCTCGTCGCTGTGTTCCTCACCGGGATCAAGGGGCTAAACCAGCCCCAGAACGTACGCCCCAGCGAGCAGCTGCGGCTCAACGTGAACATCCCACCGTCCGACAACCCCCACCGGCTCGGGGTGCTCGGCGGCGACAACGCCGGGTACCCGAACGGCCGGCGGCTGACTGACGACGTCCTCGACATCGCGCTGCAGGTGCTCGAGGGGGAGCTGGTCGGATCCCCGAACGATCTCGGGGACGCGGTCAACGTCAACGACAAGCAGTTCCGCGGCACGTTCCCCTACGTCGCGCTGCCGCACTCCGGCTCGTCGGAGCAGCCGCACCACGCGAGCGGGTACACCGCTCTCACCGGTGGCGCCGCACCAGACGCGTCGACCTCGACGGGATCCTCCTCGGCACTCACCGTGCCGGTGACCCTCGTCGGGTTCGGTCTGCTGCTGCTCGCCGCAGGCGGCGTGCTGGCTCGTCGGCCCCGGCTGACGACAGCCTGAGTCATAAAGGTTCGGTGTCCCGGCCGCGGTGAACCCGCGGCCGGGACACCGGCCCGAAAGGTCGCCCATTGCGTAAGGTCGTCGTCCTGCTCGTCCTCGCCGTCGCGTTCTTCGCGGCGGGCGCGGTCGGGATCGGCGGCCTGCGCAGCACCGGCGACGCCCCGGCCACCACCACGGTCGATCCTGCGGCGTTGGCCGGTGTCGATGAGGTTCGGCTCGAGCAGAGCATCGCCACCCTGCAGCAGCACCTGGCCGAGCAGCCGCGTGACGCTCGCGGGTGGGCCACACTGGGCCTCGCCTACGTCGAGCAGGCACGCCGCGGCGGCGACGCCTCGCTCTACCCCAAGGCAGGACGTTCCCTGCGGGAGTCCCTGCAGGTGCAACCCACCGACAACGACGTCGCCCTCGCCGGGATGGCGGCGCTCGCCGGTGCTCGCCACAACTTCACCGCAGCGCTGCGCTGGTCAGAGCGGGCGCTCGCGGTCAACCCCTTCCAGCCGCAGGCGTTGCAGCTGCGCACGGATGCGCTGGTCGAGCTCGGCCGCTACCGCAGCGCGCAGCACGCGGCCCGGCGCGCCGACTCCGTACGGCCCAGCACCGGCACCTTCAGCAGGCTCGCCTACCTCGCCGAACTCCGTGGTCACCACGCAGAGGCGCGCAGCCTGCTGACCCGCGCCGCCGGCAATCTGCAGGCAGGCGCCGACATCGCATTCCTCAACTTCCATCTGGCGGAGCTTGCCCGCCGTGACGGTGACTTCCGAGCAGCCTCCGCGGCGCTCACCGCCGCCCGGCGCGCCTCCCCACAGTCCCCGCTCGTCCTGATCGGTGCGGCCCGGCTGGCGGTCGCCCGCGGCGACGTCGAGCAGGCACTGCGCCGCTACTCAGCGGCGGTCGACCTCCTCCCGTTGACCGAGTACCTCGTCGAGTACGGCGAGCTCGCGCTCGCCACCGGGCGCCCCGCTCTAGCGCGGGCGCAGTTCGCGGTCGCCCGCGCCGCCGCGCAGCTCGCGCGCTCCGGTGGAGTCGCCGTCGACCTCGAGACCGCGCTGTTCGAAGCCGACCACGGCGACCCCGCCCGGGCGCTCGCCGCGGCCCGGAGCGAGTGGCGGCGCCGCCACAGCCTGTTCGTCGCGGATGCGCTCGGGTGGGCGCTGCACGCGGCTGGTCGTGACGCGCAGGCACTGCCGTACGCCCGTCGGGCCACCGCGCTCGGCACCCGCGACCCACGGCTGCTCTACCACCGCGGCGCGATCGAGCACGCGCTGGGCCGCACCGGGCCCGCCGAGCGACACCTGCGCGCCGCCCTAGCCGCCGACCCGGCGTTCGCGCCGCTGCACGCGGCCGCGGCGCGCGACCTGCTGCGCGACCTCAGTCGCTGACGTCGACCCCCGCGGATCGGAGCTCCTCGACGGCTCGGTCGTCGTCACCGGGCTGCAGGTTCACGAAGCGGGTGGCCCCTAGCGGCACGCTGACCTGGTAGCCGAGCCGGCGACCGTCGAGCGCCGTCTCCTTGACGCAATAGTCGCCGGCGAGCCCGACGACGATGACCCGGCGTACGCCCGCCTCGTCGAGCAGTGCCCCAAGCTCCGTGGCAGTGGTGTCCCCGGACACCGGGTCACGCACGGAGAAGCCGGAGTATCCGTCCGCGCCGTCGCTGCCCTTGCGTACGACGGGACCGATGACCCGGAGGTCCGGCAGCAGCTGCGCGCCGGGGGTGTCCTGCACGCAGTGCACCGGCCAGATCCCGCCGTCCTTGGCGAAGTGCGGCGTGGTCGGCGGATGCCAGTCCTGCGTGTAGAACACCGGAGCCCCGGCGGCTTCCGCAGCAGCGAGCTCGACGTCGATCACCGGCAGCGTCTCCTCGCCGCCGCTGACGTAGAGGCTGCCGTCGGGCGAGCCGAAGTCCACCTGCATGTCAACGACGACGAGCGCGACGTCCGCTGCGTACTCAACGCTCACGGTGCTCGCTCCCCTTGGAAGATTGTCGGGATCGCCGGTTCGCCACGGGAGAGCTGCAGCGCTGTCGCCGGCAGCTCCGCGCGCGACCGGACGTGCCGCTCGCGCGCGTCGTCCAGTGGCTCTCGACCCACGATGTCACCGCCGCGAACGAGCGGCACGAGCAACGGCCGGTGCTGGTCGTCGGCGGAGGGCGCCGCGCCCGTGCCGACGACCTCCGCCGCGGCTACGCCGTCGCTGTCGAGCCGGCGTAGCGCCCACTTCCGTCCGCCACGGGTCGCCTTGGCCGCTGAGCGCTTCTCCACCGCGACGAGCCCTGCGTCCGGGTCGTCCGTGGCCGCGCGCGCCACCATCTTGTAGACGAGCGCGGCGGTGGGCGCTCCGCTGCCGGTCACCAGCGAGGTGCCGACGCCGTAGCCGTCCACCGGCGCGGCCGCCAGCGCCGCGATCGCGTACTCGTCGAGGTCGCCCGTCACCACGATGCGGGTCTGGGTGGCGCCGAGCTCGTCGAGCAGCGCCCGCACCTCGTGCGCCTGGTCGAGCAGGTCGCCGGAGTCCAGCCGGACGGCCCCCAGGCCCGGCCCGGCCACCTCGACGGCCGTGCGGACGGCCGCCGCCACGTCGTAGGTGTCGACGAGCAACGTCGTGCCCTTGCCCAGCGCGGCCACCTGGGCGGCGAACGCGTCCCGCTCGCTGTCGTGCAGCAGCGTGAAGGCGTGCGCGCTGGTGCCGGCAGTCGGCAGGCCGTACGCCCGGCCGGCCTCAAGGTTGCTGCTGGAGGCGAAACCGGCGACGTACGCGGCGCGTGCCGCTGCCACCGCCGCGCGCTCGGAGGTCCGCCGCGAGCCCATCTCGATGCACGCCCGCCCGCCCGCAGCGGACGTCATCCGGGAGGCCGCCGCAGCCACGGCACTGTCGAAGTTAAGGATCGAGAGCACGAGCGTCTCGAGTAGCACCGCCTCGGCGAACGGGGCCTCGACGACGAGCAGCGGCGACCCGGGCAGGTAGCACTCGCCCTCGCCGTAGCCCCAGATGTCGCCGGAGAAGCGGTAGCCGCGCAGCCAGTCCAGCGTCTCCGCGGGCACCACCTCGCGCTCGGCGAGGAAGGCGAGGTCGCCCGCGGTGAACCGGAAGCGCTCGATGGCATCAAGCAGCCGACCGGTGCCGGCGACGACGCCGTACCTGCGCCCCGCCGGCAGCGACCTGGCGAACACTTCGAACACCGCCCCGCGGCCTGCCGTGCCGTGGGCCTGCGCCGCCGCCAGCATGGTGAGCTCGTACTGGTCGGTGAGCAGCGCCGTACCCGACCCGGTCACAAGCGTCACCGTACCTGCGACACCTCGTGCTCCCGGCTGGGCCGTTGCGGCGCCTCCCTGGCCGCGGGAGGTCAGTACGCCCGCAGCAGCGGTGTGACGTCCTCCTCGTCGACGAAGACGTCGCTCCCCACGACCCCGGTCACCCTGCTCATGGCCCGCATGCTCACGTGGTTGGACCGCAGCTGCGAGAGCGGGATGGTGACCCGCGCACTGCGAGCGGTTGGACGGGTGGCGGGGAAGATTCGGTCCCGGTGGCCGCTTCGGCGCAGCTCGAAGCGGAACTTGCCCTCGTCACACGTGAAGACGCCGTTGCTGTCGACGGTCCCGTCGGCGCCCTGGTCGATGTCCCAGAACAGTCCTGCGTAAGCCGGGGTCTCCGCGTCCGAGCCGATGTCTTGGAGGTAGTTGCAGCGCCACCCCTCGGCGGTCCGAATGTCGAGGGTCGCGGTGCCATCGCCGTTCCCCCGGAAGCTCTCGAAGACGATGTCGAGGCGGCTGTCGACGTCCCCGCTGGGATCCGATGCCGAAACGGTCCTCGTCGTGCCGTCAACTGCCTCCGCTGGTGCCAGCACCGTTGCCGCGCCTATCGCTGTGAGCGACACGGCAGCCGTCACCATCCGTCGCATGACACTCCTTCGCTTGCCTCGTCCCCTGGAGCCCGGCCACCTCAGCCGGCAGAGTCCTGAGTGGAGTACGTACCTGCCTCTGGTTGCGTCCACGTATCTGACGGACGTTTGTGCCGCCTGCTGATCCACGTCGAGGCTGGAAGATCCCCTACTGGCAGAGACCGGCCGAAACGCTGTCCCAGGGTGGTGCCGTCGCTCCTGCATCGCCGCCCTACAGGCGTGCCACCATGACGTCCGTGACGACGGCGCCCACCGAGCTGGAGCGCCCGGAGGCCGCGGAGGTCGTCCGGGCCGACACTCCGTGGATCACGGTCGTCTGGAACGATCCGGTCAACCTCATGTCCTATGTGACGTACGTCTTCCAGGACTACTTCGGCTACCCGAAGGCCAAGGCCGAGAAGCTCATGCTCGACGTGCATCACAAGGGCAAGGCCGTCGTCTCCGACGGCTCCCGGGAGGAGATGGAGCGCGACGTGGAGGCCATGCACGGCTACGGCCTGTGGGCCACGGTGCAGAAGTCCGCGAGCTGACGTGAGTAGCGCGTTCCGCCGCTCCCGGGCCGGCGTCCTGACCGCCACCTTCCACGTCGTCGAGATCGAGCTGCTGCGCTCCCTCGTCGCGCGGCTGCTCGACCTCGTCCGGCCCCCAGCTGCCGCGGCGATGGCGGAAGGCAGTGACAGCCTTGCCGCGCAGCTCGGCGAGCTCGGCGTCCACCTCGGGTCGGCTGAGCGTCCGGACGACCCGGTGCTCCTCCGGCTCTTCCCCGACGCCTACCGCGACGACGCGGAGGCGGCCTCCGACTTCCGCCGCTACACCGAGGGAGGGCTGCGGGACGCCAAGACCCGCCATGCCGAGGCGGTCCTGGCCAACCTTGCCGCCGCCGTACCGGAGAGTGCCCCGGGAGGACGCAAGGGCGAGGACAAGGCCCGGCTGAGCCTGGACGCTGACGCCGCCCAGTCATGGCTGCGTACGCTCACCGACCTCCGGCTTGCCCTCGGGACACGCCTTGGCGTTGAGCAGGACGACGAGGAGCGTTGGGCGCAGCTGCCCGAGGACGACCCGGCTGGCCACGTGCACGACGTCTACGAGTGGCTGGGCTGGGTGCAGGAGACCCTGGTAAGGGCGCTGCCCACCAGCCGCGGCTGAACCCGTACTCACGGACCCCTACCCGCGACCCGTACTCGCGGACCCCCACCGCGGACCCCACCGCGGACCCCACCGCGGACCCATCCTCGCGGGACTGGGGACGTTTGTCCGCATCGGTACGGACAAGCCTCCCCATTGGTGTGGAAGGCCGCCGTTGTGCGGAAACGGCCCCCCGAGTCGGACAGGTGTCCACAACCGATGCGCCGCACAGCCAATATCCCCAGCTTCGGCGACCTCGCCGTCGTACCCCCCCGGGTACGCCGCCACGCTACGCATGGCCACCGCTGACCGGCTGCGCCAACAATGGGAGCCGCTCGCTGTCGCGCAGGACGGGGTGTTGTCGCGGAGCCAAGCGCTGGCGTGCGGGTTGACCGACGGCATGCTCGAAACCGAGCAGCGGGCACGCCGCTGGCAGCGCCCCTTCGCTGGCGTGTACGTGACCTTCAGCGGTCCGTTACCCGAGCGCACCAAGGTGTGGGCGGCCCTCCTGGCGGCCGGCCGCGGCGCCGTAGCCAGCCACTCAACAGCTGCCTGGCTGGACGGCTTGCGCGACGGGGCACCCCCCGAGGTGTGGGTGACGGTGCCCTGGAGCCGGCGGCCGAACACGCTGCCAGGTGTCCATGTCCGCCGTTCCCGGCACGTCCCCGCGCGCGGGCATCCGGGGCACACGGTGCCGCGGACCCGTGTCGACGACACCGTGCTCGACCTCGTCCACGACGCATCCCGTGCCGATGAGGTCGTCGACATCGTGACGCGCGCCTGTCAGCAACGACGTACGACGGCAGCCCGGCTACGCGACGCGGCTGCCGCCCGCCCTCGGCTGCGCTGGCGGCAGCTGCTCGCGGAGCTGCTCGAGGATGTCAGCGACGGAGCGATGAGCGCCCTCGAGCGCCGCTGGCGCCGCGACGTCGAGCGGGCCCACCGGCTCCCGCAGGGCGAGCGCAACCGCCTGCAACGGCCGAGCGGTGGCAGGAGCGTCTACCACGACGTGCGCTACCTCCGGTGGAGGGCGGTCGTCGAGCTGGACGGACGCGCCGCGCACCCGTTCACCGAGGCGTTTCGCGACCGTGCCCGCGACAACCGCGTGGTGCTCGCGGGTCAGGACCCGCTGCGCTACGGCTGGCACGAGGTCGTCACCGACGCGTGCGCGTGTGCCGCCGACGTGGCCGCGCTGCTCCAGCGCAACGGTTGGCGGGGCGTGGCCCGCCGTTGCAGGCCGGGCTGCCGCCTGCCGGACGCGTCCCGCCGTTGACTGGGGAGCACCGTCCGTACCAGTGCGGACAATCACCCCCAGTCGCCGGGCAATCAATGGCTGGTCGACCGCGCACGCGCCGTACGCTCAGCGGCGTGGCGGACGCTCCCATCGGCATCTTCGACTCCGGCTTCGGAGGCCTCACCGTTGCCCGGGCGGTGCTGGACCAGCTACCGCACGAGCCGGTGCTCTACCTCGCGGACACGGCGCGCTACCCGTACGGCGAGAAGCCGATCGCCGATGTCCGCACGTACGCGCTGGAATGTCTCGACCACCTCGTCGAGCGCGACGTCAAGCTGCTGGTCATCGCGTGCAACAGCGCCTCGGCGGCGGTGCTGCGCGACGCCCGCGAGCGCTACCCGGTGCCGGTCGTCGAGGTGGTGCTGCCGGCGACGCGGCGGGCCGTCGCCGCCACGCGCAACGGCCGGGTCGGGGTCATCTGCACCCGGGCGACCGCCACGTCCATGGCGTACGACGACGCGTTCGCCGCCGCACCGCACGTGACGCTGGTGACCCGGGCCTGCCCGCGGTTCGTGGAGTTCGTCGAGCGGGGGGTCACCAGTGGCCCAGAGCTGCTGAGCGTGGCGCACGAGTACCTCGACCCCGTCCTGGGTGAGGGCGTCGACACCCTCGTCCTCGGCTGCACGCACTACCCGCTGCTGACCGGTGTCATCTCCTACGTCGCCGGCGACGGGGTCACCCTCGTCTCGAGCGCCGAGGAGACCGCCAAGGACGTGTACGGCCTGCTGGTCCGCCACGGTCTCGAGCGCCCCGCGGGCCTGCCGGAGCCGGCGCACAGCTTCCTGACGACGGGAGACCCGGACGCTTTCCTCGAGATCGGCCGGCGCTTCCTCGGCCCGGAGATCGCCTTCGCCGGGGAGTTCGCGTGAGGCTCACCGTCATCGGGTGCTCGGGCTCCCTCCCCGGCCCCGGGTCGGCGGCCTCGTGCTACCTGGTCGAGGCGGACGGATACCGCGTGCTGCTTGACCTCGGCAGCGGTGCGCTCGGCCCGCTGCAACGCCACGTCGACATCACGACCCTCGACGCCGTGCTGCTCTCCCACCTGCACGCCGACCACTGCCTCGACCTGTGCGGCCTGTATGTCTCCTACCGTTACGGCCCGACCCGACCTGCTCGCCCGCTGCCGGTGTACGGCCCGGCGGACACCGCCGGGCGGATGGCGAGGGCGTACGACCTGCCCGAAGAACCTGGCATGAGCGAGGAGTTTGACTTCCGGACTTACCCGGCCGGCGCGTTCGAGCTCGGTCCGTTCACCGTCACCAGCGCGCCGATGGACCACCCCGTCGAGACCCGCGCCGTCCGGCTCGCGGACGCCGGCGCCGCACTGGTCTTCTCCGGTGACACGGGCCCCACCGAGGCGCTGGTTGAGCTGGCACGGGACAGCGACCTGCTGCTCGCCGAGGCCAGCTTCCGGGAGGGTGCCGCCAACTCACCCAACCTGCACCTCACCGGCCGCGAGGCCGGCGAGCACGCCGCGCGCGCCGGAGCGGCAGCCCTCGTGCTCACCCACGTGCCCCCATGGGGAGATCCCCAGCTGGCGGTGGACGAGGCGCGGGGCGCGTACGGGGGTCCGGTCCAAGCCGCTCGCCCTGACGCGGTGTTCGACCTCTGAACGTCGAGCTGGTGCCCGTGACCGCCGACAATTACGCGGCGGTCATCGCCCTCGACGTCGCCCCCGAGCAGCGCGACCTGGTCGCCGCCAACGTCCGTTCGCTGGCCGACGCGTACGCCTACCCGGCGGCGCAGCCGTACGCCGTCGTGCACGCCGGTGAGCCGGTCGGATTCGTCTTGCTCTTTCCGCTCACCGAGGACGAGACGGTGATCGGGTGGAATCTGGTGCGCCTCATGGTGGACCAGCGCTTCCAGCGGAGAGGAGTCGGAGGTGCCGCGCTGGAGGCGACCGTCGAGCTTGTCCGCGCCACGTCCGAGCCCGGCCGGTTCGTGCAGCTGTCAGTGCTGCCGCACAACGCCGGGGCGCTCGCGCTCTACGCCGCGCACGGGTTCCGCCCCACCGGTGAGGTCGTCGACGGGGAGCGCGTCCTGCGCCGCGACCTGTGATCGCGTACGGCTGGCGAGCTGGCCCGTCGCAGCCGCGCATTAGGCTCGCCGGCCGTGACCTCCGAGCCACGCGCCAGACCCGACGGCCGTACGTCCGACGCGCTGCGCCCGGTGACGTTCGCGCGCGGCTGGCTGACCCACGCGGAGGGGTCGGCCCTGGTCGAGTTCGGCGGCACCCGGGTGCTGTGCGCGGCGTCGGTGACCGAGGGGGTGCCCCGCTGGCGCCGCGGGTCCGGCCTGGGCTGGGTCACGGCGGAGTACGCGATGCTGCCGCGCTCGACCAACACCCGCTCCGACCGCGAGTCGGTCAAGGGCCGGGTGGGCGGGCGTACCCACGAGATCTCCCGGCTCGTCGGCCGCTCCCTGCGTGCCGTGGTCGACCATCGGGCGCTCGGCGAAAACAGCGTGGTGCTCGATTGTGACGTCCTGCAGGCCGACGGCGGCACCCGTACGGCGGCGATCACCGGCGCTTACGTCGCATTGGCCGACGCGTTCTCCTGGATGCGCGAGCACGGCACGCTGGCCCGCGACCCGCTGCGTGGATCGGTGGCCGCGGTGAGCGTCGGGATCGTCGACGGCGAGGCCCGCCTCGACCTCGACTACACCGAAGACGTGCGCGCTGGAACCGACATGAACGTGGTGATGACCGGTGACGGCCGTTTCGTGGAGGTGCAAGGCACCGCCGAGGGCGAGCCCTTCGACCGCGACCTGCTCGACGCGCTGCTGGGGCTGGCGGCCGTCGGGTGCCACCAGCTCACCGCGCTGCAGGTGGAGGCGCTGGCTCGATGAGCCGGCCGCGCGTCGTGCTGGCGACCCGCAACGCGCACAAGATCACCGAGCTCTCTCGGATCCTCGACCGCGCCGGCACCGGCGTCGAGCTCATCGGCCTGCCCCCGGTTGATGAGCTGGCGGAGGTCGTCGAGACCGGACGCACGTTCACGGCCAACGCGCTGCTCAAGGCACGCGCCGCCGTCGCGGCGCTGGGCGTCCCCGCGGTCGCCGACGACTCCGGGCTGTGCGTGGACGCCCTGAACGGCATGCCCGGCGTGTTCTCCGCGCGCTGGGCGGGGCGCCACGGCGACGACTCGGCCAACCTCGACCTGCTGCTCGCCCAGCTGGTCGACGTGCCGGACGAGGAGCGGGACGCCCACTTCGCCTGCGCCGCCGCGCTGGTGACCCCCGCCGGCGTCGAGATCGTCACCCATGGACGCCTCGATGGGACCCTGGCCCGGGCGCCGCGGGGGAGCGCTGGCTTCGGGTACGACCCGGTGCTGCGGCCCGCCGGGGAGGCTCGGACCTGCGCGGAGCTGAGCCCGGAGGAGAAGGACGCGATCAGCCACCGGGGGGCAGCGTTCCGCCGTCTTGCCCCGGCCATCGCCGCCCTGGTCGGGACCTGAGGCGCGACGGCGCCGTCCCAGCGGGCCCAGGTGACGACCCGGTGACGGAACAGTCCCGCGGACCCCGTCTCGGGTTGCGGTGCGCGACTATGGACCCGTGGCCCCGTCAAGCGTCCGGCCGCTGGTGCGCGCCGCGCTCGCCGGGGTGCTCTCCGCAGCCGCCGGGCTGGCCGTCGCCGAGCTGGTCGCCGGTCTGCTGGGCATTGCCCGGACTCCGGTCGTGGCGGTGGCCGAGGCTGTCGTGGCGCTCACGCCGGGATTCCTTGTTGAGCAGGCGATCCAGGCTGTCGGCACGGCCGACAAGCCGCTGCTGCTGGCCGGCGTCCTCCTCGCGCTCCTCGGCCTCTCCGCACTCGCCGGCGTCGTCTCGCTGCGCCGGCGTACGTACGGCCAGCTGCTCGTCACCGCCCTCGCCGCCGTCGGCGTCGCCGCCCTCCTTACCCGTCCGCAGACAGGACCTGTCGACGTCCTGCCCGGGGTGCTCGGTGGTCTCACTGGTCTCATGCTGCTCCCGCTGCTCGTCGACGCTGGGCAACGCAGTCCCACGGACCCGTCCGCGGGACCCGTACCCCGACGGGACTTCCTGCGTGTCGCCCTGACCGTCGCCGCGCTGGCGGGCGCCACCGGCGCGGTCGGCCGGCTGCTTGGGGGCAGGCGGGGCGGGGTCGAGGCGGCTCGGGCCGACCTGGAGCTCCCCACTGAGCCGGCGGCATTGCCGACGGGGGTCGAGCTCGGTGTCGAGGGCATCAGCCCCTGGCGTACGCCGGTCGAACGCTTCTACCGGATCGACACCGCTCTGATCCTGCCGCTCGTGCAGCCTGGGGAGTGGCGGCTGCGGGTGCACGGTGACGTGGACCGCGAGCTCGACCTGTCCTTTTCCGACCTGCTGGGCCAGCACGAGGTCGTCGAGGCCTGGGTAACCCTGTCCTGCGTCTCCAACGAGGTCGGCGGCCCGCTGGTTGGCAACGCCCGCTGGACCGGGGTGCGCGTCGCCGACGTGCTGGCGCGGGCCGGCGTACGGCCCGAAGCCGACGCGGTCCGCTCCACCTCCGCCGACGGCTGGACCTGCGGCACGCCCCTGGAGGCGCTCACCGACGGTCGGGATGCGTTGCTGGCCGTGGCGATGAACGGGCGGCCGCTGCCGGTCGAGCACGGCTTCCCGGTGCGGATGGTCGTGCCGGGGCTGTACGGCTTCGTCTCCGCGACGAAGTGGCTGGTCGACCTCGAGGTGACCCGGTTCGACCGCTTCGCCGCCTACTGGACGCAGCGGGGGTGGGCGGAGCAGGCGCCGGCCAAGACCGCCTCGCGCATCGACGTTCCCCGGGCCGGGGACTCCGTACCAAGCGGTCCGGTGGCGGTCGGCGGGGTCGCCTGGGCGCAGCACCGCGGCATTGAGGCGGTCGAGGTCCGGGTCGACGACGGTCCGTGGGCCCGCGCCCGGCTCGGGGGCGTGCCGTCGGTGGACACCTGGCGGCAGTGGGCGTGGACGTGGGAGGCCACGCCGGGGGCACACCGGCTCAGCGTGCGGGCGGTGGATGGGGACGGCGTCGTGCAGACGGGGGAGACCGCCGGCCCGGTTCCCGACGGTGCGACCGGCTGGCACTCCGTCGAGGTTGACGTCGACGGCTGAGCCCTCGTCGCGGTTCACCCACGCGTGCGGGAGGCGGGACTCGAACCCGCACGCCCAGGGGCACCGGATCCTAAGTCCGGCGCGTCTGCCAGTTCCGCCACTCCCGCGCCGGGCAAGTGTCGCAAAGTCCGACCGGTGGCGCGGCCTCAGCGGCCGGTGAGGAGGAGGAACAGCAGCAGGGTGAGGACTGCACTGACCGCCAGGCTGCCCAGGCAGCCCAGCCGGTTGCTGAAGAGAAAGAACACCTGTGCTGTCTGCCCACCGCCAGGGCGCTCACTCCTGCGGTGCGCGCCCCCCGGCCGTTCGTGTCGAGTGCTCGCATGAGCGGGTAAGGCAGCGGCATGCGCGCGATGACCGTCGTCCCCGGCCAGCCGTCCACCGCCGGTGTCAGTGAACTACCCGAGCCGACCGCCGACGAGGGCGCGGTCCTGGTCGAGGGGGTCGCGGTCGGCATCTGTGGCACCGACCGCGAGATTGTCGAGCAGGGGTACGGCGTCCCGCCGCCGGGCAGTGATCGGCTCGTCCTCGGGCACGAGTCGCTCGGCCGAGTCGTGGAGGCGCCGGAGGGAGCCGGGCTCAGCCCGGGCGACCTCGTCGCCGGGATCGTCCGGCGACCGGACCCGGTGCCCTGCCCGGCATGCGCGCGCGGGGAGTGGGACTACTGCCGCAACGGCCGCTACACCGAACGCGGCATCAAGGCTCGGCACGGGTACGGCGCGCAACGCTGGCGGGTTGACGCCGGCTTCGCTGTGCCGGTGCCTGCCGAGTTGGGGGTGCTCGGCGTGCTCGTCGAACCGGCGAGCGTGGTCGCCAAGGCATGGGAGCAGGTCGACCGCGTCGGTGACCGGACCTGGTTCGAACCGTCGAGCGCGCTCATCACCGGCGCGGGACCGGTCGGGCTGCTCGCCGCCCTGCTGGCCGTCCAGCGCGGGATGGACGTGACCGTGCTGGACCGAGTCACCGACGGCCCGAAGCCGGGACTCGTGGCCGACCTCGGCGCCCGCTACGTGACGTCCCTCGCTGATGTGGACCCGCAACCCGAAGTCGTCGTCGAGTGCACCGGCGTGGGCTCGGTGGTCCTCGACGTGCTGTCCCGAACCCCACCCGCCGCAGTAGTGGTTTTGGCCGGCCTCTCGTCGGGCACCCCGCCGGTGCCGGTCAGCATCGCTGAGCTCAACGCCACGCTCGTGCTCAACAACGCCGTTGTGGTGGGCACCGTCAACGCCGCGCGCCGCCATTACGTGGACGCCGTCGACGCGCTGCGGCGAGCCGACCGCGGGTGGGTGGAGCGACTGTTGACCCGCCGTGTCCCGCTGTCCCGCTGGACGGATGCCCTCGACGCGACCGGTGTTGACGTCAAGGTCGTGATCGACCTGTCAGACTGACGCGCCAACCGACGAAGGCGAGGAGGCTCGACGTGAGCGAGCAGACCCAGCCGGCGCTGCCGTGGTCGCGCCAGCCCGTCGCCGGCTCGTCGCAACTGCCGGCACCGGCGCGACCACCACGCACACCGGGGCAGATCGAGAGTGACATGGCCGGGGTGCGTGACCGGCTTTCAGGCAACGTGGACGCCCTCGCCGCCCGCCTCGCCCCGCAGACCGTCAAGGAGCGGGCCAAGAGCACGACGCGGGACAAGGTCCAGCACTGGGTGGCGACCGCCCGAGCCAAGCTGGACCAGCTGGTGGCCACGGCACGGGCCAAGGCCAGTGACCCCGAGCAGCTCAAGGCCACGGCCCTGGCCGTGCGCGCCAAGGCATCCAACCCCGACGGCACGCTGCGCCCGGACGTCCTGCGCGGTGCGGCCGCCGTGGTCGGCACGCTCTTCCTGCTACGCATCCGGCGCGCGATCAAGCGCCGTCGCCGCAGTAGGTGATACCCGCGGTCGACCGGGCCCCACCTGGCCCGGCGCCGCGAGACATGCTGCGCGACGCGCGCCGCATGATCAATGACCCGTTGGGCTACCTCGGTGGCTGCGTACGGCGCCACGGGCACGTGGTCGCCTTCCCGCTGCCGCGCACCGCCGTATGGCTGGTCGACGACCCGCAGGCCGTACGCCGGGTGCTGCAGGACAACCATCGCAACTACACCAAGCGCACCGCGCAGTACGACGCGCTCGGCCTCGTGACGGGGGACGGGCTGCTCGTCTCCGACCCGCCGGAGTGGCGCCATAACCGGCGGCTGATGCAACCGGCATTCCATCACCGGACGCTCCCCGGGGTGGCCGCGCACAGCGTGAGTGCCGCCGGACGCGCCTCGGCGGACTGGGAGGGGACGCCCGACGGCACGGTCGTCGACGTCGACGCGGCGATGATGCGGCTGACCCTCGAGGTGGTGGGGTCCGCGCTGTTCTCGACCGACCTGAGCGAGGACGCGACCCGGCTGGTGTCGGCGGTGCTCGCCGCCCTCGACGCGGTCGTGGTCCGCGCCCGCTCACCCTGGCTGCCACCGCTGCGCGTCCCCACGCCGGGGAACCGGCGGCTGCGCCGGGCGCTGCGCACCCTCGACGAGGCGGTCCAAGCGATGGTGGAGCGCCGGCGCGCCCGGGGTGGCCCCGCCGACGACGTCCTGGCGATGCTGCTGAGCTCCGGCCTTCCCGACGATGCCGTTCGCAATGAGACCGTCACCCTCGTCGTAGCGGGGCACGAGACCGTCGCGTCCGCGCTGACCTGGACCTGGCATCTGCTCGCCACCCATCCGGGAGCGCAGGGCCGCCTGCACGCCGAGCTGGGGAGTGTGCTCGGCGGGCGCCCGCCGCAGTGGAGCGACCTCCCTGCGCTGACCTGGACCCGCGCGGTGATCGACGAGTCGCTGCGGCTCTATCCACCGGCGTGGGTGGTGAGCCGGCGGGCGCTGGAGCGCGACCGGTTGGCGGGTTATGACCTGCCGGCCGGCGCGCTCGTGATCATGAGCCCGTACGTCCTGCACCGGCACGAGCAGGCCTGGCCCGAGGCGGACCGCTTCGACCCCGGACGCTGGCTGGGCACGGCACCTGCGCGGGCCGAGCGGCAGGCGTACATCCCTTTCGGCGCGGGGCCGCGGCTGTGTATCGGCCGCGACTTCGCCCTCGTCGAGACGACCTTGGTGCTCGCGGCCCTGGCGCAGCGCTTCTCGTTCGACCCAGCGCAGGAGCCGTGCCCCGAGGCGCTGGTCACGATCCGGCCCAGGGGCGGCCTGCTGCTGCGACTGCGCCGCCGTTGACGCGGGTGGCTCAGCCGCCCTGCGAGATGCTCTCCACCAGCTCGCCGACGGAGTCCTCGGGGAGGTGGCGGGCGACATCGGCCTGGCTGACCACTCCCACGAGGCGCTGCTCGTCGATGACCGGGAGCCGGCGCACCTGGTTCTGCGCCATGGCGTGCAGCACCTCCCGCACGTCGGCGTCAGCGTTGACGTAGACGGGCGTGCCCTCGGCCAGCTCGCCTACCTTGACCTGGCTCGGGTCGCCACCGGCGGCCACGCACTTCACGACGATGTCGCGGTCGGTGACCATGCCCGCCAGCTTGTCGTCCTGACCGCAGATGGGCAGCGCCCCGACGTTGAGGTCGCGCATCGTCCGGGCGGCGTCCGCAAGCGTGTCGTTGACACCGGCACAGATGGCGCCGGCGGTCATGATCTCCCTGACCGTGGTCATGGGTGCTCCTTCCGTCAACTTGCTCACGCAGCGGGGACAGCTCGCCCCCTCCGTCGACGTCGCCATACCCCCTCGCCCCCGCCGCTAACGATCGCCCAACGGTTGGCCGCCGTGCAGGCGGGCAAGGCGTACGCGTCGGACGTGGGCAGCCGGACCAGCAAGCAGCGAGCGAGGAGCGAGCGTGGCGGAAGGCAACGTCAAGATCGGGTACTTCCTCTCGGCGGAGGAGGCCACCCCGCTGGAGCTGGTCGAGCGGGCCCGGATGGCAGAGCAGGCCGGTTTCACCGCGCTGTGGATCTCCGATCACTTCCACCCCTGGAACGACGAGCAGGGACAGAGCCCGTTCGTCTGGTCGGTGATCGGGGCGCTGTCGCAGGCCAGCACGCTGCCCGTGACCACCGCCGTAACCTGCCCGACCATGCGTACCCACCCGGTGGTTGTCGCGCAGGCCGCGGCCACGTCGGCGGTGCTCACCGAGGGCCGGTTCACCCTCGGCGTGGGCAGCGGGGAGGCGCTCAACGAGCAGGTGATCGGAGCCGGCTGGCCGCTCGCCGACCAGCGGCTGGAGATGCTCGAGGAGGCCGTCGAGGTGATGCGCCGGCTCTGGTCCGGCGAGGTCGTCACCCACCGCGGCCGGCACTACACCGTCGAGCACGCGCGGCTGTACACCGTCCCGGACGTGCCTCCTCAGGTGTACGTGTCCGCGTTCGGCCCCAAGGCGCTGGAGGTGGCGGCCCGCATCGGGGACGGCTTCATCAGCACCGCTCCAGACGCCGAGTCCGTTCGCCGCTTCGACGAGCTCACCGGAGGCGGGCGCCCCAAGCAGGCCGGCTTCAAGGTCTGCTACGACACCGACGAGCAGCGCGCGCTCGAGACCGCTCACCGGCTGTGGCCCAACTCGGGGCTGAGCGGCGAGCTCTCCCAGGTGCTGCGGACCCCCGAGCACTTCATGCAGGCGTCCTCGTCGGTGACCCCTGAGCAGGTCGGCGAGGCGATCGTGTGCAGCGCCGACCCGCAGCGGCACTTGGACAAGATCAAGGAGTTCGTCGACGCGGGGTTCGACGAGGTCTACGTCAGCCAGGTGGGTCCCGACCAGGAGCAGTTCTTCTCCTTCTACGCCGCCGAGGTGCTGCCCCGGTTCGGCTGAGATCCGTACGAGCGAAAGGCGGTCGACGATGCCCGGACGCGATGAGCTCCCCTCGACGCTGCGGCGCTCACCCCGAAAGGCGCAGCGGACGTGGGAGAAGACCCACGACTCCGCCGTCGAGACGTACGGGGAGGGGGAGCGCGCGCACCGCACCGCGTTCGCCTCGCTCAAGCACTCCTTCGAGAAGGTGGGCGACCACTGGGAGCCCAAGGAGAGCAACGGCCCCTCGGACCCGCAGGCCGAGCAGGGTGGGCGCCGCGCACGTACCCGGCCCAAGCAGACGGCCGAAGGCGTCGACGCCAACGCCAGCAAGAAGCACCTGTACGAGCTCGCCACGAGGCTGGAGATCCGCGGCCGCTCGCGGATGTCCAAGGAGGAGCTCGTCGAGGCGCTCATGGCCGAGAACCGCAGCCGCACCCGGAAAGCCAGCGGTGGCTGACCTGCCGGCGCCAAGTAAGGATGAGACGGCGTCCGCCGGGTATCGGAGGACGACAGGCATCGAGACAGCCAGACTTCGACAGAGAACAGGTGGAGGCACCATGTCCGAGCGCAACACTTTGATCCGGTCCATGCACGACGTCGGCTTGGCCGCGTGGTTCGGCGGGTCGCTCATGGGAGCGGTCGGCCTCAACGGCGCCGCGAGCAACTCCCAGGACCCGCCCCGGCTCGCCGCCGACGGCTGGGGCCGCTGGGCACCCGTCAACGCAGCCGCGATCGGGGTGCATGCGATCGGCGGACTCGGGCTCATTGTGGCCAACCGCGACCGGGTGGCCAACCAGCAGGGGGCGGGGGCCAACACGGTCATCAAGCTGGCGCTGACCGGCGCCGCCATGGCCGCGACCGCCTACAGCGGGATGCTCGGCAAGCGCATTGCCCAGGAGGGTGACATCGGGTTGGTCGGGGGCGAGGGCGCCACCGAGCCGTCCCCGTACACCCCAGACCCCGCCGCCGACGCCCAGCAGAAGCTGCAGCGCCTGCAGTGGGCCATCCCCGCGCTCACCGGCGCTCTTGTGGTGCTCGGCGCCCAGCAAGGCGAGCAGCAGAAGCCGAGCCAGCTGGCGGCCGGTATCGGGGAGACGACGCGGCGGCGGCTGATGCGCGGGTGAGCCGCGCGGCGGCGCCGCGTCCGGTCGGGCAGGGATGAGCGGGGGCGTCCCTGCGGCCGGCCGGGTCGGCCGGCCGGCGGGCTACGGCGAGGGGCGCAGCCCGTTCCCGCCGATCGGGGACTACGCGTTCCTCTCCGACTGCGAGTCCAACTGCCTGATCGCCCCCAGCGGCGCGGTGGAGTGGATGTGCCTGCCCAGGCACGACTCGCCGAGCGTCTTCGCCGCGCTGCTCGACCGGGGCGCTGGCTCCTTCCGGCTGAGCCCGTACGGGGTCAAGGTGCCCGCGGCCCGGCGGTACCTGCCAGGCAGTCTCATGGTCGAGACGACCTGGCAGACCCGTACCGGATGGCTCATCATTCGAGACGCGCTGCTGCTAGGGCCGTGGCACAACGACCGGGAGCGCTCCCGGACCCATCGCCGCTCACCCACCGACTATGACGCCGAGCATTGCCTGCTGCGGACCGTGCGGTGCGTGAGTGGCACGGTGGATCTCTCCCTGGTGTGCGAGCCGGTGTTCGACTACGGCCGCGAGCCGGCGTCGTGGGAGTACGTGGGGTCCGGCTACGACGACGTGGTAGCCGGATGCGTTGAGGGCAGCGCCCCGGTCCCGCTGCGGCTCACCACCGACCTGCGGCTGGGCATCGAGGGTCGCTCGGCGCAAGCGCGGACCCGCATGGTCGAGGGCGACAAGGCCTTTGTGGCGCTGTCGTGGTCGGAGCTGCCACCGCCGCGCACCTGGGAGGACGCGGCCGAGCGCATGTGGCGGACCGCGGAGTACTGGCGGCAGTGGATCACCGGTGGGGTGTTCCCCGACCATCCGTGGCGGGTCTACCTCCAGCGCAGCGCACTCACGCTCAAGGGGCTGACGTACGCGCCGACCGGGGCGCTGCTCGCCGCCGCGACGACGTCGCTGCCGGAGACGCCGGGTGGCGAGCGCAACTGGGACTACCGCTACGCGTGGATCCGGGACTCGACGTTCGCGCTCTGGGGGCTGTACACCCTCGGCCTGGACCGGGAGGCCAACGACTTCTTCGCGTTCATCTCCGACATGTGCCGGGATGCGGACCTTCAGGTCATGTACGGCATCGGCGGCGAGCGCGAGCTGACCGAGCAGTTGCTGCACCACCTCTCCGGCTACGAGGGGGCGCGCCCAGTCCGGGCCGGCAATGCCGCATACGACCAGCGCCAGAACGACGTGTGGGGCGCGGTGCTCGACTCGGTCTACCTGCACGTTAAGTCGCGGGAACAGCTGCCGGAGACCCTGTGGCCCATCCTGCGCCGCCAGGTCGAGCAGGCGGCCAAGCACTGGCGGGAGCCCGACCACGGCCTGTGGGAGGTGCGCGGGGAGCCGCAGCACTTCACGTCGTCCAAGCTGATGTGCTGGGTGGCCCTGGACCGCGGTGCGCGCCTCGCCCGCCTCCACGAGGAGCCCGACTTCGCGGAGGAGTGGCAGGCCCTCGCCGACGAGATCCATGCCGACATCTGCGCCAACGGCATCGACGAGCGCGGCGTCTTCGTCCAGCGCTACGGCTCCGCGGCGCTCGACGCCTCACTGCTGCTGGTCCCGCTGCTGCGCTTCCTCCCCGCCGACGACCCGCGGGTACGGGCGACTGTCATCGCCATCGCGGACGAGCTCACCCAAGACGGGCTGGTACTGCGCTACCGCGTCGAGGAGACCGACGACGGGCTGTCCGGCGAGGAAGGCACCTTCACGATCTGCTCGTTCTGGCTGGTGTCCGCGCTCGTCGAGATCGGCGAGCTGGCGCGGGCACGCGGGCTGTGCGAGCGGCTGCTGTCGTACGCCAGCCCGCTCGAGCTGTACGCGGAGGAGATCGAGCCGCGCACCGGGCGCCAGCTCGGTAACTTCCCGCAAGCGTTCACTCACCTGGCACTCATCAACGCCCTGGTGCACGTGATCCGGGCCGAGGAGGCAGCGACTACCGGCCAGTTCGCGCCGGCCCACCGGCACGCTTGATCAGGCCGGTGCCGGGGAGCCCACACCGGCCGGCTAGGAGGCGGTGTCCGAGCTGTCGCGGCGGAGGACCTGCCGCAGGGTTGGTGCGACTTCGCGCAGCGCCTCGAGCTGGGTCTTGACGCGGGCGGGATCGGGGTGATCGAGCAAGGCGAGTGGCGACCGCACCAACATTGTCGGCCGCCGCGGCAAATCTATCCTCGGCCGCCGTCAGCCGGCGGTGGATATCCAGGGGTGGACCGTCGCGGGGGACGAAGTGGCCGCTCGTGGGCGCGACCCGCTGCCCAAGCTCGGCGAGGGCGTAGGCGTCGCGCAGCTCGTCGTCGACGTCGGCGGCGATGTCCACCAACCAGTCGCGGGCGGCGCCGGGGGCAACGGAGTCGACAACGTCGCGGAACCGTGCCGCGTGCTCGGCGCAGGCGTCGAAGGTGTCCCGCCACACCCCACCGCCCAGCGGGTCAGGCGGGGACGGTGGCAGCGCGCGGGCACCCCGCCCGCGCAGCGAGTCCTGTGCCGCGGACCACCCCAGCCCGGCCAGCGCTCCCGGTACGCCGGCGAGCAAGGCGGCGGTTCCGATCACCGCGAGTGGCGAGCCCGACCCCCACTGAGCCAAGACCTCCGGGGACGCTTGGGCGAGCAGCACGGCCGCCGTTACCCCGGTGGCTCCACCACCCCCTACGGCGGCAGCTTGGGCGTGCCTGCCGAGGGTCACATCGTGCACCGTACCGCTGCGTCAGCGTCTGGTAGTTCTGTCACCGGTACCGCCGGCCAGCGGAGCGCCGTCCAGGGCGAGGTAGCGCGCTGGTACGTGCGCGGTGAGCCAAACGCCGTTGGCACTGCGGAAGAAGGGGATCCCGGCCTCACTCATGGCGGCCGCGTCCACGGTGAGGGCCACCGGTGAGCCCCTTCGCGCGCCGACCCGTCGTGCGCTGGCCGTGTCGGGGGAGAGGTGGACGTGGTGCCGCTGCCCGCGCAACAACCCCCTGACGGCGATGCTCTCCAGCGCTGCCGCCACGGTGCCGTGGTACAGGGTCGGCGGAGGCACGGCCACCGCCAGGCCGAGGTCCACAGCGACGCTGTGGCCCTGGTTGGCGCGGATGCGGGTGCCGCCTTCGTCGAGGCCGAAGCGCTGCTTATCGTCGGCCGCGACCAGGCCGTCGAGCTCGCGGCGGGTCAGCACCAGACCATCAGCGGCTAGCGCTTCGAGGAGGACGCCGATGTCGACCCAGCCTTTCTCGTCCAGGCTGATCCCGACGCTGCCGGGGTCGTGACGTAGGACAAAGGACAGGCGCCGGCTGACCCGGGTGCGTCCGTGGCTGCTGCGCCCGCTCACCCCTCCAGCATGCCGGTGCCGCAGCTGCTGCGACGGGGCACACAATCCCCTTGTCGGCGGCTTCACCGGCTGCCTACGGTCACCCCATGACCTTCTTCGCGGTGATGGTCCGTGTCCGCCTCCGGGCGGGGGGGCCAGTCCTGGGGTTGGCATCGGCTCGTTGACGAGTGGGCGGCGCGAGTCGTCGCCGATGCCGGCGTTCGGCCTGGAGAGCTCGTGCTCGACGTTGGCGCCGGCGACGGAGCGCTGACCACGCATCTCGTCGCGGCGGGAGCCCGCGTCATCGCCGTCGAGTTGCACCCCCGCCGGGCGCAACGCCTGCGCGACCGTTTCGCCGGCGCCCGGGTGATGGTGGTGCGGGCCGACGCGGGCTCGCTCCGGTTGCCGCGCCGACCGTTCCGTGTGGTGGCGAGCCCGCCGTACGCGATCACAAGCACGCTGCTCAGGTCCCTGCTGGCGCCGCGCTCCCATTTGGTGGCCGCTGACCTGGTGCTCCAGCGGGCCGTCGTACGTCGGTACGCCGACGGGCACCCGCCAGGATCGGGCCGCTGGCGGGCGTCGTTCGACGTACGCAAGGGCCGCTCACTGCCGCATCACGCATTTCGGCCGCTCCCGCGCGTCGATTCCGCCGTCCTCGTCGTGCGCCGCCGCCGCTGACGAGAACGGCTCGGGGGATCACCCGTGGTGCGTCACGTCGGCACGGCGGCAGTGGAACCAGCCGCGGACGGCGGTGCGGCGAGCGCAGCGTCTCCGGCACCGGCCGCGGCCCGGAGCAGCTCGGCCCGGTGCGCGATCTTTACGCGCTGGCGCCCCTGCGCCCGGCCGAGCGCAGCCTCGGCGGCGTCGATCGCCTGCCATCCCTGCCACGTCACCACGTCCACGCCGCGGGCGGCGAGCAGGGCGGGGAGCGCATCGGGGTCGCGGACCGGTGCGGGCGGCAGTGCGGGGGCGTCCGCGAGCAGCGCGGCGACGGTCTCGCTGGCGTCGTTCTTGTTGGTCCCGATGACACCGGTAGGCCCGCGCTTGATCCAGCCCGCGACGTACTCACCCGGCACCGGCACCCCGTCGCGCAGGACGCGGCCCGCCGAGTTGGGGATGATCCCGGTCCACTCGCTGAACGGCATGCCCGGGACCGGCAGTCCGCGGTAGCCCACCGAGCGGAGCACCAGCTGGGCGTCGAGGGTGCACATCTGGCCGGTTCCCGTGACGTTTCCGGTGCCGTCAAGGCGGGTGCGCTCGAGTCGCAGTCCGCTGACACGGGTCGTGCCGAGCACCTCGACCGGCCGGAGCAGGAATCGCACATGAATGCGTCGCGGCCGGCCCTCCGGTCGACGCCGAGCCCATTCCTGCAGCACCTCGAGGTTGCGCCGCAGCGCCCGCTCCGCGCCGATCGCCCGCTGACTCTCCTCATCCAGCTCCAGCTCGCGCGGATCGACGAGGATGTCAGCATTCGCGAGCTCACCGAGCTCGCGCAGCTCCTTGGTGGTGAACTTGGCCTGGACCGGGCCCCGCCGACCGATCATGTGGATGTCTTGGACCTGGCTGCGCTGTAACACTTCGAGCACGTGGTCCGGGACGTCGGTGGAGCGCAGCTCGTCGGCCGACTTGGCCAGGATGCGGGTCACGTCCACAGCGACGTTGCCGACCCCGATGACCGCGACACTTCGGGCGTCCAGGGTGAAGTGGTCGACCGGCGCGTCCGGGTGGCCGCAGTACCAGGCGACGAAGTCGGTGGCGGAGTCACTGCCCGGGAGATCCTCACCCGGCACGTCCAGTCGCCGGTCGACCGCCGCGCCGCTGGAGAAGAGGACGGCGTCGTAGTGGTCGTGCAGCTCAGCGAGGGTGACGTCCCTGCCCACCTCGACGTTGCCGAGGAAACGTACGGCGGGGTGCTCGAGCACCGCCCGCAGCGCGGCGCTGATCGACTTGATCTTGAGGTGGTCGGGGGCGACGCCATAGCGGACGAGACCGTACGGACAGGGCAACCGGTCGAGCACGTCGATGGCCACGTCACCGTGCTGGGTCAGCGCCGAGGCCGCGTACACACCGGCTGGCCCGGAACCGACGACAGCCACTCGCAGCATGTTGGGAACTCCCGCTCACAAACTCCGGTCCCGGCGCGGTCCGCGGGCCTGATCCTGCCCCAGACGATACGTGGACCCGCCCAGACGCGGCGCGTCGACATCCTTCATCTCAGTTCACCGCTTCGGGTGGAGACGTTCATGCAGTTCCCACAAGGCGTTCCTGTTGCTGTCCCAGGTCAACGCGGATACCGCGTCCTCGTAGCTCAACCACTGGACCTCGAGGTGTTCGTCGGAGAGGGTTGGCAACCGGTCACCGACGTCCACGGCGAACGCCCGCTCGAGCACTACGAAGACGTCGTCACCCCAAAGGGAACGCGCCCTAAAGTGGCTTGCCGGGATCGTCGCGAGCGAATCCAACGGGATCAGGCATCGTGCCTTGACACCGAACTCCTCCTCGAACTCACGGTTGGCAGCTGCCTCCGCCGCTTCACCCTCCTCGGCGCCACCCGCGACAAACTGCCGGGCCGTATCGTCTGACCGGCGGAGAACGCCGTACTCGGGGCCCCCCGCGGTCAGCCGGAACGGGATAACGAGGACTTGCAACGGCGCCCTGGTCACGGCGGCATGGTCCCGCGTCGGTGCAGATATTCGGGGCTCTGCGCCGCGGCCCAGTCACGGTCGAGCAGGCCGTACACCACCTCGTCGACCCACTCGCCCTTGACGTGCTCGTTCTCCACCAAGTGCGCCTCGCGCCGCATGCCCAGTCGCTCGAGGAGGTGCGCGGAGGACGTGTTGCGACTGTCGAGCCGGCCGGCGATGCGATGCAGGCAGAGGTCCTGGAAGCCGAGGCGCAACATCGCTTGTGAGGCCTCGAAGGCGTACCCACGGTCCTGGAAGGCGGGATGGAACACGAAGCCGATCTCGCCCTGTCGATGCTGCTCGCTGCACCAGAACAGCGTCACGTCCCCGATTACCCGGTCCACGTCACGGGGGACGACCGCAAGGTTCAACCCGTCGCCCTCTCGATCGAGAGTCGTACGACCGGCCCTGCGAGCCAGGACCTCGCGGAACTCCTCGGGCGTGGGCGGCTCCCAGTACAGGTACCGCACCACGTCCGCCCGGCAGTGGTAGCCGAAAGCATCGTCGTAGTCCTCGATCGTGAACGGTCGTAGCACCAAGCGAGGGGTCTCCAGGGGCAGCGTCGGGCGGAACACGCCTTCGACGCTACGGCCTCGGGGCCACCGCTCCATTCGGGGGAGGTCAGCCCGGGCTCGCCAGCGGCAATGTGGTGCCTCTTCCCGGCCGGCCGTCAGCATCTGTTGACACCCAGGGATCGTCAGCATACGCTGACGATCGTGCACAGGACGACCGAGCTGACCGAGGGAGCCGCCAGCCACGACCCGGACGTGGGGCTGCGAGCAGTCGCAGCGCTGCGGGCGTTGACCGAACGGTTGGAGGTTCTCCAGGTCGACAACGCCCGCGCATTGGGGTGGTCGTGGCAAGAGATTGCCGTCCGGCTGGGTGTCACCAAGCAAACCGTGCACCGCAAGCACGGACGACGGATCGGCGGGAAGTGATGTTCGAGCGATTCACCGAAGAGGCAAGGGCGGTGGTGGTGGACGCCCAGCTGCACGCTCGGCGGCTCGGTCACGGCTACACCGGCTGCGAACACCTCCTGCTCGCGGTGGCCTCGAACCCGGGTCCAGTCGGCAGCACCCTCCGCCGCGCGGGCGTCACGACCGCGGCGGTCGAGGAGGCCACGCTGCGCCTGGTGGGAACCCCGAGCGAAGCGCTGGATCGGGACGCGCTGGCAGCCATCGGCATCGACCTCGATGTCGTACGGGAGAAGATCGAGGCAAGCTTCGGGCCCAACGCACTGGCGCCCGTACCGTCTGGTCGTCGTCGTCGCCGGTGGGGCAGGCGACGCGGCTGCGGCCCCGGCTTCGGGCACATCCCCTTCACCCCGCGGGCCAAGGGGTGCCTCGAACACTCACTCCGCGAGGCCGTCACGCTCCGGCAACGTCACATCGGTGCCGAGCACATCGCCCTGGCGCTGACCTCGATGACCGACGGCCTCACTCCCCAGCTCCTCACAGCCATCGGGACACCCCCGGCACTACTGCGTTCGCAGCTCCTTAACCGCTACCGACGAGCCGGCTGACCGTGCTGCCCGACATCCTCGCGTCCGACCTCGACGTGGTGTTCTGCGGCACAGCCGTCAGCAGACGCTCGGCCGAGCGCGGCCATTACTACGCGGGACGGCGCAACGCTTTCTGGCAGCTGCTCTACGAGAGCGGGCTCACGCCTCGGCTGCTTACCCCCGAGGAGGATGCGACGCTGCCCACGTACGGCCTCGGCCTCACCGACCTCGTCAAGAACCTCGCGCAGAGCCATGACCGGGGGCTTCCGTTCGACGTGGCGACGCTGGTTGCGAAGGTCGAGGAGTATCGGCCGCGCTGCCTCGCATTCACTAGCAAGAAGGGCGGCCAGGTCGCTGCTCGCTCCCTCGGTCAGCCGCCAGCGAAGCTCGGATCAGCCCCCTGGTCCCTCGGCGGCACTCAGGTCTTCGTGCTGCCCAGCCCCGGTGCCGCCAACCAGCGCCGCGACTACGACGGCCGTCCCACCCGGTTGGAGTGGTGGACTGACCTCGTGCGGGCAATGCGGATGCAACCCGGAGCCCGTTGACCGGTGCCGGTAGCGCAGGGCCTCAGGTCACAGCACCGCGCCGCGCGGCGCCAGCTCGAAGGCGGACACCCCGCGCCCGTACAGCACCAGCAGCCGATCACCGTGTTTGCTGCGCAGAACTCCCGAGTCCTGGGCGAGTGTCTCTAGGGCGTGCTGGAGGACGACGTCCTCCTCGGCGGTGTCGGGCTCTTCGTACGTGACGTCGAGCTGGTCGCCGCCGACGAGTCGGACACGCATCACGATCTCGGCCATGACCGTCACCGTAGACCTCGCTGCCACGACGATGAGCGACGTCGCGAATCGCTCAAAGTCCAGTGGAGGAGAAGTGCTGGTAGTCCTTTGAGTTGCTCCAGTCGCCGCCCCACTCCCAGCCGATCCGCTGGAATGCGTCGACGACCACATCGGAGGAGCGGATCGCCCCCTTGCGGTAGGAGGCATCAGCGGAGCGATCGATCCGCGCATACGCGCGTCCCTCCTCGGGCGCGACGTAGGAGCCGTTCACGTAGGGGTTCTGGACTGGATTGACGTCGATGGCCAGCCCATAGGAGTGCTCGGACCACCGGTCACCGTTGATCGTGCGTCGGCAGTTGTACGCCGAGGTGTTGTTCGCCGACATCGACAGACCGTCATCGCCCTGGTAGTCGTCGACGAGCCGCATCCGCCGGATTGGGAAACGCTCGTCGTACATGCTGTGAAACACGGTCACCACGTCGTCGGCCCACCCTCGGCGCACCACCACCTCCCCGGTGCGCGCCGAACCCCCGAAACCGACGTACGTCATCTGCACGTAGCGCAGCTGGCGAAGCCGCAGCGGACAGCCGTCGTGATGGGAGTACGTCATCCGCTCCCGCAGCTTGGGGCCGATCCGCCGTACTGTCGCCGAGAACTGTGGCAGCGACTGGGCCACCACGGCCGGCGACACCGCCGGGCGCGGCTGCGGCGGCTGCCATACCGGGAAGGCGGCCACCTGAGCGGAAGACCCGCTCACCGAAGCAAGGAGCGCCGCCACTAACGCGACGACAGTGGCCGGTAGCACGTCCAATCTCCTGTCTCGCCATCGATGGCCTCGCGCAAGAGGTCAGCGTGGCCGTTGTGCCGCGCGTACTCCTCGATCATGTGGGTGTAGATCCACCGCAAGCCGAACCGGCGCCCGTCCGATGTGGTCTCGACATGGTCGAGGTCAACGACAGCGTCGACGGTGGAACGAGCCGTGATCGCAGCTGGTCGTCGGTGAGCCCCTCGCACTTCCAGAGCAGGGTGCGGCGGTGGAAGTCAAGCCAGCCGTCGAGCGTGGTCCGTTCATCGGCTACCAGCGGAGGCTGCTTGACCCGGTCAGCGGGTCCCTCTCGATGGGTCACGGTTGCCCTTGCAGCGCAGCCACCACATCCGTTGTGCTGCAGCGGTAAGACGTGAGCGTGTAGTCGAGGCTGGCCAGACATCGCTGCGCGGCCTCCGGGTCCACGACCCCGCAGGCGTCGTCCACCACGACGGGCAGGAAGCCGAGATCGGCGGCGTGCCGCGCGGTGGGTTCGATGCCGATCTCGAGTACGGCGCCGACCAGGACGAGGGTGCTCACCGATCGGTCGCGGAGCAACGCCTCCACTGGCGTCCCGACCAACGCCGACATCCCGAGCTTGTCGAACACCGGTTCACCCGAGGCCGGCGCGAGCTCGTCCAGCAACTGAGTGTGCAGCGTCGGGAGGAAGGTGGCCTGGACCGCCCGAGCCCGCTCCAGCCGCTGCCACGCCATCGCGGTTCGCAACCCCGCCGCGCCCAAGTGGGTGGGTGGCAGCGACACGTGCCGGACGTAGAGCACAGGCGCACCCGCCGCCCGCGCCGCGTCGATCACCGACCGAACGCGCTGGACCAGGCCGTCGCGGTCCTGCACGTGGGCGAAGATGCCGACCTGAGCGTCGTACACGAGCACCGCGGTGCTGGTGGGGCGGCACATCTCGGCGATGGTCTCGGGGACCGACACTCCAAAGGCCTGCTGCATGCCGTGCAGCCTGTCACAGCGGTGGGTTCCCCAGGCCGGGCGAGTCTTCGCGTCGCTCACCCCTCGGCGAGCTCCTCGGGGGTGAGCGGTCGCAGCACGCAGAACTCATTGCCGTCCGGGTCGGCCAGCACGACCCAGCTGACTGTGGGGCCTTGCCCTACGTCGGCGCGCCGCGCACCGAGCCCCTCCAGCCGGGCGACCTCGGCTGCCTGGTCACGCGGCCGCAGGTCCAGGTGGAGCCGGTTCTTGCCGGACTTCTCGCCGGGTACGCGGCCGAACAACAGATCCGGTACGACGCCGTCCTCGGGGCTGCCCGCCGGGGGCTCGAGCACGATCTCATCGTCGCGCTCGTACGTGCGGCGCCACCCGAGGGCGGACTGCCAAAAGCTCGCTAGTCGGGCGGGGTCAGCGGTATCGATGCACAGGCACTGGATGCGAAGGTTCATTGCGCCGACCCTGCCGCCGGTGTGGCGGTCGGTCCACCGAGTTACCTCTCGGTCAACATCCTCCGCGGCGGGGACTCCTCCGACGCAGTAACGAACGGTCACGTCGACTCGACGCTGAGGTTACCAGTGCGCCGTTCGGCGCCAAGCCGGTCGTTGCTGTCATGAAGGAGTTTCTGGCCCAGTTGCAGGATCCCGGCCCCTGTTACGACCCGCCTCGGTTACAACTCCAGGTCGCGACCGACGCCGTGGACGTGCGTACGACTCTGGTGGGCAAGCGCGCTGGCACCGTCACCTTGCATGTACGGCGGGCGACCGACTGCTGGGACCCCGTTGCCCTGAGACCCGTCGCAGTGAAACCAGTTCTAGTGGTGGTGAGAACCACTAACCCACATGGACCTTGGCCGTCACCTACGCAGTGCAGTCGATCGTGGTTCGGACGCCTGGTACCTGACAGATCGCCGGCGCCGTTCCGGGACGTCGGCGAGCCCAGGTCGCGGCGCTGCCGGTGTAGCGGTGGCGGCTTAGCGGGCGTCGCTGGTGCCCGGGTGCAGGAGTTGTCTGCGGAGACGGGCTCCCGGGAGCTCGCCGGCACGTCGGTATGGGAACCCAACCGCTGCTTGTAATTCGTAATTCCGGCTGGGATAAAGGGCGAGGGCGCACCTATCGGCGTCCCAGCTGCTCGTTCAATTCCACCCGGACGTCGGTCAGCTCTTCCAGCAGGGCCTCGCCGGCCAGTACCTCGCCAGCGGCGATCCGACTCAGGACAGCGTCGACGGCAAGCCGGTGCGCCACGTCGAGCGCGTCATCGACCGCGCACTCAACGTCCGGGACGATCCCAGTTCCCTCCCAGTTGCCCCCGGTGACGGCGTGACGAACCACAGCCGTCGGGACTCGGACGGCAACATGAGGGTCGACGACGTAGACGTCCACCGGGTTGGCGGCCCCTACGGTGCGCGCACCGACCAGAGTTGCCCGGCTGGCCGCCCGCAGGTCGTAGGCGAGTTCCTCGCAGCCAGACACCGTGCGTCGACCGGTGAGAGCGAACACCGGCACGTCGCTTCCAAGAAGCGGTTCCTTACCCGGCGGTGTGGCCGTCTGCTCAACGACCGCACCCTCGCGGTCGACGGTCTGAATCAGTGGTGTCCCGGCAGGAAGGAGATGCCCGAGAAAGTACGCGACCCCGCTGGGCGCACCGCCGGTCGTACGCCGCAGATCGATGATCAAGGCACTGCACCGGGCGACGAAGGCGAACGCCGCATCGATGATCGCTGCCGTGCCCTCGGGCTCGTCGATATTCCGTACGACGAGGAGACCAACGTTGCCACGGAATCGCTCCGCCTTTTCGAACCCGTAGTTGTCGAGGGCCTCATGCGCCCAGTAACCAGCGAGGAAGTTGGGGTCGTCCCAGTCGCTGGTCGCCGACGGCTTCCGCACCTCTGGACTCCACCGCACCTGCAGGTGCAAGTCCGGCAGCACCGCTTGAAGGTTGGCAGTGAGCAGAGGAGCCAACTCCGCCGCGTACGGCACGGTCTCATAGCAGCCCGTACGCAACCGTCGCCGCAGCGCTCCGGCCGCTCGGGCGCCGCTGGCGGCGTCAACGTATCGAGACTCGACGCATACAGCTACAGCCTCGACCACAGATGTCAGCCGCGAGATGTCTGTGTTGGTCGTCATCGGCCCAGCCCCTTGAATGGTTGGTTGCCCGTCACGCTGAACCGTCCACGGTCGGCAGAGAGCACGCGCCAGTCTCGCGCTCTTCCCCCGCAGCACCGTTGGATGGCCCCCTCACCCGCTCGTTCTTGGTGCGAAAGGGCACCGGCGTAGTCGCCTGGGCGCCCGCGGTGACCAAGCCGTTCGGTGACCTGGTGCAGACTGCCGGTCTGCGGCCGATCCGGCTGCACGACCTCCACACGGGCGGGCGTCGCTGGACCGGCCTACGAGGCGCCGTGGCGGTCAAGGATGCTGGGGCACTCGTCTATCGCGATCATCTCCGTCACGTACTCCCGCCGGCTGGAGCTCGTCGGACGACAGCCCGGGGAGGCAGCAGCCGTAGTTCCGCGGCGCCGTGGGCGATCGGCAATGTCACCCCTGAGGGGTCGCCAGGCGGGGGCGGGAAGGCGCTTGCGCAGGTCAGAGGGGTGCGCCGGGTTGTTCACAGTCGGGGGCCGGAGGGTCTGTGAGCAATCCGTTAGCAGTCTCGGGTGAGGATGCAGACGCGTCGGAGGTCGTTCACGGCGGCGGTGTTTCTCACCGGAGTGGTGCCGTGCCGACTTCACCCGCTGGATCGAGCCACCGCCGCCCAGGGTGGTACGGCCGTCTGACACGTCACCTAACCGAATCTAGACAGGCTTACACGGGGCAGAAGGCGATGCCCTTGCGGTACTCGCCGGCAAAGCGCGCGCCGTCACTGCCCACCCACACGCCACTGGGAGTGACCAAAAAGTCTCTCCCGCCCACTGCTCTCGTCTTGCTCGGGTTCCAGGGCAATGCCTTTCCGGTTCCCGGATCGACGGCCGCTATGCCCTTTCGTTCTACCGCACCTTTACCGGCGGAGTCCTGGCCGTATGCGTTGTCCATCCACCGCTGGTGGCCCTGGACATAGACCGCAGCGCCAGTCGCCGTCACGGAGTGGAGAGTGTCGCCGCCGGTGTAGTTGATCCAGGTTGGCTTGGCCGGATTTGGCACGGCGGTCTCGAACCGAGCCACGGCATCGCAGACATCCAGGCCGATCCTGTCGTGACTCCGCGGCACCCAGCCGGTGGATACAAAGACAAAGTAGCTTCCGTCTGGGGAGAAGTCGACGTCACGGAGGTACTGCGGCAGGCTATCGGCTTTGCACATGTTCATTAGAGGTTGGTAGTACCACTCATTCAACGAAACCCCTGTGGCACCCAGATTGAGCATGAATGCACGGTATCGAGTCTGTTCTCCGACGGAGGCGAAGTTCCCGATCGCAACCAGTCTGTCGCCGGCCGGGTTGACCGCGAATCGGTACACGTCCGTTGCGCCTGCTCGGTCCGAAAGCGATCCGGTGATGGGGATGTTGATATAACCAGTGTCCGCACCAGTCACCGGGTCGAGAGCTGCCAACTTCTTCGAGAACGTCCCACCGACGATTAGTCGGCCGTCCACCAGTCGAACGTCGGTAATCTTGCCTGACTTGATCCGAGCATTGAAGGTCTGGTCCACGGCTCCGGTGCTGGCGTCAATCTTGACCAGCGCCTTGCGCGCCAACCCGTTGACGTTGCTGAACGCTCCCCCAACGTACAGCGAGGAGCCGCTAGCCGCGATCGCCCACACCGGCCCGTCGAAGGTCGGCCCAAAGGACGTGACCCCTCCCGTGATGGCGTCAAAACTGAAGATATGCGTCCGAATGTACGTGATCGTTCGGTTCGCGTTTTCCACGGCGTGGAAAGACCCGCCGACGTAAATCTTGCCTTCGGACTGTGCCAGCGCATACGTCGCAGGCTTCTGCACCACGTCGTCGCTTAGCAGGTTCGGCGTGTAGTTGGCGGGATCCTCACTTACCACCGAAGCGTGCGCATCTGACGCCGCCACCGCCGACTCCGAGGACAACGCTCCCACAGCCATCAAGATGCCGGCCGCGGGCACGGCGAACCGGCGAAGCACCTTACCCATCGTGCAGGCCCCTTCCGACGAGCGATCGACCGAGGTCGACACAGCCACCGTCAGGGCGCCGCCACGACCACACCGATACGCAGCGTGACAGGTTGGGCCCCGAAACGCAAGGTCTGCGGTTGCCCCGTTACGTTCAGTGAGAGTCTCGGCTGTCATCAACGGACATGGTCAGGGCGTTGTCGACCTGACCCGCGGGGTACTGGAGGTCCGACAAGCAGGTCGTCCAACTCGACGGGTAGAGCCGGCGGTGCCCGTCATGCGGGGCGCGCACCGGGCATCACCTTCGGGGGCCGAAGACCGCCAGCGGTGACGCCCGCCGGGTCGACCTGGGAGCCCGGGGGGTGGGTGTGCTGCTCGCGCAGCGGCTCGCGCAGGACGTGGAGCGGGCCGAGTGGGGGAGGCGTACGCCGACCACGGGCTGGTCTTCGCCCGCGAGGACGGCAACCCGTTCGCACCGGGGGCGGTGACCAAGGCGTTCGGTGACCTCCTGCTCGGCGCCGGTCTGCGGCCGATCCGGCTCACGACCTCCGACACGGGCGGGCGTCGCTGCTACTGGCGTCAGGGGCGCCGCTGTGGTGTCGAAGATGCTGGGGCACTCGTCCATCACCAGCACCTCCGACACGTACTCGCACCTGCTCGAGCGCGTCGGGCCGGCAGGCCGCGGAGGCTGCGGACGCCTTGGTGCCACGGCGCCGTGAGCAATCCGTGAGCAAACGGGCCCCTGAGGGGTCACCCGGCGGGGGCGATGAGGACGTTTCCGCAGGTCAGCGGGGTGCGCCGTCAGGGACTCGAACCCCGAACCCGCTGATTAAGAGGGCGCGGGGGTGTCCCTACCGGCTCAAACCAGAGTCCTCCGTCTTGCCCCAGCGAAGTCCACGTTTGCGCAGCTCAGACAGCAGATTCGTGGCCTCCCTCGGAGCGTCTCGGAGCAAGCTGGCGTGGCGTGGCTGGAGGGGTTCGCGAGGGGTTCGGCCGTCGGCATCCAGGTAGGCCCGAACGCCCAGCAACGCTCTCTGCACGGTCGGGGGTGCGGGCGGTCGCGGCGACGCCGCATGGGATGCGGCTCGTGGACCCCGACGACGAGGATTTCGTCGCGCTGCTCGACGCTCGCGGTGATTGGGAGTCCCGCGACGACGTGGACTCGCGGATGCGCGCGGTGCCTAGAGCCACCTATGACGGTGGGGAGTGATCATGCCTGCACCGGGACCAGGTAAGCCGCTGTGTTCGGCTCGGCGGACCAACGGACAGCCGTGTCGTCTGCCGCCGATCAAGGGTGGCGTCGTATGTATCAAGCACGGCGGTAGTGCTCCGCAGGTCCGGGAGGCGGCGAACCGGCGGCTAGCTGCCGCGACCGACCGGCTCATGGCCGCCCTACTCGACATCGCGTTGGACACTTCCCAACCGGTCCTTGCGCGGCTCACGGCGATCAAGGACGGTCTCGACCGGGCCGGTGTCGGCAAGGACCGCCCGATCACGGTGGAGCTCAAGCGCTGGGAGCGCGACCTCGACGGGCTGTTCGTGGACGTCGCCCCGCGCAGATGAGGTGATTGACGCCGAGGTCGTGGAGGACTGGCCTCTTCCGCTGCCTCCTCCGACCCCAGCGCGCAACGCCAGCGGGCCGCGCCCGCCCCGGTATGGGAGGAGGTAGTGGACAGCGTGGCCGTGTTCGCGGGCGTGCAGGTGTTGCATCTAGCCAACGACGCCGAGGCGTGGGAGACGTTCTGGCAGGCCGTCGCCCAAGCTCGCGCCGCGTACGAGGCCGACGACGATCACTTCGCCCGTTGGCGGGAGGAGCTCGGCGGTGCCGGTCGGGAGGAGGGTTGAGAACCCCAACTCGACTCCCCATGGAGTCCCTGGTCGGGGATGACCGCCGTCGAGGGCTCCGGGCGGTCTGCGGCTCCCAGCGCCGCCCGGAGCCTCACCCGCGCGGTCCAGGGAGGCCCCTACGACGTGCGATCCCCGCTCGGCGGTGGCCCGGGGCCACCTCCGATCCGCGCGACGCGGTACGAGCCGGAGTAGCCAAGATGATCTTGACTGGCGTTCGATTCCCCTCGTCCGTGAAGCCAAGGGGTCGCCCAACGCGTCGGCCCCGGTCGAGAGGAATCGCAGATGGACCGCCAAGAACTGACCCTCGGCGAGCTGTTGGAGCTCGCGGAAGGGATGCCCGAGGACACCCCGGTGCGGATGGCGCAGCAGCCGGCCTGGCCGTTCGAGTACAGCATCGGCGAGCCGGTTGTGGTGGACACCGAGGACGGCCCGGTGCTCTACCTGCCCGAGCGGCAGCAGACCCGTTATCTGCCCGGCGAGGTCGCGGCCGAGCTGGGGTGGCGGGAGTGAAGGTCGTCGGCTACGTGCGTGTCAGTACGCGCGAGCAGGCTGACTCCCGCCTCGGCTTGGATGCGCAACGCCGGGCGCTGGCCGAGGAGGCCGATCGCCGAGGGTGGGAACTGGAGCTCATCGAGGACGCCGGGTACACCGCCCGCACCGACAACCGGCCCGGGCTGCGCCGAACGCTGGCGATGCTCAAGCGACACGAGGTGGACGCGCTGGTCGTCTACAAGCTCGACCGGCTCTCCCGGTCCGTGCAGCACTTCGCCGAGTTCCTCCACCTCGCGCAGAAGCAACGCTGGGCACTCGTCGTGCTCGACCTCAACATCGACATGACCACCCCCAACGGGCGACTCGTTGCGCACATCCTCGCCGCAGTCGCTCAGTGGGAGTCGGAGATGATCGGCGTCCGCACCGCCGACGCAATGGCCGAGGCGAAGACACGCGGCGCCCGCTTCGGACGCGAGGGCATGGCTGGCGCAGACGCCGTCTCTCGAATCCGCCACCTGCGAGAGCAGGGTTGGCCGTTCGCCCGCATCGCTACCGCGCTCGACGCCGAGGCCGTACCCACGCCGAACGGCGGCCAGCGTTGGTACGGCTCGACCGTCTCCCGCATCTACAACAGCGTCACCAAGGAGACCGCAGCGTGAGAGGCGACGAAAAGCGAGTGGTGGAGGCCTTCTGCGCCTACCTGCAAGGTGAGGGCTGGGTCGTCCACACGGAGGTGGCTTTCGCCGACGTCTACGCGGAGCGTGGCGATCACCGGCTCTACGCCGAAGCGAAGGGCCGCACGGCGGCACCTGGCCTGGACGTGGACACCCTCTACGGCCAACTGCTGCGGCGAATGCCCCCAGACGAGCTAGGCCGCGCTCGGTTCGCAGTCGTCGTCCCCGCCAATGCGGCGGGTGCTGCCCTACGAGTACCAAGCCGCGTGCGAGAGCTACTGCAGGTTGACGTCTACACCGTCGCCAACGACGGCACCGTTCGCCAGATCACCGACGAGGAGCCCTGACATGGCGCACGTGCGAGAGCTGCAACGCAAGAACGGATTGGCGGCCTATGAGGTGCGCTGCCGACAGGCCGGTCGCTTCAAGCAGCGCACGTTCCAGGTCAAGCGCGACGCCCAGCGTTTCGCGCTGCGCGTAGAGGACGAAGTCGATCGGGGCAACTCCACCGACATCTACGTCCGACGCTCGAAGACGGTGCGTGAGGTTGTGGAGGCCTCGATGCGGGCCAGTACCGACAAGCTGAAGCCGAAGACGGTCGCGGGATACGAGCAGGCCTATCGGCTCCACGTCCTCCCGGTGTTTGGTGCTCGCCGCATCACGTCAATCACGAGCCAGGAGGTCGAGCGCTGGGTTGGAGACCTGTCGGCCAAGGGCCTTAGCCCGGCTTCGGTGGGCGGGACGTTTGTCGCGCTGAACAAGGTGTTCCGCTACGCCCAGCGGCACGACCTCGTCGCGAAAAATCCATGCACCGGAACCGAGCTGCCGCGCCGCGAGGCCCAGGAGATGCGCTGCCCTGCACCGACTCAGGTCGAGGCGCTGGCCGCAGAGCTCGACGCCTTCGCGCCATACGGCTTGCTGGTGCGCTTTGCCGCCTACACCGGGCTGCGCGCGGGGGAACTGGCCGGTCTACAAGTGCGCGACGTCAACCTCCTGCGCAAGACCGTGCGGGTGGAGCGCACCCTGCAACGCACCAAGGGCGGATGGAGTCTTACCTCGCCCAAATCCGAGCGCTCCACCCGGACTGTGCCCCTACGCGACGCGCTGGTGCTCGCGATGCAGGAGTACCTGTCCACCCATCCCCGCCGTAGCGAACCCGACGCCCAATTGTGGCCGGGCCGCGTCCAAGGTGGACACGGCGCCAACAAGTCGGCGCTCGATTACTCACGCCCCCTGGACCACCAGAGCTTCTACCGCTACTACTTCAAGCCCGCACTACGGCGGGCTGGGTTACCGTCTGTGCAGTTCCACGACCTGCGGCACTCGTACGCGTCGATCATGGCTGCGGCTGGCGTGGACATCTACAAGGTGTCGCGGTGGATGGGCCACGTCGGCATCAGTACCACCGACGCCATCTACACCCACCTCTTCCACACCGACTACGGCGCTGACATGGCGCGGCTGGACGCATACGTGATGATCACTGGTGATTTGCCTCGCGCTAGTCCGTCAATCGGGCTGGCGGCGAGACGTCAGGCCAACAGGAACTCCTGAAGTTCGGAGAACGCTGAAACCGGACGTAAGCCGTCCAAGACCCGCGGTTCGAGTAAGTCGAAGAAGACAAAGTGTGGCGCGGTCGTGAGGACCAGTGGGACGAACCGCTGGACCGCGGAGAAATCATAGTTTTTCCCCCTCGGGAAACGCTGAAGTGATTCCACAATCGTCTGCCATTTTGCCACCGCCCGCTCAAGCGTCGTTCGCGTGCCCCGAGTGGCCCGAAATTCGCCTTGGAATGCTCCTGGCAGCGCTAGGCTCTTGCAGTCAATAAAAATCCCCACACCATCGTTGAAGGCGAACGAATCCAGATCGGTTAGGTTACTCCCATCAGGAATTCGCAGCGTTCGACCCACGAAGGCTCTCATCGGCCCGGGAGGCGCCCAAGGGGAAGCGTCGATCATGGATTGTGTTATCTTCTCCAGGTCATCAGCCCGGACGTTCGCGGCTGGCCCGCCCGGTGATTCAGGTGACAAGGCATAGACGGCGGCTGCTGCGTTCGTAACGGGATCGAACACCAAGTCATCGTCGGGAGCCACCCTCAACCCCGCACCCATCATCCATCTGCCAGGGGAAGGCGTAGCGAGGCAGCTGTCGATGATGTCTTGAGGATCTATAGAAGTGATCCTTACGTCGGGGAAAAGTGCACCGAACTCGTCCGCTGCGTCCGTCGCCTGGAGTGCCGCCAAGCCACCAGCCAAGACCGCCCGAGACATTGTCACGTACCCGAAGCGGCTCAAGTACGCCTGGGCTTCCACATTACTCCTCAGCAGCGGGGCAAGACAGTGCTGTAACATGAGTCGATACGGTAAGTCTTTTGACGCCCAGCTATAGCCCTTCATGAGAACGGGAATACGCAAGGTGACCCTGGTCAGGCGAAAGGACCAGTCATACACCGGAACCCCGCCGAACTGCAACGGAGTGTCACTAGCGTGCTCATATGACTCGTAGGGGCGTGGCTCGAGCATAAGCAATGTATTGATGATGGTCCCGCCGGATTCAATGTCAGCGGCAGTACCAATGGTGCCTGAGAGCCAATTGATGGGGTTTGCCTTCTGCAAGCGCTCGTCATGGACACGGAGTGCCTTCGTCCTGCGATCACTCTCCACGGTCGATGGCCACGCATCGCTGTGGAATAGAAGTGGCACCCCTTTAGTAGCATGGCGATGCAGGACCTGGGCATTCTCTACGGCTCGAGAAGCGAAGATGAATCTAAGCACGTAAGGCGTAGGAATTGCCCATGCAGGGATCGGTGAGCTTCGGTCCGCTGCGCCGATTGAGGAGAGCGCTTCGACGATTCTTCTTCGCCCATGTATAGAGCCTTCGATCCTGAACTCGCCCCCACCAAAGGCTTCGATCGGCATCGAACGTAGGTAATGAAGCCAGGCGTGGGCCGGATACTTACCCGCTAGAGCGATAGCCTTTGTTGTTAGGGCTTCGACAGCGAGAGCTAAAAGATCGGAGGCTTTTGCTCCTTCCATCTGGGCTGACCCAGTGACCGGCAGCTGCGGGCGCATGGCACCCAGGGCCAACTGCATGCCTTCTGATCGCTGACGCGCATCCATCTGCAGCAGAAAGTGATATGCCTCTAAGTGAACGCTCGCAAGTCTTTCATCCACGCTAACTACCACTGCGTCCCCCTCCCCGAGCTGATTGCACCATCCTTCGACGGCCCAGAGCCTTGGTCAAGCTGGATTCGACGGATGGGTGCAGGCCGGGCTCGTGAGTCTGGGCGGGCGAGGGGTCCAACTTGCCCGCGCGAACCGAGAAGCCCGATGAGCTCCATCAAAGCCCTGTGACGCTGCTTGGGGTCGCCCGCTTGGCGGTCCTCGCCGGCCTGGGGGGGGCCGGAGGGTTGCGGAGGGGCTGCTCTGAGCGGCCAACCCGTCGGAGCACCAGGAGTCAGGCCGTCTACCTGGGCTTTCACAGGTGCGCCGTCAGGGACTCGAACCCCGAACCCGCTGATTAAGAGTCAGCTGCTCTGCCAATTGAGCTAACGGCGCGAACGACCGGTGACAGTACCACCGCAGTCCGGTGACTTCAGTCCGGCCGAAGCGGCGTCCGCCCTGCGCCGTCCGCCTCCGCTGGGTGCCCGAGCGTGCTGAGCGGCTCTGGTCAGAGCCCCTCCGTGCGGGTTACGTTGTAGAGGTCTGCCGGGTACAGCACCGCAACCGCCGGCGGTTTCGAGCGTACGACGGGGGACCGTGGGATGAGACTTCGAGTGGCCGCAGTGACGGCAGCCCTCCTCACCGCAAGTGCGGCGGGGGTCGGGATCTCGCAGGCCCACGGCCCTGATCACGAGCGCGCCGAGCCGTCGCCGACGCAACAGCGGCTGGACTTCGCGGAGATCGCCGCGGCAGCTGCTGGCCGCAGCACCGCAGGTCCCTCGAAATTCGCCCGCTGCGTCAACGGGATGGCCGCCGAGACGTACCCGTGCAAGCGGGTGACGATGCTCAGTCGGGTCGGCCTGCACCGGCTCGGGCTCAGCTTTGCTAACGACATGTGGGGATGGACCGACCGGAAGACCGGCAAGGACTACGCCATTGTCGGTGGCATCGAAGGGACCACCTTCGTTGACATCAGCAGGCCACGGCATCCGGACGTGATCGGCAAGCTGCCGTCCCACACCTACCTGGGCAACGAGTACTGGCGGGACATCAAGGTGCGCGGCACCTACGCGTACGTCGTCTCCGAGCACACTCAGCACGGCATGCAGGTCTTCGACCTCCGCGAGCTCCGCGGGGTTCGCGGCACGCCGTCAACTACCACGGCCCCGATCACCCTCCCCGAGGCCGCGCACTACGACCGGTTCAACGACGCTCACAACCTGGCGATCAACCGGCGCTCCGGCTACGCCTACGTGGTCGGCAGCGACACCTGTCGCGGCGGGTTGCACATGGTGGACATCTCGACCCCGGAGCAGCCGAGGTTCGCCGGGTGCTGGTCGAATGACGGCTATTTCCACGACACCCGGTGCGTCAACTACCACGGCCCCGATCCCGACTACGCCGGGCGGGAGATCTGTGTCAGCGCCAACGCCAACTTCACGCGGCACGGGTACGACAGCAGCGTCTCGATCGTCGACGTGACGGACAAGGCCAACCCGGTACGCGTCGCCAACGTCAGCTACCCGCGGAGCGGCTACAGCCACCATGGCTGGCTCACCCCGGGTCATCGCTACTACCTGCACGGGGACGAGTTCGACGAGCAGACGTACGGCATCAACACGCGGACGCGCATCTGGGACATGCGCGACCTGGACGCACCGCGGCTCATCGGTCACTACGACTACGGCACCCGGTCGGTCGACCACAACCTCTACATCGAGGGCGACCGGGCGTACGCGTCGAACTACACCTCCGGGCTACGGGTCCTCGACACCAGCCGGGTAGCCAAAGGCGAGCTCCGCGAGGTCGGCTTCTTCGACGTGCGACCAGAGAACAACCGCCCCGTCTACAAGGGCACCTGGAGCAACTTCCCGTTCTTCTCACGGGAACGGATCGTCGGCGTCACCAGCATGGACCGCGGCCTGTTCGTGCTGCGCCCGCACCGCTGACCTGTCGGCCGGCTGTGGGCCCGCTCAGGCATCGAGGCGTTCGCTGAGCGTAGAGACCGAAGGCCGGGTCGGCCGGTGAGGGCAGCAACGGCCGTGCCACGCCTAGGGCGCGTGTCAAGGGCACCCGCCAGCGGACGCCATCCCGAGGTGACAAGGCCCGCAGCCAGTGGGCGCCAGGTGGCAGTCGAGGGGGTAAGGGAGTGAGCGAAGGACGCCTTCCGCCGTGCACCTCGACGTCGGCGATCAGGGGAGAAGTAGCCGGGCGGCAAGCGTTCCTCGTCGTCCGGCAGCTCCAGTTCGGGCAAGCCGAAGAGCAGCTGGCGCACCGGCTTGTGGGGGCGTGTGCGTTCTTCGGGCAACCGCTGAACCCGGACCCGCCACCGCCTCCGCAGGAGAGCCCGTCCCCGACCCCGCCACCGCCTCCGCAGGAGAGCCCGTCCCCGACCCCGCAATCGGGCGCCGGCTGCGACCCGTCCTACGCGGGCATCTGCATCCCGGCCTACCCCTTGACCTCGACTGTCCTGACATCCCCGAGACAGGCTTCGCGGTCAAGGGCGACGACCCGCATGGCTTCGACGGTGACGGCAACGGCATCGGCTGCGAGTCCTGAGCCGTGCTATGACTGACCGCAGCGACGCGGGCGATAAAGAACACATCTCCCCTGAAAGGCTCGCCGCCAAGGATGTCCCAATCGCCACGGGGAGCTGGGAGGTCGGTCATCCATCACACGCGGCTGCGCGAGTAGGCGTTCTGGTTCAGGGGCCACGCGGATGCCCGCAAATTGGCACGGACCCCATCGTGTGGCCAGCCGGCTACAGTGCGCGGCTCGATGGCGGAGGCCGACTCGAGCTGCTGGACTCAGCCAATAACGTCGTCGCCCGCGAGGGAGACACGGTTCAAGTCGGCGGCGGCATGGCGTCTGAGTCGGTCAAACCTAGCCTGCCGTGCGTGTCGACACCGGCCTTCGTCGTCAACTCCGATGTAACGGTGACGAAGAAACGGTAGGCGCGACCCTGCGGCAGGTGAGAGTGGGGTGAGTGACGGGACTCGAACCCGCGGCCCCTTGGACCACAACCAAGTGCTCTACCGACTGAGCTACACCCACCAGGGCCGCACACCCGGGGGCGACGGCGGCCAGAAGTGTAGTAGGTGACCGATCCTCAGCCCCCTGCCGCGGCCGGGGGCTCGACCGGGGCGAAGCGCTGGGCCACCGCGCGGGCCTCCTCCGTGCTCGGACCGGGCAGCGGCACGAACACCGTCTCCCGGTAGTAGCGCAGCTCGTCGATGGAGTCGCGGATGTCACCGAGCGCACGATGGTTGCCGGCCTTGACCGGGGCTGCGTAGTACACCCGCGGGTACCAGCGCCGGACCAGCTCCTTGATCGAGGACACGTCGACGATCCGGTAGTGCAGCCAGCTCTCCAGCTCGGGCATGTCACGGGCGAGGAACGCCCGGTCGGTGGCCACGGAGTTGCCGGCCAGCGGCACCTTGCGCGGCTCGGGCGCGTGCTGGCGGACGTACGCGAGCACCTGCTCCTGCGCGTCGGCCAGCGCCACCCCGCCCGCTAACAGCGGCAGCAGTCCGGACGCGGTGTGCATCTTGCGGACCACGTCGAGCATGCGCTGTACGGCGCCCTCCGGCGGCTGGATCACCAGGTCGACGCCGTCGCCGAGCACGTTGAGCTCGTAGTCGGTCACGAGGACCGCGACCTCGACGAGCGCGTCGACGCTCAGGTCGAGGCCGGTCATCTCGCAGTCGATCCAGACCAGCCGGTCATTCACGTCCTCACCCTACGGGCGGCAGTGGCGCGCCCGGAGGGAGTCGAACCCCCGACCAAGTGCTTAGAAGGCACCTGCTCTATCCGCTGAGCTACGGGCGCTGGACGTGCGGAGCTGCGGGTGGAAAACCGCTACGCGATGGCCTGGCCCCGCGGTCGGGCCGCGGCGGTGAGTCTAGGGGCTGAGCGCGCGGCGCCGCCGTAGCCCGCATGGCGCCCCGCGACACGGTGGTGACCGTACGGTCATCGACTGACCCACCGCACCGACTGGAGGGAGACCCGCAGTGCGCGCGCGCGACCTCGGAGTCATCGTCGGATCCGGAACCCCCGGACCGCTCAACTCAATCACCGACGTGTCGGGAGTTCTGGTGGGCCACTGCACGATCGTCGCGGGCAGCGGACAGCTGGTACGGGGTCAGGGGCCGGTGCGGACGGGTGTAACGGTCGTGCTGCCCCACGCGGACGGCATCTGGACCGAGCAGCTGTACGCGGGCTGCCACACCCTGAACGGCAACGGTGAGATGACCGGTCTGGCATGGGTCCGCGAGGGTGGGACGCTGATGTCGCCGGTCGGACTCACCAACACCCACAGCGTAGGTGTCGTACGTGACGCGCTCGTGGGGATCGAGGTGGAGCAGCGCGGCCCGACGGAGATCGACTGGGCGTTGCCCGTCGTCGGCGAGACCTGGGACGGCCTGCTCAGCGACTGCAACGGGTTCCACGTGCGGGCCGAACACGTGCGTGCGGCTGTCGCCGCTGCCTCCGGCGGGACGGTGGACGAGGGCAACGTCGGGGCAGGCACCGGCATGGTGTGTCACGGGTTCAAGGGCGGCATCGGCACCGCCTCCCGGGTCAGCGACGGCGGTGCCTACACCGTGGGCGTCCTCGTGCAGGCCAACCACGGCGTCCGCGCCCGGCTGGCGGTCAACGGGGCGCCGGTGGGCATGGTCGTCGACCCAGTGGCCGTCCCGTTGCCTGCCGCGCCTGAGTCGTCCACCGTCGCGGAGGGCCGTGGGTCGGTGATCGGGATCGTCGCAACCGACGCGCCGCTGCTGCCGCATCAGTGCCGGCGGCTGGCTCAGCGGGCGAGCCTCGGGATCGCGCGTACCGGTGGCGCGGGGGAGCACAGCAGCGGCGACCTGTTCCTCGCATTCGCCACCGGCAACAGGATCGCTGCCAGCACCTACGGCTCGCCGCCCCCACGCGTCCAGGAGCTGCAGGCGCTGTCCGACGCCTTCATCGACCCGTTGTTCCACGCCACGATCGAGGCCACCGAGGAGGCAGTCGTCAACGCTCTGGTCGCGGCGGAGACGATGACCGGCCGCGACGGGATCACCGCGCACGCCCTGCCGCCTGACCTGCTGGTCAACGCCCTGGACAGGTACGGCCGCCGGGCAGCCAGCTGACGGCGGGCGTGACTCCCAGCGGTTCCTCAGTCGTTGCGCGGAAAGCCGAGGTCGATGCCGCGGTGGCTGGGGTCGGGCCAGCGACTCGTGACGGCCTTGGTACGGGTGAAGAACGAGATGGCGTCGGGCCCATAGGCGTTGATGTCGCCGAACAGCGAGTGCTTCCACCCGCCGAAGGAGTAGTACGCCACCGGCACCGGGATCGGCACGTTGATGCCGACCATGCCGACCTCGACCTCGTTCTGGTAGCGGCGCGCCGCTCCACCGTCGTTGGTGAAGATCGCGGTGCCATTGCCGTACGGGTTGGCGTTGACGAGGGCGAGCGCCTCCTCGTACGAGGACGCCCGTACGACCGACAGCACCGGTCCGAAGATCTCGTCGGTGTAGATCGACATGTGGTCCTCGACCCGGTCGAAGAGGGTGGGCCCGAGCCAGAAGCCGTCGGCGTCGCCGCGAGCCTGGACGTGGCGGCCGTCGACGACGAGCGCGGCGCCCTCGTTCACGCCCGCGTCGATGTACCCGGCGACCCGGTCGCGGTGCGCCGCCGTCACCAGCGGACCCATGTCGCAGCCCCGCCGGCCATCGCCCACGGAGAGGTCGCTGATGCGGTCGCGGATGAGCTCGACCAGGGCGTCGGCAATCCGCTCAACCGCCACGACCACGCTGATGGCCATGCAGCGTTCACCGGCGGAGCCGAATCCCGCGTTGACAGCGGCGTCTGCGGCGGCATCCAGGTCGGCGTCGGGCAGTACGACCATGTGGTTCTTGGCGCCCCCAAGGGCTTGCACCCGCTTGCCGTGGGCGCTGGCGGTCTCATAGACGTGTTGTGCGATCGGTGTGGATCCGACGAACGACACCGAGTTGACATCCGGATGGGTGAGCAGCGCGTCGACGGCGACCTTGTCGCCCTGGACGACGTTGAACACGCCTTCGGGCAGGCCCGCCTGCGCCCAGAGATCGGCGATGAGCAGGGCGGTCGAAGGGTCCTTCTCGCTGGGCTTCAGCACAACGGTGTTGCCGCAGGCGATCGACAGCGGCACGAACCACAACGGCACCATCGCCGGGAAGTTGAACGGCGAGATCACCGCCGTCACCCCGACGGGTTGCCGGATCGAGTAGACGTCGACACTGCTCGCGGCGTTCTCGGTGTGGCCGCCCTTGAGCAGGTGCGGGATCCCACAGGCGAACTCGACGACCTCCAGGCCGCGTTGAACCTCACCGGCCGCGTCGGAGAGCACCTTGCCGTGCTCGGCGGTGATGACGCCGGCGATGTCGGGCGCCCGCTGGGCAAGCAGCTGGCGGAGCTCGAACAACACGGCGGACCGCTTGGCCAAGGACGTGTCGCGCCATCCGGGAAGGCGCGCCGGGCCGCGGCGACCGCCTCGTCGACGTCCGCCGGCGCCGCGAAGTCGACCCTGCCGGTGATCTGCCCGGTGGCGGGATCGAAGACCTCCCCGGTGCGCTCGGCGGTGCCGGACCACGCCTTGCCCTCGATCCAGTGCGTGATGCGTGTCGGGGTCATGCGGTCAGCTCCTCCCAGGCCGTCCACGACGACCGCGCCCGGCAGCGCGGCGAGCACCGCACCGGGCAGCACCAGCTTGGACCGCCGCAGGCCACTGCCGACGACGACGTACGGCGCCAACGCGACCGCACCGTCCACGTACACCGCCAGCCGTCCGGCACCCCGAGCGGGGTGATCCCGCCGTACTCCATCCCGGTCGTCTCCGTCGCCTCCTCCATCGGGAGGAACGACGCCTTGCGCACGTCGAGCAGCCGCCGGACAGCTCCGTTGACGTCGGCCCGCGTGGTCGCCAGGACGACACACGCGGCCGTACGGGCGTCACCGCCGCGCCGGCCGGAGACGACCACGCAGTTGGCCGAGACCTCCAGCGGCACGGCGTAGGCCTTGCAGAACTCGGCGGTGTCCGCCAGCCCGGGGTCAATCTCGGCCACCTGGACGCGCTCGGCCACGTCTGGGCGAGCGACCAGTGCAGCCACAACCGGCTCGGCGAGCAGGCCGCGGCGCTCCAGTGCGGGCGTCGTCCGCAGGTCACCGATCACGGCGACCATCCTGCCTCAGGTGGATCATGCCGGCCTCCGGCGGGCAAGATGCCGCCGTGGCGAGCACACCGGAAGTCGAGGGGCTGCTCGGCGCGCTGGAGCACCTGCGCGAGCGGGCAGCGGCAACCACCCTGCCGCTGGAGACCTCCAGCGCGGCAGCGGCCCGGCGGGAGCGGCGCGACCTCGTCGCCCAGCTGGACGACTACGTGCTGCCCCGGCTGCGCCAGGTCGACGCGCCGCTGCTCGCGGTCGTCGGCGGCTCGACCGGCGCGGGCAAGTCCACCCTGGTCAACTCCCTGGTGGGCAGCCCGGTCAGCCAGCCCGGGGTCCTTCGGCCCACGACCCGCGAGCCCACGCTGGTCCATCACCCCGCCGACCAGGCGTGGTTCTCCTCTCCACGGATCCTGCCCGGCCTGGCGCGGACGACCGGCGCCGCGGCCACCACCGCAGGCGCCGGCCCGACCTCCCTGCGGCTGGTGCCCGAGCCGGCCCTCCCGCCGGGGCTGGCGCTGCTGGACGCACCCGACGTCGACTCGGTGGTGACGGCCAACCGGGAGCTGGCTGCGCAGCTGCTGGCCGCCGCCGACCTCTGGCTGTTCGTCACCACGGCCGCCCGGTACGCCGACGCGGTGCCCTGGGACCTGCTGCGGGACGCATCGGCACGCAGCGCCGCCGTGGCCGTCGTGCTCGACCGGGTGCCGCCGGAGGCGGTGGACGACGTGGGCCGTCACCTCGGCGACATGCTCGACGCCGAAGGGCTCGAGTCAGCGCCGCTGTTCGTGATCGCGGAGAGCCGGCTGGACATCGACGGCATGCTGCCCGCGGAGGAGGTGGAGCCGCTGCGCCGATGGCTGCACCGGCTCGCCGCCGATGCGACCGCCCGCTCAGCCGTGGTGCGCCAGACACTGGACGGCGCGCTCGCCGCGTACGGCCGCCGGGTCTCGGTGCTCGCGGACGCCGCGGACGACCAGGCGGCCACCGCGGACCGGCTGCGAGCCAAGGCCGCCGAGGCGTACGCCGCGGCCACGGACGACGTCGAGCACGCCACCCGGGACGGCACCATGCTGCGCGGGGAGGTGCTCGCTCGCTGGCAGGACTTCGTCGGCACCGGTGACTTCTTCCGCTCCCTGGAGCAGCAGGTCGGTCGGCTCCGTGACCGGATCGGGGCGGCACTGCGCGGGCGGCCGCAACCGGGGACCGAGGTGGAAGCCGCCATCGAGCACGGTCTCGAGGCGCTCCTCGTGGACGCCGCCGAGCGTGCGGCCGACCGTACGGTCAGCCTGTGGCGCGCCGACCCGGCCGGTGCCGCGCTGCTGCAGGGCGCGCCGCAGGACCTCTCCCACCCCGGACCCGACCTGCGACCGCGCACCGCGGCGGCAGTGCGCGGCTGGCAGGCCGAGGTCCTCGAGCTCGTCCGGCGCGAGGGCGCGGACAAGCGGTCCACCGCCCGCTTCCTGTCCTTTGGGGTCAACGGCCTCGGACTGGCCCTCATGGTCGTCGCCTTCGCTCACACCGGCGGCCTGACCGGGGTCGAAGCCGGGATCGCCGGTGGCACCGCGGTGGTGGGGCAGCGGATCCTCGAGGCGGTCTTCGGCGACCAGGCGGTGCGCGAGCTCGCCGCCCGGGCGCGGGAGGATCTCCGGGCCCGCAGCGAGGACGTGCTCAGCGGCGAGAGGGCCCGCTTCGACGACCTCGTCGCCGCGGCGGACGTCAACCCGGCCGGAGGGGCGGCGCTGCGCGCCGCCGTACAGGCCGTCCAGCGTGAGCGCGACCGGGAGCCGACGCGGTGATCTCCAGGCGCCGCCGCGCTCCCGACCTGCCCGACCGTCTCGATGCGCTGGAGCGCGCGGTCGCCGTGGGGGAGGGACGGCTGCCCGAGGCGTTGCTGGACGAGGCGCGCGACGTGCTGGCGCGTGCGGGGCAGCGGCTGCGGCTCTCACCGGAGCACACCGTGGTGGCGCTCGCCGGGGCCACCGGCAGCGGCAAGTCCTCCCTCTTCAACGCCATCACCGGCGTCGACCTGGCCCGGGTGGGGGTACGGCGACCGACCACCTCCGAGCCGCTGGCCTGCGTGTGGGGTGACGGGGACAGCGGTCCGCTGCTCGACTGGCTGGCCGTCCCGCAACGGCACCGGCTCGCCCAGGACAGCGGGCCGGACGGCCCGCGGGACGGCTCGCTGGACGGGCTGCTGCTGCTCGACCTCCCGGACCACGACTCCACCCAGCTCGCCCACCGCCTCGAGGTCGACCGGCTCGTCCGGCTCGTCGACCTGTTCGTCTGGGTCGTCGACCCGCAGAAGTACGCCGACGGCGAGCTGCACGAGCGCTACCTGCGACCTTTGGCCGGCCACGGCGAGGTGACGGTGGTGGCGCTCAACCAGGTCGACCGCCTCGACGCCGCGGCGGTACGGGAGTGCCTCGCCGACCTGCGCAAGCTGCTTGACGAGGACGGGCTGCAGCTGGCGAGCGTGGTCGCGGTGTCGGCCCGTACCGGGGACGGGCTCGCGGCGCTGCGCGCCCAGCTCGAGGAGGCGGTGGGGGAGCGACGCGCCGCCCAGCAGCGGCTCGTGGCGGCCGTCGAGCGGGTGGCCGGGCGGATGCTGCAGGCGTGCGGTGAGGATCCGGTCAGCGGGGGCGGGCCGGGGTCGAGGTCGCGGCTCGTCGACGCGCTGGCCGACGCCGCGGGGGTGCCGGCCGTCACCACGGCGGTCCGCCGCTCCTACGAGCGGCGAGCGCGCCAGGCGACCGGCTGGCCGGTGACCCGGTGGCTGGGCCGGCTGGCGCCGGACCCGCTGCGCCGGCTCCGCCTCGACCGTTCGGGAGTCGACCCTTCTCTTGCCCGCACGTCGCTGCCGGCGGCGACCCCCGCCCAGCAGGCCCGAGTCAGCTCGGCGGTGCGGGCGCTCGCCGACGACTTCTCGGCGGGAGCACCGCAGCCGTGGGTCGACGCCGTACGCCGCCGCGCGGACGCGGCCGGGACCGGCCTGACCGACGAGCTCGACATGGCCGTGGCGGGGGTGGACCTCGGCGTCGGGCGACGACCACTGTGGTGGCGGCTCGGCAACGTCGTGCAGTGGGTCGCGCTGCTCGCCGTGGTAGCCGGCCTGGGCTGGTTGGGGGTGCTCGCCGGCCTCGCCTACCTGCGGCTGCCCCCGCCGCCGACCCCGGAGTGGCGCGGCTTCCCGGTCCCGACGCTGCTTGTGCTCGGTGGCGTTCTCGCCGGCCTGCTCACCGCCCTGGTCTGCCGCATAGCCGCCGGTCTGGGTGCCCGAAGACGAGCCGCGTTGGCGCAGCGCCGGCTGCGCTCCTCCATCGCTGCGGTCGCCGACCGGGTGCTCGTCGAGCCGCTGGAGGCGGAGGTGGACGCGTTGCAGGAGTGCCGTACCAGCGCTCTGGTCGCCGCGGGACGGTAGCCCGCCGCCCTTTGCCTCTCCTCGGCAGGCCCTGCCGCACTGGTCCACAAACCTCGCCTGGCCAGCCCGTCGTCCACAGGCCCTGAGTCGGGCGCTGGCGGTGGCGTCCCAGGAGCCGGATCGTCCTGGCCAGCCGCAGCACCGCGCTGCGGTCCCCGCCCGGGCGGGAGAGACCGCGGAGGTGCGCACCGTGAGCGAGTTCGTCGTCACCGTCACCGGCAACGTCGCCACCGACATCCGTACGGCCACCACCAAGCAGGGCGTTGCGCTCGCCAGCTTCCGGCTCGCGATCACCCCTCGCCGGTTCGACCGCGACAAGGGCTGGCACGACGCCCCCACCTCGTACGTGACCGTGACCTGCTGGCGCACCCTCGCGCTGCACGCGCACGCCTCCCTGAGCAAGGGGCAGCCGCTGGTGGTCATGGGCAGGGTCACGGTCAAGGAGTGGCACGCCAAGGACGGCACTCGGGGCGGCACCGACGTCGAGATCGACGCGATCACGCTCGGCCACGACCTCACCAAGGGCACGAGCATGTTCCGCAAGGCGGTCAAGGCGGCGCAGCCGGAGTCCGACGACCGTGAGGAGGCCCGGGAGAGCCTGTCCGCCTCGCTGCGCGAGGCGCCGACGGAGCCGGCGGCGGAGCCGGCAGCGGAGCAGTCGCCGGAGCGGTCACCTGAGCAGCCGCCGCGGACTCCACCGATGCCGGCCGCCGGCACCGCCGCGGCGTCGCTGGAGGGAGCCGCCGCTGCGTGAGCTCAGGCCCGGCGGGCTGAGGCGCCTCGCGCACCGCGGATACCCTCGGGCACATGGCGGAGTTCATCTATGCGATGCGCAGGGCACGCAAGGCCCACGGTGACAAGGTCATCCTCGATGACGTGACGCTGGCGTTCTATCCGGGCGCCAAGATCGGCGTCGTCGGTCCGAACGGGGCCGGCAAGTCCAGCGTGCTGCACATCATGGCCGGGCTCGACCAGCCCTCCAACGGCGACGCCACGCTGACGCCGGGCTACTCCGTCGGGATCCTGCAGCAGGAACCAGCGCTCAACGAGGACAAGACGGTTCTTGGCAACGTGGAGGAAGGCGTCGCCGAGACCAAGGCGACGCTCGAGCGCTTCAACGAGATCGCCGAGAAGATGGCCGTCAACTACTCCGATGAGCTGCTCGCGGAGATGGGCCGGTTGCAGGAGGAGCTCGACCACCGCGAGGCCTGGGACCTCGACTCCCAGCTCGAGCAGGCCATGGACGCGTTGCGCTGCCCTCCCGGTGACGCCGACGTCACCACGCTGTCCGGCGGCGAGCGGCGCCGGGTGGCGCTGTGCAAGCTGCTGCTGTCCCAACCCGACCTGCTGCTGCTCGACGAGCCCACCAACCACCTGGACGCCGAGAGCGTCCAGTGGCTCGAGCAGCACCTCGAGAAGTACGCCGGCACGGTCGTGGCCGTCACCCACGACCGCTACTTCCTCAACAACGTCGCGCAGTGGATCCTCGAGCTCGACCGCGGTCGCGCCTACCCGTACGAGGGCAACTACTCCACCTACCTGGAGACCAAGCAGTCCCGGCTCAAGGTTGAGGGGCAAAAGGACGCCAAGCTGCGCAAGCGGCTGGCCGACGAGCTGGAGTGGGTGCGCTCCAACGCCAAGGGCCGCCAGGTCAAGCAGCGGGCCCGGCTGGCGCGTTACGAGGAGATGGCGGCCGAGGCCGAACGCACCCGCAAGCTCGACTTCGAGGAAATCCAGATTCCGCCCGGCCCCCGGCTCGGCAACGTCGTCGTCGAGACGTCGGCGTTGATTAAGGGCTTCGGGGACCGGGTGCTCATCGACAACCTGAGCTTCTCGCTGCCGCGCAACGGCATCGTGGGCGTCATCGGGCCCAACGGCGTCGGTAAGACAACGCTGTTCAAGATGCTGATCGGCGAGGAACAGCCCGACTCCGGCGCCATCAAGGTCGGCGACACGGTGCGGATCGCGTACGTGGACCAGAGCCGCTCAGCGCTGGACCCGCGGCAGACGGTCTGGCAGGCGGTCTCCGACGGGCTCGACCACATCAAGGTGGGCAACGTGGAGGTCCCCAGCCGGGCGTACGTCTCCACGTTCGGCTTCAAGGGGCCCGACCAGCAGAAGCCGGCGGGGGTGCTCTCCGGTGGCGAGCGCAACCGGCTCAACCTGGCGCTCACCCTCAAGCAGGGCGGCAACCTGCTGCTGCTCGACGAGCCGACCAACGACCTCGACGTCGAGACGTTGCAGAGCCTGGAGAACGCGCTGCTGAACTTCCCCGGCTGTGCGGTCGTGGTCTCCCACGACCGGTGGTTCCTCGACCGGGTAGCGACCCACATCCTCGGCTACGAGGGCAACTCGCAGTGGTTCTGGTTCGAGGGCAACTTCGGAGCGTACGAGGACAACAAGGTCGAGCGCCTCGGCCCGGACGCCGCCCGCCCGCATCGCGCGACGTACCGCAAGCTCACCCGCGGGTGAGCCGCGACCCGTCGGCCGGGACGTGACCCGCTTCACGTTCGGGTGCCCAGTGCGCTGGTCGGACGTCGACGCGTACGGGCACGTCAACAACGTCGTCTACCTCACCTACCTCGAAGAGGCGCGGGTCGCCCTCTTCGCCCGGGCGGAGGCCTCCCAGCGGCGACTCGACACCGGGGTCGTCGTCGCTCGGCACGAGATCGAGTACCGCGCACCGTTGTTGCCGCGCACCACGCCGGTGCCGGTGGAGACGTGGGTGCGGCGGGTCGGCAACTCCTCTGTGACCTTCGGGTACGAGGTGGTCGACACCGCGCCCGACGGCACCCGCACCACGTACGCCCTGGCCTCCAGCGTCCTCGTCCCCGTCAACATGCGCACCGGCTCGCCCTGCCGGGTCAGTCCCGAGGAGAAGGCGGCGCTCGCCGACTACGTCCTCGCCGACGGACCCCAACCGGGCGCCGGCTCTCCGCTGCCTCGCTCCCCGGGACCCGGCGGCTCCCCGGCGGAGCACGTCTTCGCCTGCCCGGTGCGCTGGTCCGACCTCGACGCCTTCAACCACGTCAACAACGTGACGTTCCTGGAGTACCTCCAGGAGGCGCGCGTCCACTTCGCCCACCGGGCCGGCGTCAGCGTCGGCTCGGGCCAGCCGCACGAGGGGGCGGTGGTCGTCCATCAGCAGATCGACTACGTAGCGCCGCTGCGGCTGCGCCCGGAGCCGGTGCAGGTCGCCGTGGGCGTGGCCCGCATCGGCAGGTCCTCGTACACGCTGACGTACGAGGTGCGCGACGAGCTGCGGGTGTACGCGCGGGCGAGCAGCACCCAGGTCGCCTACGACCTCACCCGGCACGCAGCCCACCCGCTGACCGCCGGTGAGCGGGACATCCTCGAGCGCTTCACCGCCGGATCCCCCGCGGCCACCGCTGCGTCAAGCAGGCCTGGTCCGTAGCCACACGGCGGCGTCGGACGGCAACGTCGCCTCCTCGAGCGGTGTGCTGGAGAGCAACACCTCCCCGGCCGGCAGCGGCAACGGCGCCGCCCCGAGGTTGACCACGCACGCGACGCCCCGCCCCCGGGCGAAGGCCACCGCGTCCGGACCGAGATCCAGCCAGCGAAGCTCCCCGGCCCCGGCCCACAGCTCGCGGTGCAGCCGCAGCGCCTCGCGGTACAGCCTCAGCATCGAGCCGGGGTCGGATTCCTGCGCCTCGACCGACAGCGCCGCCCAGTGGGGCGGCTGCGGCAGCCAGGCCGCCGCGGGACCGAAGCCGTACGACGGTCCCGTTCGCGCCCACGGCAGCGGCACCCGGTTGCCGTCGCGGCCGCGTTCGCGGCCCCCGCTGCGCACCCACACCGGATCCTGGCGTGCCTCGGGCGGGAGGTCCACCACCTCCTCCAACCCCAGCTCGTCGCCCTGATACACGTACGCCCCGCCGGGCAGCGCCAGCATCAGCAGCGCCGCCGCGCGGGCGCGCCGGCGGCCGAGCCCCACGTCGATCCGGCCCGCGGTGGAACGGGCGTCCGTTGCCGCCGTCTGGTCCCTCTGGTCCGGCCGGCCGTACCGGCTGACATGTCGGGACACGTCATGGTTGGACAGCACCCATGTCGTTGGGGCTCCGACGCAGGCATGCGTCCGCAACGAGGTGGTGATCACCTCACGCAGCGCGGGGGCCTGCCAGGGAGCCCGGACGAAGGCGAAGTTGAACGCCGTGTGCAAGAGGCCCGGACGCACGTACGCCGACAGCCGCTCGGGGGAGGACACCCACGCCTCGGCGCAGAACATCCGTGGCGGGTCGTAGCTGTCTGCCACCGCGCGCCAGCCGCGGTAGATCTCGAAGATCTCGTCGCGGTCCCAGTGCGGGTGGGAGCTGCGGTCGGGTGCGCGCAGCAACCCTTCCTCGTCGACCCCCAGGTCGGGCAGCGTCCTGTCCTTGGCCAGGCCGTGCGCCACGTCGACGCGGAAGCCGTCGATGCCACGGTCGAACCAGAACCGCAGCACCGAGAGGAACTCCGCGCGGACGCCGGCGTCGCTCCAGTCCAGGTCCGGCTGATCGTCGTCGAAGAGGTGCAGGTACCACTCACCGGGCGAGCCGTCGGCCTCGGTGACGCGCGTCCACGCCATCCCCCCGAAGACGCTGCGCCAGTCGTTCGGCGGGAGCTCACCGGCGTGTCCCCTTCCTGGCCGGAAGAAATAGCGCCCACGCTGCGGAGAGCCCGGCGCCGCAGCCAACGCCGCTTGGAACCACGGGTGCGCCGCGGACGTGTGGTTGGGCACGATGTCGAGCACGACGCGCAGGCCGAGCGCCGCCGCTTCGTCGATCAACGCCTGCGCCTGGTCGAGGTCGCCGAACACCGGCTCGACGCCGCGGTAGTCGGCGACGTCGTACCCACCGTCGGCCATTGGGGAGGGGTACCAGGGGTTGACCCAGATCGCGTCCACCCCGAGCGCCGCGAGGTACGGCAGCCGGGACCGGATGCCGGCGATGTCGCCGATGCCGTCGCCGTCCCCGTCGGCGAAGGAGCGGATGTAGACCTGGTAGATGACGGCGTCCCGCCACCAGCTCTCCGTGCCGGCTTCCCGCTCCAGACGACCCTCCACGTCGGCGACCCCCACACCTCCGCAGGGTAGGGGGCCACCGTTGGGCAGCCGCGTCAGACCGCACGCTCGAAGGCGACAGCCCAGTCACCGGTGACATGCTGCGGGACGACCCGAACCCTCACCACGTCACCGGCTCGGAGGCCCCTTTCCCGCAGGAAGTCGAGGACGTACGCCACGCCGCAACTGTTCGCCTCGTAGTCGTAGAACTTGCAGGTCGTCAGCCGCACACCCTCGACCTCGACCCGCAGGAAGCCGGGGGTCTGGGACACCGTGTTGAGGTGCATTACCCTTCGCAGCCGCAGTTGGGCCTCCACCGGCGCCAGCGGATCCTGCGGGTCCGCGTCCAGCCGCTCGATCACCGCCTGGAAGTCCGGACGCAGCGGGGCCAGCGAGGACGGAGGACTCGGCAGCGGATAGTCCTCGAACGGCACCGCCTCGTAGATTGCCAGTCCCAGTTCGCCATCACCGCGCGGAACCGGTCCCTGCCCCGTCACACCCGAGCCGACGACCCTCATGACCAGAGTGGCCGGCTCACCGACCTCGACGCCGAGCTCTCGCCATGCCGAGGGCGCGGCGCTCGACCCGCCGCTCGCACTACTACAACTGCCGCCCCAGTGGCGCTTCGGCTGGCCGGCCAGGTGGATCCGTACGTACACGCCCCGCTCCGCGGACTGGCAGGCCTCGGCGCTGCTGAGGTGCAGGGAGCTGGGTGTGAAAGTGACCTCGACTCGTCCGGCGGACAGCGGCGCGGTCGCCGACTTCAGCAGCCGTCCGCCGCCGTCGTACGGAAGGAAGTGAATGTCGGCTCGAGGCTTGAGGGGACCAGCATCAGGCGGCTTGAGGGGACCAGCATCGATGCGCTGGTACACCCCGATGCCGAACTCGCCGGTCTCGGGGAGCGGTTGGTCAACCGGTCCTTGATCGGTGTAGCGGACGCCCTTGACTGCCCGGACGGTCACCGTCATCGGCTCGCCGACCCGGACCCCGTAGTGGGTTTCGAGCCGCGATTCGGTCATGGAGAATCCGGCGCCGCCATCCTCTGTCAGGCAGTCGGATCCGCCCAGGAACCGTCCGTTGACCTGGATGCGCAGCTCGACCGGCAACGAGTTGTCAGTGCTCGAGAAGTCGCAGCTCTCACCGAACCGGAGGTCCAGAGTCCGCGGGACGACAGTGACCTCGACGGTGCGGCGGGGAAGGTCCTCCACGTCTACGGCGAACAGCCGGTAACCCTGGTCGTACTCGGGGAAGCCGTCGATCCGGTTGACTACGGGAGACGAGTCCACGGTGGGGGACTGGTTCACTCCGGCCGGCCCGGGGGACCCCTGGGGGTCGCCGAGGCCCAGCGGCAGCACCACGACCGCGGCGGCCACGGCGGCCGCCGTCCCGCCCGCGGCAAGACCGGCGCGACGTCGGCGTACCGAGCGCACCCGCCCGTGCACGGCATCGAGACGGTCGTCGGCCGGCAGGCCCGCCGTGGCGGCGGCGCGGTCTGCCCGGTCGGCGAGCAGGGTACGCAGGTCGTCCTCGTTCATCGAGCACCTCCGGGTGCACCGTCGTGAAGGGGGGAGTGCAGGCTGGGGTCGACCCGGAGCTTGGCCAGCGCCTTGCTCGCCTGACTCTTGACCGTTCCGAGCGAGCAGCCGAGCAGCGCGGCGACCTCGGCCTCGGGCAGGTCCTCGTAGTAGCGCAGCACCACCACCGCCCGTTGCCGCTTGGGCAGGCCCCCCAGCGCATGCCACATCGCGTCACGTTCGTCGACCTCGCCGTGCGCGTCCCTGCCCGCCACCTCAGGCAGCGTCTCGGCCGGCGTCTCGCCGTTCCACCGGCGCCGCCACGAGGACGCGTACGTGTTGACGAGCACCTTGCGGACGTACGGCTCGGGGTCCCCGCTGATGCGGCCCCAGGCGAACCATGCCTTGGCTAGCGCGGTCTGCAACAGGTCCTCGGCCAGGCCACGGTCGCGGGTCAACAGAAAGGCGGTGCGCAGCAGGCGTGGCGAGCGTGCCGCAACGAACTCCTCGAACGCCGCGTTCTCGCTCACGCGAATCCCCTCGGTGGTGGCGACGGTGGAACCCGTCTCACCCGCTACTACCCGCTGGACCGCCCGCGAGGTTGCCCGCTCACTCGAACGTGTTGACCATGCTGTACGCCGCGCGCTGCAGGTAGTCCCACAGCACGTCCTCGTACGGCTGCGGCAGCTCCAGCGACTCGACCGCGGCGCGCATGTGCCGCAGCCAGGCGTCGCGAGCCGCCGGGTCGACCTTGAACGGCAGGTGGCGCATGCGCAGCCGTGGGTGGCCACGCTGCTCGGAGTAGGTCGTGGGGCCACCCCAGTACTGCTCGAGGAACATGCGCAGCCGGACCTCCGCGGCGTCCAGCTCGTCCTCGGGGTAGAGCGGACGCAGCACCGGATCGGTCCGGACGCCGGCGTAGAAGCGGGACACCAGCCGGTGGAATGTCTGGTGCCCCCCGACCGCTTCGTAGAAGGTCCGCGGGTCGACCTGCTGCTCGCTCACCCGTCCATTGTCACCGCTGCGGGGCCCGGCAGGATGGCCGCCGACGCCGACGACCCTCACGGCCAACTGGAGGACCAGCATGCCCACGACCCGCACCGCTGCCGCGCATTGGGAAGGTTCGCTGATGGACGGAGCGGGCCAGGTCTCCCTGGACTCCTCTGGATTGGGTACGTACGACGTCACCTGGGCGTCCCGCGCGGAAGAGCCGGCCGGTCGGACCTCCCCCGAGGAGCTGGTCGCCGCCGCCCACTCCACCTGCTACTCGATGTCGCTCTCCCATGCGCTCGCGCAGGCCGGCAGCCCGCCGAGCACCGTGGACACCCGAGCTGACGTGGACTTCCAGCCGGGCAAGGGCATCACCGAGATTCGGCTCACCGTGCGGGCCTCCGTGCCTGGCCTGTCCGCTGTGGACTTCGCTGGGTTCGCCGAGGAGGCCAAGGCCAACTGCCCGGTGAGCCAGGCCCTCACCGGTACGACCATCACGTTGGACGCTGCCCTGAGCTGACCGCCCGCGCCAGTTGGGCCTTGTTGCGTTCACGCGTCTCGGCGGCGCGGGCGATGTTGCGTTGCATGCCGCCGAAGACCACACCGTGAAACGGGGACACGCCCCACCAGTACGCCAACCCCAGCAGGCCGCGGGGATAAAAAACGGCCCGCTGAGCGAAGGCGGTGTGCCCGTCCTCGTCCGCTTCGATCGCGAGGTCCAGCCAGGCCAGGCCGGGTAGGCGCATCTCAGCGCGGAGCCGGAGCAGGCGCAACTCCTGGATGTCCTCCACCCGCCACCAGTCGAGTGCGTCGCCGACGTGCAGGTCGTTCGGGTCACGGCGGCCGCGCCGCAGGCCGGGCCCGCCGGAGAGCCGGTCGAGCAGGCCACGTATCCGCCAGGCGACCGGCCAGGAGTACCAGCCGTGCTCGCCCCCGATTCCCTTGATGACCTCCCAGAGGGACTCGGGACTGGCCTGCACGGTCGAGCGGCGCTCGTCGACGAAGAGGTTGCCGCCGGCCCAGGCCGGGTCGCTGGGCAGCGGGTCGCTGGCTGCGCCGACCGTATGGGCGGCGTCCGACCAGTGGGTGGCGACCCCTCCCTCCCGGACGCTCAGCAGGGCGAGCTCGACGGCGCGGTCGAAGCCGATGAGCCCGCCGGCCGGGTCGGGGACGTAGACCGCGATGTCGTGCTCCAGGCACACCACGGTGTTGCGCAGGCTCTCGACCAGGGGCCGCGCAAGCGCCCGGGGGACCGGCGTGACGACGTTGACCCAATGGCTCGACAGGCTCGGCGAGAGCACCGGCACCTCGACGATGGTCCGCTTGCGCAGCCCGGCAACGGCGGCGTACCGGCGCATCATCTCCAGGTAGGTCAGCACCTCCGGCCCACCGATGTCGAAGCCCCGGCTGACATCGGGCGGGAAGGAGGCGGCGCCCACGAGGTAGCGGAGCACGTCGCCGACAGCGATGGGCTGGATGCGGGTCCGCACCCAGCGAGGGGTAACCATGATCGGCAGCCGCTCGGTGAGGTAGCGCAGCATCTCGAAGCTCGCGCTGCCCGAGCCGATAATCACGGCCGCCCGCAGCACGACCGTCGGGACGCCGCTCGCGAGCAGGATGTCGCCGACCTCGGCGCGGCTGCGCAGGTGCGGGGAGAGCGTCTCGCCTTCGGGTGTCAGGCCTCCCAGATAGACGATGCGCCGTACGCCGGCGGTCCGGGCGGCTGTGGCGAAGGTGCGCGCCGCCCGGCGGTCGGTGTCCTCGAACGACCCGCCGGCTCCGATCGCATGGACGAGGTAGTAGGCGACCTCGACGCCGTCGAGGGCCCGACCCAGGCTGTCCGCGTGGAGCACGTCGCCGGGGACGACCTCGACCTCGCCGGCCCAGGGCTGGCCGCCCAGCCTCTCGACCCGCCGGGCCATGGCCCGTACGGCGTAGCCGGCGGCCAGCAGCTCGGGGATCAGGCGCCCGCCGATGTACCCCGTCGCGCCGGTCACCAGGACGCGTGGGGCAGCCGGCTCCCTCATGCTCGCCAGTCTGCTGGGCAACGCCGGCTGCCGCATCCGCACGACCGAGGGGGCGGGTAGTCGTCAGCCGCGGGAGCCACCCGGTGTGCCGCCGGATCCGGCGGGGGCCTCGGGTGCCGGTGGCCTGCGGGCCGCCTCGCCGCGCCTCGGACCGTCCGGCTCGAGCCGGGAAGCCCCCACGGCGCCGTTGGCCGCGGGAGGCGAGCCGTGCCGGTCGGCGGGCAGGTGGGTCGCCCGCTCGATCGGGTCGTCGCTCTCCTGGCGCAGCCAGATCGTGCGCTGGGGGAGCGGGATCTCCACCCCGTGCGCGTCGAAGGCCGCCTTGATGCGTTCGCGTGCCTCGCGAGCGACCTTCCACTGCTGCAGCGGCTTGGTCTTGAGCACCACCCGGATGACCATCCCGTCGGCGCCGAGCGCCTCCACACCCCACACCTCCGGCTCCTCAAGCATCAGCTCGTCCCACTCCGGGTCCTCGTACAGCCCGCGCACGGTCTCCGTGAGCAGCTGCCGCACTCGGGTGGTGTCCTCGCCGTACGCCACACCGACGTCGAGGACGGCGCGCGACCAGCCGTGGCTCATGTTGCCGATCCGGGTCACCTCGCCGTTGCGGACGTACCACAGCACGCCGTTGACGTCGCGCACCTGCGTGACTCGCAGCGTCACCGCCTCGACGACACCGCTGGCCTCGCCCATGTCGATCACGTCCCCGACGCCGTACTGGTCCTCGACGAGCATGAACACCCCGGAGAGGAAGTCCTTGACGAGATTCTGCGCGCCGAAGCCGAGGGCGATGCCGACGATGCCCGCGCTGGCGATGAGCGGCGCGACGTCGAACCCCAGCTCGCGCAGCGCCATCAGCGCCGCAACGCTGTAGATGACGAACGTGGCGATGCTCTTGACCAGGGAGCCCATCGTCTGCGCGCGCAGCACGCGCCGCTCCGTGTACGCCGGGCTGTCGCCCAGCACGAGCTGCGCGGCGGCCCGACTGCCCAGCAGCCGCCGCCCTCCCGCGACCTCCGGCTGGTCGAGGCGCTCCGCGGCTGTGGTCGTGCGCGCCACGAGCCTGTCGATGGCCTTGCGCACCAGGTAGCGGGCGAGCACCGCGGCGACGAGGATCAGGAGCACCCGCAGCGGCGCTCCCAGCAGCACGTCGGCCCACCAGGCAGGGGAGAAGCGCTCGGTGGAGATGTCGTCCGGGACGAGGGTGACCGGCGCCAATGCTCAGCCCCCCTCGAGCCCGAGCTGCGCGGCAAAGAACGCGAGCACGTCCGCGGACAGCGCCACGGTCCTGCTCACGGCCCGGGCGCCGTGGCCGACCTCGGTCTCCTCGCGGTAAAGCACCGGACGCTCGTCCGGGTCGGACGCCGTGGCCTGCTGCAGCGCGGCGCACATCTTGCGCGCGTGCAGCGGGTCGACCCTGCTGTCCCCGGCGAAGACGGTGAAGAGCACCGCGGGGTACGACGTGCCGGGCCGCACGTGGTGGTACGGCGAGTACGCCAGCAGCCAGCCCAGCTCCGTGGGGTCGGCGGCGGAGCCGTACTCGTCGTTCCAGCTCGCGCCGAGGCCGTGCCGCTCGTAGCGCACCATGTCGAGCAGCGGCGCCGCGCAGACGACCGCGCGGTAGAGCTCGGCCCGCTGGGTCAGCGCGGCACCGACCAGCAGCCCGCCGTTGGAACCCCCGGAGATGCCGAGCAGCTCCGGCGTCGTCCACCCGTCCGCGACCAGTCGCTCGGCGGCGGCGTGGAAGTCGGCGAACACGTTGCCCTTGTGCTCACGCATGCCGGCGCGGTGCCAGCCCTCGCCCTCCTCGGCGCCCCCACGCAGGCAGGCGATCGCGTAGACGCCGCCTGCCTCCACCCATGAGAGCACCGTCGCGGAGTAGCCCGGGGTCATCGGGATGGAGAAGCCGCCGTAGCCGTACAGGATCGTCGGTCGGGGCCGGTCCGGATCTCCGGGCGGGGAGAGTACGAACATGCGTACGTCGGTGCCGTCGGCGGAGCGGTATGTCACTTGGCGGGTCTCCACGGCCGGGACAGCGACGCTGCCCGGTGCGGTCTCCCACACCGACAGCCCCCCGCCTGCCCGGGCGTCGTAGTGCAGCACCTGGACCGGGGTGACGTGGTCGGTGTAGTCGAACCACGCCTCATGCCCGCCCTCGGGGCGCGCGTGCAACCCGCCGACCGTGCCGAGGCCGGGCAGCTCCAAGGTGTTCAGCCGGGCGCCCGTGGCCAGATCGTGGACGCTGACCTCGCTGACTGCGTGGCGAGTCCAGGAGGCGAGCAGCACCGGACGCTCGAGGGCGTCACCGTCCAGCAACGCGTAGCCCTCGAGGACTGCCTCGGGGTCCTCGGCGAGCAGGTCCTGCCAGTGGTGGGGCTGCGGCCGCTCGGGGTCGGCGACGCACAGCCGCCCGCGCGGGGAGTCGCGGTCGGTGTGCACGTACAGCCGTCCGTCGCGCCCGACGTATAGCTGGGCCCGCGCGTCGACGCCCACCTGCACCTCGCGCAGCGCGGGTGCCTCCGGCCGGCCGGTGGCGAGGTCGGCCATCCAGACGTCGGTACGGGGCGCGGTGCCCTGGGCCGCCGTGACGACGAGCCAGCGACCGTCGCGGCTCACCCAGACGTCGTAGTAGTTGGTGGGGTCGAGCCCAGCGCCGAAGACCTCGACGTCGTTGGCCGGGTCGTCGCCGACCCGGTGCAGGTATATCCGGCGGTGGTACTGCCGCTCGTCCTCGGGCAGGAGCTCGGGCGCGAGCCGGCGGACGTAGTAGCAGGCCTCGCCGCCGGGCAGCCAGGCGAGCGGGGAGTAGCGGACCCGGTCGACCGGGCCGTCGACCTCGGCGCCGGTGTCGACGTCCAACACCCGCAGCACCGACTCCTCCGTGCCTCCCGCCGAGAGCTGGTAGCCGAGCAGGTCGCCCTCCACCGAGGGCTGCCAGGCGTCCAGGGTCGTGGCGCCGCTGGGGTCGACCGCGACAGGGTCGAGGAGCACCCGCTCGCTGCCGTCCGCGTCGACCGTGAGCAACACTGCGTGCTCCTGCTCCCCAGTCCGGCGGGTGAGGAAGCGGCGCTGTCCCCGCCACGTCGGCGCGGACACCGAACCCGCCGCGAGCAGCTCGCCGAGCCGGGCCGCGAATCGGTCCCGCGACTGCCAGCCCGCGCTTTCCGCCGCCAGCAACTCCTGCTGCGCCGCGGTCCAGGCGCGGGTCTGCGGGCTGTCGGCGTCCTCGAGCCAGCGGTACGGGTCGGGGACCTGGTGACCGTGCAGGTCGTCGACGACTTCTTCTCGACTCGCCGTGGGGTAGCGGATGGCGGGCAGGGACTGACGCTGCTGGGTCACGGCCGGCACCTTACGGCCGCGGTGACCGTGCCAGCACTACGACCGGACCGGGGACAGTGGGTCAGGCTGGCTCATCCGAGTTGCCGTCGGGTCGGCGAGCGGCCGTGCGGCGCGCAGTCCGGCGGGGAGGAAGCGGGCGCCGGGACCCTGGGCCGCCGAGCGGTCCTGCGGGTTCGACAAGGCGCAGCGCTTCAGCGACAGGCACCCACATCCGATGCAGGACTCCAGCCCGTCACGCAGGGCCTCCAGAGCGGCGATCTGGTCGCCGAGCCGGCGCCGCCACCGCCGGGAGATGCGGGCCCAGTCGGCCTGCGTCGGGGCGCGGTCCCGAGGCAGCGTCGCCAAGGCGTCGCGCACCTCATCCAGGCTGAGCCCGACGTTCTGCGCGGCCCGTACAAAGGCCAACCGCCGCAGCATGCTGCGCTGGTAGCGGCGTTGGTTGCCCGTTGTCCGGGAGGCGCTGATCAAGCCCTGCCGCTCATAGAACCGCAGGGCGGACGGCGAGAAGCCGCTCCGCTGGGCCAGCTGGCCCACGGAGAGCAAGTCGGTGGAGCGCACCGACCAAGGCTATTGACTTGAAGTCAACTTGAGGTTGCACATTCGGCACATGACGCGAATCTCCGATGCATCTGCAGTCGACACTGACCGGCCGGCAGCGCTCGTCACCGGCGCCTCGCGGGGGCTGGGCCTCGCCATCGCCGGTGCGCTTGCTGAGCGAGGCTGGCGACTGGTCGTCGACGGGCGACACGTCGAGGACCTGCGGCGCGCCGATCGCGCGCTGTCCCGGCGTACCGAGGTGGCTGCCGTCTGCGGGGATGTCGCCGACACGGCTCACCGTGAACAGCTAGGCGCGGCGGTCACCGCGTACGGCCGGCTGGACGTCTTGGTCAACAACGCCAGCACGCTGGGCGTGAGCCCCCTCCCACCGCTGGCGGCCTATCCAATCGACGAGCTGGTGCGCGTGCTGCGGGTGAACGCGGTCGCGCCCCTAGCGCTGCTGCAGCGGCTGCTGCCATCGCTCACGGCGTCGAGTGGAGCGGTGGTCAACGTCAGCTCCGACGCCGCAGTCGAGGCCTACCCCGGCTGGGGTGGGTATGGCGCGTCCAAGGCTGCTCTGGACCAGCTGACGGCCGTCCTGGCTGCGGAGAACCCGCACGTGCGCTGGTATGCGGTGGACCCCGGCGACATGCGCACCGCTATGCACCAGGAGGCCTTTCCTGGCGAGGACATCTCCGACCGACCGGAGCCCGAGACGGTGGTCCCCGCGCTGCTCAGGCTCATCGAAGGGGACCTGCCGAGCGGGCGTTACCGCGCGGTCGACCTGCTGGCGACCGCGGACGCCGCACCGCGGGGAGCGTTGGCGTGAGCCCCCATGCACCAGCGGTTGCTGGCACCTCGTTCTCGCTGCCGGCAGAGCTGTCGGCGACCGAGCCGCCGGAGCAGCGCGGCCTGGCTCGTGACGGCGTCCGGCTGCTCGTGGCCGAGAAGGATGGGGTCACCTCGACGCGGTTCGCTCAGATCGGCAAGTTCTTGCGTCCGGGTGACGTCCTGGTCGTGAACACTTCGGCGACCCGGCCGGCGGCGCTGGAGGCCCGGCGGGCCGACCGGGCGGCTCCGCTGCACCTGTCCACCGTGCTTGACGACGGCAGCTGGGTCGTGGAGGTGCGCCGGGGTGGTCGCGTCGATGGTCCGGCGCCGGACGTGGTCGCTGCGGAACGGTTGTGCCTGCCCGGTGGGCGGACGCTGACGATCCTGGAGTCCTACCCACACTCGGGGCACGACGGGAGCCGACTGTGGCGAGCGGCTCTCGACCAGCCCGTCGACGTGGACGCCTACCTGCGCCGGCACGGACGGCCGATCCGCTACGGATACGTGTCGCGGCGGTGGCCGCTGTCGGCGTACCAGACCGTCTTCGCGACGGAGCCGGGCAGCGCGGAGATGCCCAGCGCCGGGCGTCCGTTCACCGACCGGCTGGTCACCACGCTGGCCACGCACGGTGTCGCGATCGCGCCGGTGGTACTCCACACCGGGGTGTCCTCCCCGGAGCCGCACGAACCGCCGTTCCCGGAGCGGTATCGGGTGCCGGGCGCCACTGCGCGGTTGGTGACCGCCGCTCGTGCCGGGGGTGGTCGCGTCGTCGCGGTCGGGACAACAGCGTGCCGCGCGCTAGAGACGGTGTCTGGGTGGGACGGGACCGTCGCACCGGGGGAGGGGTGGACGGACCTGGTGCTCGGCCCTCAACGGCCCACCCGCGTGATCGACGGGCTGGTGACCGGGTGGCACGCGCCGCAGGCCTCGCACCTGTTGCTGCTGGAGGCGGTTGCCGGAGTCGGCGCAGTGCAGGAGGCGTACGACGTCGCTCTTTCGGAGCGGTACTTGTGGCACGAGTTTGGCGACAGTTGCCTGTTGCTGCGCTGAGGCGCTGCTCTGGGGCCGGTGCGGTCGTCGGCGATAGCCTCGGGTTGTGGCGCATCCGCGCATGTACCGCGACGACGACCCTTACCTGAGCGAGCTGCGGCGCGTCTGCCTGGCCTTGCCGGAGACATCGGAGATCGAGGCATGGGGCCGCCCCACCTTCCGCGCCGGCAAGCGCATGTTCGCCGTGTTCGAGGGCAACGACGACCACCCGTACGCGGTGGTGCTCAAGCCCGAGCCCGGTGGTCGAGAGGCGCTGTTGCAGGACCCCCGCTTCTACGTCCCGCCCTACTTCGGTCCGAGCGGTTGGGTGGGGCTCGACTTCACCGCGGCACCGGTCGACTGGACCGAGGTCGCCGAGCTGGCGGATGCGTCGTATCGGCAGGTCGCCCTGCAGCGCATGCTCAAGGCCCTGGACGATCCGTCCCGCGCTCACTGATGGAGGTCGGCGAGCGCCGCTGCCTCGTCCCGCAACTGCCGGGTGACGGCCCGGTCCAGCCGCCGGAACGGCTCCAGGGTGACGCGGCCGTCCTCGTACCGCCAACTACCCGCGACGCTGCCGTCGACCAGGAGCGTCGCCACCGAGTGCGGGTTCTTGCTGGTGAAGATCCGCGGGCGGTACTCCTCCGGCAGGATTCCGGCCCGCCGCGCATGGACTAGCAGCGTTGCGTCCCAGGTCGGCAGGAACCGCACCGGCGCTGGCGTGTCGGGGTCGGGTAACGGCCCGTCGGGCAGGTCGACGAGCTCAGTGCCCCGCTCGTCGCGGAAGCGGCGTAGGTCCATCCGGGCCAGCGCCTCGGTGACTGGCGTGACCGGCAGCCCAGCCCAGTCCGCAATGTCCCGACGCGCCGCCGGTCCGAATCCGCCAAGGTAGCGGGACACGAGGTGCTCGATCGCGGCGTCCGCTGCGATGTCGGCGGGGCCGAGCCAGTCCTCGGCAGCGGCGTAGAGGTCGGCTCGGCGGCGCTCCCAGGTGCCAGCCGGGGGCACCCGCACGAGGTCGAGCCACAGGTGCATGGCCGAGGCCTGCCGCGCGCCCACGATCGCGTCGACCTCCTTGCGGGTCACCGGGCCCTCTGCAAGTCGGCGGCGCAGCCGCTCGCCGGCGGCGGTCAGCTCGCTTTCGCTGGGCCGCTGGCGAACCGTTCGCAGCCACCACCGGCGGCGCGCGGCCCGGACCCCGATGGCGCACGGCCAGTAGTCCGTTGCAGAGACCAGGTGAATCGTCGACCGCATCAACGTGCCCTGTACGACCTGCCGGCGCTCGAGTGCCACGGTGAGGTCCGGCCGGACGAAGCCATGCACCCGGGACCACAGACCCACGTACATCGACGGGGCGTACTGCGCCTGCAGTCCGGCCATCCGGTCGAGTGCTTGCGGCAGGGTGCAGTCGGCGCGCTCCAGCAGCAGTTGCCGGCCGAGCACGGCACGGTTCAGCTGCCGCTGCCCGAGCACCCGCTCGCCGCCGGCTCCCACATTCGGACGCTACCGGCCGCGACTTCCGCTGAGTGACAGCTGCGCCGCCGGGTGACGGCTGTGCGCGTCGTGCCGTCCGCTGACACTCAGGCTGGGTGAGAAGGTCCAGATCTGGTGAGCCTCGACGGCTCAGCCGTCGGGGTGGTAGCTGGGCGGCGGGAGGTCGTAGGTCTTGCCGGCAGGGCTGGTCCAGGTGCAGGCGCCGTCGGGATGGCGCTGGAGGCGCCAGCCGGCTCGATGCTTCGCGCGGTGGTGGCGTTTGCACAGCGTGCCGCAGTTGATCCGGTCGGTTGTCCCGCCGCTGTCGAACTCGATGGCGTGGTCGATCTCGCAGCGTCGAGCCGGCATGGCACACCCGGGGAAGCGGCAGGTCTGGTCGCGGGCGATGACGAACTGTGCGAGGTCGGCAGGGGGCTGGTAGACCGTGCGTCCGTAGTCGAGGAGCGCCCCACTGGCGGGGTCGGTGAGCAGCCGCCGCCAGGTGCCGTCGGTGGCGATGCGCCGCGCCGTGGCCGCGGTGATCGGCCCGTAGCCGGCGAGCTCGGCGGGCTCCTCGTCCAGCCCCAGCAGGGTGTTGACACCGACGGTCACCTGGATGTGCGGACGGCGTCCGTGTTGCCGCGGCAAGGCGGTTCCGGGTGGGGTGCCAGCGTTGTTGAGGGCCTCGCGCATCATCCCGGTGAACGCGTCGGCGCGGCGGGCGTCGATGCCGGGAGCGGATGGGCAGTCGGCCGCCTCGGCGCGTCCAGTGAGCACCGTCCAGGCGAGCTCAACGTCGTCCGCGGCCAGCACGAAGTAGAGACCCGCCATGCCGTCCGCGAGCGCCCACTTCTCCACCCGCCGCTGCGTGACGGCTCGGAGGTGGGCCCCGTCGGCAGCCGCCGGATCGGCGCGCGAGACGGCACGGCGCAGTGAGCGGCGCAGCTCGCCCAGCGTCTGTTGCGGTGCCCGGCCCAGGACGCGGCGCTCGACGGCCGCCGCCGTGTCGGCGTCGAGCGGCTGGGTGGCGTCGGCAACCGCCACGGCCTGTCGATAGGTGATCTCGCCTTGCGCCAGCGCTGTCCAGGTCCGCGGCAATCGGGAGGCCAGGGCGTGCGCGACGCGGAGGCGTTCGGCCGCCGTGCAGGGGGACAAATGCAGCGCCGCGGCAACCTCCTCGCGGGTCCAGTCCTCGTCGGGACGCCGGGTGTCGTGAAAGCGCGCAGTCTCGTCGTCGGGGGCAGGGCCACGGCCCAAAGCCGCCAGCACCGGTTGCTGTGACGCGACCACCCACGAGGCTTGCCGCTCCCAAATCGCCAGCATCTCGATGCGCTGCCGCTGCGAGAGGCGGGCGGCGTCGAAGGACGACAGCACCGCCATCACCGCCGGCCCGGGCTGCGCCGCGCTCAGCCCCTGCAGGGTGGCGTCGACGTCGAGGCGCCCCTGGCCGTCGGTGATCCACAGCCCGCCCGGCAGGCCGATGCCGACCTGCGGCGGTCCGGCTGCCAACGGTTCGAACGTGAGTTCGACGTTACGCCAAACAACCGACAAGATTCGCTGTTGTCCACAGCGAGAGTTCCGAGGCGTCGCGGGACAGAGCGGCGACCGCCCTCAACCGGAGCGGGCGACGCGACGACCCAGCCCTAAGCGGACGTAGCGGCCTCCCGGTCGCAGGCCTGGGCGGCCAGCGCCCGTTGCACGTCGGCGCGGCCCTCGAGCACCAGCCGGCGCAACGCCGGCGGCGCTTCGGTCGCGCTCAGCCACGCGTCGCTGCGTTCCACCGTCGCGGGCTCGGCCAGCAGCCGGGGGTAGAGCCGCACCACGATGTTCTGCGCCATCTCGTTGGTGCGGGTCGCCCAGAGGTCGGTGATGATCTCGAAGTAGCGATCCACGAAGGGCCGCAGCAGCTCCCGCTGGTCGGGCTGTACGAAGCCCTGCAAGGTGGCCACCTGCAACGCGTTGGGCAGCTCGTCGGACGCAACGGCCAGCCGCCAGGCCTCCTCCTTGGCCTCCGGTGTCGGCCGGGCGGCGCGGGCCAGCGCTGCCTGCCGGCGACCGGTCGCCGTGTCGTCGCGTGCCAGCTCAGCCTCGATGTCGTCGACATCGGCCGCGCCGAGTGTGACCAGGCGCTGCAGCACCAGCCAGCGCAGGTCGGTGTCGACCGCCAGGCCGTCGATGACCACGCTACCGTCGAGCAGCCCGCGCATCTCGGCGATGTGCTCGTCGCTGCGTGCGGCCGCCACCCAGGCTCGTACGAAGGCGAGCTGCTGATCGCTCTGCGGTGCCGCGGCGTGCGCTCGCTCGTACATCCCGGCGGCCCAGCGCGCGCCCAGCTCCGCCCGCGCCGCCGGCTCGGCGTACAGGTCCACGGCCGCTTTGGTGGACGCGACCAGCGTCTGCACCACCGTGATGTCGCTCTCGCGATCGATTCCGGCGAGCACCAAAGACACGAAGGCGTGCGCGGACAGCTCGGCGTCGCGGAGCATGTCCGTCGCCGCCGTCCAGCACAGCGTCCGGGGCAGGGACTCGGCGATGTCGCCGATGCTCTCTACCAACGTCCGCTGCGAACGCTCGTCCAGCCTGATCTTGGCGAAGCTCAGGTCGTCGTCGTTGAGCAGGATGAGGTCGGGCTGGTGCCGGCCGGTCAGCTGCGGCACCTCGGTGCGCTCCCCGGCGAGGTCAATTTCGACCCGGTGCCGCCGGACGATGGAGCCATCCAGCTGGTCGTAGAGGCCGATGGCCAGCCGGTGGGAGCGCAGCGTGGGGTGCTCGGCCGGGGCCTCCTGGCTGACCGCGAACGAGGTGAAGCGGCCCTCGTCGTCCACCTCGAACTGCGAACGCAGCGTCGCCACACCGGCGGTACGCAGCCACTCGTCGGACCACGCGGTGAGGTCACGCCCAGAGGTCTCCTCCAGGCAGCCGAGCAGGTCCCGCAGCTCGGTATTGCCCCACTCAAAGCGACGAAAGTACGTCCGCAGGCCGGCGAAGAACTCTTCCGGCCCGACCCAGGCGACCAGCTGCTTGAGGACGGAGGCGCCCTTGGCGTAGGTGATGCCGTCAAAGTTGACCTCGACGTCCTCCAGGTCGCGGATGTCGGCAGAGATCGGGTGCGTGGAAGGCAGCTGGTCCTGCCGAAGGGCCCACAGCTTCTCGGCGTTGGCGAAGGTGGTCCACGCGTTCGACCAGCGCGTCACGTCGGCCTGGCAGCGCACACTTGCGTACGTGGCGAATGACTCGTTGAGCCACAGGTCGTCCCACCAGCGCATGGTCACCAGGTCGCCGAACCACATGTGGGCCAGCTCGTGCAGGATCGTCTCGGCGCGCCGCTCGTACGCCGCGTCGGTGACCTTGCTGCGGAACACGTAGTCCTCGAGGATCGTGACGCAGCCGGCGTTCTCCATGGCTCCGGCGTTGAACTCCGGGACGAACAGCTGGTCGTACTTCGTGAACGGGTAGGGGTAGTCGAACAGGTTCTCGTAGTAGGCGAAGCCTTGCTTGGTCACCTCGAAGATCGCGGCGGCGTCCAGGTGGGCGGCCAGTGACATGCGGCAGAAGACCCCGAGCGGCACATTGCGCCCGTCGCTGACGTACGCCTCTCGCTCGACGTGGTACGGGCCGGCGACGAGCGCGGTGATGTACGTCGAGATGGGGGGCGTCGGCTCGAACGCCCAGCAGGCCACCCCCTCGCGTACCGGCTCCGGCTTCGGCGTCGCAGCGACCGACACCACCTGCCAGTGGTCCGGGGCAGTGACGGACAGCGTGAACGGGGCTTTCAGGTCAGGCTGCTCGAAGCAGGCGTACATGCGTCGGGCGTCGGCCACCTCGAACTGGCTGTGCAGGTAGATCTCGCCGTCGACCGGGTCGACGAAACGGTGCAGCCCCTCGCCGGTGTGCATGTACGCGCAGTCGGCAACCACCCGGACCTCGTTGTCCGCGGCCAGGTCGTCGAGGCGAACGCGCTTGCCGTCGAACACCTCCGCGGGGTTGAGGGAGCGGCCGTTGAGGACGACCTCGCGGACACTCGGCGCGATCAGGTCGAGCCAGGTGGACGCCCCTGCCGCCGCGCACCCGAACCGGACCACGGTGGTGGAGACGAATGTCTTGTCACCGTCGGTGAGGTCGAGCTCGATCGTGTAGGAATCGGCGCTGATCTCGGCGGCTCGCGCCCGTGCTTCATCCCGGGTGAGGTTCTGACCTGGCATGGGACGCATCCTGGCAGAACCGCCGATGGTGGAATGTCGAAGGCGGCGGCGCCGGTTGTACCCACAGACTCGACCACTCGACGCTGCAGAGGAAACTTGTGACCGCAACCCCCACGCTTCACACGTCCGACACCCCTGGCGCCAACGCCTCAGCGCAGCAGAGGGTTGCGGTGGACTTCTGGTTCGACCCCATCTGCCCGTGGGCGTGGGTGACGAGCCGGTGGGTCATGGAGGTCGAGCAGGTCAGGCCCATCCACGTCCGCTGGCGGGTCATGTCCCTGGCGTACCTCAACTCCGGGCGCGAGCTGGCTGAGGACTACCAGCGGAGGATGGACGCCGCCTGGGGACCCGTCCGCGTGATCACTGCCGCCAAGGAGTTGCACGGCGAGCAGTACGTGAAGCGGCTCTACGACGCGATGGGCACTCGGCTGCACCCGGGCGGAGACGAGGATCTGGACAGGGTCATCGTCGAGTCACTGGCGGAGGTCCGCCTGCCGGGCGAGCTTGCGCAGCAGGCCGCGTCGACCGACTACGACGAGGCCCTCAAGGAGAGCCACCACGCCGGCATGGACCAGGTGGGCACGGACGTCGGCACGCCAACCATCGCGGTCGAGGGCAGCGCGTTCTTCGGCCCGGTCATCACCCCGACCCCCCGCGGCGAGGAGGCCGGGCGACTGTGGGACGGCGTCCGCGGGGTGACGGCGTACGACGGGTTCTTCGAGCTCAAGCGCAGCCGTACCCGCTCGCCCTCCTTCGACTGACATCGACCCGCCGCACCCTGCGAAATGATCACGTAAACCTTGCGCGGGGCGTCTTCACCCAGGTTGCGCGCCAGGTGAAGGCGGGGGGAGCCGGGTCAACGTGATCATTCCGGCGCACTGCCAGACTCTGGGCGCATGCGGGTGCACCTGGGTTCGGACCACGCGGGGTACGACGCCAAGGCGCGGCTCGCTCAGCGCCTGCGCGCTCAAGGCCACGAGGTCATCGACCACGGGCCGCACAGCTTCGACCCGGACGACGACTATCCGCCCTTCTGCCTGCGTGCGGCCGCCGCCGTGGCCGGTGAACCGGGGAGCCTCGCGGTCGTGCTCGGCGGGTCGGGCAACGGTGAGCAGATCGCTGCCAACAAGGTGCGCGGCGTGCGGGCCGCCCTGGGCTGGAACGAGGAGACGGCCCGGCTCGCCCGCGAGCACAACGACGCCAACGTGTTGGGAGTGGGGACCCGCCAGCACCCGGTCGAGGACATCGAGAGTTTCGTCGACGCGTTCGTCGTCACGCCGTTCGGCGGTGAGGACCGCCACGCCCGCCGGATCGCCATGCTGATCGAGTACGAGGAGACCGGCGCGCTGCCACCACTGCCCGGTTGACCCGGCGGTGGTGTCGCCCTCCCGCGCCCACCGTCCTGCGTCCACCGTCCTGTGTCTGCCGTCCCGCGTCCGCCGTCCGGGCGACCCCCCTAGCCTCTAGGACATGCGCGTCCTTCCCCCGTCGAGCCAACTCCCCCAAGCCGGCCTGCGCGGGGCGCTCGTCCACGCGCTGGCTCGCGTGGAGGACGTCTTCCAGCGCGGCGTGGTCACGGCGCTGCGCCGGCGCCCCGGGTGGCGGCTCGTGGTCGTTCCGTACGCCGGGCACGGGACCCGTACCCAGGTGCACGTGCTCGCCCGGGTGCTGCTGCGCCGCTCCCGGCCGGCGGACTCGCCAGCCCGGCCGGTGTCGACGTTTGGCACCGCGCTGCGGCACTACCTCACCGTCGAGGTCCCCGGTGAGCCGGTGGGCGTTCAAGTCGGGGATCGGCAGTTGTCCACGACGGCGGACCGGGAGGGCTACGTCCGGGTCACGCTCGACGTGGGCGAGCTCGACCCCGGCTGGCAGCCGGTCACCTTCGAGCTCCCCGCCGCCCCGGACGGAAGGGCCACCGGCCAGGTGCTCGTCGTCGACCCGGCGGCGCGGCTCGGCCTGGTGAGCGACGTCGACGACACCGTCATCCGCACCGGGCTGACCCGCCTCGTGGAGGCCGTCCGCACGACGCTGCTCGTGCCCGAGGACGCGCGTACCGCCCTCTCCGGTGGAGCCGAGCTCTACCGCGGCCTGGTGGCGGGCGACAGCGGCCGGGCGCCGGTGTTCTACGTCTCCACGGGTGCGTGGAACCTGCACGGGGTGCTCGAGCGCTTCATCGTCCGGCACGGGTTTCCGGTCGGTCCGTTGCTGATGACTGACTGGGGTCCCGGTCAGTCCGGGCTGTTCCGCCAGAACGGCATCGCCTACAAGACCTCCACGATCGCCGCCCTGCTCGCCGAGCACGCGCAGCTGTCGTGGGTGCTGGTCGGCGACAGCGGCCAGGACGACGCGGAAGCGTACGCCGCCGTAGCCCGTTCGGCGCCGCAGCGGATCCGCGCGATCTACATCCGCGACGCGCCGCCGCCCTCGCCCGCGCGGACCCAGCGCGTTCGTCGGCTCGCGGACGAGCTCGCCGGCCTGGGCGTGCCCATGCTGCTGATCGAGGACAGCGTTGCCGCGGCCGAACACGCGGCAGCTATCGGGCTCCTCGCCGGTGAGCGAGTAGCCGAGGTCCGGGCAGCGGTGGAGTCCGCGGGATCACCGGCCGCCCGCAGCTGACGCCCGGGCCTCGCCCGCCCCGGACGGCCGGGGGCGCGGCATCATGCCGGGTATGCCGAGCGGGTCCGCGTTGCCGAACCTCGTGGTGATCGGCGCGATGAAGTGCGGGACGACCGCGCTCCACCGGCTGCTCGACAAGCACCCGCAGATCGCCATGTCGGATCCAAAGGAGCTCAACTTCTTCTTCGGACCTGTCGACGCGACCGGCGGCAAGCAGTCGGGGATGAGCCCTGCGAAAGCGGAGCAACTCGGCTGGACGCGCGGCAACTGGCACCGCGGCGTCGAGTGGTACGCGCACCACTTCCCGCCCGCCGCCGTACGCGGGGAGTCCTCGCCGGGCTACACGTCCCCGGATCATCCGGAGGTCGCTGCCCGCATGGCGGCCGTGTTGCCGACGGCCCGCCTCGTCTACCTCGTGCGCGACCCGATCGACCGGGCCCTATCCCAGTACCGCCATCACGTTGCCGAGGGGACGGAGCGACGTCCGGTCGGCGAGGCACTGCTCGATCCGAGCAGTCAGTACGTTGCCCGCGGCCTGTACTACGAGCGGCTTCGCCCGTTCCTCGCACACTATGACCGCGCATCCATCACCGTCGTTCGCCAGGAGCAGCTCCGCGCGCGCCCCGGCGCAACCCTGCGGTCGCTGCACCGCGTCCTCGGGTTGCGCAGGGACCAGCACGGCTGGAACGACCTCGACCGGGTGGATGAGTGGCGTCCACCTCTGACGCCCCGGCACGCCGTGCTGGACGAGTCCCTGCACGCCCGGCTGAAGGAGACGTTCGCCGCCGACGGGCAGCGGCTCCGGGAGCTGACTCAAGGCTGACGCACCAGTGACCACGCGATCCCCGACGGTTTCCTGCAATCTCCGGACTTCCGGGCTGTCGAAGCGTTGCCCTAGGGCCGCTAGACAGCTGCGTCGGCGGACCGTACGGATGCGGGGCCGCGGAGCGCGTCGGCCAGGGCGTCGTCGACGCTGTAGTCGTTACCGATCCGCACGTTCTTGTCCCAGGTCGCGGCGTCGGGGAGCCGGCGCGCCCTGCCGACCGACTTCTCCAGCATCGCCGCGTCCGGCACCGGGAGCGGCAGTTCGGCCTTCTCCCGCATGGCCTCCGCGGCGCCCAGCAGGCGGGCAGCGCCGGCCGGGTCCCCGAGCTCGGCGAACACCATGCAGAACAGCTCGATCACGCTGACGGTGAGGTCCACGTCCCCGAGGGCGACGGCTGCGGGACCGTTGGCCACGAGGCGCTCGTACGCCCGCCGCGCGTTCCCGCCCCGCAACACCGCGCCGGCGAGGTTGACGTGGTCGACGGCCTCGGCCCACGCGTCCCCGAGCTCCCGGTCGATCTCGAGGGCCTCGTTCAGCAGCTCGGCCGCGCGGTCCGGCTGCTCTTCGTCCAACTCGATCATTGCCAGGTTGGACAGCACGTTGGCCAGCCGGCCGTGCTCACCCGCACCGCGCGCCACGGTGATGCCCTCCGCCAAGAGCCTGCGCGCCGTGTCGGGTTCGCCTAACGAGCGGTATGCGACGCCCAGGCTGTTGAGCTCCTTGGCGATGTTGCTCGGATCACCTTCGCGGCGCCAGAAGTCCAGGCAGGTCTCCAGCATGTCCCGGGCTTGCGCGGTCTCACCCTGCAGGAGGAGCAGGACGGCCAAGCTGTGCATGACGCTGATGAGCTCGCGGCTGTGCCTGTCAGCCGCCGCGTTCAACGCGCTCGCAAGCCACCGCCTGCCCTCGGACGAGTAGCCGCAGGCGTACCAGAACCAGCTCAGCGCCTGGCAGAGCCGCAGGCCGATGACGAGCTCCTCCGGCGTGGGAAGGCGCTGCGGGGCCTCCTCGCACAGCGCCCAGCTGAGCGCGGCGCGCATGTTGTCGAGATCGGCTTCGATCCGATCTCGGATGGCGAGGTAGTGGGGGCTGCGCAGCTGCGCGCTGGTCGCCTCGGCCACGGTGAGGTAGTGCTCCGCATGTCGACGGCGGGCGGCCTCCAGCTCGCCCTCCTCCGCCAGTCGCTCACGCGCAAAGCCCGCCACGGTCTGCAGCAGCCGCACTCGCGGCTCGCCGTCCGGTCCCTCGCCCACCGTCGCGAGGCTCGCGTCGGCCAGTGGGACCACGTGGTTCAGCGGATCGACGCCGTCGCCGGTCATGGCAGCGACCGCGTCGAGGTCGAAGTCTCCGCTGAAGACCCCGAGCTGGCGGAACATCAACCGCGAGTCCGGCGACAGCAGCTCGTAGCTCCACGCGATCGTGCTGCGCAGGGTCTGCTGGCGCGTCGGCCGACCGGCCGCCGGGCCGGTCAACTCCAAAGCGTTGTCGAGGCGGGTACGGAGCGCGCGGACCGTCAGCAGCCGCAGCCGCGCCGCTACCAGCTCGATGGCCAGTGGGAGACCGTCCATGCGCCGGCAAATGTCGACGATGTCGTCGAGGTTGTCGGAGGAGAGGGCGAAGGCCGGGCGCACCATCCGCGCACGCTGGATGAAGAGCCGCACCGCACCGGAGTCACCCACCCCATCGGCGGCTGCGGCGTCCGGCAGCGTCAGCGGCGGCACCGGGTGCTCGTACTCTCCGGACAGGTGCAGCGGGCGACGCGATGTCGCAACGATGCGCACGCCCTGCCCCGCCGCTAACAGCCGGTCGACGACTCCCGCTGCGTCGGGCAGCTGCTCCAGGTTGTCGAGGATCAGCAGCAGCTCGCGTGGAGCCACGTACTCGAGGAACGTCGGCGGCGCGCGGCCCTCGCCGGTCACGCCGAGCGCCTCGGCGATCGTCGTCCACATGACCTCCGCCGACTCCACCGACTCCAGCGGCACGAAGTAGACGCCGTCTCCGAAGCTGCCCTCCAGCAGTGCGGCCAGCGCGATGGCGAGCCGTGTCTTGCCGGTCCCACCGGGTCCGGTCAGCGTCACCAGCCTGACCTCGGCGGCCTTGATGAGCTCCTGCAGCTCTCTCAGTTCGCCGTCGCGGCCGACGATCGAGGTGGTCGGGACCGGCAGGCTGGCCGCCGCTCCCAGACTCTTCGGCGGCGGGGAGCGGCGTTCCAGGCCCTCCGCGGCGAGCTGGAAGAGGTGCTCCTCCTCGGGGAGATCCTTGAGCCGATGGTGGCCGAGGTCGACGTACGTGACACCGTCGAGACGCTGCGCGGAAGCGATCCGGCAGGTCGCCTCTGACAGCAACACCTGGCCCCCGTGTGCGCTCCCGGCGACGCGGGCGGCCCGGTGCACGTCCATTCCGACGTACCCGTCCTCGTGCCGCGTCGGCTCCCCGGTGTGCAGTCCCATGCGGACGCGTACAGCGGCTCCAGCTGGCCACGGATAATCAGCGAGCTCGCGCTGTGCCTGCAACGCGGCACCCACCGCGTCGCCGACCGAGGAGAAGACCACGAAGAAGCTGTCCCCCTCGGTGCCCATCTCCCGGCCCCGCCACCGGCCGAACGCGGCGCGCAGGATCGTGCGTTGGGCCGAGAGCACCTCGGCGTAGCGGTCGCCCAGCCGACTCAGCAGGCTCGTCGACCCCTCGATGTCGCTGAACAACAGCGTCAGTGTCCCGGTCGGGAGGTCATCCACGGCTGGCCCCGGAGCCGATGCCTATTCGGCGCGGCCGCTGGGGGTCGGCGCCCCGTCCTCGCGCCGGTGCAGGTCTGCCAGTGCCCGCAGCCGGTCAAGGTCGACGGTGGCGGCGGGCGCGACGGCGAGCCGAGCCGGCGTGATCGCCGTCAGCGTCGACGTTCGAGTGCCGTGCTCGAGCACTGCGCGCTCACCGAGCACGGCGCCCGGCCCGACCTCCGCGATGCGCTCACCGTCGACGTCGACGCCGAGCACACCGTCGAGCAGGAGGAAGAGCTCGTCGCCGGGATCACCCTGACGGGTCACCGTGGCTCCGACGGGCACCCGCCGGATCTCCGGCGGACGACCGCCGCGCATGAGCTCGTGCGACATCTGCCGCTCGAGCTCGCTCTCCGCCGCGGTGACGAGGACGGGGGAGTCTTGCTCTCCCCAGGGCGTACGGGTGCCGAATGAGTGCGCGACCCACGTCGCCTGGTCGGTGAGCCCGCTCTTCAGCGCCAGGCGGCCATCCGGGCCGTAGACCCAGTGCCGGGGGAAGGCGCTGGCACCGGGCAGCGTGACCTCCACCTGACCGTCGGCGTGCAGGTCCAGCGCGAGGGTCGTCCACACGATTGGTGCCTGCCACCGCACGAACGGCGGGTGCGGCACGGGCCGCGGGAGCGGCACGCCGGTCCGTCCCCCCACGGTCTGGACGACGCGGACGCTCTCGGCAAGCTGCTCCGGTGGCGGTTGTCGGACGGGCAGTGAGTACCCGCGGAAGGTCGCCCCCAGCTGCGCGACCCGCACCGTGGTCGAGCCCATCACCAGCCCCGAGTCGGCGCCATGGCCTGCGGCGACGATGCGGCCGTCGCGCACCTCGGCCCAGGCGGCGAGGACGTTGGCGAAGCGGAAGCGGTCGGCCGCGCGCAGGCTGTGGACCTCATCGACACCGGCGAGGACATCCGTCGGCGGCTGGTCGTAGTGCGCCAGCCCTACGTCGAAGCCGCGGCGCAACGAGCCTGACACCGACTCGGACGGGATCCAGGACAAGGAGATGGCGGTGGCCTCGATGCGCATGGGCGCCTCCCGTGGACCGGTCCCCCGTCACGGCAGTGAAGCACCGGGACGCTGACCCCGACGCTGATTTCTACCAACACGGCAGTATCGGGGAGAACGACGGCGGTCGGAAGGGGAGACGGTCGGATGGGCATGGCGACTGGACGCCGCCGGGACGCGGTGGTCGTCGGATCGGGACCCAACGGGCTCGTGGCTGCCGTGACGCTCGCACAGGCGGGCTGGCGGGTCGAGGTCCGCGAGGCCGCGCGAACACCCGGCGGGGGGGCCCGTACGGAAGAGCTGACGCTGCCCGGGTTTCGCCACGACGTCTGCTCGAGCGTCCACCCCCTCGCGCTCGCGTCGCCGGTCTTGCGCAGGCTGCTCGCGGACGTGGCCTGGTGCCAGCCGCAGGTGCAGCTCGCCCACCCCCTCGACGGTGGACGCGCGGCGTTGCTGGAGTGCTCGGAGGAGAGCACCTCCGCGGGTCTGGGAGCCGGCGGCGGATCGTGGCGCCGGCTGATGGCGCCCCTGCTGAGCGGGGCCGACGGGCTCGTCGAGGCCATCCTGTCCCCGCGGGGCCTGCCACCCGCCCAGCCGACCTCACTTGCCGCTCTCGCCGCGTTCGGCGCGCTCGGCGCGGCACCCGCGACCTCTTTGGCCCGGGCCCTGCGCGGCGAGGAGGCCAGGGCGCTGCTGGCCGGCTGCGCGGCGCACTCCGTCCGTGACCTGCACGCACCGGTCACCGGCGGCTTCGGGCTGCTGCTCGCCCTGCTGGGCCACCACGTCGGCTGGCCGGTGGCCCGCGGGGGCTCCGTAGCCATCACCGAAGCGCTGGTGCGACGCCTGCGCGAGCTGGGTGGGGAGGTGGTCTGCGAGTCGCCCGTAAGGTCGTTGACGGACCTGCCTCCGGCCGGCGCGGTGCTGCTCGACCTCACCCCCCGGCAGGTGCTCGCGGTCGCCGGTGACAAGCTCCCGCCGGGGTACGCCCGCAAGCTGGCCGGCTACCGCTACGGCCCCGGCGTGTTCAAGCTCGACTGGGCCCTCGACGGTCCAGTCCCGTGGAAGCATCCCGGGGTCTCCCGGGCAGCCACGGTGCACGTGGGCGGCAGCATGGCGGAGGTGGCGGCGGCCGAGCGTACGGTCGCCCGTGGCCGGCACCCGGAGCGTCCGTTCGTGCTGTTCGTGCAGGCCAGCGTCGCGGATCCGACGCGGGCACCGGCCGGCCGGCACACCGGCTGGGCGTACTGCCACGTCCCCCATGGCTCGACGCTCGACATGACCGAGGCCGTCGAGAGCCAGGTGGAGCGATTCGCCCCGGGCTTTCGCGACCGCATCATGGCCCGCCACGCGATGGGGCCGGCCGCGCTCGAGGGGCACAACCCCAACAACGTCGGGGGCGACATCGGCGGCGGTACGGCCGACGTGCGCCAGCTGCTCGCGCGACCGGTGCTCGGCCGCCAACCGTGGCGGACGCCGGTGCCCGGGCTCTACCTGTGCTCGTCCTCCACTCCACCCGGTGGGGGCGTGCACGGCATGTGCGGTTGGCACGCTGCCCGGCTGGTGCTCCGCGACGCCAAGGCTCGCGACCCGATGGCCGCCAGCGGCGTCGTACGCGACGTCGGTTGAGGGTGGCGGGCGGATAGCGTCTGGACGTGCCCCCGGTCGTGCGCATCGCCATGTGGTCGGGGCCACGCAACATCTCCACCGCGATGATGCGCGCGTGGGAGCACCGCGCCGACTGCGCCGTGGTCGACGAGCCGTTCTATGCCTGCTACCTCAACGCCACCGGACTTGACCACCCCGGCCGGGAGGAGGTGCTGCGCAGCCAGCCCACCGACTGGCGAGTGGTCGTCGACCAGCTCACCCGGGGGCCGCTGCCCGGCGACGCGACGGTGCAGTACCAGAAACACATGGCCCACCACCTGCCGCGCGAGCTCGACCCGGCGGACTTGGCCGGGCTGCGCCACGCGTTCCTGGTGCGTGACCCCGCGGACGTCGTGGTGTCGTACGCGAAGGTGCGCGCCGAGCCGACGCTGGAGGACCTGGGACTACCGCAGCAGGCCGAGCTGTACGCGCGCTTCGGCGGAGCGGTCGTCGACGCGCGTGATGTGCTCCAGCAGCCGGAGCCGGTGCTGCGGGCGCTGTGCGACGCGCTCGACGTGCCGTTCGACGACGCGATGCTCGGCTGGCCCGCTGGCCGGCGCGCCACCGACGGGGTCTGGGCGCCGCACTGGTACGCACGCGCGTGGGAGTCCACCGGCTTCGCCGCCTACGAGCCGCGGCGCGAGCCCATCCCCGACCGGCTGCTCGGCCTCGTCGAGCGGTGCCGTCCCTACTACGAGGCGCTGGCGGCGCACCGGATCCAGGCCTGAGGAGAGCCCGTGCTGCAGACCTTTGACGAGCGCAACCGCGACCTGATCGTCAACGTCGGTGGCCGGCTGACGCATCGCGATGAGGCGGGGGTCAGTCCGTTCGACTCGGTCGTCCAGGGCGGCGACGCGGTGTGGGAGGGGCTGCGGCTGAAGAACGGGCGCATCTTCGGCCTGGACGCGCACCTGGCCCGGCTGCGTCGCTCGGCGCAGGCGCTGGCCTTTGTCGAGGTGCCCTCGGACGACGACATCGTCGAGCAGATCCGGCGCACGCTGGAGGCCAACTCCATGACCGACGACGTGCACATCCGGCTGACGTTGACGCGTGGTGTGAAGGTGACCTCCGGCATGGACCCGCGGCTGAACCAGAGCGGCCCGACGCTCATCGTGGTCCCCGAGCACAAGTCGCCGGTCTACGACGCCGCCGGCATCACGCTGATCACCGCGAGCGTGCGCCGCGCCCGTCCCGACTCGCTGGACCCGAAGGTCCACCACAACAACCTGCTCGTCTCGATACTCGCCAAGATTGAGGCCAACGTTGCCGGTGCCGACGACGCCCTCATGCTCGACGACCACGGGTTCGTCGCGGAGACCAACGCGACCAACGTGTTCCTTGGGTGGGACGGCGTGGTCCGCACACCGACGACCCGTGCGTGCCCCGAAGGGATCACCCGCGCGGCGGTGCTCGAGCTGTGCGCCGACGGCGACGTCCCATACGAGGTTGGCGAATTCTCCCTCGCCCAGGTCTACGCGGCCGAGGAGGTCTTCGTGACCGGGACGATGGGTGGTTTGGCGCCGGTGATCGAGGTCGACGGACGCCGCATCGGCTCGGGCAGCCCCGGTCCCGTGTTCGACCGGCTGCGTGAGGCGTACGCGACGCTGACCGCGACGAGCGGCACGCAGGTCGTCGCCTGGTAGCCGCGAGCGTGCGCCTCGCGACCGGGACGCGGTGAGTCGGCGGTGTCGCGTACGTTGGGTGCCCCCTGCGGAGGAGGTACACGGTGAGCCGAGCCGAGCTCAACACCGGGAGCCACGACCTGCCCGTCACGCCCGCGCTCGAGGCGTTCATGACCCGCGACTGGGCCACGGAGCCGGCAACGGACGCAGCGCCGCACGCCGTCGCGCCGTGGGCGGCGAAGCGCCGGTCGCGGCTGTCAGAGTGCTTCCCGGGCGAGCGGGTCGTCGTGCCGTCGGGCAGCTACGTCACCCGCAACAACGACGTGACGTTCCGCTTCCGTCCGCACTCGGACCACGTGTGGCTCACCGGGTCGCAAACCTCTGACGCGGTGCTGGTGCTCGAGCCGCACGGCACTCGCGGCCACGACGCCGTCCTCTACCTGCGCCCGCGCGCCGACCGGACCTCCAGCGACGAGTTCTGGCGCGACCGCGTCTACGGCGAGCTGTGGGCCGGGCGTCGTCCCTCGCTTGCCGAGGTGTCCGCGTCGTACGGCCTGGAGACCAGGCACATCGACGAGCTCGACGGCGCGCTGCGCGGCGACGTCCCGACGCGCGTACGACGCGGCGTCGACGCCGCCGTCGACGCGGCGGTCGCGACGACGGACGACTCCCGTGACGCCGAACTTGCGGCGACGCTGTCGGAGCTCCGGCTCGTCAAGGACGCGTGGGAGCTCGAGCAGCTCGAGGACGCGGTGGCGATCACCGAGAGAGGCTTCACCGATGTGGTCGCGGACATGCCGCGCGCCGTCGAGCTCGGTGAGCGCTGGATCGAGGGGACCTTCTGGCGCCGGGCCCGGCTCGAGGGCAACGACGTGGGCTACAGCTCCATCGTCGCGGGCGGGCCGCACGCAACCACCCTGCACTGGATCGACAACGACGGGCCGGTGCGTCCCGGTGAGCTGCTGCTGCTCGACATGGGTGCGGAGAACCGTGAGCTCTACACCGCCGACGTGACACGCACGCTGCCGGTGACCGGACGGTTCACGCCGTTGCAACGGGACCTGTACACCCTCGTCCACCAAGCCCAGTCGGCCGGCATCGCGACGCTCCGGCCGGGCGCCCGGTTCCGCGAGTTCCACCGCGCCGGCATGAGCGTCCTGGCGCACGGGCTGGCCGACCTCGGGCTGCTCCCGTGCTCGGCGGAGGAGGCGCTCGACGAATCCTCGACCATCTACCGCCGCTGGACGCTGTGCGGGTCGGGGCACATGCTCGGGCTCGACGTCCACGACTGCGCACGCGCGCGTGCGACGGCATACCTCGACGGCGTCCTGGAGCCCGGACATGTGCTGACCGTCGAGCCTGGTCTCTACCTGCAGGCCGACGACCTGCTGTTGCCCGAGGAGATGCGCGGGACCGGCATTCGGATCGAGGACGACCTCGTCGTCACCGACGACGGCGCGCGGCTGCTGTCCGCGGGCCTGCCGCGCTCCGCCGAGGACGTCGAGACGTGGATGGCCTCATCCGCCGGGTGAACTCTTGGGGCGCGCCGCCTGCAGGACGCGGCAGCAGCGCACCTTAAGATGAGAGCCTTCTCATGGCGCTCTCATGTGGGGCCTCGACAAAGATCCTGAGAATGTTGAGCATGGTGCGTCGTCCGGAAGTCATGGCGCTCGCGATGGCCATAGCGGTCGGAGCTTTGACGGCGGTGATTCTCCTCATCGGCAGCGGGAACGCCGAGCCGGACGTGGGTGGGCCGATCCTGCTGAACGGGGGGCCAGCGGGACCGCCACCGCCAGGTCGCGACCAACCGCTACAGACGATCGCCCCCAACCCGGACCTCGTCCGGAGCGACGCGCGCGAGGATCGCCGCGACGCTTCCCTCTCGGGCGGGAATGGCCGGGAGTCGGCGGCAGACCCTGACGACGACGAGATCTCCCGGGACGCGACGTCGGACGGCGAGGAGGAGGACCGCGAGCGGGACGACGGGGAGCGCGACGACGGCATCCGGGACGACGGTGAGCGGGGCGACGGTGAGCGGGGCGACGGCGAGCGGGATGACGGCGAGCGCGACGACGCCGAGCAGGACGGCGGTCAGCGGGACAACGGTGAGCGGGACGACGGTGAGCGGGGCGAC
>JAUJNY010000001.1:844022-926965 GCA_030447955.1 Jiangellales bacterium
CGGGACGGCGGTCAGCGGGATGACGGTGAGCGGGGCGACGGTGAGCGCGACGACGCCGAGCGGGACGCCGGTCAGCGGGGCGACGGTGAGCGCGACGACGGCGAGGAGGACGAGGGCGAGCGCGACGACGGCGAGGAGGACGACGGCGAGCGCGACGACGGTTAAGCGGTGGTGGTCGCGGCGCACCCTCGTCGAGCAGGCGCGCTCCGTGCGGACGCGCATCCTGGCCTCCGTGGTCTTGCTGACCGCGGTGGGCCTTGTGGGCGCGGGCTTTGCGGCGTACGTCGTGCAGGCTGCCCGCATCGACAGCCGTATCGACGAGGCGATCGGCCAGGAGATTGACGAGTTCACCGCGTTCGCCCAGGAGGGAGTCGATCCGGCCACCGGACGAGGCTTCGACTCTGTGGATCGGTTGTTGGAGACAGCTCTCGAGCGCAACGTCCCGGCCGAGCATGAGGCGCTGCTGGCCTTCCTGGACGGCAAGCCGCGAATCGTGCAAGGCCGCGCCGGGAAGACGCTCGTCGCGTACCCACCTTTCGTGCAGGCCGTCAAGGCCCTGGACTCCGGCGGGTTCGGAACCGTCAACGTACCGGCAGCCGGTGACGTCAGGTTCGCGGTCAAGCTGGTGCGACAGGACGGGCGCAGTGGCGCCTTCGTCGTCGCCTACTACAGCGCGTTCGAGCATGCCGAGTTCATCGACGCGGTGCGGGTCTACTCCGTGGTCGCGACGATCGCACTGATGGCGATCGGCGTTGGCGGCTGGGTGGTGGCGGGCCGATTGCTCAAGCCACTGCGCGACCTACGGGCTACGGCTCACGAGATCAGTGACAGCGACCTCGCTCAGCGCATCGCTGTGTCTGGCAACGACGACGTCTCCGACCTGGCCGTGACCTTCAACGCGATGCTCGACCGACTCGAGCAGGCCTTTGCCACGCAGCGCCAGTTCCTCGACGACGCGGGCCATGAGCTGCGGACCCCCATCACGATCGTGCGCGGCCACATGGAGCTGCTCGACGAGGGCGACGTAGCCGAAGTGCAGGCGACCAGGACGCTGGTCATCGACGAGCTCGACCGGATGGGACGTCTCGTCGACGACCTAGTGGTACTGGCAAAGGCCGGCCGACCCGACTTCCTGCGCCTCGACGCGCTGGACGTCGGAGTCCTCACCGACGACGTCCTCGACAAGGCCCGAGGCCTCGGCCACCGGAAGTGGGTCCTCGACGCGAGGGCCTCCGGGTCGTTCATCGCCGACCGGCAGCGGTTGACTCAGGCGCTGATCCAGCTCGCCGCGAACGCCGTACGGCACACGGAGCCCTCGGACGTCGTCGCCATCGGATCCTCCGCTGACTCCACGTGGGTCCGGCTCTGGGTCAGGGACAGCGGTCCCGGCGTCCGGTCCGAGGACGCAACCCGGATCTTCGACCGCTTCGAGCGGGGTGTCGGCGCGGCCAGGAGTGACTCCTCCGGGCTCGGGCTCTCCATCGTCCGCGCCATTGCCGAGGCGCACGACGGCCGCGTGCTCCTCGACTCGTCACCGGGCCGCGGTGCGACCTTCACGGTCGTGGTCCCCCTGCGCGCCGTCCCGGCGGGGCAGGACCCAGCGACTGACACCGGCGACAACCGGTCGCCCACCCTGCAGCCCTCGGCCACCAGAGTCCATTGAGGGAGCAGGAGGTCCCATGAGCCGCATCCTCATCGCGGAGGACGAGACACGGATCGCGTCGTTCGTGGAACGGGGGCTGAACGCCAACGGCTTCACCGCCACCGTCGTCACGGACGGTGTGTCGGCGCTGGATCTCGCGCTGTCCGGCAACTTCGACCTGCTGGTTCTCGACATCGGGCTGCCGGGCGCGGACGGGTTCACCGTGCTTCGCCGGCTGCGCAAGGCCCGCGGTTCCCTGCCGGTGATCATCCTGACCGCACGGGACTCCGTCATCGACACCGTGGCCGGCCTCGAAAGTGGAGCGGACGACTACATGAGCAAGCCGTTTCGGTTTGAGGAGCTGTTGGCGCGGATCCGGCTGCGGCTGCGCGACGAGAGATCCCCGGAGGTCACGGTGCTCCGCAACGGGGACCTTTCCCTGGACCTCCGGACCCGGCGGGCCGCCGTCGACGGTCGAACCGTCGACCTCACCGCCCGCGAGTTCGTGCTCGCGGAGACCTTCCTGCGCAACCCCGGGCAGGTGCTCTCCCGCGAACAGCTGCTCTCCCACGTCTGGGGCTACGACTTCGACCCCGGCTCCAACGTCGTCGACGTCTACGTGCGCTACCTGCGCCGCAAACTGGGAACCGCTCGGATCGAGACGGTGCGCGGCATGGGTTACCGGTTTGTGGACCAGCCGGTGCGGCCGCTCATCGCGGACGATACTGCCGGGCGGTCGCGCGGCGGGTAACCGACTGACGGGGAGTCCAGCTGCAGTTGCAGGTCAACGCGGTGCCGGCCGGAAGCCAGCCAGCACCGGCTTCGGCAACGCGCCAACCAAAGGTTCAAGCAGGTACGCGAGCTCGGCGGCGGTCGGCCGATCGGTCGGTATCGGCTCGAGACAGGCCAGGATCGGTTTGGCGACCACATCGGCCACGCGCTCAGGCAGCACCGCCGGTTCCTCGACCAGTTGCGGCCACACCTGCTCGGGGTCGCTAGCAAGGTCAGCGGGGGCGCCTTGGCTGAACGGCCGGTAACCGGCGACGGACTCGAAGAGCGTCACCCCGAGGCCCCAGATGTCGGCCGGGCTGGACGGCGAGCCGCTGTGCGGCGGGTCACACTGCTCGGGGGCCATGTAGGCATCGGTGCCGACGGGGTGGTCAAGTGCGGCCGCCTCGTCGAGCGTGCGCGCGATGCTGAGGTCGATGAGACGCGGCGGTGAGCCCATGATGATGTTGCTGGGCTTCACATCCAGGTGCACCGTCCGCTCGGTCTGCAGGTAGTGCAGCGCGGAGCAGAGCTCGAGTCCCAGGGGGAGGAGCTGCTCGAGCGGCAGCGGCCCGTACCGGCGCAGCAGCGTCGACAACCGGGGACCGTCCAGGTTCTCGAGGACCACGTGCGGGCGTGGCCCGTCGAGGACGGCGTCGAAGGCGCGCATGAGTACCGGGTGGTTGAGCCGTTGGATGGTGGCGACCTCCCGGGCCAGTCCACGTAGGGTGGCCGAGTCCTCGACCTGGTCCGGGCGGACCACCTTGACGACGACCGGTGCGAAGAGCCGGTCGTCCCAGGCCAGGTAGGCCTCGTAGCGATGCCCGCCTCCCAGGGTCTGGACAGCGACGCGTCCTGGCACGATCTCGTCGCCTTCGGCAAAGCTCCACGAGCTGCCCATCTGTTGCCTCATTCCGTCGCGGTGTGCGGACTTGGGACTTGCAGGTCCGGGGCGCGTCCGCGTTGGACACGCCCCGGACCGCCGCTCAGCGGGTGTCGTCGCGTGAGCTGTCGTTCGTGGCGTGACGGGAGTTGTCACGGGTCAGGTCGCCCTTGCCGTCCCGGGTGACGTCCTTGGTGAGGTCACCCCGGCTGACGTCACGGTCTCCGCGGGTCACACCGGTCATGCGGCTGTTGGTGCCGTCGTTGCTGTTGGCGGTGGCGCCGGTGCCGTCGCCGCCGGTGCGGCTCCTGCTCGTGTCGTCGTCGAGGTCGTCGTCGTTGTCGATCGCCACGACCTCGGTCACGCTGTCCTCGCGGTTAGCGTAGAGCCGGTCGCCGTCACCGGCTGCGGCACTCGCCGCCTGGCCGACGACCAACGGGCTCAGCCCGAAGGCCGCCGCCAGGGTCATGACGCCGGCGCGCTTGAGAACGTCCATGGTGTTTCTCCTTTTCTCCGGGCGGCCCGCCGAGCGGGCCGCGTGGCGGTTCCTGTCTTCACCGAGCATTGGCGTTGACCCTGAAACCGCGATGAGACCCGGATGAGAGGTCCCTCACCCGCCTCCCTGGAGCGGATGGGTCGCCCGCTGCCCTCGCCGGAGGACCATGGGGCATGGCTGACAGGGCGGCGACGGCGTACGTCGCGCTTGGTGACTCGATCTCCATCGACGACTACTCGGGTGGACCGGGCAGCGGCGGTGCGAGCCTGTTGTTCCGCAACCGTGATGACGACTTCCCGCAGTGGCGCGGGCGGGACCTTGTGTCCTACGAACCGGACATGACGTTCCGTCTGCTCGCGACCGACGGCGCCACGACCACGACACTCCTCGATGCGCAGCTACCGCGACTTGCGGCGCTGCGGATCCGGCCCACGTTGGTCACCCTGACGATCGGCGGCAACGACGTGCTGTCGACCTACGGCGACACGGGGGCAGCCCGCGACACGATCGAACGGGTGGGGCGGGCGGTGTCCCGGGCGCTGACCGACCTGCACGGGTTGCTCGCGCCCGCCGGCCGGGTGGTCGTCGGCACGGTGTACGACCCCAGCGACGGGACGGGTGACGCGAGCCGGCTCGGGCTGCCGCCGTGGCCGGACGCCGTCCGCGTCATCGAGGAGCTCAACGACGTACTGCGACACGTCGCCGCTCAGCACGGCGCTGCCGTCGCGGAGATCGGCGAGCAGTTTCGCGGCCACGGCGTGCTCGCCGGCGACCCTTCCCGGCCGGAGCCTCGACCAGCCGATCGCGCGCTGTGGTTCTGCGACGTGATCGAGCCGAACGCCTGGGGCGCCAGCGGCGTACGTGAGGCGTTCTGGGCGGCTCTTGAGGACTGACGCCCGCCACGTACGGGCAAAAGCGGGAACTCTGGGGCTTCCGACCAAGGACTCGTGACACCGGCGGGAGTGCGCCGCTCTTGCTCGGGTACGGACGCCGTATGACTGACGACCCGCGCCGCATCGTCGACGACCTGGAAGCCAAGATCATGGACGAGGAAGGCGTCACAGAGGCGGCCGAAGACTCGCCGGCTGCTGTCGCCGAGGACGCGAACCCGGAGGTCCCAGGAATGGAACCGAGCGGCTGAGCGGCGAAGAGCGTCAGAACAGCCGGGGCCTGAGCAGGGCACAGGGGCGAGCCGGGCACTGTGGGCCGGCCACCCGGGTCGGCGAGCGATGAGTTCCGGGGCTCCAGCCAGTCTCTTACCGTGTGAGCCCTGGACACACCGACGCCGATCTTCGGGAGCCAGTTCTGATGACCCACTCGCCACTCGCCATCGAGGCCACCGGCCTCGTCAAGTCCTACGGTGAGACCCGCGCCGTTGACGGGGTGGACCTGGCCGTACGCCGCGGGTCCGTCTACGGGGTTCTCGGCCCCAACGGCGCCGGCAAGACGACCACCATCCGCATGCTGGCGACGTTGATCCGCCCGGATGCGGGAAGCGCCCGGGTCATGGGGCACGACATCGTGGACGAGGCTGACGCCGTCCGTGCCGCCGTCAGCCTCACCGGCCAGCTCGCCTCGGTGGACGAGGACCTCACCGGACGCGAGAACCTGACCCTGCTCGGGCGCCTGCTGGGGCTGAAGCGACCGGCGGCCAAGGCTCGCGCCGCCGAACTGCTCGACGCCTTTGGGCTCGCAGAGGCCGCGGGTCGGCTCGTCAAGCACTACTCAGGCGGGATGCGACGCCGGCTCGACATCGCTGCCAGCATCGTGGTCACCCCGGAGCTGATGTTCCTCGACGAGCCGACGACCGGGCTGGATCCGCGCTCACGCAACCAGGTCTGGGAGATCATCCGGGCGATGGTGGCGGAGGGAACCACGATCCTGCTCTGCACCCAGTACCTAGAGGAGGCAGACCAGCTCGCCGACGGGATCGCCGTCATCGACCACGGCAGGGTGATCGCCGAGGGCACGCCCGGCCAGCTGAAGGCGTCGGTGGGCTCAGGCGCGCTGCATGTGCGTCTGCTGCACCCGGACCAGCGGCCCGAAGCCGAACAAGTTCTGGGCCGCGAGCTCGGAGCCGTTGTCCTGGAGCCCGACCCCGCCGCCCTCTCGGTCGTCTGTTCCGACGCGGACCGTGGCGCCGTCGCGATCGCCGAGCTGGCGCGCTCTGGCGTACGGATCGCCGATTTCTCGCTCGGCCAGTCCAGCCTCGACGAGGTCTTCCTGGCCTTGACCGGCCGCCCGGCGGAGGCCGTACCGGGCGAACCCGACCGCATTGAGGAGGAGCACGCCTCATGAGCGCCAAACCGACGACGCACGCCGAGCCCGCGTTCGCTGCCGATGAGGCCGCGGTCCGTCAGGCGCTGTCCTCGACACCCCGCCCACCCAAGGCGAGCGCGTTGTCAGCCGCTCTCACCTTCGGCTGGCGCGGCATGCTCAAGGTCAAGCACGTCCCCGAGCAGCTCCTCGACGTGACGATCACCCCAGTGATGTTCGTCCTGATGTTCACGTACTTGTTCGGCGGCGCGGTTGCCGGGTCCACGGGTGAGTATCTGGACTACATCCTTCCCGGGATCCTGGTGATGTCGGTGCTGTTCACCACCGTCTACTCAGGGGTCGCGGTCAACACCGACCTCACCAAGGGGGTCGTCGACCGCTTTCGTTCGCTGCCCATCTGGCGGCCGGCGCCACTGGTGGGTTCGCTGCTCGGCGACAGCGTGCGCTATGTGGTCGCTGGCACCGTGATCATCGTGCTCGGCGTCATCCTCGGCTACCGCCCGGGTGCCGGAGTCGTCGGCGCGGTCGCGGCGCTGGCTCTGGTGGTGGTCTTCGCCTTCGGCCTCTCCTGGGTTTTCACGACGCTCGGGCTGCTGTTGCGCTCGCCGAACGCGGTGATGAACGCAGGCTTCATGGGCATCTTTCCGCTCACGTTCCTGTCCAACGTCTTCGTCGACCCGGCCACGCTGCCGGCGGCGCTTGAGGCGTTCGTGCACGTCAACCCGATCTCCATCCTGGCGACCGCTTCGCGAGGGTTGATGGAGGGGACCGCTGAGGCAGCGGACATCGCGATCGTGCTGGCGGTAGCCGCGGCGCTGACCATCGTGTTCGCGCCCTTGACGACGCGCCTGTACCGCAAGGCTTGATGTACCGCGGTCACGTCGAGCTTGGTTGCCGCGGTCGACGCCGCTCCTCAATGATGGCGGCAATGGGTGCTCCTTGGTGAGCGTCAGCCAGCGCAACTACGAGGAGGCGGGACGATGATTCGACGGAGGTCCCTGGTCGTCGGTGCCGCCGCCACCATGCTTGTGACGCTCGGCACCTGGCCTGCGGCAGGGGTCGCCTCTACCCAGTGCCTAGGTGAGGTTGTGACGGTGGAGGGCACTCATGGCGACGATCGGCTGATCGGGACACCCCGCGACGACGTGATCTCCGCTGGGCGGGGGCGGGACGTCGTCGCGGGGCGCGGCGGCAATGACGTCATCTGTGGCGGCGCCGGGTCGGATCGGGTGCGGGGCGGACGGGGCGACGACCGGCTGTCCGGCGGTGTGGACGGGACGACGACCCAGCCCACGACGCGGTACGGCGACCTGCTGGCGGGCGGTGGCGGCGATGACGCGCTCGACGGCGGCGGGGGGCGGGGATCCGACCGAGTCACCTACGTTTCGTCTCGTCGCGCCGTCCAGCTCGACTTGACCGCGGGGACTGCTACGGGACAAGGCACCGATGAGCTCGTCGCCGTTGATGGCGCCATCGGATCACGCTTCGCCGACACGCTCTTCTCGAATGACTTCATCTCCGTGCTGGATGGTCGCCAGGGCGACGACCGGCTGGTGGGCGTCGGCACCCTGCCGATCCTTATCGGTGGGGACGGCGATGATCGGGCGCGGCTGGCCAGCGCTGGGATCGCGCTCGGCGGCCGCGGCGACGACGTCCTAACGGTGCAGTCCAACTCTGTGCGCTCGTCCTTGTACGGCGCTGCCGGCGCGGACACGCTGTTGGCCCGGGGCAGCGCAGATGTTCGCGCCGAGGGCGGTCGCGGCGACGACGAGATCATCACCGGAGCAGGCGATGACAAGTTGTCCGGCCAGGCCGGTGACGATGTTCTCGACGGGCAAGCAGGCAGCGACCGCGGCCGGGGAGGGGACGGCACGGACACCTGCAAACATGTCGAGCAGAGCCGGGGTTGCGAGGGCTGAGCCTGGCCCCCCGCTGCTGCGTGGCTGCGTCGACGATGTCTCGCGAGGCCAGGTCACGGCCAGTTGCGTGGTCGCCTGACCCGGCAGCTGCACTCTTATGTGCTAGTCGTCAACACGGTGGGCTGCGCCGACGGGCAGTGGCGCACGATCGACGGCCGCACGATCGACGGCCGAAATCTACCACCACAAGAAGGCCGCTGGGACGGTCTATCAGGCGGGCACTGCGCGGCGAGCTGACCGGGCGGCTCGGTGTCGCCCTCGACGCGCCGAATCGGCGCGGGCAAGCCCAGCTCGTCGGCGCCCCAGTGCACTGGTCGTGCTGGGGTCGAAGCGGCCGCCGACATCAACGCCGACGCCGCCGGCGCGATCGACCGGTTCGAGACCCACGCCGACCCCGGTGCGCGGCATCAGCGGTTGGGCGCCGAAGCGGCGCGACACGCCCAAGGAGCGCGAGTGGTGGTCTGCTACGGCAGCACGAGAGTCGAGCCAATCTTGCCGTGGGCCTGTGCCACTCCGTGCGCGAGACCACCGCTCAGGACTCGTCCACCGTTGCGGTGATCGATCAGCAGGTAAGCAATCGTGGCGGTGCTGACGATGCTCAGTGCGTCCCCGAAGCGCAGGGGCCGGTCGTCCACCAGCTGAGTCGCGGAGGCCGCACCGCCCTTGACCACCAGGACACCACCGAACCGGTCTGAGTGGATCGCGTCCTGCATGGCCGCGAGAGCCAGAGGGCTCGCCTTACCCCCCGCAGGCACGGTGATCATGGCGGTCAATGCTGCCTCACAGTTCTTGAGAAGCGCCTTGCCTTCGGCGATCCGTGCGGTGTCCGGCGTCGGCTTGTCCTCAAGGCGTCGGATGTGGCCATCAAGCTCCCGGCACGCCGCTTGAAGCGTCGCCCAGCTCGTATGCGGCTCCGCCACAGAGTCGTTGAGATGCGCCTTCTCCGCGACGACAAGCCCCCCGGCGTCAGCACCCGCGAGAGCACCGGCCACGGCGATCATGACGAGGTCGTCGTCCAGCGAGGAGGTGGACGTAGTGACGCTCCTCTTCGCGGAGATCAGGGACAGCAGTCCGGGCAACAGCTGCGCCGCGGCGGATACCACCGACGTTGCCGCCGCGGCTGGCCCGAAGGCAGCATCAGCGCTCGCTGCCCCAGCCTCGGCTGGTGACTCCCCGGTGAAGCGGTCAACCAGCCGCCTGAGGAGCTTGAGCTGCTCCATCACTACTGAGTAGTCGGCGTCGCGAGAGGCGAGGTCGAGCTCCGTGGTCACGAGCACCCGGTAGTTGTCCCCTAGGCTACTTCGCTTCACGACGCGCATGAGCTTGCCGGCGGCGTCCTCAAGTGCGCGGCTCGCGAGCAACGCGCCAAACAAAGTAGACGACTCGGGAACCGTCGTGGACCCGCGCTCCACCTTGGTGAGGTCGGGCACCAGGTCCTTCACTGCGGCTCGCTGCGCCTCGGCGTTCGTGAGGAGACTGGCTTCGAGCGCCGCCTCCCCCTCCTTCCTGCGCCGCTCTTGGGCGGCCTGCCACTCCTCGAACTCGGCTTTCTTCTTCGCCGCGTCGAGTTCAGCGGACTCCGCCGCAGCGACCGCGCTGCGCTCGGCTGCGACTTCCTTGGGCGTCTGCGGGTCGGTCATCAAACCCTCCAGTCAGCTGCTGGTGTGGATGCCTCAGGCTACGGCGGCAAACACCCAGGGGGAACTGGGCGAACGGGTGCCAGCGCTGGGGCGCACCCTGACCCCGGAGCCTCGTCACCCAGTGATCGGCGGGCCGTAGAGCTTTCTCGCCCCTGCGCGGTCGAGGTCCGTAATCTGGAGATCGGATGTTCCGCCGCCACCACAGAAGTAGTGCATGACCGATCGCGGGTCGTACTGCGTCAGGTCGATGACATTGCCCTCCTCCTCGTTGGGGCAGTCGGGAGGAGCCCCATTTCTGATGTGCTCGTGCCGGAACCCGAGCACGTGTCCTAGCTCGTGGCGCAGGATGCCCACCCGGTCAAACCTTAGGGCGGGATCGAAGTAACTGGGGTCGATGAGGACTCGCCGCCGAGGTGGTGGACTGGTGGGGAAAAAGGCGGCCGCGTAAAACTTTCCCTGCGCGTCGACGAAGCGGACCCCGAAGAGCAAGGTCGGGTCGAGGCCGGGCGGCGACGCCGCTGGATCAGCCTTGTCCCACTCCGGGCGATGCCGGAAGTGCACGCCGCAGGTTGCCTGCCAGTCCCGGGTGGCGGCTGCCATATTCCCACGGACGGTGTGGTACATGTCGTCGGATGGGAAGCTGTCCTTCAGCACACAGTAGTGCAACGACGTGGGGTCCTCCCATCGCGCTGGCCGCCCCGCCACCGAAATGCCAGTGAGCGCTGCGGACGCCTCCAGGGGCGCGGACGGCGCCGGATCCGGCACAGCGTCGTTGTTCGCCGCTTCGCGCCTAAGCGCGTACAGGCGGAGTTCGTCGCCGTCGAGCAGGAGGTCCCCCTCGGCCACGTAGTAAAACCCACCGCCGATCTGGACCGGTTCCAGCCTTGTGGTGAGGTCGGTGAAGACGCTCGTCCCTTCGGCCGCCGCGATGAGCTCGGGCTGCTCCATGAAGACGCGGCCGGCAAGCGTCATGTGCGAGGTGGTCATGAGCACCCCTCTCAGGATCGAGCCTCGGCGGAGCAGTTAACCCGTAATGAGCGTAGGCTCGCGTGGAGGGTCCGTCCATGACAGAACGCAACAAGGCAGCACGGGATCGCGCCTCCGACGTACCGACGACGGTGCTCCAGCGCGCGCGGTCGTGTGCTGGGTTCGTGGAGTGGCGAGAGGCGCTCCCGTCCTTCGAGCTCGACGGCGAGCAGCTCTACCTTCCTACGGGGGACGTGCCGATGGGCGAGGAGGAGCTCGCAGACAGCTGGTTGCGCGACGAGGGCGGCGCCGGTCCGGACCCCTGAGGTTTCATAGCGGCCGGACGATGAGCCAGCGGCGCGCCTCAGTCAACTCATCGGCTCAGCTGGGCGAGGCGTCCCATCTCGTCGGCCGGGCGGCGAGCAGATCGTCGGGCTCGACCGGCACGCCCTTCGCAAAAGTGAGCAGTTTGCCCATACCCACCCGCAGGTTGGGGTTCACCGTCGTTCTGATCAACCACCGCCACGTCGGCAAGTGTCACGCACCCAGGTTGGCCACACCTGGCCGCCCGTTCAGTGCCACCGATCGAGCGCTCGGACGAGATGCGTCTTACCGGCTCCCCTCTGTGTCAACCCGTCGGCTGAGGGGCCCTCGTTCGGGGGCGCTTCCTGGTGGGCGTTCGCGGTTGTAGCGTCGGTGTTGCGGGTCCGGGAAGTGGCTGATCCGAAGTGTCGATGTGCGGGGGCAGGTCGACCGCGCTGGATTCTTGAGACGCCCCGCAGTGCCCTCCCGGACCCGCCTCAACGGGTTCGGCCGACGTGGCCTGGGCGTCGGCGAGGAGTTGGCGGTAGACGGCGTCGGAGATCCGTCTCTTGAGGCATCGCATGGCTTCCATGCGGGTCTTGCCTTCGGCGAGCTTGCGTCGGTAGTAGGCCCGGCCCTCGGTGTCGAGTCGAGCCTGGGTGGCGGCGGCGATGTGCAGCATGTGGTTGATCTTCCGGTTCCCCGCCCGGGACAGCCGGTGCCGGATCTGTTCCCCGGATGAGGCGTCGAGGGGTGCGGTGCCGGTCCAAGACGCGAACCGGTTCCGGTCGGCGAACCGGGCCACGTCGCCGACGTCGGCCAGGATTCGGGCGGCGACGACCGGTCCGACGCCGGGCAGGTCCATCAAGGTCGAGCCGCGGGCGAGGACCATCGTCTTCAGTTCCTTAGTGAGGGTCTTGATCTTCTTCTCCACGGCCACCAGCTCGGCGAGCTGTTCGGCCGCGAGCCGGCGGCGAGTCTTCCCGGCCAGGTCCCGGGGCCGCACCGAGGCGAGGATCGCCTTGGCCTGCAAGGCGGTGATGTCCTTCTTCGCCTGCCCCGGGGTCAGCTCGGCAAGCAGCCGCTGCAGCCGGTTGACGGTCTGGATCCGTTGCCGGGTGAGCTCCTCACGGCGGTCGACCAGCATCCGCAGCGTCTCGAGCTCGACGTCGTAGGACAGCACCCGCAGCCCCTGGGTGCGGGCAGCGACCACCGCGACCGCGTGCGCGTCGTGGGCGTCGGTCTTGCGGTTATGGCCGGTGTCGAACAACCGCGCCCGGGCGGCCAGCTTCGCGGGCACGTCGACCACATGCTCGCCGTCAGCCAGCAACCGTTGCGCCAATGGGCGGCCGGCGCCGTTGCTGCCCTCGACCGCCCAGATCCGGTCTGGCCACGACGCGACGTGCTTGCGCATCGCGGCGTAGCCGGCCTTGTCGGTACCGAACCGACCAGTCGCCAACACCGTCTCCCGGTGGTCGACGACCTCGATGGTTACCGACAACTTGTGGGGATCGACCCCGATGAACACCTTCGCCAAAGCACTCGCCGCCCTCCGTCGTGGACCTCCAGGGAACGCGAGGCGGGCATTGCTACTACGAGCTGGGCAGTCCCCTCTGGAGCCACGCCTCGACACGGCACCCGGCGGAGACGCAAACCGATAGAGAGCCACACCCATCGCTGGGTGGGCAGCCGCAAAGAGAGCGTCCCGCCGAACGCCTAGACCGAGTCTGGCCGGACACCGGTCCTGACGGAATCGTCTAGTCGCCGCGATAGCCCGCTTCGGTTCATCCCCACCTGCCCAGGAATGCGGACGTCCGCACATGCCGCGACCCGCTCAAGGAGGCGTCGCAACGCAGCCACCAGGTGGCACCTTCAGCTGCCCAAGATCTTCGGTAGGGCACGACCTCAACGTACGTCAAGGGGCTCATAAGGCGCCATCCAGCTGCCGCGACGCAACGTCCTCATCTACCCGACTCGGCGCGCATCCCGAGCATGCCTGTTCGCGCCACCGACGCCCTTGCCCGCTGGTCGGCAGAAGTGGCTCTGGTTTGCGCGGCGATCGCGACTCCGACCACGCCCGCCCGCCGACCATTCAGCGACAGGCTCCGGCGTGACTTCTGCATGGTCTAGCCGTGACCTAGCGGGAGGTCATGAGGGGAGTTCTGGGGTACCGGCGGTCAACTGGCCGACCACCGAAAAGGGGGTCTGACCTACGAAACACTGGAGCGGGTGACCGGGATCGAACCGGCATGACCAGCTTGGAAGGCTGGGGCTCTGCCATTGAGCTACACCCGCGGAGGAAGTGCCGAGCGGCCTGGAGGAGCTGTGCCCGGGCGAGCCAGCGTACCCGGGCTGCTCCTCTAGACTGACCGCCGCGCCCGGGGCGTAGCGTAGTGGCTAGCGCGCCTGCTTTGGGAGCAGGAGATCGGGAGTTCGAGTCTCCCCGCCCCGACCATCCCGCGGTTGGCCGACGCCGCGGGGGCCGGACCAGCCCCTCCCCCTGACAGGAGTGCCCTGAGCGTGAAGAGCGTCGTCGAGACCCTCAACCCCACCCGGGTGCGGCTCGTCATCGAGGTTCCCTTCGCCGAGCTGGAGCCGAGCTTGAGCTCCGCCTACCGCCGCATTGGCGGCCAGGTCACCGTGCCTGGCTTCCGGCGCGGCAAGGTGCCGCCACGAGTCATCGACCAGCGGCTCGGGCGTGGCGTGGTGCTCGAGGAGGCGGTCAACGACGCGTTGCCCAAGCTGTACGTCGAGGCGGTGCGCTCGAATGAGCTGCAGCCGCTCGGCAACCCCGAGGTCGACGTCACCGACTTCTCCGACGGCGGTGAGCTCAAGTTCACCGCCGAAGTCGACGTCCGGCCCGAGATCACGCTGCCCCGCCTCGAAGACCTCACCGTCGGAGTCTCCGACGCCGACCCGACCGAGGACGAGGTCGACGAGCAGCTGCACGCCCTGCGCGAGCGCTTCGGCACCCTGACCGGCGTGGAGCGACCGGCCGCCGCCGGCGACTTCGTGGTCATCGACCTCGCCGCGACTGCGGACGGAGTGCCGGTCGAGGGGGCGCAGGCGAGCGGCCTGAGCTATCAGGTCGGCCGCGGGACCATGCTGGACGGCCTCGACGAGACCCTCATCGGGATGAGCGAGGGCGAGCAGCGCAGCTTCCGTACCACGCTCGTCGGCGGCGACCACCAGGGCCAGGAGGTCGACTGCTCGGTGACGGTCAAGGGCGTCAAGGAGCAGGACCTGCCCGAGCTGGACGACTCCTTCGCCGAGCTCGCGAGCGAGTTCGACACGCTCGCCGAGTTGCGGGACGATCTCCGCGCCCGGCTGGAGCGGGTCAAGCGGCTCAGCCAGGCCGTGGAGGCCCGCGACAAGGTGCTCGATGCGCTGCTCGCGACCGTTGACGTCCCGCTCCCGGACTCCCTGCTCAACGCCCAGCTCGACGAGCACTTCGAGACCGAGCACGGCGAGGAGGGGCACCGGGCCGAGGTCGAGGACGAGCTGCGCAAGTCGCTGAAGACCCAGCTCGTGCTCGACGAGGTCGCCCGCGCCGAGCAGGTGTCGGTCGACCAGGAGGAGCTCACCGAGCACATCGTGCGCCGAGCGCAGCAGGCCGGCATCGAGCCGGACGAGTTCATCCGCCGGGTCGTCGAGGCCAACGCCGTGGGGGAGATGGCCACCGAGGTGGCCCGCGCCAAGGCGCTCGCCACCGTGGTTGAGACGGCCACCGTCACCGACGCCTCCGGGCGCCGCGTCGAGCTGCTGCGGCTCCAGGAGGACGGCACGCTGGCACCAGAGACCGACGACGAGGACGATGAGGAGCCGGCTGACTCGGTAGGCAACGGCACCGTTGGCGATGGCGCGGTTGCGGGCTCGGAGCCGGTGGTTGTGGGCGGCGGGGAGCGGACGCAGTCCTGAGCGTGCGCCATCAGCGAAACGGTGTCCGAGCCGGACTGTCACGCTCGCGCCCATGGTTAGGGTCGAGGACCTAGATCAACCGGCGACGCCTGCCGTACCCGATCGCCCGAGGAGACACCGTGACCCCTCGTCCTGAGACGCCCCGTCCCGCGACCGCACAGACGGCGGCGCCCGCACCCACCGGCCTGGACGACAACGTCTACAACCGGCTGCTCCGCGAGCGCATCATCTTCCTCGGCTCGGAGGTCAAGGACGAGAACGCCAACGCGATCTGCGCGCAGCTGCTGCTGCTGGCGGCCGAGGACCCCGACAAGGACATCTACCTCTACATCAACTCTCCCGGCGGCTCGGTGACGGCCGGCATGGCGATCTACGACACCATGCAGTTCGTCCGCAACGACGTCGCCACCGTGGCGATGGGGCTGGCCGCCTCGATGGGCCAGTTCCTGCTCGCCGCCGGCGCCAAGGGCAAGCGGTACGCGCTGCCGCACGCGCGGATCATGATGCACCAGCCCGCTGGCGGTCTCGGCGGCTCGGCGAGCGACATCAAGATCCAGGCCGAGCAGATGTTGCTCGTCAAGCGCCAGCTTGCCGAGCTCATCGCCGAGCACACCGGTCGCGGCGTGGAGGAGATCGAACAGGACTTCGAGCGGGACCGGTGGTTTACCGCCGACCAGTCCCTCGAGTACGGCTTCGTTGACCACGTGGTCCGCAGCGCGGCGCAGGTCTCCGAGGGCGGCGGTACGGCATGAGCCGCCCGCAACGACCACATCCCGACGCTGGCGAGGACATTGTGAGCGACCTGCACCTGCCACAGATGAACTACTACATCCCGCAGTGGGAGGAGCGCACCAACTACGGCTTCCGGCGCATCGACCCGTACGCCAAGCTTTTCGAGGAGCGCATCATCTTCCTCGGCACGCCCATCAGCGACGACGTCTCCAACGCGGTGATGGCGCAGCTGCTCTGCCTGGAGTCCATGGACCCCGACCGGGACATCGATATCTACATCAACTCACCCGGCGGCTCCTTCACCGCGCTCACCGCGATCTACGACACTATGCAGTACATCAAGCCGGACGTGCGCACCGTGTGCATGGGGCAGGCGGCCTCAGCCGCGGCGGTGCTGCTCGCGGCCGGCGCCAAGGGCAAGCGCCTGGCGGTCCCCAACGCGCGCGTGCTCATCCACCAGCCCTACACCGAAGGTGGATACGGGCAGGCCAGCGACATCGAGATCCAGGCACGAGAGATCCTGCGGATGCGGAGCATGCTCGAGGAGATGATCGCCCGGCACTCCAACCGCCCGATCGAGGAGGTCCGCCGCGACATCGAGCGCGACAAGATCCTCAACGCGGTGGAGGCGGTCGAGTACGGCCTGGTCGACGCGGTGATCGAGTCGCGCAAGGCCAACCAGCCGGCCTAAGTCCAGACCACTCCGGCGACGCGCCGACCCGTCAAGGGGGTCGCCCGTGTCGGAGAGGACGGGTACCTTCGTACGCACGTCCCGGCGCCAGCGCCGCCGACCGCCACTGTCGGCGGGGGCGTGCGCACCGTCCGGGCACCACCGCAGGAAGGACGTCACCACGTGGCTCGCATCGGGGACGGCGGCGACCTGCTCAAGTGCTCGTTCTGCGGCAAGAGCCAAAAGCAGGTCAAGAAGCTGATTGCCGGCCCGGGCGTCTACATCTGCGACGAGTGCATCGACCTCTGCAACGAGATCATCGAGGAGGAGCTCAACGAGGCGAGCGATGTCGGCCTCGAGGAGCTGCCCAAGCCACGCGAGATCTACGACTTCCTCGAGCAGTACGTCATCGGCCAGGAGATCGCCAAGAAGGCACTCTCGGTGGCCGTCTACAACCACTACAAGCGGGTCCAGGCGGGGCAGCCGGGCCAGCCGAGTCAGCCGGGCGGCACCGCCCGCCACCCCAAGGACGAGCCCGTCGAGCTGGCCAAGTCCAACATCCTGCTCATCGGCCCCACCGGCTGCGGCAAGACCTACCTCGCCCAGACGCTGGCCAAGATGCTCAACGTCCCCTTCGCCATCGCCGACGCCACCGCGCTGACCGAGGCCGGGTACGTCGGCGAGGACGTCGAGAACATCCTGCTCAAGCTGATCCAGGCGGCCGACTACGACGTCAAGAAGGCCGAGACGGGGATCATCTACATCGACGAGGTCGACAAGATCGCCCGCAAGAGCGAGAACCCCTCGATCACCCGCGACGTCTCCGGCGAGGGCGTCCAGCAGGCGCTGCTGAAGATCCTGGAGGGCACCACCGCCAGCGGTGCCGCCGCAGGGGGCGCAAGCACCCGCACCAGGAGTTCATCCAGATCGACACCACCAACGTGCTGTTCATCGTCGGTGGCGCCTTCGCCGGGCTCGAGCACATCATCCAGCACCGGGTCGGGCGCAAGGGGCTGGGCTTCGGGTCGACGTTGCTGAGCAAGGAGGAGCGCGACGCCTCCGACTCCTTCGCCGAGGTCATGCCCGAGGACCTGCTCAAGTTCGGGCTGATCCCCGAGTTCATCGGTCGGCTGCCGGTCATCACCACCGTCAGCCCGCTCGACCGCGCCGCGCTGATCCGCATCCTCACCGAGCCGCGCAACGCGCTGGCCAAGCAGTACCACAAGCTCTTCGAGCTCGACGGAGTCGAGCTCGAGTTCAGCGAGGACGCCATCGAGGCCGTCGCCGACCAGGCGTTGCTGCGGGGCACCGGAGCCCGCGGGCTGCGGGCGATCATGGAGGAGGTCCTGCTCAACGTGATGTACGAGGTGCCGAGCCGGGACGACGTGGCCCGCGTCGTCATCACCCGCGAGGTCGTCCTCGAGAACGTCAACCCCACCCTGGTACCGCGTGAGGCTCCCGAGCCGCGGCGCCGCGAGCGCCGCGACAAGAGCGCCTGAGCCGCTGGTACGCCCGTGAGCGGCGTCCGTACGTTTTCCTCCTCCGGCATCGCCGCGGGCACCGCTTCACCCGCGCCCGGTGCCGAGCCGTACGAGCGGGGCCGCGAGCTGGGCGTCGCGTGCGCGGAGCAGGTCCGAGCCACCCTCGGTCGCTACCGCGAGCTGTGGGGAGTCTTCGGCGTCACTGAGGGCGACGTCCGCCGCGTCGGCACTGCCGTGCTGGACCCCATCCGTGCCTACGCACCCGGCCTGTCCGAGGAGATGCGCGGCATCGCCGCCGGGACCGGGCTGGCGCACTGGGAGGTCGGCGCGCTCAACGCCCGCACCGAGCTGCTCGCGCTCGGCCAGGGGTTGATGGAGGAGTGCACGACCGGCGTCCTGGTGCCCGACGACGCGCCGCCGATGACCGTGCAGACATGGGACTGGTACGACAGCCTGGTCGACTCCTGGTTCGTCTGGACCCTGCCGCGGCCGGACGGTGGCAGCGTGCACACGCTCACCGAGTACGGCATCGTCGGCAAGATCGGCGTGAGCTCGGCTGGGGTGTCGGTGCACTTCAACGCGCTGCGCCACCGCCGCGACCGCGGCGACGGAGGAGTGCCCGTCCATGTCGCCGCGCGCCGCGTGCTCGACGAGGCCGAGTCCGTCGACGAGGCGGTGCGGATCGCCGCAGCGGCAGAGGTGAGCGCCTCGTCGTCGGTGACGGTGACGGGACCGCGCGGTGACGGGAACGGCTGGGACGCGGTCTCGATCGAGCTGCACCCGGGCGGGCCGGCCGTCGTCTCGCGTGCGCCCGACGCGGTGAGCCTCGTCCACACCAACCACTTCGTGGCCGCCGAGGTCGATGAGGACGACCAGGTGCGGCGGCCGCTGTCGACGACGCACGAGCGCTTCGACCTGGCGACGACGAGCCTGCTTGACGGATCGCCAGCCGACCGGGACGCCCTCGCTGGTGCGCTGGCCAACCACGAGCTCGGGCCGCACGGCACCTGCGCGCATCCGCTGCCGGGAGCGCCACTGGACGAGCGTGGCGCCACGCTCGCGGTGGTCGTCACCGAGCCGGCCGCCGGGCGCATGTGGGTACACGCTGGGGGCGCCTGCACCGCCGGACCGCAGCAGTGGACGGAGTTCGGCGGCTCGCGGGTCGCGAAGTCGGGAGCGAGCGAGCCAGCGTTCGGCTAGCCCGCCCGCTCCAGGACGTCCAACCGCTCGTCGATCGAGGTGAAGCGGACGTCCATCCGGCGGAAGCCGGCGTCCATGCGCTCGTCCGCGCGGTGGAAGCCCGCGTCCATGCGCTCGTCGGCGGCAAGGAAGCCGGCGTCCATGCGGTCGTGGGCGGCAAGGAAGCCGGTGTCCATACGTTCATCCGCGCGGCGGAAGCCGGCGTCCATACGCTCGTCAAGCCGACGGAACCCGTCCTCAATGCGTTCGGAGAGTCGGTCCATGCGCTCGCCAAGTCGGTCGATGCGGTCCGTCCCGCTGAGCAGCACCGTGGCGAGCAGTCCGCCGAGCCCAAGCGCCGTGGCGAGGTAGCTCGCGAGCACCGCCCACGCGAACGCGCCGTCCATGTGCCCAGGATGCACCCGCGTCCACCCGCGTGTCAGTGGGCGGCGGAGCCCTGTGGAGATTGAGCTGCGTCGAGGCGGACGTCCACCGACAGTGCGGGACCGCCGTCAGTGGCCGCGACGCCGGCATCGGCGGCGGCGAAGGACAACGCCGCAACACGGCCGGCCGCGGCCAGGTCACCGGCGGCCTGCTCGACGTGAGCGATGGCCTCGGCGGGACCGGCCACGCTCACCGTTGCCACGTCGGCGCGCATCGAGACCTTGGCCTCCGTCTTGGCCCGGCGCACTTGCGTGAGCACCGCCGACGCCGTGCTCAGGACCTCCGGCAGGCCGCCATCGGCGAAGGGACGGAGCTCGTCGACGGTCGGCCAGGAGGTGCGGTGCACCGACCCCTCCCGCCACCACGACCACGCCTCCTCGGTGACGAACGGCATGATCGGCGCGAACAGTCGCAGCTGCACCGACAGGGCGGTGGTGAGCGCGGCCTGCGCCGACGCCGCGCCCTGCTCGCCGCGGCCGCCGTACGCGCGTTCCTTCACCAGCTCGAGGTAGTCGTCGCAGAACGTCCAGAAGAACACCTCAGTGGCCTCAAGAGCCCGGGTGTAGTCGAAGCCCTCGAACGCATCCGTGGCGCTCTCCACCACACCAGCCAGGGTCGCGAGCATCGCCTTGTCGAGCGGCTCCGTGACCGCGGGGGTGGAGCTCTCGGGCGTCGCGGTGGTGATGCCGAGGACGAACTTGCTGGCGTTGAGCACCTTGATGGCCAGCCGTCGGCCGATCTTCATCTGCGCCTCGTCGAACGGCGTGTCCAGGCCGGGCCGCGCCGACGCAGCCCGCCACCGCACCGCGTCGGAGCCGTACCGCTCCAGCACGTCGGTGGGGGTGACGACGTTGCCCTTGGACTTCGACATCTTCTTGCGGTCGGGATCGACGACGAACCCGGAGATCGCCGCGTGCTTCCACGGAACGCTGCCGTGCTCGAGGTGCGCGCGCACCACGGTCGCGAACAGCCAGGTGCGGATGATGTCGTGCGCCTGCGGGCGCAGGTCCATCGGGAACGTCCGGGGGAACAGGTCGGCGTCGCGCTCCCAGCCACACACGATCTGCGGTGACAGTGACGACGTCGCCCACGTGTCCATCACGTCGGGGTCACCGACGAAACCGCCCGGCTCGCCGCGCTGGTCGGGCGACCAGCCCGCGGGAGCGTCCGAGGACGGGTCGACCGGCAACGCGTCCTCAGCCGGAAGGATCGGGTCGTCGTACACCGGGTCACCGTGCTCGTCGAGCGGGTACCACACCGGGAACGGGATGCCGAAGAAGCGTTGCCGGCTCACCAGCCAGTCGCCATTGAGCCCCTCCACCCAGTTCTCGTACCGGTGCCGCATGAACGGCGGCACCCACTCCAGCTCCCGGCCCCGGTCGAGCAACGCCGCCCGCAGGTCGTCGTCGCGCCCACCGTTGCGCAAGTACCACTGCCGGCTCGCCACGATCTCCAACGGACGGGTGCCGCGCTCGTAGAACTTCACCGGATGGGTGAGTGGAGTCGGCTCCCCGTCGAGGTCACCGGAGTCGCGCAGCAGCTCCACGATGCGCTCGCGGGCGGTGTGCACGGTGGCGCCGGCCAGCCGTTCGTACGCGCCGCGGGCCCTCTCGCTGTCCAGCCCGGCCGGAGGCTCGGCGAGCAGCCGGCCGTCGCGCCCGATGACGGCGCGGGTCGGCAGGTGGAGCTCGCGCCACCAGACCACGTCGGTCACGTCGCCGAAGGTGCAGATCATCGCGATGCCGGAGCCCTTGTCGGGCTCGGCGAGGCGGTGCGCCACCACGGGCACCTCGGCACCGAAGAGCGGCGTACGGACGGACGTGCCGAACAACGGCTGGTAGCGCGCGTCATCCGGGTGGGCCACGAGGGCCACGCAGGCCGGGATCAGCTCGGGTCGCGTGGTGACGATGTGCACGGAACCGTTGCCGTCCACCCGAGAGAAGGCCACCCGGTGGAAGGCGCCAGGGTGTTCGCGGTCCTCCATCTCGGCCTGCGCGACGGCGGTCTGGTCGGTGATGTCCCACAGCGTGGGCGCCTCGGCCTGGTACGCCTCGCCGCGGGCCAGGTTGCGCAGGAAAGCCCGCTGCGACGCCGTCCGGGAGATGTCGCTGATCGTGGTGTACATCAGTGACCAGTCGATGGACAGCCCGACACGGCGCCAGAGGTCCTCGAAGGCCTGCTCGTCCTGCTCGGTCAGCCGCTCGCACAGCTGCACGAAGTTGAGCCGGCTCACCGGCACCTGCTGCTTGCCCGGCTGCGCCGGCGGCTGGTACGCCGGGTCGTACGGCAGCGAGGGATCGCAGCGCACGCCGAAGTAGTTCTGCACCCGGCGTTCGGTGGCCAGGCCGTTGTCGTCCCACCCCATGGGGTAAAAGACCTCGGCGCCGCGCATGCGGCGGTAGCGCGCCACCGTGTCGGTGTGGGTGTAGCTGAAGACGTGCCCGACGTGCAGCGAGCCCGACACGGTCGGCGGGGGTGTGTCGATAGAGAAGACGCGCTCCCGCGGCGCGGACCGGTCGAAGCGGTAGGTCCCCTGCTCCTCCCAGCGGGCGACCCAACGCTCCTCCAAGCCCTCGAGCGTGGGCTTGTCGGGGACGCGCGACACCCGCGCCGGCTCTGCGGGACCTCCCATGGCCGGGCAGTCTAGGAGTGCGCAGGCCCCGGCTCCCTAGACTTTGTTGCCGTGCCGGCAGCGGACAGGCGCGCGGACGGGGCAGCGGCGAGCGAGACGCTGCGCGAGGTCGAGGCGGCGCTGGACGCCCGCTGGCCCGAGCAACGGATCGCCCCCTCCCTGCAGCGCATCGCCGCGCTGGTCGACCTGCTGGGGGATCCCCAGCGGGCGTACCCCGTGATCCACGTCACCGGCACCAACGGCAAGACCTCGACGGCGCGGATGATCGACACGTTGCTGCGGGGCTTCGGTATCCGCACCGGCCGCTTCACCAGCCCCCACCTGGACTCGATGACGGAGCGGATCTGCCTCGACGGCGAGCCGATCGGCGACCAGCGGTTCGTCGACACCTGGGCTGACGTCGCGCCGTACGTGGAGGTCGTCGACACGACCTACCCGGACACGCCGATGTCCTACTTCGAGGTGCTCACCGGGATGGCGTACGCCGCGTTCGCGGACGCACCGGTCGACGTCGCTGTGGTCGAGGTGGGCATGGGCGGGACATGGGACGCGACGAACGTCGTTGACGGCGCAGTCGGGGTGGTCACCCCGATCGGTCTCGACCACGCCGACTACCTCGGCGACACGCTAGAAGCCATCGCCGCCGAGAAGGCCGGCATCCTCAAGGCCGAGCAGACCAGCATCCTCGGCGTCCAGGACGTCGCGGCGGCCACCGTCCTGCTCCGGCATGCCGCCGAGGTCGGCGCGCGGGTGGCCCGGGAGGGGCTGGAGTTCGGCGTCCGTCACCGCGATGTCGCCGTCGGCGGCCAGTTGCTCGCGTTGCAGGGATTGGGCGGGATGTACGAGGACGTCTTCCTGCCGCTGCACGGTGAGCATCAGGCGCACAACGCTGCCTGCGCTCTCGCCGCCGCCGAAGCGTTCCTCGGCGGCGGCAGCGACCGGCTCGACCCTGACGTCGTCCGGACCGCCCTGGCGGGGGCGACCTCGCCGGGCCGGCTCGAGCTGGTCCGGCGGAGTCCAAGCGTGCTTGTCGATGCGGCGCACAACCCGCACGGCGCCGCCGCCCTCGCCGCGGCAGTCGGCGAGTCCTTCGGCTTCGCCCCCCTCATCGGGGTCGTCGCGGTGCTTGACACCAAGGATGCCCGCGGCATCTTCGCGGCACTCGAGCCGGTGCTCGATGCAGTCGTCGTGACGCAGAACTCCTCCCCGCGCTCGCTGCCGGCGGCGGACCTGGCGGCCCTCGCCGCCGAGGTGCTCGGCCCCGATCGGGTCGAGGTGGCGGCCCGCCTCGACGACGCCGTCGAGGCTGCGGTCCGGCTGGCCGAGGGCGAGGCGGCCCTCGGTGGCGCCGGCGTGCTCGTCACCGGATCCGTGATCACCGCCGCCGACGCCCGCCGGCTGCTGGGAGCGGGCCGGCGGTGAGCGGGCGCGGGGTGTGTGCGGCGGTGTTGACCTTCGAGTTCGTCGTGATCGCGCTGGCCATCCCGGTGGCGGTCGCCGTCTCCGACGTCGACGCCCGTGTCGCCGTGCCCATCGGGCTCTGCCTCGCCGTGGCCTGCCTGCTCGCCGCCGGTCTGCTGCGCTACCAGATGGGATACGTGCTCGGCTCGGCGCTTCAGGTGCTGGCCATTGCCACCGGGTTCGTGGTCCCGGTGATGTTCGTGCTGGGCGGGCTCTTCGCGTTCCTGTGGTTCCTCGCGCGCTATCTCGCCGCCCAGCTGGAGCGCGAGCGCGGCACCGCGCCCGGGTAGGGTCACGCCCCGTGCAGCGCACGCTGGTGCTGGTCAAGCCCGACGCCGTACGGCGTGGCCTGGTCGGCGAGGTCCTCGGCCGCTACGAGCGCAAGGGACTGCGGATCGTCGCGATGGACCAGCGCCGGGTGGACGGCGAGCTGGCCGACCGTCACTACGCCGAGCACCTCGACAAGCCCTTCTACCCCCCACTGCGCGAGTTCGTGACTTCGGGGCCGCTCGTCGCGATGGTGCTCGAGGGCGACACCGCCGTGGAGGTCGTACGCGCCATGAACGGAGCCACCGACGGCCGGCAGGCGGCGCCCGGCTCGATCCGCGGCGACCTCGCGCTGTCCAACCGGGAGAACCTCGTCCACGCCTCCGACTCAGCCGAGTCCGCCACGCGCGAGATTGCGCTGTGGTTCCCCGGCCTCTAAGGCCCGACGGCTACCATCGGCAGCGCACCGGCACGTCCTCGGGAAGGCCCGCGCCTCGCCATGCCCAACAACTTCTTCGGCCGCGACATGGCCATCGACCTCGGCACCGCCAACACTTTGGTGTACGTCCGTGGGCGCGGCATCGTGCTGAACGAGCCCTCCGTCGTGGCCATCGACACGCGGACCGCCGAGGTCCTCGCCGTGGGCACCGAGGCCAAGCGGATGATCGGCCGCACACCCGGCAACATCGTGGCGATCCGGCCGCTCAAGGACGGCGTCATCGCCGACTTCGAGACGACCGAGAAGATGCTGCGCTACTTCATCCACAAGGTGTACACGCGCAGCCGATTCGCCCGGCCCCGCATCGTCGTATGTGTTCCCTCGGGGTCACGGGGGTCGAACGACGAGCGGTCGAGGAGGCGGCCGCCCAGGCGGGGGCCAAAGAGGTCCACATCATCGAGGAACCGATGGCGGCGGCCATCGGCGCCGACCTGCCGGTGTCGGAGCCGACGGGCAACATGGTCGTCGACATCGGTGGCGGGACGACCGAGGTGGCGGTGATCTCCCTGGGCGGCATCGTCACCGCCCAGTCGATCCGCATCGCCGGCGACGAGCTGGACAACGCCATCATCAACTACGTCAAGAAGGAGTACAGCCTGCTGGTCGGCGAGCGGACTGCGGAGGCCATCAAGGTGGCCGTCGGCTCCGCCTTCCCCATCCCCGACGAGCCGCAGGCCGAGATCCGCGGCCGCGATCTTGTCAGCGGCCTGCCCAAGACTGTGGTCGTCTCCTCCAGCGAGATCCGGCGGGCCATCGAGGAGCCGGTCAACGCGATCGTGGACGCGGTCAAGGTCACTCTCGACAACTGCCCGCCGGAGCTGGCCGGGGACATCGCCGACCGCGGGTTCGTGATCACCGGCGGCGGGGCGCTGCTGCGCGGCCTGGACGAGCGCCTGCGCCAGGAGACCGGGATGCCGGTCCACGTCGCCGACAACGCCCTCGACTCGGTGGCGCTGGGCGCCGGCAAGTGCGTCGAGGAGTTCGAGATGCTGCGCAAGGTGCTCGTCTCGCAGTACCGGCACTGAGCCGTGGGGCGGGATGGCGCAGTCCCGTGAGGCGGGATCCGCGCAGAGCCGTGAGGCGGGACTCGCGCAGCGCGCCGCCAGGCGCCGTCACTCGCGCAGGGCCCGCGCGGTGCTTGGCCTCCTCCTCCTGGCGTCGTTCACCTTGATCACCCTCGACCTGCGGCAGGAGGGCCGCTCACCGGTCGACGCGCTCCGCGGCGTGGCGGCGACGGTGTTCGGCCCGCTGGAGCAGGCCGTCTCCGCCGTCTCCCGGCCGGTGGCCGGCTTTGTCGACGCGGTGGGTCGGTTCGGGGAGCAGCAGGACGAGATCGACAGGCTGCGCGCGGAGAACGAACGGTTGCAGGCCGAGCTGCGGACCAGCGGCGCCAGCCGCCGCCGGGTCGCCGAGCTCGACGAGCTGCTCGGGCTCGCCGGCGCCAACGGCTTCAGCATCGTCACCGCGCAGGTGGTGGCCGTGGCTCCCGAGCAGGGCTTCGCCCGTACCGTCACCATCGACGCGGGCGCGGTCGACGGCGTCGAGCCCGACATGACCGTCCTCACCGGGGCCGGGCTCGTCGGGCGGGTCGTCCGTACGGGTCCCACCACGGCCACGGTGGTCCTCGTCATCGACGACGCCTCGACGGTTGGCGCCCGCCTGGAGGGTTCGGGTGAGATCGGCGAGGTGCAGGGTGACGGCTCCGCGATGGTCCTCACGCTGTACGACCAGACCGCGCTCGCCGTGGGGGACCCCCTGGTCACGTTGGGCTCGCAGGGTGGCCGCCCGTACGTGAGCGGGGTCCCCATCGGGCAGGTGAGCGAGGTGCTCGAAGGCAGCGGGCTGACCAGCCGCGCCACCGTCGAGCCTTTCGTCGACTTCGCCGCCCTCGACGTCGTGGGCGTCGTCGTCGACCCGCCTCGCTCGGCGCCGCGGAACGCGGTGACGCCGCCCCCGCCCGACGGGGGCTGAGGACTCCGTGGGAGCCGCCCGCGCCTTTCTCTCGGTCGCGCTCGTGGCCGTTGCGGTGCCGGTGCAGCTGTCGGTCCTGACCCGGCTGCCGTTGCCCGGAGCGGATCCCGACCTCGTGCTGGTGGTGGTCGTCGCGGTGGCCTTGGTCCGCGGTGCACCAGGAGGCGCGGTGTTCGGCTTCGCTGCAGGACTCGTCCTCGACCTGGCGCCACCGGGGGACCAGGTGGCGGGACGCTCAGCCCTGCTGCTGACCCTGCTCGGCTACGCGACCGGCTTTCTGCGCCGCGACGTACGCCGCTCGCCGGTCTTTGTTCTCGTTGCGGCGGCCCTGCTCGCGGGCGCGGAGCTGCTGGCGGCGACGGCCCTCGGGTTGCTCCTGCGCGACCCGCGGGCGGACTGGTTTGCCGCGCTGGCCCTGCTCCCGACCCAGGTCATCTACGCTGGTGTCCTGGTCCCCCTGGTCGTCCCCGCGGTCATGTGGCTCGACCGGCGGGCAGCGCCGCAGCCGACGGACCGTCTCGATCCCCGCCGGCCCCGCCGGTCCGTACGCAGGCTGCCCGTCCCGTCGCGCTCAGCCGCACGCCTGTCCCGCCTGCCCCGGAAGAGTGCCCGATGAGCGAACGGTCCCGGCTGCGGCTGCTGGTGCTGCAGGTCCTGGTGCTCTCGTTGCTCGTCACGCTGTTCGCCCGGCTGTGGTACCTCCAGGTCGTCACTGGTGACCGCTACGACGCCGCCGCGACCGAGAACCGGATCCGCGAGGTGAGCGTGCCGGCGTTACGCGGCAGCATCCTCGACGACCAGGGTCGGCCCCTGGTCCGCAACCGCACCGCGCTGGTGGTCACCGTCGACCGGGCGGTGCTGTCCCGACGCGCGGACGGCGGCGAGCGGGTGCTGCGCCGGCTGGGGGACCTGCTCGGCGAGCCGTACGCGGACCTGCGTGACCGCACGCAACTGTGCGGGACCGCCGGCGCGGAGCCGCCGCCCGTCTGCTGGAACGGCTCGCCCTACCAGCCGATCCCCGTCGCCGACCGCGTCGCGCCGCGGGTGGCGCTGCAGGTGCTCGAGCGGCACGAGGAGTTCCCGGGGGTCAACGCCGAGGCGCAGGCGGTGCGCGACCTCCCCTTCACCGCGGGCGCGCAGGCGGCGCATGTCCTGGGCTACCTCTCACCGGTCACCGAGGAGGAGCTCGCCCGGCAGCTGCGCAGGGACAGCAGTGGCCGAGTCCAGCTCGCCGCCACCGACCTGGTGGGACGCTCCGGCCTCGAACGCAGCTACGACGAGGACCTGCGCGGGCTCCCGGGTGTCCGGCAGGTTGCCGTCGACCGGCTCGGCCGCGTCACCGGCGTCGTCAGCGAGACCGCGCCGATCCCCGGCAACCACCTCGTGACCAGCCTCGACGCCGAGCTCCAGGCCGTCACCGAGCGGCAGCTGCGCGCGGCCATCGCCCGGGCCCGGGCGACCTTCGACGAGAACACCAAGCGCAAGTACCGCGCCGACTCCGGCGCCGCGATCGTGCTCGACGTCACCAACGGCCGGGTGATCGCAATGGCCAGCTACCCCTCGTACGACCCAAGGGTGTGGATCGACGGGGTCTCCCAGAACGAGCTCGACCGGCTCTACAGCGAGGAGGCAGGGATCCCGCTGCTGTCCCGCGCCACCCAGGGCGAGTTCGCGCCGGCGTCGACGTTCAAGGTCATCTCCACCGCGGCCGCGGCCATGTCCGGATTCCCGCTCGAGGGCCCGTACGACTGCTCGTCCTCGTTCACGGTCGGCGACCGCACGTTCGACAACTACGACTCGGTGGCCTACGGCCCGATCGACCTGTCCAAGGCGCTGCAGGTCTCCTGCGACACGGTCTTCTACCGCATCGGCTACCAGATGTGGCTCCGCGACGGAGGGACCACGGCGGTCGCGAACCCCAAGGAGCCGATGGTCCGCATGGCGCAGGCCTTTGGGCTCGGCGAGCCGACGGGGATCGACCTGCCTGGTGAGGCCGACGGCCGGATTGCCGACCGGGAGTGGAAGCTCGCCTACTACGAGCAGATGAAGGGCTACTACTGTCGGCTGGCGAAGAAGAACCCCAAGAGCCAGGAGTTCCTCGACCTTTTCGCCCGCGAGTTCTGCGCCGAGGGCTACGTTTACCGCGCCGGCGACGCCGTCAACTTCTCGATCGGCCAGGGGGACACGACGGTGACCCCGCTGCAGCTGGCGACCGTCTACGCCGCGATCGCCAACGGCGGCACGCTGTGGGCGCCGCGGGTCGGCAAGGCCGTCGTCAGCCCCGACGGGGAGGTCGTCCGCCGCATCAAACCGGAGCGCACGGGCCGCGTGCCGGTGTCGGATCGGGTGCTCGACTACATCCGCGACGCGCTGCTCGAGACAACCCGCTACGGGACGGGGGCAGTCCCGTTCGACGGATTCCCGCTGGACGAGATCCCCGTCGGCACCAAGACCGGCACCGGTGAGGTGTACGGCAAGCAGACGACGTCATGGTTTGCCTCCATCGACGAGCGCTACGCGGTCGTGATGATGGTGGGCCAGGGGGGTACCGGCTCCGGGACCTCGGGTCCCTCGGTGCGCAAGATCTGGGAGGCGATCTACGGCGTCCGTGGCTCCGAGGTCGATCCCGACGCAGCGCTCCTACCGGGCGGGCGCCCGCCGAGGGGGCTGCCCGACGTCACCAACCTCGCTGCTGCGGCGCCACGGTGAGCAGCGCGTACGGCCAGTCCGGGCTGAGGCCGCTCGTCGTCGGGCCGGAGCGGACCCTCTCGACCCGGCTGCTCGACCGGGAGGGCCTGCTGCGTCGGCTCGACTGGGTGCTGCTCGCCGCCGTCGCGTTGCTGCTCGCCGTCGGCTCGCTGCTCGTCTGGTCGGCGACGGCGCGCCGTACCGACCTGACGGGGGGCGACTCGACCGCCTACCTCGAGCGGCACCTGATCAACACCGCAATCGGCCTCGTGCTCGCGGTGCTGGTGGTGCTGCTCAGTCACCGGCTGCTCCGGTTGTGGACCCCGGTGCTCTACCTCGGTGCGGTGGCGGGCCTGGTTGCGGTGCTCAGCCCGCTGGGGACGACCATCAACGGTTCGCACTCCTGGATCGTGCTGCCGGGCGGCTTCTCGGTGCAGCCCTCCGAGCTCGCCAAGGTCGCCATGGTGCTCGGCATGGCGCTGGTCCTGGGTGTCAACCCAGCCGGTCCGCGCGACCGGCATGTGCTGGGGGCGCTCGCCGTGGCCGCGGTTCCCGCGGCGCTGGTCGTCCTGCAGCCCGACCTCGGCACGGTCATGGTGATGGCCGCAATCGTCTTCGGCATGCTGGGCATCGCCTGCGCGCCCAAGCGGTGGCTCTTCGGACTCGTCGCGCTCGCCGCGGGTGGTGCGTACCTCGCGATCCGGCTACAGGTGCTCGAGGCCTACCAGGTCAACCGCTTTGCGGCGTTCGCCAACCCGGCCCTGGACCCGCTGGGTGTGGGCTACAACACCCAGCAGGCGCGCATCGCGATCGGCTCGGGTGGCCTGTGGGGCAAGGGGTTGTTCCAAGGGTCGCAGACCAGCGGGCAGTTCGTCCCGGAGCAGCAGACCGACTTCATCTTCACGGTCGCCGGCGAAGAGCTCGGCCTGGTAGGTGCGGGAGCCATCGTGCTGCTGCTCGGCTTCGTGCTGTGGCGGGCGCTGCGTACCGCGATCCACGCCGAGGACGCCTTCGGCCGGCTGCTTGCAGCCGGGATCACCTGCTGGTTCACGTTCCAGGCCTTCGAAAACATTGGCATGACCCTCGGGATCATGCCGGTCACCGGCCTGCCGCTGCCGTTCGTGTCGTACGGCGGCTCGGCCATGTTCGCCAACCTGGTGGCGGTCGGGCTGCTGCTGAACGTACGGCTGCGCCGCGTCGACTGAGGGCACGACCGTGGACCCCACTGCCCGGCGCGTTTCCCGTGCCGTCGTCGGCGACCATCGGATCCGCCCAGCGGGCGCCGGCGACGCCGCGGCGCTTGCCCAGCTGCGCCGCTCGTGGTGCGAGGAGGACGAGCGTTCTGACGCGCCGGCGGGCGGCGACCCCTCCGACGCCGGCTTCGAGCAGCGCTTCGCCGACTGGTACGCCGCGGAGGAGGGGCGGCGGCTGAGCTGGCTGGCCGAGGAGGGGGACCGGCCGGTCGGCATGCTCAACCTGGCGGTGTTCGAGCGGATGCCGCGTCCCGGCCGTACGCCGGCGCGCTGGGGGTACGTCGCCAACGCGTTCGTGCTCGCGGAGTACCGCGACCACGGCATCGGCCGGGCGCTGCTCGACGTCGCGCTCGACCACGCCCGGGAGGAGGGCTTCGTCCGGGTCGTGCTGCAGCCCTCGCCGCGCAGTGTCCGGTTCTATCGGCGGGCAGGCTTCGTGCCCGCCGACCGGCTGCTGCTCAAGGAGCCACCGTGAGCAGGCTCTCAATGCGGGCAGCCACGGCAGAGGACGGCACGGAGCTGGCTCGGCTGCGCTGGGCACTGTCCGCCGAGTTCCCCGACCATGTCCCCGACGGTGGGTACGGTGCCTTCGCGGACGGCTTCGTCGAGTGGTGGGTAGGAGTCGTCGGCACGGGCGAATGGGACGTCGTGGTCGCCGGCGACGGTGAGCAGCTGGTCGGCAACGTGTGGGCCCGCCGGGTGACCAAGGTACCCAAGCCGGGTACGCCCAGCGGGGCCTGGACCTACGTCACCAACGTCTACGTCGAACCGGGCTGGCGCAACGCCGGAGTGGGATCATTGCTGCTCGGGGCGATCCTGGAGCGTTCCCGGCGGCAGGGCCGCGAGCTGGCGCTGGTGTGGCCAGCGGAACGCTCGGCGCCGCTGTACCGGCGGCTCGGCTTCGCGCCACCGGCGGAGCTGCTGCTGGTGGTCCTCGAGGGATGAGGGCTTGCCTGCAGGTCCGCGCCGCGGCAAACCGGGTGTGCCCTCCGGCCTCGGCGGTCCGGCTGTGCGATACTGAGCGTGGTCGTCCGGAACGGCATGCTGACCGTACGACCCGACGATGTCCTCGCTGGACTTCGACGAGTGGCCGACCTCGAACCGCTGGCGCCTCCACTGGCGACGCGGCTCGCGCAGGGGCCATCCGGCGATCCGTCCGGCCGGGGGGCGACCCGCTGGCGCCCGACCGCGCCGCCGCCCGTACGGGTGGGCGACCGCGGCTGCGGCAGCGCCGCCCGCCGACGTCCCCTGACGGGGTGACGTCGCCGACCGCAGGCTTCATTGCCCGCCCTCACCTGGGCCGGCAGACGACGAGCCCCTGCGCGGCGCCTGGCGCCCGGGGGCGTGAGGGAGACCCGATCCCGCCCATGACCGACGACGAAACCGCAGTGACCGCCGCACCCGGCGCCGCGGACCACACCACCACCACGACCTTGAGCACCACGACCTTGACCACGACGAACGACAGCCCGGTGACCGACGCGGGGAGCACCGAGCCGCCCGACGGCGCCGAGACCACGGCGCCACCGGCCCGTCCGCGTTCGCGGCGCCGCGCCGCGAGTCGCCCGGCGGGACCGCCGCAGCCCACCGAGACGGCTGCAGAACCGGACGCAGCCGGCGCGGACGCCCAGGGCCCTTCCACGCCGGACACAGCGGCTCCGCCGCTCGCCGAGGCCGCGGCCGACAGCGGCGCCGACCCAGCGCCGGCGAAGCCCAAGGTGACCACGGCGCGGACCCGCACCCGGCGCACCAAGGCGGCGAGCACCCCGGAGCCAACCACCGAGCCGACCGACGAGGCCGCTGAGCCGGCACAGACGTCGGCGGCGGAGCTCACGGCCGCGACCGCGGACAGGGCGGATACCGGCGTCACCGCGGAGGCCGGGCAGCCGTCGGACGCAGCTGCCGCCGCAGATCTCGGCGAAGTTGCCAGCGAGTCTCCCGTCGAGACGAGCCCGCGGCGACGGACCCGTCGCGCTGCCGTACGACCCAGCGCGCCGCCGGACGAGCCTGCGGAGCTCTCCGCGGTTGCCGCGCCCGCGACGACGTCGGAGCCATCCGCTGACGATTCGGTCGACGCGGTGGCCGACGCGACGCTCGACGCGCCAGCGCAGCCCGCCCCCGCGCCAGCGCAGGTGCTCACCTCCCCGCCGATCGTGGTTTTCCAGCCACCCGCAACGGCCGGCGTAGACCTCCCGGCCCGGGGCACCGCCGCGGACCTCGGTGACGACGACGTCGAGGTCGCCGACGGGCTAGTCAGCCCGAAGCGCGGGGACAGCGCGAAGGCCACCATCGACGCCGACGATGGAGCCGGATCCGGCCAGGCCGCTCCGGACGCCGGCCCCCAGGCCGAAGGCACCGACGACGAGGAGGAGTCGGGCACGCGGCGCCGCCGCCGCCGCGGTGGGCGCGGTCGCCGCCGCCGCTCCGCCGATGACACCGAGTCGGCCCAGGACACAGCGGACGGTGCGGCCGCCGACAGTGCGGTGGAGCCCGCGGAGACTCCCGCGGCTGACGAGCCGGTCGAGGCTAAGCCGACCAGGAGAGGGCGGGCGGCAAAGTCCGTCGCTGACTCCGGACCAGCCACTGCGGCTGCCGCTGCGCCGGCCGGGCTGCCAGCGGGCGAGGTCGACGCAACGCCAACGGCCGCGGACGAGCCTGCGGACGGCGCGGAAGGCGCCGGGGCAGCGGACGGCGAGGGGGACGAGACGACGGCCTCGCGCCGTCGGCGCCGCCGCCGGCGGCGGGAGGACGACACCGGGGCGCCACGTCCGGACGACCCGCCGGACACCGTTGTCAAGGTGCGACCATCACGGCGCAGCCGTGAGCGTGAGGCCGAGGCGGACGGGGACGAGGTCACCGCCCTGCGCGGCTCAACCCGGCTCGAGGCCAAGAAGCAGCGTCGCCGGGAGGGTCGCGACAGCGGCCGACGACGCCCCGCCGTGGTCAGCGAGTCGGAGTTCCTGGCCCGTCGGGAGGCGGTCGAGCGGGTCATGGTCGTGCGTCAGAGCGACGGCCGGACGCAGATCGCGGTGCTCGAGGACGGTGTGCTCGTCGAGCACTACGTGAGCCGCGGCAGCCAGCAGTCGATGATCGGCAGCGTCTACCTCGGCAAGGTTCAGAACGTGCTGCCGTCGATGGAGGCGGCGTTCGTCGACATCGGGCGTGGCCGCAACGCCGTCCTGTACGCCGGCGAGGTCGACTGGGACGGACTGGGCGGGTCGGGCTCCCCCCGCCGCATCGAGGAGGCGCTCAAGTCGGGCCAGTCGGTCCTGGTGCAGGTGACCAAGGACTCGGTGGGGCACAAGGGCGCTCGCCTCACCAGCCAGATCAGCCTGCCCGGCCGATACCTCGTGTACGTACCCCGCGGGTCGATGAGCGGGATCAGCCGCAAGCTTCCCGACACCGAGCGCAGCCGCCTCAAGGGCGTGCTTCGCGACGTCGTCCCCGAGGACGCCGGCGTGATCGTGCGTACCGCCGCCGAGGGCGCGACGGAGGAGGAGCTGACCCGCGACGTCGCCCGGCTGCGTGCGCAGTGGGAGGACATCTCGGTCAAGTCGGGCTCCAGCACGGCGCCGGCGCTGCTCTACAGCGAGCCCGACCTGACCATCAAGGTCGTCCGTGACCTGTACAACGAGGATTTCGCCAAGCTGGTCGTGGCCGGCGACGAGGCCTGGGACACGATCGAGGCGTACGTGTCCCATGTGGCACCGACGCTCGCCGAGCGGCTGGAGCGGTGGACGGAAGCGGGCGACGTCTTCGCCGATTACCGCGTAGACGAGCAGATCGCCAAGGCGCTCGACCGCAAGGTGTGGCTGCCCTCCGGCGGCTCACTGGTGATCGACCGCACCGAGGCCATGACCGTCGTCGACGTCAACACCGGGAAGTTCACCGGTCAGGGCGGCAACCTCGAGGAGACGGTCACCCGCAACAACCTCGAGGCCGCCGAGGAGATGGTCCGCCAGCTCCGGTTGCGCGACATCGGCGGCATCATCGTCGTCGACTTCATCGACATGGTGCTGGAGAGCAACCGCGACCTCGTCCTGCGCCGGCTGGTCGAGTGCCTGGGGCGCGACCGCACCAAGCACCAGGTAGCGGAGGTGACCTCGCTGGGTCTGGTGCAGATGACCCGCAAGCGCATCGGCACCGGCCTGCTCGAGGCGTTCAGCGAACCCTGCGAGTCCTGCGGGGGGCGTGGGGTGCGCGTCCGCATGGACTCGCCTGCGGTGACCGAGTCGACGGCCCCCGCCGACGGCCCACTCGACACTCCGGCGGTCCCGACGCCGCGGCGCCGACGCAGGTCCGCGGGCAACGACGAGCCCACCCCGGCCGCCCTCGCCGCCGCACCCACCCCGCAGCCGGTTTGACCGCCCCGTCGCGGCGTCCGTACCCTCGGTGGTCGACCCTTTCGGGGGTGAAGATCCGGCTGCCCAGCCCGGCGCCCTCCCGCGTCCCAGACAGCCCCTAGACCTAGACAGCCCGTAGTCCCAGACAGAGAGCGAGTTCGCGGTGTACGCGATCGTCCGCAGTGGCGGCAGGCAGCACAAGGTAGCCGTCGGCGACGTCATCACCGTGAACCACCTGCGCAACGACGTCGGCGACTCGGTCACGCTGCCGGCACTCCTGCTGGTCGACGGTGATGCGGTCACGTCCGACGCGGCCGCGCTGTCCGCCGTGAGCGTGACGGCCGAGGTCGTTGGAGCCGCCAAGGGTCCCAAGATCGACATCCTGCGTTACAAGAACAAGTCCGGCTACCACCGTCGCCTGGGTCACCGCCAGCACTACACCCAGGTCAAGGTGACCGGCATCGAGAGCTCGTAGGGAGCGACCTGTCATGGCACACAAGAAGGGCGCCTCCTCCACCCGCAACGGGCGCGACTCCAACTCCCAGCGTCTGGGCGTCAAGCGGTTCGGCGGTCAACTCGTCGGAGCCGGGGAGATCCTCGTCCGCCAGCGCGGCACCCACTTTCACCCCGGCGCCAACGTGGGCCGCGGCGGGGACGACACCCTCTTCGCCCTGGTGCCCGGCTCCGTCGAGTTCGCGACGGCGCGCGGCCGCCGGGTCGTCAACGTCGTCGCCGTCGACACCGTCGACGCCTGAGCCACGCGGCGTGCCGCCCGCCGCCTGCGCCGTACGACGTCGCTAAGAGGCAGTAGGTCGTGTCCATCCCGTCCTTCGTCGACCGCGTCGTCGTGCATGTGAGCGGGGGAGACGGCGGAAACGGTTGCGCCTCGGTGCACCGCGAGAAGTTCAAGCCCCTCGGGGGCCCGGACGGCGGCAACGGCGGTCGTGGCGGCGATGTCGTCCTGGTCGTCGACCCGGCCGAGACCAGCCTGCTCGACTACCACCGCCGCCCGCACCGCAGCGCCGGCAACGGCCGAGCCGGTCAGGGCGGGAACCGGGGCGGGGCGGACGGCGGCGACCTGGTGCTCAGCGTGCCGGACGGCACGGTCGTGACCACCATCGACGGGCGGGTGCTCGTGGACCTCGTCGGCTCCGGCACCCGTTTCGTGGTCGCCGCCGGTGGACGTGGGGGGCTGGGCAACGCCGCCCTCGCCTCGCCGCGGCGCAAGGCGCCCGGCTTCGCCTTGCTCGGCGAGCCGGGGGAACGCCTCGACATCGTCCTCGAGCTCAAGAACGTGGCCGACGTGGGCCTGGTCGGCTTCCCGAACGCGGGAAAGTCCAGCCTCGTGGCCGCGATGTCCGCCGCCAGGCCCAAGATCGCGGACTATCCGTTCACCACGTTGGTGCCCAACCTCGGCGTGGTCGAGGCCGGCACGACCCGCTTCGTCATGGCCGACGTGCCCGGCCTCATCCCCGGTGCGAGCGCGGGGCGCGGCCTCGGGCACCTCTTCCTGCGACACGTGGAGCGCTGCGCGGTCCTCGTCCATGTCGTCGACTGCGCGACGCCGGAGCTCGGGCGGGACCCGCTGAGCGACATCGAAGCGCTCGAGCTCGAACTCGCGGCGTACGGCGGCCTGGCCGAACGCCCGCGGCTGGTGGTCCTCGCCAAGGTGGACGTCCCCGAGGCCAGGGAGCTCGCGGAGCTCGTCCGCCCCGAGATCGAGGCCCGGGGCCTGCCGGTTCAGCTGGTGTCCGCGGCGACGCACGAGGGCCTGCGCGAGCTGGGGTTCGCGTTGGCCGGTGCGGTGGCGGCTGTGCGGGAGGCGGCGCCCGCTCCCGAGCGCACCCGGTTGGTGCTGCGGCCACCGGCCGTGGACGACTCGGGGTTCAGCGTCGTCCGCGAGGGTGAACGGTTCCGCGTCCGTGGCCCCAAGCCGGAGCGTTGGGTCGCCCAGACCGACTTCAGCAACGACGAGGCGGTGGGTTACCTGGCCGACCGGCTCGCCCGGCTGGGCGTCGAGGCGGCGCTGATCGAGCAGGGCGCCACCCCGGGCTGCGAGGTGGTCATCGGCGCGGAGAACGACGCGGTTGTCTTCGACTGGGAGCCGACTCTGACCGCGGGAGCCGAGTTGCTGCACGGCCCGCGGGGCAGCGACGTACGGCTGGAGGACGGACGCGACCGGTCACGCGGACGGCACTGATCCACTCCACCGTGTCACCCCATCGCGGGCTCGACGGCCGGCACCGTATGAGTTGGGTCAAAGCCGTCACGCGAGGACGCTGCCTGCGGTCGACTACCGCCCAACGGGGCCGCCCGGGTTGCCGCACTTCGCAGCTGGAGGCCGCCGGGTCGGCGGTGGAGGCGGGCGGGGGAGCGACGCATGGATAGCAGCGCCGGTGGCGGACCGGGGGGCGTACGTCTCCCCTCCGCGTCACCCGCTCCAGCGCCGCTGTGGCATGTGACCGTGACGGTCTCCGGGGAAGAGCTGCCGGCAGGCCAGGTGCGCGCGGCGCTCGAGCGGCTCTCGCATGCGCAGCCGCTGATGCTGGCAGCGCGCTACGCCACCTGCCGAGCAGAGCTGCGCTACTGGGAGGAGGCGCCCACCGTCCTGCACGCCGCCGCCCTGGCCGTGCGGCTGTGGACGGAGCAGCGCGTGCCCGCCGCGTTGCCGGAGTGGCAGGTGGTGGGGCTGGAGGTCGTCGACCGGGACACCCATCACCTGCGTTTTGAGCAGCCGGCCCTGGTCCATGCACTGGTACGGGCTGGGGACATCCGCCCCTTCTGAGCCGGACGGGAGGTCACGGGCCGCTACGCTCACCGGCCATGACCGGCGCGCTCGCCACGCTTCCCACGCTCCCCGGGCTCGTCACCGCGGTGGAGGAGGGTCACAACGACATCGGAGTGCCCGCGCTGGTGTGGGGGGTCGGCGCGTTCGGGTTGCTCGTCCTGCTGCTGCTCATCACGTTGATGCTCGGCAAGGGCCGACCACACAGCTGAGCGGGCTGCGGAATCGCTACGGTGCAACGCATGGCGGAGCGGCGCCGGCTGGGGATCATGGGCGGCACGTTCGACCCGATCCACCACGGCCACCTCGTCGCGGCGAGCGAGGTGCAGGCTGAATTCGAGCTGGACGAGGTCGTGTTCGTCCCCACCGGGGAGCCGTGGCAGAAGGACCGCCAGGACGTCTCCTCAGCCGAGGACCGCTACCTGATGACGGTGATCGCCACGGCGTCCAACCCCCGGTTCTCGGTGAGCCGCGTCGACCTCGACCGCCCCGGCACGACGTACACCGTGGACACGTTGCGCGACCTGCGCCGGGAGCGGGGTGAGGCGTGGGACCTGTACTTCATCACCGGTGCGGACGCGCTGGCGCAGATCGTGTCGTGGCGGGACACCGACGAGCTGTACGCGCTCGCCCACTTCGTCGGTTGCACGCGGCCCGGTCACCATTTGGAGGACCCCGGCCTGCCGGACGGCAAGGTGACCCTCGTCGAGGTCCCCGCGCTGGCGATCTCGTCGACCGAGTGCCGCGCCCGGGTCCGCGGCGGGGTGCCGATCTGGTATCTCGTCCCGGACGGGATCGTGCAGTACATCACCAAGCGCGGTCTCTACCGCGCAACCTGAGTCCTGTCCGGGCGCCGTGAGAAGGTGTTGCCGCATTGCCACCCCGAGAGAGGAGCACGCCGCTTGCCCGCCTCCACCCGAGCCGTCGAGCTCGCCGTCGCTGCGGCCGAGGCTGCCGCTGACCGGCTCGCCGAGGACATCGTCGCCTTCGACGTCGCCGACCAGCTGGTTATCACCGACGCGTTCGTGCTCTGTGCGGCACCCAACGAGCGCCAGGTGCGAGCGGTGGTGGACGCTGTGGAGGAACGGCTGCGCGAGCTGCAGGCCAAACCCGTCCGCCGCGAGGGTGAGCGCGAAGGCCGTTGGGTGCTGCTCGACTACGTCGACATCGTCGTGCACGTCCAGCACAGCGAGGAGCGCGTCTACTACGCGTTGGAACGGCTGTGGAAGGACTGCCCCGCCATTGCGTTGCCGCAGGCCGTACGCGCCGTCCCGGCCGGGCCGCGACAGTCCGCAACGTGACGGCGCCGGCCGGCGCCGCCGCCGGCCGCGGCCGCCGGGTCGTGCTGTGGCGGCACGGGCGTACCGCCTGGAACGCCGAGGGTCGCTTCCAGGGTCAGCTCGACGTCGAGCTCGACGAGGAGGGCCGGGCACAGGCCGAGCGGGCTGGGCGACTGCTCGCCTCGCTCGCCCCCACGATGCTGGTCTCCTCCGACCTGCGCCGCGCCGTCGACACCGCCTCCGCCCTGGCCCGGCACGTCGACCTGCCGGTGCAGGTCGACGCCGACCTGCGGGAGACGTATGCGGGGAAGTGGCAGGGGCTCACCGGTGTCGAGATCGCCGCCCGCTTCCCCGCCGAGCACGCCCGCTGGACGGCCGGCGACCCCCAGCTGCGGGTGGGGGGTGGCGAGTCCCGCCAGGAGGTGGCGGCGCGGATCGAGCGCGTAGTCCGGCGGGTGGCCACCTCCCTTCCCGAGGGTGGGCTCGCGGTGTTGACCAGTCACGGGGGTGCCGCCCGACTCGGCATCGCCCGGCTCATCGGCCTGCCGGTTGAGCGCTGGACTGCTCTCGGCGTGCTGTCCAACGCCGCCTGGTCGCTGCTGGCCGAGTCGGCGAGCGGTTGGGTCCTTGTGGAGCACAACGCCGGCACGCTGCCGGTGCCGGTCCGTACGGAGGAAGGATGATCCCTCGCCGGCATGTCGCTAGAGTGGGCCGTTCCGCGGGGCTGTGGCGCAGCTGGTAGCGCACCTCCATGGCATGGAGGGGGTCAGGGGTTCGAGTCCCCTCAGCTCCACCAATGACCGCCGTACTCCAACCCGAGATCTGGAAGAGGTCTTAGATGGAGGTCGGGTCGGCCGGTCTCTGAGAGAACCGTTGGTGGAAGCGCCTCGGGGCCTCTCGTGCGGTTCAGCAGACGGGACCGGTGGTGGCCGCTGTGGCTCGGAGCATCGAGCGGACCACCGCATCGTTCACCTGGTCGGGGTTGCGGTAACGGATACAACCCTTCCCGACGCTGAGGCCCTTCAACTGGTCGCGGTGGCTTTCCAGGACGTCGGTGCGAAGGACATACAGCGAGATGTGCTGCTTCTGGCTGGCGAAGGCGACCTCGACTATCCCGTTCCGTGAATAGGACGGCATGCGGTAGTCCATGGTCTCGGCGAAACCGCGGAGCTCCTCGCGACACGCCTCGGCAAGCCTGACGATGACTTCTCGCCGCTGCTCGGGAACCTCGCCGATGTACGCGCGTACGTCCTCGGCGTCGCTCTGCATGCCCGGGAGGTTAGCGTCGGGGGCCGTCGTCGACAGCACCACGACGCGGGCCGGAACCTCGAAGGGGTCCGGCCCGCGACGCGGGTTGGCCGTGCTGAGAGACGCGGGTTGGCCGTGCTGAGATCAGTGGCGGACTCGGCCCGCGTACCAGGACGTCGTCCAGATCTTGCTCTTGTGCACGACGGATCCGGTGGACGGGGCGTGCCAGACGTAGCCGTTCCCGGCGTAGATCGAGACGTGATAGACGTCGCCGCCGCTGTGGAAGAAGACCATGTCGCCGCGGCGGATGTTGCTCTTGCGGATGTGCCGAGTGGCGTCATATTGGGCGTCCGACGTGCGCGGGAGCTGCAGGCCGACCCGCTTGAAGACGAACTGCGCGTAGCCCGAGCAGTCGAAGGCGTCCGGGCCGTTGGCGCCGTACACGTAGGGGTCCCCGGCCTGGTTGTTGGCCACGTTGATGATGCGCTTACGCAGCTTGCGGGTGTGTGCGGAGGCGTCATCGACGGGCAGCACGGCCATGGCGACGAAGAGGGCCAAGACGACCGCAAGCAGGCGTCGACCGAGGTGGATCGCGGGCATGCAGAATCCCTTCCCACGCCTGCGAGGTCAGCTGTCGGGTTGGGACGAGAAGGTCGCCCTGCCGTCGCGAGACGGCTTCACCCCGAGCGGTACGAACGCGCTTGCGGCGCACCGCGAGAAACCTGGGTCCCCCGCTCCCGCCCGGTTGGACTCGTTGTACGACACCGGGTGGGCAGGACTCGGCGTTCGCCCGGTGTCGGCCCCCACATCGGCGGGCGACGAGAGCATTGTGGGGGGCTAAACGCCTATTCCTCGTGCCTTTGCGCCGCCTTGGATGAGGCTTGTCCTCATACTGCCAATGTCGTCAGATTTGTGCACGCTGCGCATTTATGACGTCACTCTGAGTCCTACTCGGTCGCTCTCCGGCGTCGTGTACGACGCCAGCTCTCCGCTCGAACGGCCGAGCGCGGTGCTACCCTCACCGCGTGCGAGTTCTGCTCCTTACCGGGCCGCGCTGACCTCGAGCGGGCGCTGACCAAGCGCCGCGTCGGCGCGGCAGACCCCTCGGGCGCACGAGGGGTCTTGTCATGTCCGGGACCACCGAGATGGGCACCCCATGAGCGAGCGGACACCCGCACCGCCTCCGCCGGCCACGAGCCGTTACACCGCCGCACTGGCTGGCGACATCGAGCGCCGCTGGCAGGACTTCTGGGAGAGCGAAGGCACCTTCCACGCGCCGAACCCCGCCGGCCCGCTGGGCGACCCCGCAGCGGTCGCCGGCCGGCCAAAGCTGTACGTAATGGATATGTTCCCGTACCCCTCGGGGACGGGGCTGCACGTCGGGCACCCGCTGGGCTACATCGCTACTGACGTCTACGGGCGCTACCAGCGGATGCGGGGGCGCAACGTCCTGCACGCGCTGGGCTACGACGCGTTCGGCCTGCCGGCCGAGCAGTACGCGGTCCAGACCGGGCAGCACCCGCGCAAGACCACCGAGGACAACGTCACGACGATGCGCCGGCAGCTGCGCCGGCTGGGGCTGGCCCACGATTCGCGCCGCTCCATCACCACCACGGACGTCGACTATTATCGCTGGACCCAGTGGATCTTCCTCGAGATCTTCGAGTCGTGGTACGACGCGAAGGCCGGCCGGGCGCGTCCGATCAGCGACCTGGTCGAGGCCTTCGCGGGCGGGACGCGCCCGGTGCCGGGGGGACGGGCGTGGGCCGAGCTGGACGAGGTGGAGCGGCGGCGAATTGTCGACGAGCACCGCCTGGCTTACCTGTCCGACGCCGCCGTCAACTGGTGCCCCGGCCTGGGCACCGTCCTGGCCAACGAGGAGGTCACCGCCGAGGGCCGCAGCGAGCGGGGCAACTTCCCGGTGTTCAAGCGCAACCTGCGCCAATGGATGATGCGCATCACCGCCTACGCCGACCGGCTGGTCGACGACATGGACCGCCTGGACTGGCCCGAGCCGATCAAGCTGATGCAGCGCAACTGGATCGGGCGCAGCTCCGGCGCGTCGATCATGTTCGCGTTCCCAGCGCTGCCCGGGACGGCGGTGGAAGTGTTCACGACCCGTCCCGACACCCTGTTCGGGGCGACGTTCGTGGTACTGGCCCCCGAGCACCCGTTGGTCGAGTCACGGACGGCCGCCGCCTGGCCCCCGGGCACCAGGGACGCCTGGACGGGTGGGGCGGCGTCCCCCGGCGAGGCGGTGACTCGCTACCGGGCGCAGGCCGCCGCCCGTACCGACGCCGAACGACAAGCGGAGGGCAGGACCAAGACCGGCGTCTTCACCGGATCGTTCGCGCGCAACCCGGTGACCGGCGCCGACGTTCCCGTCTTCGTCGCCGACTACGTGGTCATGGGTTACGGCACCGGAGCGATCATGGCCGTGCCGGGCCAGGACGAGCGCGACTGGGACTTCGCCGAGCGCTACGGGCTGCCGATCGTACGGACCGTGGCGCCCCCGCAGGGGTTCAGCGGCAAGGCATGGGTCGGACCGGGACCAGCGGTCAACTCGGCCACCGACGAGGTGTCGCTGGACGGGCTCGGCGTCGAGGCGGCCAAGGAGCGCATCGTCGAGTGGCTGGAGTCCACCAGTACGGGCACCGGCACGGTCAGCTACCGGCTGCGCGACTGGCTGTTCAGCCGCCAGCGCTACTGGGGCGAGCCGTTCCCGATCGTCTACGACGAGCACGACCTGCCCCGCGCCCTGCCCGCCTCGATGCTGCCGGTGGAGCTGCCCGAGGTGGACGACTACTCCCCGCGGACGTACGACCCGGACGACGCCGACAGCGACCCGGAGCCGCCGCTGGCGCGGGCCGCGGAGTGGGTGGAGGCGACGCTGGACCTGGGGGAGGGGCCGCGGCGCTATCGCCGGGAGACCAACACGATGCCCAACTGGGCGGGCTCGTGCTGGTACGAGTTGCGCTACCTCGACCCGACCAATGCCGAGCGCTTCGTCGACCCCGAGGCCGAGCGGTACTGGATGGGGCCGCAGCGTCCCGGGGATCCTGGCGGTGCCGACCTGTACGTAGGCGGCGTCGAGCACGCGGTACTGCACCTGCTGTACGCGCGCTTCTGGCACAAGGTGCTGCACGACCTGGGCCACGTCTCCAGCGAGGAGCCGTTCCACCGGCTGTTCAACCAGGGCTATATCCAGGCCTACGCCTTCCGGGACGCGCGCGGCCAGGTGGTGCCCGCCGCCGAGGTGGAGGAGGACGGCGACGGCTCGTACACGTGGGCCGGCCAGCCCGTCGTCCGCGAGCACGGCAAGATGGGCAAGAGCCTGAAGAACGTCGTGACGCCGGACGAGATGTACGACCAGTACGGTGCCGACACCTTCCGCGTCTATGAGATGTCCATGGGTCCGCTGGACGTCTCCCGGCCCTGGGAGACCAGGGCGGTCGTCGGCGCCCACCGCTTCCTGCAGCGGGTCTGGCGCAACGTCGTGTCAGAGGACACGGGCGCCCCGAGCGTTGTGGACGAGCCGGCGGACGAGGCGACCCAGCGGGTTCTGCACCGTGCCATCGAGGCCGTCGGCGCCGACCTCGAAGCGATGCGCTTCAACACCGCGGTGGCCAGGCTGATCGAGCTCAACAACCACCTGACCAAGCTCGAGCGGGTGCCGCGGGAGGCGGCGGAGCCGCTGGTGCTCATGCTGGCACCCCTCGCCCCGCACCTGGCCGAGGAGCTGTGGTCGCGACTGGGCCACGCCGAGTCGCTGGCGTACGAGCCGTTCCCGCAGGCCGACGCTGCCTTGCTCGTCGAGGACACCGTCACCTGCGTCGTGCAGGTCGCCGGAAAGGTGCGCGACCGGTTGAGCGTGCCGGTGTCGATCGACGCGGACGAGCTGCGAGCGGCCGCGCTGGCCACTCCCGGAGTCGCGCGGGCGCTGGACGGCCGTGAGGTGCGTACGGTCGTGGTACGCGCTCCGCGGCTGGTCAACGTCGTCCCCGCCTGAGGGCCAGTAGCCTGCCGACGCATGACCCGCGCTGTCGCGGTCGTCACCGACTCGACGGCCTGCCTTCCCGTCGACGTGGTCGCCGCCCGGGGAGTGCTGGTCGTGCCGCTGCAGGTCGTCGTCGCCGGGCAGGCGTACGACGACGAGCTCGGCAGCGGGCTCAGCGGCGGCGCGGTGGCGGAGGCGCTGCGCCGCGGGCGTCCGGTCACGACGTCGCGGCCGTCACCGGCCGCGTTCCTCGCGGCCTATGAGAAGGCGGCCGCGGACGGCGCCGAGGCCGTGGTGTCCGTGCACCTGCCCGCCGAGGTGTCCGGCACGCACGAGTCGGCCGTGCTCGCCGCCCGGGAGGCGCCGCTCCCGGTCGAGGTGGTCGACGCACGGACACTGGGCCTGGGGCTGGGCTTCGCGGTACTGGCCGCGGTGGAGATCGCCAACGCAGGGGCGCCGGCACCCCAGGTGGCCGCGGCGGCCCGTGACCGGGCGGCGCGGACGTCCGCGTTCTTCTACGTCGACACCCTCGAGCACCTCCGTCGGGGCGGGCGGATCGGGGCCGCGGCGGCCCTGCTGGGCGGCGCGCTGGCCGTCAAGCCGCTGCTGCACCTCGACCAGGGCCGCATCGCCCCGCTGGAGAAGGTGCGTACGGCCTCCCGCGCGCTGGCCCGACTGGTGGATCTCGCGGTCGCCGCGGCTGGCGACGTACCGGTGGACCTGGCCGTCCAGCACCTCGACGCGGACAAACGTGCAGCAGACGTAGCCGGGCGCTTGCGGGACCGGGTGCCCCAGGCGCGGGTCGTCCTCAGCGGTGAGGTCGGCCCGGTGATCGGGGCCCACGTCGGTCCCGGGACGGTGGGCATCGTCGTGGCGCCCCTGTAGCCCGTCCACAACGAGAGGTGAGTCCGCCCTTCGTCCACAGCGATGTCAGGGGCCGCGGGCGATGGGGCCCGGGCGCTCCTAGCGTGCGCCGGCATGGGCAGGGAAGGGCCTGGGCTGCCGTTCGGCGCAGGCCGCGAGCGCGGTGTCGTCGCCGCGACGGCTCACGCCCGCGTCCAGGTGCTGGCCGCTGCCTCGCGCCGGGTCCGGGGCGCTCCACCCGACCCGGATCCGGACCCACCCGCGGACCCGGATCCGCAGCGGGAGCCGGATCCGCAGCGGGAGCCGGATCCGCAGCGGGAGCCGGAGTGCGTCGGCGGCTGGGTGCCCGAGGTTGCCCCGGTGGCGGCCGGTGGCTCGCATCCTTGGGCCGCCGGGATGACCGACGGCGCAGTGCCCGCGGCGGTGCGGGACATCGCCAGAGGGCCCGGCTCGGTGCGCCCCGGCGACGGCACGCCCGCCCCGGTGTCGACCGGCCGGGGGCGTCACCGCTCGCCGGACGCACCTCGGGCGCCGATGGCCACAGCGGCTGGGGCGGCGCTGCTCGACCGGCTCCCGCCGCGGTGGCAGGCGCTGGTCGTCGCGTTGTCCCGGCGGGTGTCCCCGCTGGAGCTGCGCTCCGGCCGTGCCGGGCTCGAGTCAGGACATGTCGTGCTGCTCGTGGTGCTCACGCTCGGCGCGATCGGCGCCGGGCTCCTCGTGCTCCGGGCCGCCCAGCCCGATGTCGTCCCCCTCCAGCCGCCAGCCGTGGTGCCGGTCACGACCGCGCTGCCCACGGCCGCGACTCCCACCGCTCCGCCGGCGTCCGGGTCGGTCCCCGTCCCCGCCGCGACACCTCTGGGGGACCCGACCACAGCGCCGGGCGTAGTCGTCACCGGTGCTCCCACGGCAGTGGCCACGGCGATCCCCGATGTCCTGGTCGTGCATGTGGTGGGGCGGGTCCGTGACCCGGGGGTGGTGCACGTGCCCGTAGGTAGCCGGGTCGTCGACGCAGTGCAAGCCGCGGGCGGGGCGTTGCGCGGGGTCGCCCTGACGTCGCTCAACCTCGCGCGTCCGGTGCTCGACGGCGAGCAGGTGGTCGTCGGCCTGCCACCAGGCTCCGGTGCGCCGTTGCCCGCGGTGCCGACGCTGCCACCCACCAGCACTACCGGGACTGGTGTGGAGCCCACCGAGACGGCGCCGTTGGACCTCAACACGGCGACTGCCGACCAGCTGGAGACGCTTCCCGGCATAGGTGAGGTGCTTGCGCAGAGCATCCTCGACTGGCGTACGGAGAACGGCGGCTTCACCGCCGTCGAGGAGCTGCTGGAGGTCAGCGGCATCGGGGACACGACACTCGCCGACATTGAGGACCTGGTGCGGGTGTGAGCTGGGGGAGCTCAGTGCCCGCGGCCGCGGGGAGAGACGACTCCGACCGAGCCGACCTGCGCCTGGTGGCGCCCGCGCTGGGCGCGTGGGCGGGGGCGATGGCGGGACCCGCCGTAGCGACAGCGGCCGGAGTAGGTGTTGGTGTCGTTGCCCTGGCGGCGCTCGCGTGGGTGCTGTCGCTCGTCCGCGGCCCGCCCGGTGCGGTGGGCCGCCACGGGAGTGGCGCGCGTCGCGCCGCCGTGGCCGCACTCGCCTGCGCCGCCGGTGGGCTCGCCGCCGCCGGCCTGCGGGTGGCGGCCCTGCACGCCGGTCCCGTCGATGACCTCGCCCAGGAGAGCGCCAGCGTTACCGCGCAGCTGCTGGTGACCAGCGACCCGGTGCTGCGTCGATCGACCACGGGAAGCGCGCCCGGCTGGCCGTACGTCCTGCTTCACGCCCGCGTCGAGACGCTCACTGCGCGGGGCGTGACCACAGACGTGCGCACACCGGTGCTCGTGATCGCGGACGAGACCTGGCTGGGCCTGTTGCCCAGCCAGCAGGTGGGGATGTCTGGCCGGCTCGCCGCAGCGGAGCGGGGAGGCGCGGTGGCTGCGCTGCTGCGGGCGAGAGGCGAGCCCGAGGTGCTCACCGGGCCGGGTCTGCTGCAGCGAGCCGTGGAGCCGCTGCGTGCCGGGCTGCGCGCGTCCGTGAGCGGTCTCGACCCGCCGGAGCGGGGGCTGGTCCCGGCTCTCGTGGTCGGCGACGAGACTGCGATGACTGACGAGCTGCGCGCCGACCTGCAGGCCACCGGGCTCACGCACCTGACGGCGGTGAGCGGCGCCAACGTCGCGATCGTCCTGGCAGCCGTGGTTGGTCTGGCCCGCTGGGTAGGGGTGCGCGGGTACGGCCTGCCGGTCACCGGCGTGCTGTCCGTCGCCGGCTTCGTCGTGCTAGCCCGTCCGGAGCCGAGTGTGCTGCGGGCGGCGGCCATGGGGATCGTCGCGGTCGTCGCGCTCACCGCGGGCGGCCGCCGGCGCGGGATAGCGGCGCTGTGCACGGCGGTGCTGCTGCTCGTCCTGGCCGACCCGTGGCTGGCCCGTTCGTACGGCTTCGTGCTGTCGGTGCTCGCCACGGCGGGCATCCTCGTGGTGGCGCCCGCGTGGCGCGACGCGCTGGGTCGCTGGCTGCCGCGTCCGCTGGCCATGGCCGTCGCGGTGCCCCTCGCGGCCCAGCTGGCCTGCACCCCCGTCGTCGTCGTGCTTTCCGGTGGGGTCAGCCTGGCGGCAGTCCCGGCCAACCTGCTGGCCGCGGCGGCGATCGCACCGGCGACCGTGCTCGGTGTGCTAGCGGCGGTACTGGCACCGCTGTCCGGCCTCCTCGGCCGGGTGGCTGGGACGCTGGCCGGGCTGCCCGCGGCCTGGATCGTCGAGGTGGCCGAGCGCGGCGCCCGGCTGCCCGGCGCGCAGATCCCGTGGTCGCCTACCCCGCTCGCGCTGCTCGTCCTCACGTCGGCCTGCCTGGCGGTAGTCGTCGTGCTGCCCTCGGTCCTGCGACGCCGCGGCGTCGCGCTGGCCATCGCCGCCGTACTGCTGATGGGTCTGGTCCGTCCGGCGGACGGCCTTGGCTGGCCGCCACCGGGCTGGGTGCTCGTTGCCTGCGATGTCGGGCAGGGGGACGCCGTGGTGCTGGCCACCGGGCCGAACAGCGCGGTGGTGGTCGACGCCGGGCCCGATCCGGACGCGGTCGACCGCTGCCTGGACGGCCTGGGCGTACGAGACATCCCGGCGGTCGTGCTCACCCACTTCCATGCCGACCACATCGCCGGGCTGCCCGGGGTGCTGCGCGGCCGCCGCGTGGCGGAGGTCATCGTCAGCCCGCTGGACGAGCCGCCGGAGCAGGCCGAGCAGGTGCGCGAGTGGGCGAGCGCCGCGGGAGTCCCCGTTGTTCCGGCGGTGGCGGGGACGCAGCTGTCGGCGGGAGCACTCAGCTGGCGGATGCTGTGGCCGCAGCGGATCATCAGCGGTGAGGGCTCCGCAGCCAACAACGCGAGCCTCGTGCTGCTCGTTGAGGCGTACGGCGTGCGGCTGCTGCTCGCCGGTGACGTCGAGCCGCCGGCGCAGCGCGCCATCCTCCGGTCGGAGGCCGACCTGGGGATCGACTTGGGCGTCGACGTGCTCAAGGTGCCGCACCACGGTTCCGCCTACCAGGACCCCGGGTTCTTGGCGGCGACGGACCCGCGGCTGGCGGTCGTGTCGGTGGGGGAGGGCAACACCTACGGGCACCCGGCGCCGGCCACGCTCGGCCTGCTCGCCGCCGGCGGTGCGACGGTCGTGCGCACCGACCTGGACGGTACGACAGCGGTCGTCCGGACCGACGGCGGTACTGATCCACTCGGTGCGAGCGACGCGCTGGACGTCGGCGACCCGGCCGCGCTGGGGATCGTCCGCCGTGGCCGGCGGAGGGGCCGTGTCAGCCCGGCGTGCCAGGCTGGCCCCCAATGGATCGCACCGGCAAGGCAGCGCTCGCCGCCCCGCTGGCCCCCGTGACGCTCGTCGTCGGACCCGAGGCGTTCCTCGCCGAGCGCGCGGTGGCGCGAGTGGTCGACGCCGTCCGCAGCAGCGACCCCGACGCGGACCTCGTCGACGTCACCGCGGGCGCCCTGGAGGCCGGCGCGCTCGCCGAGCACACCAGCCCCTCACTGTTCGCCAGCCGCCGGGTGGTGGTCGTCCGCGAGCTCGACAACGCCGGTAGCGATGTCGCCGCGGAGCTGGTCGCGCTGGCCTCGGCACCTGCCGAGGACGTTCACCTCGTCCTCGTGCACCCGGGTGGCACCAAGGGCCGGGCGACTCTCGACGCCCTCCGGGTGACCGGTGCCGCCCGGGTGGCCAGCGACCGGCTGACCCGGGCCGAGGACCAGGTGGAGTTCGTCCGAGCGGAGGTGCGGGGGCAGGGCAGCCGCATCGACGAGGCGGCGGCGCGGAGCCTCGTCGAAGCCGTGGGCCTCGACCTGCGCGCACTGGCCGCGGCCGCCGCTCAGCTCGCCGCCGACGCCGCCGGGCCGGTGACCCGTGAGCTGGTCGCCACCTACTTCGAGGGCCGGGCAGAGGTCAAGGGGTTCGTCGTGGCCGACCGCACCGTGGAGGGGCGCACCGCCGAGGCGTTGGAGCAGCTGCGCTGGGCGCTCGCGTCGGGGACCGCACCGGTGCTGGTGAGCGCGGCACTGGCCGGGTCGCTACGGTCGCTCGGGCGGCTGTCCGGCCTGCCGCCGGGGACGCGCGACGGTGATGTCGCCCGTGAGCTTGGCGTCCCCAGCTGGAAGGTCCGCTCGCTGCGCGCCTCGCTGCGTGGATGGACCCCTGGCGGCCTGGCGCAGGCCATTACGGTGGCGGCGGCCACCGACGCCCGGGTCAAGGGTGCCGGCAATGACCCGGTCCTCGCGCTCACCCGAGCCGTCGTAGAGATCACAGCGGCCCGCGGTCCGCGCTAGGGGTGGCCGACAGCTAGCTGCCGCGGAACTACAGCGACGAGGCCCGGCGGGAGATCGCCGACTTTCGGTTCGCGGCCTGGTTCTTGTGGATGACGCCCTTCGCGGCCGCCTTGTCGAGGCGGCGGGCGGCGTCGCGCGCCAGTACGGTCGCGCGCTCGGTGTCGCCGGCCTGCGCGGCCTCGCGGAAGCGGCGTACCGCGGTCCGCAGCGAACTCTTGACCGCCTTGTTGCGCTGGCGCGCCTTTTCGTTGGTGAGGTTGCGCTTGACCTGGGACTTGATGTTCGCCACGTACGAGCCTTCGGGGTCGAGGGGGATGGGCGCGCACCCGGCGCGCACGCGACCGCCGATCGTAGCGGTGTCCGGGCGCCGCACCCAATCCGTTCACCGGACAAGCGCGGGGACCACGGCCTCGAGTAAAGGCCGCAGCGCGTCATAGCGGGCGCGCTGCCAGCCGCGGAACGTCGGCAGGCCTGGGTGCGGCGGCCGCGTCGAGTTGCGCCGCAACATGCCGGCGTAGGCAACCACGAGCCGGGCGGCCTCGGCGGGCAGGTTATCCAGCAACTCCAGCCCGGGCTGGGTACGTCCGCTCGCCGCGAGGTCGGCCGCCAGCAGCGCGCAGTCCACCCACGGCGCCGCCGCGCAGCCGTACGCCCAGTCCACGAGCACCGCGGTGCCGTCAGGGGTCAGCACCAGGTTGTCGGTACGCAGGTCGGCGTGGGTCAGCCGGCCGCCCTCGGTCCAGTCCTGCCAGCCCCACTCGACCCGGGCGAGCGCGGCCGCGTACGACGACTCCCAGGCGTCCTGTGGGCGAACACGGTGCTCGGCCAAGTCGGCCCAGCCGTCCAGCGCAGGCGCGACCTCGCGCAGGCTGGGCAGCGGCGGCGGCGCCGCCGGCAGCGTGTCGAGCGCCGCCAGCGTCGCCGACACCGCCGTGGAGTCCCACTCGAGGGGTGAGGCCCCGGGCACCGCCGTGGTGATCACGGCGAGCCAGTCCGCGACCTCGATGGCTGCGACCAGCGTCGGTGCCGGCGTGCGCCGCGGCAGGGCGGCCAGGACGGCGAGCTCGCGCCGGTAGAGCGCGACGGTCGTCTCGTTGACGGTCGCGGACGACGCCTTAGCGAACACCCGGCGGCCGTCGCGAAGGTCGAGCAGCGCGGCGGGGCCGGGGGACATGCCGCCGTGGATGTCCTGGGTTGCGCTGACCGGCGCGCCGAGAGCAGCGTCGACGGCCGCGCGTACAGTCGGTGCCAGCGACCCCCAGGGCGGCCGGACGGTGAAGCCGCTCACCGCTGGGATCGCCACCGGACCAGCCGGTCCCGCCGCGGCATGCGGCTAAGCCGCACGGACGGACCCGCCCTGGCCGCCATGGCGGCATCCTCGCGGGCGCCGCGGATGGCGCCAAGCGGTTTGCGGTGCGCGGGACAGCGTCATGGGACGATGAGCAGCCATGCCATCGACCACGCCACCGGGCAGTCCAGCGTCCGCGTCAGCGGCCCGCCCGGAGCCATCGGCGACGGCGGCAGCCGCGAGCGCACCACGGCCGGACGGCGGCGGGACGCCACCCGAGATCATCCGCAACTTCTGCGTGATCGCGCACATCGACCACGGCAAGTCGACGCTGGCCGACCGCATGCTGCAGCTCACCGGCATCGTCGACGAGCGGCTGATGCGCGCGCAGTACCTCGACCGGATGGAGATCGAGCGCGAGCGCGGCATCACGATCAAGAGCCAGGCGGTGCGGCTGCCCTGGACCGGACGGGCGGCCGACACCTCCGGGCGGTCCTATGTCCTGAACCTTATCGACACCCCTGGGCACGTCGACTTCACCTACGAGGTGTCCCGCAGCCTTGCCGCCTGCGAGGGAGCCGTGCTGCTCGTTGACGCCGCGCAGGGCATCGAGGCGCAGACGCTGGCCAACCTCTACCTCGCGCTCGAGAACGACCTGACGATCATCCCCGTGCTCAACAAGATCGACCTGCCGGCGGCGCAACCGGACAAGTACGCAGCCGAGCTCGCCCACCTCATCGGGTGCGCCCCATCGGACTGCCTGCGGGTCTCCGGCAAGACCGGGGCGGGCGTCCCCGAGCTGCTCGACGAGATCGTGCGCAAGGTGCCGCACCCGGTCGGCGACGCGGACGCTCCCGTACGGGCCATGATTTTCGACTCGATGTACGACACCTACCGCGGGGTCGTCACGTACGTCCGCGTGATCGACGGGAGGCTCTCGGCCCGCGAACGCATCCGCATGTTGTCCACCCGCGCCGTGCACGAGCTGCTGGAGATCGGGGTGATTTCCCCCGAGATGGCCCCGGTGCAGGCGCTCGGGGTGGGGGAGGTCGGCTATCTGATCACCGGCGTCAAGGACGTCCGGCAGTCCAAGGTCGGCGACACCGTGACGTTGGCCGGGCGGCCCGCGGCGCACGCGCTGGCCGGTTATCGCGAGCCCCGGCCCATGGTGTTCTCCGGGCTCTACCCGATGGACGGCTCGGACTACCCCGACCTGCGGGAGGCTCTCGACCGGCTCAAGCTCAACGACGCCGCCCTCGGCTACGAGCCCGAGACATCGGTCGCGCTCGGCTTCGGCTTCCGCTGCGGCTTCCTCGGCTTGCTGCACCTGGAGATCGTGCGCGAGCGGCTGGAGCGGGAGTTCGGGCTGGAGCTGATCTCCACGTCGCCCAACGTCGTCTACTCCGTCACGATGGAGGACGGAACCGAGCACATCGTCACCAACCCCAGCGAGTTCCCCACCGGCAAGGTCGCCAGCGTGCGGGAGCCGGTGGTACGGGCCACGCTGCTCGCACCGAGCGAGTACGTGGGCGCGATCATGGACCTGTGCCAGAACCGGCGCGGCACCCTGCTCGGGATGGACTACCTCTCCGCTGACCGGGTGGAGCTGCGCTACACGTTGCCGCTCGCCGAGATCGTCCTCGACTTCTTCGACGCGCTGAAGTCGCGCACCCGCGGCTACGCCAGCCTCGACTACGAGCCGACTGGTGAGCAGGTGGCCGATCTCGTCAAGGTCGACATCCTGCTGCACGGCGACCCGGTCGACGCGTTCAGCGCGATCGTGCACAAGGACAAGGCGTACGCCTACGGCGTCGCCATGGCCACCCGGCTGCGCGAGCTCATCCCGCGCCAGCAGTTCGAGGTGCCGATCCAGGCCGCGATCGGCTCCCGCATCATCGCCCGCGAGACCATCCGCGCCATCCGCAAGGACGTCCTCGCCAAGTGCTACGGCGGCGACATCACCCGCAAGCGCAAGCTGCTGGAGAAGCAGAAGGAGGGCAAGAAGCGGATGAAGATGGTCGGGCGGGTGGAGGTGCCGCAGGAGGCGTTCATCGCGGCGCTCTCGACCGGCGACCCCGCCACGAAGTGAGCCGGCCGCGCTTCAGCTGGCGGGCGCCACCCTCCTGACCGGAAGGCGGTACGTCAGCCGGGCTGCTTGAGTGCGGCGGCGAGGCGGGCCGCCTCGTCCGGGTCACGACGAGCCGCCCCGGCGATGCGGCGGGCATCCTCGGGGGAGTACTCCTCGCCGTAGACGCGGCCCGGCTGGCGGGGCGCCTCCAGCAAGGACACCTGCTGCCACGGCAGCTCCACCGGCACGAAGCCGCAGGCGCTCACCAGCTCCGCGGTGACCTCTCCGGCGGCGGGGTCGTCAGCGGCGTAGAACATCGCCGGCCGCTGATCGATCGGCCGGTCCGGGACAGTTGCCTGGAAGCCGGCGGTCAGCGTGTTGAACGCCTTGGCGTGCCCGGCGCCGGGGATGCGGGCGGCGTTGTAGGCCGCGGCGCTCGCTCCGCCGGGCAGCTCGACCAGCCCTTCGTCGCCGAACGGGTTGGTGGTGTCGACGACGGCCTGCCCGACCAGCGGCCCGGCTTGGGCGAGGGCGTCGTCCACCACGTCCCACGGCACGGACAGCACGATGACCTCCGCGAACGCCGCAGCGTCGGCGGGAGAACCGGTGCGGCACCCGGCCTCGCGAGCCAACGCCTCCAGGGTCTGCGGTGAGCGGGAGAAGCTGACCATGACTTCGTGGCCCGCTCGGGCACACTGGCGCGCCACGAAACCGCCGATCCGCCCTGCTCCGACCACGCCGACCCGCACGAGGCTCCCCTCCCTTCGTCCGGACGCCCTGCCCGGACGCTAGGCCGGGAGCGACGGTGCCGGCAAGGTCGCTGCGCCGCCGGCCGACGGCAGAGCCGAGGTCGCTGCGGTTGGATGGGAGCGTGGACGCACGCGTGCTCGCCGTCAACGTCGTACACGCTCTCATCCCCGACGCGAGCGGGCACCTGGACCGCACGGCCATCGACAAGCGCCCGGTCGGCGGAGCAGTGCCCGTACACCGGCTCGGGCTCGCCGGCGACCAGCAGTACGACACCCGCCACCACGGAGGGCCCGACCAGGCCGTCTACGCCTACGCTCGGGAGGACGCCGCCTGGTGGGAGCAGGAGCTGGGCCGCGAGATCGGCCCCGGCCAGTTCGGCGAGAACCTCACCACCGAGGGCCTCGACGTGACGGGCGCGGTGATCGGGGAGCGCTGGCGTATCGGCACCAGCCTGCTCCAGGTCCGGGTCCCGCGGATCCCGTGCTCGACGTTCCAGGCGTACTGGGGCGTGCCGCGGCTGGTCAAGCGGTTCACCCGCCACGGGGCGCCCGGGGCCTACCTGTCCGTCCTCGAGGAGGGTGAGCTGACCGCCGGTGACCGGGTCGAGGTCGTCCATCGGCCGGCGCACGGCGTCTCGCTGGGTGAGCTCTTCCGCGCGCTGACCGACGATGCGTCCCAGGCGCCGCGGGCGCTGGACGCGGGAGCGGACCTCACCGACGAGGCGCGCCGCACCTTGCTGCGGCGATCCGCCGGCTGAGCGTCCGGCGTGCGGATCCTGCAGGCCGCCAACTTCGTCGCACCGCACTCCGGCGGCATCCGCACCATGCTGCGCCACCTCGCCGCCGGCTACGCCGCGGCCGGCCACGAGGTGCTCGTCCTCATCCCGGGCCGGTGTGACCGACTCACCACGACGGCGTACGGCCGGTTGGTCGAGGTTGCGGCGCCGGTGGTCCCGGGCAGCGGCGGGTATCGCGTCATCACGCGCTGGGACCGGGTACGCAGGTTCCTCGATTCGGCAGCCCCCCTCGACGTGGTCGAGGTCTCCGACAAGCTCACGTTGAGCCGGATCGGGCCGTGGGCGCGCCGCCGCGGTGTCGGATCCGTCGTGTTCTCCCATGAGCGGCTGGACGCGCTGCTCGGCTTCCACCTGGGCCGGTGGCTGCCAGCGACAGCCACCTCCAGCCTGGCCGACACCTGGAACCGCCGGCTGGCGCGCAACTTCGACACGGTGGTGTGCACGACCCGATGGGCGGCGGAGGAGTTCGAGCGGCTGGGGGGCCTCGCCCGGCTCGCCCACGTACCGCTGGGGATCGACCTCGACACGTTCGCGCCGCGCCGCCGCGACGAGGAGCTGCGGCAGCGGCTGCTGCAGGGGGCGCAGGTGCTGGTGGCCTGCGCCGTACGGCTGTCCGCGGAAAAGCGGCCCGACCTGCTCGTCCCGGCGCTCGTTGAGCTGCGCCGGCGCGGCGTCGACGCGCGCCTGGTGATCTGCGGCGACGGTCCGCTGCGGGGGGCGGTGGAGCGGCAGGCGGCCGGACACCCGGTGACGCTCATGGGCTTCGTCGCCGAGCGCCCGGATCTGGCGCGCCTGCTGGCCAGCGCGGACGTCGCCGTCGCGCCGGGACCGTACGAGACGTTCGGGCTCGCCGCGCTGGAGGCCATGGCCTGCGGCACCCCGGTCGTCGCGTCGGCGTCGGGTGCGCTGCCCGAGCTCGTCCGGCCCGGCTGCGGGCTGACCGCCGCGAGCGACCCCACCGCGATGGCCGTGGCGCTGGCGCAGGTGCTCTCGACACCCGGCTTGCGGCCGGACGGCCCGCGCCGGCGAGCCGAGGACTTCTCCTGGGACGCCACTGTCGCCGGGATGCTCGCGGTACACGGGCTGGACGCAAGGTCGCGGACTGGTGGGGAGGCTCCCGCCGAGGCGCCCGGCTCACTACGGTGGCAGCACGGGAACCGGGGTACGCGCCGCAGGGTGCGCTGACGCCCCGTCGAGGGAGGCTCAGATGGCCGACGCAGCGGCGCTGATTGACACGGAGGCCGTACTTGCCCGGCGCCCGCAGTCGGTGGGGCGGATGTTCCTCGACCGGGTGGCCGAGACACCCGAGCGGGAGGCCTTCCGCCACCGGGTGGGGACCGACTGGCGGTCGCTGACCTGGGCAGCGGCGGCCGATCGGGTACGGGCGATCGCCGCTGGCCTCCTCGCCCTCGGGGTGGCGCCGGAGCAGCGGGTCGCGATCGCCTCCTCGACCCGGCTGGAGTGGGTGCTCGCCGACCTCGGCGTCATGTGCGCCGGTGCCGCCACCACGACGATCTACCCCTCGACCCCGCGCGAGGACGTCGCGCACATCCTCGCTGACTCCGACTCACGCGTGGTCTTCGTCGAGGACGCCGCACAGCTGGAGAAGATCCGCTCGATGGCTGAGCGGCTGGCCACCCCCCCGACGCTCGTTGTCCTCGACGGCACGCTCGACGGCCCCACCGGCCCCACCGGCCCCGCCGAGGCGGCGCGGACGCTCACGCTGGCCGAGCTCGAGCAGCGCGGTCACCAGCAGCTGCGGGACCACCCCGGGTGCGTGGACGACGCGGTCGCCGCAGTCGGCCCGGAGCACCTGGCGACGCTCATGTACACCTCGGGCACGACCGGACGCCCCAAGGGGGTGCGGCTCACCCACGGCTGCTGGACCTACGAGGGCGTCGCGATCGCGGCCCTCGACCTGGTTCGACCCGATGACCTGCAGTACCTGTGGCTGCCGCTGTCCCACTCCTTCGGCAAGGTGCTCATCACCGCTCAGCTCACCGTCGGCTTCACCACCGCGATCGACGGTGACGTCGACCGGTTGGTCGAGAACCTGGCCGTCGTTCGGCCGACGTTCATGGGAGCGGCGCCGCGCATCTTCGAGAAGGTCCACGGCCGGGTGATCAGGACGGCTCAGTCCGAGGGTGCGGCCAAGTACAAGGTGTTCATTTGGGCCTTCCGCGTCGGTGGTCAGGTGGCCGAGCTGCGCCGGGAGGGTCGTACGCCGTCCCGCCGGCTCGCCGCCCAGCACGCGCTGGCGGACAGGCTCGTCTTCGCCAAGCTGCGGGCCCGCTTCGGCGGCCGGCTGCGCTTCTTCGTCTCGGGGTCGGCAGCGCTGTCCCGCGAGGTTGCGGAGTTCTTCTCCGCGGCGGGCATTCTCATCCTCGAGGGGTACGGCCTCACCGAGACCTCGGCGGGGACCACCGTCAACCTCACTGGGCGCTACCGCTTCGGAACGGTGGGCATGCCGCTGCCCGGCACCGAAGTGCGCATCGCCGCCGACGGCGAGGTCCTCGTCCGTGGGCCTGGGGTGATGAGCGGCTACCACGGCCCGCAGGGGCCCGATGAGCCGGTGCTCGACGCCGACGGATGGTTCCACACCGGTGACATCGGGGAGCTGGAGGACGGCTTCCTGCGGATCACCGACCGCAAGAAGGACCTGATCAAGACGTCGGGGGGCAAGTACGTCGCCCCGCAGGCGATCGAGCTGGCGTTCAAGGCCACCTGCCCGTACGCCGGCCACATCGTCGTCCACGGCGAGCGCCGGAACTTCTGCAGCGCTCTCATCACCCTCGACCCTGACGCGGTGGCCTCTTGGGCCGACCAGCACGGCATGAGCGGCAAGCCGTACGAGGACATCGTGGGCAGCGAGGAGGCGCGGGCGATGGTGCAGGACTACGTCGACCAGCTCAACGCCAAGCTGGCCCGTTGGGAGACGATCAAGCGCTTCGCGCTGCTGCCGAAGGACCTGAGCATCGAGACCGGCGAGCTCACCCCGAGCCTCAAGGTCCGGCGCGGCGCCGTCGAGCGGCGCTACCAGGACGTGCTCGACGGGCTGTACGCGGACGGCTGACGGTCTGGACGCCGGCGCCTGACGGCCGCGCGTGCGAGCATCGCCCCGCTCGCCGCTGATCCACTGCGATTTGGTGTGCGCGTAGGCGCTCGCGAGCGCAGTGGATCAAGCGTCGAGTGCCGCCACAGCCACTGATCGGCGTTTCGGAGGCGGCGGTTCGCAAGCGCCTGCGGGCGCTTGCGCACGGTGACGCACTGGCCCTTCGCTAGGTGCTCACCACGGCGGGGCGGTCGAGCTTCTTGTGACGGTTGTAGCACCGGGTGAGCGGATCGGCATGGCCGAAGAGCGTCCTGCACGTCTTGGAGGCCCGCACCCGAGCGCAGGGCCTCGGTCGCAAAGGACGTTGAAGGCCAGGTCGTCGGTGGTCTCGTCCCGGGCTGACGGTGGAATTGGCGTTGCTGGCGTTGAGTTCCGTCGAATGCGCCCGCGACGTGCAAGTGCTGACCGAGTGGCCGGCCCCGACGAGAAGCGAAGGAGGGCAGCCGCCGTCACGGTCTGATGTGGTCCGCGTTACACGCAATGGTGCAGGCGCGCATGCCGCCGGTGGCGCATGGACCTCAGACGACGTCGAGGAGCAGGCCAGGATCGTGGTGGGAATCATTGCCGGCGGCGGCGTCTGCGGCGGCGAGGCGCTCGACGGCTCGACGCAGGACCTCCGGGGGCTGCGTGAAGGGCAGTCGTAGCCGGTCGTCGAGCGCGTGGCCGCTGCCGAACCTGGGGCCGGCGGCGAGACGCAGCCCGTGGTCGGCGGCGGCGGCCGCGAGCGCGGTCGATCGCTTGGACGGCAGCTGGCACCACAGCACGAGCCCTCCCGCGGGCACTGGCACATGCCACGCCGGCAGGTGCTCCCCCAGCGCGGCGACGAGTGCTGCCCGGGCCTGCCAGAGCCCGTCCCGGCGTGCCTCGAGTGCGGCGTCGGCTCCGTCGAGCAGGTGGCAGGCCGCGAGCTGCTCGAGCACCGGCCCAGACATCTGGGTCAGGACGGCGGCGGCCGTCAGCTGCTGCACGATGTCGGTGTCGGCGCGGACCCAGCCAATGCGCAGCCCGCCCCAGAACGCTTTGCTCAGGCTGCCAACCGAGACGTGGCCGGCGCCGTGCGCCGCCAGCGGCGCGTCAGGCAGGGCGTCGAGGCCGAGCTCGACGTTGGTCTCGTCCACTACCGCGACGGTCCCGGCGTCGTGCAGGGCGCGGGCGAGCCGCTCACGTCCGGTGGCGTCCAGGAGCAGCCCGGTGGGGTTCTGGAAGTCCGGCATCAGGTAGGCCGCCGCCGGTCGGGTCTCGCGCAGAGCGGCCTCCACAGCGTCCAGCCACGCGTCGGAGTCCTCGGCGGCCAACGCCACCGGCACCGTCCGCACGCCCAGGGCGCGGGCGGCGTCCACCGCGTTCGGGTAAGTGGGCTGCTCAATCAGCAGGCGGTCGGCGCGGCGCAGCAGCGCTTGGAACGTCACAGCCAGCCCGTGCAGAGCGCCGCCGGTGACCAGGACCTGCTCCGGTGTCGTCGGCAGCCCTCGGGCGGTGTAGCGGTCCGCGATCCGCGCCCGCAGCTCGGGCAGGCCGGCCGGGTGGTACCCGTGGGACGTAAGCAGTCGCGGCAGGTCCTGCAAGGCGGCGGCGTAGGCGGCCGGCACCTCCGGCGGCGCGGACGGAGCGGCGTGCGCCAGGTCTATCCTGTGGTCATCGGCGGGCGCCGGCACCCATGGCCCGGGCTGCGGCCCAGCAGGCAACGTCGTCCACGTGCCGGCCCCCCGGCGCGAGGCCGCCCAGCCGTCCTCGCGCAGCCGTGTGTACGCCGACGTGACGGTGACCCGGCTGAGCTGCAACGCAGCCGCTAGGTCGCGCTCGGCCGGCAGCCGCGCGCCGACCGGGAGCCGCCCGTCCCCGATCAGCAGGCGCACCCGGGACGACAGCGCCAGGAACAGCGGCTGCCGGTCGCTGGTCAGGTCACCCAGCAAACCGGCCAGCCGATGACTGGAAACGCTCTCCATGCCACTCCTTGCAGATTGGCCCTATCTGGCCTTTTGCTTGAAGACCAATTTTGCAGCATGCTGTTGTCATGGTCCAGTCCGACGTCCCACGCCGTCTCCCGGCCCGGCTGCCTCGCCGGCTGGTGCAGCTCTACGTCGGCCTGGTCCTGTATGGGGTGTCGATGGCGCTGATGGTGCGCTCGTCGCTCGGCGTCATGCCCTGGGACGTGCTGCACCAGGGCCTGGCGCGCCAGCTGGGCTGGTCGCTGGGGCTAGTTACGGTCGTCGTCGGCGTGGCGGTGCTGCTGGGCTGGATCCCGCTGCGCGAGCGGCCCGGGATTGGGACGATCAGCAACATCTTTGTGATCGGCATCGCCGTCGACGCCGCCCTGGCCGTGCTCAGCACCCCCGCGGGGCTCCCGGCCCAGCTGGCGCTTGCCGGCGCTGGCATCGCGCTCAACGGGGTGGCGACCGCCGCCTACATCGGGGTACGCCTGGGGTCGGGCCCCCGCGACGGCCTAATGACGGGACTGGTGCGGCGAACCGGCGGATCGGTGCGCGTCGTGCGCACTGCCATCGAGGTAATTGTCGTCGCGACCGGCTGGCTGCTGGGCGGGACCCTGGGAGTCGTCACGGTGCTGTACGCCGTCAGCATCGGCCCGCTCGCGCACGCCCTGCTGCCGCGCTTCACCGTGGCCCTGCCGCAGCCTGCCGGCACGGTCGGCGCAGCGACTCACTGACTGCGCTGGCTCAGAAGTCGTAACCCAGGAAGACCCGAATCAAGGACGTCACATGCAGATCAACCAGTCGAGCAAGCTCGCTGGTGTCTGCTACGACATCCGCGGACCGGTACTCGAACACGCCCGGCGCATGGAGCAGCAAGGGCATCGCGTGCTCAAGCTCAACACCGGCAACCCTGCGCCTTTCGGCTTCGATGCGCCGGAGGAGTTGCTGGTCGACATCGTCTGCAACCTGCCGACCGCACAGGGCTACGGCGACTCCAAAGGGCTGCTGTCGGCTCGCCGAGCCGTCGTGCAGTATCACGCCGGCAAGGGCATCGACGGGCTGGACGTGGAGGACGTCTACCTCGGCAACGGCGTCTCCGAGCTGATCGTCATGAGCTTGCAGGCCTTGCTCGACGACGGCGACGAGGTCTTGATCCCGGCCCCCGACTACCCGCTGTGGACCGCGGCTGCACGGCTGTCCGGCGGTGTGCCCGTCCACTACCTGTGCGACGAGCAGGCCAACTGGTGGCCCGACCTCGACGACCTGGCAGCAAAGATCACCCCCAGGACCCGCGCGCTCGTCGTCATCAACCCCGACAACCCGACCGGCGCCGTCTACCCCCGCCACGTGCTCCGGGACTCGTCGAGCTTGCCCGCCAGCACAGCCTCGTCGTCCTATCCGACGAGATCTACGACAAGATCCTCTACGACGGTACCGAGCACGTAAGCACCGCCGCGCTCGCGCCGGACCTGCTCTGCCTGACCTTCAACGGGCTGTCCAAGGCGTACCGCGTCGCCGGGTTCCGGTCCGGCTGGATGGTGCTGTCGGGACCTACGCGGCATGCCCAGGGCTACATCGAGGGCCTGGACATCCTCGCCAACATGCGGCTCTGCCCCAACGTGCCGTCTCAGCACGCCATCGTGACCGCGCTCGGTGGGCACCAGAGCATCTATGACCTGACCCTGCCCGGCGGACGCCTGCTCGCCCAGCGGAACCGGACTTGGCAACTGCTGAACGAGCTGCCGGGAGTCAGCTGCGTCAAGCCCCTCGGCGCCCTCTACTGCTTTCCCCGGCTGGACCCAGCCGTCCACGAGGTCGCCGACGACCAGCAGCTCGTGCTGGACTTGCTGCTGCAAGAACGGATCCTGGTCGTGCAAGGCACCGGCTTCAACTGGCCGCGCCCCGACCACCTCCGCATCGTCACCCTTCCCCACGTCGAGGACCTTGAGAGGGCGATCCAGCAGATCGGCTCCTTCCTGCAACGCCGCCGCTTGTAGTCGGGGAGCAACAAGACCGGGGCGTCGTTGCAGGCCTGCAATCACAAGTTCATCGAGGACACTTCCATCATGACGGAGTGCCGTCGCCGGTCAGAGCCCCGGCCAGCAGGTAGTTGGGGGAGCGGTCGAGTTGGTTGCGGTTGCGGTCGTAGCGCCTGGTGGTGCGCGGGTCGGCATGGCCAAGTGCGTCCTGGACGTCTTGCAGGGCCGCGCCGAGGTGCAAGGACTCCGTCGCGTAGGAGTGGCGCAGGCTGTGCGGGGTCACGCCGGCGGGCAGGCCAGCGGTGCGGCACAGAGGCGGGCCAGCTGTTCGTGCGCGCTGCGGTACGGGTAGCGAGTCGAGCCGTCGCGAGCGAGGAACAGCGGTCCGCTCGTGCGCTCCTCGAGGTAGGCGTCGAGGGCTCGGACGACCGGGGGAGCGAGGGCGACGCGGCCGGCCTTGCCTCCCTTGCGCGTCACCTTGAGCACGCGGTGGCCCTGGTCGTGGCTGTAGTCGCGCACGTCGGCCCCGAGCGCCTCAGAGATGCGTAGCCCGCAGAAGATCAACACCGACACGAGCGCTGCGGAACGCGGGGAGTGGGCCGCTGCCGCAGCGAGCAGGCGGCGCAGCTCGTCGGCCGTGAGCCCAATGGCTTGGGACTCGTCGGCCACCTTGGGACGCCGCACCGAGGCAACAGGGGAGTGAGCGAGCACGCCGGCGTCGTGCAGTCCGTAGTCATAGAAGCCTGCAAGCGCCGAGAGCTTGCGCGCCACGGTGGCAGCAGACGCCGGTCGTCCAGTGCGGGGCTGCGGGTTGGTGGTCAGGTGACGCACCCAGGCGTCGACATGGTGGCGCTCGGCGGCGAGTGGGTGCACGCCGAGATCCGCGCACCAGGCAGCCCACGCCTGCAAGTCCAGGTGGTACGCGGTGGCGGTGTTGGCGGGGTGGCCGACAAGCCACGCCGAAGCGAGGCGCAGGAAGGGGTCGTCCTCACGTGAACCCGGCAGTCGGTCGAGCGGCTCCGGGCGTAAAGGGGGCGCCACGCCGGGGGGGACCACGCCACGAGGTCGGTGCTCAACGGGCCAACCCGTCGACGCGGTGGTTCCACGGCAAGGCCCGCGAGCGGCGCGCTGCGGACCAGTTCGCCACCTGAGCGATGCGAGCACCCTCGATCGCGTTCAGCGCGGAGGCGGCATGGGGCTTGCATCCCCACACGACGTCCTGGCGTCGGTCCTCGACGGCCACCACCGCTGCTGCGGGACACGTCGGCTCGTGCTCGGGGCTCAGCGCGCACGGCCGACTGGTGTCGGGCTCGATCATGGGTCAGACGCTAGTCGGGGGCTGTGACACCTCCTGGCGAGCAGGATGGGTGTTAGCGCAGGCCGTGGGCGGCGGCCAGGTGGCGGCTTCTATGCAAGCAACTCAGCGAAGCGCTCGGGGCGATAGCGCACGCAACCCAAACCGAATCAAGTTTCCGTCGGGGTCGACGTCCGCAGGTACGGCGGGCCAGCAGCGTGCGAGCATCGCCGGGTGCCGTCCGCTCCGCCCACCGGCGACCCTGCGCCGGCCGATGGCGCGCTGCCGACGGCCTCGCTCGCCGGGCTCGGCACCCGGCCCTTCGGGTTCTACCTCCACGTGCCGTTCTGCGCGACGCGCTGCGGTTACTGCGACTTCAACACCTACACCGCCGCAGAGCTCGGCGGCGCGGGTGCCGCGCCGGGCGCCTCCCGGGAGACGTGGGCGGACGCCGCGATCGCGGAGGTGCGGCTGGCCCGCCGGGTCCTCGGCGAGACCGACGTGCCGGTGGCCACGGTCTTCTTCGGGGGCGGCACCCCCACGCTGCTGGCGCCCCGCGACCTCGGCCGGGTGCTCGCCGCCATCGCCGGGGAGTTCGCGCTGGCACCCGACGTCGAGGTGAGCACCGAGGCCAACCCGGAGTCGCTGGACGAGCGGTCGCTGGCCGGGCTGGTCGAGCAGGGAATCACCCGCTTGTCCCTCGGCATGCAGAGCGCGAGCGCGCACGTGCTCGCCGTGCTGGAGCGCCGGCACACCCCCGGGCGGCCGCAGCGTTGCGTCGCCGCGGCGCGGGCGGCCGGGTTCGGCCAGGTCAGCCTCGACCTCATCTACGGCACCCCGGGGGAGTCCACGGACGACTGGCGGCGCAGCATCGAAGCGGCGATCGCGGTCCGCCCCGACCACGTGTCGGCGTACGCACTCGTCGTCGAGGCCGGCACCCGGCTGGCCAACCGCGTCCGGCGGGGTGAGCTGGACGCCCCGGACGAGGACGACCTCGCCGACAAGTACGCGCTCGCCGACGATGCGCTCAGCGCCAGCGGCTACTCCTGGTATGAGGTGTCGAACTGGTCCAGCGGGATCAGCGCGAGGTGCCGGCACAACCTCGGGTACTGGACCGGTGCCGACTGGTGGGGTGCCGGGCCGGGGGCGCACAGCCATGTCGGGGGTACCCGCTGGTGGAACGTCAGGCACCCGGCCGGTTGGGCCGCTCGGCTGGCTGCGGGACAGAGCCCGGCGCAGGCCCGTGAGGTGCTCGACGGGCCCACCCGGCGCGTCGAACGCGTCCTGCTCGAGCTGCGGCTCGTGGACGGGCTGCCGCTCAGCGTGCTGGACGAGGCCGGGCGGAGCGCGGCCAGCCGGGCTGTGCTCGCCGGGACGCTGCATGCCGAGCCGTACGCCTCCGGACGGGCCGTCCTCACCCGGCGCGGACGGCTGCTCGCCGACGCGGTGGTGCGCGACCTGCTGGGCTGAGCGTGGGGGACGCGCCGAGCCGAGGTGCCCGGTTGCCACTCAGTGCACCAGGCGCAGGGTGAGTGGATAGCGCCACAGCTCGCCGTTGTTGGCGCGGACCGAGCCGATGATCACCGCGATGAGGTACCACAGGCCGTACGCCAGCGCCAGGGGCACGATCGCGATCAGGCCGACCCCGAGGGTCAGCAGGGCGATCAGGAAGCCGACGAAGAACAGCAGGAGGGCCGTGAGCTGGAAGTTGAGCGACTCGGTCGCATGGTGGCGCACGTAGCTGGAGCGGTTGCCGAAGACGACCAGGACGAGGAGCGGAGCCAGCACGCCGAGGGCGACCGCCGCGGCGACGAGCGACAAGGCGTGGGCCAGCGTCGCCCACAGCCGCTCCTCGTCGGGACGCAGCGCCGGGGGACCGCCCGGTGGCTGACCGGACGAGCCCGGTGGCGGTGGCCCGGGCGGAGGCGGCATCCGCTGGGGCTGATCGGTCCAGCCCGGTGGCGGGCCGGGAGGAGGTTGCTGCGGCTGCTCGCTCACCACCCCATCGTGGCACGGGGTCGGGTCGGGGGCGGTCGCGATCCGGCGCGGCGTCCGTAGACTGGCACTCCGACGGCGGGAGTGCCAGGCCGCAGACCGTGCGCGGAGTCGCGCCGAGGTGGCCGGAGCAACGAGGGAGGTGCCACACGATGTCGGAGGACCGCAGGCTGGACGTGCTGCGCGCCATCGTCGAGGACTATGTCTCCACGCAGGAGCCGGTGGGCTCCAAGTCACTCGTCGAGCGGCACAACCTCGGAGTCTCGCCGGCGACGATCCGCAACGACATGGCCGTCCTCGAGGAGGAGGGCTACATCGCCCAGCCGCACACCAGCGCCGGCCGGGTGCCCACCGACAAGGGCTACCGGCTGTTCGTCGACCGGATGCGGTCGGTCAAGCCGCTGTCGGGGGCGGAACGGCGGGCGATCCAGAGCTTCCTGGACGGCGCGGTCGACCTCGACGACGTGGTCCAGCGCACCGTGCGGCTGCTGGCCCAACTGACCCGCCAGGTCGCGGTCGTGCAATACCCCTCATTGCTGCGCTCGACCGTGCGGCACGTCGAGCTGGTCGCGCTGACCGGCACCCGGCTGCTGCTGGTCCTCATCACCGACACGGGGCGGGTCGACCAGCGGGTGGTCGACACCGGGCGGCCGGTCGACGACGCCGTGCTGGCCGACCTGCGTGCCCGCCTCAACGCCGTCGCCGCCGGACGGCAGGTGGGGGAGGTCGCCACTGGGCTGGGCGACCTCACCGAGCGGTTCGCGCCGGAGGACCGTACGGCGGTCGCGTCGGTGCTTTCGGCACTGCTGGACTCGCTGCTCGAGCGCACCGACGTCCGGGTGGCAGTAGCCGGCACCGCCAACCTGACCCGCTTCGGCCAGGACTTCGAGCACACCCTGCGGCCGATGCTGGAGGCCCTGGAGGAGCACGTGGTGCTGCTGCACCTGCTCGGCGAGGCCACCCGCCCGGCCGCGCTCACCGTGCGCATCGGCGCCGAGAACCCGGGCAACCTGTCCTCGGCATCGGTGGTGTCCGTCGGCTACGGCCCGGGTGAGCAGGCGCTGGCGACGATGGGCGTCCTCGGACCGACCCGGATGGACTACCCCGGGACGATGGGGGCCGTGCGCGCGGTTGCGCGCTACGTGAGCAACATCTTGGCGAGTCACTAGTGCCCCCCGACTACTACGGGACGCTCGGCATCAGCCGCGACGCCGGCGCCGACGACATCAAGCGGGCATACCGGCGACTCGCCCGCCAGCTGCACCCGGACGTCAACCCCGATCCCGGTACGCAGGAACGCTTCAAAGAGGTCACCAACGCCTACGAGGTGCTCTCCGACCCGCGCAAGCGGGAGCTGTACGACCTCGGCGGCGACCCGCTGGCGACCGGCGGCGGGGCAGGCGGTGGGTTCGGGGCCGGCTTCTCCTTCACCGACATCATGGACGCCTTCTTCGGCGGCGCCGCGGGGCCTGGCCCGCGCAGCCGGGTGCGCCGTGGGCAGGACGCGCTGCTGCGCGTGCAGCTCGACCTCGCCGAGGCGTCGTTCGGAACCACCCGGGAGATGCAGGTCGACACCGCCATCGCCTGCGCGACCTGCGGTGGGGCGGGCACCGCGCCGGGTGCCTCCTTCGTGGCCTGCGACATGTGTGGCGGGCGCGGTGAGATCAACCAGGTGCAGCGCTCGTTCCTCGGCCAGGTGATGACCGCGCGGCCCTGCCCGCAGTGCCACGGCTTCGGCACCGTCAACCCGCGGCCGTGCCCGGAGTGCTCGGGCGACGGACGGGTTCGCACCAGGCGTACCGTCACCATGAAGATCCCAGCCGGGGTCGACACCGGCACCCGCATCCAGCTGGCCGGTCAGGGCGAGGTCGGTCCCGGTGGTGGTCCGGCGGGAGACCTCTACGTCGAGGTCAGCGTCGCTCCGCATCCGGTCTTCAGCCGCCGTGGCGACGAGCTGCACGCCACGATCGTGTTGCCGATGACCGCCGCCGCCCTCGGTACGTGGGTTGAGCTGGAGACCCTGGACAGCACCGAGCAGATCGAGATCCGTCCGGGCACCCAGCACGGGGAGACCCAACGGCTGCCCGCGCGGGGTGTGCCCCGCCTCCGCGGCACCGGACGGGGAGACCTGGTTGTGCACTTCGAGGTCGTCACCCCGACCAAGCTCGACGGCCGGCAGGAGGAGCTGCTGCTCGAGCTCGCCGAGCTGCGCGGAGAGCAGCACGTGTCCGGCGCGCCCGCCAGCGGCGGCGGCGGCGGGCTGTTCACCCGGCTGCGCGACGCGTTCAAGGCACCCTGAGCCCCGCACGCAGGTGAGCCCGCCCGTCTTTGTGGTGCCCCGCGAACGGCTGCGGGGGACCGGCGACCGGGTCGAGGTCGACGGGTCCGAGGGTCGCCATGCGGCGGTGGTGCGCCGGGTCAGGGCCGGCGAGCACGTCGACCTCACCGACGGGGAAGGCCTGCTCGTCCGCTGCGAGGTCGTGTCCGCCGGCCGCGGCGGCCTGGTGTGCGCGCTCGGCGCGCGGGCGTACGTCGCCCAGCCGCAGCCGCGCCTGGTCGTGGTCCAGGCGCTGCCCAAGGGCGTCCGCGGTGAGCTCGCCGTCGAGCTGATGACCGAGGTGGGCGTCGACGAGATCGTCCCGTGGCAGGCCGCGCGCTGCGTCACCCAGTGGGGCGGCGAACGCGGCGCGCGGTCGCTGCACCGGTGGCGCAACACCGCCCGGGAGGCCGGCAAGCAGTCGCGCCGCGCCTGGTTCTGCCGGGTCAGCGAGCTGGCCTCCACCGCGCAGGTGGCGCAGCGGGTGGCGGGCGCCGCGCTGCCCGTCGTGCTGCACGAGGCAGCGCAGGCGCCGCTGGCCGCGCTCGTGCCGCCTGCGGCGGGGGAGGTGGTCATCGTCGTCGGTCCGGAGGGTGGCATCAGCGACGAGGAGCTCGCCTGCTTCGGCACCGCCGGCGGCGCGCCCGTCCGGCTTGGGGCCACCGTGCTGCGCACGTCCACCGCCGGCACGGTCGCCGCGGCGGCGCTGCTCGCCCGTACCCCCCGCTGGTCCTGACCCGCGCCCCAGCCTCCCTAGGATGCGGAGCCATGCCGGCCGGGGACACCGACTGCCTGTTCTGCCGCATCGTCGACGGCGACGTCCCGGCCGACGTCGTGCGGGAGTCGGAGCGAACGCTGGCCTTCCGCGACATCAACCCGCAGGCCCCGGTGCACGTGCTGGTGGTGTCGCGCGAGCACCACGCCTCCGCCGGTGAGCTCGCGGCCGCGGACCCGCACACGGCGGCAGAGGTGCTCCGCGAGGCGGCAGCCGTGGCCGGCGCCGAAGGCGCGGACGCGGGTTACCGCATCGTGTTCAACACCGGAGCAGCCGCCGGGCAGTCCGTACCGCACGTGCACGCCCACGTCCTCGGTGGTCGGTCGCTGGGTTGGCCGCCCGGATGAGCAGCCTCCCCGACCTGGTTGGCGGCGCCCTGGTCGCCCGCCGACGCGCGGAGTGGCCTGAGCCGTGAGCGGGAGCCGAGCCGTCTTCGCCGAGCGTGAGGTGCGCGGGCTGCTCGCCGCTCAGATCACCAGCGAGATCGGAGACTCCCTCGCTCGGGTCGCCGTCGCCCTGCTCGTGCTGGAACGGACCAACTCGGCGCTGCTGTCGGCGCTGGCGCTCGGGCTCTCCCACATCCCGCCGATCCTCGGCTCCGCGCTGCTCGGACCCTTCGCCGACCGGTACTCCCGCCGCCAGGTGCTGCTGGTCTGCGATGCGGCCCGGGCCGCCCTCGTCGTCGTGCTGGCTCTCATCGCGGTGCCCGGCGTCCCGCTCTGGCTGCCGCTTGTGTTGTTGCTCGTCACCGAGCTCTTCACCGCGCCGTTCGAGGCCGCCCGCAGCGCCCTGTGGGCCGACGTCGTCCCCCGCCCCCGCGACCTGCTCGCCGTCTCCGGTGTCTCGCAGGTCCTCGCCCAGGCCACCCAGGTGCTGGGTCTGGTCGTCGGCGCCCTGCTGGTCAACGCGACGACACCCCGCCTCGCCCTCTTCGTCGACAGCGCCACCTTCGTGGTGTCCTACCTGCTCATCACCGCGTTCGTCGTCGAGCGGGGGAGCCTCGTCGCCGGTGAGGACGTGCGGCCGTTCGTCGAGGACCTCAAGGCCGGGATCGCGGCCGTCTTCACCCACCGCGTACGGCGCGCCCTCATCGTCCTCGCCTGGGCGATCACCCCGCTGCTGGTGTCCGCGGAGGCGGTGGCGTTGCCGTACGCAGAGAGCGCCGGAGTTCCCTCCCTCGGCGCCTTTCTGCTCGCCGCGGTCCCCGCCGGCGCGGCGCTCGGCGCGGCGCTGGCGACGCGGTTCGACCCGGCGCGGCTGGTCGCCCGAATCCAGCTGCTGATCGCGGCGGCCGCCATCCCGTTGCTACTCACCGCGGCCAATCCACCGCCGGCCCTGACGCTGGTCCTGTGGGTGGCTGCCGGCATGGCCCAGGGCCTGCTGGTTCCTGTCCTCATGGTGTCGGTGGCGGCAGTGACGCCCCCGGCGCTGCGCGGCCGGGTCAACGGCGTCGCCGCCGGTGGCTTCAGCCTGTTCATCGCCTTGTCGTACGTGGTGACCGGCGGGCTCGCCGACCTGACCGCGGAGCACCTGGCGGTGGGTGGCGTCGGCGCCCTGGGACTCGCCGTCGCAGCGGTGGCCACCCGCAGCTGGCCCCGGGCGGAGGTGCTCGCGGCCGTCAGTGCCACCTCGCTCGACGAACCGCAGGCGGGGACCGCGAGCTGAGGTCCGGTGCCGCTGCGTCCCTCGTGTCGGCCCGGGCGGCCGAGCAGGCGTGGGGCTACCATGGGCCGGTCCTCAGGGCGGCCGAGCTTGGCGCGGTCGCCGCCGGCGGGGGCGTGCACCGCGACGTAGCGACGTTCCCGAGATCGAGGGGCAGGCGCGAGCAGGCCGACAGGCCGACCCATGGCCGAGAGCATCCAGGCCCCCGACCGGGCCCAGCACCGGATCGTCGTCCCGACGAGCGTGCCCATGGTGAGCCTGCTGGGATCCCGCGACGAGCTCCTCCAGGTCGTCGAGTCGGCTTTTCCTGACGTCGATGTGCTCGTGCGCGGCAACGAGATCAGTCTTGGCGGCGCGCCCAGCTCGCTGGCCCTCGTCGAGCGGCTCCTCGACGAGCTGATCGCCGTGGTGCGCACCGGCCAGGGGCTGACACCCGAGGCCGTCGAGCGCTCGATCGCCATGGTGCGGGCCCGCACCGCCGAACGGCCGGCCGACGTGCTGACCCTCAACATCCTCTCCAACCGGGGACGCACGATCCGGCCGCGCACGCTCAACCAAAAGCGCTACGTCGACGCGATCGACCAGCACACCGTCGTCTTCGGGCTGGGACCGGCCGGCACCGGCAAGACCTACCTGGCCGTGGCCAAGGCCGTTCAGGCGCTGCAGGCCAAGCAGGTCACCCGCATCGTGCTCACCCGTCCGGCGGTCGAGGCCGGGGAGCGGCTGGGCTTCCTGCCCGGCACGCTGAGCGAGAAGATCGACCCCTACCTGCGCCCGCTGTACGACGCGCTGCACGACATGATGGACCCGGCGTCGATTCCGCGGCTGATGACTGAGGGGACCATCGAGGTCGCGCCGCTGGCGTACATGCGCGGGCGCACTTTGAACGACGCCTTCATCATCCTGGACGAGGCCCAGAACACCTCACCGGAGCAGATGAAGATGTTCCTCACCAGGCTCGGCTTCGGGTCCCGGATGGTCGTCACCGGGGACACCACGCAGGTCGACCTCCCGGCCGGCACGTCCAGCGGGCTCATCATCGTCCAGGGCATCCTCGAGGGCATCGCGGACGTCCACTTCTGCCGGCTCACCAGCCACGACGTCGTCCGGCACAAGCTCGTTGGCGAGATCGTCGACGCGTACTCGCGCTTCGACGCGTCCCGGCCCCCGTCCCGCCCGCAGCCGGACCCGCGGCCACACCGCTCCGGCCGGCGGTGAGGAGCTCGCGAACCGCTGTGGCGTCAGCTCCAGGCGCGACGGTCCCCGGCCCATGAGCATCGAGATCGGCAACGAGACCGACGTACGCGTCGCGGAGCACACGCTCGTACACCTCGCCCGCTTCGTGCTGGACCGCCTGGGCGTGCACCCGCTGGCGGAGCTGTCGATCCAGCTCGTCGACGCGGCGGCGATCGAGCAGCTGCACCTGCGCTACCTGGACGAGCCCGGGCCGACCGACGTCCTGTCCTTCCCCATGGACGAGCTGCGCCCGGGAGGTGGCGAGGAGGACCCCGAGCCGGGGCTGCTCGGCGACGTCGTCATCTGCCCGCAGGTCGCCGCCGAGCAGGCCCGCCGGGCCGGCCACTCCACCGCGGAGGAGATCCACCTCCTCACGACCCACGGCATCCTGCACCTGCTCGGGTACGACCACGCCGACCCGGCCGCGGAGCAGGAGATGTTCGACCTGCAACAGCGGCTGCTCGTGGACTGGCGACACTCTCTCGATTCCGCCGAGGAGTCCGCGGAGTCCACGGGATCCGGGGAAACCCGGTGAGCGAAGGCGACGCCGTGCTGCTCGGCGCCGCCGTCATGCTGGTGGCGGTCGCCGGGCTCTTTGCGATGGCCGATGCGGCACTCGCGACCTTCTCCAGGGCGCGGGCGGACGCGCTGGCACGCGCCGGGAAGCGTGGCTCCGCGTCACTGTGCCGGCTGGTGAAGGACCCGGTGCCCTACCTGAACACTGCGTTGCTGCTCCGGCTGGCCTGTGAGGTCACCGCGGTGGTGGCGGTGAGCTTCGTCTGCGCCGGCGCGCTGGCGAGCCGTTGGACCGGCCTGCTGATCGCGGCGGCCGCCATGGTGGTCGTCTCCTACGTCGTCGTGGGGGTCGCGCCGCGCACCCTGGGTCGCCAGCACGCCGACACCGTCGCCAGGTTCGCCGCCGGGCCACTGGTCGCGGTCACGCGGGTGCTGGGGCCACTGCCGCGACTGCTCATCCTGCTCGGCAACGCCCTGACCCCCGGCAAGGGATTCCGCGAGGGGCCGTTCTCGACCGAGGCGGAGCTGCGTGAGCTGGTGGACCTCGCTGAGGCCAGTCGCCTCATCGAGTCGGGGGAGCGAGAGATGATCCACTCGGTGTTCGAGCTGGGGGACACCCTCGTCCGCGAGGTGATGGTGCCGCGTACCGAGATCGTGTTCATCGAGCGGCACAAGACGTTGCGCCAGCTCATGTCCCTGGCCCTGCGCAGCGGGTTCAGCCGGATCCCGGTCGTCGGCGAGGGGCTCGACGACGTCATCGGCATCGTCTACCTCAAGGATGTCGCCCGGCGGGTCTACGACAGCCGGGAGGCCGAGTCGACCGAGCGGGTCGAGTCGGTGCTGCGGCCCGCGGTGTTCGTGCCGGACTCCAAGCCGGTCGACTCGTTGCTGCGCGAGATGCAGGCGCAGCGCTCCCACCTGGCGATCGTGGTGGACGAGTACGGCGGTACGGCTGGACTGGTCACCATCGAGGACGTGCTCGAGGAGATCGTGGGGGAGATCACCGACGAGTACGACACCGAGGACGCCCCGGTCGAACGGCTGGGAGCCGACTGTGTGCGGGTCAGCTCGCGGCTGCAGGTGGACGAGCTCGGCGCGCTGTTCGGGTTGCCGCTCGCCGACGAGGACGTCGACACCGTCGGGGGCCTCCTCGCCAAGCAGCTGGGACGGGTGCCGATCCCCGGCGCCACCGTCGACGTGTCCGGCCTGCGGCTGGTCGCGGAGTCCGCGGCCGGGCGGCGTAACCGGATCGGGACGGTCGTCGTGACCCGGCTGGACGACGGGGCGGCGGTCGACGGCGGGGTCGGCCGCTTCGGCTGAGGCGGGGAGGATCACCGCCGTGACCGGACAGCCGGAGACCTTCCGTTCCGGGTTCGCCTGCGTGGTGGGTCGGCCCAACACGGGCAAGTCGACACTGACCAACGCGCTCGTCGGCGAAAAGCTGGCCATCACCTCGAGCAAGCCGCAGACGACCCGGCACGCGGTGCGCGGGATCGTGCACCGCCGCGACGCCCAGCTGGTGCTGGTGGACACGCCCGGGCTGCACCGGCCGCGGACCCTGCTCGGCCAGCGGCTCAACGATGTGGTGCGCGAGACGTGGGCGCAGGTGGACGTTATCGCGCTGTGCCTGCCCGCCGACGAGCGGCCAGGGCCGGGTGACCGGCTCATCACCGCCGAGCTGGCCCGGGTGCGCCGTACGCCGACGCTCGCCGTCGTCACCAAGACCGACCGGGTACGCCCCGATGACCTGGCGGCCCACCTCGCCGCGGTTGCCACGCTGGGTGCCGAGGCGGGGCTGGACTGGGCCGAGGTGGTGCCCGTGTCGGCCGTCTCCGGTGATCGGCTGGGGCTGCTCGCCGACCTGCTGGTGGCCCGGCTGCCGCCAGGGCCGGCGCTCTACCCGGATGGCGAGCTCACCGACGAGCCGCAGCAGACGCTGGTGGCCGAGCTGATCCGCGAGGCCGCGCTCGAGGGTGTCCGCGACGAGCTGCCGCACTCCATCGCCGTCGTCGTGGAGGAGATGGTGGCCCGCGAGGGGCGCCCTGCCGACCGACCGCTGCTCGACGTGCGCGCCGACCTCTACGTCGAACGGGACAGCCAGAAGGGGATCGTTATCGGCCACGGCGGGTCGCGGCTGCGTGAGGTGGGGGTACGCGCCCGCGGGCAGATCGAGGCGCTGCTCGGGACGCCGGTCTTCCTCGACCTGCGCGTGCGGGTCGCCAAGGACTGGCAACGCGACCCCAAGCAACTGCGCCGCCTCGGCTTCTAGCTCAGCTGTGGTCGGCCACCTCGGTCGACCCAACGCGCAGCTGCCACTCGGTCCAGCGCTCGATGGGGACGAACCCAAAGCGTCGGTTGACGGCAAGCATGTGCGTGTTCTCCGCCGCGTTGCCGGTCACTACCCACCGGGCCCGCGGCTCGTACGCCCGCGCGGCGAGCAGGTTGGCGGCCTTGATCAGCAGGCCGAGCCGGTGCCCGCGGTGCGCCGGCTCCACGACGGTGGCCCACTGGTGCAGCCACTGCGGCGTCGTCGCCTCGCCGACGAGGAGGGTGTAGCCGACGAGCTCCTCCGAGTCGCGGTGCCGGGCGGCGGCCCAGTACGTCCGCATGCCGCGGGCGGCGAAGGAAGCGAGCGTGTCGCGCCAACGCTGGTCGTCGTACACCTCCGGCTGCCACTCAAGGTCGCCGCTGGGGGCGTCGCGGGTCAGCGTCGCCTCCAGCCGGCCCAGGTCGGCGAAAGCGGTCTCGGGAGCGCCGTCGCGCCACAGCTCAACCGCGTAACCGTCTGCGCGGGCGGCCGCCTCGTCCCGCAAGCCCTCGGCCGCCCCGGCTGGCATGGCCGCGAGGTCCAGCCGGCTCGCTAGCTCGCCCAGTGCCGGCTTGGCGCCGTAGGACTCCAGCAACGCGGCGGCGGCAAGCGCCGCCCGGGTCGGCTCGTCCAGCGGTTGGACCGTCTCGGCGAGCACGACCGTGCGGCCGCTGTCGCGCACGGCGGCGGCGAGGTGCTCGGCCAGCGCGCGACCGACGCCGTGGCCCCTCCAGTCGGGGTGCACGACGGCCTCGAGCCCGGCATGGTCGAGGTTGTCCATGTTGGGCAGGCTCAGCTGCGCCCATCCGACAACGTCGTCACGGTCGACGGCGAGGACGTCCTGGTTGTCGGACGCGGGCCAGGGAACGGCCAGGCCGCCGATGAAGTCGCGCGGGCACACCGGCGGACCGAGCGGTCGGTCCACCGCTCGAGCTGCCGCGCACAGCTGAACCCAGCGGTCGACGAGGTCGTCGTCGGCGGGGTCAAGGGGCACGATCCGAACGCTCACGCCCCCAGACAACCGGGCCGGGCGCCGCCGCGTCCACCGGGTTTCACGCTCGCCGCGGCGCGCTCACCCGGCGGGCGCGGCGGCGCAGGCCGTCCCCACCCGGCGGAAGCCGACGCGCTCGTACACGCGGGCGATGTCCTCATCACCGGCCGACAGGAAGACGGTGCCCACTCCGCGAGCCTGCGCGTCCGCCACGAGCGCCGCCGTCACGGCCGCGCCGAGACCCCGCCGGCGGGCCGCGGGAAGGGTGGCGATGCCGGTGAGCTCGGTGACGTCACCCACCGGGGAGTGGCTGCCACCCGCCAGGGGGCCGTGCTCCAGGTGGGCGGGGTCGTACGCCGCCACCATCACGCTGTGCCCCTCCGCCAGCCGCGCGCGCATGTACGGCCGGAGCGGGTCGCTGTCGGCCGCGTGCGCGTCGCGCTCGGCCGGGCCGGTGGCTCCGCGGGCCACGCCAGGGGCGCCGAACCCGAGTGCCACCGTCGCCAGCACCCGGTCGAGGTCGGGGTCGTCCGCCCCAACCGGGCGCACCGCCGTCGTTGTGGGGACCGTCGGGTTCGGCGTCGCCGCGAGCACCAGCAGCGGGTGATGGCTCACCACCAGGCCGGCCGCCCGCGCCACCGGCTCCAGCGACGGGGTCGTCTGGCTCACCCACTCGAACGTCTCGGGCAGGCCGAGCTCGCGCTGGCGAGCCCGTACGACCAGCACGTCGGCCACCGTGAGCGGGCGGTCGAGCCAAAGCCGTGGCCGGGCGTAGTACGGCCAGCCTGCACGCGGGACGAACAGGGTCAGCGGACCGACGGACCGCGCGTCGGCCGAGGAGCGCGGCGCGGCGTCGTAGTAGCGCTCCAGTGTCTCGAGAACGCTCGGCACGGCGCTCATCCTGCAGGTCCCCGCTGCGGCGAGTCCGGGCGGCACAATGAGGCGGTGAGCCTCTACCGCGACGAGGGCGTGGTGCTGCGCACCCAAAAGCTCGGTGAGGCCGACCGCATCATCACCCTCCTCACCCGCCGGCACGGCCGGGTCCGGGCGGTGGCCAAGGGGGTGCGCCGGACGACCTCACGGTTCGGGGCCCGGCTGGAGCCGTTCATGCTCGTCGACGTCCAGCTGGCGCTCGGGCGCAGCCTCGACGTCGTCGTCCAGGCCGAGACCCTGGCGCCGTACGCCGGGCCGCTCATGGGTGACTACGCCCGCTACACGGCCGGGACCGCGATGCTCGAGACCGCCGAGCGGCTCACCGATGAGGAGCGCGAGCCGGCGGTGCAGCAGTACCTGCTGCTGGTCGGGGGCCTGCGCGCGCTCGCCGGGGGCGAGCATGACCCCACCCTGGTGCTCGACGCCTTTCTGCTGCGCTCGCTGGCCGTCGCCGGGTTCGCTCCGAGCTTCGCCGCCTGCGCTGGGTGTGGGGTCGGGGGACCGCACCGGTTCTTCTCCGTTCCGACCGGCGGGATGGTCTGTCCCGGTTGCCGCCCGCCCGGGTCGAGCGCGCCGAGCCCCGAGTCGGTCCGGTTGCTCGGCGCCCTGCTCACCGGTGCCTGGGACGTCGCCGACGCCAGCGCGGTGGGGCCCCGGCGGGAGGCCAGCGGCCTCACCGCCGCCTTCTTGGCCTGGCACCTGGAGCGGGGGCTGCGCTCGCTGCGGCACGTGGAGCGGGTGTAGCTCCTTGATGGTGCGTGCCCGAGTCGACCGCCCCCCCGACCGGCCGAGGCGGGCGTACGGCGCCCCCGAACCGCACCCGTCTGGGGCCCGGCCGCCCGTCCTGCCCGCCGAGCTGGTACCCCGCCACGTCGCGGTCGTCATGGACGGCAACGGGCGTTGGGCCCGCCGACGCGGACTGCCGCGCACCGCGGGCCACGAAGCCGGCGAGGCTGCCCTGCTCGACGTCGTCAAGGGGGCGATCGAGGTCGGTGTGGGCCACCTCTCGGCGTTCGCTTTCTCCACCGAGAACTGGCGGCGCTCACCGGACGAGGTGCGCTTCCTGATGCGGTTCAACCGCGAGGTGATCCACCGCCGGCGGGACGAGCTGGACTCCCTGGGCGTACGGATCCGCTGGGCCGGACGGCGCGGCCGGCTGTGGCGCAGCGTGATCGCCGAGCTGGAGGACGCGGAGCGGCGTACCCGCCACAACGACGTGCTCACCCTGCAGTTCTGCGTCAACTACGGGGGCCGGGCGGAGATCGTCGACGCGACCCGCGCGATAGCTGCGGAGGTGGCGGCCGGGCGGCTGCGTCCGGACCGGATCGACGAGCGGGTCATCGCTCGCCACCTCGACGAGCCCGACGTCCCCGACGTGGACCTGTTCGTCCGCACCTCGGGGGAGCAGCGGACGAGCAACTTCCTGGTTTGGCAGTCCGCGTACGCGGAGCTGGTGTTCCTCGACACCCTCTGGCCGGACGTGGACCGACGCCATCTCTGGCAGGCCGTGGAGACCTATGCCCGCCGGGACCGCCGCTTCGGGGCCGCGGGCCCACCACCGACGACCTGACCCCGCCGGCCCGCTCCGCCGAGAATGATCACGTTGACCCGGCTCCCCCTGCCCTCACCTGGCACGCAGCCCGGGTGAGGGGGGCCAAGGGTGGTGTACGTGATCATTCCGCCGGCGGCGACGAGGGGGCGCAGTGGGAGCAGGTGCCGAAGACTTCGACCGTGTGTGCGACGTCGACGAACCCGTGCCGAGCGGCGACGGCGTCGGCCCAACGCTCTACGGCCGGTCCCTCGACCTCCACGGTGCGCCCGCAGTCCCGGCACACCAGGTGGTGATGGTGGCCGGTGCTGCAACGCCGGTAGACGGCCTCGCCCTCGTCGGTGCGCAGTACGTCGACCTCGCCGGCGTCGGCTAGCCCCTGGAGCGTCCGGTAGACGGTGGTGAGCCCCACCGCCTCACCGCGACCTCGCAGCAGCTCGTGGATCTCCTGGGCGCTCCGGAACTCGTCGACCGAGTCCAGGACACCGGCGACCGCGAGCCGCTGCCGCGTCGACCGCGCGCCCACGCCCGGCTGCCGAACCGCCGTCGGACTGTCGCCTCCCGTTTGCGTAGCCAACGTCACCGTCTCCTCAGTGCTCGTCGTAGTGGCCCTCGTGGGCCGCGTGCAGGTGCCCGTCGTGCACGTAGTCGACGTGGTCCTCGTGCGGGACGGGCCGGTGCCCGCAGGCCGGCCCGTGCGCGTGGGCGTGCGCCTCCGCCGGCACATGCGGCGAGCCGAGGAGCAGGTCATCCTCGGTACGGGCGCGCTCCGCGGCGCCCGCCCGGCGGCGGCTCAGGACCAGACCAAACGGCCAGGCCAGCACGAAGCCACCGATGGCCAGGACCACGATGCTCGCCCCCGGGGCGACGTCGACATAGAACGAGAGCACGACACCCGAGAGGGACGCGCCCACGCCGAGCAGTAGTGCCATGCCCAGCGTCGTCCGGAAGCCGCGGGTCAGCTGCTGCGCGGTTGCCACGGGGACCACCATCAGCGCGCTCACGAGGAGCAACCCGACGGTGCGCATGGCGAGCGTCACCGTCACCGCCGCGAGCACTGCGATGAGCAGGTTGTACGCGCGTACCGGGATGCCGGTCACCCGGGCGTACTCCTCGTCCTGGCAGATCGCGAACAGCGGACGGGAGAGGCCGACGGCGAGCACCAGCACGACGGCGGACAGCGACACCACAGCCACCAGGTCGGCCGGTGACACCGTCGTCAAGGACCCGAACAGGTAGGTGTTCAAGGTGGCGGCGCTGCCTCCGGCGAGGCCGGTGAGCAACACCCCTCCCGCGATACCGCCGTAGAACAGCATGGCCAGGGCCACGTCGGCACTGGCGCGCCCCCGCTCCCGGACCAGCTCGATCGACACCGCCCCGGCCGTGGCCACTAGGAGCGCGGCGGGCACCGGCGCCTGTCCGGTCAGCAGCCCGAGCGCCACGCCGGTGAGGGCGGTATGTCCGATGCCGTCGCCCATCAGCGCGAGTCGGCGCTGCACCAGGTACGTCCCCACGGCCGGTGCGGCGAGCCCGGTGCACAGGGCGGCCAGCAGGGCGCGCTGCATGAACTCCAGCGCCAGGGGGTTCACCGCAGCCATCCTGGCGTCGCGCTCTCCGCGGCTGCGTGCGGGTGCACGTGGTCGTGTGCGGGCGAGGCGTGATGGGCATGTGCCGGCGGGGGCGTCCCGTCGTGGACGACGCGCCCGTCGCGCAGCACGACGGCGTGGTCGACGAGCGGCTCGAGCGGGCCGAGCTCGTGGGCCACCAGGAGGATCGTGCGACCCAGGCCGACGAGGGTGCGTAGCGCCCGGGCGAACGCGTCCTGGCTCGCTGCATCGACACCGGCGGTCGGCTCGTCGAGCACCAGCAGGTCAGGCTCCCCGGCAAGCGCGCGGGCGATGAGCACCCGCTGCTGCTGACCTCCGGAGAGGTGCGCCACGCTGTCCCCGGCTCGGTCGTCGAGGCCGACGAGGGCGAGCGCGCTGTCCACGGCCGCGCGCTCCGCGCTGCCCAGCGCACGGAACGGCCGTGACCGGGCCAGCCGACCGGACGCCACGACCTCGGCGACGGTCGCCGGGACACCGGATGCCGCGCCGGTGCGCTGCGGGACGTAGCCCACCCGGTGCCAGTCCCGGAACCGGCGCAGCGGCGTGCCGAAGAGCTCGACCGCACCGTGAGCCAGCGGCACCAGCCGGACGACCGCGCGCACGAGCGTGGACTTGCCCGAGCCGTTCGCACCGAGCAGCGCACACACCTCACCCGGCCCGACGGTCAGGTCCACGCCCCGCAGGACGGGGCGGCCACCCAGGGCGACCGTCGCGTCCCGGACGAGCACCGGCGGAGGGTGGGTAGGCGTCACGTGCAACCGTTGGCGTGCCGCAGAGCCGCCAGATTGGCTCGCATCAAAGAAAAGTAGTCCTCGTCGGCCGTCGCGTCGGTGAGGCCCTCGACCGGGTCCAGTACGGCCGTCTGCAGGCCGAGGTCCCCGGCCAGCGCCTCCGCGACGTCGGGGCTGACCAGCGTCTCGTAGAAGATCGTCGTCACCCCTTCCTCCGCCGCGATCTGCTGCACCTCCGCCAGCCGTGCCGGCGAGGGCTCGCTTTCGGGCGAGAGGCCGCTGATGCTCACCATCTCGAGGTCATAGCGCTCGGCGAGGTAGCCGAACGCCGCATGGCTGGTGACGAAGCTGCGGCGGTCGCAGTCGGCCAGCCCTTGGCGGAAGTCCTCGTCGAGGTCTCGCAGCTCGCTGCCCAGCTGACCGGCCCTTTCCCGGTACGCGGTCGCGTGCTCGCCATCGGCGCCCGCCAGTGCCTCGGCCACCGCGTCGGCGACCGCCGCCAGCCGCGTGGGGTCCTGCCAGATGTGCGGATCGCCGGCCAGTGGTTGCACGACGGCGGTCACCTCGACGACGGCTCCTGGCGCGTTCTGAGCCACGGCCTCGTCGACGGCGGGCTGGAAACCGCGCTCGTACACGACAACTGTGGCCTCGCTGATCGCTGCCACCTGTTGCGGGCTGAGCTCCAGATCGTGCGGTTCGGCGCCTGGAGCGGTGAGGTTCTCGACCGCGGCGTCGTCGCCGGCCACCCGCTCTGCGACGTACGCGAACGGGTAAAAGGCCGCCACCACGCGTACGTCGTCGCCGGCCTCGGCGGCGCTGCCCGTGCCCGCGCCGCACCCGGCGAGAGCGAGCGAGGCGACGGTAGCCACCGTGCGGCTGAGCAGTCCGCGGGTGACGGCATCGTGGCGAGCGGCGCGCGGGACAGTCATGCGCAGCAGAGTGCGCTTTAGTGAACATGAATGTCAAAGCCACAAGGAAGGTCCGCGGGGGACCGTACGGTGTCGGGGCCGGAACGTGGGATCGACCCGCGGGGAGGGAGGACCGTCGTGCTGGCCGTGACCCGTCACCGGCTGCCTGCCGGCGAGGCCGACGGCTTCGCGGCGGTGGCTCGTACGGCGGTCGAGGCCCTGGCCGCCCGCCCCGGCTTCCGTTCGGCGCGCGTCGGACGGGCCCTGGAGGAGCCCACGCTGTGGGTGGTCATGCAGGAGTGGGACGACGTGGGCTCCTACCGGCGGGCGCTGTCCGCCCGCGACGTGCGGGTGGCGTCGATGCCGATGTACGTGAGCGCCGTGGCCGAGCCGACCGCGTACGAGCTGACGCTCGGCTTCGACGGTCCCGGCGCGGGGCGCCCGGGCCGGGAGGCCACGGCGGACTAGCCTGGTTGCCCCGCCGACCGCCAGCCGGATGGAGTGAGCGTCATGGCCAAGGCCGACCGCACCGAGAGCCTGGTGAGCCTGTGCAAGCGCCGTGGCTTCGTCTACCCGACAGGGGAGATCTACGGCGGCACCCGCTCCGCGTGGGACTACGGGCCGCTCGGCGTCGAGCTCAAGGAGAACGTCCGCCGGCAGTGGTGGCGCACCATGGTGCAGGCCCGCGACGATGTCGTCGGCCTCGACTCGGCGGTGATCCTGCCGCGCCAGGTGTGGGAGGCCTCCGGCCACGTCGAGGCGTTCGTCGACCCGCTCACCGAGTGCCGCAGCTGCCACAAGCGGTTTCGCGCCGACCACCTTGAGGAGGCGTACGAGGCCAAGCACGGCCGCGCGCCGACGTCGCTGGAGCAGCTCGGCTGCCCCAACTGCGGCAACCGCGGCACGTTCACCGAGCCGCGCATGTTCAACGGCCTGCTCTCCACCCATCTCGGGCCGGTGGAGAGCGAGGAGGGCCTGCACTACCTGCGGCCGGAGACTGCGCAGGGCATTTTCGTCAACTTTGCGAACGTCATGCAGTCGGCGCGCAAGAAGCCGCCGTTCGGCATTGCCCAGACCGGTAAGGGATTTCGAAACGAAATCTCCCCGGGCAACTTCATCTTCCGGACCCGTGAGTTCGAGATGATGGAGATGGAGTTTTTCGTCGAGCCGGGGACCGACGAGCAGTGGCACGAATACTGGCTCCAGGAGCGGTGGAACTGGTACGTCGATCTCGGCCTCTCCCCAGAGAACTTGCGCTACTTCGAGCATCCCGCGGAGAAGCGCTCGCACTACTCAACGCGCACCGTCGACATCGAGTACCGCTTCGGCTTCGGCGGCACCGAGTTCTCCGAGCTCGAGGGCATCGCCAACCGCACCGACTTCGACCTCACCACCCACGCCAAGCACTCGGGCGTCGACCTCACCTACTTCGACCAGGAGAAGGGCGAGCGCTGGACGCCGTACGTGATCGAACCGGCTGCCGGGCTCACCCGCAGCGTGCTGGCGTTCCTGCTCGAGGCCTATGACGAGGACGAGGCACCCAACGCCAAGGGCGGGATTGAGCGACGCACGGTCATGCGCCTCGACCCCCGGCTGGCCCCGGTCAAGGTCGCGGTCCTGCCGCTCTCGCGCAACGCCGACCTTTCCCCCAAGGCGCGCGCCGTCGCGGCAGCACTGCGCCGCTCGTGGGCCGTCGAGTTCGACGACGCGGGGGCTATCGGGCGCCGCTACCGCAGGCAGGATGAGATCGGGACGCCGTACTGCGTCACGGTCGACTTCGAGACGTTGACCGACGACGCGGTGACGGTGCGAGACCGCGACACGATGGCACAGCAGCGGGTCGACATCGACGGCCTCGAGGCGTGGCTCGGCGCGCGGCTCACCGGCTGCTGAACACGTCTCGGCGCGCCGAGGCGTTTGTCGCGAAGCCGCCCGCAACTGGTCGACGCCCTCCTACGATCGAGGATCAGTCCACACCTCCGGGGGTGCCCGTGCCAGCCACCGCGCTGCGGATCCGCTCGTACGCTGCCACCGCCGCCCTGATCACCGTGCTGCCGTTGGTGAGCGCGGCGAGCGCCCCGACGACAGGCCCGTCCCCGAGCGCAAGCCCGTCCGCACCGGCGAGCCCGGCACCCACCGTGAGCGCCACGCCGACGGCGAGCGCCATCCCGACGGCGAGCGCCACCTCTACGGCGATCCCGACGCCGACCCAGACGGCGAGGGCGACGGCGACGGCGACGGCGATCCCGACCGCGTCGACCAGCCCGACGCCCGCACCGAGCGGCACCCCATCACCGGCACCGCCACCGGGTGAAGCCGCGACGCCGAGCCCGTCGCCCACCCCCCTGGCTAGCGAGGAGCAAGCTGCCCGAGGGAGCACGGATGAGACCCGAGCCGAGAAGGCGCGGGCCGCGATGGCCGCCCGTTGGCGCAAGAACGGCGGCGCCGAGGGACCGCTCGGAAAGAAGGAGAGCGCACCCTTCCGAGTCGCCGGCGGCTTCGGGTGGCGGTTCAGCGGCGGAAACGTCTACTGGATCGAGGCGACCGGGGCGCACTCCGTCCTGGGCAAGATGCGGCATCGCCTGCGCGTGCTCGGCGGCCCCGGCAGCGTGGGATTCCCCGACCGTGAGGCGCTGACCGCTCAGGTGTCCGGCGCCACCGCGCAGCGTTTCCAACGGGCGCGTTTCTACCTCTCCAAGGGCACGGGTGCGCACACGGTGCGTCCGCCCTTCCTCCAGC
>JAUJNY010000001.1:927065-1025267 GCA_030447955.1 Jiangellales bacterium
TTCTACCTCTCCAAGGGCACGGGTGCGCACACGGTGCGTCCGCCCTTCCTCCAGCCGTTCCTCAACCGGGGTGGTGTCCAGCGCTACGGCCTGCCCGTGCACGAGCGGGCGGCGGGGCGGGCCAAGGGTGCCCGGGTGCAGGAGTTCCAGCGGGCCCGGTGGTTCGTCTCGCGCCGTACGGGTGCCCATGTCCTGTGGGGGCAGATCCTCGAGCGGTACCTGCGCGTGGGCGGCACGACATCCTGGCTCGGCCTTCCCCGCCGAGACCAGCGCGACGTCACCGCGGGCACGCGCGCCGACTTCGTCCACGGCTCGCTGCTGCGCTCGAACGCCCACCACCGGGTCCTGGTGCGCCGGCCGTTCGCGGCGGAGGTGTCGAGCGTGACCGCGGCGGAGCTGCCGTACAGCTATCGCAGCGGCTGCCCCGTCGGCCCCTCCGCGCTGCGCAAGATCCGTGTGGTGCACCGTGAGTTCGACGGCGACGACCACGTCGGGACGCTGGTCGTGGCGGAGTCCGTGGTCGCCGACATGACCCGGGTGTTCGCTGACGCGCATCGCGCGGGGTTCGCGGTCCGCCGGATCGAGAAGGTGGACCGCTACGGCGGTGACGACGTGCGCTCGATGGAGGCCGACAACACCTCGGCGTTCAACTGCCGCAAGGTCACCGGCAACCCGTACCGGCTCTCGCAGCACTCCTACGGCAACGCCATCGACATCAACCCGTTCGAGAACCCGTACGTGACCTCGTCGAGCGTCTACCCGGAGGGGTCGCGCAGCTACCTCGACCGTGACAACGTCCGCCCCGGCATGGTCATCGCCGGGCGTGCCGTGGCTACCGCCTTCGCGGCCGAGGGCTGGTACTGGGGCGCGCGCTGGTCCAACCCCGACTACCAGCACTTCTCCTCGAACGGCGGCTGAGCTGTGCGCGCCCCCCGCGTTGCGGCCTGCCTGCTGGCGGGTGCGCTCGCCGCCTGCTCCACACCAGCCGGCAACACGCCGGTCGCCGTCGACAGCGGTGCCGTGTCGGCCACGGCCGCGCAGCCTGCCGCCGGCCGGGACGGTGGGGACCCGACCGCGTCCCCCCGGAGTCCGCACTCGCCGTCCCCCCGGAGTCCGCACTCGGCGTCCCCCCGGAGTCCGCACTCGGCGTCACCGCGCCCGGCCCCGTCGCGGACCGCTCGTCCCTCCCGACTGGCCGCACCCCCGGCACCGCCGGTGCCCGCGCCGACCGCGGGACCACTGGGCCGAGACGACGTCCCCGCCGCTCGGGAGCTGGGACCGGGGTGGCGAGAGTTCGTCGACCCCGGGGACGTGGCGGACGGCTACGTCGGCAACGGCGAGTTCGTCCGCGAACGGGGTGGGGAGGAACTGGCCGCCTCACTGGTCCCGCTCGGCTGCCCGGGAGTAGACGCGGTTCCCCCGCTGCCGATTGCCCGGCATGCGCTCGAGGCGACGTACCGGGGCGTCGACGGCGACGCTGCCGTGGCCGTCATCCTGGACTACCCGTCGCCGCGGTCGGCGAGGCTGCTGCTGACCCGGCTCGCGGACCTGCTGTCGCGCTGCTCACCGCCCGCGCCCGGGGAGCCGGCCGGTCCTGGGCGGACCGTGGCCGTCGTCCGGCGCGCCAGCGATCGCGTCCTCGTCGACGTACGCCGTGAGGTGGGCACGCAGGCGATACCCGGCACCTTCTACGAGCTGGGGGTGCGCTCCGGCTCCCAGGTCGGGCTGCTCATCGTCCAGCGCGGACCCGGTGACCCGCCCCCGGACGTACCCGCCCTCCTCGCTGACCTGCATCGCCGGATCGACGGGTCGACGGGAAATAGGTAACGCCGAAACCCCGGACGCACTGGCTCAGTGAATTGGAAGTGCCGCCTGGGTGTTTTCCTCCCCTGGCGGGGGTGGCCGGTGGCCAACCGCGTGAGTACAACACCCCCGTGATGCTCGCCTGCACCCGCACCTCATCGGAGATGCGGTTGGCAGCGCGAATCGGGACGTCATCGCGCTAGCCCCGACCAGTCGGCCGCCACTGGCCGGTGGACGGGACGGTCTGCTCTCGTGGCACCGCGTGACTTGGCCGGGCGGCGCGCGCTGGTGACGTTGCGGGCGGTGCCGTCTCAGCAATACAAGGGAGACAACCAGTGAGGCGAGGTACGCATGACCGAATGGTCCGACGAAGAGCTTCTCGTCCAGGCTCGACAGCAACCGGACGCCTTCGAGGAGCTGTACCGCCGGCACGTGGACAAGATCATTCGGTTCGCGGCGCGACGCAGTGGTGATCCCCAGTCGGTCGCCGACCTCGTCGCGCATGTGTGGTTGGAGGCGATCGGCTCGCTCGACCGCTTCGATCCGGCGAAGGGCAAGGCGGTGCCCTGGTTGCTCGGCATTGCCGCGCATGTATGCGCCAGCGAGCGGCACCGGCGGCTCCAGGAGCACCGGACAGCGAGCCGGCTGGCAGGGCGCCGGATGCTCGACGAGGACGACTTCGCTCGCCTCGAACGAGAGATCGACGCTGCTGCGATAGCTCCGAGCGTGCGCAGCGCTTTGGCTCAACTACCGCCGTCCGAGCGCACCGTGGCGGAACTGGTCATCGTCGAAGACATCGCCCCAGCCGATGCAGCTGCCGCCCTGGGAATCACCCCTGCCGCCGCGAGGATGCGGCTGGCGAGAGCCCGCAGGAAGTTGCGCAAGGCCGTCCGCGAGGGAAGTCACGACGCCGACCGCGATCCCGTACCAGTTCCGATCGAGGAAGTGACGACATGACCACCACTGATCGCAGGCAACCAGACAGATTTGAGGACAAGTTGTTGAAGGGTCTTCTTGAGGTGCACGCAGCCCAGCTCAGCGAGTCCGGAGACCTGGCGTCCCGCCCGGTTCGGCGCCAACCGACTCTCATCCAGCGGCGATGGGCGATAGCAGCCTTCGGTGTGGGCGCGGCGGTGTTCGGCGGAGTGGCGATCGTCTCTCCGGTCGTCGGCAGTGACACAATTGTGGTCAACGCCAGAGAGGCCGTCCAGGACCCGGACCGGGTTGAGAGCGAACTCCAAGCCAAGGGCTTGGACGCCGAGGTCTGGAGTGCCCCCGCCGACCCTTCCCTCCAGGACAAGTGGTTGCACCTGTACGTCGCTCCCGGGACACACGTGGACCCCACCACGTTCGGTGAATTGCAGGCGCAAGTCGGGCAGGTGCTGCCCTCGGTGGTAGATCGATGCGGCGAAGATCTGGCCTGTGCGCGCACGAGCGTCCTGAGGATCCCCAGCGACATCAGCGGACCCATTGTCTTGATTGCCGGTCGTGCCCCTCAGCCTGGAGAAGAGGGTTGGCAGGAGATGGCCGACCAGAACGAATTGGCCCCGACCGGTGCTTTCTACTGTGAGCGCCTTCCTTACCGTCATCCCGACGAGGCCGGCCAACTACTCGAAGAACTCGGCTACCGGGTGCAATGGCGCTACGACGAAGGACCGCCGCTCACCCGTGGAGGCGGGGTGACGCAAACTCCGCATGAACCACCAGCCGGATCCCGCGTCACGACTGCCTACTTCTCAGGTCTAGGCGACACCGTGATGGTGCAGCTCGCTGAAGAACAGTACGCCGACGAGTACCAGCGCCTGGAAGGAACTCCCGGGCCTGGCTCCGGCCCACCTCCTTCATGGGCCCCGCCCTGCTGATCATTGAGAGTGGCATCAGCGAACAAGTACGTTCACGCGAACCTCCGCCCACACCGCCACCGACCGTGGCGTCGGCGGCGCTACACCGCCAGGTGTACGGTGGTGTAAGTGAGCCGCACGAACATCGAGATTGATGATGAGCTGATCCGCTGGGTCATGCACCGCCACGGCTTGCGCACCAAGCGCGAGGCAGTTGACTACGCCTTGCGCCGGCTGCGCAGGGAGCCCATGACGGTCGAGCGGGCCCTCGCCATGGAAGGCAGCGGCTGGGAGGGGGACCTCGACGCCATGCGCGCGGCGTCCAAGCCAGCCGAGCTGACGTGAGCGTCCTGATCGACTCCTCAGCCTGGGTCGAGTTCCTGCGCGGCACCGCCAGTGCCCACAACCTCGGCGTTCGTCGGCTGGTGAGTACAGGTGCCGCCGCGACCTGTGATCCGGTGGCTCTCGAGGTGCTGGCCGGTGCCAGCGACGAGAGGCACGCAGCGGAGCTCGCGGCCCTCCTCGACTCCTGCGAGCTGCTGCCGCAGCAGCGGGGCAGTGACGTGGAGGAGGCGGCCTCGATGTACCGCACCTGCCGGCGCTTCGGGGAGACTCCGCGGGTGCTCACCGACTGCCTCATCGCCGCTATCGCCGTCCGCCACGGTGTCCCGGTGCTGCACCGTGACCGGGACTTCGATGTATTTGCCCGGCACACTGCGCTGCGGGTCGCTTTGCCGTGACCGCCTCCATCGTGTCGCCGGTGTCCCCACGGGTGACCGCTGAGCTGCGGCTCGGGCCACTCCGTGTGACTCCGCCGGTCGTCCTCGCGCCGATGGCTGGGGTTACCAACGCGGCGTTCCGCCGGCTGTGCCGCGAGCAAGGGGCGGGGCTGTACGTCTGCGAGATGATCACCTCACGCGGCGTGGTCGAGCAGGACAGCAAGACCCTCTCCATGTTGGTCTTCGACCCGGCCGAGGACGTCCGATCTGTGCAGCTGTACGGCGTCGACGCAGGCCACGTCGCCGGGGCGGTGCGCATCCTGTGCGCCGAGCACGGCGTCGACCACGTGGACCTCAACTTCGGATGCCCGGTACCCAAGGTCACCCGCCGCGGCGGCGGTGCTGCCCTGCCTTGGAAGCGCCGCCTGCTCGCCGACATCGTCTCCGCGGCGGTGCGTGCGGCGCAGCCGTACGGCGTCCCGGTGACGATCAAGACGCGGCTCGGCATCGACGACGCGCACCTCACCTATCTCGACGCCGGACGGATCGCGGAGGACTCCGGCTGCGCGGCGATCTCGCTGCACGGGCGCACGGCCGCGCAGCATTACGCCGGCAGTGCCGACTGGGACGCGGTGGCCCGCCTCGTCGACCACGTCACGATCCCGGTGCTCGGCAACGGGGATTTGTGGGAGGCGGCCGACGCCCTGCGCATGCTCGAGCGGACCGGATGCGCGGGGGTGGTCGTCGGCCGCGGCTGTCTGGGCCGGCCGTGGCTGTTCCGCGACCTCGCCGCCGCCTTCGCCGGGCTGCCCGCCCCGCCGTTACCGACCCTGGGCGAGGTCGCGGCGACCGTACGGCGCCACGGCGAGCTGCTCGCCGGGCTGCTCGGTGAGCAGCGCGGGCTGCGCGACCTGCGCAAGCACATGGCCTGGTACCTCAAGGGCTTCGTCGTCGGCCAGGAAACCCGAGCGGCCCTGGGCCTGGTCGAGGACCTCGCCGGCCTCGACCTGCTGCTGCGCCGGCTCGATCCTGACCAGCCGTTTCCGGCCGGGGAGCTCGGGGTGCCGCGCGGGCGCCAGGGCAGTCCACGCTCGGTCGCGTTGCCCGCGGGCTGGCTCGACGACACCGACGGTCGCGGCTGCGACTTGGCGGGCGCCGAGCTCGGCATCTCGGGGGGCTGATCTCGCGCAGCGGGTCAGGCCGCGAGCGGCGAGGCGGTACCGTCCGGGCGAGATCGTCGACGACAGGAGCGGCCGGATGTCCACGTACGTCTTCGACTTCGCCGAGGGCAACAAGGACCTCAAGGACCTGCTCGGCGGCAAGGGCGCCAACCTCGCGGAGATGACGAACCTCGGCCTCCCCGTGCCACCTGGGTTCACCATCACAACCGAAGCGTGCCGGCACTGGCTGCGCCACGGCGAGGAGCCGGAGGGCCTGGCGGCCGAGGTCGAGGAGCACCTGCGCCGGCTTGAGGAGGCGATGGGCAAGCGGCTCGGGGAGCCTGGCGACCCGCTGCTCGTCTCGGTGCGCTCGGGCGCCAAGTTCTCAATGCCGGGGATGATGGACACCGTCCTCAACGTCGGGCTCTCCGACGCCTGCGTCGGCGGGCTCGGCGAGCAGGCCGGTGACGAGCGCTTCGCCTGGGACTCCTACCGCCGCCTGCTGCAGATGTTCGGCGCGACGGTGCTCGGCATCGACGCCGCGCTTTTCGCGGAGCGGTTGGAGCAGGTACGGGACAAGCGTGGCGTCAGCGCAGACACCGACCTCGACGCGGCCGACCTGCGTGGCCTGGTCGAGGACTTCAAGGCAATCGTCAAGGAGCACTCCGGGCGGGACTTCCCGCAGGACCCGCGCGAGCAGCTCGACCTGGCCGTGCGCGCCGTCTTCATGTCGTGGAACACCGAGCGGGCACGCCTCTACCGCCGCCAGGAACGGATCCCCGACGACCTCGGCACGGCGGTCAACGTGGTGGCCATGGTGTTCGGCAACCTCGGTGGCGACTCCGGCACTGGTGTCGCGTTCACCCGCGACCCCGCGACCGGGACCCAGGGCGTGTACGGCGACTACCTGCCGAACGCGCAAGGTGAGGACGTTGTCGCGGGGATCCGCAACACCCTGCCCGTTGCCGAGCTGGAGCGGCTCGACAAGGGCTCCTACGACGAGCTGCTGCGCATCATGGCGGTGCTCGAACGCCACTACGCCGACCTGTGCGACATCGAGTTCACCATCGAACGCGGCCGGCTGTGGATGCTGCAGACCCGCGTCGGCAAGCGCACCGCGGCAGCGGCCTTCCGGATCGCGGCTCAGCTCGTCGACGAGGGACTCATCGACATGGACGAGGCGCTGCGCCGGGTCACCGGTCAGCAGCTCGCTCAGCTGATGTTCCCGCAGTTCGACCCGGCGGCGCCGCGGGAGCTGATCGCCTGCGGCATGGCGGCGAGCCCGGGGGCCGCCGTCGGCAAGGCCGCCTTCGACTCCGCCACCGCGATCGAGTGGGCCGCCGCGGGGGAGCAGGTGATCCTCGTCCGGCGGGAGACCAACCCCGACGACCTCGGCGGCATGGTGGCCGCTCGCGGGGTGCTCACCTCCCGCGGCGGCAAGACCTCGCACGCGGCGGTGGTCGCCCGCGGCATGGGACGCACCTGCGTCGTGGGGGTGGACGCGCTGCGGGTCGACCCGCGCCAGGGCGAGTTCACCACGCCGGACGGCGCGCGCGTACGCGAGGGCGACGTGATCTCGATCGACGGCGGCACCGGGGAGGTCTTCCGCGGCCCTGTCGACGTCGTGGCGAGCGCGGTCGTCGACGCGCTGCTCGGCGGGGAGGATCAGCCGGACGAGCATGCGGCGCGCTCGGACGTGGACGGCAAGCCGGCCGGCGACGAGCAGCGCGACGTGGTCGCCGCGGTGCAGCGGCTCATGGCGTACGCCGACTCCCGCCGCCGGATGGCCGTACGAGCGAACGCCGACACCGGCTCCGACGCCATGCGGGCGCGCAGTTTTGGCGCCGAGGGGATCGGGCTCTGCCGCACCGAGCACATGTTCCTGGGAGCGCGCCGGCGGATCGTCGAGCAGGTGATCCTGGCCCGCAGCGACGAGCAGCGCGACGCCGCGCTCGAGCAGCTGGTGGAGCCGCAGCGACGGGACTTCCAGGAGATCCTCGAGGCGATGGACGGCCTGCCGGTGACGATCCGGCTGCTGGACCCACCGCTGCACGAGTTCCTCCCCGACCTCACCGCACTGTCGGTCAAGGTCGCGGTCGCGGAGGCCCAGGGCAAGGTCAACCCCGCCGACGTCGAGCTGCTCGCCCAGGTCCAACGCCTGGACGAGCAGAACCCCATGCTCGGCATGCGGGGCGTGCGGCTGGCCCTCGTCGTCCCCGGGTTGGTCCTGCTGCAGGTGCGGGCTGTCGCGGAGGCGGCGGCCGAGCTCAAGTCCCTGGGGCGTGACCCGAGGCCGGAGATCATGGTCCCGCTCGTGGCCGCGGTGCAGGAGTTCGAGATCGTGCGCGAGCAGGCCAAGGCGGTGATCGACGAGGTCGCCGCCGAGCGCGGCGTCGAGCTGTCCTTCCCGATCGGGACGATGATTGAGCTGCCCCGCGCCGCGCTGACCGGGCACCAGATCGCGGAGGCCGCCGAGTTCTTCTCTTTCGGCACCAACGACCTGACCCAGACCGCCTGGGGGTTCAGCCGCGACGACGTGGAGGCCGCCTTCTTTCCCCGCTACCTCGACGCCGGCATCTTCGGGGTCAGCCCGTTCGAGTCGCTCGACGTGGAAGGCGTCGGCCGGCTCGTCTCGATCGCCGCCTGGGAGGGCAAGGAGACCCGCCCGGACCTCAAGATCGGGGTGTGCGGGGAACACGGCGGTGACCCACACTCGATTCACTTCTTCGAGTCGATCTCGCTCGACTACGTCTCCTGCTCCCCGTTCCGGGTGCCCGTCGCCCGGCTGGAGGCGGCCCGGGCGGTGCTCGGCGAGGGGAACGTGGGGTCGGCGTGACCCGAATCGGCAGGCGGCAGGTGAGCGAACGACCAGCGGGTCCGCCCGGCACGCCGCAATCGCAGCTCGACGGCACATCCCACGCCGCACTTCCCACGAGTGGTCCCCCAGTCAAGGGGCTCCACTTCGATGCGCTCGCAGGGATTCACCCCGCTGACCAAGGGGGAGTCCGCTTCGACGGGGTGGATGTCTACCGTCACCTGGACGAGTTCCGCACAGTCCTCGGCTACGTGCCGCAGGACGACATCATCTATGACGAGCTGCCGCTTGAGCGCACCCTGCGCTACGCGGCAGCCCTACGCCTGTCCGGCGCGTCGTTTGACCGCACAACAGCCGAGGGCCAGCTGGCAGACCTTGAGCGGTGCCCCAGCCTGGCACTGGGCTTGTCTTGATACCTATGGACAATGCGCATGACGAATCAAGAAGCCTTCCGTGTACTTGGCGTGTCTGCGGATATGACCCTAAAGCAAGTCCAGACAAGGTGGAGGACCCTAGCCCAACTGTATCATCCGGACAGGCTGCAAAACTTTCATAAAGACGTTCAAGATGAGGGTCAGCGCCGGCTGAAGGACATCAACGAGGCCATTCGCCTGTTGAAAGGTCAGCCTCACCTCTTCCGGCCGTCGCCCGGACAGTGGCGTGGTGCGTCATCAGCGGACCCGGAGCGGACCCGCCAGGAACGAGAGGCGCGTGAACGGGCGGCCCGAGAGCAGGCTGCTGCCAAGGAGAGGGCAGCCTGGGAACGAGAGGCGCGTGAACGGGCGGCCCGAGAGCAGGCTGATGCCAAGGAGAGGGCGGCGCGGGAGCAGGCCGCCAGGGAACAGGTGGCTCGGATACAGGCGACCCTGGAGCGGTCTGAGCGGTTCGCTCGAGCACGCCGTCTCTCGTTGGGCACCGCAGGAATCTGTGCGATTCTCTATTACCTCATCTTAGTGGCTGCCTCCGACGCCCAGGGTGGCGCAGACGGATGGACGATTTTTTTGTTCTTCACCTTGCCACCGTTGCAGTACTTTGCAGCATTTTCTTGGGGACGAAGAGTGACTCATCAGCAAGATGCACGAAGTGAAATGCTCGGTATGCCTAACACTGCGCCGTGGAGGTATCGCACGGAGGCGTTAGTGCTCACGAACCTTACTGGCCTGGTGCCGATGTGGCACGTCATGCTCGCCCATCTAGTCGTACCGCACCTGGACCCGGCGGCCGGGTGGTTGGACGCCTTGGTTGTTAGATCCCTCTCCTCATGGGCAGTAGAGTGGTGGGCTCCGATCCTAGGGATAGTTTCCTTCCCGCCACTCCTGAAGTACGCTGTGCAAACGCGAGCGTTTGACCGAGTAGAAGGCATTCCGCCATCGATACGATGGGCGAGCGGAGGAGCGGCACTTGCAGTTGCGCCCTTGGTCCTCGTAACAGCGGCCCTAGCACTTGCAATAGTAGTCGGGGCCGTAATAGTGGCAGCCTTGGCGCTACTGATTGGCTTCGCATTCCTCAACAGTTAACTGCTGGGTGTCGAAGTCAACCGTCGTGGGCCGACCGCCGACGTCCCTTGTAGAACTCAGTGATTGTGCAGTCATTGTTGTCGTTGACTGTAGAACTCAGTGATTGTGCAGTCATTGTTGTCGTTGACCACACTCGCTACATACCAAAATGCCGTTTCGCCACTCTTTATCGGCGTTACAGCACTTACTCTTGGCCATGACTACACCTCTTTCTCCTCTACGGGAACGTTGCAGCGGCTAGCCTGGGCGGTGCTGGCAGGGGCAGGCACTTGTTCTACCACCTGCTTGGGGACGAGCGCCAACAGGACAGGGTCGTGGAAGCCTACTTGTTGCTCGCGGAAGCGGCCTCTCCACTTCGCACAGTGAGACCGACCGCTGGGCGCCGGCTCATACTCGGACGTGATTCGTCGCGGGAGGTACGTTCTGAAGAGGCCCGGGTATGTACCGGCAGACCTGGAACGCTGGGCACCCGAGCCGCCCAAGCGCTCAAGCCGGACGGCCTTCGTCCGCGACCGCGCCCGGGTGGTGCACAGCGCGGCGCTGCGCCGGCTCGCCGCCAAGACACAGGTCGTCGGCCCTAGCAGCCACGACTTCGTACGCAACCGGCTCACGCACACCCTCGAGGTCGCGCAGGTCGGGCGCGAGCTCGCCGCCGCCGTGGGCTGCGACCAGGATGTCGTCGACACCGCCTGCCTGGCACACGACCTCGGCCACCCGCCGTTCGGGCACAACGGCGAGCGCGCCCTGGATGAGGCGGCCGCCGGCATCGGCGGCTTCGAGGGCAACGCGCAGACGCTGCGGCTGCTCACCCGGCTCGAGGCCAAGGCGGTGCACCCGGACGGGAGCAGCGCGGGGCTCAACCTGACGCGGGCGAGCCTGGACGCCGCGACGAAGTACCCCTGGCGGCGCGGCGACGCCCCGGATGTCCCGACCAAGTTCGGCGCGTACGGGGAAGACGCCGCGGCGCTTGACTGGCTGCGCCGCGGGGCGCCGTACGCCCGGCCTTGCCTCGAGGCGCAGGTCATGGACTTCGCCGATGACGTGGCGTACTCGGTGCACGACGTCGAGGACGCCGTCGTGGCGGGACGGCTGGACCTCCGGCGGCTGCACGCGGAGGAGGACCGCGAGCGCGTCGTCGGCCTGGCGCGAGCGTGGTACCGGCCCGAGGCAACGGCTGAGCAGCTGCAGGCGGCGCTGGACCGGCTGGCCGAGTTGCCGTTCTGGGTGCCGGAGTACGACGGGAGCCGCCGTACGCTCGCCGCCCTCAAGGACATGACCAGTCAGCTCATCGGGCGGTTCTGCTCCAGCACCGAACGGGCGACCCACGAGCGGTACGGCGGCACGCCGCTGCGCCGCTACGACGCCGACCTCGTCGTGCCGGCCGAGACGCTGCAGGAGATCGGGGCGCTGAAGGGCGTGGCGGCGGCCTTTGTCATGACCGCCGAGGACCGCCAGCCCGAGTACCTGCGCCAGCGCGAGCTGCTGCACCACCTGGTGCACCTGCTGGCGGAACGCGTGCCCGCCGCCCTGCAGCCGGTGTTCCAGTGCGACTACGCGGCCGCAGCGGACGAGGCCGCCCGGCTGCGGGTGGTCGTCGACCAGGTGGCGTCGCTGACGGACGCGAGCGCGCTGGCCTGGTACGAGCGCCTGCGCTGAGCCTCAGCATGAGCTGGAAGGGGCTGGGGACGGCCGGCCGGAGCGCGGGTTCCGCCGACCTAGACTCCGGCGGGTGGCCGGGCGGATCCGCGACGAGGACATCGCGCTGGTCCGTGAGCGGGCCCGCATCGACGAGGTCGTCGGCGAGTACGTCAGCCTGCGCAGCGCTGGCGGGGGGTCGCTGAAGGGGTTGTGCCCCTTCCACGACGAGAAGACCCCGTCGTTCCACGTCACCCCGGCGCGCGGCTTTTGGCATTGCTTCGGCTGCCAGCGGGGCGGCGACGTCATCTCCTTCGTGCAGGAGGTCGACCACCTGGGCTTCGCGGAGGTGGTCGAGCGGTTGGCCGACAAGGTCGGCGTCGCACTGCGGTACGAGGAGACGCGCGCCGGTGCCGCGGTCGGCCGGCACCGCGAGCAGCGCAGCCGGCTGGTGGAGGCACACCGGGAGGCCGCCCGGTTCTACGCCGAGCGGCTCGGCGGGGAGGACGCGGTCGCCGGCCGACGGTTCCTCGCCGAGCGGGGCTTCGACCGGGACGCGGCGGAGCGGTTCGGGGTGGGGTACGCCCCGCGCGACGGGGAGGCGTTGCTCCGCCTGCTGCGTGCCCGTGGCTTCACCGACGAGGAGGCGATGCTGGCGGGGCTGGTGGCGCAGGGGCGCGCAGCGCCGTACGACCGCTTCCGGGGGCGCCTGGTGTGGCCGGTCCGCGACCTCATGGGCGACGTCGTCGGCTTCGGGGCGCGCCGGCTGCACGACGACGACCGCGTCGAGGCCAAGTACCTCAACACCCCGGAGACGCCGATCTACAAGAAGAGCCACCTGCTGTACGGCGTCGACCTGGCCAAGCGCGACATCGCCCGGCGCTGCCAGGCCGTCGTCGTCGAGGGCTACACCGACGTCATGGCCTGCCACCTTGCCGGCGTGACCACGGCGGTGGCCACCTGCGGGACGGCCTTTGGCGACGAGCACGCCAAGGTGCTGCGCCGGCTGCTCATGGACCAGGACGAATACCGCGGCGAGGTCGTGTTCACCTTCGACGGCGACGCCGCTGGTCGCAAGGCGGCGCTGCGCGCCTTCGAGGGGGACCAGCGCTTCGTCGCGCAGACCTACGTCGCGGTGGAGCCGGACGGGCTCGACCCGTGCGAGCTGCGCCAGCGGCACGGGGACCCGGCGGTCCGCGAGCTGGTCGCGCGCCGCAAGCCGTTGTTCGCGTTCGCCATCCGCTCGATGCTCGACGAGCACGACCTGGAGGCGCCCGAGGGTCGTACCCGGGCACTGGAGCGCACGATCCCGCTGGTCGCGAAGATCCGGGACACCGCGCTGCGCGACGAGTACGCCCGGCGGCTCGCCGGCTGGGTCGGTGCCCCGGACGAGCTGGCCGTCGTCCAGCGGGTACGGGCCGCCTCCGGTGCGCACCCGCGTCGACCCCAGGGACGCGCCAGCGGAGCGGGCGCTGCCGCCGGCGCCGTGCCCGAGCAGCAGTCGCTGCCACTGCCCAGTCACGGCAATGTCGACCCGCAGACCCTCGCCGTCGAGCGGGAAGTGCTAAAGGTCGCACTGCAGCACCCAGCGCTGGCCGAGCCGTTGCTGCGCCGGATCGATGGTGAGGCGTTCCGCTCACCGTCCTACCGTGCGCTCCACGAGGCCCTCACCAAGGTCAGCACCACGAGCACGGCCGGGGATCACGACACCGCCGGCGGCGGCACTCCCGCCGGACCGGGTCCCGGCTACGGCCCCGCCTGGGTCGAGGCGGTGCTCGATGCCGCCGCCGACGACGGCGTCCGGCAGGTGGCCCGCGAGCTGTCGGTCGAGCCGGTGCAGGTGGCCGCGGACTCCGTGGCGCGCTACACCGAGTCGGTGGTGCTGCGGCTCCACGAGATGTGGGTCTCGCGCCGGCTGGTCGCGGTTAAGGCACGGCTGCAACGCACCGACCCCGAGGCTCAGTCCGGCGCGTACAACCGGCTGTTCGGCGAGCTCATCGCGCTGGAGCAACAGCGCCGTCAGCTGCGTGAACAGGCGGTCGGCGGGTTGTAGCGGGGCCGCCGGTCCGTACCGTGGGTCCGGTGATCCGTCGCTCCCACCGAGACGCGCTGCCCGAGCAGATCCGGGCACGCCTGGCGGCCGGTGAGCGGGTGCTCGCCTCCGCGGTCGACAACGACGGCGCGGCGCTCGTCGCCACGGACCGGGCGCTGTGGTTGCCCGCTGGCGCTGCCTGGCGGCGGCTCGGCTGGGAGTCGGTGGACCGGGCTGGCTGGGATGGCGAGGAGGCGCTGCTGACTGTGGTGGAGGGCGGTTCGGCGCCGCTGCATCACACGGTGCGGCTTCAGCAGCCGGGTGCGCTCGTCGAGGTCGTCCGGGAGCGCGTCAGCGCGGTGATCGTGTGGTCGCGGCACAGCATGCTGGCTGGGCGCCGCGGCGTACGGGTGGTGGGTCGACGTCCGCCCGGACAACAGCGGATCCACTGGGCGGCGATTCTAGACGCAGGCCTCGACATCACCGACCCCGAGGTTCGGGCGCGCGTCGACGCCGAGGTGGCCGCAGCCCGGGCCGAGGTCGGCGACTGAGTCAGGCGACCCGTGCCCGGCGTGCCCCCGACTGCGGCGCGAGGACGCGGAGCACGGCTCGCTCGACGGTTCCGTGCAGCATGGGGCCCTCACCGTCGGCCGTCCTTGCGACCCGTTCCAGCGCCCGCGCCACGGTGACGCCGTCGTCGTACAGGTCGACGACGCGCGGGTCGACGTAGGACCTGCGGGCCACCGCCGGGGTGTTGCCCAGGTAGTCGGACACTTCGCGGTACGCGCGGGCGACGGCGCGCTGACGCTTGGTCGGGGAGTCGGCGACCTCGCGGGAGACGGCCAGCGCCACCGCCATCAACACAGTCGCGTGCCAGGTGCGGAAGTCCTTGGCGCTCACGTCGCTGCCGAACGCGTGCCGCAGGTAGTCGTTGATGTCGTCGCTGCGCACGTCCCGCCAACCATCGGCCGTCTTGTACGCCAGCAGCTCCACCGACGGGTCGCGGCGGCGGAGCAGCCCGCGCACCACCGCACGCACGTCCTCGTCGACGAGGTGCTGCTGGCGTTGCTTACCGCTCTTGGCGGGGTAGTCGAAGGTGACCGTCGACCCGCTCACGCTGACGTGCTCACGCCGGATCGTCGCCAGGCCGAAGGAGCCGTTGTCCTCGGCGTAGGTCTCCCCGCCGATGCGAAAGAAGCCGAGGTCGAGCAGCCGGAACGCGGTCGCCAACACCCGCTCACGCGGATAACCGGGACGCCGCAGGTCCGCCGCCGCCACCTCGCGGGCCCGCGGCAGGCGGCGGGCGACCTCGAGGATGCGCTCGTGCTTGGCGGCGTCACGCTGCAAGCGCCACTGGTCGTGGTAGCGGTACTGGCGTCGCCCGGCGGCATCGGTGCCAACCGCCTGGATGTGGCCGTTCGCGTACGCACAGATCCACACGTCGCGCCACGCCGGAGGGATCACCAGCTCACTGATTCGCTGGAGCACCTCGGGCTCGGTGACCTTGGTGCCGTCCGCCCACTCGTACCGGAACCCCCGGCCGACCCGCCGCCGGGTGATGCCCGGCGCCGCACAGTCGACCCGTCGCAACCTCGGCACGGCGAGAGGTTTACCTCACCTGCCGCGCTGTCGCACCCCGATCGCCTGCACCAGCCGGTGGCGGAGGCCAAGCGGCTGGTAATCTGGCTCGTCGGCCGGCCGCGTTGGCCGGCCCGGTCCCGCGTAGCTCAATCGGCAGAGCGTCCGGCTGTTAACCGGTAGGTTGCTGGTTCGAGTCCAGCCGCGGGAGCCGACGACCCCCGGGTCGTAGCTCGTCCTGGCTGCGCCTGCGGCCGGTGAGGGTCCACCGGCTGGAGGGCCGATGAAGCGTGCACTGCCATGGGCAATCGGCATCCTTGCTCTTCTCCTCATCCTTGGCATCGTGATCGCCAGCGCTGACGAGGAGCCCGTCGCCGCTGAGTCGCCTACTGTCCCCGCGCCCACGTCGGCGCCGACCACCCAGCCGAGTCCTACATCGACCGTCCCGGCGACAGCCGTTCCCGCCCCGGCGGTTACCGTGACGGCGACGCCCCCGACCGAGACAGTCGTAACGGTGCAGGAGGTCTCGCCGAGGTCGTGCCTCGCCGCGATCCAGACGGCGGAACGCCGCGCCGAGCGGGACGCCCGAGTCGCCAGCGTGGTGACCAGATACCGCGAGCTGGTGCGCGACGCGGTACGAGCAGGTGCGACGGACAACCCGCGCAGGCTGCGCAATATTCAGGAGAGACTCGAGTCCATCAACACTCGACTCGACGCCATCAACGAGGCGAATCGGCGGCTCGCCGACGGGTTCAACGAGACAAAGAGCGAGTGCCGGGCCAAAGCACGTTGAGGCAACTACCTGCGATTTCTCCTTCTTGGGGCGGTAGCTCAGCTGGTTAGAGCAGGGGACTCATAATCCCTGGGTCGTGGGTTCGAGTCCCACCCGCCCCACCACCTGCGGAAACACGGGTATTCAGTACCGCACAGCGATGGCACAGCGGAGTATTCTCCTCTTGTGGCAAAGACGCAAGCACCCGCGCTGGACGACCTCAGCACGCTGCTGCCCGACTGGCGACGCCACCTGCGCGCTGCCAACCGGGCGCCGGCCACCATCGCCTCCTACCTGCGGGTGGCCGAGATGTTCACCGGCTACCTGCGCGAGAGGGGCATGCCCACCGCGGCCGGGTCCGTCGCCCGCGAGCACGTCGAGCACTACCTCGCCGACCTGTCCGACCGCACGGCACCGGCCACTGTCGCCAAGCACTACCGCTCGCTGCAGCAGCTGTTCCGCTGGCTGGTCGAGGACGGGGAGATACCGCGCTCGCCGTTCGAGCGGATGCGCCCACCCGCGGTGCCCGAGCAGCCGGTGCCGGTGTTCACCGACGAGGAGCTGTCCGCGCTGCTCGCCGCCTGCAAGGGCAACACGTTCGAGAACCGCCGGGACACCGCCATCCTGCGGCTGCTGCTCGACACCGGCCTGCGGGCCGGGGAGCTGTGCGGCCTGGGTGTCGACGACCTCGACTTCGAGCAGGACGTTGCCTACGTCATGGGCAAGGGGCGTCGCGGGAGGGCGGTCCCGTTCGGCAACCGCACCGCCGACGCGCTGCGCCGCTACCTGCGCGCCCGCGCCCGCCACCCGCTCGCCGGGCGTAGCCCCGCTTTGTGGCTGGGCAAGAAGGGCGCCATGACGGACTCCGGGCTGCGCCAGCTCCTCGAGCGCCGCGGTGCCGACGCCGGAGTGGCCGACGTCCATCCGCACCGCTTCCGGCACACCTTTGCCCACGCCTGGCTGGCCGCCGGGAACCAGGAGCAGGACCTCATGCGGCTGGCCGGCTGGCGCACCCGCGAGATGGTCGGCCGCTACGCCGCCTCGGCCGCTGACGGACGTGCGAGAGAGGCGCACCGCCGGGCAGCGCTGGGGGATCGGCTATGACGAAGAAGGTCCGCGAGATTCACCCGGCGCCGTGGGCGTGGGAGGGCCTTGAGCGCGACCCCGACTACTGGCTGCGCGTTGGGGCGGGGGTCGTCCTGCAGGGTGACCAGCTGAGTATCCAGGGGGTCGATCTACCGCCTTTGTGGTCTTGGTTCGACCAGACCCGCCCAGTGCCCGCCGACAAGGTGGCGCGGCTGTTCTGCCACTGCGGGACTGGGCCGCTTGGGCTCGTGTGGCGCGTCTGGCAGCCCGGACGAGAGACCGTCGCAAAGGTCACGTACCTGCAGCGGCGTACGAGTGGCCGCGGTGACCAGATGGTCGAGCTTTCTGCCGTGTTGCACCTCGAAGCCGAGGACTGTCGGCACGGCCCGCTGCTACTGCACCGCACTGGCCGGCTGAGAGTGCACTGCCGCAGCCATGACCTCACTTTGACCGGCGGGCAGATAGTCGGGGCGGTTGGCAGCAACGGCGGCTGGACCGACGCCACGCCGGACGTCCCTCCCAGCCCCCGCCGGCTTGTGCTCTATTCTTGAAAGCACAAAGGCCGGGCTAACGCTCACACGGGACGGGCTCCGCAGACCATGAAAGGTCTGCGCCGATGCCTGCGCGAACCCCCGAGTCCCGCGTGCTGGTCGCCCGGATTGCCGCCCATGAACGCTGGGCGCGCGAGGCCGACCGCAGCGCCGCTACCGCCAAGGCCCGCCGCGCGCTGCTCGACCGCTTCGAGCGTGAGGTCGACCCCGACGGCACCCTTGACCCCGCCGAGCGGGCCGTACGAGCCGAGCACGCCCGCCGGGCGTTCTACTCCCGGCTGAGCCTTCGAGCCGCCCAAGCGCGCAGCAAGTCCCGCGCCGCGCGGCAGATCGCCGACGACCTCGACCGCATCGCCGTGGCGGCCGACGCCGACCTGGCCGGCGAAGGCGACGCCGCGTGAGCCCGCCGGGGAAGCGAAGCGGCCCCCCCCGCCAGGAAAGGGCCGCCGCCACTGCCGCCGCCAAGATGTTCGGCTCGTCCACGATACCGCCCAGCGACCACGACGGCCCTCAGGCGCGCACGGCCCCGGTAGCACGTGACCGGGTGCTGTTCCTGCTGGCGGTTCCGCCGGAGCGCGCTCCGTCCGACGTGCGGGAGGGCATCGCTCGGCGGAACCTCACGGCGACCACCGGCAGCTGCCCGTGCGGTGCACGTCTGGCGCTGCCCAACCGAGCCCAGCGGCGTCGCGCCGTACGCGCTCGGCGGGTGCTGCACATCGCGGTCGAGCATGAGCCGGGCTGCCCTGCCAGCAGCGAGACGCTGCTGCGGCGGTGGTCGCGGTGAGCGGCGCCGTGCCATCGCTGCTGCCGGCCGACGACCCGGTGCTGGTGTTCGTACAGCCGATGCTGGACGCTGCTCGGCGGCTGGGGCGGACGCCAACGCTCGGCCCAGCCGACTGGGCCGCGCTCCCCGCGCACAACCCGCGGAAGCTGGCCGCGGTCGCACGTGCCGCCCTCGCATGGCACTACGAAGGCACCGTCGAGGCTCTCACGGCGCGCCTGTCCGCTGAGCTGGCCGAGGCTGACGTGCTCGCCCGCTATCGGATCCGGGCTGCCGGGCTGGATGTGCACGCTGCACTGACCGCGCCGCGGGAGTACGACCAGCTTGATGAGCACATCGAGCGTCGGCTGGGACCGCCGCCGAGCTTGTTGCGGGCCGCAACCGACGTATCGGACGCGGAGCTGAGACGGCGCCGGGCGGAAGCGGTGACGCCATGAGCAACGTGTCCAACATGCTCGGCTGGCTTGGCGGGGACGACCTGCCGGATGAGGACGATGTCCACGACGAGCAGGTGGGCGACGACTGGGACGACGACCTGCGCGAAGGCGCGCACCGCGGCCAGCTGCGCATGGCGTACCGGCTGGTCAACAGCCGCTATCGCACCCGCCTGCTGCACGTCCACGGGATCGGGTGGCACCGCTGGGACGGCAAGCGGTGGGCGTACGACGACCAGGGCCACGCCGTACGGGCAGTACGGCATGTGCTTCGTCGGGCGCTGGAGACCACGCTGGACCTCGACACGGACGCGGCGAACGCCCTGCGCCGCGACGTGGACAATTGCAGTTCGGCGACCGGCACCCGCGGCGTGCTCACGCTGGCGGCCACGATGGCTCCGTTCGCGGCCACCGTCGCCGAGCTGGACTCCGATCCGTACCTGCTGAACACGGCCAGCGGCACCCTCGACCTGCGCACGATGCAGGTACGCGGCCACGATCCCGGCGACCGGATCACCAAGGTGACCACCGCGGCGTACATGCCGGATGCCGACTCAGGCCCGTGGTCCGCGTTCCTCGACCGGGTGCTGCCTGACCCCGAGGTCCGCGGGTTCCTGCAGCGGCTGGCCGGCGTCGCGCTGCTTGGCCGGGTCGTCGAGCACGTGCTGGGCATCCTCACCGGCACTGGCGCCAACGGGAAGGGCGTCTTCACCCGGTCTGTCGAGCACGCCCTCGGTGACTACGCGGGGACCGCTGAGGCGGACCTGTTCATGCACCGGGAAGGGGCGCATCCCACCGGCGAGTTCGATTTGCTCGGGCGCCGCTGGGTGACTGTCTCCGAGAGCGACCAGGGCCGTCGGCTGGCCGAGGCCACCATGAAGCGACTCACCGGCGGCGACCCGGTGAAGGCGCGCAGGATGCGCCAGGACTTCGTACAGTTCCAGCCCTCACATACCGCGGTGCTGGTCACCAACCACCTGCCCGCCGTCCGGGGCGATGACCCTGCCATCTGGCGGCGCATCCGCGTCGTCCCCTTCAACGTGGTGATCCCCGAGGCCGAACGCGACCGGCACCTCGACGAGCGGCTGCAGTTGCAGGCCGAGGCCGTGCTGGCGTGGGCGGTGTCCGGCTACTGCGACTACGCCGCCCGCGGCGACCTTGGAGAGCCCGAGGCGGTCGTGGTGGCCACGGACGCCTACCGGCTCGACTCCGACCCGGTGGCCCGGTTCATCGACGACCAGTGCATCCCCACCCCGCACGGCCACGTCAACGCCGGCGAGCTGTACGCCCGCTGGCAGCGGTGGGCCGCCCAGGACGGGATAGCCGAGATGAGCGCCCGTGCGTTCGGCCAGGCCCTCGAGCGCAAGGGCTACCCCGCAGACAAAGGCGCCCAAGGGGTGCGGATACGCCGTGGCCTTCTGCTCGCAGACGACCCCGAGGAGTGACCGACATGGTGATTGGTGGCGCAAGTGGCGCAACTACCTGTTCCCCTTCACGCACGCGCACACAATCAGGGGAACCAGGAGATGCGCCACTCACGCCACCTGGCCCCGGTGTGACCGCCGATCTTGTCCACGCCGCCGGCTGCACCGCCCGGCCGAGCAGGTCACGCGAGGAGCCTCACCTGCTGACCGTCCGCAACGTGAAGACCGGCGTGACGACGACCAGCTGCACGACATGCGGTCGCCAGGGGACGTGGATCCGGAGCACCAATCTCCACTGCGGTTTCCCACCGAAGGAACAGGGGGGTGGCCCTGGCCTGCTCCGTGCGCCAGGGCCACCCGTCCGGCACTCTGCCACGCCGGCCCCTGACGAGGCCAGCGGCCGGTGAGCTGACGCCACTGTCGACCTGCCCACGGACCGGCCTCGACCGGCAGCGCCAGCGATCGCAGCAGCGACTCCAACGTCTTGCGGTGCGCGGGCCTCCGCCGAGCATCAGGTGGGGCACCGGCTGTCCCTTCGACCCCTCCACTGTTAGCGGCGCTTTGGCCGGCGCAGCGGCACGTAGGGGAGGGGGCCATCAGCATCTCTACCAGGGATGCTTTTTCCAGACCCGCATCCGGCTGCGCGCACACCGACGAGAGCTGAAACGAACGAGAGGGCTTGACCGTGACAACCAAGCAGACCAGCCCACGGGCTCCGCGCGACCTGAAGACCTCCGGCGCCCGCCTATGGCGCTCCGTGGTGGACCGCTACGAGCTCGAAGAACACGAGTCGGCGCTGCTGCACCAGGCAGCGCGCACCGTGGACCTCCTCGACGCGCTGCAGGCGGCGCTGGACGCCGACGGGCCGCTGGTGGACGGGCGAGCGCACCCGGCCGCGGTCGAGTCGCGCCAGCAGCGCATCGCGCTGGCCCGGCTGCTGGCGGCGCTGCGACTGCCGGACGAGGACCAGCACGACCGCCGCCCGCAGCGCCGGGTCGGCGCCCGCGGGGTCTACGGGGTGGTGGCGTGAGGCGCCGCAGCGACGACGCCGGCTTCCTCACCCGCAGCGAGGAGGAGTGGGCGAGTCTGTTGCCTCGCCGCTTCGTGCATTCGGTGCCGCAGCTGCTGGCCCTGGCCGGGTCCGTGCTGGCGAAGGCCGGGCAGTTGCGCCCGGATGAGGTGGAGCGGCTGCGCGACGTCGCCAGGTGCGACGAGCAGCACCCCCGAATCGAGCCGGACGTCGCCGCGCTGCTGCTCGAGGAGCACTGGACGGCGGGCGGCGGGACCGAGCCGCCGGGATGACCGGGGATCGGGAGCTCGAGGAGCTGGCGGCGTTCTTGGCGCACGCCATCGTCCGTCACGTCGAGGTGTGGAAGCGCAACGGGCAGGCGCCACCGGCTCTGGCTGTTCCGCTGGCGGGGTGGCTGGTGGCGGCACGGCACGGCACCGAGCGGAAGCCGCTGGACCGGCGAGCCGGGAGCGGCGACGGTGGAGGCATGGCACCCGAGACTCCGCTGCTGCTGACCACCCGCCAGGTCGCGCGGCTGCTGCAGGTCAGCGAGCGCACCGTCCGCACGATGCTGGCCGATGGCCGGCTGCAAGCCGTGAAGCTCGGCACCGCCACCCGCATCCCCCGGGGCGAGGTCGAGAAACTAGCTTTGCCCTCCTGCTCGGCCTCGCCCCGGTTCATCGATCACGTCGACGTCAAGGGCGACAGCGCCGCATGAGCGCCGGCCGCGGTGTGAAATCGCTGCTCGCCAGCGTCGAGACCTCCGACGCCGGCGGTTTCACCGCCATCGCCAGCACCCCCACCCTGGACCGCGACGGTGAGGTGCTGGCCTCCGGGTGCTTCGTCCCGTTGCCGCCGTCCGTTCCGGTGCACGTCGCCCACAACCTGTCCGCCGGCAATGTGATCGGCCGCGCCATGCCGTTCTACGTGGGCTCTGCGCTGCACATCGACGCCACCCTGGCATCCACTGCCGACGCCCAACTGGTGCGGACGAAGCTCGCCGAAGGCGTGCTCGACGCGATCTCCGTGGTGTTCCGCGGCTTGGAGTGGGAGCAGCTGGGTGGGACACGCACCTGCGTTCGGGCTGAGCTGCTCGCCGCCGACGTGGTGTCCATCCCCAGCCAACCGGAAGCGCGCGTCCTGAGCGTGCGTGGCTACCAGCCGGCACCGAAGGTCACCGTCGCCCAAGCCAAGGCCGCCATCGCCCGCGCCCGCCTAGCGATGGTCGAACACGACCTGGCCGAAGCTAAGCGCATCCTCGCCACCTATCCCGAGCGCAGCGCACGCCGCCGCGTCGCCGCGGTGCTCCGCCAACTCTGAGACTGAGAGAGAGAGCCCAATGCCAGCGCGCCAACGAAAGCCCGACGCCCAAGCCCAGGCGCACGGCTTTCACACCATTGAGCCATCCGAGCCCGCCGAAGGTCCCGGCACCGTTGAGCCGGTACGCGCGCGGGCAGTCACCGGACGCGGGGAACCAGTGCAGCCACCGCAGGCCAGCCCGCCAGCCCACCCCCGGCGTCCTGCCCACGAGGCCCGCGTCTTTCAGCCGTCGACGTTCGCCACCCGGTACGCCGAGCGCGCCGCCCGCGGGGAAACCGGCCAGCAGCCGCAACGGCTCGCATCGCTCGGTGTCGTCTCAACCTGGTTGGACGGGTTCGGCTCCCGCCGCAAGGGCCAGATGGCAAACATCGAGTACCTCTACGACGTCGACCACCCGGCGAACCGTTACCGGCGCATCGTCCCCAACGGCACCCTCGAACCGCTCACCACAGCCGCCGACGACCCGCCACCGGAACCGCTCGGCATCCTCGCGCCCCACGGCATCGCCAGCGGCTACTGGCCGACCCCCACCACCCCGGACACCCGGACACCCGTCGCCTAAAACCTCCGGGGACCGCGCTGACCTCACCAGCAGCGCGGCCCCCGGAGGGCGGTGCCGTGCGCTCAGACTGGAGCCGTCTCTGCCCTTTCTGGCGTCGCCTCGGTTGGAGCGGTGCTCGCAGAACTTCCAGGCTGCTGCTGGGTTCCGTCTTGCGAAGACAGCGAGGTTGAGACGAGCGGCGGTGGGACTGGCTCTTCCTCTACCGCCGTTTCGTCGCGCATCTTGGGAGGGGCGGCAGACCACGCCCGCAGGTGCTGGAGCACGTCGGCGTAGAACGCGTCGGTCGCATCGAGCACGGAGCCGATGAAGCTGCCGCGGCCTGACCCCCGCTTGGCCCCTGTGGGCTGGCTGAGGGCGACGCGGAAGCTCCGCGGCTCCTTCTTCGGATCAGGAAGCAGCAACAAGGGCTGTTCCTTGATGGCTTGCAGCAGCTCTGCGGTCCCCGGGCCGCGCTGATGGGCGATGAACGCCTCGACGCGAGTGGAGTCGGGCGCGGACCGGAGTTGGCGGACCAGCCAGTTCACTCGTGTTTTTGGTTGCCCGGTGTGGGGAGCGTCGAGGTCCACATGGCAGGTCACCTGCCCCGCGCGCAAATCGGCGGTGATCACCATCGGCCCCACGGTGTTGGGGATCCGGATGGCTCCGCTGAGTTGACCCCGCTCGGCCAGGGAGGACGTCAGTGCCTGCGTCCGCAACGACGGGTCGGCCACCTCCCGGCGGGACAGGCTCACCGTCACATCGGTGCCGAGTTGACGGCCCAGCCGCAGGCTCGCGTAACGGAGGAGCGCGTCGAACTTCGCGGCTACTTCGGCGGCGGTCTTGTCGGTAGCGCGCAGCGTCCCCTGGGCGACGGCCTGACGTACCGGAACCCAGCTCTGGCCCATGTCGTCGAACTCCAGCGCGCCGGAGCGGGGATGCTCCAGATAGCGGATCAACTCGCCGAGGATCCACGCCTGGTCCGGGTCAGCTACCCCCCGATGCTCCTTCTGCATGACCGCCTCGGTGAGCACCTGGCTCCACGACAGGTGATGCAAGCTGACCTTCTTCAGCCTCTTCTTGTCGACCTTCGTGGGGTGCTGCCCCGGGGCGGGCGGTATCTCGTTGGAGATGGTGATCAGCGCGTCGAAGCCTTGCTCGCGGGCCACGTCGAGATAGGACTCCAGCTGGTCGGCTTGCAGGGTGTTCGTGCCCGTCTTCGTCTCCACCAGCGCCGTCCACGACTTCTTCCGGCCTCTAGAGCGCACCAAGCCGTCAGGGAAGATCTTGCGCTCGCCCAACTGGAAGGGCACCTCCACGTACGTCTCCAGCGCCCCGGCGGGCGCCCCCAGCGGCTGACACAGCGCCCGGCCAAACTCACGCACCGACATCATGACGGCGAGGAGTGCAGATGTGGCCCGCCGCTCCTGCTCATCGGCCCCACTGATGCCGCTGGTGGGGATAAGGCGGGCCTGGTGCCATGTCTCTTCGGTCATGCCGGGTCAGATTGCCAGATGCCCAGCCGCTGCAACAGCCTCCACCGTCACCGCCCGACGACGCACGTCCGAGGCGCCTACCCACCGCAGGAACGTCACCAGCGCCACCGGGTCGCCGTAGGCCACGAACACCCGCTGGCCGCGCCACCCACGGGCGTACCCCGGCAGCCAGCGCCCGTCGTCATGCCGCACTTGCACGGACAGCGGCTTAGGTGGCTCGACGTAGGGGGCTGGCACGGGTCGACCTCCATCGCTGGACGGCTGGACCCCTTGCCCGCTGGGCGCCGGCCCCCACCCGCGGGGGCAGCTCAGCCGGCCCGCCCAGCTGGACGGTGACCATTCTGCGCCGGCCGGTTGCCTGCTCTGGTGAGGCGGGTCACATTCGGCATGCGAGCCCCGGGGGTTTGGCCCTGGTCGGGCGCGGGGGATCGGTCCTGTCACAAGCGAGAAACCGGGCGGCACCCTGCCGTACCGCAACCACCCAGGGAGGGACCGCACGTGGAGCAGAACGACATCATCGAGCGCATCCACGCACTAGAGACAGCTGGCGCCACCCAGGCCGCCACCCAAGCCGGCGCGCAGGCCACCCAGGCCGCCACTCAGGCCGGGCAGATGGCAACGACCGCGGCCACCCAGGCCGGGATGGCCGCAGCCGTGACCGCCGGTGCCGCCGGCTTCATCGTCGGCATCTTTCTCGGGATCGCGATCAGCAAGTCCTGAGCAAGGTTCCCCGTGAAAGCAGCCGGCCCCACCAGAAGGGGTGGCGGTCGGCTCTTTCACGAATCGTGGTAGACGGCCCATCTACGGTCGTGTCAGTACCCGAAGACCTGCCCCTTACGCAGCCCGCGATGGCGTTCCTGCCAGCAGCCGGGCAGCTTCTCGAACGCGACGTTCGGAGCCGGGTCGATCACGATCGCACCGCTGCATCCCAGGCATCCGCGGCGTCGAGCAGCGCAGCGGCGAACTGGCGAGCCTGCGGCCCGGTCAGCTCCTCGCCGCCCTCGGTGTACGCCGTGATGACGACCGGGTGGCGGTGCAGCACCCGAGCCCCGTCCGCGCTGGCCCGCTCCATCTGCGTGAGGGCCACGCCGACCCTGATGGTCACCGGCTCCTCGCTGTGCGCCCAGGAGAGGCGGGTCAGGTCGCGTTCGTGGAAGCGCAGCAGCGTGTCGTCGGTGTCGACCGAGTCGTAGCCGTGCCCGCTGGGCAGCGCGCACCACGGCGGGCACGTGTGGGCGGTGGTCGGATTGGTAGGAATGGTGTCGTGCACGGCGGGCTCCCTCCTTACAGCGGAGTATTCGGCGCTGCACGGTGCCGCGTGACGTGCGTATCCGCAGGTCAGCACAACGGTAAGGCGGAGAGCACTCATAATCCCTGGGTCGCGGGTTCGAGTCCCGCCCGCCCCACTATGTGATCTCTCAGGACATCGGCGACAGCCGAACCTGCATTGTGTGGGTTCGGCTGTTGTCGTTCATGGGTGGTTTCGGGTCGGTCCCTTGGGTGCTCCGGTGGGTTGGTAGTCGCGGGTGGGGTTCCGGGGTCGCGTTCGGTGAGCTGTGGGGGCGTCGGGACCGCGGTTCGAACGCCGCCTCCCCTCAGCCTGGTAGCGGGCCTTCAGCTTGTACACCCAGGCCCGGTGCACGCCGTAGCGGGCGGCCACCTCGGCGGGGGTCTGGTGCTCGACGATCAGGGCAGTCAGAACAAGGCGCGCCTTCGACATCCTCGAGCATCACGCCAGCCCCCATGTCGCCGATCACCTGAGAGACGTGTCGCCGATGTCCTGAGAGACCTGTCGCCGATGTCCTGATGGAAGACACCGCCCGCCCCACTACCTCTCGCCCCACTACCTCTGCGGACCTGCGGACGCGTCGACCTGGTGGCCACCCCTAGGCCGGCTCACCCCGATTGCCAGGAAAACGTTCCTGTCACGTCACCTAGCCGGTCTGGCGAACCGTCCGAACGCGGCATCCATCGCCTCGTGAACCTGCCAGTCGGTGGTGACGCGACCGTAGGTGTCGACTGTGATGTTGATGTTGGAATGCCCCAGGACGCGGCTGACGACCGGCATCGGCACACCAGCCCGAAGCAGGACGGTGGCGCAGACGTGCCGCAGGTCGTGGAACCGGCACGGTGGGACGTCGTAGGCGCGGACTAACCTGCTGAACGCCTTGACGGCGGGCCGCACCTGGCAGCCAATGTCCGCCCCCACGCGTGCGACGGATGCCAGGCAGCTGCTCCTCCCGTGGGCGGCGACCTCGCGCGCCAGTGCCTCAGCGTCGCGCGCTCGGGCGGCAGACCGCACCGCTTGCTGTGTTGCGGCGGCTACCGCGTCGCTTGTCGCCAGGCGTTGGCGGTTTGCTCGTCGTAGTAGCGCGTGAATCCGCAGCCCCACGCGATGGCGTCGTGAAGCGCCGCACCGCCCCAGCGGGGCTCGCCGCTCACCAGCAGTCGAGAACCGATGCCATACGACCCACCCGGGACGGCTCTTTCCGAGCTTGTTGCTTGCGGCGGTCGAGCGGGCGCCGCGGATGCGGTCGTGGGATGTCCACCGTGACCTCGCCGGTCGTACCGCCGCGGAACCACTCACCGACGGTGAACGTCACCGCCGCGTAATCCAAGTCGCCCCCGCCGGGTCGATCGGTCATCCCGGCACGGATGTCAGTCACAGTGCCGGAGAAGGCGAACGCTCGGTTGATGACGCCCTGTGGGCGTACTCCTCCACGCAACTTGACGCACCACCGTCCGCCAGCGGGCCCGTGCGCAGTCCCTCCTGGCTGGAGTCCATCGGCGTTGTCGGCGCCGCGACTCGCGCAGCGCAGACTTGTCCAGCGCAGGCGCTCAAAGCGAGCAACGCCGATAGGGGGAAGACAAGCAATCCCCAGCCTCTCGGAGTGTTCATGCCTGTCGGACGCGGCGGTTCCTCTTGTGGTTCCGCCACGTCCGTACATGCCGCTGCCGCGCGGGAAGGATCAGGGTCGACACCCACGGGACCGGAGCGGACTCCGTCGCGCCGCGCGACTTGGCGAGGCTCGCCACGGTGGTAAGCGCCAGCGTCGCGTCAAGCCGCCTGGCGGCTGTGGGGACCTGGCGGCCAATGTCCGCCCCCACGCGTGCGCGCCGGATGATGCCAGGGACGTGCTAGGGAACGGACGCGGATCAAGCCGAACCTAGCCGGACGCACGGGTCGGACGCCGCACCGTTTGTGCAGGTGAGGCGGCTAGTAACGGCCCTTGCCGGTCGGACCCGTACAGCTGAGGTCTAACTCGTAATTCCTGGGTCGTGGGTCGAGTCCCACCCGCCCCACCACCAGCGGCCGAGCCCACTCAATGGTCATACAGTGCCGTTCACTTCGCTGTCAGTAACGGCTGTCGTCGGGGGTTCCGTTTGGCCAACAGCCTGCAAGACTCCGCGCGACTCCATCCGCAGCCCACCCCGGGCCGACTACGAGGAGCTCCATGAGACGCGGATCCGCCACCGTCGCAGGTTCCCTGGCACTCGTTGTTGCCGCATCTAGCGTGCTCGCCGCCACGGCGGTCGAGACGCCACCGGACCGGCCTAGCAAGGCAGCTGTTCAGCAGTCCATCTCCGACAAGCCCCAGAAGAGCCCGCTCGACACCGGCCCGTTGCACCCGGGTGACAACCACGGTGAGAGCGACGGCCACCTGCTACCGACGCGCAACAACGTCAAGGTCATCGGGAAGGCCCCGGTATCGGACCGGGCGCCCGGGCGCGTCGCCGACGTGACCGTCTTCCGTAAGCACGCCTACCTGGCCGCGTTCAGGGATCCGTTCTGCAACAAGGGCGGCGTGTCCGTTTTCGATGTGGCCAAGCCCCGGCAGCCGAAGGAGATCGGCTTCATCCCGACCGGGCCCAACAGCTACGTCGGCGAGGGAGTCCAGGTCGTCCACCTGGACACGAAGCACTTCACCGGCGATGTATTGATCTTCAACAACGAGATCTGCGACGTCCCGCAGCCCGGCACGGTGGGCGGCGCGACGATGGTCAAGGTCACCAACCCCGCGAACCCGAAGTACCTGGCGCAGGGCTTCGGCGACCGCGGCCTGACCGGATCGGCCTTCGCCCACGAGGTGCACAGCGCCTTCATCTGGCAGGACGGACGCAAGGCCTACGCCGTGCTCGTCGACGACTATGAGGCCGAAGACGTCGACATCTTCAACATCACCGATCCGCGCAACCCGCGGAAGATCGCCGAGCACAACCTCGCCGAGCTATTCCCGCAGATCCTGCAGCCGGGCCTCGAAGAGGTCTTCCTGCACGACATGATCGTCAAGAACATCGGTGGCCGGCCCGTCATGCTGGCGTCGTACTGGGATGCGGGCTACGTCAAGCTCGACGTGTCCGACCCACGCAACCCGGTGTACCTGGGCGACTCCGACTTCAACAGCCCTGACCCGGAGTTGCTCGAGCGCACCGGTCTGCTTGAGGAGCCCGAGGGCAACGGGCACTACGCCGAGTTCACCCGCAACAACGACTACATCGTCGGCGCGGACGAGGACTTCAACCCGTTCGGTGTCCGCGGGCAGACCGACGACGGCGACACGTTCCCGGCGGTCGGCGGCAGCGCCACCCCGCCGATCCTGCCGGACGACCCGCTGACGGGGACCACCGTGTACGTCGGGCGTGCCTGCAACACCGACCCGGCGGTGCCGGCGCCTCCGGAGAATGGCGGGCCTTGGCTGGCTGTGGTCGAGCGTGGCATCTGTACCTTCGACGAGAAGGTCGCAAACGTCGAGGCTGTCACCGCCAACGGCGGATACGAGGGCACCATTATCTTCAATCGCACCGGCTCGGACGGCTGTGGACTGTTCGGTATGTCCGTGACGGGTGAGCGGCCGGCGGTGTCGATCACGCGGTTCGCTGGCTTCGGCCTGTTCGACATCGAGGAGCTGTACGACGAGGAGGAGTGCCGCGCCGGGACGGGCACCGAACTCGCCCCGATCAAGCTGGGCACCACGGGCGACTTCGTGACGCTGACCGCCTTCTTCAACGGCTGGGGCTACATCCACCTGTTCGACAACCGCCGCGGAAAGCTGATCGAGCTCGACACCTTCGCTGTGCGTGAGGCGATGGACGACCGTTACGCCTCCCGCTTCGGTGCGTTGTCCGTGCACGAGGTGGCTACCTCGCGGATGCATGACGGGCTCGTGTACTCCTCGTACTACGACGCCGGCTTCCGGGTTCTGCGAATCAAGGGAGACCGGCTGCGGCCGTCGGGGAAGTTCATCGGCCCTCGAGGCAATGACTTCTGGGGTGTCCAGGTGTTCCGGCACAACGGGAAGGAGTTCGTGGCCGCGAGCGACCGCGACTTCGGGCTGTACATCTTGAAGTACACCGGTCGTCCCTGACGGCATGGCCGTAGCTGTCGGGCGCGTGGCCCGGGATCCCGGATGGGGTCCTGGGCCACGGGTCTGTCTGCAGAGGTCTCAACATCGACGTGCCAGCCGACACGGTGGACGGCGGAAGGCGTTAGTCCAAGTTGTCGGTCGTCGCGGTCGGCTCGACGGCTCGGCGTGGACTGGCACACCCTGTGGGACGCCATCGCCCCACTGCTCGACGCTCTGGCAGATGACCCTGCCCGGTTGGCAGGCGTCGGGGTCTTGGGGGTCGACGAGCACATCTGGCACCATGCCCCACGGCCGGGCAAGGGCCCCAAGGAGCTGACCGGGATGGTCGACCTGAGCAGCAGACCGGATGCGAAAGGCCAGGTCAATACCCAGGCGCGGCTGCTCGACCTCATCGGCCTGGCCGTCCCGGACCGGCCTACGCAGGCCGGCTCGACAGCCGCGGCCCGGAGTTCACTCACGGCGTGAAGGTCGCGACCCTGGACCCGTTCCGCGGCTACGGCAACGCGATCCGCGACGAGCTCCAGGACGCCGTCGTTGTCCTGGACGCCTTCCATGTCGGCAAGCTCGGCTGCAAGCGATGGAGGACACCCGCCGCCGTGTGTCACTGCAACAACTAGGTCACCGCGGCCGCAAAGAACGACACGCTCTACCGGATACGCAACGCCCTGCGCGCGGGCACCGACAAGCTCACCGAACGCCAGCTCCTCCTCATCCACGCCGGGCTGCCGGCAGGCGCCCGAACTGGGAGGTCACCAGAGCCTGGCACGCTACCAACAGCTGCGCTCCGCCTTCGCGGCCAAGACCTACGCAGGGCATGACCATCGCCAAGCAGGTGCTCGAGTGCGTTCACGCCCGCCCAGTCCCCGAGATCGCCCGCCTCGGCAGAACCCTGCGGTCCTGATCCGAACAGCTCCTGGCCTACTTCACCACCGGCCGCGCCAACAACGGCGGCACCGAAGCCGTCAAGCTGGTCATCGAGCTCCACCGCCGCATCGCCGAAGGCTTCCGCAACCCGGCCAACTACCGGTTACGAATGATCATCGCCGCCGTCAAGCTCACCCACCCGAATCTCCGATGAGGCCCATATGTCAGTAGGTGCGTCGCTTCCTCGTGGAGCAGAGAGCGGGCTCCCAGAGCCTATTGAGCCTCAGGCGGGGGTCGGTCCGGGTACGGGCCGTCGGTGACCGTCCCGTCCGTGGCCACGATGCTCGCCTGCTGGCTTCCAGTCCGCCAGCGAAAACCCACACGACGGCGTCCTTGGCCTCCTCGACCACCGCGTGCTCGGCCTTGGCCACGTCGGGCAGCTCCTGTTCCGGGAAGGTCATCGCTCCGTCATCGAACGAGATCAGGTACCGCGTCATCCCCATTTCCCTTGTCCCGGCAGCTCTTCCGGCCGCCTCTCACCTGTTCTACGAACGCCCCGCTCCGGATCCGACAGGCTGCCGGCAGAATTCTCAAGGGACTCCACCGTTTGGCCCCCGCCGGCGCGTCATGTGATCCCTGTTCGGGGAGATCATCGCCGCTGCCACCGGCCACGAGCAGTCCCCGCCGCACTGCCCTGCTGCGATGTCCACACCGGCACTACCCCAGCTGGTCGCGGCGGCGTGTCAGGTAGGCCGTCTCGGCGGTGTTGCCCGCCAGCGCGATAGCTCGGCCGTACGCCGCCCGCGACTCCTCGATGCGGCCCAGCCGGCGCAGGATGTCGGCTCGGGCCGCAAAGTAGGCGTGGTAGTCGACCAGCTCGCCCTGGAGACGGTCGACGATCGCCAGCGCGACGTCCGGGCCATCGATCTCCGCGATCGCTACAGCTCGATTGAGGGCCACGATCGGCGACGGGTCGAGTCGAACGAGCTGGTCGTAGAGGGCCACGATCTGCGACCAGTCGGTGTCGCGCGCATCGCGGGCCGAGGTGTGCACGGCGTTGATCGCGGCCAGGATCTGGTACCGGCCCGGGGCCTGGCCCGTGGCCAGGCGCTCCCTCACCAGCCGATGACCCTCGGCGATCAGCGCGGCGTCCCAGGCTCCACGGTCCTGCTTGTCGAGAGTGACTAGCTCGCCGTTCCCCGTAACCCGGGCGGCGCGGCGGGCCTCGGTGAGCAGCATCAGCGCCAGCAGCCCCGCCACCTCACCGTCCTCCGGCATGAGTTCACGGAGCAGTCGCGCGAGCCGGATGGCCTCGGCGGTCAGGTCGTGACGCACAGGGTCGGTGTCGGGCCCGCTCGCCAGGTAGCCCTCGTTAAAGACCAGAAACAGGACGGCGAGCACGCCGGAGACTCGTCCCGGCAGGTCATCCGCGGACGGCACCCGGTAGGGGATACGAGCCGCCTTGATCTTCGCCTTCGCACGGGTGATCCGTTGTCTCATGGTGGCTTCCTGCGCCAGGAAGGCACGAGCGATCTCCGGCACGGTCAGACCGCCGACCATGCGGAGCGTCAGCGCCACGCGGGCCTCCGGGGCGAGCGCCGGGTGGCAGCACGTAAAGATCAGCCGAAGCCGCTCGTCATCGACGGCACCCACGGAGTCGCGCGGGACGTCGTCGTACATCATCTGCGCCTGCTTGTGCTTGTCGTCGCGCTTGTTCTCGCGCCTGATCCGGTCGAGGGCCTTGCGGCGGGCGGTCGTGGTCAGCCAACCGCCCGGGTTGGGAGGGACGCCATCGGCCGGCCACCGCTCGACGGCGGTCGCGAAGGCCTCGGCGGCGGCCTCCTCGGCGACGTCGAGATCACCGAAGTGCCTGTTCAGGATGGCCACCACCCGGGCCCACTCCTCGTGATGCGCCCGGCTGATCACCTCACCGACGTCGACCGGGCTCACAGGAACGGGCGCACCTCCACCCGGCGGTTGCAGGCCTTCGATCCCGCGGCGGCCAGCTTCAACGCCACGTCGAGGTCAGCGGCCTCGATGATCCAGAAGCCGGAGAGCCACTCCTTCGTCTCCACGAAAGGGCCATCGATGAACATCGCCTCCGCACCCCGGCCGTCGACGACCGTGGCCGTCCTGGGCGCCCCGAGGCCGCCCGCGAAGACCCAGTGGCCGTCGGCCCGGAGCCCGTCGTTGAAGGCGTTGATGTCGGCCGCCTCGTCCGAGGTGGCGGAGTTGGGCGTGTCGTCGATCACGGAAACCAGGTACTGCATAGGGATCATCCTCCTGTGCTACGGAACGCCCCTCGTGGACGTGTGCGCACTCGTGCCACGAACACCCCCGCCCCGATCCGACACCACCTCGCGATCTCTCAACGACCTTCTGGCACACAGATCATGACGATTCCGACGCCTCGGAGCAGGCGCGTTGTCCATCGGGCACGCTCATGCCGGGCGACCTCGATGTTGCGCTCTACCGACCGCTCCAGTCCCCGCCCTTGTCCCAGCCACGAGGAGGACGGCTGGCCGCTTGGGATCGAGCACGAAGAGTTTGCGTACCTAGCGTGGCGGGCGCCGAGCGCCTAGCGTCGCTTTCTCGTTGGGCCTGGAGGATGTGCCCTGTCTGCGGCTTTGAGTCAGCAAACCGGAGGTACGGAGCGGAATGACTTGTCACCTCGTCGCGCTCTGCTTCGATGCGAACGACCCGCAAGGTCTGGCGCGCTTCTGGTCCGGCGTCCTGGGTTGGGAGATGACCGACGACCCCCATGACGGCATCACGCTCCTGCCCGACGATGACACCGGGTTCCGGATCCGATCCGTCCCCACTCAGGAGCAGAAGACTGGTCCCAACCAGATGCACCTTCACCTGACGAGCACCTCCCTCGATGACCAGCAGCAGACCGTGGCCCGGGCGCTGGAACTCGGCGGCCGGCACATCGACATCGGTCAGCTCCCTGAGGAAGAGCATGTGGTGCTTGCCGACCCCGAAGGCAACGAGTTCTGTGTCATCGAGCCGGGCAACAACTTCCTCGCCGACTGCGGGTTCGTCGGAGAGCTGGCGTGTGACGGCTCGCAACAGGTCGGGTACTTCTGGAGCGAGGCGCTGGGCTGGCCGTTGGTCTGGGACCAGGAACAGGAGACCGCGATCCGCTCGCCACACGGTGGGCCGAAGATCGCGTGGGGCGGTCCACCGCTGATGCCGAAGACCGGGAAGAACCGGCTGCATTTCGACATCGCTCCACCCGTCCACGGTGATCAGCAAGCGCAGGTCGACCGTCTCGTCTCCCTCGGGGCGACTCGCATCGACATCGGCCAGGGCGAGGTGAGCTGGGTGGTCATGGCCGATCCCGATGGCCATGAGTTCTGTGTGTTGACCCCGCGATAGCGCGACCACATCCGGATAGCCGGTGACCCGCACAATCGCTCCGGGCGAGCGACTCAGTCACGTTCGGGGCTTGCGAGCGCGGTTCACGGTCGTTGCGTTCAACGCGGTCCCCGGCGCGGCCGTACACACCCTTGAGCGTCCGCCAAGAGCCGGACCCCCCTCAAGGAGATCGCATGCGTACACCCCGATCAGCACTTCTTGCCGTCGTGAGCGTAGGAGCGCTCGCAGTCGGCGGCGCGACCGGCGCCCTGGCCTCCCACGACGGCGGCGGGACCGACAGCTACGGCGGCCGGGGAGCTTTCCGGGCCGCGTCGTACATCAACTCCGACGCCGGCGCCAACCCGAACGTCGACCCGAACTCCAGCTGCTTCACTCCTGACCAGTACGACCGTCAGCGGGTCAGCACCAAGGTCAGCGGCAACCCGGGCAACCGCAACGTGCACAACGACGCGTGCTTCCTGGACATGAACGGCAACAAGGCCGACGGCCCGGCATCCTTCCAGAGCTTCGGGGTCGGATACATCAGCGCCTGCCCCGACCCGGACGGCAGCGGCCCCAAGTACGCCGTCCTCAGCGACACCAACGGCGACGGTCGCAAGGACCTCTGCTTCCAGTCGGGCTATCAGGAGATGCCACTGCCAACCACGCCCGGGCAAGAGGAGTTCCACGCCCGGGTGAACAACACCTCCGTCAACGGAACCCAGCGGGTGGTCTGGTGCTCCGACGCGGACGCTGACGGCTGCAGCGACGAGGACGTCAAGGACGGCATCACCGTCTCCTGGTTCGGCGGCGACGACAGCCGCTACTGACGTCTAGCCATCCCGCCCCGCAAGGGGCCGCGTTCTGATCGACTCGATACGCCGAAGCACCCGCCCTCCCAGCTGGAGGGCGGGTGCTCCGTCGTGAGCTGGCCATCCGGCGAGCCTTCCGGAGCCGGACGCAGACGACGTAGGTTGACGCTTGGACGGAGGAGTCAGTGGTGCAGCCACAGGCGAGACGGTGGACCCTTTCGGCTGGCGCCTCCACGGGTATCGCCGCGGCCATAGTGGTGGCGGGCGCGGTCCCAGCGGCGGCGCACCACGCGAACGTGATCGCCACCGGCTCGTGCGACCGCACCATCGCCTATGGGGTCACGTCGTGGTCGGGCCAGCCGGACAACCCGGAGACACCGGTAGACGAGACCGCGCTGTCGCGCACGAACGAGGCGATCGAGGTGACCTGGTCTGCCGACGGCGGCGAGCCCATGCTCGTTGAGGACGGTGTGGAGCACAGGCTGGCCGCGGACAACGATTTCACGTTCTCGGGGACGTTCACCGTCCCTCGTCCGCGGCCGGAAGTGGTGACCGTCTCCGTGGTGCCACTGCAACCTTGGGCCAGCGGAGGGCGGATCGGCGAGCCACGAACCGCGACGGTCGATCTGAGCGAGTGCAAGGGACGCGGCTCGGCCAGCGGTGGCGACCGTTCAGCGCGTGACGACACCGAGAACACCTCGTTCGGGGACACCAGCGACTCGGCCGCCACCGCCGGCACTCTCAGCGGCGGCCCCCTGCCCTGGGTTCTGGGTGGAGCTCTCGCCGCCGGTGGCGCCGCACTGCTCCTCGCCCTGTGGCAGGACAGGCGGAGCCGTTACGCGAGGCCCGGCTGGTGGTAGCTGGTCCGTGGCCACGCCCCCGGGAGACCCCCAAGGCCCGAGCGCTTAGGCGCCGTACGGCTCCAAAGCCCGACCCGCCCGCAGGACGCGACCCCACCATGTCAGCCGGTCGAGCATCACCTTGGCGGACGCGGCTGCCACGCCGTCGTCGAGGAGCTCACCGTCGCCGTCGAAGCGCCCGCCGGCCCGTGGGATCGCGACCCCGTCGCGGATCGCCACGACGTGGAGCTCGCCGAGCACCTGCCGCAGCTGCTCAGTTGCTCGCACACCACCGGAAAGCCCGCCGTAAGACACGATCGCCGCCGGCTTGGCCGCCCACTCCGCGTAGACGGCGTCCAGCGCCAGCTTGAGGGACGCGGGGTAGCCGTGGTTGTACTCGGGCGTCACCAGGAGGTAGGCGTCGGCGGCGGCAACCCGTTCGGCGAAGGCGCGGACCCGCTCCGGGTAGCGACCCGACCGCGGATGCGCCGCCGACTGTACGGAAGGCAGCTCGGCGTCTCTCAGGTCGAGCAGGTCCACGTCCACGTCGTCGCGCTGCTCCGCCACCCCGGCCACCCAGCGGGCGACCGTGTCGCCCAGCCGACCCTCGCGGGTGCTTCCGATCAGGATCAGCAGGCGCAGCGCGGCATCCATGGCTCGTCCCCTCCCGACTACTAGTTGTCCACGCAACATTCAGGGCGGAGTCGGCATTCCGGGGCCGCTGCTGGGGTCGGCGCGGGTCGGCCTTCGCGGCTGGACCAGGCAAGGGGACACCCGGGCAGCGCGGGTCGTTGCGGGGTCATGCAGCGAAGGCAGCGGAGGCGGGTGGCGGTGGAGCCTTGCCCCAAGCGGGTGCGTGCCTATCTCGGTGGGGCGTTGGTCGCGGACACCACGCACGCCCTGCTGGTGTGGGAGGTGCCGTACTACCCGGCCTTTTACGTGCCGCGCCGGGACGTTCGTGCCAAGCTCGTCGAGAACGGGGGGAGGACCCATTCACCGAGTCGCGGTGAGGCCAGCGGCCAGGACGTCCTCGCTGGCGGGCGGCGGGCGGCGCGTGCCGCCTGGTTGTACGAGGACTCACCGGTCGAGGGGATCCGCGGTCACGTCCGCTTCGAGTGGGAGGCCATGGACGCGTGGTTCGAGGAGGACGAGGAGGTCTTCACGCACCCGCGTGACCCGTACACCCGGGTCGACGTGCTGTCGAGCAGCCGGCACGTACGGGTCGAGGTCGACGGAGTCAGCGTGGCTGAGTCGACCAGCCCGCGGATCCTCTTCGAGACCGGGCTGCCTCCGCGCTACTACCTACCCAAAACCGACGTCCGGATGGACCTGCTCGACCCGACCGACTCGGTGTCGTACTGCCCGTACAAGGGTCGCGCGGAGTGGTGGTCGCTGCGCGCCGGGGACGGCCCGGAGGCGCCGGTGCGCACCGACCTGGCCTGGGGCTACCGCTATCCGTTGCCGGAGAGCCTCGGGATCGCCGGCCTGGTCTGCTTCTACAACGAGAAAGTCGACCTCTACGTGGACGGCGAGCTGCAGGCACGCCCGCACACGAAGTTCAGCTGAGCGACACTCAGGCCGCAGCCAGCTCGCGCAGCACGCCGGCGTACGGCTCGGGCACGTGTCGCACCGCGCGCCGGCACCAGGTGTCCAGGCCGGCATCGATGAGGTCGTGGCGTTCGCCGGTCAGCACCTCGACGAGGCGTAGGTCGACGATGGTGCGGGCGAGCGTCCACGCGATCGCGTCCACGCGGACGTACGTCGGCTCGGAGTGGCGGGCCAGCCGCTCGAGCCAGGCCAACGCTTCCTGCTGCTCCGCGTCGACCCGGCAGCTGTCGTAGGACATGCCCCCAGCGTGCGCCGCCGCCCTGGATTCGATGCGTTGTCCACTGCCTTTCGACGAAATGGACATCAATTCGTGACCCTGTGGACACCTGGCAGGCTCTGCGCGTGCAGCGCGTCGCCACAGCCGCCTTCGGGGCGGCCGCGTCGGGTGCTGCGGTCCTGGGGCTGCGCGCCCTGCGGGTGCTGCGCAGCGCCGAGTTGTACTCGGCCTATTGGCAACGGCAGGCGGCGTCCGAGGGTGAGCTGCTGTACGTGGCGCTCGGGGACTCCGCGGCCCAGGGCGTCGGCGCCAGCCATCCCGCGCTCGGGTACGTAGGTCGGCTCGCCGAGCAGGTGGCGCGCCGCACCGGACGTACGGTGCAAGTGGTCAATTTGAGCGTGTCGGGGGCGATGACCGCCGACCTGGTCCGCGAGCAGCTGCCCCAGCTGGCGGCAGCGGGAGCCCCCGACCTGGTGACTGTGGCGATCGGCGGTAACGACGCCGGCAGAACCGGACCGAAGGCGTTCCGGGCGGCGTTCGTCACGATGCTCGACGCGCTCCCGCGGGGCTCGTACGTCGCGGATGTCCCCGACTTCGGTGGTGGGCCACGCAAGCCGGCGGCGGCGGCGCTGGCGAGCATCGCCCGGGAGGAGTTGGCTCGCCGGCCGTCCCTGGTGAGCGTGGAACTGGAGGAGGCGACCGGGGCCATGCGGTTACGCGACTACTCCGCCGACTTCTTCCACCCGGGCGACTCGGGCTACCGGATGTGGGCCGACGCGTTCTGGCGGGAGATGGCGCAGCGCCTGCCCGACGCTCGATGATCGCCGTCTCCGGTTAGAACAGGGGAGCGCAGTTGACTCCGTCCGCTGACCGCAAACGGCGATGATGACGAGGGCCGGTGCCGCCGCATCGACACGGCGTTCCCAGCCTGGTGCCAGCGTGACTGCTGTGGCAGGATGCCAGTGGCTCCGGTCAGCACGGCCAGCTTCGAGGTCGCTGGGGAAGGCGTCCCTCGAGCGTACGGAGGCAACCGGTGACCACGCGTGGGGTTCTTTACGTTCACGCTGCGCCGTCCGCGCTGTGCCCGCACGTCGAGTGGGCAGCAGCTGGTGTCCTCGGCGGCCGGCCGGGCATGTCCTGGACCCCTCAGCCGGCCGGTCGCGGCTGCTACCGCAGCGAGCTCTCCTGGCAGGGGGAGCCGGGTACGGCCGCCCGGTTGGCCAGCGCGCTGCGCGGCTGGCAGGCGCTGCGCTACGAGGTGACCGAGGAGCCGAGCCCCGGTCATGAGGGCGAGCGCTACTCCTACACGCCCGACCTGGGCATCTTTCACGCCGTCACCGGCGTCCACGGCGACGTCCTCGTGCCGGAACAGCGGATCAAGGCTGCGGTCCTCAAGGCGGCGCTTGGCGACAACCCGCTTGAGGTGGAGCTGTCGCTGCTGCTCGGCCAGCCCTGGGACGACGAGCTCGAGCCCTTCCGGTACGCCGGCGCCGGGGCACCGGTCCGCTGGCTGCACCAGGTCGTCTGAGCCGGCCCCTACAGCGGGATGTTGCCGTGGCGGCCGCGCGCCGGGGGAGCGCTGGCGAGGGCCGCCGCCAGGGCGGTGCGGGTGCCGGTCGGCTGCACCACCTCGTCCACCACGCCGATCTCGATGGCCCGAGCCAGCCCGCCGGCCATCTCCGCGTGCTCGACGGCAAGCTCCTGCTCGACCTGGGCGCGCAGCTCAGGAGCCACCTCGGCGAGGCGTCGGCGGTGCAGGATGCGCACCGCGGCGACCGCCCCCATGACGGCGACCTCCGCCGTCGGCCAGGCGAGCACCCGCGTGGCGCCGAGCGCGCGGGAGTTCATGGCGATGTAGGCGCCGCCGTAGGCCTTGCGGGTCACTAGCGTCACCCGCGGCACGCTGGCCTCCGCGAAAGCGTGCAGCAGCTTGGCCCCCCGGCGTACCACGCCGTCCCACTCCTGGCCAACGCCTGGCAGGTACCCGGGAACGTCCACGACCACGACGAGGGGAATCCCGAGGGCGTCACACATGCGCACGAACCGGGCGGCCTTCTCGGCGGACGTGGAGTCCAGGCACCCGCCGAGGCGCAGCGGGTTGTTGGCGAGGACACCGACCGACCGACCGCCGAGGCGCCCCAGCGTCGTCACGATGTTGGGCGCCCACTTGGCGTGCAGTTCGGCGGCGCTGTCCTCGTCGAGCAGGTCGTTCACGAGCGCGTGCACGTCATAGGCGCGGCGCGCCGACTCAGGCAGATGGACGGCGAGGTCACGGTCGACGACCGGGAAGTCGCCCGCGCGCCCGTGTCGACCGAGCAGGTCGGCCAGCCGCCGCGCCTCGGCCAACGCCGCGGGCTCTGAGTCGGCGACCACGTGTACGACGCCGGAGCGGCGACCGTGCGGCTCAGGTCCGCCCAGGCGGAGCGCGTCGACATCCTCGCCAGTGACCGAGCGGACGACGTCCGGGCCGGTGACGAAGACCCGCCCCTCCGGCCCGAGGATGACGACGTCGGTGAGCGCAGGGCCGTACGCGGCTCCGCCGGCGGCCGGCCCGAGGACCACCGAAACCTGCGGGATGCGCCCCGACGCGGACGTCATCGCCGCGAAGATCCGTCCGACTGCATGCAGCGACAGCACGCCCTCGGCCAGCCGGGCACCACCGGAGTGCCACAGCCCCACGATCGGTACGCCGTTGGCGAGCGCGCGCTCATAGGCCCGTACGACCACGTCACATCCGCGGTCACCCATCGCCCCGCCCATGATCGTCGCGTCGGAGCAGAAGGCGACGACGGGCGCACCGTGCACCGTGCCGGTGGCAGCGAGCATGCCGCTGTCGTCGTCCTCGGTGAGCAGCTCGAGCGACGTGTCGTCGAGCAGCGCCGCCAGCCGCGTGCGGGGGTGGCGCGGGTCGTGCTCACGCGGCGGCCGCGCGGGCCGAGGGGACGGCGCCGGGCGGTTCTCGACTGTGGTCACGATGTCTCCGGTGGTTTCCGGTGGTCGCCGGGGGGGTGGCGGTCAGGCGCTGCGGCGAAAGGCCAGGGCCACGTTGTGCCCGCCGAAGCCGAACGCGTTGTTGAGGGCGGCCAGCGGTCCCGTGCCCAGTGGCCGCGGCTCGGTGGTGACGACGTCGAGCACCACCTCGTCGTCGAGGTCGTCGAGGTTGACCGTCGGCGGGACCAGCCGGTGATGCAGCGCGAGCACGGTGGCGATGGACTCCACCGCGCCGGCCGCGCCGAGCAGGTGGCCGGTCATCGACTTGGTCGAGGTGACCGCGATGTTGTCGGCGGCAGCCCCGAGCGCGGTGCGGATCGCCGTCGCCTCGGCCACGTCCCCCTGCGGGGTCGAGGTGGCGTGGGCGTTGATGTGGGTGATGTCCTCCGGGCGCAGCTGTCCCCGGCGCAGCGCCTCCTGCATCGCCCGGATCGCCCCGGTTCCGACGGGGTCGGGCTGGGCGATGTGGTGGGAGTCGTTGCTAATCCCCGCGCCGGCGATCTCGGCCAGCGGAGTGGCACCTCGCTGGGCGGCGTGCTCAGCGGACTCGAGCACGACGATGCCGGCGCCCTCGCCGAGCACGAAGCCGTCACGGCCCTTGTCGTACGGCCGGGAGGCGCGCTGCGGCTCGTCCTCGCGGCGGGACAGCGCCATCATCGCCGCGAACGCCGACATCGGCAGCGGGTGGATCGCCGCCTCGGTGCCGCCGCATACCACGACGTCGGCCCGCCCCGCGTGGATCATGTCCACCCCGTAGGCGATCGCCTCCGCGCCGGACGCGCAGGCACTCACCGGTGTGTGCACGCCTGCCCGCGCGCCGAGCTCCAGCCCGACGGACGCGGCGGGGCCGTTCGGCATCAGCATCGGAACCGCGAACGGGGACACCCGGCGGGGCCCCTTCTCCTTGAGCAGGTCGTAGTTGGACAGCAGCGTCTGCACGCCTCCGATTCCGGAGGCGACGACGACGCCGAGGCGGTCCCCGTCCACGTCTGCGCCGGCGAGACCGGCGTGCGCCCAGGCCTCCCGAGCGGCGATCATGGCGAACTGGCCGGAGCGGTCCAGCCGCCGGGCCTCGACGCGGGGAAGTACCTCTGAGGGCTCGACCGCTACGGGGGCACCGATGTGGACGGGCATGTCCGCCACCCAGTCCCCGCTCAGCGTCCGGACCCCGGAGCGCCCCTGCAGCAGCGCCTCCCAGGTGGACGCGACGTCGCCACCAAGAGGGGTGGTGGCGCCGAGCCCCGTGATGACGACCCGAGTCGGCGAGGAGTTGGTGCTCAAGAGCCCGCCCGCTCGATGTAGGCGACGGCGTCCCCGACGGTCGCCAGGTTCTTCACCTCGTCGTCGGGGATCTTGACCCCGAACCTTTCCTCCGCCGCCACCACTACCTCGACCATGGACAGCGAGTCGATGTCAAGGTCGTCGGTAAAGGACTTGTCGAGCTGTACGTCTCCAGTGGGGACGCCGGCGATGTCGTTGACGATCTCGGCGAGACCCGTCCGGATCTCCTCGGTGCTGGCCATGGGCCTTGCTCTCCTTCGGTGGGGTGGTGAGGGGTCCCCGGCGCCGCGGCCCCCCGGGGTACGGGTCAGGGGATGCGGACGACTTGAGCGGCGTAGACGAGCCCGGCGCCGAAACCGATGATGAGGGCCAGGTCGCCGGAGGTCACCTCGCCGCTCTCCAGCAGGCCAGCCATAGCGAGCGGGACCGAGGCGGCGGAGGTGTTGCCCTGCCCGGAGATGTCACGGGCCACGGCGACCGATGGGGGCAGCCGCAGCGCCTTGACCATCACGTCGGTGATGCGCATGTTGGCCTGGTGGGGGATGAAGGCGTCCAGGTCCTCCACGCTGACACCGGCCGCGTCGAGCGCCTCTTGGGCGATCTTGGCCATCTCGTACGCCGCCCAGCGGTAGACGGCGTTGCCCTGCATCTCCAGGTGGGGCCACTCCGGGGCGTCGCCCCCGTAGAACGCGACGTCCCAGGGTTGCTCCTGGCGGATGAGGTCGAGCCCGGAGCCGTCCGAGCCCCACACGACTGGACCGATGCCGGGCTCGGCGGAAGGTCCGACGACGGCGGCTCCGGCGCCGTCGGCGAAGATGAACGCCGTCGACCGGTCGAAGGGGTCGGTCAGGTCGGACAGTCGCTCCACGCCGACGACCAACGCATGCTCGGTCGATCCCGCCAGCACCATGTCGCGCGCCATCGCCACGCCGTAGCAGAACCCGGCGCACGCTGCCGACACGTCGAAGGCGGCGGCACCGGCGGCACCAATGCGGTGGGCGACCTCTGAGGCCGCCGACGGAGTCTGGTAGAGGTGTGACACGGTCGCGACGATCACCACGCCGACCTGGTCGGGGCGGACGCCGGCGTGGGCCAACGCCTTGCCGGCCGACGCGATGCTCATGGCCACGACGGTCTCGCCCTCGCCGGCCCACCGGCGGGCCTCAATACCGGAGCGGGACCGGATCCACTCGTCGCTGGAGTCGATCTTGCCACTGATCTCGTCGTTGGGGACGACCCGGACCGGACGATAGGCGCCCACCCCGAGCAGTCCGGCGTGGCGCGTCCCATCGGGGGCCGCCCGAATGGACGCAGCCGCTGGGGCGGTCTGGCTCTGCTCACCGCTCATCCGGCCACCGCCTCGGGGTGCAGTCGTACCAAGGGTTGCCCCGGCGCCACCGGGTCGCCGTCCTCGACCAGCCACTCGAGCACTGTGCCACCGTGGGCAGCCACGACGGGCAGCTCGTCCCGCAGCGAGCGTACGGTCCCGACCTGCGCGCCGGCCCGCAACTCGCTGCCGACCTGCAGGCCCACCGCTGCGAACGTGCCCTTCATCGGCGCGATCACAAGACGCCAGGTCGGCGAGGCGTCGATCTCACTGGCGGTTCCGTGCTCGGCCGCGAAGGCGCGGGCCGCGTCGATCTGGTCAGGTGTGTTGAGCGCGAACGTGGCCACGCCGGGCAGCGCCCGCTTGGCTAGGCCGGTCAGCGTGCCCGCTGGCGGCACCTCCAGCATTCCGGTGACGCCCAGGTCTGCCATCGACTGCATGCACAGGTCCCAGCGGACGGGAGTGGCGACCTGGGCGACGATGCGGGCGAGCACCTCGCGGCCGTCGTGGACCACCGCTCCGTCCCGGTTGGACAACAGCCGGGCGCGTGGGTCGCGAGTGGTCACCGCGCGGGCGTAGCGGCGCAGGACGTCCGCCGCAACGGCCATGTGCTCGGTATGGAAGGCGCCCGCGACCGAGAGGGGGACGAGCCGCGATCGCGTGGGCGGGGCGGCGCTCAGGGCCGCTAGTTGCTCGACCGTGCCGGCCGCGACGACCTGACCGGCGCCGTTGACGTTGGCGGCGGTGAGGCCGAGCTGGTCGAGCACCCGCTCTACCTCGGTGGAGTCACCACCGAGGACGGCGGTCATGCTCGTCGGCCGCTGTGCCGCGGCGTGTGCCATCGCGGCGCCGCGCTCCCGCACCAGCACCATTGCCTGCTCGGCGCTGATGACGCCGACTCCGGTGGCGGCGGTGATCTCACCGACGCTGTGCCCCGCAGCGACGCCGACGACCCGGAAGGCGTCGGCGGGGTGGGGGAAGAGGGCGAGGGCGGTAACCAGCCCGGAGGCCACGAGCAGCGGCTGCGCGATCGCGGTGTCCCGTATCGTCTCGGCGTCCGCGCGCGTGCCGTAGAACTCGAGGTCCAGCCCAGCTACCGCGGAGAGCCAGTGCAGCCGGTCCGCGACCCCGGGCGACTCGAGCCACGGCTCGAGGAATCCGAGCTTCTGCGCACCCTGACCGGGAGCCACGACGGCGAGCACGTCCCCCACCTTCCCTGTTCGCGCCTGGGCAGGCGGTCATCTGGCCGACGAAGTTGACCGACGCCCTTTGTCGGAACCCGACAACTCCGCACGTCGCGGCGGCTCCGCGCCGAGCAGCCGCCCCAGGGTAAGCGCGAGCCGCAGGGTGTAGGAGTCGCGGGGACGCGTCGGGACGCAGCCGGTGAGCTCGGCGACCCGTCGCAGCCGGTACCGGACGGTGTTGGGATGGACGTAGAGCAGCCGCGCCGTCGCCTCCACCGACCCGCCCTGCTCGAGAAAGGCGGCGACGGTCTCCAGCAAGGCTGGCCCAGCCGCGGCCAGCGGCGCGTACACCTCGTCGACGAGGGCACGGCGGGCGTGGCCGTCCCCGGAGATGGCGCGTTCGGGCCGCAGGTCTTCCGCCGCGACGGGGCGCGGTGCGTCCGGCCATCCTTGGGCTGCCCTGAGACCGGACAAGGCCGTACGGGCGGAGACGGCGGCGGACGGCAGGTCGGGGACGACCGGCCCTACGACGACAGCACCACGACCGAAGCGGCCCGCGACGACCCGGGCAGCCGCCAGGGCGTCCCCCACCCCTCCCAACACGACGACAAGCCGGTCACCCTGCACGCCGGTGAGCACGTCGTAGCCGGCCTGCCGGGCGGCGCGGCGGACGGCTTCGACGACGGCCTCCGGGTCGCCGTCCGGCGTTCGACCCACCGCGACAGTGACGCCGTGGGACGCCGACCAGCCGAGCGCGGCGGCCCGGGAACGGACCGCCTCGTCGGCCTCCCCGCGGAGCAGGGAGTCGACCACGAGGGCCTCCAGCCGCGCGTCCCAGGCTCCCCGCACCTCCGCTGCCCGGGCGTACACGTCCGCGGCCGCGAAGGCGACTTCACGGGAGTAGAGCAGGACCGCCTGACGGACCTGGGGCGCCTCGTCCGCGGTGACGATGTCGTCCACCGCCTCCTCCACCACCTCGATCGCCACCCGGACCAGCTCGACCATGTCGTCCACCGCCTCCTCCACCACCTCGATCGCCACCCGGACCAGCTCGACCGTCTGCTGCAAACTCACCGCCCGGGCCAGTTCTCGGGGCGCCGTCCCGAAGACGTCGGCGGTGATCGCCGCGCGATGCTCCGGGCTCCCAAACCAGGCGACGAATGCGGCGATCCCGGCCTGGATGACGACGCCGACCGAGGAGCGCTGCTCCGCTCCCATCGCGCGGTACCACGCCAGCCGCTGGTCCATGCGGGCGATGGCCGCTGATGCCAGCGTCCCAGCCGCTCGCTCGAGCCGGCGGACCATCGCCGCGGACGGGGGCGCCATGCCGGGAGAGCGTACGCGGAGGTTGTCAGCCTCCGACAAGACGCGAGCTCACCGGCGCGGTTCCGTCCCTCACTGCGGCGTCCCCATGACGGAGACTCCACAGGTGGGAATTGCGCAGCAGTCCCCGACGAGTGAGGACGACATCGTCTCGGCGATGCAGCAGGCGGCCTCGCGGCTATGGTCCGGCGGCTCGTTCTGGCACGTCGGCGGTCTGGCCTGGGAGTCCGCTGCCATCCGCAACCGAGGCCGCTCAAAAATCCGCCTGATGATGTCGGGTGGTTCGCCCGTTGGCTGGGCCTGGATCGAGGACGGTAGCCATCTCAATCTCTGCGTCGAAGCATGTGACGCCCGGAGCGCCCATGAACTCGTTCGTTGGTTCGTTGCACAGGCGGAGCCTCACGGTCTGCTGACCGCGGACGTGCCTGAGGCTGCGAAGCCGGCGAGCCAGGCGCTCCTGGACGCGGGCTTTGTCGTCGCGCCGGACGCGCCGTTCAGTCTCGACATGCGCCACGACACGCAGCGCCTGACCCCTCGTCCACCGCTGCCCGCTGGCTTCGCCGTGCGGAGCCTTGATGAAGGCGAAGAGGCAGCCCTGGTCCGCTGCCATCGCGCGGCTTGGAACCCGCATGCCCTCCCGTGGCCCGAGCGGCACCGGCCGGATCTTCCAGCGGAGGCCGCGAGTTCGTTCTCAGTGTCGGCGCTCGCCGGCATACAGACGATGTGGCCCTACCGGCAAGACCTCGTGATCGTGGCCAAGGCTCCGGACGGCACGCTCGCCGCGAGCTGCATCGCGTGGCTGGACGAGGCCAACGGGGCGGCGGAGATCGAGCCGCTGGGGGTAGTCCCTGAGCACCGCGGCCTGGGCCTCGGCCGCACTGTCTGCCTCGAAGCCGTCGACCGGGTCGGCCGCCTGGGCGGCTCCGAGGTCACAATCCACCCCCGCGGCGACGACGGGTACCCCGCTGCGCGCAACCTCTACGCCAGCTGCGGATTTCGGACGGTCGCTAGGACGATACCGCTGGTGCGCAACGAGCAATAAGGCATCAGTCTGTCGCGCTGATAAGTCATACCGTCCTGCTTGTGGACCTACGTCTTGAGCAGCGCGATGACCTCGGAGCGGTCACAGATCTTCACCTTGCTGCCTTCGGAGATCACGGGAAAGTCGTGGCCGAACTCGTTGACGGGCTGCGCCTAAGCGTCACAACGGACGACGGACTCTCGATGGTCGCCGAGCACGAGGGCAAGGTCGTCGGGCACGTGATGTTCACGCGCAGCCTGCTCGACGCGCCTCCTCGGCTGGTCGACGTGCAGGTGCTCAGCCCCGTCGCCGTGCTTCCCGAGCGACAGGGGCGGGGCATCGGATCGGCCCTGATCCAGCGTGGGCTGAAGGTCATGATCGAGCGGTCCGTCCCAGCCGTCTTCCTTGAGGGACCGCCGGACTACTACGCACGCTTTGGGTTCAGGGCCGGCGCCGAACAGGGCTTCCGCAAGCCGTCCCTGCGCATCCCGGACGCCGCCTTCCAGGCCCTCCGGCTCCCAGCGCACGAGCCGTGGATGTCGGGGACCCTCGTCTACTCGGAGACGTTCTGGCGGCACGACGCGGTCGGGCTTCGCGAACCAGATGCTTGACCGACGCTAGCCAGGTTCTGGGCCTCCAACGCGTCACTTTCCCTGAACCATCGTCGACGGGACCGGTCACCCGGGTCGTCGGCGGGCATGGTTGCGATGACAATCGTGGCATCTAGCTCCTCGGAACGGGCCACCCGCGGGATAAGCCCGTTGCGCGCGACCGTTGCGACGCTTGCCGGAGCCTGCTGCTCGCCCGTCTCCATCAGCAGGTGGCCGCCGGTCGCCAGCCATACTGGCGCTGCCGCGGTGACCCGCCGCAGGACGTCAAGTCCGTCGACGCCGCCGTCGAGCGCCACCCGCGGCTCGTGGTTGCGGGCCTCCGGCGGCATCAGCCCGAGCGCCTCGGTGGGTACGTATGGGGCGTTGGCGACCAGGACGTCGACGCGGCCCCGCAACGCAGCAGGCAGCGGCTCGTAGAGGTCGCCTTCGTACACCTGCCCACCGACGGCGCCGACGTTGCGGCGGGCGCACCGCACGGCGGCGGGGTCGATGTCGACGGCGTACAACTCGACCTGGTCCAGCGCGGCGACTAGCGCAGCGCCCACCGCGCCCGAGCCACAGCAGAGGTCAAGGACAACAGTGCGCGGCCGGGCGAGGGACTGGCTAGCAAGGGCGACCGCCTGGTGGACGAGGAACTCGGTACGGCGGCGAGGGACGAAGACCCCCGGGTCCACGGCTATACGCAGCCCGCAGAACTCCGACCAGCCCAGTATGTGCTCGAGCGGCAGGCCGGCAGCTCGTTGGTCGATCATCGCGGCCAGATCGACCGGCGTCCGGGCCGCGGAGATGAGCAACTGCGCCTCGTCCTCGGCGAAGACACAGCCAGCTGCCCGAAGGCGGGTGACGATGCCGGAAAGGTGCATCGACCCCATCCTCCGTACAGTCACTCGATCGGACCGCGGCGAACCGCCGGTCGAGCGAAGTGACGAGACAACCAACGAAGTGGGGTTCGCGACGGGCTGAGTACGGGCGCCGCGTCGAGTCCTCACTCACCGTTGATCTGTGCGAGAAGGTCGCGGTAGGCCCGATCAACCTGCCCGTCGACGGTCGTGACGGTGAGGGTGCGTGGCCTGCTAGCGACGACCTGGAGCAGTCGGTCGTACATCTGGGGGAGCTCACCGATGCCGCCGCTGCGTTGAAGCAGCGCCTGGGCGTCGCGGTGCACCGACGTCTCCGGGTGGACCGAGCGTCGGACGAAGCGGTCGACGACGTCCTGCGGGCTACTGAGCAGCACCACCTCAACGAACTCGGCACCGACGTCTCGACACAGGTGCTCCAGCTCGAGAACGAACTCGAGTCGGCCAAGGAACTGCGGGACCAGGACGTCCCGGCCGGCCCTCAGGTGCACCCGGGCGATCTCGAGCGCCATGCGGCGAGCGAGGAGACCTGCCTCGACGGGATAGTCCAGCCAGCGGCCGAGCATCGCGCGGATCACGTCGATGTCCAGGGCCAGCACCAGCGGGTGCTCATCGACGTACATCTGCCCCAGCGTTGACTTGCCGCTGCCTGGTGCTCCGTTAATCAGCACCAGGCGAGCCACCGTGAGACCGTACGGCTCACGCAGCGTCGTGTCCCGGGGGGAGAGCCGTCTTTGCGACCTCCTCAGCGCGGGATGTCGATAGTGCCGTCGTCGGCGACCGGGAAGCCCGGGGCGAACGCCACCTCCCACAGATGTCCGTCCGGGTCGGCGAAATAGCCGGAGTAGCCACCCCACTCGGCGCGATTGGCCGGCTTGACCAACCGCGCGCCGGCTTGGACGGCCTGCGCCAGTGCGGCGTCGACCGACTGTTCGTCCCCGAAGTTCAGCGCCAGCGTGATTCCGCGGTAGGCGGTGGGCGAATCGGCGGGCACGCCAATGTCCGCGGCCAGTTCTTCGTACCCGAACAAGCCGATCCACGTGCCGGAGGTGCGGAACCAGGTGATGCCCGCGGACACGTCTCCCCGCTGCTCCCAGCCGAGCCGCTGGTAGAAGGCGACGGATCGCGCAAGGTCGGCGACCCCGAGGGTGACGATGGTGAAGTTGGGCGAGACGCTCATGCGCCATCGTGTCAGGCCGGGCTCCGGCGCCGTCGGTCGCTGGAGTCGGTCACACGCGCCCCGGACCCGAAGCGACCTTCGGTTGCCGCGAAGGCGCCGATGGGTTCAGTGATGCTCCGCTCTCGCGCTTACCGTCTCACCATCGACCAGACACGTCACGCAAGTCAGCCGCGGTCATGGTCGCCGTGATCTACCTGTGTCGCCCCTGCGGAACGAGCAAACGCTCACCGAAGGTGTCTCACGTCAGGCTGTCGAACAGAGACAACCGAGTTATCGCTTCCGCCGCGCGCGGCTGCTCATGTGACGCCAGATCGCGTGGTCGAGCGCCGTGGCATGAACCTTTAAATCGCTCGCCACAGCTCTCACCAGCGCCTCTGCCTCCTTGGGTGACGAAGGACGGCCGAGCCCCTCCTCGACGAACCTGACGATCCACGTGTCGGCCTTGACGCCGCTGTGTCCTAGGAGCATCAGCAGGTACGTCCAGGTGACATTCCCCAGGCCCTTCACCCCCACGTACGCCCGTCGGTGAGCCGGGTCGTCCGGGTCCAGATCGTCAGCCCCAGTCACGCCGGCTGCAACGAGCGCCCCCGCAGCAGTGACGATCGCCTCAGCCTTCAGCAAGCCGCCGCTGAGTACCTGCCTGTTGTCCAGGACATCGGCGAGCCTGTACGGATCACTTGACGCCAACCAGCCAAGGTCGTTGATCGGCCCGTCGCCCACCTCTCGGTCGTCGCGCCAGCGCTGTACGGCCGCGCGGACGCCCGTTGTCGGCGATGAGCCGTACTTGGTGCGTATGGACAGCACTGCGTCGACGAGCGCTGCCTCGATATTGCCGGGCCAGCCGCCTCTGAACACGGGCCATGGCTGGGCCAGCTCCTGGTCGACGAACTCAGCGAGCTTCATCCGGTCCTCCCCGGCAGGCACGTCCGCATGCTAACCACGACGTCAGACAGACCGGCCGCATACCACTGAGCCTGCAGGCGTGGCCGAGCATGAAGAAGTGGCGGTCGCCGCGGCCGGTTTGGGCCCGTCACTCGGTCCAGTAACGGCACGGTGATTACACGGACCGAAATGGCCGGCCGTTCTTCCTCGGTGGTCGCTGACACTGGTGCCAGCGCGAGGGATGCCTTGGCTGTCGCCCCGCATACCGCATCAGCGTGACTGGCAGAAGTAGCTGTCGGCGCAAACCACCCCAGGCGTACGACGTGTGGTTGGCGGTGCAGGACCGGTCGTTCGAGGGACGCTGTAGAAGTCGACGGTAGAAGTCGCCGGGTCTCGGCCACACTCAGCGGGTGGATCCGGTGGAGGCGCTGCGGCGCATCGCGTTCCTGCTCGAGCGCTCACTCGCACCCACCTATCGGGTGCGGGCGTTCAGGGGGGCGGCGGGCGCGCTGCAGGCGCTGGACGCGGATGACGTACGGCGGCGCAGCTCGGAGGGGTCACTGACCCGGCTGAAGGGCGTGGGCGACGTCACCGCTGGGGTAGTCGCACAGGCGTTGGCGGGGGAGACGCCGGACTATCTCGCCCGGCTCGAGGAGGAGATGCAGCCGCTGGCCGAGGGCGGCGAGGCGCTGCGCGCCGCCCTGCGCGGCGACCTGCACACCCACTCGGACTGGTCGGATGGGGGCAGCCCGATCGCCGAGATGGCGTACGCGGCTCGCGATGAGCTGTCCGAGGGGGGCCACGAGTACGCGGCACTCACCGACCACTCACCTCGCCTCACCGTGGCCCGCGGCCTGTCGCCGGAGCGGTTGCGCGACCAGCTCGAGGTGGTGCGCGGGCTGGCCGACGACCTGGCGCCGTTCCGGCTGCTCACCGGCATCGAGGTCGACATCAACGAGGACGGCTCCCTCGACCAGGAGCCGGAGCTGCTGGCCGAGCTCGATGTCGTCGTCGCGTCGGTGCACTCCAAGCTGCGCTCGCCGCGCGACGTCATGACCGAGCGCATGCTCCGCGCGGTCGCCGACCCGCACATCGACGTGCTCGGGCACTGCACCGGCCGCATGGTGATCGGTCGAGGGCGCCCGGAGAGCGAGTTCGACGCCGCTGCGGTGTTCACCGCGTGCGCCGAGCAGGGCGTCGCGGTGGAGGTGAACTGCCGGCCGGAGCGCCTCGACCCACCGCGGCGCCTGCTGCGCCAAGCGGTTGAGGCGGGTTGCCTGTTCTCCATCAACACCGACGCCCACGCCCCCGGCCAGCTCGACTGGCAGGCGTACGGCTGTGCCCGCGCGCAGGAGTGCGACGTGCCACGCGAGCGGGTCGTGAACACCTGGCCGCTGGACGACCTGCTCGCCTGGACCGAACGCCGCCGCTGACCTCTCCGCTGACCCCTCCGCCACGCCTCCCCACGGCCCCCGCTGCGAGCGGTCAGCCGAGCAGGGAGGCCGCGTGGTCGGGCACGTACGTCATCGTCTCGCGCGGCGGCCGTTGGTAGCCCTTGCTCTCGGGGCGTTCCGGGAGCACGAGCTCAGGCCGCGCCACCTCGTGGAACGGCACCGTGGCGAGCAGGTGAGCGATCATGTTGAGCCGGGCGCGGCGCTTGTCCTCGCTCTCCACGACATACCAAGGCGCCTCGGGGATGTCCGTGTGTACGAACATCTCGTCCTTGGCGCGGGAGTAGTCCTCCCACTTGGTGATGGACTCCAGGTCGGTCGGTGAGAACTTCCAGCGGCGGGTGGGGTCGGCGAGGCGGGAGCGGAACCGGCGCTCCTGCTCGGCGTCACTGACGCTGAACCAGTACTTGCGCAGCAGCGTGCCGTCCTCGACGAGCAGCCGCTCGAAGATCGGGCACTGGTGCAGGAACCGGCGGTATTCGTCCTCGGTGCAGTAGCCCATGACCCGCTCCACCCCCGCGCGGTTGTACCAGGAGCGGTCAAACAGGACGATCTCGCCCCGCGCCGGGAGCTGCTCGACGTAGCGCTGGAAGTACCACTGGCCGCGCTGGCGCTCGGTTGGTGCGGGCAGCGCCACGACTCGGGCGATGCGCGGGTTGAGGAACTCCGTGACCCGCTTGATCACTCCACCCTTGCCGGCGGCGTCGCGGCCCTCGAAGACGACGACGAGGCGCGCTCCCTCCTCGCGCACCCACTCCTGCATGGTCACCAGCTCTTCCTGCAGCCGGCGAAGCTCCTTCTCGTATGGCTTGCGCGGGATCTTGACCAGCTTGCCCTCATCCGCGGCCGGCGTGTCCTCCAGCACCGTGCCGGTCTTTGTCGCCTCGCCGGCCATGGCGGTTCCCTCCTGCAGTTGGGCCTGTCCGTGGTATGCCCTTCCCATGCGCGCCCTTCCCTCATACCCCAGGATCTCCGCCCAGCCGCATCAGCGGGTGACTACCCGCTTCTCGTCGGCCGTCGCCGCGTCGCTGCTCGTGGCACTGCTGCCGCTGCTTCCACTGGTGGCGCCCGCTGGGACCAGCGTGCCTGCGTCTCCTCGGACGTCGGCTTCCGGTGGGAGCGGTGAGGGCAGTCCTTGGGTCTCGGACGACACGCGTTACCACTCGCCGTGGTACGACGGCGACCGCCGCATCTGGATCCGGTACGGGTGCACCCGCGCGCCCTACTACTCCCCGGATCCACGCTGCGTGAAGGACAGGAGCTTCCACCACGGCCTCGACATGAAGATGCCGTGTGGCACGCCGCTGTACTCCGCAGTGCGCGGCCGCGTGGTCCGACCGAGCTCGGCTGGCGCGCTCGGGCCGGCGTACGGGGCACACGCGTTCCGCATCCGGTCCGCGGGTCTGGACTACGTGATCGCCCATGCTCGGCGGGCGTTCGTGGAGCCGGGGGAGTGGGTGCGGCGCGGTCAGCGCATCGCCCGTGCCTCGGACGACGGGGCACCCGACGGTTGTCATCTCCACTTCGAGGTGCGGCCGGCGGGCGAGGGCTACACCGCGGCGGTCGCGCCGCGACCGTACGCCCGGCTGAGCGCGGGATAACGCCCGTCCGAGAGGGCTCGCCGGGGGTTGGCCACGTGCTGGCGGCGCGGCGCCGCGGAATTGTCAGACCCCCCTCCTACCGTGGTCTCCATGGCAGCCAGGACGCGGCCCGCCGTGCGGTCCCGGGCTCGACGGGGCGGCCCCGCAGGCGTCGAACGCCCACCGCGCTCCGCGGTCTGCGCCGTGCTCGAGCGGGCCCTCGCCGAGCGCCGCGTGGTGTGGGTCGAGTACGAGGACGGCGCCGGGGAGCTGAGCCGGCGCTGCGTCGAGCCCGTCGCGCTGGTCACCGCCGAGGGGGAGTGGTATCTCCTCGCCTGGTGCCGCCTGCGCGACGACGCCCGGGTGTTCCGCCTCGACCGGCTCCGGCGTGCCCTCGCCGCCGACGAGCCAGCCCTCGTCCGCGAGCTCGACACGGTCGCGCAGGCCATCCCCGACGTCGTGCTGAGCGCGGCGTCGTTCGCCTGAGCCAAGCCGACCCAGCCGAGGGCGGCGGGCCGACCTCGCGGCGGCTCAGGACTCCCCGCCGGCCTCCGCGGCCGTCGTTGCCGTGGGGTCGTCCAGCCGGTAGCGCTCGTGGGCCTCATGGACGACGTCCCACTTGACCTCTCCGCGCTGAGCGAGCTGGGTGAGCACCGCCACCGTGATCGACTGGGCGTCCACCCGGAAGTGGCGGCGCAGCGCCGCCCGGGTGTCGGACCTGCCGAACCCGTCCGTGCCCAGCGTCATGTAGTCGCCCGGCACCCACGGCGCGATCTGGTCGGGCACGGCCCGCATCCAGTCGCTGACGGCGACGACGGGGCCCGGCTGGTCGGCCAGGCGGCGCGTCAGGTACGGCTGGGGAGGCTCGGCTGCAGGGTCCATGAACGCCGCGGCGTCCACCTCCAACGCCTCTCGGCGCAGCTCGGTCCACGACGTCGCCGACCACACGTCCGCCCCGACCGACCACTCCTGTGCCAGCAGCCGCTGCGCCTCCAGCGCCCAGAGCACGGCCGGCCCAGAGGCCAGCACCTGCGCCCGGGGCGCCTCCTCGGGCACCAACGCGCCCGCCGTGGCGTACTTGTAAAGGCCCCGCAGCAGGCCCTCAACGTCGAGGTCCGCGGGCTCGGCCGGCTGGACGTACGGCTCGTTGTAGACGGTGAGGTAGTAAAAGACGTCCTCCGAGCCCTCCCCGTACATGCGCCGCAGGCCGTCCCGGACGATGTGCCCGATCTCGAAGGCGAACGCCGGGTCGTACGACACGCATGCGGGGTTGGTCGAGGCCAGCAGCAGCGAGTGCCCGTCCTCGTGCTGCAGGCCCTCACCGTTGAGCGTGGTGCGCCCCGCGGTGGCGCCAAGCAGGAAGCCGCGGGTCAGCTGGTCGGCGGCCGCCCACAGGCTGTCGCCGGTGCGCTGGAAGCCGAACATCGAGTAGAAGATGTAGACCGGCACCATGGGAACGCCATGCGTGGCGTACGACGTCCCGGCCGCGGTCCACGACGCCACCGAACCGGCCTCGTTGATCCCCTCGTGCAGGATTTGTCCGCTGGTGGACTCGCGGTAGGAGAGCAGCTGCTCGCGGTCGACGGCCGCGTAGTTCTGTCCGTGCGATGAGTAGATCTTCATGGTCGGGAACAGCGAGTCCATCCCGAACGTGCGCGCCTCGTCGGGGATGATCGGCACGATCCGCCAGCCAAAGTCCTCGATCTTGGAAAGATCCTTCAGCAGCCGGACGAACGCCATCGTGGTCGCCACGGGCTGCTTGCCCGACCCGCGGTGCACCACCGAGTAGACCGCGTCGCCGGGCAGCTTGATCGGCTTGGCGGTGCCGCGCCGCTCGGGCACCGGGCCGCCGAGGGCGCGCCGGCGCTCCATGAGGTACGCGAGCTCGTCCGAACCCTCGCCCGGGTGGTAGTAGGGGGGCAGCGTGGCGTCCAGCTGGTCGTCCTCGATGGGGATGAAGAGCCGGTCGCGGAAGGTCCGCAGGTCCTCCAGCGTCAGCTTCTTCATCTGATGGGTGGCGTTGCGCGCCTCGAAGTGCGAGCCGAGCGTCCAGCCCTTGATGGTCTTGGCGAGGATGACGGTCGGCTGCCCCGTGTGGTTGACCGCGGCGGCGTACGCCGCGTACAGCTTGCGGTAGTCGTGGCCGCCGCGCTTGAGCGCCCAGATCTCGTCGTCGGAGAGGTGCTCGACCATCTTGCGGGTGCGCGCGTCCCGGCCGAAGAAGTGCTCCCGTACGTAGGCTCCCGACTCAGCCTTGTAGGTCTGGTAGTCCCCGTCCGGGGTGACGTTCATCAAATTGACGAGGGCGCCGTCGGTGTCGGCGGCAAGCAGCGGGTCCCACTCCCGGCCCCAGATCACCTTGATGACGTTCCAGCCGGCACCGCGGAAGTACGCCTCCAGCTCCTGGATGATCTTGCCGTTGCCGCGGACGGGTCCGTCAAGGCGCTGCAGGTTGCAGTTGACGACGAAGGTGAGGTTGTCCAGCTCCTCGCGGGCTGCCGCGCCGATCGAGCCGAGCGACTCCGGCTCGTCCATCTCCCCGTCACCGAGGAACGCCCAGACGTGCTGGGCGCTGGTGTCCTTGATGCCGCGGTGCTGCAGGTAGCGGTTGAAGCGGGCCTGGAAGATGGCGGCCAGCGGTCCCAACCCCATCGACACGGTGGGGAACTCCCACAGGTCCGGCATCAGCCGCGGGTGCGGGTACGACGGGAGCCCGGCCGGGGCACCGTCGACCCGGTGCGAGAGCTCCTGGCGGAACCCGTCGAGCTGGTCCTCAGAGAGCCGGCCCTCGAGGTGGGCGCGGGCGTAGATGCCGGGGGAGGCGTGCCCCTGGATGAAGATCTGGTCCCCGCCGCCGGGGGCGTCCTTGCCCTTGAAAAAGTGGTTGAAGCCGACCTCGTACAGGCTTGCGCTGGAGGCGTAGGTCGAGATGTGGCCCCCAACGCCGACGCCCGGGCGCTGGGCTCGGTGGACCATGATCGCGGCGTTCCACCTGATGTACGCGCGGATCCGCCGCTCCACGTGCTCGTCACCGGGGAACCACGGCTCCGCCTCGGGCGGGATCGTGTTGATGTAGTCGGTGCTGCGCAGGCTCGGCACCCCGACCTGGTTCTCCCGCGCCCGCTGCAGCATGGCAAGCATCAGGTAGCGCGCCCGGTTGCGCCCGCCGTGCTCGACGACCGCGTCGAGCGACTCCAGCCACTCGCGGGTCTCGTCGGGGTCCGTGTCCGGCAGCTGGCTGGGCAGGCCGTCACTGATGATCCGCGGGCGCTCGCTCGCTGTGGTCACGGCGGGTCCTCGCTCCCCGTTCAGGCCGGTACGACGCGTCCATCCTCGCGCATTGGGGCGGTCGCCGTCGGGCCCGGCCGCTGCCGGTACTTGCGCAGGCTGGCCCGGGCGGGTGGACTACCGGCCAGCACCCGGGGTCGCAGACACCCGGGACGACCACGGGAGGGACACCACGGTGAGCGCGACCGCGGGCTCCGCGGGGCTTGGGCCGGCACAACGGCTGGGGCTGCAACCGGGCCAGACGGTGCAGGAGCTGGGCTGGGACGAGGACTGCGACGACGGGTTGCGTGCGGCGATCGAGGAGCTCACCGGCCACGAGCTGGTCGGCGACGACTACCACGAGGTCGTCGACGCCGTCCTGCTGTGGTGGCGCGAGGCGGACGGCGACCTGGTCGACTCCCTGGTCGACGCGCTCACCGACCTCGCCGACGGCGGCGTCGTCTGGGTCCTCACCCCCAAAGTCGGCCGGGACGGCTACGTCGACGCCAGCGAGATCGCCGAAGCCGCGCCCACCGCCGGGCTGTCGAGGACGTCGAGCGTCTCAGCTGCGGCGGACTGGTCCGGCACCAAGCTGGTCGCCCCCAAGACCGCGCGGGCGGGCCGACGATGAGCCCGGCGAAGAGGCCGCAGCCGGGCGGGCCGCACAACGGGGTCGCGGCTCTCGAGTTCACGCTGCCCGATCACCACGGGCGTCAGGTGAGCCTCTCCGACTTCCGTGGGCGAGTCGTGGTCCTGGTGTTCTACCCGTACGCGTTCACCAGCACCTGCACCGGCGAGCTGCGCGCCATCCAGGACACGCTGCCCACCCTCCAGAACGATGATGTCCAGGTGCTCGGGGTGAGCTGCGACTCAATGTTCGCGCTGCGCGTCTTCGCGGATCAGCAGCGGCTGGACTACCCGCTGCTCTCCGACTTCTGGCCGCACGGCGAGGTGGCCCGCGCCTATGGCGTCTTCGACGAGGAGCGCGGTGTCGCGGTGCGGGGCACCTTCGTCGTCGACCGCGCCGGAGTGCTGCGCTGGCAGCTGGTCAACGCGATACCGGACGGGCGCGACACCGCTGATTACGAGCGCGTCGTCGAGCAGATCGTGGCGGCCTGAGAGGACGGGGTACCGCTGCTCGGTAACCTGGCGCGCGGACCGTCCCCCTTCGCGGCGGTGGCGGGGCGCATAGCTCAGCGGTAGAGCACCTGTCTTACAAACAGGGGGTCACAGGTTCGATCCCTGTTGCGCCCACCATTTCAGCTTGACCTGCGGAAACACGCGTCCTGCGCTGCGCGTCGCGGCGAGCATAGCGCACAGCGACCCCATAACATGTCGTCCATGGCGACCGCGCTGGACACGTTGCTCGCCTCCTTCCTGGTCGAGCTGCGCGTGCAGAACCGCTCCCCGCGCACGCTGCAGGTGTACGGCGAGGCCGTGCGCCAGCTCGACGTGTGGCTGCGCGAACAGGGCCGCCCCACCGATCCAGCCGGGATCACTCGTGCCGACTGCCGGGGCTTCCTCGGCCACCTCATGGACACCCGCTCGGCGGGGACCGCTCGCAACAGGTACACCTCGCTGCGCCAGTTCTTCGCCTTCCTCGTCCGCGAGGAGGAGATCGCCCGCTCGCCGATGGACAACATCGGCCCGCCCGAGGTTCCGGCGACGCAGGTGCGCGTGCTGTCCGAGACGGAGCTGAAGGCCCTGCTCGACACCTGCAAGGGCCGCGACTTCGTATCCCGGCGCGACACCGCGATCTTGCGGCTGCTCATCGACACCGGCATGCGCCGCGGGGAGCTGGCCGGGCTGCGGGTGGTCGACATCGACCTGCGCGACATGGTGGCCCTGGTGGTGGGCAAGGGTCGCCGGCCGCGTGACTGCCCCTTCGGGCCGCGCACCGCGCAGGCGCTCGACCGCTACCTGCGCGAGCGTGCCCGGCACGCGTTCGGCTCCGCGGAGCAGCTGTGGCTAGGCGAGAAGGGCAAGCGCCCGCTGACCTCCGACGGCATCAAGCAGATGCTCGGACGGCGCGGCGACCTCGTCGGCGTGCACGTCCACGCGCACATGTTCCGGCACACGATGGCCGCCAGGTGGCTCGCCGAGGGCGGGGGAGAGGGCGACTTGATGCGCCTCGCGGGCTGGCGCTCGCGGCAGATGCTGGACCGCTACGGCGCCTTCACGGCCGACGAGCGCGCGAAGGATGCTCATCGCCGGCTCGGGCTGGGGGATCGGCTGTGACCGCTGCCAGAGCCCGCACGGTGCGCTGCCCGTCACCCGGTCATCTGCTGGCGACCATCGACCGCATTGATGCCGGCTGGACCCGGCCGGACATGCTGCTGCGCTACACCCAGGCCCGGGCCGGCGAACGCGCGGCCGAGGAAGCGCGCCGACTGAATCTGGGGGACGTGTGACTGCCCCCCGTTTCCGCCCGACCGCAGCGCTGCGGCGGCACCTCGACCCGCTGGCGGACCTCGCCGCACGCCTAAACGACCCGCTCCGCGGACTACGTGAGCGGATGTCCACCGATGCGTCGTCGGCTGCCGAGGCGGCTCGTCGCCTCGAACAGATGCCCAGGGCGCGCCGCCGCAAGGCCGCCATGTTGACCCTGGTCTGTGGTTCGTGTCAGGTCGCGCCGCTGGTGGTCTACCGGGTCGACAGGCGCCTGCTGGTGTGGACCCGAGGCGAGGGCGACAACCGGAAGCCGACCATGTTCCGGTTGCATCCCGATGGGCGGCGTACGCCGATTCCGGAGCCCGGCTTCCACCCGCTCCCCGCGTGTTGGCTGGACACGGTGACGGCTCAGTTGGGGGTGGAATGCCAGTGCCGCTGCCGTCGGTGGTCGATGAAGGGGAGCGCGCTCACGGCGGCGTGCACGGGCGTACCGACGACGCGTCGATTGCCCCTCGGGTCTGATCAGCGGTGTACGGTGGACAGGTCCGACACCGCCTGAGCGCTGAGCGCCGGCCCCGGAGACAGGCACCGGGATGACACCGAAGAGGTGTTGTCCGTCGTGCCCACAAGTTTCGCTGAACGTTCTCTCGCCGGAAGTCTCGCGGCCCATGAGTCGTGGGCCAACACCCCCGACAGGGCGGCCCGTACCGCGCCGGCTCGTGCGGCGCTGCTCGCTCGGTTCGAGCGCGAGGTCGACCCTGACAACCTGCTCGAGCCGGCCGAGCGTGGCCGGCGGGCCGAGCACAAGCGCAAGGCGTACTTCCAGCGGCTAGCACTGCGCTCGGCTCAGTCCCGGCGCAAGTCCCGCGAGGCTCGGCAGCTCGCTGACGACCTCGACCGCATCGCCGAGTCGGCAGACGCCGACCTGGCCAACCCGGACGCCGCCGCGTGAGGGCGCGAAGAAGCCCGGCCACCGGGGCGGTGGGCCGGGCTTCTGAGGTCAGCGGGCAGCAAGACCTGTTGAGCATCCTGCCAGACGCCGCCGACAAGAACGGTCAGGCCACGCGCGGCGTGACGACGGCAGCCGAGCGTCGTGACCGTTTCTGGTGGGACGGCGCCATGCGCGCGGTCGAGACGATGGCCGCGACGGGGCGCCAGTTCAGTGCCTACGACGTCGCCGAAGCGTTCGGCCTACCCGACCCCGACCACCCGAACCGCTGGGGTGCGCTGCTGTCCTGCGCGGCCCGCGCCGAGGTAGTGGAGTGCGTCGGTGCGGCGCCGTCCCGCCGGCCTTCGGTCGAGGGCTCGCTCGCCCGGGTCTGGCGGGGCACCGCCGCCTTTCGCGCCAGTCGCGGGTCTGTCGGGGGTGGCGCCCGATGATCGGCGGCGCCGTACTCATCGACCTGCGCGACATCGATCCCAAGGTCGCTTATCGGCGCCTCGGCCAGCTCGGCGTCACCCCGACCGGCGCCCGGCTGGTGCTCGTCGTTGGACCGCTCGTACCCAACCTGCGCGTGGTCGACCTGCTCCGTGAACACACTGCCCGACTCGACGTCGACGTGTGGGGCACCGCCGATGCGGTGCCCCAGTGGATCGTGGCGCTGCGGACCGGGGACGTCGCCGGGGTGCTGTTGTGACCGGGACCGGCACCGAGTTGCTGGACGAGCTGCACGCGGCGTTTCTCCGCTACGTGGTGCTGCCTTCTGCGGAGGCCGCGGATGCGGTGACGTTGTGGATCGCCGCGACGCACGGGCAGCCGGCGTGGCAGCACGCGCCGCGGCTGGGTGTGCAGTCGCCGGAGAAGCGGTGCGGGAAGTCGCGGCTGCTCGACGTGGTGGAGGCCACCTGTCACGCGCCGCTGATCACGGTGAACGCGACACCCTCGGCGATCTTCCGGAGCATCGGTACGGATGACCCGCCGACTTTGTTGATTGACGAGGCGGATGCGATCTTCGGCACTAGGAAGGCCGCAGAGCAGCACGAAGATTTGCGCGCGTTGGTCAACGCCGGGCACGGCCGGGGTCGCCCGGCGATCCGCTGCGTGGGGCCGAACCAGACCCCTACCGCGTTCGCCACGTTCGCGATGGTGGCGCTGGCCGGCATCGGTGACTGCCTGCCCGACACGGTGACGGACCGGGCGATCATGGTGAAGATGCGCCGCCGGGCCCCCGGCGAGCACGTCGCGCAGTTCCGACACCGCCGCGATGCGCTGCCGCTGCACGGACTGCGTGAGCGGCTCGCCGCCTGGGTCCGCGGGGCACCTTGAGGAGTTGGAGCAGGCGGAGCCGGAGCTGCCATTGGAGGACCGCGCCGCCGACACCTGGGTCGCCCTCGCCGACCTCGCCGGGGGTAGCTGGCCGACCCGAGCACGGACTGCGGCGCTCGTCCTGTCGGGGGAGGCCGACGCCGCCGAGGTCGAGGCGTCGCTGGGCGTGCGGTTGCTCGCCGATGTGCGGGAGACGGTCCCCGAGGCGGTCATCGCCTCCGAGGAGCTGGTGCGTCGATTGCGTGCACGGCCGGAGTCCCCGTGGGAGGCGTTCGAGTTGGATCAGCGCAGCCTGTCCCGCCGGCTGCGCCCCTACAGCGTGCGTCCCGACCGGGTCTATCTCTCCAACGGCAGGCAGGCCCGCGGCTACAAATTGGAGGACTTCACCGACGCCTTCGTCCGGTACCTGCGGCCGCTGAAAGACGGTGACCAGGACGAGGTGCCGCCCGGTGGTGCACCGTCACGACCCGTCACACCGTCAGACCCGCAGGTCAGCCCGGTGACGGATACCGAGCCTGTGACGGATACAAGCGTCACAGCCGGCCAGACCGTCACCGGGCTGACCAGGGCAGATGACGCTATGACGCGTCGTGACGCTACCTGCCAAGCGTGCGGAGGCCGGCTGGACCCCGCAGTCGCGGCCGGGGGTTTCCGCACGCACCCCGCCTGCGACCTGGCCGCCGCTGGTGACCTGACCTTGACCGAGTACGCCGACCGCGTCGCCGAGCTGCGCCGGTTGGTGGCGTCATGACCGACCCGAGGAGAACGGACCCGTGACCAAGTTGTCGATTCATCCCGCATACCCGACTCACCGCCGGCTGCGCGACGGCATCGCCGCCGCCCGAGTGGCGCTCGCCGACCATGACACCGCGCTCGCGCTGCTGGCGGACGGGCTGGACCGCGGGGCGCTGTCCGAGGCCGAGGCCGCGCAGATGCTCGCCGAGCTGGGGCTGGTGCCTAGGCCATGACCGCCGACGACCTCGGCACCTGCGCCTGGTGCCCGGCGTCTCTCAACGGATGCCACGCTCGCCAGCGAGGTGGCGGTGGCCGCTGCTGCTGGCGGTGCACTCACGGCGCGACTGACCCGGCTGGCGGTGTCCAGGTCACCCGCCGGCCGACCCCGCGGGAGTCGCGGTGACCTACGTCTGCCCGGACTGCCTCGACGCCCCGGTGCCCTCGCCACGCCGCGGACGTGATGGCCGCTGCCCGGGCTGCCGTGCCCAGCTCGGCCGCCGTGGCCGGCGCAACCCGAAGGAGACCGCATGACCACCCCGATCGACCCGGAAATCGCCGACGCGGAGTGCACCTGTCAGAGCACGGCAGACCTGCTGCGTGCCGCCATCTCGGGAGCGGACAACCCGCCGCCCTGCCCGGCGCACCAGCCGCAGGCCGCGACCCAGCCCGCCCCTGTGGCGCTGAACGGGCCAGAGATCGAACGCATCGTCGCCGCCGGGTTCGCCAGCGGCACCACCACCGACAACCACTAGGAGCCCGCTATGCCAGAGCTGGTCTTCATCCAGTCCCTCGCCCACGACCTGCAGGCCCTCGGCCTCGACCTGCCCGAGCAGGCCCGCACCGCGCTCGACGTGCAGGCTGCCGCGCTCACCGCGGCCAGCGCCACCCCCACCGAGGACCTGAGAGCCGACGCCGAGGCCGGCACCCTCGACCCGGCCACCATCGGCGCCCGGGTGCGCGAGGCCGCGCTGGCGCTCAACGCCCGGGCAGCCGCGCACGAGGTGGCACGTGAGCTGATCCACCCGCTGCAGAAGGTCGCCACCCGCGCCGTCATGGCGGACGCCGACCGCATCGTCAAGGCGATGCGCCCAGCCTTCGACACCGTCGCCGCCGGTATCGCCGAGGCCGCCGCCCGCTTCGACCCCGACACCAGCCCCGAGCGGGTCATCGCCACCGGACCCGAGGCCACAGCCGCGTACCGCACCCTCGACCAGCACCGCGCCACCCTCGACCGAGTGCACGCCGTGCGCGCCACCCTGACCCGCTCCTACGGCTACGGCGCAACCGGCACCCCGGCTGCGGCCTGGTACGTCGCCACCTTCGTCGACTTCGCGCAGGTCGAGCGGGCACAGCGGCTGCTCGAGCAGGACGGTGGACCCGGCGGGCAGTGGCTGCGCCTGGCCTCCGCCGGCTACCGGCTGCGGCTCAACACCGCCACCGAGGCCGCCGCCGTGCTCGCCAAGGCCCACGGCGCGACGGACCGCGCGCAGCGCGCAGCGGAGCAGCGGAGCCTCGCAGAGCACCGCCGCCAGTACGCCGGCTACCTCGACGCGGTCACCGCCACCGTCGCCCACACCGACGACGGACCGCAGGCCGCATGAGCTTTCCGACCGGCGTGAAGGTCACGGTCAACGGCTCGGCACGTGCAGCCGTGCGACCGATCCATGGTGGCGAGCGCAGACTCCAAGCGCAGAGACCCGCCAGCGCCGACGCGGCAGCCGGTCCGGTGACGGTGGTAGCCCCGGGCCGGCTGCCGTACCCAGGGGGGAAACCCCCCAGCGGACGTTTTTTCCAGACCGCCTCACCCGCCTCGCGCACACCGTCTCAACTAACGACATAGGGGGTAGCGGAGAAATGACCTGCCGGAAGTGCGGGCGCGGAGTTGAGCGGCTGGCCGCCGGCCGTCGTACTGCTCGACGGGTTGCCGCCGGGCGATGGAGTACGAGCTGCGGCGGCTGCGCGCTGGAAGAGGTCGAGGAGCAGTTGCGCTGGTGCCGCTTCGGCTGGGGCGGGCGCACCGACGCCGATGCGCCGAAGTTCGACGCGGAGCGGCTGCGGCTGGAGGCCCGGCTGCGTGAGGTGCTCGACGAGGAGGACGTGAAGGCGTGACCGCCCGACCAGGGGACGTGACCCCGCCTGCGCGGGCCACCGCTCGGCGCTGTGTGCGGCGACTCCGCAGCGAGCCCGTCCCCCCCGGTGTAACGTCTGACGCCGGACATAGGGAAGATGCAGGTTTGCCGCTTCGTTACTACTAGTTGGCAGAACCGGGGAAGTGGTGAGCCGATCGAAGCATCCTGTCAAGGAGCTTGAGGCGCTGTTGCGAGAGGCGGAGGGACGTCACTGGCGGGTCGAGCGGGGCGGGCGCTACTTCAAGATGTACTGCCCGTGCGGCCAGCACAAGAAGACGGTGCATCTGTCGCCGTCGGACCCCAACTACGAACGCAACTGCAGGAGCCAGCTGAACCGGGCCACCTGCTGGGATCGAGAGGAGGAGAAGGCATGAGGTTCCTGTCGGAGCAGAGCATCGTCTTCCTCGGCGACCTGAAGGACTTCGACGAGCGCACGGACCGGCTCCAGGAAGCGCTTCTCGACCTTGACGCCGTCGCCGACCCTGACCTGGTCGCGAATCTGACCACGGGCGAGGTTGAGGTGTCCATGGTCGTCGAGGCGCCGGACTACCCCGCCGCGGTACAGAAGGCAACCGCAGACCTCCGCGCGGCCATCCACACCATCGGCGACGCCACCCCCGGCTGGGAGAGGTACGCGCGTCGGATGGGCATCGAACTGCTCCAAGGCGAGCCTGAGGTCTCTCCGCATGAACGGGCGCTAGCGAACGCCTGATCTCGGGTGGCGCGGAGACTCCGAATCCGGAGAAGTGGCCCGGCCGGCGCCGGCGCGAATGAGCGAGGTTCTAAGGTGCCGTGCACCTGCTACAGCGCCCCCAGTTCCGTCGCCCAGCGCCTCAGGGCGGGTTGCGCCACTGATTGCCACTGCTGTAGGTCCCACCCGTAGTGCTGCGAAGCCCGCAGCACCGTCTTGTGGACGCCGTAGACGATCGCCGCGGTGTCCCTGGCGACCTCGGCAGGACTGACACCGATCCGCGCAAGTCCCATTCCCGGCACCGGACTCTCCAGGCGTTGCAGGCTCAGCATGTTGAGCACGTGTAGCTGGCCGTTGCGTGAACGCCGAACCCATCCGGTACACCAGTGCGCCTAGCGGGTCGGCGTCGTCCTCGCTGACCAGTCGTCGCACCAGCTCCAACTCTCTCGGCGGCTCTGTGCCGAGGTATGGCGGATCCATCGGGCGCCGACGCACCTTGAACCGGCCGCCGGGCGCCTTGCTGACGCCGATGTCGTGGGCACGTGCCGCCTTGACGATGTTCTCGATGCGCTGCTCCGAATGGGCGAGGGCGTCGAGCTGCTCGTCCTCGGTCATGTTGATCTGTTCGGTGTAGGAGAGTAGGTAGCCGTTCATCCCCCGGCGCAGGCGCTCACGGACGAGAAGGTCGGGCTCGAGCAGGTCGTACGCGACTGCGCACGACGCGAGCGCGGCGCGGGTCAACGTCTGGTGCGTCATCACGGTTTCCGGCGCGCGCAGCACACCTGCGATGCCGTGCAGATGGTCCGTGGTGTGCAGCAGCAGCATGAACGGGAGCAGCAGTACCCCCTGGACGGGTTGGTGCCCCCCACTGGCCGGCGTAGTCCGAGTCACTTTCCAGCTCGGTGCTGGCCGGCGTTCCGGCCCACGGAGGCTCGGAGCCGTGAAGGAAGAAACCGAGCCCGGTGGCTAGCTGGCTCACGTGCTGAGCGAGCTCCTCGAGGGTCGGTGTCGGCGACCTCACGTCACATCCTTGCTGTCGCTCCATCTGCGCACGGATCGACCTCCGAGGCGAGCGGGGGCTCGACCCGGTGCCCCATCATCGCCGCTGCCGGTGACAGCCGTGCACTTAGCCAGGCAGCCCCATGATCGCCGCCCGCCGTTCCCAGTCTTCGACCAGCGTGCAGATCGCGGTAGTCGCTGGGGAGGACTTTGCGGCGTCGGCGGACCAAGCAGAAGTAGAGCGGGCTCGGGCGCGTCAACCCTCAACCCCCGCGGCGCCAGTCTGCCGCATGCGCGGTGGTCAGCCGCTGAGCAACGGCCTGGCCCGGCTCTTCGTTTTTCTCGACCCGAATCACCTCGCAGTTGACCAGCTGGTCGAGCGGATCCAGACGGTTGAAGTAGAGGACCCTGTCTCGGCCGGCGCCGCAGCGGATCAGGTCGCGTTGTTCGTCGTTCTTGACGAACACGAAGTCCCGCCCCCGGCCGAGCAGCAACTTGTCCGCCCCGCCTGCCAAGCCGGCGCCGTCAACTCGGGGTCCGCCCCGCACGGAGTCGCTGCCGCCGCCGTCGATCAGGAAGTTGTCACCTGGACCGCCGTACAGGCTGTCGTCACCGTCTCGGCCGAACAATATGTCCTCTCTGGGCCCGTTGGGCCCGCCGTAGAGGACGTCGCGGTCCTTCCCGCCCAGCAGCGCGTCGGAGTTCTTGCCGCCACGCAGAACGTCGTTGCCGCTGCCACCCTGAAGACTGTCCGTGCCGGCGAGGGCGCGCAGCACGTCGGCGCCCGCAAGGCCCCGCATGTCATCGCCGTCGAAGGTGCCACGCAGGTCGTCCGCGCCAGCGGTGCCGGTGACCTGCTCGGCCGTCGCGGTCGGTGCGGTGAAGGTGAGCAGGGCGGCCGCTGCGCAGGCCGCGGTGAGTGTTCGTCGCATGGTCGCGTCCCCCTGATGAGTGCCTCATGTCAGAGGCGGTGGGCGAACCGTAGGCGTCCCTCCGGCGCTCCCGCTAGTGGCAAGTCAGTCCGGTAGAAGGACGGGGACGCGGGGCAACAGTCGCCCGTGTTCGTTCCCACGGCAACGAGCGCCGCGGTTAGTGCAGCTGACAGCAACGGCACGACGAGCACCAGGAGGCTGTGGCGGGCCGCCAACCGGACGGCAAGCACGAAGGCGGCTACTGCCTGCAGAAGCGCGGCCAGGTACGTCACACCTCCCCATGCGAGCCCCATGAGGAACGTGCCGGCGAGGACGGCGACCTGGGCCAGGCAGGCTAGGAGGACGGTGCTCTCTACGAGCAGCGAGCGCCGCGCGCCGGGAGACCTTCGCGCAGGCATCCTACGAGGGTAGGGCTCAGCGGCTTAGGCGCTCATGGATCAAACCTCGTCCCAGGCATCCGCGGCGTCGAGCAGCGCCGCGGCAAACTGGCGAGCCTGCGGCCCGGTCAGCTCTTCCCCGCCCTTGGTGTAGGCCGTGATGACGACCGGCCAGTGGTGCAGTACCCGCGACCCGTCCGCGCTGGCCCGCTCCATCTGCGTCAGGGAGACGCCGACCCCGGTGGTCACCGGCTCGCTGCTGTGCGGCCAGGAGAAGCGGGACAGGTCTCGCTCGTGGAAGCGCAGCAGCGTGTCGTCGGCATCGAGGGAGTCGTAGCCGTGACCGCTGGGCAGCGCGCACCACGGCGGGCACGGGTGAGCGGTGGTCGGGTTGGTGGGGATGGTGGGTTTGGTGGTCACGACGGACCCCTCTCAGTGAGCCGATAACTACGGACGAACGCTCACCCCTAGGAGCACGTTTTCGCAGGTCAGCACAGCGCTGGGCGGCTGGCTCCTTACAAACAGGGGGTCACAGGTTCGATCCCTGTTGCGCCCACTCCGACTCGTTTGCCACACGTTTCGCCTGCCTCGCCGAGGCGCGCCCGCGGCGGCCGTCGCCACCGCATTCGCATGCCGCTTTGCACAGGGACCGCGACTACCCTGCGGCACTCCCGGCGACGAGGGGGACCGCTGGCCGGCCGGCCGGGATCACCCCACCAACTCGAGCTCACCCTGCGGACGACCAGCATGGTCCTCGGCCGCCACGTGGTCGACGCGGCGCGTGTGCTCAAGGCAGGCCCCGGCGGCGGGGAGGTCGTCTCGGGTCACTCGCCGCGATCTCAGGACGTCGGTCAGGAATTGCTCCACATCGTCGAGGTCCAACGAGTAGGGGAATGGGTCGCCGCCGGCCGCGATGCCGGTTGTGTAAGGGTCAAAAATCATCCAGCCGCCGTAGCCTAGGGCGTTGGGGTCACGCCGCCTGCACTTCGATAGCGCCAGGCCTTGTCGCGCAGCCATCCTCCGCAGCCTGTTTTCGCGTACTTTGCGGAGAGGCCCGGAGTCTGCCCGGAAGCCCATGATGTCCCGAACCACATGCGGGTCGCCAGTGTTGTCGCCTAGAGCGGCCATATTCCACTCGGCGATGAGTTCCTCATATATCAAGCACCGAACCTCGGACATGTCACCCCTTCTTCATCCGTCAACCGGACCTCGTGGGCCCCCTCCCACGTTGATCAGTCTCGTTAGAGCCGCCACCCACAGGACCGAATGCAGTGAGCCAGCCTCCACCTTGTCGGTCTTGCCGGACGAACAGGTAGTACGTGTACTTGTCGAGGCGGAAGACGCGGTCGCGCTCGTCAGCGGTTGCGATGGCGCCAGGCAAGTCCGAGCCCCGCCGGAAGCGGTCACCGGTGTCGGCCGTCACGGATGACACAGTAGCTGTGACCGTGGGTCACGGTCCCCGGAACGTGGCAACTCGGCTCGAATCTGGAGTCGCCGGGCTGGCGGGGACTTCAGTGAGTCCGTCGAGCGTTAAGGGCAGCGATGCCCTCGGCCCCCGCCGCGCCGCAGCGTCGACCGGGCGGTTCGACTGGCAGGCCGCGATGCCACGCGAGCGTCATGTCACGATGGCTAGATGGCGCAGGCGTTCTGCGGGCCGAGGGCGGCTATGTTGGTATAGACCTAATGGTCAACGCGGGCGTTATGCTCCTTGCGCCGCTGTCCAATGTCAACTCGGCGGACCGAGATCGCATGCACCTCACACAAACATCCGCGGCATCTTCGCGGGAACCAGCGAGCTGCAGGCTCGGTCCGCGCTAGCAGCATCAGAATCTAACCGCGGTGAAAAGCGGCGCCTGTCTACTTACGCCCCTACGCGGCGAGGAGGGGTGCGAATGTTAGGTGCATAAACGGGTGGCTCCTCCAAATGACGGGCGGACGCAGGCACGTCTTAACGGGGGGGTAGGAGCGTCACTTCTGGGCCCTGCCGCGGGTGGCCCCTGAGCTCGGGTCCGAGGCTGACCTCGCGGACCGCATACGGACCGAGTACGAAGAACATGCTGCGACCGTGGTTGCTGAGGACGACTCGCCTGACGGCCGCGACGGCGCCCGGCGCCGGTAGCTGGACCGGCGGCTGCGGCTAGGCGTGCTGTACGAGGGCTCACGGTCACCCCGGCTGCGCGACGACGACCGCATCGACGACATCGTCCTGCCGGGAACTGCAAGCCTCCCTGGATATCGAGGAGATTCGCCTGCCTGTCCCGGCTTCCACCGACTGAACTGACTCGAACGCTCCTCAGCTGAGAGCGTTAGCCCAAGCGGGAGCGAGGGGGAACCCCGGTCAAGTTTGGTGGGTCGAGACTCGCGTCCCCCGAGGATCATCATTGGCGTCAGCGAAGCGTCGGTGGACGGCCTGGGCGCGAAGAGCAACGTGTCCGATGAGTCGTGGCGGCGAGGGCGGTTCGTCAGCCCAATTCCGAGCTCGGTTCGGTACCGCTGAGGCGTTGGCCCGCGGAGGTCAGCGAGGGCGAGTCCTCGACGGCGTACGAGTGGGCCACAACGCGATCAGCAGCCCGAGCAGGGCGCTCCCAAGGTGCAGCCAGTTGTCCGCGACGTTGAGGCTCAAGAAGTTGAGGTCGGGCCGGTCGACCGCGAGCAGCCCGTAGACGAACGCGGCGCCGTAGCCGACGAAGAGCAGCCAGCCGAAGGTGCGGGCCCCGCCGAGCCGCCACGCCAGGAGCAGCCCGAGCGCGCCAATGGCGAGGTGGACGATGTTGTGCGCACCGTTGATCTCGAAACCGAGAACCTCGTCGTTCGTGTTGTTGTCAAACCAGTTCCCGAGTCCGGTGATCGTGAAGCCGAAGATTCCGATGAGCAGGTACGCCGCACCGATCACCAATGCCAGGATGCGTGGGAGGGCGTCTCCGCTGTCGGTGGAGCCGCGGCCCTTGCCGTAGCTGCTGCGGCCGTAGCTGCTCATGAGCGCATACCTCCGTGCCGGGACATGGGCCACACTGACGCTACCGCGTGCCCGAACGCGGCCGCCGCAGGATCGGCTGCCGTGTCGGGCCAACCGGCTGCAGGCAGCAGGGTAGTAGCGGTCCTGCGCGGCTAGCCTCCCTTTCGTGTCCGCTGAGTCGCCGTCGCTCGGCCACGTCGTTGCCTGCCTGGACGGGTTGTACGACCCGAACTGGGCCGAGTCGTGGGACGCCGTCGGGCTGGTCTGCGGCGACCCTGACGCCCCTGTCAGGCGGATCCTCTTCGCCATCGACCCGGTCGCAGGGGTGGTGGACGAGGCATTGGCCTGGGGCGCGGAGCTCGTGGTGGCCCACCACCCGCTGTTTTTCCGCCCGGTGCAAGGGGTCGCCGCTACCGCGCCGAAGGGCCGCAGTCTGCACCGGCTGGTGGCCCACGGGGTCGCGCTGCACGTCGCCCACAGCAACGCTGACGTCGCCGCTCCAGGCGTGTCGGACGCCCTCAGCGCGGTCCTCGGCGTGCGCGACCTGCAGCCCTTGCAGCCCCAGCCGAGCGACCCCCTCGACAAGCTCGTCACCTTCGTGCCCACTGCCGAGGCTGAAACGCTGCTCGACGCGCTGGCCGCTGCCGGAGCCGGTGCCATCGGCGACTACGAGCGATGCGCGTGGAGCACCGATGGCCGGGGCACCTTCCGTCCACGCCCGGGGGCTCGGCCAGCGATCGGCACCATCGACGTCGTGCAGCAGGTGAGAGAGACGCGGCTGGAAATGGTGCTCCCACGGCCGCTGCGGGCCGACGTGGTGGCGGCGTTGCGCACTGCGCACCCGTACGAGGAGCCGGCCTTCGACCTCGTCGAGCTTGCCGCCCCGCCAGGTCCTCGTGGTCTGGGGCGGGTGGGCGTGCTCGAGTCCGCGCAGCACCTTGGAGCGTTCGCCGCTCACGTGGCCGCCGTCCTGCCGTGGGCCGCCGCGGGAGTACGGGTCGCCGGTGATCCGGCGCGCCGGGTCCGTACGGTCGCGGTCTGTGGCGGTGCCGGCGACAACTTGTTGAGGGCCGCGGCAGCCGCCGGAGCAGACGCCTTCGTCACCGCCGACCTGCGTCACCACCCGGCGAGTGAGGCCAGCGAGGGTGACGCTGCGGGTTCCCTCCCGCCCGCCCTCGTCGATGTCGCCCACTGGGCCAGTGAGTGGCCGTGGCTGCCGGTCGCTGCCAGCCGGCTCGAGGCCGCCCTCGCGGAGCAGGGAGCTACGGTGGAGACCCGCGTGTCCACGCTCTGCACCGACCCGTGGAGCCTGCACGCGCCGTCCGCGATCGACGCCGGGAGCCCGCACTGAGAGCCGACCCCGCCGCCCAGCTGCGGCTGCTCGAACTGCAGGACGTCGACCTGCGGCTGCAGCGGCTGGCCTCCCGCCGGAGCAACCTGCCGGAGATCGCCGAGCTCGACCGGCTGCTCGCCGAGCACCGCAGCCTGCGGGACGCCGCGGTGGTCGCCGAGACGGAAGTCGCCGACCTGCGGCGGCTGCAGGCCAAGGCCGACGCCGATGTCGAGCAGGTACGCCTGCGCCGCGACCGTGACCAGCAGCGGCTGGACTCAGGGCAGGTGGGCTCCCCGAGGGAGCTGGAGAGCCTCCAGCACGAGATCGTCTCGCTGCAGCGCCGGCAGAGTGAGCTGGAGGACGTGGAGCTCGACCTCATGCAGCGCCACGAGGACGCCCAGCGTCAACTCGACCGGCTCCGCGCCGAGCTGGCCGACGTTGAGCAGCGCGCTCGGGAGACCGAGAAGTTCCGCGACGCGGAATGGGCGGGAATCGACACGGAGGCCGCCGCCGCCGCCGCTGAGCGCGCGACGCTGGCTGCCGGGTTGCCCGGCGACGTGCTGGACCTCTACGACAAGCTGCGCGGGTCGCAGGGCGGTGTGGGGGCGGCGGCCCTTCGTGGCGGGCGCTGCGAGGGCTGCCGGCTGGAGCTCACCGCGACCGAGCGTGCCCGGCTGCGAGCTGCCGCACCCGACGAGGTGCTCCGCTGCGAGGAGTGCCGGCGGATCCTGGTGCGTACGCCCGAGTCCGGCCGGTGAGCGCGCCCAGTCGGCGGCGCCGACTGGTGGTCGAGGCCGACGGTGGCTCACGCGGCAACCCCGGGCCGGCGGCGTACGGCGCGGTAGTCCGTGACGTTGACACCGGTACCGTGCTGGCCGAGGTCGCCGAGCCGATCGGTCGCGCCACCAACAACGTCGCGGAGTACCGCGGCCGAGGTCGCCGAGCCGATCGGTCGCGCCACCAACAACGTCGCGGAGTACCGCGGAGCGATCGCCGGGTTGCGAGCCGCCAGCGGGCTCGACCCCGAGGCCGAGGTCGAGGTCCGCATGGACTCACGGCTCGTCGTGGAGCAGATGAGCGGGACCTGGAAGATCAAGCAGCCGCACCTGCGGCCGTTGGCCGAAGATGCCCGCACGGCTTTTCCAGCCGAGCGGGTGCGCTGGACGTGGATCCCACGCGAGCTCAACGCGCACGCTGACCGGCTGCTCAACGTCGCGCTTGACGCTGCCCGCGGTCGATCGACGCCGGCCGTGCCGCCCGTGCCGAGCGTGCCACCGGACGCGGCTCCCGGCGCCGCACCTGCCCCGCCGCGCGTCGACCGGCTCGCCGGCTGGGACGAGCAGGGTCTCGAGGCGACGCTGCTGCTGCTTCGCCATGGCGAGACCCGGCACACAGGGGAGCGCCGCTTCAGTGGCTCAGGCGGCGCAGACCCCGGCCTGGTCGAGCGCGGGAGAGCCCAGGCCGAGCGCTCCGCGGCGGCGCTGGCGGCCCGGGGCGGCATCCAGGCCGTCGTCACCTCCCCACTGCGCCGCGCCCGCGAGACCGCCGCGGTGGCAGCGGCTGCCCTCGGGCTCGACGTCGAGGTCGACGAGGGGTTCGCTGAGTGCGCCTTCGGTGCCTGGGACGGACACACGTTCGCCGAGGTGCGGGAGCGCTGGCCAGCCGAGCTCGCGGCGTGGCTCGGCTCGACGTCGGTGGCACCATCGGGAGGGGAGAGCTTCGAGGACGTGTTCGAACGAGTGCAGGGGGCCGCAACGCGGCTGCGTACCCGCCTCGCTGGCGGTGCTGACACGGCCGGCCGTACGGTCCTCGTCGTCACTCACGTCACCCCCGTCAAGACCCTCGTCCGGCTCGCCCTCCACGCGCCCGCCGCTGCCATCTACCGGATGGAGCTCCTGCCGGGGTCGCTCAGCGAGATCCGCTACTACGCCGGCGGGCTGGCCTCGCTGCGGTCCTTTGGGGCCGCCACGCACCTCGGCGACGCGGCGACGCCGAGACCGCCGGAGGTGAGCCCCTAGGCTTGCCCGCCGTGTCTTTGCGTCACCTTCGGCTGGAAGACAGCGACGCGCACATCGAGGCGGGGCTGGGTGCGATACGTCGTGAGCTGGAGCTGCCCGACGAGTTCCCCACCGACGTGCTGGCGGAGGCGGCGCATGCCGCGGCGTCGCCGGTGTAGCCCGCGGACGACCTGAGCGAGCTCGAGTTCTGGACGATCGACCCCCCTGGTTCACGCGACCTCGACCAGGCGATGCACCTCTCCCGCTCGGGCGATGGCTACTGCGTGCGCTACGCGATCGCCGACGTGGCGGCGTTCGTGCGGCCGGGCGGCGCGATCGACAGGGAGGCACACCGCCGCGGACAGACGCTGTACGGCCCCGACGTGCGCACCCCGCTGCATCCCCCGCTGCTCTCCGAGGGTGCGGCCAGCCTGCTGCCCGGCGAGACCCGTCCGGCCTTGGTGTGGCGCATCGAACTGGACTCCTCCGGCGAAGGTCGCGCGGTGGACGTCCGCCGCGCGCTGGTCCGCAGCCGCCTGCGGTTGGACTACGTCGAGGTGCAGCGGCTGCTGGACGCTGGCCGGGCGGAGGAGCCGCTGGTGCTGCTGCGCGAGGTCGGGCGGCTGCGGGAGGAGCGTGAGCGCGACCGTGACGGGATGACGCTGCCGATCCCCGAGCAGCAGGTGGTCCGGGCCGACGGGCACTGGGACCTCGACTACCGCGCGCCGCTGCCGGCGGAGGGCTGGAACTCCCAGATCTCCCTCCTCACCGGCATGGCAGCCGCGCAGCTCATGCTCTACGGCGAGGTGGGGGTGCTGCGCACGCTGCCGGTCCCCGACCCGCGGGACGTCGCGCGGTTGCGTCGGACGGCGCTGGCCCTGCGTGTCCCCTGGCCGCAGGACATGCCGTACGGACAGCTCGTGCGCACCCTCGACCCGGACGTGCCGGCACACGCCGCGCTGCTCACCGAGTCGACGGTGCTGCTGCGCGGTGCGGGCTATGCCGCCTTCGACGGCGGCGTGCCCGAGCAGGTGACGCACGCGGCGCTCGCGGCGGAGTACGCCCATACGACGGCGCCGCTGCGCCGGCTCGTCGACCGCTACGTAGGTGAGGTGTGCTTGGCCTTGTGCGCCGGTGTCGAGGTGCCGGCGTGGACGCGCGAAGCGTTGCCCCGGCTGCCCGCGGAGATGGACGAGTCTGACCGTCGCGCGGGCACGTACGAGCGGCTGTGCGTCAACCTGGTGGAGGCCGTCTTGATGAGCGGGCGTGAAGGCGAGCAGTTCAGCGGCGTGATCATCGACGTCGCCGACGACCGTTCGTCCGGCACGGTGCAGCTCGCCGCGCCGGCTGTACGCGGGCGGGTCGCGGGCAGCGACCTCTCCCTCGGCGCCGAGGTCGGCGTACAACTGGTCGAGGCCGAGGTCGAGCGCCGCACGGTGCGGTTCGGGCTCACCCCGGGCTGAGAGTTGCGTACGCTGGTCCCTGGCGAGCGAGCCGGCCGGGCGGTCGCGTCAGGCTCTTGGCCTGCCGAGGAAAGTCCGGACTCCGAAGGGCAGGGTGGTGGGTAACGCCCACCCGGGGCGACCCGCGGGACAGTGCCACAGAAAGCAGACCGCCAGTGCGGGCCCTCGGACCAGCACTGGTAAGGGTGAAACGGTGGTGTAAGAGCAGACAGGGAGCGTTCGAGGGCGGCCCGCCCGAGCTCCCGGGTAGGCCGCTGGAGGCCGTCGGCAACGGCGGTCCTAGATGGATGGCCGCCCCCGGAGCCGCAAGGCACCGGGACAGGATCCGGCTTACAGGCCGGCTCGCTCGCCTTTGGCCCGCTGACGCGAAGGTTCGTGAGGGGGCAGGGCCTGGAGTCAGCTGGCCTGGTCGAGGGTGAACTGGTAGCCCATCGCTTCGACCTGTCCGATGGCGCGCTTCTCGGCTCGGTCGGGGTGTAGCCGGGTGAAGAACGCGGCACCAGGGTCGTCGTAGAGGGTGCCGGTGGTGCCCATGGGCCAGATCACGATGAGCATGGAGTGCTGGATCGCAACGTTGGCGCCTCTATGGTGGACCGATGGCGTCGGTCAAGCAGATCCAAGTCACCTTCGACTGCGCAGAACCTGAGCGCGTCGCTCGTTTCTGGTGCGACGTGCTGGGGTACGCCGTACCGCCGCCACCGGAGGGGTTTGCTACTTGGGACGATTTCGATCGCGCTCTGCCGCCTGAGCGTCAGGGTTCAGCGTTCGCATGCGTTGATCCCTCAGGTGTAGGCCCGCGACTATTCTTCCAGCGCGTTCCCGAAGGCAAGGTCGTCAAGAATCGGCTGCATCTTGACGTGCGAGTCGGCACCGGGCTCGTGGGTGAAGCGCGCCTGGCCGCACTTGAGGCCGAATGCGCACGACTAGTCGCGCTCGGCGCGGTACGCGTGCGACTATTGCTTGCCGATGGCTACGACGAGTCGTGCCTCGTGATGCAAGACATCGAGGGCAACGAGTTTTGTCTCGACTGAGCGGCCGCGAACGTGAACATGCCGTCGGACTTCCCGCGCCACCACCGCTCCACCTCACAAGTAAGCCAGCTCGAGAGGGGCGCCGTCGGTGATGGAACCCGTCGTCGGTGCGGCATCTCAGGAGCATGTTGACCGCAGCCGGGACCGCAGGGCTGTTGCTTGCGCTGTCGGTCTCGCTGGCCGGTTGCTCGTCGGACACCGCTACCGAACACACCGACGCCCTGGCGACGAAACGGTCATAGACGCCGCAGCCGCCCGGCTCGTTGACCTAGCCACCAGGCAAGTACGCGGTGCTAGCGCGTACGCACCCGATGGTTCGCGGAACATGGCGACCAACGTCTGTCAGGTCTTGGCGTCAGGGGCGGGTGTGAGCGCGGCAGTGAACGTGCTGGACAACTACAGCCAGATCGCCCCACAGGAGCGTGAGACCATCGCCAGGCTGCCGTGCTCAGGCTTTAACTCGTGAACGTGCAGCCGCTTGCCAACCGCAGCGATGTCGTCTGCGCTGCGAGAGCTTCCGTTGCCACCGCGGACCTGGACCTAGCGGGTAACGCCGAATGCGTGGACCGCGGTGGCGAGCCCCCGGTTTGTGCCCCGCTCCAGCGAGGCCCTTCCGAGGTGCCGGGGTCTGGTTTCGAATGCCACCGCGCTGTAGGCTCCCCGCCCCAGGGTCGTGATCACCGACGCCTGACTTCGTTGGAACGGAGCGTCCCCATGCGGCTTGCTCGTGTCGGCCCTGGCGTCGGTGCCCTCGTGCTCATCGGTTCGCTTGCGGCTGCGCCGCTGGCACAGGCGGCGGCCAAGGTGATCAATGGCACCGAGGGCCCGGACCAGCTGGTGGGGACGGCCCAAAACGACAAGATCTTCGCCCGCGGGGGTGCCGATCAAGTCTTGGCCCGCGGCGGACGTGACGAGGCCCGCGGTGGTGCGGGGAATGACGCCCTTCACGGGGGCGACGGGAAGGACGTTGTGCGCGGGCAGGCGGGTGCTGATGTGATCCGCGGCCAGCGATCGGGGGACGGGCTGCGCGGCGGCTCTGGGAACGACGTCGTCGCCGGCGGCAAGGGCGGTGACTTCCTGGGCTCTCCAATCAAGCCTGGGGGCGGCGGGGGCGACGACACGCTGCGTGGCGGCCCTGATGCCGATGTTCTCGTCGGTGGCAAGGGTAACGACGTCCTGCGGGGTGGAGGCAACAAGACGGCAGGCGAGTTTCTCCAGCCGGACCGGGGACGAGACGTGGTGTTCGGCGGGCCGGGCGACGACACTGTGTTCTTGGCCGTTGACGGTTCCCGCGACGTTGTCCGCTGCGGAAGTGGTTCCGACACGATCAGATACCGCAAGGCGGATCCCCGTGACGTGGTGATCTCCTGTGAGACCGTCGATAACATCTAAGTTCTCGTGACCCGCTCAGCCCGGCTGCCCCAAGCGACGGGCACTGGCTCGCGCCTGTGATGTGGCACGACGAGCAGTACCAGTCCGACGTCACGAGAGGGACAGCACAGCCTTGGGGTTGATTAGCCAAGCGGGCAAACCGGCGTGGCCAAGAAGGGGCTCGAGGGCGGTGGCTGCCGAAAGTGCGGTCGCGCTCTCATCGAGGTGGCGGACGGACGAGGATGGACGCTCGGCGCCGCCCTCTCGGCTTCTGCGCGGCGGTAAAGCGGCTCTACGCAGCCAACCTTGGTAACCGGCCTCTTAGTGGTGTCGGTCGGTGAGTGTGCCAGTCGACGCCGCAGTGCAGCAGGAGGCGGAGGCGGTAGTTGTCGAAGTTGCGGAACCCGTGACCGATCCGCTTGATCTTCTTGATGAGTAGGTTGACCGCTTCGGTGCGTGCGTTGGAGACCCCGCCGGTGTCGAAGTAGGCGAGCAGCTCGGTGCGCCAGGAGTCGATGGTGCGGGCGAGGCGGTGCAGCTCGGGGACGTTGCTGTCGGCGCAGTGGACCAGCCAGTGGTGCAGCCGGCGTTGGGCCTCAGCGCGAGACTTCGCCCGGTAGAGCAGCCGGAGGTCTTGGGCGGCGATCCAGGTTGCGGCGATCTGCCCGTCCTGGTCGCCGGCGTCCAGACCGGCCAGCAGCCGTGTCCAGGCTGGCTGGGACAGGTGATCGGCCCCGCGGCGCAGTACCCGCCGGATCCGGTACAGCGGGTCGTCACGTCGGCCGCGGTGCCCGGTGGTGTCTTGTTGGACCCGGCGGCGCACGTCGTCCACGGCGGCGAACCCCAGCCGGGTGACGTGGAAGGCGTCCAGCACCCGGATGGCGTGCGGGAGGCTGGTGCTCAGCGCGGTGGCGTAACCACGGAAGGGGTCCAGCGCCGCCACCTGCACCGCTTGGCGCCACTGTTCGGGCTGGGTGTTCACCCAGCTGGTGAGTGCTTTGCCGCTGCGACCTGGGACGACGTCGAGCAGCCGGGAGGTGCCCACGTCGACCACTCCGGTGACGAACTGCGTGTTCCGAGTGGCGTTCGCGGCCAGGAATGCGGTCTCGTCCACCCCGAGCGCCTCCACTCCGACCAGCCGGGCCGGGCCGTCGACCAGCGGAGTGCCGTACTCGCGGACCGCGGCCATCGCGGTGGCCCACCCGACCCCGAAGTCCGCCGCGACTTGGGCGACGCAATGGCCGTCTTGACCGACCCGGCGGCACGCCTCGGCCCGGGCCCGTTCGGTCCACGACGCCCGCGCCCGGATCGCCGGCGACGTCTCAGTCCAGGTGGAGACCGAACACAGGTGCTCCCTGCACCGCCACACCCGCTTGACCCACACCAACGTCACTGGTCGACCGCCCGCTGGAAGGTCACGCACCCACGTCGGACGCCGATCATGAAGCCGCGCTTGAACGCCACAGCCACGACACAACGCCTCGTTCTGGGTGGTCTCAATCGCCTGCTCAACCTCACCGGCGTACTCCGACACAGCGAGTAGAACGAACCCGTCCAACCCGAGCATCGCCGTCGCCGCGCTACCGTCTCCCTGCACCTGGGGCCTCCCTCGACTCGTGTCCAGACACCACGAATCGTGAGGCCCCAGGCCCGTTCCCAAGCTCAGGTCGAAGCTCGTGTCACCCCGCCGCTACCACGCTTAATTGCGAAGAGCCGGTAAAGCTCACGGACCCACAGGCCAAGGCGGTCAAAGGGCCCCACATGGTGAAGAAGGGCTCATCAAGCAGCGGGGCGGCAGTGGAAGCTCAAGTTGGTGGGTGCCAGGCCTCGGTGCGTGTCCCGGGGCAGGCGAGGAGGCGTCATGATTAAGGCCCACCACCTGTCGACGACAACACATGGCACCGCCTGGAGTACCGTCGGGTCGGTAGGACCGTGACCCTGCGCATTAATGGATCGGTTGTGTCGGCCAACGCCGCCACCGGCAGGATCCGCAACGATGCGCCGGTACGCGTCGGAGGAAGGGCTGTCGGGACAGCCTCGGACAACGACTAGTACCAGGGGAACTCGACAACGTCTTCTACTCGATCAAGCGCAAGAGTGAGCGGAGCACGGCCCGTATGGGATGTGGACGGGGCGACACCTTCGGCATTCGAGGTCTGGTCGCCGGTGTCTAGGTCCTGTACGCTCCGCGCCCAGTGTCGTGGTCATCGGCGCCTGACCTCGTTGGAATGGAGTGTCCCCATGCGGCTTCGTCGTGTCGGCCCTGGTGTCGGTGTCCTTGTGCTGGTCGGTTCTCTTGCAGCCGCACCGCTGGCGCATGCCAAGGTCATCAATGGCACCGATGGCCCGGATCAGCTGGTAGGGACGGCCAAGCCTGACGAGATCCATGCCCGGGCGGGTGCTGATCAGGTCTTGGCCCGTGGCGGGCAGGACGAGGTTCGCGGCGGTGCGGGTGATGACGCCCTTCAGGGGGGCAAGGGGCGTGACGTCCTGCGTGGGCAGGCGGGTGGGGACGTACTCCGGGGCCAGGGGAAGAGCGATGGGATGCTCGGCGGCTCCGGGCACGACATCCTCATCGGCGGCAAGGGCGGAGACGTCTTGGGCCCGCTCATCGTCCGCAAGGGTGGCGCGGGTAATGACACGCTGCGTGGCGGCCCCGGCGTTGACATCCTCGTCGGGGCCAAGGGTGCCGACGTCTTGCGGGGTGGAGGCAACAAGGCCAAGAAGGGGGACAAAGAGGACTTGCTGCCCGGGCCAGGCACAGACGTGGTGTACGGCGGTCCGGGTGATGACAACGTGAGCCTGCCCGCGGACGGATCGCGCGACGTTGTGCGCTGCGGTAGCGGAAACGACGTCATCAACTACACCGGGGCGGGTCGCGATCCCCGCGACGTGGTCATCTCCTGCGAGACCGTCAGAACGTCATGAGACGTGCACTGCCGAGACTGACGATGGGCAGCGGTTCCCGCACTGTGATGTGATACGAGGGCCAGGTACCGGTCCGACATCACGAGAGGCGGCACAGCCATGGGGCTGATCAGCAAGTTGGGCAAGTCCGGCTTAGCCAAGAAGGGGCTCGACGAGGCTCGTAAGCCGGAGAACCAGCAGAAGATCAAGAACGCGATCTCGTCGATCAGGAGCAAGGGCGGTACGAAGGGGACTCAGCCTCCCCGCTGACCAGGACCGAACGTCAGGGCAGGGTGAGGATCTCCGCGCCGGTGTCGGTGACGAGCAGCGTGTGCTCGAACTGCGCGGAGCGGCGGCGATCACGGGTGACGACGGTCCAGCCGTCGTCCCACATCTCCCACTCGTGTGAGCCGAGGTTGAGCATCGGCTCCACCGTGAACGTCATGCCGGGCTGCATGACTTGATCGGCGCGCGAGTCGTCGAAATGGGGAACGACGAGCCCGGAGTGGAACGCCGTCCCGATGCCGTGGCCGGTGAACTCCCGGACTACGCCGTAACCGAAGCGGCGGGCGTAAGACTCGATCACCCGTCCGATGACGTTGATCCGCCGGCCGGGAGCGATGGCGCGGATCCCCCGGTGCATGGCCTCACGGGTGCGCTCCACGAGCAGCCGACTCTCCTCGTCGACCTCGCCGACGAGATACGTCGCGTCGGTGTCCCCGTGGACCCCGTCGACGTACGCGGTGATGTCGACGTTGACGATGTCTCCGTCGCGCAGCACCGTCGTGTCGGGGATGCCATGGCAGATGACCTCGTTGACGCTGGTGCACAGCGACTTGGGAAAGCCGCGGTAGCCAGCGTCGAGGGGTAGGCGCCGTGGTCGCAGAGGAACTCGTGGCCGACCCGGTCGAGGTCGTCCGTGCTGACCCCTGGCGCGACGTGCCTCGACACCTCCTGCAGCGCCTGTGCGGCGATGCGTCCAGCGACGCGCATGCGGGCGATGGTGTCGGCGTCCTTGACCTCGGGGCCGGTGTACGCCGCCGGGCCGGGTCGCCCGACGTAGGGCGGTCGGGGGATCGCGGCCGGCACCGAGCGCATCGGCGAGATCGTCATGGGTACGACGGCAGTCACGAGCGCCCAGTCTAGGAACTGTGTCAACGCGAGTGTCGACGAGGAGCCGACCATGAGTGGACAGTGGTACTTCTGCCTGCGCCACGCCCAGGTGGAGGGGGAGGACGGCTGCAAGAACGCGGACCGCATGGGCCCGTACGCCTCGCAGGAGGAGGCGGCTCGGGCGCTGACGACCGCGCAGCAGCGCACCGAGCAGTGGGACGCCGCGGACGAGGAGTGGGAGGAGCGCTGACCCCGGAGGCGGAGGGGCGTTCTCGTCCGTGGCGTGATCTTTCCCGAGCGGTTTGCCCCGTGGCGGACGGTGTGGAAGCGCCACATCGTTTCGCTATCAGCGTCGGCCTCTGACTGGATCACTCATCGCAGCTTGTCCCAGATCCCGCCGGGAGCCACAAGGTTGTCCGTTCACAACGGACCACAAGAGGAAAGGAAAATACCACTCCCCTCCACTCTCAATGTATAGCGCACCGGGGGGGCTTGCGGCAAGACCCGGGTCGTGCCGCAGAATCGCCGGCCGAGGCAAGAAGCCGGGGGAATGGGGGTCGGAAATGCGTGTGTTGTTGTCGACGTATGACTCGCGCGGGGGCGTCGAACCGCTGGCGGCACTCGCGGTGCGGTTGCGGGAACTCGGCGCGGAAGTGCGGGTGTGCGCCCCGCCGGACTGTGCGGCACGGCTGGCCGAGCTCGGCGTGCCGCTGGTACCGGTCGGCCAGCCGGTGCGCCCGCTGGTGCACGGGGCGACGCGGCCGTCGGCGGCGGACGTGCCCCGGCTCGCTGCCGAGCTGATCGCCGCGCAGTTCGACAAGCTCGCCACGGCGGCCGACGGCTGCGATGCGCTGGTGACGAGCGGCTTGATGTCGGCCGTGGCTGGCGCCCGGTCGGTGGCCGAGAAGCTGAGCATCCTCTCCGTGTTCGTGAGCTGGTGTCCGATCTTCCTGCCGTCGCCGCACCACCCGCCGCACCCGCTGCCGGGCCGGCCGTTCCCACCGGAGGTGACCGACAACCGGGTGCTGAACGACTTGGACGTCCAGAGCTACAACGCGCTCTTCGGGGCGGCGCTCAACACCCACCGCGCCTCGGTCGGCCTGCCACCGGTGGACGACGTCCGCGCCCACATCCTCGGCGACCAGCCATGGCTGGCGGCTGACTCCACGCTGGCCCCGTGGCGGGAGCCGGCGGACCTCGACGTCGTGCAGACCGGCGCGTGGATCCTGCCGGACGTTCGCCCACTCCAGGCCGAGCTGGAGGCGTTCCTGGACACCGGCACACCACCGGTGTGCGTGGGCTTCGGCAGCATGCGCGCCCCGAACGACTTCGCGCGGGTGGCCATCGAGGCGATCCGCGCGCAAGGCCGCCGCGCACTGGTGGCCCGTGGCTGGGCCGATCTGGCGCTGATCGACGACCGAGACGACTGCTTCGCCGTCGGCGAGGTCAACCAGCAGGCGCTGTTCGGCCGGGTGGCGGCCGTCGTGCACCACGGCGGCGCGGGCACCACGACAACGGCGGCCCGCGCCGGGGCGCCGCAGGTGGTGGCACCCCAGATGGCGGACCAGCCGTACTGGGCCGGCCGGGTGGCCGACCTGGGCATCGGTGCGGCACACGACGGTCCGACTCCGACCACCGAGTCGCTATCAGCCGCGCTCAGGACAGCCCTGGCCCCCGAGACCCGCGCACGAGCGACCGCCGTGGCCGGCACGATCCGCACCGACGGGGCGACGGTGGCCGCGACGCTGCTGCTCGACGCGGTCAGCCGAGAAGGGCCGCCCGTGTCCGCGTGAACCACGCGGGATCGTCGAGCCAGGACCCAGAACACCACATCCTGCAAACCCTGGCGAGCTGAACCGTCGACGGCCACGGCGGTCCACGTCAGGAAGAGCGTTGCCCGCAACCATGCGCACCCCCCGGTGCCGCAGCTAGGTCCGGTCGGTTGTCCAAGGTCGGCGTCGTGCCTGACAGCGGCGGTCGAGCGGGACAGAATGCGGGGAGGTCGGATCCAAGGGGGAGTCGTGGAGACGAACGTCCGTACGCCGCTGGACATCTTCCACCTGCCGCAGCACTTAGAGGTCCCGCTGTTTCAGCGCCCGTATGTGTGGGACGAGGCGGAGCAGTGGCTGCCTCTGTGGCAGGACCTGCGCCGCCTGACCGACCTGCGGCTGGCCGATCCGTACTCCTCGGCCGCGCACTTCCTGGGTGCGGTGGTGGTGCAGGCCCAAGACAACCAGATGGGCAACCTCCCGGCCCGCAACGTCATCGACGGCCAGCAGCGGCTGACCACCCTGCAGTTGCTCATGGACGCCACCGGGTCGGTGCTGGAGGAGGCCGGGCTGGACGCCCTGTCGGGGCAGCTGGACGTGCTCACCCACAACCTGGAGCTGTACGTCACCGGTGGCGGCACCCGGCTGAAGCTGCGGCACACCAACCGTGACCGGGCCGCCTTCGACGAGGTGATGAACGCCGAACCCCCGGTGGACCACGACGCGCTGAAGCACTCGGGGTCGCTACTCGCTCGCGCTCACCGGTTTTTCGTCGCCTCGGTCAGCGAGTGGCTGGGCGACCCGTCGGACCCCGGGTTCGCCGAGCGGGCCGCCGCGTTGGTGCAGGTACTGACCCGCGGGTTGCAGCTGGTGGTCATCGACCTGCAGGCCCAGGAGAACTCCCAGGAGATCTTCGAGACCCTCAACGCCCGGGGCACGCCGCTGACCGCCGCGGACCTGGTGAAGAACTTCGTCTTCCAGCGGCTCGAGGCCGAGGGCGTGGACACCCGACGCGCCTACGCCGAGGACTGGCCGTTCGAGTCGAGGTTCTGGGAGAGCGAGATTGCGGTCGGCCGGTATAACGTCTCGCGCAGCTCGCTGTTCCTCAACCAATGGCTGGTCGCCCGGGTCGGGGAGGAGATCAGCCCGAAGTCGACCTTCACCCGGTTCAAGCACTACGTCGATCACGAGTGCGGCCAGAAGATGAGCGAGCTGCTGGTCCTCATCAAGCGGCAGGCCGACCTCTACGAGCAGTGGACCGTGGCCGCCGCGGACCCGGACCGGGCGCTGACCCCAACCGAGATGGCGGTCTACCGGATGGGCGCCGCCGGCGTAGAGCTGCTCAAGCCGGTCCTGCTGTGGCTGCACGACCCCGAGCTGGACATCCCTGTCGAGGTCGCCAACGAGGTGATCGCGGCGACTGAGAGTTGGGTGATCAGGCGGCAGCTGCTCCGGCTGACCTCCGGTGACCTGGGCCGCATCGTCGCCGACCTCATCCGGACCCACCGCAACGCCCCGCCCGCCGAGCTTGGGCAGCGGGTGCACGACCACCTGACCCGGCTCGCTTCGGTCAGCACCTACTGGCCCGGCGACGAGGAGATTCGCACCGCCTTGTTCACCGAGAACGCCTACCGCCGATTTCCCCGCGGCCGGCTGCGGATGCTGCTCGAGGCAGTCGAAGACCACCTGCGCGCCGCCTACAAGTACCCCCCGGTGCCTCGCCGTGGCTACCCGATCGAGCACGTCCTGCCGCAGAAGTGGGAGGAGCACTGGCCGGTCGAGGGACTGGAGGCCCAGCTGGCCCGGGGCGCGCACGTGCACCGGCTGGGCAACCTCACCTTGCTCACCGAGAGCCTCAACTCTGCGGTCTCCAACGGCCCCTGGTGCCGTAAGCGGGACAAGGTCTCCAAGTACGACGTGTTCCTGATGAACCGCCACTTCCACGACCCCGCCACCGAGACCTGGAACGAGGATTCGATCGACGCCCGCACCCAGGCCATGATCGAGGCGCTGCTGGCCACCTGGCCGGTGCCCGAGGGGCACAACGGCGACATCGTCCACGCCACCCCCAGTGATCAGGGCTGGGTGGAGATCAAGCACCTCCTAGCCGCCGGGGTGCTTCCGGCCGGCACCCGGCTGATTCCCCGACCCGGCCGGTGGGTGGCCACTGAGGCGATTGTGCGCGAGGACGGCAAGCTGGAGGTCAACGGCCGACTCTTCGACACCCTCTCCGGCGCCGGCAAGCACGTCAAAGGCGGGGTCACCAACGGGTGGGCATTTTGGAGGCTGGAGGACGGCCGCAAGCTAGCCGACGTCCGCGCGGTGTACCGCGGGGACAAGCCGGAGCAGACGAAGTCCGCACCACCGTTCGACTGGTCGCAACTCCACTCCATCCTCGAGGCCCTACCTGAAGGTCGCTGGACGACATACGCCGACCTCGCCGATGCCGTCGGAACAGCGCCGCAACCGCTGGGCGCTCACATCAGGAGCTGCGAGCAGTGCGCGAACGCGCACCGCATCCTGACTCATCATGCTCGCGTGGCACCGAACTTCGCGTGGACCGATCCCGACGACCACCGGGACCCTGGGCAGATGCTGCAGGCCGAGGGTGTGTCCTTCACCGAAGGGAAGGCCGACCCCGCGAAGCGGCTCACCAGTGACGACCTGACCGCCCTCGTCGCAGAGGAGCGCTGAAGCGGAATGATCCAGGAACGGCGCCAGATGCGGACCTCGTAGCTGGTCGAGGTACCAGGCTCCCAGGCGAAGTGCACCTAATGGATCTGGCTGTCGTTGTCGTACAGCGCGACTGCAGCAAGTTCCTCCAGGTGCGGCAACGCGCCGCGGCGGTCCTTCATCTCGAGGACGTCTGCTATCCCGCCGAGGTAGTTCGTGGCTTCCGAACGGGGCCGTTCGGAAGCCTGTGACCGTCACCTCCAGACCGACCGGGCTAGAGCCGGTCGGGGCCGCTTACCAGTTCGAGGACGCGGGCGAGCCGGTCGCGCACTCCCCGGCGGCCCCCGCTCGCGGCCTCGCCTACCGCCAGGGACACCAGGTGTTCGGCGGAGTCGAAAGTGAGCTGCGAGCGGCCGGCGATCGGATCCGCGGATTCGGCAGGGAGCACCAGCGCGTCGTGGGCCAGCGCCTCGAGCTCGGGGTCGCCACCGTCCATCGCGAGCACCGTCGCGCCACCGCGGCGTACGTCGTGCACGCGCTCGAGCAGGTCGGCCGGTGAGCGCTGCTCGGCCACGATGAGGAGGGTCTCGCCGCGCCGCGTCTCGCGCAGCCGGTCGAGCGGGACGGCCAGGTGCGCGGGCGCGCCCGGTGGTGGCGCCCAGCGCACCAGCGTGGGTTGCAGTTCCACTCCAGCGCCGAGCCGGGCCTCTTCGGCGAGGTGCGCGGTCATGTGCCAGGGCTCGGCCTCGGGAGTGCCGACGAGGAGCAGCCCGTTGGGCCGCCGGGTCGTGCGCCGTATGGTGCGCGCGAAGTCGCGCGTACGCTCCACCCAGCCAGTGCCGGACAGGAACTCGCGCAACAGTCGTACCTGCGCGTCGTCCACAGGACAATCGTGCCGCAGGAGGTGACGCCGCGTGCCGCACGTCGACGATGTCGGCGCGGCGGTACCGGTGCCGCCGGTGGTCCAGCGGGTGGTGTCGCTGGTGCCTTCGCTCACCGAGTCGGTGGCGCTGAGCGCTCCGGGTCTGCTCGTCGGCGCCACCGACTGGTGCACGCACCCGCCGGGGCTCGACGTCGCTCGGGTGCGGGGTACGAAGAACCCTGACCTGGACGCGGTCATCGGCCTCGCTCCCGATCTCGTGCTCGCCAACGAGGAGGAGAACAGGCAGGCGGACCTGGCGGCGCTGCGAGCCGCCGGGCTCGCCGTGTGGGTGACCGCGCCGCGCTCAGTGCCGGACGCCCTGGACTCCCTCGGGCGCATGCTGGCGGCGTGCGGGGTGGCTGCACCGGGCTGGCTCGCCGCCGCGGAGCGCGCGTGGGCGCCGCCGCACTCAGGCGCGCGGCGGCGTGCGATCATCCCGATCTGGCGGCGACCGTGGATGGCGCTGGGCAGCGACACCTTCGCCGGTGACGTGCTCGACCGGCTCGGCGTCGACAACGTGCTTGCCACCCACCCCGAGCGATATCCGCGCATCGACCTGGCCTGGATGCGGGCGGGAGGCGCCCACCTCGTCGTGCTCCCGGACGAGCCGTACGCCTTCGGCGCCGAGGATCTGGACGCTGTCACCGGCTGGGACGTCGACGTCGCGTTCGTGTCCGGACGCCACCTCACGTGGTACGGACCGTCGCTGGCCGAGGCGCGGGACGTGCTCAGCGCCCAGTTGGCCGCGGCGACCCGTCAGGTGTAGGCGTGCTCCTCCGCCGGGTAGCGGCCGGCCACGACGTCAGCGCCAAAGGAGCGGGTCGCCGCGGCCAGGGAGCCGCGCAGGTCGGCGTAGGTCTTGACGTAACGCGGCAGCGGCCCCGCCCGCAGCCCGGCCATGTCCTGCCACACCAGCACCTGTGCGTCACAGTGCGGCCCTGCCCCGATGCCGACGGTGGGGATCGTCAGCTCCGCACTGACCCGGGCCGCAACCTCGGCGGGCACGAGCTCGAGCACCACGGCGAAGGCCCCCGCCGACTCCAGCGCCTTGGCCTCGGCGACCACCCGGTCGGCCTCGGCACCGCGACCCTGCACCCGATAGCCGCCCAGGGCGTTGACGCTCTGCGGGGTGAACCCGATGTGCGCCATCACCGGCACGCCGGCCTCGACGATCCGGTCCACCGCCGCGACGACTCGGTGTCCACCCTCCAGCTTGACCGCGTGGGCCCCGCCGCGCTTGACGAAGCGGATCGCGGTCCGCAGCGCCTGGCGGGGACCCACCTGGTACGAGCCGAAGGGTAGGTCGGCCACGACCAGCGCGCGCCGGGTCGACCTGACGACGGCTCGGACGAGCGGCAGCAGGTCGGCCACGGTGACCGGGAGAGTGTCGGCGTAACCGAGGACGTTGTTGCCGGCGGAGTCGCCGACCAGCAGGACGGGGACGCCGGTCTCGTCGAAGACCTGCGCCGCGTACATCTCGTAGGCGGTAAGCATCGGCCAGCGCTCGCCGCGTTCCTTGGCCCGCTGCAGGTCGCGGATCGTCACCCGGCGGGTGAGTTCCCCACCGTAGAGGGGGCTCGGCGGTGTGGTCCCCGGGCTGGCGGGTGTGGCTGGCTCAGCGGGTGCACCAATGTGGACGGACATGAGCGGGACTCCCATCTCGAGGCCCGTTCGGGTCCCCGGACACCCTGATCCTGGCAGGTCAGGGGAAGACCTGCTCCTGCCAGCGGCTGGTAATCGGCAGCCGGCGGTCGCGGCCGAAGTTGCGCGCGGAGATCTTGGGGCCGGGCGGGTACTGCCGGCGCTTGTGCTCGGCACGGTCAACCATGCGTACGGTGCGCTCGACCAGCTCGGGGTCGAAGCCGGCCGCGATCAGCTCGCCGACGCCGCGATCCTGTTCCACGTAGCTGTCGAGCAGCTCGTCCAGCACCTCGTAGGGGGGCAGGGTGTCGGTGTCCAGCTGCCCCGGGCTCAGCTCGGCTGAGGGTGGCTTGGTGAGGGTGCGCTGCGGGATCGGAGCGGTCTCGCCACGCTGCTCCGCGGCGCCGTTGCGCCACCGGGCAAGGCGCCAGACCCAGGTCTTGGGTACGTCCTTGAGCGGGGCGAACCCGCCGACGGAGTCGCCGTACATCGTGGAGTAGCCGACCGCGAGCTCGCTCTTGTTGCCCGTGGCGAGCACCAGATGACCTTCCTCGTTGGACAGGGCCATCAGCGTCGTACCGCGCACCCGAGATTGCACGTTCTCCGCGGCGACGCCGGTGAGCTTCAGCTCGCCGTGGAAGGACCGCACCATCGCCTCGATGGGCACGACCCGGCAGCGCAGGCCGGTACGCCGGGCGAGCTCCGCGGCGTCGTCGCGGGAGTGCTGCGAGGAGTACTCGCTCGGCATGGACACCGCATGGACATGCTCCGCGCCGAGGGCGTCGACGGCGACTACGGCCGTGAGCGCGGAGTCGATGCCACCGGAGAGCCCGAGCAGCACGCTGGTGAAGCCGTTCTTGCGTACGTAGTCGCGCAACCCCGTGACCAGCGCCGCGTACACCTCTCCTTCGTCGTTGAGGCGTGCTGCGACGCCGGCGGGCGCCGGTTCGTGCGCACTTACCGGCTCGGCCGTTACCGTGGTGTGCTCGATCCGCAGGTCGCCGTACGTCGCCGACGCGTCGCGGTCGGCCGCGCGGAGGGCACTCGGCAGGTCGAGGTCGACGAGGAGGCAACCCTCCTCGAACTGCCCGGCGCGTGCCAACACGTCTCCGTCGTGGCCCACGACGAGGGAGTCGCCGTCGAAGACCAGCTCGTCCTGGCCGCCCACCATGTTGACGTACGCGAGGGTGCAGCCGGCCTCAGCCGCTCGCCGTCGGCACAGGGCCAGGCGCGCGTCGTCCTTGGCCCGCTCGAAGGGGGAGCCGTTGACGACGAGGAGCAGGCCGGCGCCGGCGGCGCGGGCGGCCGCCGCGGGGCCGTCCTGCCACAGGTCCTCGCAGACGACGACCGCGACGTCGACGCCGCCCACCTGGACGACCTCCAGTGTGTCGCCGGGCACGAAGTAGCGGTACTCGTCGAAGACGCCGTAGTTGGGCAGGTGGTGCTTGGCCCCGCGGGCGACGACCCGACCACCATGCACGACGGCGAAGGCGTTCTGCGGCGAGCCGCGGGGCCGCCCGACCGCTTCGCCGTCCTCCGCGTCGTCCAGCCGGTCGAGGTAACCGACCACGACCGCCAGCCCGCCCAGCCCGTCCTCGGCCAGCTGGACGGCGAGGTCGCTCAGCGCCGCCTGGGAGGCCGCGATGAAGGACTCCCGCAGGGCGAGGTCCTCGATGGGGTAGCCGGTGAGGTGCATCTCGGGGAAGGCGAGCAGGTGCACCCCCCGCTCCGCCGCGTGCCTTGCCCAGCGCCGAACCAACTCCGCGTTGCCAACCAGGTCCCCCACGGTCGCGTCGACCTGGGCGAGTCCGAGGCGCAGCTGGGGCACAGCCTCCAGGGTAGTGACCGCGGCGTCCCCGTCAGCGGGACAAGCTGGCGACGCCGACCGGGTCGGCATGGGCTGACTCGGCAACAGCCCACTGGTTGCCGCCCAGGGACTTGGCGCGGTACATGGCCCAGTCCGCAGCCCTGATCAGCCGGTGCAGGTCATCGCTGCCGCGCACGCCAAAGGCGATCCCGACGCTTGCCGCCAGCTTGACCGTCCCGGCGGACAGCTCGACCGGCTCGGCCAGGCTGTCGAGAACTCGGCGGGCGACACCGGCGGCCCCGTCCTGGTCGAGGTCGGTCGCCAGCAGCACGAACTCGTCCCCGCCGTAGCGCACCAGCGTGTCCTGGCGCCGGCGGAGGTCCGCGAGCCGGCGAGCCACCTCCACGAGCGCCTCGTCACCGACCCCGTGGTCGTAGCGGTCGTTGACGTTCTTGAAGTCGTCGAGGTCGATGAAGAGCACCGACACGTCGACGTGGTCGTCGCAGGGGCGCGACAGGTCCTCGAGCCGGTTCTCGAGCACGACGCGGTTGGCCAGGTCGGTCAGCGCGTCACGCTCGGCCTGCCGCGTCAACATCTGCTCGGCGTACTTGCGCTGGGTCACGTCCCGCGCGCACGTCTGGAACATCTGGGCTGCACCGGAGCCGTCGAAGACCGGGGTCAGGGACACCTCGAACCAGCCGTACGAGCCGTCCGCGCGGCGCAGCCGCACTTCCACGGTGTCGCGGCCGGGGATTCCGTGCGCGGTCCACAGCTGGCGGGCGACTTCGAGGTCCTCCGCGTGCATGAGATCGCGCGGTGCGGTCCCGTGGAGCTGCTCGGGGCGGTAGCCGAGGAGGTCGCTCACCGAGGGGCTGACGTAGCTGAAGCGCCCGTCCCACTCGTGCAGGCACACCAGGTCGGAGGCGTGCTCGGCGAGCGCCCGAAAGCGGCGCTCCGACTGGCGCAGCGACTCCACCGCCGCTGACGTGCGCAGGCAGGCGGCCGCCTGGGTCGCTAGCAACTCGATGAGCGCGATCTGCTCTCCGCGGACGGGAGCCGGGACGCTGTCGGCCACCAGGAGCACGCCGAGGCGTGCGTCGCGGGCAACCAGCGCGGCGACGATATGGGTGACGACCCCGGCGTCGCGCAGCTGCTGAGTGCCGGCGAAGTCCGCCGCGCCAACTGCCTGCTGGCTGTGGACGGAGGTGGCGCGCTGCACCCAGCCGGTCGCGGCCTGCCACACCTCCGCCGGCATGGCCTGCAGGGTCTCGGCGAGCGGGCCGGTCACCGCCAGCTGGAAGCCGGTGGCGTCGGGGAGCACCAGGGCAGCTGAGGCCATCCCCGACAGGTCACACGCAGCGGCGAGCACGAGGGCGGACACTTCGTCGCGGGTGCTGAGCCCGGCCAGCTGGGCGCCGTACCGGGCGAGGCGTTCCGCCGCGCTCTCCGTCGGGGCGCCGCCGAGCTCCTCCAGCCGGTGCCCCAAGCAGTCGGCCGCGGCAAGGGTGAGCTCCGGGTCGTCCTCGCTCAGCGGCTGCTCGGTCTCGACGTTGAGTACGCCGACGACCTCTCCGGACGCGCGTACCGGCACGCATACCTCGGCGACGACCGCTCCTACCGCGCCGAGGTAGTCGTCGGAGTCCTCGACGTCGCGGAGGACGAGCGGCTCGCCGCTCGCGTACACCCGGCCTAGTACGCCCTGACCGGGTGGCACGCCGTTGTAAACCTGCCAGTACCCCTGCTGGGCGGCGCAGCGCAGCCGTCCGCCCCGCTCGAGGTAGACGCTCGGCATGGGGAAGCCCAGGGCGACGAGATGTTCGACGACCACGCCCGCGGCTGCCGCGGCGTCCTCGGCGCGTCCCAGCGCGGCGCGGAGTGTCGCCGCGGCGGGGGCCACCCGTCCGTTCAGCTCCATGCGCTCTTCGGTCGCTCCCTCGAGTCGCTCGGCCGGCGGCGCGGCAGCGGGTCCCCTCCATGGTTAACGCCGCACACAGCCCATGGTTACGGACGCACCCCTTGATTGTCCTCCGTTGTACACGAAAGGCTGCGGCACACTCTGGCCATGGACTCCCAGCAGCAGTACGTCCTGCGCAGCCTGGAGGAGCGGGACATCCGATTCGTGCGGCTGTGGTTCACCGACGTCCTCGGTTTCCTCAAGTCGGTCGCAGTGGCCCCCGCCGAGCTGGAGAGCGCGTTCGCCGAGGGCATCGGTTTCGACGGGTCGGCGATCGAGGGCTTCGCCCGCGTCTACGAGGCCGACATGCTCGCCCGCCCCGACGCCGCGACCTACCAGGTGCTGCCGTGGCGCGACGCGGAGGCGGGCACGGCGCGGATGTTCTGCGACATCCTGTTGCCGGACGGCTCCGCGTCCTACGCCGACCCCCGACTGGTGCTCAAGCGCGGCTTGGACCGGGCCGCCAGGCTGGGGTTCACCTTCTACACGCACCCGGAGGTGGAGTTCTTCCTGTTCGCCGGCGCGCCGGAGCCCGGTACGCCGCCGGTGCCGGTCGACGCCAGCGGCTACTTCGACCACACGGCTCACGGCGCGGGTCACGACTTTCGGCGCGCAGCCATCACCATGCTCGAGGCGATGGGCATCTCGGTGGAGTTCAGCCACCACGAGGGTGCTCCGGGCCAGCAGGAGATCGACCTGCGCTACGCCGACGCGCTGAGCACCGCCGACAACCTCATGACCTTCCGCACCGTGGTCAAGGAGGTGGCCCTGTCGCAGGGGGTGTGGGCGTCGTTCATGCCTAAGCCGTTCACCGAGCACCCGGGCTCGGGGATGCACACCCACCTGTCGCTGTTCGAGGGAGACAACAACGCCTTCCACGAGCCGGGCGCTGAGTACCAGCTGTCCAAGACCGCGCGGGCGTTCATCGCCGGGCTGCTGCGGCACGCCGCCGAGATCACCGCCGTCACCAACCAGTGGGTCAACTCCTACAAGCGGCTGTACGGCGGCGGCGAGGCGCCGGCGTACGTGTGCTGGGGCCACAACAACCGCTCGGCGCTGGTGCGGGTACCGATGTACAAGCCGCAGAAGGGCCGCTCCACCCGCGTGGAGTTCCGCTCGCTGGACGCCGCCTGCAACCCCTATCTCGCGTTCGCGGTGATGCTTGCCGCCGGGTTGCGCGGGGTCGAGCAGGGCTACGAGCTGCCGGCCGGCGCTGAGGACGACGTGTGGGCGCTCACCGAGGGGGAGCGGCGGGCGCTCGGCATCGACCCGCTGCCGTCGTCACTGGCCGAGGCCATCGCGGTCATGGAGCGCAGCGAGCTGGTCGCCGAGGCGCTGGGGGAGCATGTGTTCGAGTTCTTCCTGCGCAACAAGCGGGCCGAGTGGGAGGACTACCGCCGCCAGGTCACCGGCTACGAGCGTGACCGCATGCTGCCTGTCCTCTGAGCGCCCCTCGGCTACCGTCGACCCGTGGGTCCATCGCCGCGCGTCCTGGTCGTCGAGCACCAGGCCATCTGCCCGCCGGCGTGGGTGGGTGACTGGCTGAGCAGTGACGGCGTCGAGCTGGACGTCGTACGTCCCTACCGGGACGACGCGCTGCCGAGCAGCCTGGACGGCGCCGCCGGGCTGCTGGTGCTCGGCGGCTCGATGGGCGCGAACGACGACGCTCGCTACCCGTGGCTCACCGGGACCAAGGCGCTGCTGCGGCAGGCAGTCGACGCTGGCGTGCCCGCGCTCGGCGTCTGCCTGGGGCACCAGCTGCTGGTCACCGCTTGCGGCGGCGTGGTCGAGCCCAACCCCGGCGGCAAGCAGCTCGGCGTGCTCGACGTCGGCCTGACGGAGGCGGCCGCGGACGACGCGCTGCTCGGCGGGCTGCGCGCGCCGGTGCGGGCGGTGCAGTGGAACGACGACATCGCGGTCCGGCTGCCGGCGGACGCGGCCACACTCGCGGCCACGCCCGACGGCGTTCCGCAGGCCGTGCGGGTGGGGCCAGTGGCCTGGGGAGTGCAGTTCCATCCCGAGGTCGGTGCCGAGCTCGTCACCGAATGGGCCACCAAGGACGAGGAGCGGGTCCGTGCCGCCGGCGGCGACGTGCGGGCAGCGCTGCGCGCGATCGCCGCCGCCGAGACCGAGCTGGTCGGCACCTGGCGCCCGGTCGTCCACCGCTTCGCCGCGGTGCTTCGTCGCTAGGCTCGCAGCTCGTGGGACCGCCGGAACCGAGCCGGTCCGCCACCCTCGTCGGGCAACTGTCCCGGCTCGGCTTCGTCGAGCCGGTGCGCGCCGAAGCCCTGCTCCGCGGCCCTCCGCTGGACGCCCTGCTGGTCGGGGACGGGGCGCCACAGGAGGACGGCGCGCCGGGCGGGGTGCACGCAGCCGGCAACGACGCGGGCCAGTTGCTCGCCGGGTTCGCCGCGGCGGCGGATCCCGACGCCGCCCTGCGCGGACTGGGGCGCATCCTCGAGGCCACCGATCAGCCCAATAGCGTGCTCGGTGCGCTGCGCAGCGACCCGCTGCTGCGCTCCCGCCTGCTCGCCGTACTCGGCAGCTCGGCGGCGTTCGCCGACCACCTGGCCCGCCATCCCGGGCAGCTGCTCGAGCTCGCCGATCCGGTGCTCGCGCAGATCCGGCCGAGTGCGTACGGCTTGCGCAACGCGCTGCTCGACGCCGTCGCGGGACGGGCGGGTGCCGCCGCGCTCGACGCGCTGCGGGTGACGTACCGCCGCCACCTCCTGCTGCTGGCGGCACGCGATCTGTGCGAGGACCTGCCCGTCGACGCGGTTGCCGGAGAGCTCGCCGATCTCGCTGGTGCGGCCCTGGAGGCCGCCCTCGCGGTGACTCGCACCGCGCTGTCGGCTGACGCCGCGCCGTGCCGGCTGGCCGTCATCGGCATGGGCAAGTGCGGCGGCCGCGAGCTCAACTACGTCAGTGACGTGGACGTGCTCTTCGTGGCCGAGCCGGAGCAGGGAGTGGACGAGCAGGCGGCGCTGCGGACCGCGACCACGCTCGCGAGTGGGCTCATCCGCGGCTGCTCCGCGCACACCGCCGAGGGGACCTTGTGGCCGGTGGACACCGCCCTGCGTCCCGAGGGCCGCAACGGTCCACTGGCGCGCACCCTCAACAGCCATCTCGCCTACTACCGGTCGTGGGCGCGGACGTGGGAGTTCCAGGCGCTGCTCAAGGCCCGTCCGGTCGCCGGTGACCTCGACCTCGGCCGGCGGTTCGTCGCTCAGGTGGCTCCGCTGGTGTGGCAGGCGGCCGACCGCGAGGGTTTCGTGGACGACGTCCGTGGCATGCGGCGGCGGGTGGAGCGGCAACTGCGTCCCTCGCGGGCGAGCCGCGAGCTCAAGCTCGGTCCTGGTGGGTTGCGCGACGTCGAGTTCGCCGTTCAGCTGCTCCAGCTGGTGCACGGCCGTACGGACCCGTCGTTGCGCTCACCGACGACGCTGGTGGCGCTGTCCGCGTTGAGCGCCAGCGGGTACGTCGGCCGTGCGGACGGGGCGAGGCTCGACGAGGCGTACCGCTTCCTGCGCACCCTCGAACACCGCATCCAGCTACACCGCCTGCGCCGCACCCACGTGGTGCCGCAGGCCGACTTGGACCGGCGCCGGCTGGGGCGCTCGCTGGGCTTCCGCCGCGATCCGGTCGAGGAGCTGGAAGAGGCGTGGCGTGGGCATGCGCGGGAGACCCGCCGGTTGCACGAGAAGTTGTTCTACCGGCCCCTGCTCACCGCTGTGGCGCGGCTGCCCGGCCACGAGGCCCGGCTACCCCCAGCGGCGGCGCGGGAGCGGCTTGAGGCCCTCGGCTATGTCGACCCGGCCGGGGCGCTGCTCCACCTCGAGGCCCTCACCGACGGGATGTCCCGGCGGGCGGCCATCCAGCGCACGTTGCTGCCGGTGATGCTGGGCTGGTTCGCCGACGGGCCGGATCCCGACTCCGGGCTGCTCGGCTTCCGCCGGGTCAGCGAGGCACTGGGCACGACACCGTGGTACCTGCGGCTGTTGCGGGACGAGGGGTCCACCGCAGAGCGGACGGCCCGGCTGCTCGGGTCCAGCCGGTACGCCACCGACCTGCTGCTGCGTGCGCCGGAGGCCGTCCGGCTGCTCGCCGACGACGCCGACCTCATGCCGCGCTCCCGCCCTGAGGTCGAGGCCGAAATGGTGGCGGGGGCCCAGCGCCACGACGACCCGGTGGCGGCCATTGCCGCCGTCCGCGCGGTGCGCCGCCGCGAGCTGCTCCGCATCGCCGCCGGCGACGTCGCGGGGCTGCTGGACGTGGCCGTCGTGGGGGACGCGCTGACTGCCGTCGCAAGGGCCACCCTGGTCGCCGCATTGGGCGTGGCCGTCCGCGCGGTGGAGGGGCTGCGCGGTGCGCCGCTGCCCTGCCGGGTGGCGGTGCTCGGGGTGGGCCGCCTCGGCGGGCACGAGATGGGGTACGGCTCCGACGCCGACGTGCTGTTCGTGCACGACCCGTCGCCGCGAGCCACAGACGAGGACGCGAGCGAGGCAGCCCTCGCCGTGGCCAACGAGCTACGCCGGCTGCTCTCGGCGCCCGGCCCCGATCCCGCCTTTGTGGTCGACGCGGACCTGCGGCCAGAAGGGCGGCAGGGGCCCCTGGTGCGCAGCCTCGCGTCGTACGAGGCCTACTACGCGCGCTGGGCGAAGCTGTGGGAGCGCCAGGCGTTGCTCCGGGCTGCCCCCGTTGCCGGTCATGAGGATCTGCTGGGGCGGTTCCGCTCGCTCATCGACCCGCAGCGCTGGCCGGCCGCGGGGCCGGATGCCGCCGACGTCCGGGAGATCCGGCGGATCAAGGCCCGGGTCGAGGCCGAGCGGTTGCCGCGCGGCGCGGACCGCTCGACGCACCTCAAGCTTGGTCCGGGCGGGCTGGCTGACGTGGAGTGGACTGCGCAGTTGTTGCAGCTGCGCCATGCCGGCTCCGTTCCGGCGCTGCGCACGACGGGCACCATCCCGGCGCTGCATGCAGCGGCTGCGGCGGGGCTGCTCGCGGGCGCCGACCGCGACGTCCTTGTCGAGGCGTGGCGCTGGGCGACGCGGGTCCGCAACGCGGTGGTGCTGGTCCGCGGCCGGGTGTCCGACCAGGTGCCGACGGGCGTACGTGATCTCGCTGCGCTGTCGCGCTTCCTGGGCTACGAGCCGGGGGCGGCTGACGTCTTCCTCGACGACCACCGCCGGGTAGCCCGCCGCGCCCGCCAGGTGGTGGAGCGGGTGTTCTACGACGGCTGAGAGCGCTCGTCGTTCAGCAGCGTGTCGACGGTTCCGCAGATCCAGGCGCCGCCGTGCACGACGAAACCCAGCCGCTCCAACAGCGCAGGTGATACCAGCCCGGTGCGGCAGCTGACGCGCAGCGCGCCGTCGACCCGTGCTCGACCGACGGCCGCATCGACGAGCCAGCTCTCGAGAGCCTGACCCCGGTGCTCGGCGAGCACCTGGAGTCCGGTGATCTCGGCTTCGGCCGCGGGCTCTGGCGCACCGGGCGCTGGGAGGGCGAGGAACAACACGCCGACGACCGCGGGATGCAGCGTGTTCGTCCGGGTGAGCAGGGCGCGATGGAGGTCTTCCTGCTCCTCCGCAGGTGAACCACAGTGGCTCGTAGGACGTCCACCCGAAGGACACCGGCTCGCCCCGACTGTGTTCGGCGCACGCGCGCAGGTCCACATCCCGCCACCGTTGCGCCGCAGACTCTCCCAGGTAGTACCCAGGGGCTTCCATCTCGCTGTGACGCCAGTCCAGCTCCACCCAGTGCGGGCGTGGTATGCGCCTGCCGCCGCGGACCAGGCCGGTGGCCAACTCCTCCTGCAGCGACCCGTACACCTCGCTCGCTACGTGCTCGGGGGTCGAGGGATAGGAGGAGCTGGGCGGCTCCCGCCGGTCCTCCGGTGCGGGCAGCGCGTATCGGAAGGTGGGCGCGGACGCCGAGCAGTGGTCGCGCCACAGACTGGGGAGGATCGGGCGCACCCCCGGCGGCCCAGCCACCCCCCCCCCCGGAATACTCCGCCCGGGGGGCCAACCCCCTGCGTGGGTCGGGCGGTTGCGCGGGGCGGTGTTGGCGGGCGTCCTGGGTGGGCTGCCTTGGGTGTTCGTTGTTGCGCTCGCCGCCGCCGGTGGCCCCTTCCGCGGCGTGCTCTCCGAGCTCTGCGCACGGGTCGGCGTGGGCCTCGAGCGGCGACGGCCGGCGGCTGGGCGTCGGGGTTCAGAG
>JAUJNY010000004.1:0-57039 GCA_030447955.1 Jiangellales bacterium
CCCCGCGCCCCCCGTCCAGACCCCCGGCGCGGCCGGGGGCGCGGGGGCCGCCCGCGGCCCCCCAGCCCGCGCGGGGCGGGGGCGGGGCGCCCGCGCGGGTCCCCCCCCCCCCCGCGGCCGCCCCCCCCCCCCCGGCGGCCCCCCCGCGGGGGGGGGGCCCCCGCCGCCGGTGGGGTCAGGCCGCCACCTCGTGCCTCGTGTCGTCCTTGCGCGGCCGCCCGCGCGGACGCTTGCGTGGGACGACGACGCCCTGGACGAAGAGCTCGCCACCCCAGACACCCCACGGTTCACGCCGTTCCAGCGCACCGGCGAGGCACTGCGGCCGCACCGGGCACGACTGGCAAAGGGCCTTCGCTGTCTCGACGTCCTCGGGCCGCTCGGCGAAGAACAGCTCCGGGTCCTCCAACCGGCAGGGCAGCTCGGCCGCAGCAACTCCCATCGCGGCGAGCAGCTGCGGCAACGACGTGGTCGACGTCACGGTGGTCGACGTCATGGTGGTCGACGTCATGGTGGTGGTCACCTCCCTTGGAGGGCTCGAGCCCGCGGGGAACGGGCGCCGGACATGCGAAAGGCCGCGGATCCCGGGTGGGGTCCGCGGCCTCGGAGGTGCCGGTCTGCTGCTAGACCGGGGGACTCCAGCCACGGACGCCCGGGAAGGCGTCGACGACGATCGGCAGGTTGGAGATCTGCGGGTTGGGGATCCGCGGGTGACGGGTGGTGCCGGACATGCGTGCCCGGCTGACCTCGCGATAGCCGGGGCCGACCTGCTTGGGTGCGTCACCGAGGAAGCTCGCCACGGCGCACGCGTTCGACCGCGCAGCGTCCTGGGTGGACGTCGTCGTCGTCGTGTTGATCATCGTGGTGACACCTCCTCACGCCATAGTGGGCCCGCTAGCCGGGGCGTTCTTGGAAGGCTAGGGGGCGCGGCGGCGGGGAGCAAACGAATTGTCGCTGCGTTGCTCAACCGTTATCGCTCACGTCGTGCGGCACAGCGCCAGCACCTCAGCGCCGTAGCGGTCGAGCTTGGTGCGACCGACTCCGGGCACGGCGGCCAGCTGGGCGGCGTCGCCAGGGCGCGTCTCGGCGATGGCGGTCAATGTCGCGTCGGTGAACACGCAGTACGCCGGCACCCGCTGCTCGGCTGCCCGCGCGAGCCGCCAGCTGCGCAGGCTCTCGAACAGCTCCTCGTCTCGATCGACCGGGCAGTCCGGGCAGCGCCCCAGCTTGCGCCCCACCGCGCTGGCGAGCGCACGGTGGCAGACCCGGCAGCGTGCCACCGAACGTGCACCGGTGCCGCGACCGGCGCCGGTCGCGGCCCGCACCGGACGACGTCGCCCGCTGCCGTCGCCGTCGACCGGGCGCACGCCGTCGAGGAAGCGGCTGGCCGAGCGTCGCCCGCGCCCCCCCGGCGCGCGGGCAACCGACCAGGACAGGCTCAGCCGGGTGCGGGCGCGGGTGATGCCGACGTACAGGAGCCGGCGCTCCTCCTCGACCTGCGCGGGCGTCGCGGCGTGGACGATCGGCAGGGTGCCCTCGTGGCAGCCGACGATGAACACCGCGTCCCACTCCAGCCCCTTGGCCGCGTGCAGGGAGGCGAGCGTGACTCCGTCGACGAGCGGCGCGTGCTGAGCGGCGGCCCGAGCCTCCAGCTCGGCCACGAAAGCGGCCAGGTCGGCTTCCGGCTGGGCAGCGGCCACCTCGGCAGCCAGGCCGCTCAGCGCGGACAACGACTCCCAACGCTCCCGGACGGCACCCGGTCCGGGCGGTGGCTGCCCCGCCGACCAGCCGAGTCCGGCGAGCACGTCCCCGAGGTCGGCGACCAGGTCGCCGCTGCCCTCGCCGGCGCGCGCCGCGCCACGAGCCAGCAAGGTGGCCTGGCGCACCTCGGGGCGGTCGAAGAAGCGGTCGGCTCCACGTACGACGTACGGCACGCCGGCCTGCGCAAGCGCCTGTTCGTAGGCCTGCGACTGGGCGTTGACGCGATAGAGCACCGCGACCTCCCGCGGTGGGGTGCCGTCCTGCACCAGGCGGTGGATGGCACGGGCGACCGCACCCGCCTCGGCGACCTCGTCGGGATGCTCGGCGTAGGTCACTGCCGGACCGGGAGGGCGCTGGGCCTCCAGCGCAAGGCGCAGCGGCGCCGCGGGTCCGGTGGCGGCGGACAGCACCGCGTTGGCGACGGACACCACCTGCGGGGTGGACCGGTAGTCGCGGACCAGCCGGACGACCGCCGCACCGGGGTGTCGGAGGGGGAATTCGAGCAGGTGCTCCCAGCGCGCACCGGCGAAGGAGTAAATGGTCTGGGCGGGGTCGCCGACGACGCACACCTCCTGGCGATCACCGAGCCAGGCCTCGAGCAGGCGCTGCTGCAGCGGCGAGACGTCCTGGTATTCGTCGACGACCAGGTGGCGGTACTGGCCGCGGACCTGCTCCGCAACGCCGGGATAGGTCTCGAGCAGGCCGACCGCGGACAGCAGCACGTCCTCCAGGTCGATGCGTCCCCGCTCGGCCTTGACCTGCTCGTATGAGGCGTAGATCCGCCCCACCGCGGGGGCGTCAAGGGAGCCGACGGACCGGCCGGCTGCGGTCGCCGCCGCGGCGTACCCCTCGGCGGTGACGTTGCTGACCTTGGCCCACTCGACCTCACCGGCGAGGTCGCGCAGCAGCGGGGCGTCGCTGCCGAGGCGGCAGCGGGTGACTGCTTCGCGCAGCAGCGCGAGCTTGGACTCCACGATCGGCGGGAGCTCGCTGCCCATCACCCGTGGCCAGAACCAGCGCGACTGGCGCAGTGCGGCGGAGTGGAACGTGCGTGCCTGGACGCCGTCGACGCCGAGGCCGCGCAGCCGGGCCCGCATCTCCCCGGCTGCGCGGGTGGTGAAAGTGACCGCGAGCACCGTGCGAGCGTCGTACGCCCCGTTGTGGACGCCGTAGGCGATGCGGTGGGTGATCGCGCGGGTCTTGCCGGTGCCGGCGCCGGCGAGCACGCACAGCGGGCCGCCGAGCGTCGTCGCGACCTCGCGCTGCTCGGGGTCGAGGCCGTCCAGGACCGTCTCGGGGTCGGCGCTGCCCAGCTCCGCCACCCGCTGGACCATCGCGCCATCCTCGCAGCAAGGGCCGACAGCACGGATGTACGCGGCCGCCCCTCGGCGCGCGTACCGCCGTACCCCGTACCGCCGCACCGCCGTACCGCGGGCCGCGGGCTTGATCGGTGTGAACAAGTGGTCGCCCTGACGACCATCGACCCCTGTGGATCACGCCTAGGCAGGTGGTCGGCATCCCGCCGACCCCGCCCGGCGCCGGACCGCGCGCGCGTACCGCCGTCGGAATAGCCGTAGCCGCCCAGCCGGTTGTCAACGGGGGCGATCGGTCGCCGCCAGGCCTGGGAGGAAGCGCAGATGACTGCTCTCACGATGTACAGCACGCCGTGGTGCGGCTACTGCCACCGGCTGGGGCGACAGCTGGAGCGCGAAGGCGTCCCGTTCGAGGTCGTGGACGTCGAGCAGGACCGCTCCGCCGCCGAGTACGTGATGAGCGTCAACGGCGGCAACCGCACGGTTCCGACGGTGGTCTTTCCCGACGGCTCGGCGCTGACGAACCCGAGCGTGGCTCAGGTACGCGAGCGGCTCGCGGCTACTAGCTGACGTCGCCGGCACGGGGCCCGGTGCAGAGCTGCCCCGGTTGCAGAGCTGCCCCGGTTGCAGAGCTGCACGGCGGCTCAGGCTCCGTCCGGCAGCGGGCCGCCGTACCAGCCCTCAACCAGCTTGCGGGCGATCGACACCGACGCCGGCAGCGTGATCTCTCCCGCCGCGAGGGCGTCCTGCAACTCGTGCCGGGAGAACCAGCGCGCCTCCACGATCTCGTGGCCGTCTGGACGCGGAGTCCCTCCCGGCGAGCTGGCGAAGAAGGCAAGCATCAGGCTGGAGGGAAACGGCCACGGCTGGCTGCCCGCGTAGCAGGGCGCGCTGACGACGATGCCCGTCTCCTCCGCCACCTCACGGATGAGCGCCTGCTCGCAGGACTCCCCCGGCTCAACGAAGCCAGCGAGGGCCGAGAAGCGTCGGTCCGGCCAGCTGGCCTGCCGCCCCAGCAGGGCACGGTCGTCGGGGTCGATGACCAGCATGATCACCGCCGGGTCGGTGCGCGGGTAGTGCTCGGAGCCGTCAGCGGGACAGCGGCGCACGTGACCGGCCGCGGCCACCTCTGTACCGGCGCCACAGCGGGCGCAGTGGCGGTGCGCAGCGTGCCAATTGGACAGTGCCGCGGCGTGGGCGAAGAGTCCGGCGTCGCGGTCGGGGAGCAGCGCCCCGGCCTCCCGCAGCGACACCGAGTCACCCGGTGGCGGCCCGTCCGGCAGGTGCACCGCGAAGTAGGCGGCGCCCTCGCCGTCGACGCCAAGGAGGTAACGCTCCCCCAGCGGCGCGGTGGCGCTGGGCACCAGCCGCAGCCCGTCGGTGTCACCGAGTGCGCGACCGGCGCCCACCTGCACGACCCGGCTGCGCGGGTCGGCCCAGGCGGCAGCCAGCCACTCGGGGTCGCTGCGGCGTCCGGCGGCGCGGTCCAGTGTCGCGCGGGACAGCGCGAGCGGTCCGGCGATGGCGTGCGGTCCGCGGGCGGTGGCCATCGCGGCGGATCGTAGTGACGGCGGAGGCGTAGCGTCGGCCGTCGTGGCAGCCCTGGGCATTGGGACGTTCAACCTGCTGCACGGGCTGTCCCTGCGCGACGGGCAAGCGCGGGTCGCGGACCTACAGGCGGCCGCCGGGATGCTCGACGCCGACGTGCTGGCCCTGCAGGAAGTGGACCGACACCAACCCCGCTCCGGGGATGCGGACCAGACCGCGGTGGTGGCCGCGGAGCTCAGCGCGCCATGGTGGCGCTTTGTCCCCACCCTGCACGGCACCCCAGGCCCCGGAGAGTCCTGGGAGCCGGCATCCGAGGATGGCGGGAGCGCGAGCGCGACGGGGACGCCGACAACGACGGCAACGGCGACGGGTCCCTCGTACGGGATCGGGCTGGTGTCGCGGCTGCCGGTGCTGGAGTGGCGGGTGCTGCGCTTTGGGCGGGCCGCGGGCTCGCTCCCGCTGCTGGTACCCGGACAGGGGATCGTGCGCGTCCCCGACGAGCCGCGGGTCGCGGTGGCCGCGGTCGTCGCCGGCCCGAGCGGCCCATTCACCGTCGCCACGACGCACGTGTCGTTCGTCCCTCCACACGGCCAGCGTCAGCTCCGCGCGATCGTGCGCTGGCTCGCGGGCGCACCCCGCCCCGTGCTGCTCGCCGGCGACCTCAACACCCCGGGCCGGCTGCCCGCGTGGCTCAGCGGGTACACGCAGCTGGCGCGCCGGGCGACGTACCCGTCCTGGAAACCGCGGGTTCAGTGGGACCACGTCCTGGCCGACGGAGTCGGCCACGAGCAGGTCGGCGAGGTCTCGGCGCGGCAGCTGCCCGTCTCGGACCACTGCGCGTTGCGGGTCGACGTCCATCTCTAGGCCCCCTCGGGTGCCGGGACCGAGCGCACCAGTGCGGCAAGCCCGTCCTCGTCGAGCAGGTCGACCGGGCGGATCGTGACGTCGTCGGCGACGTGGTGAAAGGCGGCGCTCACTCGTTCCAGCGGCAGGTTGTGCAACCGCGACCACGCCAGCCGGTAGGCGGCCAGCTGCACTGACCGGGCGGAGTCCTCGCGGGTGCCGCTCGGCGGCGGCCCCGTCTTCCAGTCGACGACTTCGAGACCGCCGTCCGGCGTGGGGAAGACGGCGTCGGCCCGGCCCCGCAGCAGCAGGCCCGCAACCACCAGCTCGAAGGGTGCCTCAACCTCAACCGGCTGACGCTGGGCCCAGCTGGACGCCAGGAAGGCGGCCTGCAGGGCGGCGAGCTGCGCGTCGGGGACGGCGTCCGCGTCGGCTGAGCCGGGCAGCTCGTCGATGTCGAGCAGCCGCGGAGCGCCGTACCGGCCCTCGACCCAGGCGTGGAAGGCAGTTCCGCGCCGGGCCAACGGGTCGGGCCGGGCGGGCAACGGCCGGCGGATCGCGCGCGCCAGCCCGGAGGGGTCGCGGCGCAGCTGCACGAGCGCGGACACCGACAGCCGAGTCGGCAACGTCACGGGCACGGTTGCGTCACCGTGGGGGCGGCGGCGTTCGGCGAGCAGCAGCCCGACGTCTCGGTCCCACTCCGCGCCGGCACCGGCCATGGAGCAGTCGGCACCGTCGGCGGCGCCTGGACAGTCAGCGCCACCGGGACACTCAGCACCGCCGGGACAGTCGGCGCAGTCCGAACCGATCCGGAGCTGGGCGGCGCGGACGAGAGCAGCCCCGGCTTCGATCTGCGCCCGCCTCGGGCCGAGCGGGTCGTCGGGCCAGCACGTGCCGGTGCGGCGGGCGACCAGTGGGTTGCCACCGGAGATGTCGACGGGATCGCACCAGACGGCCACGGTGCCCGCACCGGCCAGGCAGGCAGCGCGTACGTCCAGCAGCAGCTCCCCCGGCTGGCGTGGGGCGAACGTGTCGTCCCAGCGGTAGCCGGAACAGACCAACAACCGGCGCGCGCGGGTGACGGCGACGTAGGCCAGCCGCCGCTCCTCCAGCCGCTCGCGGGCGCCGCAGTCACGTACGAAGCGCGCGTAGGCCTCGTGGACCTCCCGCTGGTCCGCCGCGCGGTCGATGTCGAAGCCGGGCAGGTCGTCACCGTCGCCGCGCAGCGGGAACGGCAACTCCCCGAGGTCGTTGAGCCAGGCCTTCGCAGCCTCCGGGGCCCCCGGGAAGACCTTGTCGACCATGCCGGGCACGAAGACGACGTCCCACTCCAGGCCCTTGGCGCCGTGCACGGTCAGCACCTGGACGCGCTCGCCATCGACATGAACCTCACCGGGGCGCAGCCCGCGCTCCTCTGCGGCGGCCGCCTCGAGGTAGCTGAGGAAGGCGGGCAGGCCGGCCTCGTCACCCGTAGCGGCGAACTCGGCTGTCACGTCGAGGAAGCGGTCGAGGTGGACGCGTGACGGCCCGAGCGTGCCGGTCCGGGCGCTCACCTCGACGTCGACTCCCAGAGTCGCGACCACATCCGTCACGAGGTCGCTCAGCGGTTGCGCCGCGCGGGCACGCAGCGCCCGTAGCTCCCGGCTCAGCGCGGTGATCCGCCGGTGTCCCTCCACGGAGAGCCAACCCCATGGGGGCGGCGTGTCCACCGCGTCGCAGAGGCTGCGCTTGTCGGCCTCGTCCGGCTCCGTTTCGACGGCGCGTCCCGCGGTCGGGGGTACGAGCTGCGACCCGGCGGCTCCCCGACCGTCGCGGCCAGCGCCACCGGTGTCGACGAGCCGCCGCGCCCAGCGTCCGAGCGCGTCGAGGTCGCGGGGACCGATGCGCCACCGGGCACCGGTGAGCAGCCTGACCAGCGCGTCACCGCGGCTGGGATCGACGAGGACCTGCAGGGTGGCGACGACATCGGCGACTTCGGGCATGGTGAGCAGTCCACCGACGCCGACCACCTCGACGGGCAATCCCCGCTCGTGCAGTGCCCGGGCGATCCGCTCGATCTGCGCCCGCCGCCGGACGAGGACTGCCACGCTGGGCCTGGCCCGACCGGCCGCGTGCTCGTTGCGCCCGGCCCACTCCCGAGCCACGCGCTCAGCGATGTCGGCGGCCTCGTCCTCCACGCTGTGATGCAGCGCGCAGACCACCTCGCCCTTGGCCGCTCTACCGACCGCGCCGTTGCGGATGCTCGCGGCGCCCGTCCAGCGGTGGCCGTCCAGCGCGCCACCGAAGCCGCCCGGCGTCGTCAGCTCGGGGACGACGAGACCTCGCTGGCGCAGCGGCGCGGCGACCGCGTTGGCGACGGCGAGCACTGGCGCGGTGTTGCGAAAGCTGGTGCTGAGCGTGCGGCAGGGTGCCGGCGCCCCGTCCGCGGCCGCGAAGTGCCGCCGAAACGCCGACAACGACGCCGCGCTGGCCCCGCGCCAGCCGTAGATGGACTGGCAGGGGTCGCCCACGGCCGTCACCGGATGACCTCCCCCGAACAGTGCCCGGAGCAGGACCAGCTGGGCGTGGCTGGTGTCCTGGTATTCGTCGAGCATCACGACCGCGTAGCGGGAACGCTCGAGCTGTCCAATTTCCGGGAAGGTCACGCCCAGGCGGGCGGCGAGGGCAGCCTGGTCGGAGAAGTCGACCAGCTCCCGGCAGCGCTTGTCCGCCCGGAAGGCCTCGACGAGGGGCAGCAGCTGCAGCCGTGCCTCCTGGCGGGCGCGGGCCTGCGCGACGGATGCGTACAGCTGTCCTGCGGTGCGCTGGCCGGGGGCACGGGGGATGGCCGCGAGCCGGTCGATCAGCCGCAGCGTCCACGCCCGCAGCGCCGCCGGCTCGACGAGGTGACCGGACAGCTCGCCGTGCAGGGCGAGGACCGCGTCCACCACGGTGGTGAAGGCCGCCTCCACGTGGTCCATCGGACCGTCGTAGCCGCGGACCACCCGCGTGGCGAGCTGCCAGGCCACAGCCTCGGTCACCAACCGGGCATCCGGCTCGCGGCCGAGTCGCAGCGCGTGCTCGGAGACGATCCGCCCGGCGTAGGCGTCGTACGTCACGACGACCGGCTCGCCGCAGTCTGCTTTACCCACCTCCCGGGCGGGGCCGGAATCGCCGAAGGGCGTCAGGCCGTACGCGCGCAGCTGAGCGAGCCGCTGGCGCAGGCGCTCGCCGAGCTCCCGGGCGGCCTTGCGGGTGAAGGTCAGCCCCAGCACCTGGTCGGGGCGCACCAGCCCGTTGGCCACCAGCCACACCGCGCGGGCCGCCATGGTCTCGGTCTTGCCGGACCCGGCCCCCGCGACGACGACGCCGGGGCCCAGCGGCGCCTCCACCACGGCAATCTGCTCAGGGGTAGGACGGGGCAGCCGCAGCGCGGCCGCCAGCTCCGCGGCCGACACCAGCCGACGGGCCGGGGGGCTCGACACCAGGGTCACCCGGTCACCTGCCGCCCGTCGTCGTGAGCCGGGCAGGACGCGCGCACCGGGCACCTGGCGCACCAACGGTTCTCGGTGGCGGTGAACGCCGCTCCCGCCATGCGGAGCGCGGTGACGCCGACCAGCCGCTGCGCCCAGCCCGGGTCCGGCGCGTCGCTGAGCGGGGGCTGATGCTGCTCAGTGGCTCCCCCGCCACGCGCGCCTCCGCCGAGCTGGACGAGCGCGGCGCCGCCCGGGGTGGCCGGGCCGAACGCGCCGAGCGCGACCGCTTGCTGGTATGCGCCCAGCTGGGCGTGGTCGAGCACCTCCTCGCTCTTGGGCCGACTGCTCCCCGTCTTGAGGTCGACCACGACCAGCCGGCCGGCCGCGTCCCGCTCGACGCGGTCGACCCGCCCGGACAGCGTCGCCCGCCGGGACGGGTCAACCGGCCCGTTCCCGGGTGGGTTGAGCTCCGGGTCGACGCCGAGGTCGACGTCGATGTCGACCGAGAAGTGCTGCTCGGCGGCGACGAGCTCGCGGGGGTTGTCGCGCAGCCAGGCGGCCAACCGCTCGACCATGGCGGCCGCCCGGTCGTGCTCACGGCGGGCGTACCAGCCGGTGCCCGCGTCGACGGTCAGCCACTGCTCCGCGAAGCGCTGCGGCAGCTCTGCCGGCGTCGTACGCCCGGTGGCAACGTCGTGGGCGAGCGCGTGAACCATCGTGCCGATGCTCTGGTCGGTGGAGTCCTCGCGGGTACCGCCGCAGGCCTCCAAGAACCACCGCAGCTCGCACCGGGCGAAAGCCTCGACCTTGCTGGGTGACACGCGTACCGGCTCCTCCGCCAGCCGGATGGGCCGCTCGTCGGAGAGCCGAAGCAGGCCGTACCAGTTCTCCGGCGCCGCCGCGGGCACGCCTTCGGCGGCCAGCCGGACGAGCTGCGCAGCCGCGCCGGCGCGGCGCTCCGCGTCGACCGGCGCCCCCGCCACCTCGGCACCATCGACGGCACAGGTGACCGCGCGCAGCTCGGCGACCACCGATGGCAGGTCCAGCCCGCGCGGCACCCGGCTGAGCGGCCGGGGCTCAGGGCCCTCCCAGGGAGAGAGCTCGTCGAGGAACCGGGAGGGTTGCGCGTCCTCGCCGGATACGGCCGTGACCAGCAGCCGGCGGCTCGCTCGCGTCGCGGCGACGTAGAACAGGCGCCGCTCCTCGGCGAGGACCGCCGAGAGCGCCGCAGCCGGCGACACGTCGCGGCCGGCCAGCTCGTCGACGAGTGCCTGGGCACCGAGCAGCGACCCGCGCGGGCGCAGGTCCGGCCAGCTGCCCTCCTGCACTCCGGCGACGACGACGACCTGCCACTGCAGCCCCTTGGCGGCGTGGGCGGTGAGGAGTGTGACGGCTTCACCCCGCGGGGCGCGCGCGGCGAGGCTGTCGGCGGGAATCTGTTGGCCCAGCAGGTGCTCGAGCAGCGCTGCCGGCCCGGCCGCGGGCATCCGGTCGCTGAGCCGGGCGGCGACGTCGAAGAGCGCGACGACGCCGTCGAGGTCGCGGTCGGCTATGGCGGCACCAGGACCCCCAGCAATAGCCCGTTCCGACCACCGGTGGGCGACACCGCTGGTGCTCCACACCGACCACAGCACGTCCTCAGACGTCGCCCGCGGCCGGTTGGCCGCTCCGCGGGCGGCGCCGAGCAGCTCGGCGACCCGGCGGGCCGGCGCAACAGCGCGGGAGTCCAGCGCCACCAGCTCGACCCGCCGCTGCAAGGCCTCGACCAGCAGCTCAGCCGAGGACCGGCCGCCACCGGTGGCCAGCTCGTGGCTGCGCAGCTCGCGCCGCAACCGGCGCAGCGCCAGCGGATCGGCACCGCCATACGGGCCCGTCACCAGCTCCTCGGCAACCGCGGCGTCGAGCGTGCGGCGTCCGGTGGCGACCTCGAGGATTCGCAGCAGCGGCTGGACCGCCGGCTCGTCGACGAGAGCGACCTCCTCCAGCCGTACGGTCACCGGTATGCCAGCTGCGGTCAGCCCGCGGCGCAGCACCGGCAGCGCCCGCGCACCGCGCACCAGCACCGCCTGCTGCGACCACGGCACCTTGTCGACGAGGTGCGACGCCCGGAGCCGCTGCGCGACCACCTCGGCTTCCTGTGCCGCGGACCGCAGCAGCAGCACCTCAACCGAGCCGGGGGGCACCTCTGCGGCGGGTGTCAGCATGCGGTGCCCCGGCGGACCACCCAACCGCGCCGCGACCCGACGTGTTGCTCCCAGCAGCTGAGCTCCGCTACGTCGGCAACTGGTCAGGGCAACGACAGGCGCGGGGCTGTCGTCACCGGCCCGGAACCGCTCGGGGAAGCGGTGGATGCACTCGACGTCGGCGCCGCGGAAGCCGTAGATCGCCTGGTCGGGGTCGCCGACGACGAGCAGGTCACGGCCGTCGCCGGCGAGCAGCTGGAGCAGCTCCTCCTGCGCGGGGTCGCAGTCCTGGTATTCGTCGACGAGAACCGCGACCCTGGCGGCCCGCTCACGGGCCAGCACGCGGGAGTCGTCGCGCAGCAGCGACACCGCCGCCCGGACCAGCTGCGCCGGGTCGTACGCCGGCGGCGGCCGCAGCGCGGTGACCCCGGCGTACTGGCGGGCGAAGCGTGCCGCCGCCACCCAGTCGTCGCGGCCACGCTCGTGCCCCCGCCGGGCCAGCTCGGCCGGCTCGACCCCCCGCTCCCAGCACCGCAGCAGCAGGTCGCGCAGCTCCCGAGCGAAGCCGCGGGTGGCGAGCGCGGGATGCAACGGTTGTGGCCAGGGCGCCCCAGCGAACTCCTCGACGTCACCGCGCAGCAGCTCCCGGATGAGCAGGTCCTGCTCGGGGCCGCTGAGCAGCGCTGGTGCCGACTCACCGCGCAGCAGCGCCTCCTGGCGCAACAAGCCGAACGCGTAGGAGTGGAACGTGCGCGCCAGCGGCTCACGGACCGTCCGGCCCAGCCGGGCCGTGACCCGGTCCCGCAGCTCGGCTGCCGCCCGCCGCGAGAAGGTGAGCATGAGCACCTCTTCAGGGGCTGCCCCGTCGCGCTCCACCCGGTCGACGACCGCCTCGACGAGCGTGGTCGTCTTGCCGGTGCCCGGCCCTGCCAGCACAAGCAACGGTCCCCCGCGGTGCTCCACAGCGGCGCGCTGCGCCTCGTCCAGCACCGGCGCGCAGATCGGCGACGGCACCGGCCGTACGAGCCGCAAGCGCGAGGCTGGCCCGCCGGGGCTGGCCTCGCTGGCTGGGATGGCTCGCATGGCCGGCATTCAAGCCGACCCCACCGACAGGTCAGGGTCTAGTCCGCACTGGTGAGCGTGCGGGCGAGGACTGGTTCGTCTCCGCGACCAGCGGTAGTAACGGCGGCGCCCCGGGCGCTGAGGTCGATCTCCTGCTCGAGCCTTGGGTAGGGGTCGTCCAACGGGGCCGCGGTCCCCTGTACGGCCGCGGCCCAGGAACGCAGCGTGTCGCTGGCGCGGTAGTACCGCCCCCGTGTCGCTCCTTCGGCGGACAGCAGGCCTGACTCGACGAGTTGGGCCAGATCGCGAGTCGCCGTACGGCCTTCGACCTCGGCGAGCTTCGCGTAGGCGGGGCGTCGTACCCGAAGACCGGCAGCGCCGTCGTACAGCGCATTGGCCGTGCGGGCAGGCAGGTGGTGCTGCGCCACCACTTCCTCGAGCCGAAGCCACAGCCTCTCGGCGCTGGCCATCCTCCGGCGCACTGTCTGGGCTTGCATGTGGTGTGCTCGCAGGTTGAACTTCACCCACAGATGAGTGTCCCGCTCCGGACGCCACGACCCGCCGCCCGTCGCGGCCAACACTCGGTAGTACGACTGCGTATTACTGCCCAGCCATTCCTCGATGCTGGCGAACTGCGGGGCGACGATCGCATCGCGAGCCAGCACCAGTGTCTGCACCGCCCGGGCCATCCGCCCGTTGCCGTCGCGGAACGGGTGGATCATGACCAGATTCAGATGCGCCATCGCTGCTTTGACCAGCGGGTCTGCCGCTCTGTCGGCGTTCAGATCTGTCATCAGCGCCCGCACCAGCTCCGGCACGGTGTGCGCGTCTGGGCCCTCGTAGACGATCCGTCCGCCTGACTCGTCGTTGACGTAGATCGTCGACTGTCGGTAGAGCCCCGGACCCTTGGACAAGTCGTGGGAGAGCAGCATGAAGTGCATGCTCCGCAGCACCCCTGGGTCATACCGGAACTCGGGGTCCTGACCGGCCTGCAGGACGAAGCTCATGGCGCTGCGGTAGCCGATGATCTCCGACCAGGTGCGCTCGTCGGCAGCGAGAGGCTGCTCCTCGTCGACCGCCGCGACGGCATCGTCGACGCTGACGTGGTAACCCTCAATGCTGTTCGAGCCACGGATGGCGCGGGCTAGCGAGGTGCGACGCAGCTGCCCGTGCCAGCGCCTGGGCGTGCCAAGCAGATGGCCAAGTTCGCGGCGCATGCTGTGGATCACCTGGATGACCTCGTGGTCCACGGGGTCGAGGCCGGGCGGCCTGAACAGACTGACCATGGCGCTATGTCCTAATCATTGTGACAGCACACCAAGTTGCCACGTCCTAGGCCGAATGTCTAGATGATTCGGTCATCCGGCGTCCGCGGTGGTCAGCCGCGGGGGTCCGGGAGCTCCTCCGGGTACCACCCGGACGCGGCCATCAGCACCCGCGGGCCGCGGAACACAGCCCCCTCGGACAGCAGCCGGCGGCGCGCCTCCTCCTCGTGGCCCGGCGGCAGCCGGCCGCCGCCGGTCGTCACCCGCCACCAGGGCACCCCGCCGCCGTACGCGGACATCACGCGCGCGACCCGACGGGGCCCGCCGTGCCCGAGCGCGGCGGCTATCCATCCGTAGGCCATCACCCGGCCCGGTGGGATGCGCTCGACGAGGTCGAGCACGGCCTCGGTGAAGTCGTCGGCCGCGCCGTCCACCCGGCCAGCATGGTGGAGCCCTACTGCGACGGGTCACCCACGGAGCCGGCGAAGAGGGGGGCACCTGTCGGGGTGTGCGCGATCACGAAGGCGAAGGGCCGATCCGCACGTACCTGGACGTCCGCAGGCGGCGGCATCGAGATAGCAAAAGCGATACCGGTCACGGCCGCGGCCTCCGTACCCCACTCGTCCACGGTGATGTTGGCGCGGTGCACCACCTGGTCGATGGCGAGGCCGGGGGCGATGCCGGCGAAGTCGGCGGACATCGAGAACGGCTGGTTCATGCCCAGCTCCTGTAGCGGACCGACGAGGTTGAGTTCGGTGGCGAAGTCCCAGCGCGGCAGCCGCAGGTCCACCCGCTTGCTGTGCAGGCCCTTGTCGACCGCGTTGAGCACATCGGGTGCGAGCAGCTCGCCAGGGTCGCCACCCGCGGCGGGCACGAGCACCCACATCGCCAGCTCACCGCCGACGTAGGGCAGCTCCACCGCCTGCCAGCCGTCGCCGGCGGCGTACCGCAGCTCGGTCTCCTGGCGCATGGTCGGCACCCGTACGACGCTGCCGTCGGCCCGGGTGAACGGCGCGTGCCGCGTCGGGTACCCGGCGAACGGCACGGCCCAGTCGGCCTTCAGGTAGACCGCGTTCGCCAGCACCACCCGAGTCGCGGGGTCGAGAGACTCGAAGAGCTCCTTGATCCGGCCGGCGGTCTGCTCACGAACCCAGGAGTTGATCTCCGCAGCGGCAGCCCCGGAAAGGAAATCGACCCGCTCGGCGGCGGCGCCGTAGTAGTCCTCGAGCGTCGCGGCGAAGGGCTCGCCCACTGCGAAGCCGTCCTGCACGAACAGGCCGTTGGCGATGGCAAGGACCGGGGGTGCGGGGTCTCGCTCGGCTTCGCGGCGCACGTTGGGCGGCAGCCGCGGCGGCGCCTGGTCGGTGGTGACCACTCCGTCGCTGAGGCGGGCGAGCGCCTCGTGTAGCCCCTCATGGGGAAAGCGGAGCACCTCGTCGATCTCGGCTGCCGTGCCCCCACCGGCGCCGGCGCGGGCCATCGCGAAGGCGTACCAGATGCTCAGCGGCGAGACGACCGTGTTGGCGCCGGTCACCGCCACCTCGCCGTACAGCTCGTGCCCGAAGGCACGCATGCCCGCCACGGCTTTGTCGACGGGCGCACCGCGCACGACGGCCTGCCTTGTGGACGGCGGTGGCGGCGTGGGCGTCGACCCGCCGTCCGGCGCGATCGTGGACTCGGTGACCGGCCCAGTCGTCGATCCACAAGCCGCTAGAGCGGCCACCACGCAGGTGAGAACCGCCAGCACAGCGGTACGGCCCCGCCTCGCGCCCCAGTGAGCACCCATAACGAGCCTCCCGTTCCCGGACGACCAATCCGTCCCGCCGGCTCGGACGTGCGCCATCCCGGTGCGGTTCCGCGTCCATCGCGGCGGTTCCCCACGCTCGCGGGACGGGTCGAGGGCAGGCAGCGGCACGCTGACTTGTCAGACGCACAGCGGGTTATAACCCGGGCTCCGTCTGACACGTCGGTGTCAAGCGACCCGGAGGGCGGGGTTGCCGGCAAGGGTCAGCCGGATTCGGCCCGCTGCCCGAGCAGCAGGCCGCGGACGAGAGCCGCCTGCCCGGCGTGTTGCAGGTCGTCACTGATCACGCTCACCAGCCGTACGCCGAGGGTCACCGGCGGGGTCCACGACTCGTCGACGACGCGGGCGAGATCGGCGTCAGTGAGACCTCCAACGTAGGCGACCGTCTGGTCGTGGACCGCGTCGTGGTAGCCGGTCAGCAGGTCCACCGACTCCACGCGGACCGCCGCTACGTCCTCGGGCGCGTGCCCGTAACCGGTGGCCGTCGCATCGAACGGGAGCGCGAACCTGCGCATCCAGCTGGCGGCCGTCCAGACCTGCTCGGTCCCGGCCGCGTCCGCTAGGTGGTCGTCCTGGATCCGGGTGAGATGCCATACCAGCCAGGCGATGGAGTTGGCCTGACCATCGATGCGACGGTTCAGCTCCGCTGGCGTCAGGCCGTCGGCGACCTGGTGGACGACCTCTTGCACCCTGCCGAACGTGTCGACGAGCACGTCGCGGCTGCTCATGCGCTCATCACCCCTCTCGCCGCGCGACTGCTTCCGCCGGCTCGGCCGCGTACGGGACTCACTCCGGTCCCGCCAGTCGAACGCAGTGTCTCCTACCCTCGCGGCATGACTCGCGGGCAGGATGCGGGCACGGGAAGTGGCATCGTCAGCGTCTTCGACCGGGCCGCCGCGACATACGACCACACCGGTGTGGACTTCTTCTCCGTCTTCGGGCGCCGGCTCGTCGAGATCGCCGCACTCGCTCCCGGTGAACGCGTCCTGGACGTCGGCTGCGGGCGGGGGGCGGTGCTGTTCGCGGCCGCGGAGGCGGTCGGGCCGGCCGGTGCGGTACGGGGCATCGACCCGGCGCCCGGCATGGTGACCCGGACCGCCGCCGAGGTCCACGAGCGCGGGCTGGCACACGTTCGGGTTGACATCGGCGCCGTCGAGACTCTCGCCGACTCGACGGAGGCGCCCTACGACGCGGTGCTGGCCGGGCTGGTCCTGTTCTTCCTTCCCGACCTGCACACCGGCCTGCGGACCTGCCGGGAGGTGCTGCGACCTGGGGGCCGCCTGGCCTTCTCCTGGTTCGGCCCGGATGACCCGCGCTGGGAGCCGGTGCTCTCGGCGGCCCGGTCGTTTCGGCCCGATGACACTCCACCGATGCCCATGCCGTGGACCAACGACGTCTGGCGCGAGGTCGCGTCGGTCGAGGCAGCGGTCGTCACCGCCGGCTTCAGCGAGCCCGCAACGGTCGAGGAGCCGTACGACGTCACGTTCACCGACCCCGGGCAGTGGTGGCGCTGGTCCTGGTCGAACGGGTCGCGCGCCATCTTGGAGGCCATCCCCGCCGACCGGCTGGCCGAGGCGCGCGCCACCTGCGAGCAGCACCTGGAGCGGCTGCAGGAGCCCGACGGCAGCCTGCGGCTCCGGGTGGTGCTGCGCTACACCCGCGCCGGTCGTTGACTCGTCCGGGTGCTCAGTACGTCGGCAGGTGCGGCTCGACCTGCTCGACCCACGCGTCGATGCCCCCCTCGAGGTGCATCGCATCGCGCCGCCCGGCTGCGTGCAGCTCGGCGAGAACCTCGGCGGAGCGCTGGCCGCTCTTGCAGTGCAACACGATCGGGCTGCTGGCGGGCAGCAGCTCCAGCGCCCGCCCAGCGCGGAACTCCGCCCGCGGCACCAGCACCGAGCCGGGGATGCGGTTGATCTCATACTCGTACGGCTCGCGGACGTCCACCAGCATGAAGCTCCGCTCGCCGCGAGCGCGCTCCGCGAGCCAGTCGCGCAGCTGGCGCACTGAGATGGCGGACCCGGCGGCGGGCGTCTCGGCGGCGGGCGGTTCGGCAACCGCTGGCGGAGCCGCGCCGCCGCCGTCCGCGCGTCGCGGGCCGCAGCTGAGGCAACGGGGATCCGCTCTCACCGTCACGGCGTCGAAGCGCATATCCAGCGCGTCATGCAGCAGGATCCGACCCACGAGCGGCTGCCCAAGCCCGGTCAACAGCTTGATCGCCTCGGCCGCCATGACCGAGCCGATCGTGCCGCACAACGCCCCGAGCACCCCGCCCTCGGCGCAGCCAGGCACGGCGCCAGCTGGGGGCGGCCCCGGGTGAACACAGCGGTAGCACGGACCGTGCCGGGCCCAGAACACACTCGCTTGCCCGTCGAAGCGGGAGACCGAGCCCCACATGTACGGCTTGTCGAGCACCACGCACGCATCGTTGATGACGTACCGGGTGGCGAAGTTGTCGGTGCCGTCGACGACCAGGTCGTACGCGGCGAACGTGTCAAGCGCATTGGTGCCGTCGAGGCGCTGCTCGTGCAGCACGACCTCGACGTAGGGGTTCAGCTCGCGCACGGCCGCCCCCGCGGACGCGGCCTTCGGGTGGCCTACGTCGCTGCGCCCGTGGACGACCTGACGCTGCAGGTTGGACTCCTCCACGGCGTCGAAGTCGGCGATGCCCAGCGTGCCCACCCCGGCGGCAGCGAGGTACATCAGTGCCGGCGAGCCCAGGCCCCCGGCGCCCACGACGAGGACCTTCGCGTTCGCCAGGCGCTGCTGACCGGCCATCCCCAACTCCGGAAGCACCAGGTGACGCGCGTAGCGGCGTACCTGGTCGGCGCTCAACGCAGCGCCGGGCGCGACGAGCGGCGGCAGGGACACGCGCTCCTCCGGCGGCGGGCGATGGTCGCGCTTGTGACGGGAGGCTCAACCCAGCCGCAAGCCTGGCTGTTCCGTCCCCCGCCCGCCACTACGCTGCGCCGGTGACCCAGCCGTCGGACACGCTGGTGACGGGTGGACGCCCTTCCCCGGAGGAGCGGCGCACCCAGCTGCTGCAGGCGGCACGTGAAGTGTTTGTACGCCACGGCTACCACGCCGCCGCGATGGACGAGATCGCCGCCCAGGCTGGAGTCAGCAAGCCGGTGCTCTACCAGCACTTCCCGGGCAAGCTCGACCTCTACCTGGCGCTGCTGGAGCAGAGCGGGCAGGAGCTCGTACGGGGACTGCGGGCGGGACTGGCCTCGTCGGCGGACAACAAGCTGCGGGCGGCGGCGACGGTGCGCGCCTACTTCACCTACGTTGGCGACCCGGGCGGGGCCTTTCGGCTCATCTTCGAGTCTGACCACATCAACGAGCCGGCGGTCCGCTCGTGCATCGAACGGGTCCACCGTCAGTGCGCCGAGGCGATCAGTGAGGTCATCGCCGCGGACACCGGGCGTTCACACCCAGAGTCGTTGGTGCTGGCCGCCGGTCTCGCGGGCATGGCCCAGATGTCGGCGCGCTACTGGCTGGCGAGCCGCGGCGCGATCCCCCAGGAGCTGGCGACCGAGCTGGTGTCCACCCTTGGCTGGCGAGGGATCCGCGGCTTCCCGCGCCGTGAAGACCTCGCTGGCGCCCCCACCGACTAGCCTGAGCCGGCCGCCGCGATTCCCACGGCGAGCAGCGACCGGGCCCGCCCGTCGTACGCAGCCGTTCAGCAGACTTCGGGAGGACCGCAGGTGGAGGTCAGGATCGGCGTGCAGCACACCGCACGCGAGATCGTCATCGACAGCGGCGCGCCTCCCGACGAGGTGGAGCAGGACGTCGCTGCGGCGCTCGACTCCGGCGGTGTGCTCACGCTGCGCGACGAGCGCGGACGCAAGGTGATCGTGCCTGCTGACCGGCTCGCCTACGTCGACATCAGCCCCCAGATCGAGCGCCGCGTCGGTTTCGGCACCGCGTAGGAGCCCGTGCGGCGCGTCGTCCTGCCAGGCGCGCCAGGTTTGCCCGATCATGGGCGCGGGGTACGGCAGGCCGTGAGCTATCCCTGAGGAGGGAACATGGTTGGCAGCATCATCAGCGCCATCATCATCGGCGCGATCATCGGCGTTCTCGGACGCCTGGTCGTCCCGGGCAAGCAGGACATCAGCATCGTCTTGACCATCGTGATCGGGATTGTCGCGGCGCTGATCGGCACCTTCATCGCCCGCGCGCTCGACATCGCGAACACCGGTGGCATCGACTGGATCGAGCTGCTCATCCAGGTGGTGCTGGCGGCCATCGGCGTGGCCGGCGTCGCGGGGGCCATGGGCCGAAAGGCCTGAGTCGGGGGCTCGCGGCGTCTGACTCATCAGCCCGGTGCGGTGCCTCGGCGCCGTACCGGGCTGAGACGCGTCACGACCTGAACACGGCAGTCAGCGAGCCGCTCAGGCAGAGAGGCCCAGCGCGGCCATCCGCTTGGTGTGGTTCTCGGTGAGCCTGGCGAAGACTCGGCCGATCTCGGCCAGGTCCATGCTGGGCTGGTCGATCGCTCCGACGATCAGCGCGGACAGGGCGTCCCGGTCTGCGGCGACCCGGTGCGCCTGGCTGAGCGCCTCCCCCATGAGGCGACGTCCCCACAGGGCCAGCCGACCACCGACACGCGCGTCGCCCGTGATGGCGGCGCGCACCCGCTCGACCGCGAAGCCGGCGTGACCGGTGTCCGCGAGGACCTCGACCACGAGAGCGCGGGTGTCCGCGTCGAGAAAGGCCGACACCTCGCGATAGAAGTCCGCGGCGATCCCGTCCCCGACGTAGGCCTTGACCAGGCCCTCGAGCCAGTCCGCCGGAGCGGTGTGTGCATGGAACTCGTCCAGCGGGCCGCGAAAGGGTGTCATCGCCGCGCTGGGATCCGCACCGAGCTGCACGAGTCGGTCCCGCAGCCGTTCGAAGTGATGGAACTCGGCGGCGGCCATGGCCGCCAGCTGGGCCTTGTCGTTCAGCGTCGGGGCTAGGGCTGCGTCCTCGGCAAGCCGCTCGAACGCGGTGAGTTCCCCGTACGCGAGTACCCCGAGCAGGTCGACGACGGCAGCGCGGTAAGGCGGGTGGTCCAGTGCGTCGACGCCTCCCGCGGGCTGCTCCGCCACGCGTTGCAGCGTAGCGGCGCTGCCGGTCGTGGCTAGACTGGCCGGCGAAGCGGGCGCCCGGCAGCCTTGCCGCGGCGCGCCACCAGACCTTCCGCCGCACCGCGACCGCCCGCAGACCTGCAGCCGCGCCGCGCGCGGCGATGTACGAAAGAGGCGATCAGGCCTGACCACGTTCCGCGAGCTCGGGGTGCTCCCCGCCATCGCCGATGCTCTTGACAAGCTTGGCATCGCCGAGGCCTTTCCCATCCAGGAGATGGCCCTTCCGCTGGCCTTGACCGGCACCGACGTCATCGGCCAGGCCCGCACGGGCACCGGCAAGACGTTGGCGTACGGAATCCCGCTGCTGCAGCGCATCGTCGCCCCGGACGACCGCAACTACGCCGATCTGGTCGAGGTCGGACGGCCCCAGGCGCTGGTCGTCGTCCCCACCCGCGAGCTTGCCGTGCAGGTGGCCGGCGACCTGCGTGCGGCCGCATCCGTCCGCCGCGTCCGCGTCCTCACTGTCTACGGCGGGCGGGCGTACGAGCCGCAGGTCGCGGCGCTGCGGACGGGTGTCGATGTCGTCGTCGGCACGCCTGGGCGGCTGCTGGACCTGCGCCAGCAGGGCGAGCTGGACCTCTCCCACGTCAAGGTCCTGGTGCTCGACGAGGCCGACGAGATGCTCGACCTGGGGTTCCTGCCCGACATCGAGCGCATCGTGGAGCGCATCCCCGAGCTGCGCCAGACCATGCTGTTCTCGGCGACCATGCCCGGACAGGTGGTCGCGCTGGCGCGCCGGTACATGCGCCACCCGGTCAACCTGCGCGCCGAGTCGCCGGAGGAGACGGCAACCGTGCCGACGACCGCGCAGTTCGTCTACCGGGTGCACTCCCTGGACAAGGAGGAGATCCTCGCCCGCCTGCTGCAAGCGGAGGGCCGCGGCCTGGCCATGGTCTTCTGCCGCACCAAGCGCTCGGCTCAGCGGGTCGCCGACGGGCTGGCCGATCGCGGCTTCGCGGTGGCGGCGGTCCACGGTGACCTCGGTCAAGGCGCCCGTGAACAGGCCATGCGCGCCTTCCACGGCGGCAAGGTCGACGTCCTCGTGGCCACCGATGTCGCCGCCCGGGGCATCGACGTCGAGGGGGTCACCCACGTCGTCAACTACGTCTGCCCCGAGGACGACAAGGTCTACCTGCACCGCATCGGGCGCACCGGGCGCGCCGGTGCCTCCGGCATCGCGGTGACCTTTGTCGACTGGGACGACCTGGCCCGCTGGCAGGGCATCAACACCGCGCTGGGGCTGCCCTACGCGGAGCCGGCCGAGACATACTCGACCTCCGAGCACCTGTATGTGGAGCTCGGCATCCCCCATGGCGTCACCGGCACGCTGCCGCGGGGCCAGCGCACCCGTGCCGGACTGGCGGCCGAAGAGGTCGAGGACATCGGCGAGACCGGTCGCCGCTCCGGCCAACGCCCGCAGGCCCGGGACGGGCGTGCAGGTCGGGACCGCTCCAGCCGCGGCGCGGCCGGCGGTGGGGAAGCGGCCCACCGCGGGCGGGACGCCGATGCGGCCCGGGAGAGTGAGGGACGCCGTCGACCACGACGACGGCGCACCCGCGGCGGGGTGCCTTTGGACGGCGGACCTGCTGCCCCGGCGGTGGCGACGCCGGTCAGCGGCGAGGAGCCCACGGCCTCGGCCCGGCGCCGCCGTCGGCGGCGGCGTTCGACGTCCAGCGACTCCTGAGCGCCGACACCGCCGCCCAGCCCGACGGCAGCGGAGCGGCTCGCCGACCGGCCCGCCATCGGGGGCTTCAGGCGGTGACAACCACCGGCGTGCCGACGGGAGCGAACTTCCACAGCGCCCGCGCATCGCGCTCGCGTTGCCGGATGCACCCGTCGGAGAGCGGAGTACCGAGCCGGGCGAGCGACTGCACGGCGCGCCCAGTTGCCGCCCGTACCGGGATGTCGTGGAAACCGATGTTGGCGTTGTCGCCGCGGGTGAAGCGGACCATGTACTCCATCGTCTCCGTGCCGTGCCAGCTAACGGCGTGCCGGGAGGTGGAGAACACCGGGTATGTGCCGGGCGCGACCTGGTCGTAGCGACTACCCGAGACGAGGTAGCTGCGGGCCACGGCTCCGTCGGCGCGCACCAGCCAGACCCGCTGGGCGGAGATGTCGTAAACGACCCGGCGCCCGGTGCCGGAGTCGGACGGCAACGGATGGCGCGTGGTCCGGCGGTTGGCCTGCGCTCCACCCCGGTCGTCGGCGATCACCGGCTCCGACACCGGCCGGCCGAGCCCTTGGTGCGACTCGCCGGCGGGGTCCGGGCGCGGCACCATCGCGTCCGCTGCGGACCCGGTGTCGCTCAGCGGGAGGACGCCGGTACCGGCGAGCCCGGAGACCACGAGGACACCGGCCGAGGCCGCAGCGGCCGCGCCGCGCCCGCGTGCGCGCCGCCGCGCGCGGTGCTGCGCTGCTCGGGTCGACATAGCCCTCCTCGGGGGTCTCTGCCTTCATGGTCGGCAGAGATCACTGCGGTGGAGCCTACGGCAGCCGCGGATGGGACCAAGGAGATCGCAGATGGCTAGCGTGGGCCAATGACCTCCCCGCGGCTGCTCGGCCTCCCGCCGGGAGTGCTTGCGCGCACCGTCGAGACAGGGCGCGGTGCGTTCGCCGCCCTGCAGGCGTTGCCGGACCCGGCGCGCCAGGCGAGGTCAGCCAGCGGTGGGCTCGCGCTGCTTGTGCCCGGGTGGACGGGGAGCAAGGAGGACTTCCTCGCCATCCTGCAGCCACTCGCCGACGCGGGCTTCTCCGCGGTCGCCGTCGACCAGCGCGGCCAGTTCGAGACCCCGGGCGTCGAGGATCCCGGCGCCTACACGATCAACGCCCTCGCCGACGACGCGGCCGCCCTTGCCGTCGCGCTTGGTGGCCCAGTGCATCTGGTCGGGCATTCGTTCGGGGGCATCGTGGCTCGCGTCACTGCCCTGCGCCACCCCAGGCTCGTCCGCTCCCTGACCCTGTTGTGCTCGGGACCGGCAGCGATCCCCGGCGACCGGCGCGAGCTGCTGACGCAGATGGCCGCGGTGATCGCCGCCCAGGGGTTGGGCGCGACCTGGGCGGCCAAGCAGGCGTACGACCGGTCGGTGGGTGTGGCAGAGCTGCCGCAGGAGGTCGAGGCGTGGCTCGAGCGCCGCTTCCACGCCAACCACCCAGTGTCCCTGCGGGAGATCACCCTGCGGCTGGTGGACGAGACCGACCGCGTCGACGAGCTTGCCGCCTCAGGAGTCCCGGTGCTCGTCGCGTACGGCGAGGCGGACGACGGCTGGCCGCCGGCCGAGCAGGTCGCCATGGCCCACCGGCTCGGAGCCCCCAGTGTCGCGATCCCCGGCGCCGGTCACTCCCCCGCCACCGAGCGCCCGCAGGCTCTGGTCGACCTGCTCACCGTTTTTTGGTCGACCCTCGCCACGGAGGACGCGGGCCGCTGAGACCGCCCCCGGCCGGCGCGTACGGCAGGGGGTCAGTCGGGCTCGCCCAGACCGTCCCAGCTGCGCCGCGCCGGCGCCGCCGTTCGGCCCTCCGGGCAGGACGGGGACCAGTCACACCAGGCGCAGCGCGGTCCGGGCCGGGGCGGGAAGGCCGCGTCGCGGGCCGCCTCGTCGGCGAAGCTGGCGTCGGCCTCCCGGCACTCCTCCGCGACCGCCTCCGCGCGCCTGAGATGGCGGTCGAGGGCCTCCTCGGGGTGCTCCCAGCTGGCGACCGTGCCGCTGGGGACGTGGTGCAGCTCCACGCGGCGACACCGCTGGCGCAGCACCCGAGCCGCAGCGGCGGCGTACACGGCCAGGGCGAGGGAGCAGCGCGCGTCGTCGTCGGTGCTGACGTGACGACCCGCCTTGTAGTCGACCACGACCAGCTCGCGTCGCCCGTCCGGCGCGGGCCGCTCGTCGATGCGGTCAACCCGGCCGGACAGCGCGGCGCCGCCGTGGCGCAGCCCCACGGTCCGCTCGACACCGCGCGGCTCATCGTGCGGGTCGAGCGCGGAGACGTAGCGTTCGACGAAAGCCCGCGCCCGCTGCCGCCACCGCGCCGACTGCTCGGGGTCGCGGTAGCCCTCCGCCGCCCAGTGCGTGCCGAGCAAGGCGCCGGCCGCGGGCGGGCTGCGCTTGGTCATGGGCAGCCGCCACCAGCCGGCGAGGGCGAGGTGCACGCTCGAGCCGAGGCTGTTGTGCGCCCAGGGGGCGCCCCGTCGGGGCGGTGGCCGGTCGAGGTAGGTGAAGCGGTAGCGGCGCGGGCAGTCCATCCAGGTGGTGAGCCGGGTCGGGGTCGCGGCGTACAGGCGCTGCGGCATCCCCGCGAGCGTCTGCTGCCCCCCGCCCACCGGTCCGCCGCCGCCCGCTGCCCTGTCGCTCACCGGGCCGCCGCCCGCCGCCCGCTCACGACCCACCTGCGGTGACAAAGGCGCGGACCGCGTCGGCGATCAGCTGCACGGCGATCGCGGAGAGCAGCAGGCCGGCAATGCGGGTGACCAGCGTGACCCCGGAGTCACGCAGCACTCGCAGGATCGCCCCGGAGAATCGCATGGTGAGCCACAGCACGATATGGACGGCGACGATCCCGGCGGCGACGGCGACGCTCTCCGGCGGGTCATCGGCACGCCGGGCGAAGACCATGGTGGCGACGATCGCGCCGGGGCCGGCGAGCAGCGGCGTGCCGAGTGGGACCAGCGCGACGTTGATGTTGCCGGTCTGCTCCGGACTGTCCTCCTTGCCGGTCAGCAGCTGCAGTGACACGAGCAGCAGCAGCAGTCCGCCCGCACCCTGCAGCGCCGGGAGGGAGATGTTGAGGTAGTCGAGGATCACCTGGCCGAACACGGCGAAGACGGTGATCACGCCGAAGGCGACCGCGACCGCCTGCCAGGCCGCCTGCTGGCGGCGCCGGGCGTCCAGTCGGCCGGTCAACCCGAGGAAGATCGGGATGGTGCCGGGGGGGTCCATGATGACGAACAGGGTGATGAACACCTCGCCGAAGCGCTGCAGGTCGATGATCCCGCTCACCGGGGGCTCCTCAGTGGGGCGGATGGCGCGAGCGATCGTACGGGCGCCCGCCGACACCGCTCGGCGGTTGTCCACCGGTCTCGCTCCGGTAAGCGGCCATGATCGCCGTTTCCGGTCCCGGGACGCAGTTGACTCCACTGGCTGACCGCGGACGGCGATTCTGCCGGTTACCTACGCCCGCCGAGCTGCCGGAGCGTCCTTAGGCTGACGAAGGTGCGCGTCCCGGCCCCCTGCGTCGGCGCCGTCGTCCGGGACGGGTCCGGGCGGCTGCTGCTGGTGCTGCGCGCCAACCCCCCGGCAGCCGGCACCTGGTCCCTGCCGGGTGGGCGGGTCGAGCCCGGCGAGAGCGACGCCGCGGCACTCGCGCGGGAGGTGCGCGAGGAGACGGGGTACGAGATCGCCGTGGGCGCTCTCGTCGGCGTCGTCGAGCGCCCCGGAGCGGACGGTGTGGTTTACGAGATTCGGGACTACTCCTGCGTCGTCACGGACGGCACGCCGGTTGCCGGCGACGACGCCGCCGCTGTGCGCTGGTGTTCACCGCAGGACGTACGAGCCCTGCCCACGTCCCCGCTGCTCGTCAAGACGCTGGAGGCCTGGAACCTGCTCGGGTAACGGGTCAGGAGGCGAGTTGGACGTCGCCGTTCCAGCTGTCGGGCTCGCCGGCCAGCTCACATTCGCCGCCCAGGGCGGGGCAGCGCACCACGAGGTGGCGGCCCTCACGTTCCACCACCATCAGTGCGCTGTCCTCGTCCTCCCAGGCCAGGTCGACGACCCGAGAGCCTGCGGCGAGCGTGAGCAGCGGCACCGTCCGCCCACCGTCAACGGTGTCGTGCACCCACACCGTCTCTCCCGCCGGTGTCGCTGCTAGCAGGCGGCCACCGGAAGCGGAGAACCGCCCGGTCGCCGCCGGCCATCCGGTAGCGCTCACCACCCGCGTCGCGACGGACCCTGCGTCAACACCCTCGATTTGGAGGACGAGGACGGTGCCCGCATCCCAGTGGGCGCCGGGGGCGGCGCGCACCGCGACCCGTCCCTCGGCTCCTACGGCGACGAGGCCGGTGTACGGCCCGCCATGGCAACTGAGGATGGCCGAACCGTCGGTGCTGTTCACCATCGCGCCGTTTCCGAACGCTTCGACCAGGAAGCCGTCGGTCAAACCCGCCACTCCTGGCGCGCCACGGCAGTCCCCCAAGCCGCCTCCGAGATTGAACCTCGAGACGTCGAGCACCTCGCCGGTCGAGAGGTCGGCAGTCGTTGTCTGGCCCACGGACGGGGACGCATTGGACGAGGTCCACGCCACCTGCCTGCCGTCGGAGCTGACCGCCACATCGGTGATCGTCCCTCGGTCCACGTGGGCCACGGGTTCCACTCGAACGCCCGTTCTTCCCGCCTCGGTCACAACGACCACCTGGGTCACCTGCGAGGCCCCGCCCGCCCGAGCCTCGAGCAGGACCCACCCGTCGGTGCTCCGCAGCAGATCGCGATAGTCACCGGTGAGGCCGACGCCGCGGGCGCTCGGGAAGCTTGCCGTCTTGCCATCGAGCCAGGCAGTCCGCGGACCCTCGCCGATCGGGAGCTCGTCCAAGGCCGTCGGCGGCAACGGGGGGACCGTCGGGTCCGGCGAGGGGACCGTCGGGTCCGGCGAGGGGGCCGTCGGGTCCGGCGAGGAGACCGTCGGCCCCGGCGAAGGGAGCGTCACCGCCGGCCGCGGCGGCTGATCGACCGGTGCAGAGGTATTGGGGTCACTCAGCACGGACGGCAGGGCCCCGACCGAGACGACCAGGGTCGCCGCTGCGGCGAGTGCGGACCCGTGTCGGCGCCGCCGCCGCGCGCGCCCCTGGGCGATGACTTGCTCGGCCAGGCCGGGCGCTGGCGCGGCGTCACGGACATGGGCCTCGATGGCTGCCGCGATCCGGTCGGGCGTGCTCATGGAGTGCCTCCGTCTCGTGTGCGAACAGGCTCCTCACCGAGGGCCACGCGCAGCCGCGCGAGCGCCCGCGCGGACTGGCTCTTGACCGTCCCGACCGAGCAACCCAACAACCGCGCGGTCTCGGCCTCGGACAGGTCCTCGTAGAACCGCAGAACCGCAACGGCCCGCTGGCGCGCGGGCAGGCTTGCCAAGGCGAGCCACAGCAGCTCGCGGTCGTCGGTCTGCACTGAGGTGTCCGGCGCCGTGACCTCGGGGAGGTTCTCCGTGGCCCGCTCACCGTGCCAGCGCCGGCGCCACCAGGAGGTCGAGGTGGTCACCAGCGTCCGGCGGACGTACGCCTCCACCGCCTGCGGCTCGGCGATGCGTCCCCACGCGAGGTAGGTCTTGATCAGTGCCGTCTGCAGCAGGTCCTCAGCGTGCCCCCGGTCGCCGGTAAGCGCGTACGCCGTGCGCAGCAGGGCTGCCGAGCGTGCCCGCACGAAGGCGGCGAACTCCTCGTCGCGCTCCCGCATGCTTGCTCCCCGGTCGCCGGCCCGATGAACAGACGCCTTGGGACGTGGCGGAGGTTGTCAGCAGTTCCAGCGGGTGATGGTGGGCGTCTCCCGTTCCCAGCCGAGGACGGACACCGACCCGGTGTCCAGCCGGTAGAGCGCTCCTTCGGCGGCTGGCCGGTCGATCCAGCGGGCGGCGAGGACCCGCAGCAGGTGACCGTGAGCGAAGAGCAGCGCCCGCTCCGGCGCGCAGCGCCGTACCCGCTCCACGACCCGGTCGGCGCGCTCGCCCACGGCCGCCGCGTCCTCGCCCCCCTCGGCACCGCCGGCCCACACCGTCCAGCCCGGGCGAGCCTTGCGGATCTCCGCCGTGGTGATCCCCTCGTAGTCGCCGTAGTCCCACTCGCGGGCGTCGGGCTCGACCTCCGCGGCGGGGAAGCCGGCGAGCCGCGCGGTGTCACGTGCCCGGCGCAGGGGGCTGGTCAGCACCAGGTCGTACGCCGTCTGCGCCAGCCGTCCGCTCATGGCCCGAGCGGCCTGCTCACCGGCAGCGGTCAGGGGAAGGTCGGTGCGGCTCCCCGTGTGCCGGTGGTCGCGGCTCCACTCCGTCTCCCCGTGCCGGACCAGCCACAGCTCGGGCTTGCCGCTCATCAGCCGCTACCCACTGATCGAGTGGACAGCTCTGGACGCGGCGCGCCGCGTGTCCCGTACCAAAGTGTCCACTCGATCATGGGGTGGCCGGATTGGGGCGCCCGGGTTGCTCGCCGCCGCGGGACTCCCCGGAAGCCCGGGTCGGCACCAACACCCGGCGCCGGAACACGCAGACCAGCGTGCCGTCCTGCTTGTAGCCGCGAGTCTCGACCGCGACCACCCCCCGGTCGGGCTTGCTGGCAGACGCCCGGACGTCGAGCACCGTCGTCTCCCCGTAGATGGTGTCGCCGTGGAACGTGGGCGCGACGTGGCGCAGCGACTCCACTTCCAGATTGGCGATCGCCCGGCCCGACACGTCGGGCACCGACATGCCGAGCAGCAACGAGTAGACGTAGTTGCCGACGACGACGTTGCGCCCGAAGTCCGTTGCCTGCCCGGCGTAGTGGGCGTCCAAGTGCAGCGGGTGGTGGTTCATCGTGAGCAGGCAGAACAGGTGGTCGTCGTACTCGGTGACCGTCTTGCCGGGCCAATGCTTGTACGTCGCGCCGACCTCGAACTCCTCGAGCCACCGGCCGAACTGCATGGGCGGTCCTCTCCTCGCGCGGATGCTCGCCCGATGCTCCCGCAAGCGCCCGAGGCAGCGGTGAACCGGTCCCGCTCAGCCGGCCGGACGCCAGTCGACCGGTGGGCCGTGCGGCTGGGCGATGCCGAGCACCACCTCTACCTCCCCCGGCCACGTCTGCAGGGTGAGCATGAACTCGTGCGGCGCTGCGCGGGCCGGCCGGCGCGGCTCGAGCGCGAGGTGGGCGAGCGGTCGGTCCCGCGTCGCCTCGCTGCCCAGCTCGTCGAGTCGGCGCAGCACCGCCGCCCGCTCGGCGTTCTCGAGGTACTGCCACATCACCGAGTGCCACACCACGGTCGTGCGACCGTCGACGAGCTGCAGCGACTCCACCGCGGCACGGGCGGACGCCCGTACGAGCGTGGCCGGGACCTCGGCGGCCACCGTGAGGGCACCGCGCAGCCTCCGCAGCCGCTCGAGCTGGTCGGGCCACACGTACGAGAGCAGGGTGAGCGCACCCTCGGGCGTCGCCGGGTCGAGCGGTGCGACGTCGGTCCCCCTCCGCTCCATGACCCGCAGCGCCGCGTGCAGTGGAGGGGACGGACCGCGCCAGGCGTCATGGAGGACAACGGGAGAGTCGGGCGGGCCCCAGGCCGACCCGTCGACGTGCTCGTAGCGGAATCGGTCGGCGCGCAGGTTGAGCCCGCCGCTCGCACCCAGCTCGAGCAGCCGCACCGGTTGGTCGAAGCGTGCGGCGACATGCAGCAGCCCGCCGAGCAGCGCAGCGGCCCGGCCGACCTCGTTGGTCTGTGGTGGCTGGTCGAGGCGGCGGCGTACGGCCGCCGGGTGGTCCTCCAGCACCGCGCGAAACGCCGCCCACACCTCGGCAGGCCGGCCAGGGGTGCCCCCGGCGCTCGGGTAGTGCACCGCCAGCGTCGGCGCCTCCCCGGCAAGTACGAGTCGGTGCACCGTGCCCGTCAGGCGCAGGGCCAAGCCACTCGGGCCGGGGTCGTCCTCGTGCCCGGCCAGCACGCGGGCCGCCGGCCCGCCGGCGGCCACGTCGCCGGCGACTCGGTCGAGGAGGTCGCGGTAGAGCGGCGAGCCGAGCTGGCCGCAGGCGTCCGCCTGTTGGCGAATCGTGGCGACCAGGTGGTCTCGGCTCACGGGCGCCCACGGTAGGCGGCGCCGAGTAGCCTCAGCGCCATGGCGGAGCGGATGGCCGAGCCGATCTCTGCGCGGCAGGCGGAGCCAAAGGTCCCGCCGGCGGCGGACTCTCGTGACGCCGGCGCACCCGACGCGGCTGAGGCGATGACCGCAGGCGGGGGCGGGCGCGCGGCTGGTGCGAGCGCTGCCATGGTGAGCGAGCCGGTGTTTTCGACGCGTGCGGTGGTCGACTGGGCGCTGTACCACGACGGAGCCCGCCAGCAGGTCGCTTCCTATCCGCAGGCCGTACGGCTGGCCCGGCAAGGCGACGGCTTCTTGTGGGTGGGCCTGCACGAGCCCGCGGAGCACGAGCTCGCGCACATCGCTGCGGAGTTCGGGCTGCACCCCCTCGCCGTCGAGGATGCCGTCCACGCCCACCAACGCCCCAAGCTCGACCGCTACGAGGAGATGCTGTTTGTCGTCCTCAAGACGGTCCGCTACCACCCGCACGAGGACCTCACCTCGGCCAGCCAGATCGTGGAGAGCGGTGAGGTGATGGTGTTCCTCGGCGCGCACTTCGTCGTCACCGTCCGCCACGGCGAGCACGGCGGGCTGGCCGACGTACGCCGGCGGCTGGAGCGCGACCGTGAGCTGCTCGCCCGCGGACCCTCGGCGGTCCTGCACGCCATCGCCGACGACGTCGTCGACGCCTACCTCGACGTCGCCGACCTCATGCAGGACGACGTCGACGAGATCGAGGAGTCGGTGTTCTCCGAGCAACAGCGTCGCGACGTGGGCCGCATCTACCAGGTCAAGCGCGAGCTGCTCGAGCTGCGCCGCGCGGTGACCCCGCTGGCCGTACCGCTGCGCACGCTGGCGGAGCGTCCGATGCCGATCGTCGACGAGGCGGTGCGCGAGTACTTCCGCGACGTCGAGGACCACCTCACCCGGGTGCGCGAGCAGGTCGGCGCGTACGACGAGCTGCTCACGTCGATCCTGCAGGCCTCGCTCGCGCAGCTGTCGATCGCCGAGAACGAGGACATGCGCCGCATCACCGCGTGGGCGGCGATCATCGCGGTCCCCACGGCGCTCACCGGCGTGTACGGCATGAACTTCGCGTTCATGCCCGAGCTGCAGTGGCGCTTCGGCTACCCGCTGGTGCTCGCCGTCATCGTGACCGCCTGCGTGCTGCTCTACCGCGGTTTCCGCCGCAACGGCTGGCTCTAGAGCTCGCTCAGCCGCTGAGCGAGAGCCGGGCGAGCAGCTCACGGGCTCGCTCGGCATGCTGGTGCTGACAGAGCACCTCGTACCTGCCGGCGAGCACCTGCTTGGTCGAGGTGAAGTCGCGCCGCCCGCCGCTGAGCGCGTACGACACCAGCCCGAACACCAGCCCGAACAGCGCGCCGACGAGCAGTCCGGTCAGCACGAGCCCGAGCACGCCTTCGGCCCCGTCGGAGAACAGGCTGAGCAGCAGGCCAACCAGCAGCCCGAACCACGCACCGCTGGCCGCCCCCGCGGCACCCGCGCGCAACCAGGTGAGCCGTCCGGTGACACGCTCGACCATGCGCAGGTCGGTGCCGACGATCGCGACCTGCTCGACGGGGAACTTCTCGTCGGAGAGGTGATCGACGGCGCGCTGGGCCTGCTCATAGGAGTCGTACGCGCCGACGGGCTGACCCGTCGGCAGGCTGGGCACAAGACTCGGCATGGCCGCCATTGTGCCCTGCTCATGGACCGCTGCCGTGCTCACGGACCGGTGCCCCGCTCGTCGGAACGGCCCTGCTCAGTCGCGCAGCGCGTACTCGTCCAGCAGCCGGCGGCCGATGATCAGACGCTGGATGTCGGCGGTGCCCTCCCCGATGAGCAGCATGGGCGCCTCGCGGTACAGCCGCTCGATCTCGAACTCCTTGGAGTAGCCGTAGCCGCCGTGAATGCGGAAGGAGTCCTCGACGACCTCCTTGCAGAACTCGCTGGCGAGGTACTTGGCCATGCCCGCCTCGAGGTCGTTACGCGCGCCGCGGTCCTTCTTGCGGGCCGCCATGATCATCATCTGGTGGGCCGCCTCGATCTTGGTGGCCATGTCGGCGAGGCGGAACTGCACAGCCTGATGGTCGGCGATGCGCTTGCCGAACGTCTCCCGCTGCTGGGCGTACGCGACGGCGAGCTCAAAGGCGCGCAGCGCGACCCCGCATCCCCGCGCCGCGACGTTGACCCGGCCCACCTCGACGCCGTCCATCATCTGGTAGAAGCCCCGCCCCGGTGACCCGCCGAGCACCTGTTCGGCGCCGATCCGGAAGCCGTCGAGGATGAGCTCGGTGGAGTCGACGCCCTTGTAGCCCATCTTTTCGATCACGCCGGGGATGGTGAGCCCCGGTGCGACCTCGCCGAGGCCCGGTTGCTTCTCGACGAGCAGCGTGGTCATGTTGCGGTAGACCGAGTCCTGCCCCTCGTCGGTCTTGACCAGGACGGCGATGAGGCCCGAGCTGGCGCCGTTGGTCAGCCACATCTTCTGCCCGCTGACCTCGTACGCCCCGTCATCGCGGCGCACCGCCTTGGTGCGGATCGCGGCGACGTCAGAGCCGCAGCCCGGCTCGGTCATCGAGAACGCCGCCCGCAGCCCTCCGGTCGCCATCCGCGGCAGGTAGCGGCGCTTCTGGTCCTCGGTCCCGTGCTGGTGAAGCATCCACGCCACGATGAAGTGGGTGTTGACGATCCCGCTGACGCTCATCCAGCCGCGGGCGAGCTCCTCCACGACGAGTGAGTACGTGAGCAGCGACTCGCCGAGCCCGCCGTACTCCTCGGGGATCATCAGCCCGAAGATGCCCAGCTCGCGCAGCCCCTCGACGATGTCCTTGGGGTACTCGTCGGCGTGCTCAAGCCGAGTCGCGACCGGGAGGATCTCCCGCTCGACGAAGTCGTGCACCGTCTCAAGGATGTCCTGCTGGACGTCGCTGAGTCCTTCGGTCTGTGCGAGGCGGCCCATGCAGCGCAGTATCCCCCGCCGGGGCCCCTCACCCGGATCCGCTGCCCTTCACCCAGTACGCGTGCCAGGTGAAGGGGGGCTCAGGGTGGTGGACGTGGTCATTCCGGTGGCCCGGCAGGCGGCGGGCGGGTCAGCCCGGCGGCACGGCCCTTGGCGGCGACCACGAGCGCCATCTTGCGGGACGCCTCGTCGATCATCTCCTCGCCGAGCATGACCGCACCGCGCATCCCGCCCGCCTCCGACGTCGCGTGCTCGTACGCCTCGAGGATCGCCTCGGCGTGCTCGTAGTCCTGCTGCCTCGGGGAGAAGACCTCGTTGGCCGCCTCGATCTGCCCCGGGTGCAGCACCCACTTGCCGTCGAAGCCCAGCGCCGCCGAGCGGCCGGCCACCCGCCGGAAGCCCTCGACGTCGCGGATCTGCAGGTACGGCCCGTCGATCGCCTGCAGGTCGTACGTGCGCGCCGCCATGAGGATGCGCATGAGGATGTAGTGGTAGGCGTCGCCCACGTCGTAGCCGGGCGGCTGCTCCCCCACGACGAGGCTCTTCATGTTGATGCTCGCCATGAAGTCGGCCGGGCCGAACACCACGGTCTCCAGCCGCGGGCTGGCCGCTGCGACGGCGTCGACGGCGACGAGACCCCGGGCGTTCTCGATCTGCGCCTCGATGCCGATGCTCGCCCCCACCAGACCGAGCGAGCGCTCGATCTGCGTCAGCAGCAGGTCGAGAGCGACGACCTGGTCGGCGGACTGCACCTTGGGCAGCATGACGGCGTCCAGGTGCTGTCCCGCACCCTCGACGACCTCCACCACGTCGCGGTAGGTCCACGGCGTGGTCCAGTCGTTGACCCGGACCACCCGGGTCTTGCCCGACCAGTCGCCGTCGTTCAGCGCCGCGACGACGTTCTTGCGGGCGTCCGGCTTGGCGAGGGGCGCCACCGAGTCCTCGAGGTCCAGGAACACCTGGTCGGCGGGGAGCCCCTGTGCCTTGGCCAGCATTTTCGCGCTGCTCCCCGGCACCGCCAGGCAGGAGCGGCGTGGACGCTGTGGCCGGGGGCCTGACGGCTGCGGTCCTACGGGCATCCGGGTGCGTCCTCCTCGTCACGGGTGCCGGTGAGCGTACCGACGCAAGCTCGGTCCCTGGTCGTGAAGATCGTCGGGTAGCAAGGTCCGCGACGCGACGCCGGGGCATCCCACCCGACAATCTTCACGACCCGCGGTGGGGAGGGTGCGGCACGCTCAGTCCGGTGGCGGCGGCGCATCCGTCCCACGGGCAGTCACGACGAGCGCCACACCGGCGAGCAGCAGCAGCGCCGCGGGTACGGCGGCCAGCGGCGGCACCTGGTCCAGCCACAGCGCGGCCAGGACGGCCGCGCCAGGGACCTCGAAGAGGAGGGCCATGCCCACGACCACCGGCGACACGGTCCGCAGCGCCACGTTGAACAGCGTGTGACCCAGCAGCTGCGCGAGCACGGTGAGCGCGGCCAGCTTGACCCAGGTGTCGCTGGGGTACCCGGCCAGCTGGACGCCACCGGCCAGGCAGACCACAGCGAGCGGCACGGCGCACACGGCGTAGCACAACGTCGCGTACGTCACCGCGGACACGTTCCGGCGGGCGATCGCGCCGTACTCGACGTAGCAGGCAGCCGCCACGGCCCCGACCAGGGCCAGCGCGTCGCCCGCCAGCGCCCGCGTCGAGACGCTGAGGTCGACACCGGTCAGCAGCAGCACCCCGGCGACCGCCACGCCGATGCCCACCCACGCCCGGCGCGGTATGAGCTCGCCGCGGGCGCGGGCGAGCAGGGCGTTGCCGACCGGCTGCATCGCCACCAGCGCCGTCGCGGAGGCGACGCTGGTCAGCGTGACCGCCGGCACCCAGGCGGCGAAGTGGAGCGCAAGCCACCCCCCGGCCATGCCCATAGCGCGAGCGTCGCTGCCGGAAAGGGCACGGAGCTCCCTCCGGCGGGTGAGGACGACCGCCGGTGCCAGGGCTGCTGCACCGAGCACCGTGCGCCACAGCGCGATCGCCAAGGCGGGAGCGGCGGTCGCCGCGATGATCGGCGCCGCGGAGGAGACACCGAGCACTGCGACCGTGAGCACCGCCAAGTCGGCTGGCCGGGGGCGGGCCAGCAGGCCGGGTGGGGTCACTGGGGGAATCCTCCGGGAGCCGTAGCCAAGAGGCGCGTCAGCGCACCAGCTCGACCTGGCACCGGACGCCGGGCGCTCTGGTCAAACGCTCGTCGCCTGTCACCAGGACCACGTCCAAGAGCTCCGCCAGTGCCACGTACGCCGCGTCGTAGACCGTCATGTTGCGCCGTAGCTCCCAGCAGCGCTCAAGCAAGCCGAGGTGGGACACCCGCCGCAGCGGCAGGTCACGCAGGTCCGCCAGTGCCACCTCGGCACGGCGTTGCTCGATCTGGTCGGCTCTCAGCTGTCGCTGAAGGACGCTGACGACCTCGAGATCGACAAGCTCCGGGGCCGCGAGTGTCTGGCCGCGCAGCGCCGCGCGAGCGAGAGCCCCTTCAGCGGTGTCGTCTGTCAGCGCCGGCGCGAGCACACTGGCATCAACGACGATCACGGTCCTCCCGGACGATGGCGGCCGCGGTGCGGATCGGCACGTGTCCACCCGCCCGGCTGCCGGCACGATCGAGCACCTCGTCGACCGTTGGGGCCGCAGCCTCCTGGATCAGCCGTCGGAGGAGGTATTCCTGCAGCGACTGGTGAGCCGCTGCCGCTCGCTGACGCAGGACCGCGTGGGTCTGCTTCGGGACGTTCTTGATCTGCACGCTCGGCACGGCGCCATTTTGGCGCCGGCGATCCCGGAGCGCAATGAGGTCAGCGGCAGCGGTGGCGGTACCGGGTGGTGCGTACCCTCACTGGCGAGGTGCGCTTGCGCTGGTCGAGGCCACGCCCGGCGGTAGCCTGCGAGGCATGCCCGGCGCGCCGACTCGCGTGTTCGTCGCGCGCCTTGCCGGCACCTCGGTCTTCGACCCCAACGGTGACCAGGTCGGCAAGGTGCGGGACGTCGTCGTCGCACTGCGACCTGGCCAGGCGCCGCCACGGGTGCTCGGCCTCGTCGTCGAGGTGCCCGGCCGGCGGCGGATCTTCGTTCCGATGACCCGCGTGACCCGGGTGGACGCCGGAGCGGTGATCACCACCGGCCTGGTCAACCTGCGTCGCTTCGAGCAGCGACCCGGCGAGACGCTCGTCCTGGGCGAGATGCTCGACCGCCGCTGCACCGTCACCGAGACCGCCGAGTCGGTCACCGTCCAGGACATCGGGATCGAGCAGACCCGCGTCCGCGACTGGGTCGTGTCCAAGGTCGCCGTGGCTCGACCGGCCAAGCGGTTCGGCCGTCGCGGGGAGACCCGGGTGTACGGCTGGGACGAGGTCTCGGGTGTGGCGAGCGTCGACCAGCAGCAGGGCGCGGCCAGCCTGCTCGCCGCGCTGGACCGGCTGAAGCCGGCCGACCTGGCCGGCGTACTGCGGGAGCTGTCGTTCAAGCGCCGTACGGAGGTGGCGGCGGCCCTGGACGACGAGCGGCTGGCCGACGTCATGGAGGAGCTGGACGCCGACGACCAGAAGGAGATCCTCGCCACGCTCGACCGCGAGCGGGCCGCTGACGTGCTCGGGGCGATGGGTTCGGACGACGCCGCCGACCTGCTGGCCGAGCTACCCGCGGACCAAGCCGAGGCGCTGCTGGCGCTCATGGAGCCTGCGGAGGCCGCTCCGGTGCGCCGGCTGCTGACGTACGAGGAGTTCTCCGCCGGCGGGATGATGACCGACGAGTTGGTGGTCCTCCGCCCCGACGCCACGATCGCGGAGGCGCTGGCGCAGATCCGTAACCCCGACCTCACCCCCGCGCTCGCCGCGATGGTGTACGTGTGCCGTCCACCCCTGGAGACGCCGACCGGTCGATTTCTGGGGGTGGCGCACATCCAGCGGCTGCTGCGTGAGCCGCCGAGCGGCCTGGTGTCGGGCGTGCTCGACACCGACCTGGCGCCGTTGACGCCGGAGGCGTCCCTCGAGCAGGTCACCACCTACCTGGCGACCTACAACCTCGTCGCGTGCCCCGTCGTCGACGAGGACGGTCACCTCATCGGGGCGGTCACCGTCGACGACGTCCTGGACCACCTGCTCGGCGAGGCCTGGCGCAACACCGGCCGCCACGGACCCGGCGGCCCGGCCGGACCGCATGGGGCGACCGCGCTGCGCGAGCCGCTACCCGCACAGTCGACGGAGGCGCGCCGTGGCGCGTGAGCGGCTGGACCAGCCGCGCGACACCCGCGGCCTGCGCCGGCCCAGCGTCGACCCCGAGCTCTTCGGCCAGCTGTCCGAGCGCATCGCGCGGTTCCTCGGCACCGGGCGATTCCTCGTCTACATGACGGGGTTCATCATCGTGTGGGTCACCTGGAACGCCCTCGCCCCGCGGGAGCTGCGCTGGGACAACTACCCGTTCATCTTCCTCACCCTCATGCTGTCCCTTCAGGCCTCGTACGCTGCGCCACTGATCCTGCTCGCTCAGAACCGCCAGGCCGACCGTGACCGGGTCAACCTCGAGCAGGACCGCGAGGCGACCGCGCGCTCACGGGCGGACATGGAGTTCCTCGCCCGTGAGGTCGCCGCGCTTCGCCTCGCGGTCGGGGAGGTGGCGACCCGCGACTTCGTACGCTCTGAGCTGCGCGACCAGCTCGAGCGTGTCGGGGACGAGGGCGCCCGCGTCGCCCCGGCTCCGCAGGTCTAGACCTCGCCGACCCCCGCTGTACGGGGCAGGCTCCCCCGCCTCCTCGCCGCACGAGCGGACTCCTCCCGCACCTACGACGAGCGCCTTCTCGCCCCTCGTACGGGTGGCTCGCGCCCGCCGTACGGTGGCTGCTCTGGCCCCTCACCCGGTGAGGCCAGCCCTCACCTGGTCTGCAGACCGGGTGAGGGCACGCGCAGGGTGGTAGACGTGGTCATTCCCGCGGGGGTGCCCGGTGCGGCGTCTCGCGGGCTAAGATGCCGTTTGCATCTGTACGACAGGGGAGCGCTGGAGCGCTGAGAGTGCGGCGAGGAGCCGCAGACCCTCGAACCTGATCCGGGTCATGCCGGCGCAGGGAGTCGGAGTCACCTCGGTCGGCGTGCCGTAGCCCGCGACGTGGGGCACGCGCACGCGAGTCCGTGGAGCGCGCAAGCACTCCTCCCGTCCCTGGGAGGAACCATGAGCACCACCCGTCACGGAGCCGGTAGCCCCGGCTCCACCAACACCACCACCGCCAGCGGCACCGGCACCCGGTCGGGGGCCTGGCGCACCGTCGACATCGTCGTCGCGGCCGTCATCGCCGTAGCCTTCAGCGTCGTCCTCTGGGCCTGGAACCTGCTCTGGGCGGCGACCGGGCCCGCCTTCGCCGCGCTGCCGCCGCTGCAGGGGTTCATGTACGGCATCTGGCTGCTGCCGGGAGTGCTGGGGATGCTGATCATCCGCAAGCCTGGCGCGGCCGTCTTCACCGAGTTCGTGGCCGCGGCGGTGTCCGCCCTGCTGGGGACGCAGTGGGGCCTGACGGTGGTCTGGTACGGCCTGCTGCAGGGTCTGGCGCCCGAGCTGGTGTTCGCCGTTACCCGCTACCGCCGCTTCACACTGCCGGTCGCGCTCGTCGCCGGCGCTGCGGCCGGCTTGGTCGCAGCCGCCCTCGACCGGTTCTACTACTACCCGACGTGGACGACCGGATGGACGGCGCTGTACGTGGTCCTGGTGAGCGCTAGCGCCGCGCTTATCGCTGGCGTCGGCTCCTGGCTGCTGGTCCGCGCGCTGGCGCCGACCGGTGCCCTCGACCCGTTCCCCTCGGCCGGCGAGCGCACGGCGATCTGAGCGACGGTGCGGCGGCGCGGCGGCGCGGCAAGCGGCGCTGGAGGCGGCGGGCGCATCGTCGCGCGGGGCTGGGGCTGGCGGTACGCCGGCCGGTCGAGGTGGGCGGTGCGCGACCTCGACCTGGTCGTCGAGCCCGGTGAGCGGGTGCTGCTGCTCGGCGCCTCCGGTGCCGGCAAGAGCACGCTGCTCGCCGGGCTGGCCGGGCTGCTCGACCCCGCCGCGAGCGGTACGGCCGCGGGGTCGCTCAGCGTGGACGGCGTCGACCCGCGTCAGGCGCGCGTCCGTACCGGCATGCTGGCGCAGGACCCGGAGACGCAGCTGGTGATGGCACGCGCCGGAGACGACGTCGCCTTCGGCCTGGAGAACCGCGCAGTCCCCCGCCCACAGCTGTGGCCACGCGTCGACGATGCGCTGCGCGCCGTGGGGTTCCCGTACGGCGGTGAGCACTCCACCTCCGCGCTGTCCGGGGGCGAGCAGCAGCGGCTCGCGCTGGCAGGGGTGCTGGCGCTGCGCCCTTCGCTGCTGCTGCTGGACGAGCCGAGCGCCAACCTCGACCCTGACGGCGCGGCTTTGGTCCGCGCCGCGGTGGCCGCGGTCCAGCAGGCGAGCGCGGCCACCACCGTGCTCGTCGAGCACCGGGTCAGCGAGGCGCTGCCCCTCGTCGACCGAGTGGTGGCGCTCGCTCCCGGCGGCGGGGTGCTCGCCGACGGGCCTCCCGAGCAGGTGTTCACCCGTGCTGGCGCTGCTCTCGCCGCCGCCGGCGTGTGGGTCCCGGGTCCGGCTCCGGCACTGCCGCCCGCCGACCGCCCCGACCGGCCCGCGGCGGCCGAGACGCTGCTGCGGGCGGAGGACGTCGCCTACACGCCGCCCGGCGCGAGCCAGCCGACCGTACAGCGTGCGGACGCGGCCCTCGCGGCCGGCGAGGTGCTCGCCCTCGTCGGCCCCAACGGCGCGGGCAAGTCGACGCTGCTCGCGCTGCTGGGGGGCCTCCTCGCACCGGAGCGCGGTCGGGTGCGGGCAGCGGCGAGCCTGGCGGGGACGGACGCCGGCCGCCCACCACACCGCTGGCCGGCCGCCGCCCTCGCCGCTCGCATCGGCACCGTGTTCCAGAACCCCGAGCACCAGTTCCTCACCGGACGGGTCCGCGACGAGCTCGCCCTCGGCCCCCGGCGGGCAGGGATGGGGCGGCCCGGCGTGGAGCGGGTGGTCGGCGAGCTGCTGGAGCGGCTGCGGCTCACCCCGCTGGCCACGGCCAACCCCTTCACCCTCTCCGGCGGCGAGAAGCGCCGGCTCTCGGTGGCCACGGCGCTGGCCACCGCGCCGCGCGTCCTGCTGCTCGACGAGCCGACCTTCGGGCAGGACCGCGCGACGTGGGGGGAGCTCGTCGAGCTGCTGGCCACGCACCGGGCGGGCGGCGGCTCGGTCGGCGCGGCGACCCACGACGAGGCCTTCGTCGCCGCGCTCGCCGACCGTGCCCTGCGGCTGCACCCAGTCGCGCTGGCCGCGGACGCCGCCGGGTGAGCCTGCTCGCGCCACCGAGTGCGCTCGTCGTGAGCGGCTGGCTCCCGGCGGCCAACCCGACCGCCCGGCTGCTCGCCGCGACCGCCGTCGGCGCCCTCACGTTGGCGGCGCTCGACCCACTCACCCCGGCCCTCGTCATCACCGCCGTGGTGGTGGCCGCCCGCTCCGGTGGCATCCCGCTGCGCCTGCTGGCGCTGCGCGGCTGGCCGCTGCTCCTCAGCGCGGGAGGGGTCGGCCTCAGCAACGCCCTGCTGGGGATCGGTGGACCACAGGCCGGCCTGGCTACCGCGCTCCGCGTCGTTGCCGCCGCCCTGCCGGGTGTGGCCGTCCTGCTGGTCACCGACCCCACCGACCTCGCCGACTCCCTCGTCCAGCAGGCTCACGTCCCCCCGCGGTTCGCCTACGGTGCGCTCGCCGCGCTGCGGCTGCTCCCACTGCTGGCCGCGGAGTGGCGCACGATCGCGGCGGCCCGGCGCGCCCGCGGGCTGGAATCCGGCGGTAACCCGATCGCGGCCCTGCGTCTCTTCGCCGGACAGGTGTTTGCCCTGCTGGTCGCCGCGATCCGCCGGGGGACCCGGCTGGCCACCGCGATGGACGCCCGGGGCTTCGACTCCGCGGCCGAGCGCACGGTGGCCCGGCCGCAGCTCGTCCGGGGAAGCGACCGGCTGCTGGTCCTCGGCGCGACCGCGTTACCGCTGCTCGTCATGGCGCTCGGCGGGTGGCTGGGGACGTTGCACCTGCTGGGACGCTGACGCTCCCGCGGCGCGGCGAGCGCGTCCAGCGGCCCGTAGCATCGAGGGCATGAGCCCCACCGTCGAGCAGGTGCGCGCCGCGTTGGCGCGGGTTTACGACCCGGAGATCCGCCGGCCGCTCACCGAGCTCGGCATGGTCAAGGACGTCCAGCTCGGCGACGACGGCTACGTACGGGTCGAGGTGTTCCTCACCGTCGCCGGATGCCCGCTGCGCGACACCATCACCCGCGACGTCACCCGTGAGGTCTCCGCCCTCAGCGGCGTCCGGGCAGTCGACGTGGTCCTCGACGTCATGAGCGATGACCAGCGCCAGGCCCTCAAGGCGTCGCTGCGCGGCGGCGCTCCCGAGCGGGAGGTGCCCTTCGCGCAACCGGGGTCGCTGACCCGCGTGTACGCGGTCGCGTCGGGCAAGGGCGGCGTCGGCAAGTCCTCGCTGACGGTCAACCTCGCGGCCGCGATGGCCGCTGACGGCCTGGCCGTCGGCCTGCTGGACGCCGACGTGTACGGCCACTCGGTGCCGCGCATGCTCGGGGTCAAGGGAGTGCGGCCCACGGTCGTCGAGCGGGTGATCATGCCGGTCCCGGCGTACGGGGTCGCCGTGATCTCCACCGAGATGTTCAAGCCCGACGTCGACGCACCGATCCCGTGGCGCGGGCCGATGCTGCACCGCGCGCTGCAGCAGTTCCTCGTCGACGTGTACTGGGGCGATCTGGACGTCCTGCTCATCGACCTGCCACCGGGGACCGGAGACGTGGCCATCTCCCTGGCCCAGTTGCTGCCCAGCGCGGAGCTGATCGTCGTCACCACCCCGCAGGACGCCGCCGCCGACGTGGCCGCGCGGGCGGGCAGCATCGCCACGCAGACATCACAGCGGGTCGCCGGAGTCGTGGAGAACATGTCGTGGATGGCGTGCCCGCACTGCGGGCCGCAGCACCGGGTGGAGGTCTTCGGGCGGGGCGGCGGACGCCGGGTCGCCACCGCGCTGAGCCGCCGCCTCGGTCACGAGGTGCCGCTCCTCGGCGAGGTGCCGCTCGACCTCGGGTTGCGGGTGACCGGCGACGAGGGGCGACCGCTCGTCCTCGACGACCCGGGCTCACCCGCCGCCGCAGCCATCGCTGCGGTGGCTGGCCGCCTCGGCGGGCGCCAGCGCGGGCTGGCGGGCATGTCATTGGGGCTGACCCCGGTCGGACGCTGAGCGGCCGGCTCGGCCTTACTCGTCCGGTCGAGCCCTCAGGTCGCGTCGAGGTCGTACGGCGGCTGCGCCGGCAGCACCGACGCACCCGAGGTTCGGCTGCTCTCGCCGCCCGAGGCGCGCGAGCCGGGCGACCCGTCGGACCCGTTGGCCAGCCCGTTCCCGTTCGCCGCCAGTCTGGTAGCGCCGTGCGGCGACCGCTCGTCGTCGTCCTCGTCCTCGTCGAGGTCGAGCCCGTCGAGCACGTGCCGGCGGACGTAGCTGTGCGGGTCGAACTCGGAGAGCTTGACGTCGTTCAGCTCGGGGCCGAGATGCTCGTGCAGGTCGCGCCGGGCTTCGGTGACGATGCGGCGCATGTCGCGCAACCACCGGCTCCCCTGTCGCACCATGGTCGGCAGCCGGTCGGGGCCGAACACGAGCAGGGCGGCCACGACGAGGATGATGAGCTCGCCGGGGCCGACGTCGAACATCTGACCTCCCCGCCTGTGCCGAATCAACCGAATGGAGCGCGGGTCCCAGCGTAGCCGCGCGGCTCAGCCCACGGCGCTACCGAGCGTAACCTCGAACTCACGCTGCTCACCCTCCCGCTCGACGGTCAGGGTGATGGTGTCCCCCGGACGGTGGCTGCGGATGGCCACGATGAGCTCGTCCGCGGCGTTGACCTCCTCACCGCCCAGCTCGACGATCACGTCGCCCGGTTCGAGGCCGGCCTGCTCGGCGGGGCCGCCCGGAGTCAGCGCCGGCTGCTCGGCAACCTCCGCATCCGGGACGATGCGCGCGCCGGGTCCGGCGTAGCGCACGTCGAGCACCGCGCCGATCACCGGGTAGACCGCGCGGCCGGTGTTGATGAGCTGCTCGGCCGTGCGCCGGGCCTGGTCGATGGGGATGGCGAACCCGAGTCCGATGTTGCCCGGCGCGCTGTCCGGTCCTGCCCTGGCGATCGCGGAGTTGACGCCGACCACCCGCCCGGCCCCGTCGACGAGTGGCCCGCCGGAGTTGCCCGGGTTGATCGCGGCATCGGTCTGCAGCGCGTTGATGAAGGCGGTCTCGCCGGAGCCGCCGGCGCTCACCGGCCGGTTCTCGGCCGACACGATCCCACTGGTGACGGTGCCCTCCAGGCCGAGCGGCGAGCCGATGGCCACGACCGGATCCCCGACCGTCACCGCGTCGGAGCTGCCGAGCACGACGGGTCGCAGGTCGTCGACGCCGTCGACGCGGAGCACGGCCAGGTCGTAGGAGGGGCTGCGCCCGACGATGCGGGCGGGGCTCTCCCGGTCATCGGCGAAGCTGACCTGGATGTCCCCACCGTCGGCAGCGCCGGCGACCACGTGGTTGTTGGTGAGGATGTAGCCGTCCGCGGAGAGCACGAAGCCCGAACCGGTTCCCTGCGTGCTGGGTCCCTCGACCGTAATCTTCACGACACTCGGGAGCAGGCGCTGCGCGATCGAGGCCACCGTGCCCGGCGCGCGTGCGCTCACCTCGGTCGTCGCCGCGCCGAGCACCACCGGCGCGGATACCTCGCTCACCGGTCCGTCGTCGTACGCGCGCAGGCCGACGAAGGTGCCGACCGAGGCACCCACGGCGCCGGAGAGCAGGGCGGTGGCCAGCACGAGCGCGAGCAGCGCCCCGGTCCGTCGCCGCGGCGCGGGCGTAACGCCGCGGCCGGGAGCCGGCGGCCAGGCCGCCCCGGATGCCGGCCCGGATACCGGACCGGACGGCGGCCCCGCTACGGGGTAGCGCCAGGGGTCCGGCGCCTCCCGGCCGCGAGGTGCCGGAGTCGGCGGAGGTGCTGGCCGCTCGGGCTGCTGCGCCCACCAGGGCACGGGTGTGCCCTCCTCCGCATCGGGACGCTGCTGCCAGCCACTCGGCGGGCCGGGCTCGAATCGGTCAGTCATCCGGGTCGCTTCTCCTGCGCTTGCTCGGGTGGCGCCGCGCGGCCGGGAGGCGGCCGCGTGGCGAGCGGGTCAGCCGAACGGGTTGAGCCAGGTGCCCACCAGGCTGGCACCGCGGGACATGCGGTCCAGGAAGCCGGTCCCGGACCCGTGAGCCTCGCCTTGGGGCAGCGCGGCGACGACCGCCTCGACGGTTTGCGGTGGTGCGTCCGCGACGACGGTGAACACCCGGTCGGCGCTCTGCCAGGTCAACCGCGAGACACCCCCGGGCATGCTGTACACGATGGTGTCGCCGACCGGTCGGGCGACGGCGCCGACCAGGCCGGAGGGGTCCAGCGTGCCCTTCTCCTCGAACACCGACACCGTGGACAGGCCGTCGGAGTAGGTCAGGTGCAAGGCCGGTCCCGAGCTGCCGTCGACGGTGGCCGCGCGGTAGGCGACGAAGGCGCCGGCGAGCCGGCGCGGGCACGTCCAGCCGCTGGCGCGCATGCTGGCCAGCGTCTGCGGGGCTGCCGCACGTGACGTGGGGTCGTCGGTGGCCGGCACCGGCTGCACCGGGAAACCCCATCCGGTCATCCGGACGTCGACGAAGGCACTTGCGCTCGTCGTCGTCCCGTCGGGTCCGTAGACCTCCCGACGCACGAGCAGCCCGGTGGCCTCGTCCAACCAGAGCCGCGCAGCCAGTGGACCGTCGACGTGCCAGGCCTCCACGACATCGGTCGCCCGTCCGGCAACGCGTTCCGCGAAAGGGTCGACCCGCACCTCGTAGCTGCGTACCAGCAGGCGGACCGGACCGCCGTTGGTGCCGTCGAGGACCACGTCGGCCTCGCTGGCGAAGGTCTCGCTGCCCGCACCGGCGTCAGCGGCCCTGGTGCGCACGGCAGTCCCCAGGCCGGGCACGCGCCGCACGTCGAGCACGGTGCTGCTCACTCCTCCAGGCCCCCACGCCGATACGAAGACGGTCCCGGCATATCCGACGGAGCGTTGCGCTCGGGACGCCCGCCGCAGCAAGGCGACCGCCCGCTTGTCCTGCTGCACCAAGACGGACATCGACGGTTCTGCGGCACGCTGGCCGCCGCCGAAGGCTGGCGTCGGCGGGACGAGCAGCGGCAGCAGCCCGACCAGCGGCAGCACCGCCAGCAGCGGGGCCACGGCGGACGGGAGCCGACGGGTCGCCTGGCTCACCGCTGCACCGCGTCCACGAACTGCACTCCGCCCGGCATGCCCGGGTCGGTGAACGGCTGCCCGCTCGAGGTGCGGGCGTGCTCCGCGGTAAAGCGGTTCAGCGGGGGGACGACCGCCGTACCCGAATCGTCGGGGGGCACCGTGCTCCCCACCACGGCGAGGCTCATCGCCACTGCGGCCACCGCGACGGTGCCGGCGGCGGCCAGCCGGACCCGGCGGGTACGCCGAGCCAACCCGCGCTCGCCCGGGTGGCGCGCTGGGGCGGGCTGGCGTGGGTGTCCGGGCCTGGACGGACCGCTTGCCGGGCGCGCCGGTGAGCGGACGCTTCGCCACTGGGCCGCCGCCGGCGCGGGTCGGCCCGGGAAGTGCTGACGCTGCGGGAGGACGGGCCCACCGGGCTCGCCCATGCGCAGCAGCGCGGCCACCAGGGCTGGCGGTGGTGGTGGGTCTGCCATCCCCGCGAGCGCCGCCTTGGCGGACCGCTCGGCCTGTACCGCCGCCCGGCACTGCCCGCAGCGGGCCAGGTGGGCAAGAGCGCGGTCACGCTCGTCGTGGTCGAGCTGCCCGTCGACGAGGGTGGAGACCCGCCAGCCCAGGTGGGAGCTCATGCCGGTTCCTCCGGGACTTCCGCCCCCGCGGCAGCCCGCTCGGCGCTGCCGTTGCGGTCCGCCGCGACGGGCGGGGAGGACGGCCGTGGTGCCCGGTGCTCCAGCGCCGTGCGCAGCTGAGAGCGGCCCCGGTGGATGCGGCTGCGTACGGTGCCGAGCTTGATCCCGAGGGTGGCGGCGATCTCCTCGTAGGAGAGCTCTTCGATGTCACAGAGCACCACGGCGGCGCGGAAGTCCGGCGGCAGCGCGGCGAGCGCGGCCTGCACGTCGGGGTCGAAGTGGGTGGCGTCGTAGGCCTGCGGCGGGGTGGGTTCGTGCCCGGCGAGGCGGTCGGGGGCGTCCTCGGCCAAGGGGTCGAAACGGATCCGCTGCCGCCGCCTGGCCAGGTCGAGGAAGAGGTTGGTCGTGATGCGGTGCAGCCAGCCCTCGAAGGTGCCCGGGGTATAGGAGGACAGCGAGCGGAAGACCCGTACGAAGACCTCCTGGGTGAGGTCCTCGGCGTCATGGCGGTTGCCGGTCAGCCGGTACGCGAGCCGGTAGACCCGCGCGGAGTGCTCCCGCACGATCTCGTCCCAGGTCGGCGGCGTCCACTCCCCGGGCTGCGGGAAGGGCTGGCCAGCGACATCGCTCACGCGCTCCGCCTCCCGTCCCGGATCGGGCGGCACCCTCGTGGCGAGCGCGTCCACCGTCGCGATCATCGTGCCGCAGTACCTTCCCTTAACCAACCGCAGCGCTGACCCCACTGTTCCGCCCGTGCTGCGCCCTACCCGGCCGAACGCCTCACCGGCAGGGGGGGTTCCCCCCGCTGGCTACGCTGGGCGCGGCTCGGCTGCACCCGCCGCGCCCCGAAGCGAGGAGGCCGCCATTCCTGCTGCGATCAAGCCCGCGACGTGGGCGTACGCCGAGGGCTACCTCGGCGAGGACGAGGTTCTCTCCCGGGCACGGGCACGCGCCGACGAGGTCGGGGTCGTCCCGATCGGGCCGGGTGGTGGTGCCGCCCTGCGGCTGCTCGCGGCCGCGCTCGCCGCTCGCGCCGTCGTGGAGGTGGGTACGGGGACGGGCGTCTCGGGTCTGTGGCTGCTGCGCGGGATGCGCCCCGATGGCGTGCTGACCACCGTCGACGTGGAGGCCGAGCACCAGCGCCTGGCGCGCGAGGCGTTCGCCGAGGAGGCGGTGCCGCACAACCGGACCCGGCTCATCCCCGGCCCGGCGCTGGAGGTGCTGCCCCGCCTCACCGACGGCGCGTACGACCTCGTGTTCTGCGACGGTGACAAGAAGGAGTACGCCACCTACCTCGAGCAGGCCCTGCGGCTGCTGCGACCCGGGGGGGTCGTCGCGTTCGACAACGCGCTGTGGCACGACCGGGTGGCCGACCCTGCGCAGCGGGACGCTGAAACGGTCTCGATCCGGGAACTGGGCCGGACGGTCCGCGAGGACGAGCGGCTGGTGGCGGCGCTGCTGCCGGTGGGTGACGGCCTGCTCGCCGCCGTCAAGCGGCGCTGAGCCGCGGCGAGCAACGGTTGTTAGCCGACGGCCGTCTTGAGGGCGTCGCCGAGCGACGTCGCCTCGTCCGGGGAGAGCTCGACGACCAGCCGTCCGCCGCCCTCGAGCGGCACCCGCATGACGATCCCGCGGCCCTCCTTGGTGACCTCGAGCGGACCGTCACCCGTCCGCGGCTTCATGGCCGCCATACGCGCACTCCTTCCGGTCGGTCCGGCACGCGCAGGCGGCGCCGGCACGCGTCGGGCGGTCATTATCCCGTACGCGGGCGACGTCCCAGCACACGCGGCCCGCAACGGCAGCGGCTGGATGATCGCGGCTGCGTCAGACTGGCCGCCGTGAACGCGCGCTCTGCCCTCTTCGACGTCTACGGCGACCACCTGCGCCCGCGCGGTGGGCAGGCTCCGATCGCGGCACTGGTGCGGCTGCTGACGCCGCTCGACGTCGCCGCGCCAGCAGTACGGACGGCCGTCTCGCGCATGGTCCGGCAGGGCTGGCTGGAGCCGGTGCGGCTGGCCGGGTCACCGGGGTACCGGCTGACCCGCCGGGCGGTGCGCCGCCTCGACGACGCGGCGGCGCGGATCTACCGCACGCCGGCGCAGGCCTGGGACGGCACGTGGCACCTGCTCGTCACGGCCCCCGTCACCGAGCGCGCCCGCCGCGAGCGGCTGCGGGCGGGGCTTGCCTTCCTCGGGTACGCGCCGCTGGCGGACACCACCTGGGTGGCCGCGCGCGCCGCGGCCGAGCTCGACGCGCTGCTTGCGGCCGAGCAGGTGCGGGCCGACCGCTTCACCGCCCGCCACGACGGTGACACCGTCGCGCTCGTGCGAGCGGCCTGGGACCTCGACGCGATCGGGCGGTCCTACGACCGGTGGCTTGCCGAGTCCCGCGAGCTCGCGTCGAGCGTCGGCCCGGGCTCCGCGGACGTACGGGCGTTCGCGCTGCGCAGCCGCCTGGTGCACGAGTGGCGCAAGTTCCTGTTCACCGATCCGGGCCTGCCCCGCCAGCTGCTCCCGCCCGACTGGCCCGGCGAACGGGCCGCGACGTTCTTCGACGCGGAGGCGGCCAGGCTGTGGCCGGGCGCGTCGAGGTACGTGGAGGCCTGCCTGCACCCGGACGGAGAGGTCGGATGACCGAGCTGCAGTCAGCACCAGTGCTCTACGCGGTCGAGGACGGCGTCGCCACGGTCACCCTCAACCGTCCGGACGCCATGAACGCGCTCGACGCCGAGACCAAGGGGTGCCTGCGCGACGCCGTACTGCGGGCGGGGGTGGAGCCGCAGGTACGCGCGGTGCTGCTCACCGGCACCGGGCGGGCGTTCAGCGTGGGCCAGGACCTCAAGGAACACGTGCGCCACCTGGCGGACCAGCCGGACACGGTATGGCGCACGGTTCCCGAGCACTACGTGCCGATCGCGCACGCCCTGGCCACGATGCCCAAACCCGTGGTGGCGGCCGTCAACGGGGTGGCCGCGGGCGCCGGGGCTGCGTTCAGCTTTGCCTGCGACTTCCGCATCCTCGCCGACACTGCAAGCTTCAACCTCGCGTTCTCCGCCATTGGCCTGTCCTGCGACTCCGGCTCCTCCTGGACGCTGCCCCGCCTCGTCGGGTGGGCCAAGGCCCGTGAGCTGCTGCTGCTGCCGCGGACCGTCCCCGCAGCGGAGGCCCTGGCCCTCGGTCTCGCCAGCGAGGTCGTACCCGCGGCAGAACTCGCCGACCGGGCGCTCGAGCTGGCCCGTCAGCTGGCGGCCGGACCTACGGTCGCCTACGGCGCGATCCGGCGCTCGCTCGCGCACGCCGCCACCCACGGCATCGCCGAAGCGCTGGCGTTCGAGGCCGAGATGATGCAGCTGACCGGTACCACCGATGACCACCGGGACGCGGTGGCGGCGTTCCTGGCCAAGCAGCAGCCCAGGTTCGCCGGGCACTGAGAGCGAGGGAGCGACATGAAGGTCCTCGTCACCGGTGGGGCCGGCTACATCGGTAGCACCGTGTGCTCGGCACTCGAGGACGCCGGCCATGTTCCCGTGGTCCTGGACTCGGTCGTGACCGGACGGCGCGAGTTTGTCCGCGGGCGAGCCTTTTACGAGGGGGATGTCGCCGACCGCTCGCTGCTGGACCGGGTCGTGAGCGAGCACGAGGACCTGTACGCCGTCGTGCACTGCGCGGCTCGCATCGTCGTGCCCGAGTCCGTGGCCCAGCCGGGCATCTACTACCGGGAGAACGTCACGAAGTCGCTGGAGCTCTTCACCGCGCTCGCCGAGCTCGGGGTCAGCCGGGTGGTGTTCAGCTCCTCCGGCTCCATTTACGCCACGACGCCGACCTTCGAGGTCACGGAGGACTCCCCGCTGGCACCGACGAGCCCCTACGCGCGGACCAAGATGGTCATGGAGATGGTCCTCGAGGACCTCACCTGCGCGACGTCGCTACGGGGGATGGCGCTTCGGTACTTCAACCCCGTCGGAGCCGACCCGGCGATGCGTACGGGTCTGCAGATCGCCAGCCCCAGCCATGCCCTCGGCAAGTTGGTCGACGCCGCCCTGGGACGGATCCCGGTGTTCGAGCTGACCGGCACCGACCTTCCCACGCGGGACGGCACCGGCCTGCGCGACTACCTGCACGTCTGGGACCTGGCCCGCGCCCACGTCGCCGCGGTGGAGCGGTTCGACGACGCCCTCGGTGACACTTCCTACCTGGTGCTCAACCTGGGCAGCGGCACCGGCTCGACGGTGCGCGAGCTGCAGGCAGCGGTCGAGCGGGTCGTGGGCAGGCCGGTGCCCACCCGTGAGGCGCCGCCGCGTCCCGGTGACGCCGTGGGTGCGTACGCCAACGCCGACCGGGCTGCCGAGCTGCTCGGCTGGCGCACCGAGCTGAGCCTCGACGACGCGATCAGGTCCGCGTTGGAGTGGGCGCAGCGGCGTCCGCAGCTGCTCGGCGGCTGACATCCGGGTCCGCCTGGCCAGCCGGCGGTTCACGCCCCCGAGTGGTGCGGCTCGCCTAGCGCGGCGGTGGCACAGCCGGCGAGGTGGTCGTCGACGAGGCCGCAGGCCTGCATCGTCGCGTACGCGGTGGTCGGCCCCACGAAGACGAAGCCGCGCCGCTTGAGCCCGGCCGCCAGCGCCGCGGACTCCGGGGTCCAGGCGGGCACGTCCGCGGAGGTGCGCGCCCTGGGCCGACCACCCCGTGGTGGCGCGTACGACCACACCAGCCGGTCGAGTGCTCCTCGCCCTCGGCGTGACGCAGCGCACGCAGAGCCCGCGCGTTGGTGATCGCCGCCGTGACCTTGGCCCGGTTGCGCACGATGCCGGCGTCGCCGAGCAGCCGGGCGACGTCGGCCTCGGTGTAGCCGGCGACGACGTCGGGGTCGAACGCGGCGAACGCCCGGCGGAACGCCTCCCGCTTGCGCAGGATCGTCAGCCAGGACAGGCCGGACTGGAACGCCTCCAGCGTCAGCCGCTCGTACAACGCCGCGTCGCCATGGACGGCCCGGCCCCACTCCCGGTCGTGGTAGGCCAGGTAGTCCAGTGAGCCCGTGGCCCACGCACAGCGGGCGATGCCGTCCGCACCGACGACGACGTCGGCGCTCACCCGGGCTGGCCGGCATGCCGGGCCTCGACCTGCCGGGCGAAGCGGCGCAGCGACAGCGCGACGCCGGCCCGCAGCGGCGGGCGTACCAGCGCCCACCCGGCGCGGCCCAGCGTGCCGAGTGGCAGCTCGACGTCCTCCACCCACACCACGCGGGAGCGGTCGACCGGCAAGGGCTCCACCGCGAAGAGTCCGGTGCCGCGGACCACCCTTCCGGTGTGGACCACCGCGCAGCGGTGTGGCGGCTCCCACTCGGTGATCCGCATCGTGTCGAGGAACCCGACGCGGCCCAGCCCGGTCCACGCCTCCACCGAAGCGCCGACGCCGGAGCCGCCGCGGACTCGGGTCCCGAGCATCCACTCGCCTTGCCGGTCCCAGTCGACCAGCGCCGCCCACACCGGGGCCGGCGGGGCGTCGACGTCGACGCTGAGCTCGACCCGTTCGCTCACGGCTGCGGGCCCTCGGTCGTACGGTCGTGCGCGAGCTGAGCCGAAAGGCCCGCGATCCGCTCGTCGCGGCGGGCCAGCTCCGTGCCGAGACGGGCGAGCACCGCGTCCACCTGGTCCATGCGATAGCCCCGGACCACCACGGCGAAGCGGAGGTCCTCGACGTCGCCCGGCTCGAGTGGCCGCTCGGGCAGCCGCGGCTCGACCCGGTCCTGCACCGGGTCGGCCAGCGAGCCGCCCCGCCCAGCCGCCAGTGCAGCCACGGCGAACAGGACCACGGCAGCCGCGACGACGAATACCGCGTACACGGCGGGCACCCCGAGGACCACCTCGCCTACCTTCAGGAGCCGTCGGTCGGGGACGGCGGCTCCCCGGCTCAGCCGTCAGCCGGGCCTCCGAGGCGGCCACCTCATCCGGCGCTGCCTGGTCCACGGCGCAGCGCCGAGCCCCCGCCTCCTCGATGGTCTCCAGCACCTCGTCGACATCGTCGGTCACGGTGAGCAGGTCGAGGTCGGCGGCACCGATCTTCTTCTCGCCGGCCACGTTGTCCCGCAGCCAGGCCAGCAGGCCGCTCCAGTACGACGTCCCGACCAGGACGACCGGGAACTGCGTCACCTTGCCCGTCTGCACGAGCGTGAGCGCCTCGAACAGCTCGTCCAGGGTTCCGAACCCACCCGGCAGCACGACGAAGCCCTGCGCGTACTTGACGAACATCGTCTTTCGGGCGAAGAAGTAGCGGAAGTTGATCCCGACGTCGACCCAGGCGTTGATGCCCTGCTCGAACGGCAGCTCGATGCCGAGCCCGACCGAGACCCCGCCGGCCTCGCAGCAGCCCTTGTTGGCTGCCTCCATGATCCCCGGGCCGCCGCCGGTGATGACTGCGTAACCGGCGCGGGCCAGCTCGGCTCCGATGCGCTCGGCCAACGCATAGTCGTCATGGTCGCGGGGTGTCCGCGCCGACCCGAAGACGCAGATGGCTTCGCCCAGCTCGGCGAGCATGCCGAAACCCTCGACGAACTCCGACTGGATGCGCAGCACCCGCCAAGGGTCGGTGTGCACCCAGTCCGAGCGGTTGCGGCCGTCGAGCAGCCGCTGGTCGGTGGTCGACAGCTGGACCTGCGAGCGGCGCAGGGTCACCGGGCCGCGGCGCTTCTCCATCGGGTAGTCCGGCAGGTCGGGCCGGTCGGGGTGGATGGAGACGTCCGGGGGCCGGACCCGCTCGCGGTCGGTCATGGCAGCGCAGGCTAACGAGCCCGGCGGCTCACGGTCGGACGCCTGGTGCGGTGAGCCATGCCCGCATGCGTCGCTCGCAGGTCAGCACCGCCTCGACCGGCACGTGCTCGGCGTCGGTGTGGGAGAGGTTGGGGTCTCCCGGGCCGTAGTTGACGGCCGGCACGCCGAGCTCGGCGAAGCGGGCGACGTCGGTCCAGCCGTACTTGGGCCGCGGCACCCCGCCCACCGCGGCGACGAAGGCCGCGGCGGCCGGATGGGTGAGGCCCGGCCGCGCCCCCACCGCCGCGTCGACGACCTCGACGTCCCAGCCGGCGAACACGTCGCGCAGGTGCGCCTCAGCCTCGCCCACGTCCTTGCTCGGCGCGAAGCGGTAGTTAACGGTCACCACGCAGCTGTCGGGGATCACGTTGCCAGCGACGCCGCCGCGCACGAACACCGCGTTCAAGGCCTCCCGGTAGACCAACCCGTCGACCTCCACCTGAGCGGGCTCGTACGCGCGCAGCCGGTTGAGCAGGCGCCCCGCCTCGTGCACGGCGTTGACCCCGCTCCAGGGGCGCGCGCTGTGCGCGGCCCGGCCACGGACGCTGACCTCGGCGCGCATGGTCCCGTTGCAGCCACCTTCGACGACACCGCCGCTGGGCTCCATGAGGATCGCGAATTCGCCGGCGAGCCACTCGGGGTGCTCGCGGGAGACCCGCCCGAGGCCGTTCTTGACCGCCTCGACCTCCTCGTTGTCGTAGAAGACGTAGCTGACGTCACGGACGGGCTCGGGCACCGTGGCGGCCACCCGCAGGGCCACGGCGACCCCGCTCTTCATGTCCGCGGTCCCGCGGCCGTACAGCAGGTCGCCCTCCCGCCAGGTCGGCAGGTTGCCGGCCACGGGCACGGTGTCGAGATGTCCGGCGAGCACAACCCGCTCGCCCCGGCCCAGCTGCGTGCGCGCGACCACGGTGTCGCCGTCGCGGTCCACACTCAGGTGCGGCAGCGCCCTTAGCGCCGCCTCGACCGCGTCGGCGAGCTCCCGCTCGTTGCCGCTGACCGACTCGATGTCGCAGACCTGGGCGGTCAACGCGGCAGCGTCGAGGCTTAGGTCGATGACGGCGCTCACGGGGCCTGGCCCCGCTCGGGCAGGAACGCGCAGAACTCGTTGCCCTCGGGGTCGGCCAGCACGTGCCAGCTGACCTCGTCGTCGGGCTCGCGCAGCACCCGCGCTCCGTGCGCCACCAGCGCGGCGATGTCGTCGGTGTCGACGTCCCAGTGCACCCGGTTCTTGGCGGTCTTGGCCTCCGGCACCGGGATGAAGAGCAGCCAGTCGTACGGCGCGCCCGGCACGTCCGGCAACCAGCGCCACGCCGAGCCCTTCTCGCTCGCGACATCGCCTCCGAGCACGCCACTCCACCAGCGGGCCTGCGCCTCCGCGTCGGCGCAGTCGACGACCAACGCCGTCCAGCTGGCCGGCAGCCCGCTCGGGGCATCGTCGCCCAACACGCAGAACTCCCCGCCCTCCGGATCGGCCATCGTCCACCAGCTGCGGTCGCCGCCGGGCTCGGCGAGCACCTCGGCGCCGAGGCCGCGCAGCGCGTCGAGGTCTCTCGTACGCACATCGAGGTGTACGCGATGCTTGACCGTCTTGGGCTCGGGCACCGGGTCGACCCAGACGTGCTGCTGCGGCGTACCGCCGTCGAGGCGAGCGCTGCCATCGCCCAGATCGACGTACTCCCTGCCGAGCACGCCCGCCCAGAAGTGGCCGAGGACGCCGACGTCGCCGGCGTCCATGCAGAGGTCCTTCCAGCGAGCGAGCGTCACGACGGCAGGCTATCCAGCCGGCACTGACACCTCTCGAGTCGTCGCCGCTACGACGCCGCGAGGCGGGGCACGACTGGACGGACCTCGACCGGCGCACCCGGCCCGCCACCGGCACGCGACGCGTACTCAGGCACGCCCACGCACGTGAACAGCAGCGTCGCGAGGTTGTCCGGCTCGCCCAGCAGGCCCGGGACCTCGGAGCAGGCATCTTGGATGCCGCCACTTCTCGGTGTGACGCGGTGCCCCCGGCCCGTCGTGGGGCTCTGGCAGGCTTGCCGCCATGGCCGGGCGGAGCGCGTGGGGCGAGGGGCTGCTCAGTGAGACCGCCGAAGGACAGCCGCTCGACACCTGGTATCCGCGACCCCAGCTGGGGGGGCCGGACCGCTCCCGCCTTGCCTCTCAGGTGGCCGACGAGCTGCGCGCCCTCGTCCGGACCGACGCGACGCGCGGCGTCCGTACCCGCGTGGTCCGCACCGTGGTCGACCTTGACGCCGCACCCCTGGACCCCGCGGACGCCTACCTGCGGTTGCACCTGCTCTCCCACCGCCTGGTGACCCCGCACGGGTTGTCGGTGGACGGCATGTTCGGCGTCCTGCCCAACGTGGTGTGGACCGAGTACGGCCCCTGTCCGGTCGACGGCTTCGAGGCCATCCGCTTACGGTTGCGCGCCGTCCATGGGCGGGTGGGGGTGCTGGGCGTCGACAAGTTCCCGCGCATGAGCGACTACGTGGTGCCGGCCGGCGTGCGAATCGCCGACGCTGACCGGGTCCGGCTCGGGGCCCACCTCGCCGCGGGCACGACCGTCATGCACGAGGGCTTCGTCAACTACAACGCCGGAACGCTCGGCGCCTCGATGGTCGAAGGGCGCATCTCAGCCGGCGTCGTCGTGGGCGACGGGTCCGACATCGGGGGTGGCGCCTCGATCATGGGCACGCTGTCCGGCGGTGGGCAGGAGGTGGTTTCCGTCGGGCGCCGCTGCCTCGTCGGCGCCAACGCCGGTATCGGCATCTCGCTCGGTGATGAGTGCGTCGTCGAGGCAGGCTGTTATGTGACGGCGGGTACGAAGGTCACGCTGCCGGACGGTGCCGTCGTCGCCGCCCGTGAGCTTTCCGGCGCCGACGGGCTGCTGTTCCGGCGCAACAGCGTCAGCGGCGCGGTGGAGGCGCTGCCCCGTACCGGCGACTGGGGCGGGCTCAACACCGCCCTGCATGCCAACGCCTGAGGACCCCACGCCGGACCCGCCTCGTCACCAACGCCGCGACACTCGCCGGAACGGCACCTGGCCGGACGGCGTTGGCACCGGCATGGCCAGGTCCATCCACAGCCGCAGCCGCAGCCGCGGCCGCTCCGCCGTTGTCGGTGGTGCGGTGGCGGTGCTCGCCGCGTCGGTTCTGGCGGCGGCGACCTGGGTGTGGTGGCAGGGCGGGATCGGGCCGTTCGTTGGTCGGGAGAGCTGCACCGCCGTCGCGGGGGGCCGCACGGTCTCACTCGACCCGGAGCAGGCGGGCAACGCCGCCACCATCGCCTCCGCGGCGGTGCGGCGTGACCTGCCCGCGCGGGCGGCCACGATTGCGCTCGCCACGGCCTACCAGGAGTCCGACCTGCGCAACCTCGACTACGGCGACCGCGACTCCCTCGGGCTGTTCCAGCAGCGACCGTCGCAGGGCTGGGGGTCCGCCGAGCAAGTGCTGGACCCGAGTTATGCGACCAACGCCTTTTACGACGCTCTCGTGCGCCTCGACGGCTACGCGGCGATGCCGGTCACCGAAGCCGCCCAGGCCGTACAGCGCAGCGGCTTCCCGCAGGCGTACGCGGCGCACGAGGCTGACGCCCGCGTGCTCGCCTCGACGCTGACGGGGTACTCAACGGCAGGCTTCTCCTGCACCGTACGGCCGAGCTCGCTGCCGGCCGAGGAGATGGGTCCACGAGGGCTGACACCGCGCGCCGCGACGGTGGCCGACACTCTGGAGGGCGCCTTCGGCAACTTGCCGCTCGGCGGCTTCGCACCCGGCGGGGTTGACACTGGGCATGTTGCGGGCTCCGCGCATTACGACGCGCGGGCGGTCGACGTGTTCTTCCGCCCGTACGGCGATCCCGACCAGCGTCGGCGCGGGTGGGCCGCCGCGCACTGGCTTGTTGCCCGGGCGGACCAGCTCGGCGTTGCCACGGTCATCTACGACGACCGCATCTGGACCGCGCGCCGCTCCGCCGAGGGCTGGCGGCCCTACGACCCAGGCAGCGCCGACCCCGTGTTGCGCCACCTCGACCATGTCCACGTCGACGTGGCGGGATGATCACGTCCAGCGTCCCGGCCCAACGCGTGGACACCACGAGCCCGGTCGACCTGGGGCCGCTGGTCGACTGG
>JAUJNY010000004.1:57139-145417 GCA_030447955.1 Jiangellales bacterium
GGCCCAACGCGTGGACACCACGAGCCCGGTCGACCTGGGGCCGCTGGTCGACTGGGTGCGCGCGGCGGCCCTCGACCCGCCGGTCGATGCCTGCAGTGCCTCGGAAGAGATCTCCCGGGCGAGCACGCCAGGCGGGAAGCGGACGTGAGCCGGTTCCCCGCTCAGCCGGACCGCAGCCGGTCGGCGGCGGCGGCGACCCGCTCATCAGTCGCGGTGAGAGCCACCCGGACGTGCCGCGCGCCGGCCGGGCCGTAGAGGTCGCCGGCAGCGACGAGGATGCCGCGCTCGGCGAACCAGCCCACAGTGTCCCAGCACGGTTCGTCGCGGGTGGCCCACAGGTACAGCGATCCCTGCGAGTGCTCGACCCGCAAGCCTGCCCCAGCCAGGGCTTCGAGCAGCACGGTCCGACGGCTGGCGTAGCGCTTCCGCTGCACCTCGACGTGGGCGTCGTCCCCGAGCGCGGCGACCATCGCCGCCTGCACCATCGCCGGGACGATCATTCCGGCGTGTTTCCTGGCCTCGAGCAGCCCGGCAACCAGCCGAGGATCACCGGTGACGAAGCCGGCGCGGTAGCCGGCCAGGTTGCTCCGCTTGGACAGCGAGTGCACCGCGAGCACACCCTCGGGAGTCCCCGCACACACCTCGGGGTGCAGGACCGACAGCGGTTCGGGTCCCTCCCAGCCGAACTCCACGTAGCACTCGTCCGAGGCGACAACGGCGCCGCGCTCGCGCGCCCAGTCGACGACCTTGCGCAGGTGTTCGGCCGGGAGGACCTGGCCGTGGGGGTTGGCCGGGCTGTTGACCCACACCAGCGAGACGCGGCGGGGTCCCAGCTCGGTGAGCGACCGGTACGGCAGCGGCTGCGCTCCGGCGAGCCGGGCGCCGACGTCGTACGTCGGGTACGCGGGGTCGGGGAAGGCGACCACGTCGCCGGCTCCCAGCCCGAGCAGCGTGGGCAGCCAGGCGACGAGCTCCTTGGCGCCGACCGTGGGGAGCACGGCCTCGCGGTCGAGCGGGGCCGCGCCCAGCCGCCGCTCGCACCACGCGGCGGCGGCCTCCCGCAGGGCCGACGTGCCATGGGTGGTCGGGTAGCCGGGTGCGTCCGCGGCAGCGCACAGCGCCGCCTGTATGACCGCGGGGGTGGGGTCGACCGGAGTGCCGATGGACAGGTCGACCAGGTCGCCGGGGTGGGCGCGGGCCCGCGCGGCGTACGGCGCCAGCCGATCCCAGGGGAATCGGGGCAGCCGAGTGGCAGCCGGTGCTGTCAGTGGGCGTCCTGCTGCTGCGGTGGCAGGGCGGCGATCATCGGGTGGTCCTTGGGGATGGCCCCGAGCTTGGCGGCGCCGCCCGGGGAGCCGAGGTCGTCAAAGAACTCGACGTTGGCCTTGTAATAGTCCTTCCACTGCTCGGGGGTGTCGTCCTCGTAGTAGATCGCCTCGACCGGGCAGACGGGCTCGCACGCCCCGCAGTCCACGCACTCGTCGGGGTGGATGTACAGCATCCGATCACCCTCGTAGATGCAGTCGACGGGGCACTCGTCCACGCAGGCGCGGTCCTTGAGGTCGACGCACGGCTGCGCGATGACGTAGGTCATGTGCGGAGGCGCTCCTGTCCGGGATGACGGGACGGTGTCGCTGCCTAGTATCCACTGCCGTGAGCAGGACGCGGCGCCGCTTCGCGGAGGTCGTTCGTGCACCGGACGTCGACCTTGCCCAGGCCTGCCTCCTGATTGCCGCGGAGGAGGAGCCGGACCTCGATGTGAGCTTCTGGCTGCGCGCGCTGGACAACCTCGCGGCCGGAGTCCCGACGCGTTCCAGCGGCCGTGCCGTGGATCGGTTGCGCGGCGTGCTGGCCGACTTCTCCGGCGACCCGCACGTCGCGGCGGACCTGCGGGCGTCGCTGCTGCCGGACGTGCTGCGCCGCCGCCGCGGGCTGCCCATCCTGCTGTCGGTCGTGTGGTTGGAGGTCGCCGGCCGGGTCGGCATACCCGCGTACGGGGTCGGCCTGCCGGGTCACTTCGTCGTGGGACTCGGGGACCCCGACGGGTACCACGAGCTCGTCGACCCCTGGCGCGGGGGTGCGAGTTTGAGCGAACATGCCGCCCGGCGCATCGCGGAGGCGGCCGGGGTGCCCTTTCATCCCGGGCTGTTGCGTCCCTGGGAGCCGCTGGAGGTCCTGCAGCGCATCCTCACGAATATCCGCGTCTGGGCCGACCGCCCCGAGCGCTGGCGCACCCGCCTCTGGGCGGTGGAGCTGGCCCTGTTGCTGCCCCGTCATCCGGTCGGGCTCCGCCGGGAACGGGGAACGCTACTCGTACGGCTGGGCGACTTCCGGGGAGGCGCCCGGGAGCTGGAGGCGTACGCCGAGGCGGTGGAGCCGGTCGCCCCGGACGAGGCCGAAACCGCCCGGCGCGAGGCACACAGCAGCCGGGCCCGACTCAACTAGCGCTCGGCGCGTTCCTCCGCTGCACCGGAGGGCTTCGGTTCAGGCTTCTTCGGCTTGTCTGGCTTGTCTGGCTTGGGCGGGGCGCAGATGACCTCTGCTGCGGGGTCGTAGTCGGTGTGGAAGGTCTCCCGGCGCACGCGGGTGTCGTCGCGCAGCACCGTGCGGGTCACGTCGACGGAAAAGCCCGGCACCCCCGACTGGTCGATGCAGCCTTCCCGGTGGTCCACCACCGTCTCGTAGTCGATGGTGTTGTAGGGCTGTGAGGTGCGGGAGCGGACCTCCCAGTACGGCGTGCTCCACATCCGGACCGTCAGTGAGCCGTAGCCGTCGGGGGGGACGCTCGGCGAGAAGACGGTGTCCACCACGACCCCGTGGGGGGTGTTGTTGGCGAAGGCGAGGTCGAGCACCGGCCAGGCCACCGTGGCCTCCCGGCCCATCGGGTAGCGGTCGATGTAGAAGCTGTGCGGCAGGTGCTCGACGTCGCGCAGGCCGGCGAAGTACATGGCGTTGAACGTCGTGGTCGCGACCTGTGACACCCCGCCGCCGAGGGCCTCGGCGAACTGCCCGTTGCTGATGATCGTCCCAAGGGTGAAGCCGTTGGCGACCGTGCGCTCGCCGACTATGCCGTTGAGGCTGAACACGTCACCCGGCTCGAGCAGCGTGTTGTCGATCAGTTCGGCGGCCCGGCCGATGTTGACGTTGCGGTACTCGGCGTACGGGAAGTAGGTGGTGAACTCCCCGACCACCCGCTTGATCCCGAGCTTGCGGACGTCGGCGACCCCCCGCTCGGGGGCAGCCGGCTCGAGCCGGAGCTTGAGGCTACGGTCGCGACCGGTAGCGGTCAGGACAGGGAGCAACCGCTCGGCAAGGACTCCCTCCGGCACTGTCCGCCCGGGGCGACCCGGCACGATGACGGGCCGGTCGGCGCGGATGCGCACCGTCGCGTCGCGAGGTGGGCGGGAGAGCTCGTCGAGCCGGGAGCCGACCATCGCGTCCAGCCGTCCGGAGTCAAGCCGCAGCTCAAGCGCACCGTCCACGGGCACGACGCTCAACGCCCGCCCCAGGACGGCCGGGGAGAGCTCGGTGCTCTGCCCCCCGGCCAACACCCGAACCGGAGCCGACACGGCCGGTGCGGCGAGCTCGGCGACCGCCGCGTCCACCGCCTCCTGCGTGATTTGCGGCTCCACGTCGCGGGGCGTCAGCACGGCCTCCCGGGCGTCCCCCGCCTCCGCCCACGACCCGGCCAGGGCGGCTGCCGCCTGCTCTGGGTCGATGGTGCGCCCGCTCACCGGCGGCTGCGTCACCACTTCCCCACCGGCGAACGACACCTGCCCGTCCTGCGGGAGCAGCTCGAAGTGGTCAGCCAGCCGCTCGACCGCCGCACCCAGCGCCGCCTCGTCGACAGCGAGCACCGGCTCCACCGTCTCGTCGGACAGCAGGCCGCGCACCAGCTCCAGCGGACCGGAGCGGGTGGTGCCGGCCGCCGCCACCGTCTGCTCGATGTCGACGCTCAACCCGGCGCTCTCGGGGCGCACGCGTACAGCCTCGGTCTCCCCGGCGAGCGTGACGGGAATCGGGTCGTCCAGCAGCGGCGGGAGCTGCTCGCGCAGGAGCTGCTCGGCCGCCGCGACGCTCAGCCCACCGACGGGGATGCCGCGGACCGTCGTACCGCGGGGCAGCCGCCCGTCGGCCATGGCGTAGGCGACGCCGTACAGCAGGACCAGCACGCCGACCAGCGCGGCAAGCACGCCGACGACGACTCGCCACGCCGCGGCTCCGCGCTCCTGCCCGGCGGCAGGGGCTGCTGAACGTTCGGTCACGCTGCACGGCTCTCGGTTGACGATGGGTTACCAATGCTACTGGCGACCCCGACAAGGCAGGCCTGTACGAGCGCCGCGAGCGCGGCCGGAGCGCCCCTGCAAGGATCGGCGGCCATGAACCCGCCCCCGGACTCCTTTCCCCGCCTCGCCGCCCGCACCCAGCGCTTCACGTTGGGGGTACCTCGCGCCTTCACCGTCGCCCCCGACGGCTCCCGGGTCACGTTCCTACGAACGGCTTCGGGGACCAGCCGTGACCACTCGCTGTGGACGCTGGACCTCCGCACCGGCAAGGAACGCCTGGTGGCCGACCCGGGGGTGTTGCTCGCCGGGGAGCTGGAGCAGCTGAGCGCTGAGGAGTCGGCACGACGCGAGCGCTCCCGCGAGGCCGGGGCGGGCATCGTTGGCTACGCCACCGACGGCGCAGCCGAGATGGCGGCCTTCGCCCTGTCCGGCCGGTTGTGGCTGGCGGACCTCAGCGATGAGGGGACCGTGCGGGAGCTGCCCGTGGCCGGTACCGTCGCCGACCCCCGCCCCGACCCGACGGGCCGCCGCATCGCCTACGTCGCCGAGGGCGCGCTGCGGGTGGTGGCCACGGACGGTAGCGGCGACCGGGCGCTGGTCGAGCCCGATGGCGAGCACGTCACCTGGGGCCTGGCCGAGTTCGTCGCCGCGGAGGAGATGGACCGCTCCCGCGGCTACTGGTGGGCGCCGGATGGTGAGTCGCTGCTGGTGGAACGGGCCGACGACGGGCCGGTGCAGACCTGGTGGATCTCCGATCCGGCCGATCCCGCCGCCGCTCCTTCATCGGTGCGCTATCCCGCCGCCGGCACGGCCAACGCCGAGGTGTCTCTGTGGGTGGTCCGGCTCGACGGCACGCGCGCGCAGGTCGAGTGGGACACCGCTGCGCTGCCCTACCTGGCCGCGGTGTCGTGGAACTCCGCGGGCCCCCCGTTGCTGCTGGTCCAAAGCCGCGACCAGCGCCGCGCGCAGGTGCTGGGCGTCGACCCGGCTGACGGATCGACCCAGCTGCTGCGGGAGGACCGCGACGAGGCCTGGGTCGACATCGTGCCCGGCGTGCCCAGCTGGCTGCCCGACAAGCGCCTGGTGACCACCGTGGACGACGCGGACACCCGCCGGCTCGCGGTGGACGGCACGCCGGTATCCCCGGTGGGGCTGCAGGTCCGCGCGGTCCTCGACGTGGGTGAGCGCGGAGTGCTCGTCGCGGCCTCGACCGAGCCGACGCAGGTGCAACTCGTCCGGTTTGCCGACGGCAGCGCTACCTACCTCACGACGCAGGCCGGAGTCCACGCCGCGACAGCCGCGGGAGCCACCTACGTGGTCACCCGGCAGACTCTCGACGCCGACGGCGTCAGCGTCGAGGTCCGCCGTGAGGACGCCGATCCGACCCCTATCGCCTGCTACGCCGAGCCGGCCCCCTTCCGCCCGGAGGTCATGCTGGCGTGCTCACCGCGCCGCCAGCTGCGTACGGCTGTGCTGCTGCCCCGCGGGCACCAGCCCGGCAGTGGGTCGCTCCCGGTGCTGATGGACCCCTACGGCGGTCCGCACGCCCAGCGGGTGCTCGCCGCCTCGCGCAGCTTTCTCGAGCCGCAGTGGCTGGCCGACCAGGGCTTCGCGGTCGTCGTCGCCGACGGGCGCGGCACCCCCGGACGCGGGCCGGCCTGGGAGCGGGTGATCGCCGCGGATGTGGCCACACCGGTGCTCGAGGACCAGGTGGAGGCGCTGGAGGCCGCGGCGGCCGAGCATCCCGACCTCGACCTCACCCGGGTGGCGATCCGCGGCTGGTCCTTCGGCGGCTACCTCGCCGCCCTCGCGGTCCTGCGCCGCCCTGACGTCTTCCGCGCCGCGGTCGCCGGGGCCCCGGTCACGGACTGGCGGCTGTACGACACCCACTACAGCGAGCGGTACCTCGGCCATCCCGACGAGCACGGGGAGGTCTACGACCGGCACTCGCTCATCCGCGACGCCGCGCGGCTGGAGCGACCGTTGCTGCTCGTCCACGGACTGGCCGACGACAACGTCGTCGCGGCGCACACGCTGCGACTGTCGGCGGCGCTGCTCGCAGCCGGGCGCCAGCACGCGGTGCTGCCGCTCACCGGCGTGACGCACATGGCGACCCAGGAGGAGGTCGCCGAGAACCTGCTGCTCCTGCAGGTGCGCTTCCTCCAGCAGGCACTGGCGCCGTCCTGAGCCGCGTGCGCTGCCCGCCGGGCCTCAGGCGACCTTGCGCTCCTCGGGGAAGTGGCAGGCCACGAACTGCAGCGGCTTGACCTCCTCGAGCGGCGGGACCTCGACCGCGCACTTGTCCTGGGCCTTGTAGCAACGGGTGCGGAAGACGCACCCGGACGGGGGGTTGATGGGGCTGGGGATGTCACCCGTGAGCATGATGCGCTCACGTGAGCGCTCCTTGATCGGGTCGGGCAGCGGGATCGCCGACATCAACCCGTGCGTGTACGGGTGCAGCGCCCGCTCGAAGATGCTGTCCCGGTCGGTCAGCTCCATGATCTTGCCGAGGTACATCACCGCGACGCGGTCGGCGATGTGGCGGACGACGGAGAGGTCGTGGGCGATGAACAGGTAGGCCACCTGCAGCTCGTTCTGCAGGTCCTCGAGCAGGTTAATGACCTGGGCCTGGATGGACACGTCGAGCGCCGACACCGGCTCGTCACAGACGATCACCCGCGGCCGCAGCGCGATCGCGCGGGCGATGCCGATCCGCTGGCGCTGACCACCGGAGAACTCGTGCGGGTAGCGGTTGTAGTGCTCGGGGTTGAGCCCCACCCGGGCCATCAGCTCCTGAACCGCAGTCTTCACCCCGCGTTCGGTCTTGACCTTCTGGATGTGGTAAGGGCCGCCGATGATCGTGCCGACGTTGTGCCGCGGGTTGAGCGAGGAGTACGGGTCCTGGAAGATCATCTGTATGTCGCGCCGGAGCGGGCGCATCTCCCGGGGGGAGATGTGCGTGACGTCGCGCCCGTTGAACTCGACGGTGCCACCGGTGGGCTCGAGCAGGCGGCTGACCAGCCGGCCGGTGGTCGACTTGCCGCAGCCGGACTCCCCGACCAGGCCCAGGGTCTCCCCCGCCCTCAGCTCGAAGCCCACGCCGTCGACCGCCTTGACGTCACCGACCTTGTGCGCCAGCAGGATGCCTTGGGTGATCGGGAAGTACTTGCGCAGCGCCTCAACCCGCAGCAGCACCTCGCGGTCGGCAGCTGGTGCCGTCGGTTTCTCGGCGGGGGTGGTCGTCGTCACTGCGTCTCCTCCGTCGTGGCGAGCGCTTGCGCGCACAGTACGCCTTGCTTCGCCTCGGCCGGGCCGTACGGACCGGCAACGCCGGCGCCCGAACGCGAGGTCCGTTACAGCTTGGGCTTGATCTCCCGGGCGAAGATCTCCCGGCGCTGGGGAGGCTCGATGAGACACCGGACGCGGTGGTCCTCGCCGGTGTCGAGCAGCTCCGGCACCTCGTCGCGGCACCGGGTGCCTCCGGGGATCCCTGAGTAGGCACAGCGCGGGTGGAAGGCGCACCCGCTGGGAATGTTGATCAGCGACGGCGGGGAGCCGGGGATGGGGGCCAGCCGCGTCGTGCGCACCCGGTCGAGCCGCGGCACCGAGCTGAGCAGCCCCCAGGTGTAAGGCATCTCCGGCCGGTAGAAGATGTCGTCGACGTTGCCCCCCTCGATGACCTTGCCGCCGTACATCACCACGATGTCCTCGGCCAGCTCGGCGACAACACCGAGGTCGTGGGTGATGATGATGACCGCCGAGTTGAACTCCTTTTGCAGGCCCCGGATGAGGTCGAGGATCTGCGCCTGCACGGTGACGTCCAGCGCCGTGGTGGGCTCGTCGGCGATCAGCAGCTTGGGGTCGCAAGACAGGGACATCGCGATCATCGCCCGCTGCCGCATGCCGCCGGAGAACTGGTGGGGATAGGCATCGACCCGCTTGTGCGGCTCGGGGATGCCCACACGGTCGAGCATCTCGACGGCCCGCGCCCGAGCCGCCTTGGCGGAGACCTTGTGGTGCACCCGGTAGGCCTCGGAAATCTGCGCGCCCACGCTATAGAACGGGTGCATCGCCGACAGCGGATCCTGGAAGATCATGGCCATCCGGTCACCGCGCAGCCGGCGGATGTCGTCCAGGGACATCGCCACGAGCTCGTCGCCGTCCAGCCAGATCTCGCCGGAGATCCGTGCCCGGGTGTTCTTGTGCAGGCCCAGGATCGCCAGGCTGGTGACGCTCTTTCCCGAGCCGGACTCCCCGACGATGCCGAGCGTCCTGCCGCGCTCGACGGTGAGTGAGAGCCCGTCGACTGCCTTGACCAGGCCGTCCTCGGTGGGGAAGTGAACCTTGAGGTCGCGGATCTCGAGGAAGCTCCTCGGCGCGGTCGACCGCTCGACCGGGCCCGCCTGCACTGCGGCGCTGCTCACAACGGTGGTCCTCCGGTCAGTCGAGGCGGACCCGCGGGTCGATGAAGGCGTAGAGCAGGTCGACCACGAGGTTGGCAAAGATAATGAAGAACGCCGCGAACAGGGTGACGCCCAAGATCATGGGCAGGTCCTGGCCGAGCACCGCCCGGACCGCGGTGAACCCCAGGCCCTGCAGGCTGAACACTGCCTCGGTGAGCACGGTGCCCCCGAGCAGGCCGCCGAGGTCGAGCCCGAAGATCGTGACCAGCGGCGTCAGGCCCGCCCGCAGCCCGTGCTTGGCGATCACGGTGCGCTCGGGCAGACCCTTGGCCCGCGCGGTGCGGATGAAGTCCTCGCCCATGGTCTCGATCATGTTGGCGCGGGTCAGCCGGGCGTACAGCGCCGAGTAGAGCAGGGCGAGCGCGATCCAGGGCAGGATGAACGTCTGCCACCACGGGGTGAACCCGTCCTTGAACAGCGAGGCTCCGGTGGAGTCGGGCGGCGGCAGCCAGGCGTACTTGATGGCAACCAGGTAGATGAGCACGAGCCCGGTGAACGGGATGGGCAGCGAGACGCCGATCAGGGACAGGCCGATGCCTGTCTTGTCGGCGAAGCGGCCCTTGTAGAGCGCGGACACCACACCGATCGTGACGCCGACGACGAGCCACAGCACCGCCGCCCCGACGGCGATCGAGAAGGTGATCGGCATCGCCCGCTTGATCACGTCGTACACGAACTCGCCGTTCTGGAACGAGCGGCCAAAGCACGGGGCGGGGCAGTTGATGGTGGCGGTGCCGGAGCCGAAGTCCCGTCCCACCGCCAGCCCCTTCATGTACTCGCCGTACTGCACGAGGAAGGGGTCGTCCAGCCCCAGCGTGTGGTTGATCTGCTCGATGCGCTTGTCGGTGCAGCCCTTGCCGCACGCCAGCGCCGCCGGGTTGGACGGGGTGAGGATGAACAGCCCGAAGGTCAGGAAGCTGGTGACCAGGAGCAGGACGACAAGCGCGAGGAGCCGGCGGATGATGAATCGATACATGCGTTCAGGTGCCGGGCGGGGGGTTCTCCCCCGCCCGGCACCTCCTCACCTACTTCCGTTCATCCAGTGACGGATCACATCAGCTGATCGGTGGGACGTAGCAGCCTAGGCGGCGTCCGCGGCCACACCGATCTTGATCAGGTCGGGCTCACCGTAGTTCGAGGAGATCTCGAAGTGGGTGATGGCCGAACCGTGGACGAAGATGAACTTGTCCGAGATCAGCGGCAGCATCGGCGCGTCGGCCATGATCTCTGCGTTCAGCGCCTGCCAGGCCTTCCCAGCCTCAACGGGGTCCGGGATGGTCCGGCGGATCTCGTCCATCCGCTCCCAGGTGTCGTTCTGCTGGCCTGCGCGCGCGTCGTTGTAGCGCGACAGGTTGAAGACGCCAGCCTGACCGGGGTTGGAGGTGTCCTCACCGAAGACCGGCGGGATCACCGTGGACGCCGACGGCCAGTCCGGGCACCATCCGGCGGGGATGAGGTCGGGTGCGGCCTTGTCGTCCTGGACGGTGGTGTAGTAGGCGTCCTCGGCCAGCTGCTTGAGCTGCACCTCGATGCCGATGGCGCCGAGCGACTCCTGCATGGCCTCCGACGCGGCGAGCGCCTGGCCCTCGTTGACCGAGGCCATGGTGAGCGTCTCACCGGCGTAGTCGGACTGCTCGAGGAACTGCTTCGCCTTCTCCGGGTCACCCGTCGGCGGGATCTCGTACTCCGGCAGCGGGGCGAAGCCCTGCAGCGACTCGGGGATCACCGAGGTGACGTAGTCACCGAACTGCGGGCCACCGCGAGCGGTGAGGTAGTCCTCGCGGTTGACGCCGTAGACGATCGCCTGCCGCAGCGCCTTGTCACGCATGATCGGCTTGAGGAAGTTGAACGACAGGTAGCGGATGCACTGGCTGGTACCAGGAACCGCGCGCTCGGCGATCCCAGGCTGCTCCAGCCGGCCAAGACTCTGCGCCTGCACCGCTGTGTCGGCGGACATCGCCGTCGGGTCGGTGTCGGCGAGCAGCCGCTGGTCGATCGTGTTGGCGTTGATGCCGATGGAGAGGTTCCACTTGTCCGGCAGAGCGGTACGCACCGGGTCGGTGGCCTGGTCCCAGTGCTCGTTGCGCACCAGCACCATCGACTGGCCGCGGTTGTAGCTCTGGATCTTGTACGGCCCGGACGAGAACGGCCGCTGGTCGTACTCGGTCTTGGTGTCCTTGGCCTCGGGCACCGGCGAGAAGGTGGGAAGCGAGGCAGTGAAGTCGAACTCCGACACCGGCTGGTTGAGCTTAAAGACGATGGTCTTGTCGTCCGGCGTCGTGATGGCCTCGCAGCCCTTGCCGCCGTTGTTGCCCTTCACGTACGGGCCCTTGTAGCCCGGGCAGTCGAGGAAGTCACGCGCGTACGGCGCGCCCTCGGACAGGTCCGGTGAGAACGAGCGCTCGATGCCGTACTTGAGGTCGGCCGTCGTGATGTCGGAGCCGTCCTCGTACTTGAGCCCGTCCTTGAGGGTGAACGTCCACTTGGTGAACGCCTTGTTGGACGTCCACTTCTCGGCCAGGTCGCCGACCACCTCGATGGGCTGGCCCGGGGCCTCCTTGTAGATGGTGAGCGTCCGGTAGATCAGCCGGCCGAAGTTGCCGGAGTTGGTGACGAAGTTGCGCTGGGGGTCGAGGTGCTCGAACTCCGAGCCGACCAGCAGGTTGACCGTGCCGCCCTTTTCGTCGTCCGTGGGCGGCGGCGTGTCCTCGCCCCCTGGTGGAGCGGAGGTCTCGTCCACCGGGGGGGTGGTTTCAGTCCCCTGGGGTGGTGTGTCACCGCCGCCACAGGCGGCGACTGTGAGCGCCAACGACAGGCCGCCTGCGGCCAGTCGCGCGCTGCGCTTGGTAAGCGCCATTCGCTTTCCTCCCATACTCCCGGCACCGGGCCGGGCCTTCCACCCCGGCCGGCGGGCGCCGGCGAGGAACTCGTGCAGCGGTCCGGTCATCCGCGACCGGCCCGGGGGTCGAGGGCGTCGCGCACGGAGTCACCGAGCAGGTTGAAGGCCAGCACGGTGATGAACAGCGCGACGCCGGGAAAGACCATGAACATCGGGTCGGTGTAGAACCACACGACCGAGTCGGCGAGCATGCGTCCCCACGACGCGGTCGGCGGCAGCACCCCGACGCCGAGGAAGGACAGCGCCGCCTCGGTGGTGATGTTGGTGGGGATGATCAGCGTGGCGTAGACGAGGATCGTCGCCGCCAGGTTGGGCAGGATCTGCCGGAAGAGCAGGTGTGCGTTGCTGGCGCCCAGGGAGCGGGCCGCGTCGACGTACTCGCGCTCGCGGATGGACAGGGTCTGCCCACGCACGATGCGACCGAGATAGGGCCAGCCGAAGAAGCCGATGATCCCCACCATGATCGCGACCCGGGTCCTGTTGTCGTTGGGCAGCCCGTAGACGGCGAGCCGGTCACCGAGGATCGGGGTCAGCGCGATGATGAACAGCAGCGTCGGGAAGGCGAGCAGCGTGTCCATGACCCGGCTGATGGCCGTGTCGATGCGGCCACCGAAGAAGCCGCCGATGACGCCGAACAGCGTGCCGAGGATCACCGAGACGGCTGTAGCCAGGAGCGCGATGAGCAGCGAGATGCGCGCGCCGTAGACGATGCGGCTGAAGATGTCGCGACCGTTGCGCGGCTCGACGCCGAACCAGTGGTCGGAGGAGATGCCGCTGTTGGCCCAACCGGTCGGGACGCCGCCGAGGTTGATGTTGAGCAGCCCTTCCTCGTCGGTGTTGAACTGGTTGGGCGGATAGCCGTTAAGCGCGGTGAGCAGAGGCGCGCCGATCGCGACGAGGACCAGCAGCAGGATGACGGCGAAGCTGACGAGGGCGACCTTGTCGCGGCGGATCCGCGCCCAGGCGATCTGGCTGAGGGAGCGACCCTCGATGGCCGTCCCCTGGCTCTCTCCACCGGCCTTGTCGCTCGCGGGCTCGCGGTCTGTGCTCACCGCCATGCCGTCTGCCTCCTCTACACCGGCCATCGCCGCACCCGACACGCGTGCCGGTCGCCGCAGGGCGGGCACTCGGGGGAGCGTAGACGCTGGTCTGGGACGTGCCTAGCGGCTGACGGCAAGGTCGCCAAATCGTGACTTAGTAGTTGCCGGCCCGCGTCCGGGCGCTCGCCCCGCAGAGATCCCGGAGAGATCCGGATGTGCGATAGGCCGCATATGTTGGCCAGCCTCACGGGGACGGGACAGGATGACCAGGGTCTCGCGGCCGTCTCGAGGCCAGTTGGCGCCCCTCGAGGCACCGGAACGAGCAAGGAGAGTCATGGCGAGCGGTGTCACCACTGCCGGGCGGGCGAGGATCACCGCGCGCACGATGCGCACCGACCGGTGGTGGCTGCTGCCCGCCGTGACCGTCGGCGTGCTGCTGGCGTTCATCGCCTACTCGACCTGGCGCGCGTTCGAGGGGGCCCACTACGTCGCCGGGCCTTACCTCTCGCCCTTCTACTCGCCCTGCCTGGCCAGCTCGTGCCTGCCGGAGAGCTCGCACTTCGGGGAACCGGTCGGGAGTTGGTGGCCGCTCTCGCCGGCTTTGCTGGTGTTGGTGTTCCCGCTGGGCTTCCGCATGACCTGCTACTACTACCGCAAGGCCTACTACCGGTCGTTCTGGGCCTCGCCCCCGGCGTGCGCCGTGGCCGAGCCGCACCGCAGCTACTCCGGTGAGTCACGTTTCCCGCTCGTCTTCCAGAACGCGCACCGCTGGTTCTTCTACGCAGGCCTCGTCTTCAACGTCATCCTCACCTACGACGCCGTCATCGCCTTCCGCGACGGCGACGGCGAGTGGGGCCACATGGGCCTCGGCACGCTCGTGCTGCTGGTCAACGCCACCCTGCTCTGGCTCTACTCCCTGTCCTGCCACTCCTGTCGCCACACGGTGGGGGGCCGGATCAACGCCTTCTCCAAGCACCCGCTGCGCTACCGCGCCTGGACGCTGGTCTCCCGGCTCAACGGGAACCACGCGCGCTACGCCTGGCTGTCCCTCATTTGGGTGGGTCTCACCGACCTCTACATCCGGCTCCTGGCGACCGGCACGTTCGCGGACCCACGCTTCTTCTGACCATCACCGCACAGCGGCTTTCACGGAGGACTGGCACGGATGACCGAGCAAGCGACTTCGGTCGGCTACGAGCGGCAGGCGTACGACGTCGTCATCGTGGGCGCCGGGGGTGCGGGACTGCGCGCGGCCATCGCCGCCCACGACGCGGGAGCCCGTACGGCGATCGTGTGCAAGTCGCTGCTCGGCAAGGCGCACACGGTGATGGCCGAAGGCGGCATCGCCGCGGCCATGGGCAACGTGTGGCCGGATGACGGCTGGCAGGTGCACTTCCGCGACACCATGCGCGGCGGCAAGATGCTCAACAACTGGCGGATGGCGCAGCTGCACGCGCAGGAGTCCCCCGACCGGGTGCGAGAGCTCGAGGAGTGGGGGGCGCTGTTCGACCGCACCCCCGAGGGGCTGATCTCCCAGCGTGACTTCGGCGGGCACCGCTTTGCCCGGCTCGCCCACGTCGGTGACCGCACCGGGCTGGAGATGATCCGCACGCTGCAGCAGCGGGCGGTCGCCCTCGGCATCGACGTTTTCATGGAGTGCACCGTCACCCGGGTCCTGCTCGACCAATCCGGTGGTGAGGCCAGGGTCGCCGGAGCCTTCGGCTACTGGCGCGAGAGCGGGCGCTTCATCGTCTTCGACGCGCCTGCGGTGATCCTCGCCACCGGAGGGATCGGCAAGTCCTACAAGGTCACCAGCAACTCGTGGGAGTACACCGGGGACGGGCACACCCTCGCGCTCGAGGCGGGCGCCCGGCTGCTCAACATGGAGTTCGTCCAGTTCCATCCCACCGGGATGGTCTGGCCGCCGTCGGTGCGCGGCATCCTCGTGACCGAGTCGGTCCGCGGTGACGGCGGGGTGCTGCGCAACTCCGAGGGCCGCCGCTTCATGTTCGACGCCATCCCCGAGTTCTTCAAGAGCGAGACCGCGGACAGCGAGGAGGAGGCGGACCGCTGGTACAACGACAAGAAGGCCAACCGGCGGCCGCCGGAGCTGCTGCCCCGCGACGAGGTGGCGCGCGCCATCAACTCCGAGGTCAAGGCCGGTCGCGGCTCCCCGCACGGCGGGGTGTTCCTCGACATCGCCTCCCGCCACGACGCCGAGTACATCCAGCGCCGGCTGCCGTCGATGTACCACCAGTTCAAGGAGCTGGCGGACGTCGACATCACCGCCGAGCCGATGGAGGTGGGCCCGACCTGCCACTACGTCATGGGCGGGGTCGAGGTCGAGCCCGACACTGCACAGTCCGGGGTGCCCGGCCTGTACGCCGCGGGCGAGGTCGCCGGGGGGATGCACGGCTCGAACCGGTTGGGGGGCAACTCGCTTTCCGACCTGTTGGTGTTCGGCCGCCGCGCCGGTCTCAACGCCGCCTACTACGTCGGCCGGGTGAGCCGGACGGGGAGCCGGCCGCAGGTCGATCCGGAGGACGTACGGCGCGCCGCCGACGCCGCCCTGCTCCCCTTCGACGGCGTCGGGGACGAGAACCCGTACGCCGTCCAGCACGACCTGCAGGACGTCATGCACTCCCTCGTCGGCATCGTCCGCCGCCAAGACGAGATGGAGGAGGCACTAGTCCAGATCGAGAAGCTGCGGGAGCGCGTGCGCCGCGTCACCGTCGAGGGGCACCGGCAGTACAACCCCGGCTGGCACCTGGCGCTGGACCTGCGCAACATGCTGCGGGTGTCCGAGTGCATCGCCCGGGCGGCGCTCGAGCGGACCGAGAGCCGCGGCGGTCACACCCGCGACGACTACCCTATGACCGACCACGACTGGGCGACGGTCAACCTGGTGTGCCGCCTCGCCGACCCCAGCGCCGGCGAGGCGGTCGAAGTCGTCCGCCAGCCGCTGCCCCAGATGCCAGCCGAGCTGCGCTCGCTGTTCGAGGAGAAGTAATGGGCTACGACATCACCATGCGCGTGTGGCGCGGCGACGCTGGCGGGGGTGCGCTGCAGGACTATGTCGTCGACGTCGAGGAAGGTGAGGTCGTCCTCGACGCCGTACACCGCCTCCAGGCCACGCAGGTCGGGGACCTGGCAGTGCGCTGGAACTGCAAGGCGGGCAAGTGCGGCTCGTGCAGCGCGGAGATCAACGGACGGCCCCGGCTCATGTGCATGACCCGGCTGTCGACGTTCGAGGCCGGAGAGACGATCACGGTGACCCCGCTGCGCACGTTCCCGGTGATCCGCGACTTGGTGACGGACGTGAGCTACAACTACGAGAAGGCCAAGACGCTCCCGGCGTTCGCGCCCGTTCCGCGCGACGCCGACGGCAACTACCGGATGGCGCAGGTCGACGTGCAGCGCGGCCAGGAGTTCCGCAAGTGCATCGAGTGCTTCCTGTGCCAGACCGTGTGCCACGTCATCCGCGACCACGACGACAACAAGCCCGCGTTCTCCGGCCCCCGCATGTTCCTGCGCTACGCCGAGCTCGACATGCACCCGCTCGACACCAACGACCGGCGGCGCCTCGCCAAGGACGCAGCCGGCCTCGGGATGTGCAACATCACCAAGTGCTGCACCGAGGTCTGCCCCGAGAACATCAAGATCACCGACAATGCGATCATCCCGCTGAAGGAACGCGTGGTCGACCGCTCGTACGACCCGTTGGTCTGGCTTGGCTCCAAGATCCGCCGCCGGGACCAGCGCAGCGAGCCCCCGCCTACACCCCCGCCCACCACGAGGTAGCCGGTCGCCGGCTAGCCGGGGCGGCCCCCGGTCCCTGGTCGCCACGTCCTCCGGCGGAATGACCACGTTCACCACCTCGGGCCGGGCTTCACCTTGTACGCGTGCCGGGTGAGGGCCGGGTAGACCGGGTGAAGGCCCCACGGTCGACGTCCCCAGGCAGCCGTCGGATCGGCTAACTCCCCGTCCTGTCTTCCGCTGAACGACGTCGGTGCCTCCATGCAACCGTCGAGCCCTCAACTCCGCCGGCCAACGGCCGATCAGCGGGGCGTGCGCGTGACCGGGTTCGAGCGACCGCTCGCGCGCGACGACCGGCGCGGGCGGATGGCCCCGTTCGCAGTCGCGGTCGCCGTCGAGCTCGCCGTGCTGGTCCTGCCACCGGCGACCGCAAACCCGACCTTCCTGGTGGCCGGCGTGGCGCTGCTCGTGCTGATCCTCGCGGCGACCGTGGCCGTGCCCTGGGAGCGGCTGCCCGGCTGGACCGACGCCGCGCCAGCCGTCGCCTTTCTGATCCCGTTCATGTTGCTGCGGCACAGCGCAGGGGGTGCGTCGTCGGGTCTGGCTCCGCTGGTGGTCCTGCCCGCGCTGTGGATCGGGCTGCACGGCACGCGTCGCCAACTGGACGTCGTGGTGGCACTCATTGCGCTTGCGCTCGTGGCCCCGATCGTCTTGGTCGGCGCGCCGACCTACCCCTCGGCTGAATGGCGACGTGTCGTCCTCTCGGTGGTGGTCTGCCATCTCGTCGGACGTTCGGTGCTGCGGCTGGTGGGTGAGGTCCGCGAGCGTGCGGCGCAGTTGGAGCGCCTCGCCACGGCGACGCGTACCGTCAATCGCGCCGCGGACCCGCGCCAGGCGACCTGTGCCGCTTTGCGGAGCGTCTGCGGCGCCGATCTGGGGTTGTTGCTGGAGGTACGGGACGAGCGCCTGGTGAGCACCGGCGTAGACGGACCGGATCCCGGGCGGTTGTCGGTCCTGCTCGCCGAGGCGCCGGTGGCGATCAGCGCGGCCCTGCACTCGGGCAGGCGGACGACGGTGCCGGATGCTGCGTCCGAGGCGGCGTTCTTCGCCAACCTGGCGGTGTCCACCGGGATCGTCTCCGCGGTGCTTCAGCCGGTGTGCCGCGACGGCTCACCCGGCGGCCTTCTCCTCCTCCTCGGGTACCGCAGCGCCGCCAGGGAGCTCAGCAGTTACGAGTCGGCCGCCCTCGATGTCCTCGCGGGCGAGGCGTCGACCGGCATCGAGCGGGTGGACCTCATGCAGCGGCTGGCCCGGTCTGCCGAGATCGACATCGTCACCGGTGTCTCCAACCGGCGGGCCTGGGACCGTCAGCTCGGCGTCGAGATATCGCGCGCCGCCCGTACGGGCCTCCCCCTGACGGTGATGATCGTCGCCGTTGACGGCTTCAGGAGCTTCGCCGAGACGTACGACCGGCACGCGGCCGACAAACTCCTCGCCGACTACGCATCCACCCTCCGCTCGCTGCTGCGAGACGTCGACGTTATCGGCCGCTCGGGTGCTGAGCAGTTCATCCTGGCGCTGCCCGACTGTGACCGCGCTGGCAGTGAGCGCATCGCCAACCGCATCCGGGCCGCCGTGGTGCCCGGTGGGGCGGGTGCGCCGGAGCTCACCTGCTCGCTCGGCTGGGCGGCGTGGGACGGCGTTGAGTCACCCGAGCAACTGCTGGTGCGCGCCGACTACCAGCTCTACCTTGCGAGAAGTAGCGGGACCGACCGGCGGGCGCCGTCGGCTGCCCCCACCAACCAGGCGATCAAAAGCGGCCAGGTGCTCCCCGTTACCCGTTGATTCGGCAAGTCGCTTGGGTGTGCCGGCGGCGCTGGGCTGACATCGATGTCGGGCGGCCGCCAGCCATCTGCGACAGGTCAGGGTGGCCTTACGGAGGCCAACATCAGAAATCGCGTAAACACGCCCTGTTCGGGAGACCCGTTCCGGGTTATCGACGATCTCGGCCGAGGTGGGTCGAGTTCGCGGTCCCTGCCGCCGCCCTGTTGCCGGGTGTAGCGTCTTTTGGGTGCTTAGATGCGGCAAAGCTGCGGCCTTGGGGGTCGTGCTTGCTCTTGGTCTGACCGGATGCACCGGAGCAGCGGCCGTTCCGGTGGTGCAGGTGCACCCGGAGTCCCCCGATTCGAGGGTCCCTGAGCAGCGGCGTCAGGTGCGACCGTTCGTCAAGGTCCCTGACGTGACGGAGTTGCACCTGCGCAAGGCGAGAGCTGTGCTCAGAAACGCGGACATTCGTCTTATCGAAATCGAGGAAGTTTGGCTTGGGGGGCGACCGTACTTCTACAAGTGGGTTTTTCGTCAGGCGCCGAAACCAGGCACCAGGATCTTGGCCGGACGAAAGGTCACGCTGGAAGTGTGTTGCGGGCCTGAAGTCTTTCACTACCCCGGACCCCCCGACCGTGGCCCGTCAGTGGCCACGGTGCGCGGCGTCGGATCCGGCTGGGCGCCGCCCACGATGTGACATCGCACGCCCCCACTGCATCACGCCGCAAAGCCGCTCGCATGAGGACGACACGGCCGGGGACGCGGCTCAGGTGACCCGGCCGGTACCACGGAGTGCGTAGGACATCGGGCCCCTGGCGAGGCCTTCATCGCTTCTTCCAGGCGGAGCCCGCAGGTCATGGCTGCCTGCGGGCACGCAGGACGGCGTCGCGAAGGGTCTCCACGTGGCCTTCGGGGCCCGTAACGGTCCGGGTTCGGGTCTCGGCGACATCTACCTGCCAGGCGACGGGCTGGAGGAGGGCCGCGACCTCATCGGCCCTGACGTACGCCTCGGGTGCCGAGCCATGCGCGCCCTCGCGGAGTCCCGAGGCGTCGTGGCCCACGACGAGCAGCGTGCCGCCCATCGAGACGGCCGCGGCTAAGCGTCCTACGAACGCCTCCCGGGCGGCCGCCGGGACGTGCACGTAGTGGGAAGTGACGAGGTCGAAGCAGCCCTCGGGCGGCGACCACGACGCGAGGTCGGCCTCGACCCAGTCGATCCGGCCCGCGACGTCGTCGCCGTGGGCTTTTGCGCGGTTCCGGGCGTCGGACAGCGCGGTGGGCGCGACATCGACCGCCACCACTCGCCAGCCGTGGGCGGCGAGCCAGAGGGCGTCGGCGCCGTGGCCGCAGCCGGCGTCCAGGGCACGGCCCGGCGCGAGGTCGCCGGCCTCGGTCACGAGCCAGGGGTTGGGGCCGCCGCCGTGGTGGTCCCCGCGGTGGCCGCGGTAGTGGCCCTCCCAGAACTCCTTGCCGAACTCGTCGGACACGACGCTCTCCTCCTCGAGCCTTCCGCGAGGCCTTCCGCGAGGCGTGGTCACCGATCGCGGTACGCCGCCACGGCCAGCTGGGTTTCCTCGGCGACCAGGTCAGCGTTGATGTGGGCCGCTGCGGCGGCGCCGGCCGCCGCGGCCGCACCCACCTGTGCAGTGAGGTCGGTGACGTTGCCCGCGACCCACACCCCGGGTACGTCGGTCCGGCCGGTCGCGTCGCACGCGATGTGCTCACCGACCCCGGACGGGTGCTCCACCGGTTTCAGTCCAAGCTGAGCGAGGAATTCGGCGCGGGCCACCATCCGTGGCCCGACCACCAGGGCATCGCGCTCGACCAGGGTGCCGTCGACCAGCCGGATGCCGGTGAGGCGGCGCCCCGCGAGCTCGAGCGACGTCACCGCCCCGTCCACCACCCGGATGCCGCGCGCGGCGAGCTGCTCGGCCTGCTCGCCGGTCGGCGGCACCATGGTGTGCGAGAAGAACGTGACGTCGTCGCTCCACTGGCGGAACAGCAGCGCCTGGTGCACCGACATCGGCCCACTGGCAAGCACGCCGATGGCCCGGTCGCGGACCTCCCAGCCGTGACAGTAAGGGCAGTGCAGGACGTCGTGCCCCCACCGCTCCCGCAAGCCGGGGACGGCCGGCAACTCGTCCACTAGTCCGGTGGTCACCAGCAGCCGACGGGCCCGGACGGACCGGCCGTCGGCCAGCGCCACGGTGAACCACTCGTCCTCACGGGTGGCGTTCGTGACCTCGCCCGACGCGACATGGCCGCCGTAGCCTCGGACTTCTTCCCGGCCCCGTCTTAGCAGCTCGGCCGGCGGCACCCCCTCGCGGGCGAGCAGCCCATGCACGCCAGCGGCCGAGGCGTTGCGCGGCGCGCCCGCGTCGATCACCACCACGGACCGCCGGGCACGCGCCAGCATCAGCGCCCCGTTCAGCCCCGCGGCGCCGCCGCCGATCACCACCACGTCGTAGCCGTCGTTCAGCGCCTCGGTCACCATGACCACCTCCGCGTCGAGGATGCGAGGATGCGGGGTTGCACGCAAACCTTGTTGCTGGCATGGCAAGCTGGGCGGTATGGATGACGACCTCCACGAAGCCCTCACCACGGTGGGGTCGCGGCTCCGCGCACTACGCCAGGAGCGCGCGGCCACGCTCGCAGACCTCTCGGCGGCGACCGGGATCTCGGTGAGCACGCTGTCGCGGCTGGAGTCCGGCACCCGCCGGCCGACCCTCGAGCTCCTGCTGCCGCTAGCCCGGGCTCACGGCGTCACGCTCGACGAGCTCGTGGACGCCCCACCAACGGGAGATCCGCGCGTCCACCTGCGTCCGATAACCCACCACGGCACAACCGTGCTGCCCCTGACCCGCCGAGCCGGTGGCATTCAGGCGTACAAGCACGTAATGCCGGCCAGCAGCCGACGCGCGGAACCTGAACTCCAGACCCACGAGGGCTACGAGTGGCTGTACGTGCTCAACGGACGGCTACGCGTTGTGCTTGCTGAGCACGACCTGGTGCTTTCACCCGGCGAAGCGGCCGAGTTCGACACTCGCACACCGCACTGGTTCGGCGCCGCGGGAGCCGAACCCGTCGAGTTCCTCAGCCTGTTCGGCAAGCAGGGTGAACGCGCGCACCTCCGCGCCCGTCCCAAGAGAGATCACCCACCCAGGCGACCTGGATAGGGCATCGCGCCCGTGCCTTCAACCAACCGATGGCGATTCAGTCGCCCCGCGCCGGTGAGGTGAGGGCTACGCCGCTTCGGACTTGAAGCGGAACTCGACCGCATGCCGTTGCGAATCGGCATCAGGAAGCACGGTTATTCACCGGTCGCGCCATCGATCCGCTCACGGATGATGTCAGCATGGCCGTTGTGCCGGGCGTACTCGCCGACCAGCTTGGCGAGGTTCCACCGGGCGGTCTTCCCGTTGACGCGGCTCTGGGCCGAGATCGTGGCACGAGGCGAGGCGTCGGTCCGTCATGGTCCGCTCGTGTTGCCAGGTGTCGAAAGAGACACCCACGTCCTCGGGTCCGCACTCGATGTCGTCCTCGGCTCCATCCTCGTAGGAGCCCCAGACCCACCCGAAGTCCGGGTCGTCACCGAGCGGCCACCCACCGTAGGCACGCTCCATCTCCGCCATGTGCCTGATTAACCCGAGAAGGGACAGGTGTGAGGGGTCAGCCGAGCGAGCGACGAGTTGGTCGTTCGACATCCCGGCGCACTTGGCCGCCAGGGTGTCGCGGTGGAAGGCCAGCCACCCCAGGGCCAGATCGCGCTCATCGCCGTCACCGGGTTGCGCAGCGCGCTGCGCCTGGTTCATCCGACCACTTTCCGGACGCAAGCACCGGCTGTCAATGGAGGCCGAACCGGGAGGTCCGCGCCATGACCCTCAGACGTTGAAGCGGAACTCCACGACGTCGCCGTCGCGCATGACGTAGTCCTTGCCTTCCATCCGAACCTGACCGCGCGCCTTGGCGGCGCTCATCGACCCCGCGTCGACCAGGTCGACGTACGACACCACCTCGGCCTTGATGAACCCGCGCTGGAAGTCGGTGTGGATGACTCCGGCCGCCTCCGGTGCGGTCGCCCCACGCCGGATGGTCCACGCCCGCGCCTCCTTCGGCCCCGCGGTGAGAAAGGTCTGCAGCCCGAGGGTCGTGAACCCCGCCCGGGCGAGCATGTCGAGCCCGGACTCCTCCTGGCCGAGCGAGGCGAGCAGCTCCAGCGCCTCGGCGGGCGGCAGCTCGCTCAGCTCGGCCTCGATCTTGGCGTCGAGGAAGACGGCTTCGGAGGGGGCCACGAGCGCCGCCAGCTCGGCCGTACGGGCCTCGTCGGCGAGCACGTCCTCGTCGACGTTGAAGGCATACAGGTACGGCTTGGCGGTGAGCAGGGACAGCTCGCGCAGCGGCGCCATGTCCAGCCCGGCCGCGTGAGCGGGTCGGCCCGAGTCGAGAACGTCCCGCACGTCCCGGACAGCGGCGAGCACCGCGGCCCGCGCCTTGTTGAGCCGGGCCTCCTTGTCCAGCCGCGGCAGGGCGCGGTCGACGGTCTGCAGGTCGGCGAGCACCAGCTCGGTGTGGACGGTCTCGATGTCGTCCTTGGGTGAGACGCGTCCGTCGACGTGGGCGACGTCAGGGTCGGCGAACGCCCGGACCACCTGGCAGACCGCATCCGACTCGCGGATGCTGGCCAGGAACCGATTGCCCAGACCCTGTCCCTCCGCCGCCCCGCGCACGAGCCCGGCAATGTCGACGAACGACACCGTGGCGGGTACGACGCGCGCGGAGTCGAACAGCCGCCCGAGGACCGCCAGCCTCGGGTCGGGTACGCCAACCACACCGACGTTCGGTTCGATCGTCGCGAACGGATAGTTGGCGGCGAGCACGTCGTTGCGGGTGAGCGCGTTGAACAGCGTCGACTTCCCGACGTTGGGCAGGCCGACGATGCCGATCGAGAGACTCACGGAGGCTCATCGTAGGGCGGCACGCCGGGTGCGCTGCCCGGCTTTGTCAGTGGCCCGATGCACAGTGAGGCTATGGACGTCACCGACCTGCTCATGCTGGTGCCGGTCCTGCTGCTGGGCCTGCTGCTGGGCCTCGGCGGCGGGCTGGTGGCCGCCTCCAGCCGGGGTGCCGCGCGGCTGCGCGACGCCGAGACCCAGGCGGCGGCACGACTGCGCGAGGCCGAGGCCCGGGCGGTATCCGCCGCGGCCACCCTGGAGGCCGAACGAGCGGCAGCGACGCACCAACTGAGCGAGCAGCGTGCGGCAGCCGAGCAGCGCATCGCCGACCTCCGCGGTGAGCAGGAGCGGCTGGCCGAGCGGTTCCGAGCACTGTCGGCCGAGGCGCTCGACCGCAACACCCAGGAGTTCCTGGCGATGGCCGACCGGCGCCTGACGCAGGAGCGGGCCGTCGCGACCGGTGACCTCGACCAGCGTCGGCAGGCGATCGAGCATCTGGTCGAGCCGCTCACCGCATCGCTGGCCAAGGTCGAGGCTCAGCTCGGCGACGTCGAGAAGGCACGCGCACAGGCGTACGGCGAGCTCCGTCAGCAGGTCGAGACCATGGGGCGCAGCTCCGAGCAGCTGCGGGTCGAGACGGCCCAGCTCGTGTCGGCGCTGCGCGCGCCGCAGGTGCGCGGCCGCTGGGGCGAGATGCAGCTGCGCCGGGTCGTCGAGGCGGCCGGCATGGTCGAGCACTGCGACTTCACCGAGCAGCAGGGCGTGCGGACGGCCGAGGGGACGCTGCGTCCCGACGTCGTCGTACGGCTCGCCGGGGGTAAGCAGGTCGTCGTCGACGCCAAGGTCTCCTTCCTGGGGTTCCTCGAGGCCATGGAGGCACGGGACGAGGCGACGCGGGCCGCCCGGCTACGCGCGCACGCCCGGCACCTGCGTGACCACATCGACGACCTCGGCGCCAAGGCGTACTGGGAGCACTTCGCTCCGACACCTGAGTTCGTGGTGATGTTCGTCCCCGCCGAGGCCTTCCTCGCCGCAGCGCTGGATGAGGACCCGACGCTGCTCGAGCGCGGGTTCGAGCGCAACGTCATCGTGGCCACGCCCGCCACGCTGATCGCGATGCTGCGGACAGTCGCCTACACCTGGCGGCAGGACGCGCTCGCCCGCAACGCCCAGGACGTCGTCGACCTCGGCAGGCAGCTGCACAGCCGGCTCGCGACGATGGGTGGTCACTTCAACCGGCTGGGGACTCAGCTCAACACCGCGGTCAAGAAGTACAACGAGACGGTCGCCTCCCTGGAGGGACGCGTGCTCGTCACCGCCCGCCGGTTCGCCGAGCTCAAGGTCATCGACGGGGAGGTGCTCGACTCCCCGGCCCAGGTCGAGGTCGTGGCCCGCGAGGTCCAGGCCGCCGAGCTGGTGGCCTCGGCCTCCGACGCGCTCGTGGCCCTGCCGGATGTCGAGCGGCCAGCTGAGCTCCGGGCCTCGGCGCGCTGAGCCGTGCCCGAAGCCGCCCGCCAGATCCGGCTGAGCGCTGCCGGCGTCACCTGCTCGACCGTCGGCGGAGGCGCCGCGCTGGCCGCCGCAGATGCGCTGTTCTCCCCCGGGCTCGGGTGGCCGTTCGCGTTGCTCTTCGTTCCGCTCTGCGGCTGGGCGAGCGCACGAGCGCGGCGTGATGCCCTGTTCACCGCCGCCGTACTACCGCCGCTGGCGTTCCTCGCGGCCGCCGTGATTGCAGTGCTCACCCGGGGAGTTGTCGGCGAGGTCGAGGTTGTTGGGCGCGAGCTGCTCGCCGTCCTCGGCGGTGGTTGGCCGGTGCTGGTTGCGGCCACCGCGGTGGGCACGGGGCTCGCCGTGGTGCGGCGCGTCCTCGCCGGGCAGGCGGGGCGCCGCCGAGCCACTCAGCCGCCCGGGCCCGCGGCAGCGCGCCCGGTCAGGCGGTCGCCGCAGCCTTCAGCTCCCGGCGCAGCTCGGGAGGCAGCGCGAAGATGAGCGACTCGTGCGCCGTCTGCACCTCTTCGACGTCCGCGTAGCCGCGCTCGGCGAGCCAGTCCATGACCCCACGGACGAGGATCTCGGGGACGGAGGCGCCACTGGTGACGCCCACCGTCGTGGCACCGGTGAGCCAGCCCTCGTCGATCTCGGCGGCTGAGTCCACCCGGTAGGCGTGTCGTGCGCCCGCCTCGAGCGCGACCTCGACGAGGCGGACGGAGTTCGACGAGTTGCCGGAGCCCACCACGATCATGACGTCGCAGCGCTGGGCGATCTCCTTGACGGCGAGCTGGCGGTTCTGCGTTGCGTAGCAGATGTCGTCACTCGGCGGGTCGATCAGCCCGGGGAACCGCTCCCGCAGCCGGGCCACCGTCGCCATCGTCTCGTCGACGGACAACGTGGTCTGTGAGAGCCAGGCGACCCGCTCGGGGTCACGCACCTGGACGCGGTCGACGTCGTCCGGCCCGTCCACGAGCTGGATGTGCCGTGGCGCCTCGCCGGAGGTGCCCTCGACCTCCTCGTGGCCGGCGTGGCCGACGAGCAGGATGTCGTGGTCGTCGGCGGCAAAGCGGCGCGCCTCGTGGTGCACCTTGGTGACCAGCGGACAGGTCGCGTCGATCGTACGGAGCTGACGCTCCCGGGCCTGCTCGTGCACCGCGGGTGAGACCCCGTGCGCGCTGAAGATCACCAGCGCCCCCGGCGGCACCTCGTCGAGCTCGTCGACGAACACGGCGCCGCGCGCCTCCAGCGTGTCGACGACATGCTGGTTGTGCACGATCTGCTTGCGTACGTAGACCGGCGGGCCGTAGCGCTCCAACGCCCGCTCCACCGTGACCACGGCACGATCCACCCCCGCGCAATAGCCGCGTGGAGCGGCGAGCAGCACGCGTCCCTGGGCGACGGTCATGCCCCCATGCTAGGCGGTTTCCCGCGTCGCGCCGCTCGTTAGCCGGGCGCCCTAAGGTGGCTCGCCGTGGCGCTGCAGACCTCGCCGGAGCGGCCGGCACCGGTACGCGTCGTCGCCAGCCTCATCGGTCAGTGGGTGGACCGGCTGGGTGCCGTATGGGTGGAGGGGCAGGTGGCCCAGGTCTCGCGCCGGCACGGTGCGGGCACCGTCTTCCTCACCCTGCGCGACCCGAGCGCCGACCTGTCGCTGCAGGTCACCTGTCCCGCCCGGGTGCTCGAGGCGGTCGTGCCGCCGCTCGCCGACGGCGCACGAGTGCTGGTGCACGCCCGGCCGATGATCTACCTCTCCCGGGGCTCCCTGCAGCTGGCCGCCGACGAGATTCGCCAGCTCGGTCTCGGGGAGCTCCTGGCCAGGCTGGAGCGCCTGCGGTCCATGCTCGCCGCCGAGGGCCTGTTCGATGCCGGACGCAAGCGGACGTTGCCGTTCCTCCCCGGAACGGTCGGCCTGGTGTGCGGGCGGGGCTCGGCCGCCGAGCACGACGTACTGGAGAACGCCCGCGCGCGCTGGCCCGCGGTCCGCTTCCGGCTACACGCGGTGCCGGTGCAGGGGCCGTACGCGGTGCCCGAGATCCTCACCGCGCTGCGGACGCTGGATGCGGACCCGGACGTCCAGGTGGTCATCGTCGCCCGTGGCGGCGGCTCTGTGGAGGACCTGCTGCCGTTCTCCGACGAGGCGCTGGTGCGTGCCGTCAGCCGCTGCCGGACGCCGGTCGTGAGCGCCATCGGGCATGAGACGGACACCCCCCTGCTCGACCTCGTCGCCGACGTGCGCGCGTCCACCCCCACCGATGCGGCCAAGCGGGTGGTGCCGGACGTGCGGGAGCAGCAGGCCGGACTCGACGCTGCGCGCGACCGCGCGCGGCGGGCGCTGCGGGTCCGGCTGGAGCGGGAGCGGCAGACGCTCGCCGCGCTGCGCTCCCGCCCGGTGCTCGCCGCTCCCCACCGCGAGCTGGACCGGCGGGGCGAGGAGGTCGACGCGCTGCGCGCCCGCGCTCGACGCACGCTGGGGCACCGCCTCGACGCCGCCGCCTCCGACGTCGAGCACGTACGCGCGCGGGTGCGCGCCCTCTCACCGGCGGCGACCCTGGACCGCGGCTACGCGGTGCTGCAGCGCCCGGACGGCCGGGTCGTACGCGCTCCGCAGGACGTGAGCGCCGGTGACGTTCTGGACGCTCGGCTGGCCGCCGGTCGGCTCGCCGTGACGGTGTCCGGCTCGCCGGACGGGCCGGTGACACGGTGAATGGTCGCGGTGCGTGCGAAGGCGGTATCCCCCTCGGCTTGCCCGATCTAGGGTGACGGCCATGGCCGCGCAGGACCCCTCGACGCCGCAGCACCCGACGTACGAGCAGGCTCGCGACGAGTTGGTCGAGGTGGTCCGCCGGCTGGAGGCTGGCGGCGCCACGCTGGAGGAGTCGCTTTCGCTGTGGGAACGCGGCGAGCGCCTGGCGGCGATCTGCCAGGACTGGCTGGACGGTGCCCGCGCCCGCATTGCCGCGGCGCTCGACGAGCAGCCCCCGGCAGCCGCGGCCCAGAGTCAAGCCGGTGCGAGCGAGGCCGCGAACAGCTCGGCAAGCGCGTAGTCGCCCGTCGTCACCACGACGGTGGCGACTCCGTCCCGGACCCGGACCAGCGCGCGGTCCGCGGGCTCCTCGTCCCGCTCCACCCAGCGCTGCCAGCCGCCGGCGGACCGATCGGCGGCGCCGTCGCGGACCCACCCCACCAGCCGCTCCGCGAGGAAGCGGCGCGGGTCGCCGCCGGCCTGTTCGAGGCCGACGTACTCCTCCGCAGGGGTAAGGAACGCCAGCCGCCACACCGTGGCGTCCCCGCTGCCGTCCAGCCGAGCGACGGTGCAGCGCCAGGCGTCCAGCCCGCGCGGCACCGACAGCGGGAGGTCGACGGCCTCCTTCGCCTGCGCGGCGACGGCGCGGAAGTCCACCACCGGCTGCGGTACGGCCTCCGGCCGGGACAGGAACACCGCACCGGCGATCAGTGGCACGAACGCCAGCACCAGCGCCAGCGAACGGACCATGTCGGCCGCGCTCTGCCCCAGCCGGCTCTGCTCTCGCGCCACCCGCTCATCGTTGCCGACGCGCGCAGCCGCCGCTGCCCGGGTCAGGGCGGATAGGCACGCACCTGCGCCGCGTCGACTGCCACCTCCACCGGCGCGTCGGGTCGGAGCTGGAGCTCGTGGGCGGCGGCGAGCGTGACGTCGGCGCGGACTGCCGGCGGAGCGTCCAGGCTGACCCGCACGGTGTCCCCGTACGGTTCGAGCCCCACGACCCGAGCAGGCCAGCTGTCGCGCGATGACCCCGCTGGGAGAGCGTGGTGCAGCGACACGGCAGCGGGCGCGAACGCGACGAGGACGTCCCCGGCCATCGCCGTCGCCACCGTCAGCGTCACTCCGCCGCCCAGGTGCACGGCCGAGCCGTCGGCTCGGCCGCGGTGCAGGTTGAGCCCGACGAGACGGGCCACGAACTGCGTGCGGGGGGCCCGGGCGACCTCGGCGGGATTGCCCTGCTGCACCACTCGGCCACCTTCGAGCACCACGAGCCGGTCAGCCAGCACCAGCATGTCCGCGGGATCGTGGGTGACGAGCAGCGTCGCTCCCGCGTGAGCGCCAAGGTGGCGGCCCAGCTCGGCGCGGACCGCCAGCACGGTTGCCGCGTCGAGCGCGGCCAACGGCTCGTCGAGCAACAGCACCGGAGCGTCGAGGACAAGCGCGCGGGCCAGGGAGACCCGGCGGGCCTCGCCACCGGAGAGGTCACGGGGACGGGCATGCGTACGGCCGCCAAGGCCGAGCCGTTCAAGCCAGGCGCCCGCCCGTGCTCGCGCGAGGCGCCGCTCGGCCCCCTGCACCCATGGCCCGAACGCCACGTTGTCCAGCGCGTTGAGGTGAGGAAAGAGCAGGTCGTCCTGGAAGACGACGCCGAGCGGACGCCGCTGCGGCGGCAGCCGTACCCCGTGCCCGACGTGCTCGAGCACCATGCCGTCCGCCGTCACGTGTCCAGCCGTGAGCCGGTCGAGTCCGGCAAGCGCACGTACGGTCGTGGTCTTGCCCGCACCGTTGGGCCCGAGCAGCGCGAGCACCTCCCCTGCGGCGATCTCCAGCGCGGCGTCCAGCCGGAAGCCGGGTCGCCGTACATCCAGGACAGCGGACAGGCTCACCGCTGGCCGACCGCCCAGCGTCCGCGCAGGCCGGCCAGGACGGTCAGCGAGACGGCCAGCAGCAGCAGCGACAGCACCAGCGCCGCGTCGGGGTCGCTCGACCGGCGCAGGTAGATGGCGAGCGGCATGGTCTGCGTAGTGCCCGGGAGGTTGCCGGCGAAGGTGATCGTCGCGCCGAACTCCCCGAGCGCCCGGGCCCAGGCGAGCACCAGCCCGGCAAGCACACCGGGCGCCACGATCGCCAGGGTGACCCGGCGAAACGCCAGCCAGGGCGAGGCACCCAGGGTCGCGGCGACCTCCTCGTTGCGGCGGTCCGCTCCGCGCAGCGCCCCTTCGACCGCGAGCACGAGGAACGGCATCGCGACGAACGTCTCAGCGACCACCACGCCAGCAGTCGTGAAGGGCAGCGAGAAGCCCCACCACTGCTCCAGCCACCGCCCCACCAGGCCGGTGCGCCCCAGCACCAGGAGTAGCGCTATGCCGCCGACGACCGGTGGCAGCACAAGCGGCACGGTCACCAGCGCCCGCACCAGTCCGCGGCCGGGGAACGACGTACGGGCGAGCAGCCAGGCCAGCGGCACTCCCAGCACCAGGCTGGCCGCGGCGGCGAGCGTCGCGGTCCACAGCGAGAGCAGCAGCGCGTCGAGGACGCGGGCGTCGAGCAGCAGAGCGGGCATCCGGCGCCAGGGCGCTCGCACCAACAGCGCCAGCAGCGGCAGGACGAGGAAGGCCACCGCGGCGAGCGCTGGGACCAGCAGCGGCAGCGGGACGTCCCGGTCCCGGTCGCGGCCGGGTCCGCGCTGGCGTTGCCCGCTCCCGGCTGGGCGCCCCCGGGGGCTGAGCCGGCTCACGGTGGCCGGAAGCCGGCGTCGGTGAGAACTCGAAGACCGGCTGGCGAGCGGACTCGGGCGACGAACGCGTAGGCGGCCGAGGGGTGCGGCGCCTGGGCGAGGACGGTGATCGGATAGTCGTTGTACGTCTGCGCCACCGCTGGGAGCGGGATCGCCTCGACCGCGCCGGCTGCCGCTTGAGCGTCGCTGCGGTAGACCAGCCCGGCGTCCACCTCCCCCAGCGCGACCTTGCCCAGCGTCGCCTTGACGTCCTCCTCGTACGTGTCCGGCCGGGGGTCGATGCCGGCAAGGGCGAAGGCGCGCTGCGCGGCCGCGCCGCAGGGCACCTCGACCGCGCACACCGCGAGGGTCAGGCTCTCGTCGGCGAGGTCCGCCAGCCCCTCGAGCCCCGCCGGGTTGCCGGCGGGAACGGCGATGACCAGGGCGTTGCGGGCGAAGACGCGCGGTTCCGTGGCCGCCGCACCGGCCTGCGTCACCTGGCGCATCGTGGCGGCGTCGGCAGCGGCGAAGACATCCGCCGGCACACCCGCCAGGATCTGCGCGGCCAGCGTCGAGCTGGCGGCGAAGGAGAGGCGCACCGAGACACCCGGATGCGCCGCCTCGAACTGCGCGGCGATCACCTCGAAGGCCTCGGTCAGCGAGGCTGCGGCGAGCACGGTGACGTCGCCGCTCAGCCGTTCGGTGCCTGCGGACGACGCGCGCGGAGCCGTACCGCCATCACTTAGGCAGCCGGCCAGCGCCAGCGCCACCGCCGCAGCCACCGCGCCGCGCCGCGCAACCTTGTGGCGCGTCGGCAGGGTCGGCAGGGTCGGCAGGGTCGGCAGGGTCGGCATGGCCGGCAGGGTCACCGCCGCTCCGGCAGCCCGACCACGACGTGCGTTGCCTTGACCGAGGCGACCGCGACCACGCCGACGTCGAGCCCCAGCTCCTCGACCGCTTCCCGCGTCATCAGCGACACGACCCGGAACGGGCCGCACTGCATCTCCACCTGAGCCATGACCGTGTCGGCGAGCACGCGGGTGACGATGCCGCGCAGCTGGTTGCGCGCCGACGCCCGCCCGGTGGGTGAGTCGGTACCCGCGCCGGTCGCACTGTCACGGATAAAGTCGGCCAGTGCCCGGCCGTCGATACTCAGCCGCCCGCCGGAGCGGAGCACCGGCAGCTTCCCCTGCTCGGTCCAGCGCCGCACGGTGTCATCACTGACGCCGAGCAGCGCCGCTGCCTCGCTGATCCGCAATTGCGGCATGCGAGCCAGCATAGATCCGCTATTGCGGTGATGTGTGACCTGACAAACCCTGGCCCGACGGTTATGTCTTACCGGTTCGGCCGGCAGAACGCGATCTGATCGACGAACCAGCCCACATCCATCCGGTACAGCCGGTAGCGAGCCGGTGAGTGGCCTGGCACCCCCGTGACGATGGCTACGGCCCGATTGGCCCCACGTTGGATGACCTCTACCCGTGGTCTCCCGTCTCCAACGCGGGCGGCAGACAGCAGGGTGGGACGCGGGGCCATGCCGGGCACGATGAACCGCCTCTGCCCCGGCGTGCAAGGCAGCCACCGCCTCGATCGTTCATTCGCGACCGGCTGAGGCTGCAGGGATTTGCTGCTTCGATCGACACAGATGGGGTTGGGGTCGACGTTTTCGTCGGTCACGGTCGCCGTACAAGTGATGTTGGTCGGCGGCAGGTCGCCGTGCGGCTGCATGTCGGCTTGCTGACCCTTCCTTCATCATCAGCACGATCAATCAGACGCAGCTGGATCGCACGGGGTTCCAGCGCCCGGTTCCTCATCGTCCTTTGCCGCAGGCTTGTCGTCCGGCTTGGCCGCCAGCAGTGCCCGTAGCGCCTGCTCCGCATCAAGGGGTGCCAGGGAGACGCGGTCCTCGTTCTCTGCGTGAGCCTCATGAGCCGTCACGCTGTCGCGGTCTATCCGGACAAGACCGGCGCGACCAGGAACGACGTTTGCACCGAGTCGGGGACGGTCGGTGACCACTTCCATGACCTCAACCTCTGGTGCAGTCCGGCGAGTGCCGCCGAGGAGGACGGTGTCGGCGACTCAACTTCGGCAGGGGTCGCTCCGGAACCGTCAAGGTGAGCAGCGCGTCTGAAGGCGCATGATGAGATCGGGCCGGCTGGCGGTGTCAACCCTTCTCACGCTGGCGCTGCTGGGGTGCGGCACTGTGGAGCAAGCCGAGCTGACAACCAGCGAACGAGGTGGACGAGCCGGCACCGCGGCGACAAGCCCGACCGCTGCGGAACGGACCGCGGCCGTGTACGTGGCGCTGCTCACGCCCTTTGTCGCCGACAGCGGTCAGCAGCGCCAGCCGGAAGCGATCACCATCGGCGTGCGGGCGGAGTACGGAGGAGGGTGGGTTCGCCCAACTTCACCGCCCAACGAACCCATCGTCATCGCCGCCGCCACCCGTGACTCGGTCACCGCCCAGCTTCACGACGTCATCGACGTGCGCTGGGCCGATGATCCTGGCCTCCCCCCGCCCGGTGAGTGGTCGGTGACCCTCTCCCCCGTCCCGGACAGCGGTGAGCGGTTGGAGATCAGCGTCTCGGCTTCCGCCGGGATTGACAACGGATGGCTGCAGACCTACGTGATTGAAGACGACGGCGGTGGTTGGGCCGTGACCGGAACCACCGCGCCAGCCGGTCTCACCTAGTCCGTCCGCCAGGCCGAATGCGGTCGAGCCCCGCCCGCCGGAGCGACCGGTCCGACCAGGGTTGCCCGCGCTCGCGGCCACTGCCGACGGCCGTACGGTGGTCGAGTGCGGCGGTCCGAGGACGAGACGCTGGCTGGCCGCACGCCGAGGACCGGTGATCGCGACGCACCGGTGCCAGCGCTGGCGATCCGCGGCGTCGTCAAGCGGTACGGCGACGTGGCCGCCGTGGACGGGCTCGACCTGGACGTGGCGCCGGGCACCTGTCTGGGCCTGCTCGGGCCGAACGGCGCCGGGAAGTCGACCGACGATGCGGCTGCTCACCGGCCAAGCGATCGCCGACTCCGGCGAGATCGAGGTGCTGGGCTACCCCGTGCCCGCGCGCTCCAAGCAGGCACGGGCGCTCATGGGGGTGGTCCCGCAGCTGGACAACCTCGACACCGAGCTGACCGCTCGGGAGAACCTCGAGGTCTTCGCTCACCTCTACCGCGTCCCCGCCCGGGAACGACCCGCGGCGGTCGACCGGGCGCTCGGCATCGCCGGCCTCGTCGACCGTGCCGACACCAAGACCGACGCGCTCTCCGGTGGTATGCGCCGCCGGCTGCTGATCGCCCGGGGGCTGGTGCACCGTCCGCGGCTGGTGCTGCTGGACGAGCCCACGGTTGGGCTCGACCCGCAGGTGCGCCAGGAGCTGTGGTCGTTGATCGCCGCGCTGCGGGCCGAAGGTGTGACCGTGCTGATGTCCACCACTACATCGAGGAAGCCGAACGGCTCGCCGACGACGTCGCCGTCATGTCCCACGGACGGGTGATCGCGCGCGGAGCCCCGCGCGCCCTGCTCGAGACGCACGCCGGGCGGCGAGCGCTGGAGTACTTCGGCCCGCCCGAACGGCTGAGCGAGATCGAGGCCGCCGCCCGCGGGGACGGCCACGCGACCCGCCGTACCGGCCCATCGGTGTCTGTCCTGCGGGCGGAGACGCTGACTCCCGCGGCCCGCGCCCGGTTCGGCGACGGCGCGGAGCGGGCGACAACCCTGGAGGACGTCTTCGTGCTGCTGACCGGGGAGAGCGTGGAGTGAGCACCCGTACGACGAGCGCCGCCAGGCCGATGACGCGCGTGCGCTGGCTGGAGTCCTCCGCGCTGTCCGGGGTGTGGAAGCGGGAGACGACGCTGTTCCGGCGGTATTGGCCGTCCACGACCTTCTCCTCGGTCGTCGAGCCGACGATCTACCTGCTCGCATTCGGGATCGGCCTCGGCGCCCTGGTCCCGGTCGTGGTGGGCGTGCCCTACATCGACTTCCTCGGCACCGGTGTGGTGGCGACCGCGGTGCTGTTCTCCACGGCGTTCACGGCGATGTTCCAGACGTTTGTGCGGCGGGTGTTCCAGCGCTCGTACGACGCGATCCTCGCCACGCCGGTGGACGTCCACGAGCTGGTGGTGGCGGAGGCGTCGTGGATCGCCGCCAAGGCGGGCGTCTACGGCTTGGCCCCGCTGCTGGTGGCGATGGCCTTTGGGCTCGACCCGTCCTTGGGGATGCTGCTGGTGCCGGCGATCAGCTTCCTCACCGGGCTTGGCTTCGCCCTCTTCGGCATCTGGACCTCGGCGCTCGTGCCGTCGATCGACTCGTTCAACTACATCATCTCGGCGGTGCTGACCCCGCTGTTCCTTGTGGCGGGGACGTTCTTCCCCATCGCCGGGCTGCCTGGGTGGGCGCAGGCGGCGGCGCAGGCTAACCCGCTGTACCACTGTGTGGAGTTGGTCCGCCATGCCGCCTTCGGCTTCGTCCCGCTGGCCGACCTGTGGCACGTCGCTGCGCTCGCCATCTTCGCAGTTGCCATGGGCATGCTCGCGATCCGCTCCATGCGCCGCCGCCTCATCGGCTGAGCCGCTGGGAATGATCACGTACACCACCCTCCGCCTGCCCTCACCCGGTCTGCAGCCCGGGTGAAGACCGGCGGAACCGGGTGAAGGGAGCGCGAGCTCGGCTGCGCGGCAGGGGTTGGCTGCGCGGCAGGGGTTGCTGGCCCGGATGCGCAGCGGCCGGACGGTAGCGTCGGTGCATGACCAGCGAGCTTGAGCACGACGAGCAGGAGTGGCGCGTGGAGCGCGACACGATGGGCGACGTACGGGTGCCCGCGGCGGCGAAGTACCGCGCCCAGACCCAGCGGGCCGTCGAGAACTTCCCCGTGAGCGGTGCCCGGCTCGAGCCTCGCCACGTTCACGCCCTGGCCCGGATCAAGGCGGCCGCCGCCGGCGTCAACGCCGAGCTCGGGGTGATCGACGCGGACATCGCCGCCGCGATCCGCTCGGCGGCGGCGGAGGTCGCCGAGGGGCGCTGGGACGACCACTTCCCGATCGACGTGTTCCAGACCGGCTCGGGCACCAGCAGCAACATGAACGTCAACGAGGTGCTGGCCACCCTCGCGAGCGAGCGTCTCGGCCGGCCGGTCCACCCCAACGACCACGTCAACGCGAGCCAGTCGAGCAACGACACCTTCCCCTCGAGCATTCACGTCGCCGCCACCGAGGCGGTCGTCCAGGACCTGATGCCCGCGCTGCGCCGCCTCGAGCAGGCGCTGCGACGCAAGGCCGAGGAGCTGAGCGGCGTCGTCAAGAGCGGGCGCACCCACCTCATGGACGCCACACCGGTCACCCTCGGCCAGGAACTCGGCGGCTACGCCACGCAGGTGTCGTACGGCGTGCAGCGGCTCGAGTCCTGCCTGCCGCGACTGGCCGAGCTGCCACTCGGCGGCACCGCCGTCGGCACCGGCATCAACACCCCGCCTGGCTTCGCCGCGGCGGTCATCCAGTCGTTGGCGGAGGAGACCGGCCTGCCGCTGACGGAGGCGCGCGACCACTTCGAGGCCCAGGGCGCCCGCGACGGCCTCGTCGAGTGCTCGGGGCAGCTGCGGACCATTGCCGCCAGCCTCTACAAGATCGCCAACGACCTGCGCTGGATGGGCTCCGGGCCGACCGCGGGACTCGCCGAGATCCGCCTGCCCGACCTGCAACCCGGCTCCTCGATCATGCCCGGCAAGGTCAACCCGGTGATCTGCGAGGCGGTCCGCATGGTCTGCGCGCAGGTCGTCGGCAACGACGCGGCCGTCGCGTTCGCCGGCTCACAGGGCGACTTCGAGCTCAACGTCATGCTTCCGGTGATGGCCCGCAACCTGCTGGAGTCCGTCCGCCTCCTGGCCAGCGCGTCCCGGCTGCTCGCCGACCGCTGCGTCGACGGCATCGAGGCCGACGCGGAGCGCTGCCGGCGCTACGCCGAGAGCTCGCCCTCGATCGTGACGCCGCTCAACCGTTACCTCGGGTACGAAGAGGCGGCCAAGGTCGCCAAGCGGGCGCTCGCCGAGGGCCGCACCATCCGCGAGGTCGTCCTCGACGAGGGGTACGTCGCCCGCGGCGACCTGAGCGAGAGTCAGCTCGACGAGGCCCTCGACGTCATGCGGATGACCTACCCCTGACCGCCCCACCCGCGCCCCTCCCGTTTGCGCGCAAGGGCCCCTTGACAGCGTTGAACGTGGCCAAGGGGCCCTTGCGTGTGTCGAGGTCGCACCCAAGGGACCCTTGGGCGCAACGGCGGCCGGGCGAATCCCGAGGCCATCGCCCCGCGGGCGGCCGTACGGCGGCATTCAGTGCGGCAGGTCCTCGAGCAGCTCGGTGACCAGCGCCGCGATCGGTGAGCGTTCGCTGCGGGTGAGCGTCACGTGGGCGAACAGCGGGTGCCCCTTGAGCTTCTCCACCACGGCCACCACACCGTCGTGGCGGCCCACCCGCAGGTTGTCGCGCTGGGCCACGTCGTGGGTGAGCACCACCCGGCTGCCGGCTCCCATCCGGGACAGCACGGTGAGAAGCACGTTGCGCTCCAGCGACTGCGCCTCGTCGACGATCACGAACGCGTCGTGCAGCGAGCGCCCGCGGATGTGGGTGAGCGGCAGCACCTCGAGAAGGCCCCGGTGGACCACCTCGTCGACGAGGGTCTCGGTGGTCACCGCGCTAAGGGTGTCGAAGACCGCCTGCGACCAGGGGTTCATCTTTTCGCTCTCGCTGCCGGGCAGGTAGCCAAGGTCCTGGCCGCCAACGGCGTACAGCGGGCGGAACACCACGACCCGCTTGTGCCGGCGGCGTTCGAGCACCGACTCCAGGCCCGCGCACAGCGCGAGCGCCGACTTGCCGGTGCCGGCGCGTCCGCCCAGCGAGACGATGCCGACCTCGGGGTCGAGCAGCAGGTCGAGCGCGATCCGCTGTTCGGCGCTGCGCCCGCGCAGCCCGAACGCCTCCCGGTCCCCGCGCACCAGCCGTACCCGCTTGTCGGGGGTGACCCGGCCTAGCGCGCTGCCGCGCTCGCCGAGCAGGCGCAGCCCGGTGTGGCAGGGCAGCTCGCGCGCCGCGTCCAGATCGGCTACCCCCTCGCCGTACAGCGTGTCGAGGACGGCCGTGCTCGTCTCGATCTCTGCCATGCCCGTCCAGCCGGACTCGACGACGGTCTGCGCGCGGTACTCCTCCGCACTCAAGCCGACCGCACTCGCCTTGACCCGCATCGGTAGGTCCTTGGAGACGAGCACGACGTCGCGACCCTCGGCTGCGAGGTTGCGCGCGACCGCAAGGATGCGGTTGTCGCCCTCGCCGCCCTTGGCACGGAAGCCGGCGGGCAGCACGTCAGCGTCGGTGTGGTTGAGCTCGACCCGCAAGGTGCCGCCGGCATCTCCGACGGCCACCGGCTCGTCCAGGCGTCCATGCTCGATGCGCAGCTCATCCAGCAGCCGCAGCGCCGCGCGCGCAAAGTAGCCGAGCTCCGGGTGGTGCCGCTTGCCCTCGAGCTCGCTGACCACCACCACGGGCAGCACCAGCTCGTGCTCGGCGAAGCGCCGGATGGCGTACGGGTCGGCGAGCAGCACGCTGGTGTCGAGGACGTACGTGCGCCGCTGCGCACCAGGCTGATCGTCGGCGCTGGGGCGGGCCCGCACCCGGGATGCTGCGCTCACGCGTCTCCCTCACCGGGTGCGACGCGTCACCCGGGCTGCTCGCAGGTGAGCCGGCTCGTCCGCCGGTCCTTCACGACGACCGTACGGTCCGCCGCGGGTTCAGGCGGTGAGGGACACGCCACGCCAGCGGGACGCCAGCCGAGCTTGCGACGTTCACCGCAACCGGGCTGCCTCGATCAGCGGCAGGTGTCGGAACCCACGTCGCGGAACGTCTTGCCGGCCTCGGGCACGAACACCCACCGGTAGCCCTTGGGGCGGAGGGTCAACCGCAGGACGCCGTACGTGTGGTCCTGCTGACGCTGCACGGCGGCGGGCTGCGGCGACGGTGACTGGCCATGGCTCCTGCCGCCGGTGCCGACCACGAACTGGCGCATTCCGGTCTCGAGGCTGTTGCCGCTGGCGTCGAGTGGGGCGTACCGGGCGTACGTGTGATGGTGCCCGGTGAGGACGACATCGGCGCCCGCTGCGTACAGCTCCTCCCACAGCGGTACGACGGCCGCATTCGGGCGCAGTGCAGCGTCGCCGAAATCCGGTGGGATGTGCCAGTACGCCAGCGTGCACGAGGACGGGTAGGCGGCCAAATCCGCCTCCAGCCACTCGTGCTGCGGCGACCCCTCGGCGCACCCGTCGTCGATCCCTGGGTCGACGGGCAGCGCCGCGCACTGCGAGTTCAAGGCGATGAGGTGCCACCTGCCCAGGTCGAAGCTGTAGTAGCCCTCCCCCGGCTCGCCGGCTGCCGCACCGAAGTAGCTGAAATAGCCGGCCGCGTCATCGGTGCGGTACTCGTGGTTGCCCGGTGCCGGGGACGTGATCCGCTTGACCCGTCCCCACGAGGGGTCGTAGGAGTCCAGGAAGTCCTCGAGCGTGCCGTCCTCGTACTGGTTGTCCCCGAGGGTCAGCACCCGGTTGATCCGCTTGCGCAGCAGGAGGTCGGAGGTGTCCATCTGCTGGCACCACTCCGAGTCGGCGCCATCGCCGAAGTGGGAGTCCTGCGGGTCGCAGGCGATATCCCCGGCGGCCGCCAGGACCGGGTCGAGGGTCCGGGCGGCCGCGCGGGTGCTGGGAGCCGAGACGTTGCCGGCGGCGTCCCGGGCGCGCACTCGGTAGGCGTACCGGGTCGACGCGCGCACGTCGGTGTCGCGGTAGGACGTCCGCCGTCCCAGCGACGCGATGCGCGTGCCGTCCCGGTAGACGGTGTAGCCGCTCACGGCGAAATCGTCGGTCGCGGCACTCCAGCTGAGGTCGACCCGCCGGGTGGAGTCGACGCGTGCGGTCAGGTTGCGGGGGGCCGTCGGATCTGTGGTGTCGGGGCCGGTGTCCACAACCCGCACGTTGTCGAAGGCGACGGTGAACCGGCGCCCGCGGGCCGGGCTGCCCAGCTGGACCCGGGCGACACCGACCCGGCCCAGTCGGGCGCCGCCGCTCAGGTCGGGCAGCGCGGCGCCGTCCAGCCGGGTCTTGGTCCGACTCCTGGCGCCGTCGACGTGGAGGCGCACCCGGAGCCGGTGCCAGCCGTTGAGGCGGACCCGCCGGGAGTTCTGCATAACCCTTCCGGTGACGGAGTTGTGCAGCGCCAGCTTGCCGTCCTGCGTGACGTACACGTCGACGAGCGCACCTCTGCTCTTGGTGCGCATCGTCATCACCGGCACCCGGTTCCGGCCCTGCCTCATGATCTTGAACCGCAGGTCGTACGCCACGTCCGTGTGGACTCCGTCGAGTCGAGTACGCGCGTACGCGGGACCACCGGTGCTACGGGCACGGGCCGCGCGGCTGCCCCCAAACACCGTTCGCCGCTGGGTCACGACTCCCTTGACCGCGCCCCACGCGGACATGCCGCCGTCCTCGAAGCGGTCGGCGAACACCGTCGGTCCGGGGACGGGACCGTTGCCGGTGGACGCGCCGCTAGCCGCCGGAGTTACCGGGCCCATGACCGTGCTCGTGGACATGGCGGTGGCGACGTGGCGCGCGGGCACGTCGGGCATGGCCTGAGTTGGTAAGGCCACCGTGGTGAGCACCGCTGCGCACGTCCCGAGGACGGCGGCGCCACGCAAGAAGACCATGGCCCCGAGTGTACGTGACCGTAGTCATACAGTCACGGAACGTCACCCCGATGCAGTCCAGCGGTCCCGGCGACGAGGTTGCTCAAGGTCTGCAAGGTCTGAACGCTGTCCACAGCTGCGGCTGACCTGGTCGTTGTCGGGGGCGGTCGATACTATTCGTACATGTGTTCGACCGGTCGGCTGAGCGACGTGGCCGCTGCGACTGCATCAGCTGCTGGCCGCTCCGGTGGCTGAGTTACCACCCTCCTTGGCGATGGACGAGGTGGTGGCGCTGCGCGGGATCGCCGACCTGGTGGAGGCCGCGATCGCCGACCGCGTCGCGGTGATTCACGGCCGGGGTGACGCTGCCGGCCGCGGGGCGGTGTCGACGCAGGCGTGGCTCCGTGCCGAGGGACGGATGCCCCGAGCAGAGGCCGGGCGGACGGTGGCGACTGCCGTCGGGCTGCGGGAGCTGCCCGCCGTGCGCGACGCCTTGGCCGACGGCGCGATTGGCTCCGCGCACGCCCGCGTGCTCGCCCGCACGGTGACGGCCTGGGGGTGGACGACGCTCGCGGGGCGGAGCCACACCTGCTCGAAGTGGCCCGCTTGGTCGACCCGGATCGGCTCGCCCGCATTGTGGACGGCTTCCGTCGCGCCACCGCACCCGAGACGGCGGTCGAGGAGGCCGAGCAGGCGTACGCGGCGCGCGAGTTCTTCATGTCCAAGCCGTACGCCGGCACGGTCAACGTCATCGGGACGTTGACCGCCGAGACGTACGCGGCGCTGAACGCCGCCTTGGCACCGCTCACCCGCAAGTCCGGGCCGGACGACGCCCGTACTCCCGCGCAACGCCGCCACGACGCGCTCGGTGAGCTGGCCCAGCTGACCCTGTGCTCAGGTCAGCTGCCGCAGCTCGCCGGGGAACGCCCGCACCTCAGCGTCGTGGTGGCGCTGGAGGTGCTGGAGGGCCGCGCCGGACGGTCTCTCGCCGAGCTCCAGGGTGCCGGCTACACCACCGACCAGGCGGTACGTCGCCTCGGCTGCGACGCGATGATCACCAGGGTCGTCGTCGACGGCGAGGGCGTGCCCCTCAACCTGGGTCGGACCACCCGAACGGTGTCTCCCGCACAACGCAAAGCGCTGCGCGTCCGCGACGGCGGATGCCGCTTCCCCCGCTGCGACGTCCCGCACGAACGCACCGAGGGGCACCACACCATCTACTGGGCCAACGGCGGGCGGACCGACCTGGCCGACCTCGTCAGCCTCTGTTTGCGGCATCACCACTTCGTCCACGAGGGTGGGTGGACCGTACGAGCCGACGGGCTCGGCGGCTTTGTCTTCACCGACCCGGACGGGCGCGTGGTTGACGACCCGCATCGACACCCGCGGCGAGCCGCGGAGCAGCTGGCCCTGCGTGTCCTCGGTCCCCCGCCCCGCGCTCCGGATCTCTGGCAACCCCGGTGGCAGCGGGTCGGCCTCGATCCGCTTGAGCCACCGATCGACTATCCGGAAATCGGGCCGCTCGAGCTGACCGAGCTCACCGAACCACCTCAGCCGGGACGAGACCCGTCCGGACGACAGTGGGTCGCTGCGCGCGAACCACCGGTTAGCGCAGGAGTGCCGTGATGCGACCGTCTGCAGCGTCGGTTGCAGCGTCGGTTGTCGGTGAGCCCAAAGTCTCAGCGTTAGCGCATCGCCCCGATGGGCTCGGGCTGGAACCCGGGGAACACCTTGGAGCTGGTGACGTTGAACCGCGACCGCAACACCTCGCTGAGGACGCTGCGGTAGTCGCGGGTCACGGCCAGGTCGCCGTCGACCAGATCGGCCCGGCTCAGGCCCGGCCACTTGCCGTATACCTGCCCGCCACGCACGCCGGCGCCCGCCAGCAACATCACGTTGGCGTAGCCGTGGTCGAGCCCGAAGTTCGCGTTCTCGGCAACCCGACGCCCGAACTCGCTGATGGTCACCACCGTGACGCGCGAGCCGAGGGTGCCGAGATCGGTGAAGAACGCCGCCATACCCCTGGCAAGCTCGGCCACCCGCGTCAGCATCGAGCCCCACTCCAAGGTCCCGAGGGCGGTGTGCATGTCCCACTCGCCGCAGTCCACGGTCACCATCTGCGTGCCCACGCCCGCCCGGATCAGCCGGGCGGTGTCGGCGAGGGCCTCGCCGAACGGGCCCGCCGGGTAGGCCGCACCGTTGCGAGCGCCACTCGGCTCGTTCCGCACCGGCGCGAAGGCATCCACCGTGCTGATGGCCGACCGGGCTCCGCGCGCCAGTGGGGTGTCGACGCCGTTCCACACGGCGTTGAGAGACGACCGGCGGCGGGCCGGCCCGTCGCCGACCTGAGCCCCCGCCAGCCAGACGTCGTCCAGCTTGCGCACGGCGAGTGCGGGGGCGGGCCCGTACAGGGCGGCGGGCACGATCGGCGAGCCGATGTGCGCTGCCTCCATCGTGGAGACGTCGGCGTCCAGACCGACGAGCCGGTTGAGCCAGCCCTGCCGGGTGTCCGAGCCGGGGTCGGCGTCCTCGACGGCTTCCAGGGCGGCGAAGTGCGACCTGTTCGGAGCCGGCAACCCCACCGCGTGTACGGCGGCCAGCCGGCCGTCGCGCCACATCGGAGCCAAGGGCGCCATAGCCGGGTGCAGCCCGAAGAACTCGTCCTTGCACATCAGCGCGGCAGCCGGCACGCCGATCCGCGGCCGGGCCGTGTAGTAGTTCGGGTCACCGTGCGGCACCACGAGGCTGAGCCCGTCCGCACCGCCACGCAAGCTGAGCACCACCAGCACGTTGCCGCCGCCGGTCGAGCCGAAGGCCACCTGGCGAAACACCCCGCCGGCCATCGTGGTCATTATCCCCGCGCCCGCGGCTGCGCTCAGCCCGCGCAAAAAGGCCCGCCGGGAGGAGGCGAACTCGGCGCACGCGCCGGTGTGGGTCCCGCTACTCGTCTCGTCCGTCGTCACAGTCGTTGCCCCAGTCATCGTCGATCCCTCACCGGCTCATGTGCTCAGGGCTGTCCAGCAGCACCTGCAGCAGCTGCTGCATCCGCCAGAGCACGAGGCGGTGATCGCGGCCGATGCGCTCTCGTGGCGTGGCATCGACGGCCTTGCAGGCGGCCTCCAGCAGTCGCGGGGTGGACCGTCGGCCCAGCAACTTTCGGCAGATGTGGTCCACCACCATGGCGAAGGGCAGGTTCCACTCCGGGACCCAGGAGGCGTACGAGGCGTAGCGCACCCCGGTCGTCGGGCCCCAGCCGCCGGCGGAATTGTGGTGGATCTTGAACGAGCCGAGCATCCGGGAGTCCGCCGTCCAGGCCTGCGCGGTGTCGGGGAACCCGTCCGGGCGGGGCCAGTCGAACGGCCGCTGGCCCATCACGTCGACCATCGTCAGCACCGCGTACGCCGCGTCGGTATCCCGTCCCGACGGCCGGGTGACCTGGACGCCGAGGGCCCGCCAGGTTGCCACCAGGTCCTCGATCGGAGTCCGCACCTTGGCCCCTCGAGAGGCCGCGAACTCCGGGTGGTTGATCAGGGCGCGCAGGGTTGCCCGGATGTCGGTGCCCGAGGAACGGAAAACACCGGCCAGGTGGCTGACGAGCTCACTCGAGGGATAGTCGGAGACGAACCGGACGGCCAGTTGGTAGGCCACCCGTTGCGCGGTCGCCGGGTGGTGCGCCAGGTAGCGCAGATAGGCGTTCGTCACCGCCTTGCAGCCGGCGACGGTCCGTGCGTCGTTGCGGTGGGAGAACCCCAGCACGCGCACTGGCCCGTGGTAGTGGTCGGTGACCGAGTAGCTCTGCGCCAGCGTGCGGTGTCGGTCCACCTGCCAGCCAGTGAGAATCAGCGTCGAGTTCTTGACGTCCGCCTCGCTGAACCGGGCCGCGCGCCCAACGGTGTGCAGCTCGAGCAGCTCCCGGCCGAGATTCTCGTTGGGTGCCTCGGCGGTGGAGATGTCGTTGTCGAGGTAGGTCAGCATCGCCGGGTGCGTGACCGCGGCGGCCAGCAGGTCGTCGAAGCGGCCCAGGGCGTGCCCGCGGATGGTCTTGTCGTAGCCGAACCGGAACGGGAACGACTTGCCCTCGGGAGCCGTGATGTGCAGCAGGTTGGACCAAAAGTCGACCATCACCTCCTGCAACTGGCGGCGCGAGTACATGCGGCGCAGCAGCGTCCACCGGGCGAAGTCGGCCATCTGCTCCCATCCGGCGGCCTGGCCGCTGCGGTCCAGCTCCAGCGACCGCTGCGGGGACACACCAAGATGCGGGAACCAGTCGACCAGCTGGCCGGCGAAGTCATCCTCGATGAGGCCCGGGGTTAGCTGATCGGTGAACCACGCCCGGGCTCCCCCGGCACGACGCACACCGGCGAACAGCCCCGGGCTGAAGCCACAGGAGAACCGGTTGATCAGGTGCCGCGCGTCGGGGTCCGGCACCGGGGTGCGGGTGTACGGCATCGGCTGCGGCCGGGTGCCCGTCGCAGCACGCGCAGTCGGGGCGCCGGCGAGCTGGCCCGTCGTCCCCGCCGCCGCGGCTCCGGCGACGGCGAGCAGGCCCCGACGGGACAGCGCCGCGGACTGCGCAGGCGCCGGCGGCTGGGCGCCCGTCATGGGCTGAGTCGTTGCAGACACATGAGCCTGATCGGCCGGTCGGCGGCCCGTTCGAGGAATATGGAGCTACTCATGCGCCCGGATCGTGCCTTAGCCCGGGCGGGTGGCCAGCAGCGGGGTCTGCTCGCTGCTCAGCAGCCGTAGCGGCGCTCGCGGGCAGCGTACGCGCGAAGCGCGCGGAGGAAGTCGACGCGGCGGAACGCGGGCCACAACGCCTCGCAGAAGTAGAACTCCGAGTGCACGCTCTGCCACAGCAGGAAGCCGGAGAGCCGCTGCTCGCCGGAGGTACGGATGACGAGGTCGGGGTCGGGCTGCCCAGCGGTGTACAGGTGCTCGGCGATGTGCTCCACGTCGAGGAACTCCGCGAGCTCCTCGATGGAGGTGCCACGGGTGGCGTGCTCGTGCAGCAGCGACCGCACCGCGTCGGCGATCTCGCGCCGTCCCCCATACCCGATGGCCACGTTGACGTGCATGCCCGGCGTGCCGGCGGTGCGCGACCCCACCTCCTTGAGCGTGCGGGCGATGTCGTCGGGCAGCAGGTCCAGCGCCCCGATCGGGTTGACGTGCCAGCGCCCGGTGGCCCCGAGATCACTGACGACGTCGGCGATGATGGTGAGCAGCGGGCCGACCTCGTCACTGGGGCGACTCAGGTTGTCGGGGGAGAGCAGCCAGACGGTGACGACGTCGACACCGGCCTGTTCGCACCAGCCGAGGAACTCCTCGATCTTGGCCGCACCCGCGCGATGGCCCGCGGCGGGATCGGAGCCGGCGGCACGCGCCCAGCGGCGGTTGCCATCGAGCATGATTCCGACGTGGCGGGGGGTCCGCCGGGGGTCGAGCCGGGCGACGAGCCGACGTTCGTACGCCCCGTAGACGAGGTCGCGCGGGTCCACTGTGCCGCGTCCCCTTCCGTCACCCGGGTCCGTGCCGAAGGCTACTCCCGCGCGGCCCGTACGTTGGGCTGATGAGCGGCGAAAACCCAGCCCGGGATGTCGCCGCCGCGGTCAAGCCCCGGCTGCGCGGATGGCTGCACCTCGGTGCCTTCCCGCTGGCCGTGGCCGCGGGAGTGGTGCTGGTGGTTCTGAGCCCCACGCCGCTCGCCAGAGTGTCCACCGCCGTCTTCGCGCTGAGCGCGGCGCTGCTCTTCGGCGTCAGCGCCGTTTACCACGGCGGGCAGTGGACCCCGCGCATGCACCAGCTGCTGCGCCGCCTCGACCACGCCAACATCTTCTTGGTCATCGCTGGCACGTACACCCCGTTCACGCTGCTGCTGCTCGACGACGGCGACGCTCGGGTGCTGCTCACGCTGGTCTGGGTGGGGGCCCTCGGTGGGGTGGCGTTCCGGGTGTGCTGGGCGGGCGCGTCGCGGTGGGTCTATGTGCCGGTGTACGTGGCGCTGGGCTGGGCGGCCACCTTCTGGCTGCCCGACTTCCTCCGCGGCGGCGGCCCGACGGTGCTGACGCTGGTCATCGTCGGTGGCCTGCTCTACTCCCTGGGCGGACTGGTGTACGCGCTGCAGCGGCCCGACCCCTCACCGCGCTGGTTCGGCTTCCACGAGGTCTTCCACGCGCTGACCGTGGCCGGGTTCGCGGTCCACTACGTCGGCGTCTCAATCACCTCGTACGCCATAGCCGGCTGAGGGCGGCCGACCGCTCCCGCAGGTCAGCCGCTGGGGCCCTGGGTCCGGACCCGCTCCACCTCGCTGAGCGCTCCGCGCAGGTCGCCCAGCCAGCCTTCGGTGTTGCGGCCCACGAGCTTGACGCACCAGGCCAGCGCGTCGGAGCGGCTGCGCGCCACCCCCGCGTCGACCAGCGTGTCGAGCACCCGGCGCTCCGGCTGACGCAACCGAGTCATCACCGGAGCCGCCAGCCGGGTGAACAGCTCCTGCTCGTCGCCGACCTGCGCGCCCCAGGCGACCTTGCGACCCGTACGGTGCTCCAGCTCGCGCGCGATCTTCATGCGCCGCTCGCGGGTGCGCTCGCGGAACTCCTTGATCCGCCCGGACGCGGCAGCTGCGCGTTCCGCGTCCGACGCATCGGCGGCGACGTCGGGTGCGGGCAGCCGGCCCACGACCATGATCTCTTCGCGGTCGACGGTGACCTCGGGGGCCCCGTCGAACCAGTCCTGGGGCAGCCGGCCGGTCAGCCAGCCGCGGACCTGTTCGGTGATGGTGTCGTCTTCAGTCATGCGTACACAATTACACGATTACCGCTCATTGTCACTTACTGGACTAAGACGACGTAGCGCTGCCGCCCGGAGCTGGTGCCGACGTCGTGGTGGCCGACGTCGACGAACCCGCTGGCGCGGGCAACGGCGAGGCTGCGGGCGTTCCATTCCTGGATGACGCAGCGCAGTCGGGCACCCGGCGCAACCGAGCGGGCGTGCGCGACCACGACCCGGGCAAGGTCGGCTCCGTACCCGCGGCCGGTCAGCTCAGGGTCCATGCCCACACCGACGTCCAACGTGCCGGGCTCCTCGACCTGGCCCGGCACTCGCGCCTCCACCCCGAGGCAGCAGAACCCGACGAGAACCCCCGTCGCGTCCTCGACCGCCCAGAAACCCTCGTCCGCCTGTGGCGCAGCTGTCGAGTCGTAGATCGACCAGGGCCCGGGATAGCGCCAGGTGGCCATCGCCATGCCGTCGTCCGCGGTCAGCGGACGGACCCGGAACGGCGGGGCGACCTCGCGGTCGCCGGCGGAGGTCATCCGGCCGGGGACTGCGACAGCCAGTCGGGAAGCCCCAGCTGGTCCGCCAGCGCCGCCGGTTCGGTCACCGGGGCCTGGCAGGTGAAGCCGCGGCACACGTATGCCGCCGCCCGCCCGCCCACGAGAGGACGGTCGCGCAGCAGCGGTACAGCAGGCACCTCCGGACCGGCCGGGTCGGCCGGGTCGGCCGGGTCGGCCGGGTCGGCCGGGTCACCGAATGCCACCACCGCCCCGGGTGAGACCGTACGGCGGGCGGTGTCGAGCAGCGCGGCTCGTCCGGGGTCCTCCGCAGGCCCGACCACCGCGACTTCCAGGGGACCAGCCACCAGTGCCTCGGCGACCGCCAGGCCCCACCCGGCGAAACGCGGTGCCCGTCGAGCCAGCAACCCCGCCACACCCAGAGCGCGCTCCGCAGCCTCGCGATGCCGCGCTGACCCGGTGAGTGCGGAGTAGGACAGCAGTGCACCGGCCAGTGCGGAGGTGCCCGAGGGAGTTGCAGTGTCAGTCGGGTCCTGCGGACGTCGGACGAGCAGCTCGGCGTCGTCCGCGGTGTCGTAGAAGCCGCCTGCACCGTCGGCGAACCGGGCCAGTGCCACGTCGAGCAGCTCCCCCGCGCGGGTGAGCCACTGGGGGTCGCCGGTGGCGCTGAGCAGCCCGAGGAAAGCCTCGGCGACGTCCGCGTAGTCCTCGAGCACCCCGGCATTGCGGCCGGCGACGCCGTCCCGCGACGTGCGCCGTAGCCGCCCACCCTCGTGCAGGTGCACCCGGACGAGCAGGTCGGTGGCCTCGAGGGCGGCAGTGAGGTAGGTGGGCTCGTCGAGCAGCACCGACGCTTCGGCGAGGGCCGTGACCGCCAGCCCGTTCCACGCCGCCACCACCTTGTCGTCGCGACCGGGCTGCGGTCGGCTCGCCCGCGCCTCCCGCAGCACCGCGCGCACCCGCGCCCAGCGCTCCGGGTCGTCGGGGTCCGCCCGCAGCTGCAGCGTGGAGGAGCCGTGCTCAAAGGTTCCCGTCGCGGTCACCGTGAGCAGGTCCGCGGCCCAGGCGCCGTCACCCTCCCCCAGCACCTCTCGCAGCTGCGCGGGGGTCCACACGTAGGTCAGCCCCTCGACCCCGTGGCCCCCGCCCGACCCCGCAGGCTGCTCCTCGGCGGGAGTGTCGGCGTCGAGCGCCGAGGCGAAACCCCCCTCCGCGGTCCGCAGGTCGTCCAGCAGGAAGGCAGCGGTCTCCTGGACCACCCGGCGGCCCAGCGAAGACCCGGTGGCCTTCCACCAGTGCAGGTACACCCGCAGCAGCAACGCGTTGTCGTACAGCATCTTCTCGAAGTGCGGGACCACCCACTCCCGGTCGACGCTGTAACGGGCGAAGCCGCCGCCGAGCTGGTCGTACATGCCGCCGCGGGCCATCCGCTCGCAGGTCCGCTCGGTCATCGTCATCGCGTCCGGCGAGCCGGTGCGCGCGTGGTTGCGCAACAAGAACTCGAGGACCATCGAGGGCGGGAACTTCGGGGCCGCGCCGAAGCCGGCGTGCAGCGCGTCGAACTCCCGGCCCAGCTGCGCGACCGCGGCGTCCAGATCGTCCGTGGTCGGCGGCTGCGCCGAGCCGCTGGGTGCGCTGCGCTCGGCCAGCTGCCGCACGATCTCCGCGCCCACCCGCTTGACCTCGCCGCGGCGCTCCGTCCACGTCCGGGTGATGGACTCCAGCAGCTGGGGGAAGCTCGGCATCCCGTGCCGGGGCTGCGGCGGGAAGTAGGTGCCGCAGTAGAACGGCTCACCAGAGGGGGTGAGGAACGCGGTCAGCGGCCAGCCGCCATGCCCGGTCATCGCCTGCACGGCCTCCATGTAGACCGCATCGACGTCCGGCCGCTCCTCCCGGTCGACCTTGACGCTGACGAAGTGGTCGTTGAGGTACGCCGCGATGCCCGGGTCCGCGAAGGACTCGTGCGCCATCACATGGCACCAGTGGCAGGCCGCGTAGCCAATGGACAGCATCACCGGAACGTCGCGGCGACGGGCCTCGGCGAAGGCCTGCTCCTCCCACTCCCACCAGTCGACCGGGTTGTCGGCGTGCTGGAGCAGGTACGGACTGGTGGCGCCGGCCAGGCGGTTGGGCATGGGGCAGGCTCCTTCGTGACCTCGAATTGCTCACCCTCGCACGAGTCCTACCCGGTGCTGCGGCCGTTACCAGACGTCACCGTTCCGCCAGTCGCAGCTGAGCTCACCGTTGAGGTCGAGGGGGACGTCCACCGGAAGGACGTAGATGCTGCCGTCCTCCTCCGGGGTGCGGGTGAGGCCGGCCGGGGTGAGCGCCGAGGTCGGCCCCCGCCAGAGTTGCCAGCCACGCGCCGCGTAGAAGGAGGCCGCCGCTTCACTCGCGCTCAGCGCGCCGAGGTCGTACGCGTCCCGTACCACCCGCTCGAGCGCGGCCATGAGCGCGGCGCCGTGTCCGCGCCCGCGCCGGTCCGCGCGTACTCCGACGCCTTCGACGTATCCCGCGCGCAGCGCCCGGCCTCCATGCACCAGTCGCCGCTGCACCACGGACGCGTGGCCGATCAGTTCGGCTCGCTACCACACCAAGGCGTGCAGGCCGCCGAGGGCAAGCTCCCAATCGTGATCGGTGAAGTCCGCGAAGGCTTCGCCCAGCAGCGCTCGTGCCGCCGCCCGTGCGGCGGTGTCGAGGTCGGCGGTGTGGATGACCACCAGCCCCTCCATGACCGACACCCTGCCAGGGAAGCCGATCGCCGGTCATAGCTGGCCGAGGTAGAAGCGGGTGCCCTGGTCGTCGGTGCAGTTCGCCTCCGGGGTGGCGGGCCGACCCGGATCCTCGTCAGCGGACGGCGGGCGCTCCGCTCTCGGTAGGTAGGCCAGCCTCGACCCAGTCCTGAATGCCGTCGGGGTACTTGCAGACGTTGGTGTAGCCAAGGCTCTCGAGCTTCGCGGCGACCTGACCGCTGTTGGGGCAGGCAGCGTTGGAGCAGTAGGTGACGATGGCGGCATTCTTGTCGGGCAGCAGCTGGGCGGCGCGGGTGTCGACCTCGTCGGCGACGAGGTTGAGCGCCCCGGGCAGGTGCTGCCGGCTGTAGTAGGCCTCAGGTAGAGCGTCGACGAGGATGAGGGTGCCTGCGTCGAGCCCCGCCTTGAGCTGGTCGCGGCTGATGGTCTGGGTCATTGGTTACCTCCCGGGTCTGGTGCGGTGCCCTCCGGCAGTCGCCGGAGGGGGCTGGTGCACGAAGGGCCTTGGCGCTGGGACTTCCGGCCGAGGCGCATGCGGACTAGAGTCCGGTCATGGCCACGGACGTTACCGGACCTGAGTCCGTTTCGTCAACGAGGTCCGTAGGCTGCACCACGCCGTACCGCGTCGACCTGCCTGTTCTCCACGTTGGCGTAGTCCGCGAACGCGCCGACGCCGCCCGCAATCGGCTGCGCGTCCTGGCCGCCGCGGAGCGGTTGTTCGCCGAGCGAGGGGTCGAGGGCGTCACGATGGACGAGGTCGCCGCGACGGCGGGTGTCGGCAAAGGGACTCTGTACCGGCGGTTCGTCGACAAGGGCGGCCTGGCGGTCGCGCTGCTTGACGAGCGGGAGCGCGACCTCCAGCAGCGCATTCTGACCGGCCCGCCCCCGCTGGGCCCTGGCGCCGACCCAGCCGATCGGCTTGCGGCCTTCGTCGCGGACTACCTGTCGTTCGTAGACCGCCAACTCGACCTGGTGCTGCTGTCCGAGACCGCTACCCCCGGGGCCCGGCTGCGCACCGGCGCGCACGCCTTCTGGCGCCAGCACTGCCGCTACCTGCTGCGCGAGGCAAGAGCTCCGCAGCCGGACCTGCGCGCCGACCTACTCCTCGCCAGCCTGGCCGCCGACCAGGTCCGCCACTGGCTCCATGACGAGCACCGCAACCTCGACGACCTCGCCGTCGGATTGTCCGCCATCGCTCTTGTGCTCGCGCAGCCGCACCCGCGACGCACCTAAGTCTCCGGCAGATAGACGGTCCGCTCGCCGAGAAGCCCGCGGCTCGATCCTGGTGTGACGCGGCGCCCGCTGACAGTCGGCTAGCGGCGACCGATCGCCTCGATCGGGCAGGTGGGGCCGGTCGCCCTGGCGAGCCGCCGGTCGGTGGTGAGGAGGACTGCATCGAGTGCCTCGGCGAGCGCGACGTACATCGCGTCCCAGCCACGCACGGTGCTGCGCAGCTGCCAGGCGCGACCGAGCAGGGGGCGGTGACCGAACCGCTCGCCGGGCCAGGCTTCGAGGTCCTCGACCGCCTGCGTGGCTGCGGTGCGGTCCAGGCGCTGGTGCAGGTGCTCGCGCCGGAGGAAGCCCAGGACCTCGACGTCGACGATGTGCGGGGCGGCGTGGTCAGCGTCACTGGCGAGTCGGTAGCGAATCGCCTCGGCATCCGGCCCCCCGATCAACACCTCGCAGAGGCAGGAGGCGTCAACGACCAGCATCCGGCCACGGGCCGCGCTGTTCGTCGAGCGCGGCGAGAACCTCGGCGCGCCCGATCGGCGCGGATCGTCGACGCGTCCGCGTCAGCCACTCAGCCACGCTGGGCCGGGTGGCCAGGCGTACGGCCTCTGCACGCAGCAGCTCCGGCACGCTGATTCCGGCCTCGGCAGCCCGCCGGACCAGGCCGGCGTACACATCGTCGTCGAGGTCGCGGATCTGGACGGTCTTCGGCACCCGACGACGGTAACATGCGTCCGCGAAGGGGATCATGCATACGCGCATGTCCACGTGCTCTCGAACATCGGCCCGAGGAAGCGAGCGTCCGATCCTGCTATTGCAGTCACTCCGGTGGCTCAGCCGCGGCCGGGAACGTCGGGACCCTCCCGCTCAGGGCGCCCGTCGGCCTCTCCCCCGGAGCCGCTACCACCTCTTGAGGGGTAGTCGCCACGCGAGGCGTCCCGCATGCGCCCGGCGTCGTCGCTGGCGGTGGGGTCGAAGTCGATCCGGTCCAGCTGACGCTTCATCGAGCGGTGCAACAGCCACAGCGTGCCGCCGAGGATCACCAGGATGGCCAGCGCGATCGGGCCCGGCTGGTAGCGCTCGAGCAGCGCGGGGTCGGTGGCCAGGACGGTTACCGGGGCGTCCATGTCGCTCATCGTGCCACCGCTCGCCGTGATCGACGGCCTTTCCGGGCCCGGACGTTGCGCTGCCTCCCTACCGGGACACCGACGCCCGCACCCCGGCGAACAGGTCGTCCTCGGGTACCTCGACGTCGCCCAGCGAGCGGGCCAACTCGAAGTCCTCGGTCGGCCACGCCACCTGATGGACGTCCAGCGGGCAGGCGAACCACGGCCCCTCGGGGTCGATCTGGGTGGCGTGCGCGAGCAGTGCCCGGTCCCGCACCGCGAAGTAGTCGGCTGCCGGGACCCGAGTGGTGATACGGGCCGCGTGCTCGGGGTCGCGCTCCCACTCCGCCAGCCGCTCCGTGTACGGCGACTCCAGGCCGCGCCGCAGCATCTCGTCGTGCAGCGCCTGCGTGCGCTCGCGGTGGAAGGAGTGGTGGTAGTACAGCTTGCGCGGCTGCCATGGCTCGCCCACTTCCGGGTACGCCTCCGGGTCACCGGCGGCCTCGAACGCCGCCACCGCTACCCGGTGGCACATCACGTGGTCGGGATGGGGATAACCGCCGTTCTCGTCGTACGTCGTCATGACGTGCGGGCGGAAGCGCCGGACGACCTCCACCAGGGGCCGCGCCGCGACGTCCAGCGGCAACGCGGCGAAGCACCCGTCGGGCAGTGGAGGCGGCGGGTCACCGTCCGGCCAGCCGGAGTCGACGAACCCGAGCCACTCCTGGTCGACCCCGAGGATTTCCCGGGCGCGCGCCATCTCCTGGCGGCGGATCTCGCCGATGTTGGCTTGAACGTCAGGCCGATCCATGGCGGGGTTGAGGATGGAGCCGCGCTCCCCTCCGGTACAGGTGACGACAAGCACCTGTACGCCCTCGGCGACGTACTTGGCCGTGGTGGCCGCGCCTTTGCTCGACTCGTCGTCGGGGTGGGCATGCACGTGCATGAGCCGCAGCGGTTCGGCCACGGGCGGCGGTTCCTTCCGGGCTATCAGGGACATCGCGCTGTCAGGGAGATCAGGCTGTCAGGGACAATGGTGACGCCCGCGCTCAACCAGATCGCCGAGGAGCGGATTCCCCGTGGCGCGCCCCGCTTCTTCGCAGCCGGCCGTACCGGGGCCGGACCTGCCCCGGCAGCGGTACGGCCGTTCGGCCGGACGCCAGCCGGCCCTCATCGTGGTGGCGAGCGTGGCCGCCGCGCTCGGGTTGGCCTGGATGGTGTGGGCGGCGCAGCACTGGGCCACGCCGCAGGCGGCAAGTCGGCTGATCTCGTACTCCGACATCACCGAACGCTCCGTCACGGTGCAGATCCAGGTCGACCGGGAGGCGGGACTTCCGGTGACCTGCGAGGTGCAGGCGCGCGGCGTCAGCCAGGCGGTCGTCGGGCGGGCGACGATCGAGATCCCGGCGGGCGAGGACACTCGGGTCTTCCTCAGCGAGGTCATCCCGACCAGCGAGCGGCCGGAGAACGCTGAGCTGCTCGGCTGCCGCGGCCCCGACCAGACGGGCCTGCGCTGAGCGTCGCTGGTCCAGCGTGCCGCGCCCGTGCCCTGGCCGGGTTGTTACCCTCGTGCTTCGCGCGGGCTACTGCCGCCAACGCGCAGGCGCCCGCGTGGCCGAGTCAGTGGTGCGTCATGGTTCGCGGACCGACGCATGCCGTGCGCCGCACAGACACCGCCAAGGAATTCGACCCCCCTAGGAGCCCAGCTGTGACCTCGACGAGCGACAACGTCGCCTGGCTCACCCAGGAGGCGTACGACCGGCTGGTGGCCGAGCTCGAGCACCTCACCGGACCAGGCCGGAGCGAGATCGCCAAGCGCATCGAGGAGGCCCGCGCGGAGGGCGACCTCTCCGAGAACGGCGGGTACCAAGCGGCCAAGGAGGAGCAGGGCAAGCAGGAGGCACGGGTGCGTCAGCTGCAGGACGTCCTGTTGCGTGCCGAGGTCGGCCAGACCGGGGTTGAGGACGGAGTCGTGGGACCGGGGATGCTCGTCACGGTGCGCTTTGCCGGTGACCCCGACACCGAGCAGTTCCTGCTGGGCAGCCGGGAGCTGCTCAACCTCGACCCCTCCATGGACGCCGCCGTCTACTCACCCCAGTCGCCGCTCGGCGCTGCCATCAACGGCCGGCGCACCGGCGAGCGGGCGACGTACCTGACTCCTGGCGGGCGCAGCGTCGAAGTCGACATCATCGACGCAAAGCCGTGGACCGGCTGACGCCTGACTGAGGTCCTGCATCGGCGGAGAGCCTGGACCCGCTGGACGCCATTGGGCCGTCGCGGCTCAGCGAGTGGCGGCTCGGCGGTACTGGCGGATCGCCAGCGGAACGAAGACGGCGAGGATCAGTGCGATCCATCCCAGGCTCGCGATGACCGGGTGCTGCAGCGGCCACGCGTCGGAGGGCGGCGGCAGGCCGGGTGTCCCCGGCGGCGGAACGTTGCCAAAGAAGTCGCGGACGGCGGCGATGACGGCGGTCACGGGGTTCCACTCCGCCACCGGTCGCAGCCACGGTGCGTAGCCCTCCAGCGGCACGAAGGCATTCGAGAGGAACGTCAGCGGGAAGACCCACAGGAAGCTGGCGTTGTTGACGACCTCGACGCTGCGCACGGCCAGGCCGATGGTGGCCGAGATCCAGCTCAGCGCGTAGGAGAAGAGCAGCAGCAGCGCGAAGCCGGCGGCGGCGCTCAGCACGTCCTCGCGGATCCGCCAGCCGACGAGCAAGCCGCAGGCGCTCATCACGACGACGACGATCAGGTTGTTGACCAGGTCGCTGGTGGTTCGGCCCACCAGGACGGCCGCGCGTGACATCGGCAGCGACCGGAACCGGTCGATGATCCCCTTCTGCAGGTCATCGGCGAGCCCGGTGCCGGTGATGGTCGAGCCGAACGCCACGGTCTGCACGAAGATCCCGGCCATGAGGAACTCGCGGTAGTCCACGCCGGGCACGTCGATGGCGCCGCCGAAGACGTACGCGAAGAGCAGCACGAACATCACCGGCTGCACCGTGGTGAACACGAGCAGGTCGGGCAGCCGCTTGATCTTGATCAGGTTGCGCTCGGCCACGACGGCGCCGTCGGCGAGCGCAGCGGTGAATGCGTTCATCTGCCCGCCCTCGCGGCGGGGCGCTCACGCTGGGCAGGCGGCGCGACGGCGTCAGCCTCACCGTCCTCGGCACCGCGTCCGGTGAGGGTGAGGAAGACGTCGTCCAGGGTCGGTCGGCGCAGGGCGACGTCCTGCAAGGTGACGCCGTCGGCGTCGGCGCGGCGCACCGCCTCGACGAGCGCGCGCGACCCGTCCGTCACCGGCACCACCAGCTGCCGGGCCGCCACGTCGACGCTCGGCTCGGCGTCGCCGACGGCCGCGAGCAGGTCGCGAGCCGCCTCGAGCTCGGCGGCGGACGCGACGCTGAGCTCGAGACGTTCGCCGCCGACCTGGCGCTTGAGCTCGTCGGAGGTGCCACCGGCGATGATGCGTCCGTGGTCGACAACGGCCACCGTGTCGGCGAGCTTGTCGACCTCCTCGAGGTACTGACTGGTGAGCAGCAGCGTCGTCCCCTCCCGGACCAGCTCGGCGATCACGTCCCACAACCCGATCCGGCTGCGCGGGTCGAGCCCGGTCGTCGGCTCGTCCAGGAGCAGCACCCGTGGCTGCGCGACCAGCGCCCCAGCCAGGTCGAGGCGGCGGCGCATGCCGCCGGAATAGGTCTTGACCGTGCGGTCGGCGGCATCCTCGAGGTCGAAGCGGGCGAGCAGCTCGGTGGCGCGCTGGGTGGAGCGCCGGCGGCCCAGGTGGTAGAGCCGCCCGACCATCACCAGGTTTTCGTTGCCGGTGAGGTGCTCGTCGACGGCGGCGTACTGCCCGGACAGGCCGATGATGCGCCGCACCGCGCCCGGCTCGCGCAGCACGTCGTGCCCGAGGACGCTCGCCGCACCCGAGTCGGGTCGCAGCAGCGTCGTGAGGACGCGGACGGCGGTCGTCTTGCCCGCGCCGTTGGGCCCGAGCAGTCCCAGCACACTGCCTTCGGGCACCGCGAGGTCGAGCCCGTCGAGGGCGCGCACGCTGCCGCGACGCGACCCGTACGTCTTGACCAGGCCCTCGGCCCAGATCGCGTTGCTGGTCACGTCGGCACGGTAGGGGCTGGTACCGACAGGCGGCGACACGATAAGTCGCGCTTCGCGCTCAGCCGAACGAGACGGGGTACCCGCGCTCGCGCAACCGGCCGAGCAACCCGTCGCTGTGCTCCGGACCGCGGGTCTCGACCTGCAGCGAGATCTCGACCTCGTCGACGTGCAGGCGGGAGGAGATCCGTTGGTGGACCACCTCGAGCACGTTGGCGTCGAGCCGGGCCAGCTCGCCGAGCAGCCCGGCCAGCGCGCCGGGATGGTCCGGGACGCGCACCCGGAGGACGAGATAGCGGCCCGCGGAGGCCAGGCCGTGCCGAATGACCCGCATGAGCAGCAGCGGGTCGATGTTGCCGCCGGAGAGGACCGCGACGACCGGTGGGGCGTACGCGTGCGGCGCCTCCTCCAGCGCGGCCACCCCCGCCGCACCGGCCGGCTCCACGACGAGCTTGGCGCGCTCCAGTAGCAGCAGCAAGGCCTGCGACAGCGACTCCTCTGACACGGTCACCACGTCGTCGACCTGCCTGCGGACGACGTCGAAGGGGACACCGCCGGGGCGTCCGACCGCAATGCCGTCCGCCATGGTCTCCATCCGGTCGAGCAGGACCGGGTGGCCGGCCGCGAGTGACGGCGGGTACGCCGCCGCGCCCTCCGCCTGCACGGCGACCACGCGTACGTCCGGGCGCAGCGCCTTGACCGCCACCGCGACCCCGGCGACCAGGCCCCCTCCCCCGCAGCAGACGAGCACCGTGCGGACGTCGGGGCACTGCTCGAGCACCTCCAGACCGCAGGTGCCCTGTCCGGCGACGACGTCGGGGTGGTCGAAGGGGTGGATGAGCACCGCCCCGGTGTCCGCGGAGAGCGCGCAGGCCGCCGTGAGCGCCTCGTCCACGGTGTGCCCGACGTAGCGCACGTCTGCCCCGTACGACCGGGTGGCGTGCTCCTTGGGGATCGACGCGCCGTGGGGCATAAATACGGTCGCCTTGATGCCGAGCAGCCCGGCCGCCAGCGCCACCCCCTGCGCGTGGTTGCCGGCGCTGGCGGCGACCACCCCGCGGGCGCGCTCGGCCTCGGACAGCCGGGCGATCCGGGTGTACGCCCCGCGGATCTTGAACGAGCCGCCGCGCTGCAGGTTCTCGCACTTGAGGTGGACCGGCCCCCCGACCCGCTCGGAGAGCCAGCGCGAGGACTCCATCGGGGTCTGCCGGACGACGCCGCGCAGCAGCTCCCGGGCGGAGCGGACGTCGTCGAGGGAGATGGCCTCCATGGTCGGAGTCTGGCACGCGTCCCATGCCCAGCCAGCGCGCCGGCGCCCCCACTCCATCACTTGTCAGGCGCACACCGGGCTTGAGTCCGGCGGCAGTCTGACAAGTCGGGCGGAGCGGGGACCGGCCCCGACTCGGGCCCGGTTGAAGGCCACGCAAGCCAGTGGCCGAGGTGCACAACCTTCGCTTGCCCCAAAGGGTGGCAGTGTTCGTCTCGGCTCTGGGCTCGGCTTCTCTATGCAGGTGGTGGTCACGGTTGTGAGCCCGCAGTGAGCCCAGTGCTGCGCCGGCCGTCCTTCGGCCTCCCCCGCGAGGTGGCGGTGCTGACCGCGGTTTCGTTCTCGGTGGCCGTTGGCTACGGGATCGTCTCCCCGGTGCTGTCCCTGTTCGCCCGTGACTTCGGCGTCGGACGCGCCGCCGCGGGCGCCGTCGTGTCCGCCTTTGCGGTGATGCGGCTCGCGTCCGGGCTGGCCGGCGGGCGGCTGGTGGACCGGCTCGGGGAGCGCAAGGTGCTGGCGAGCGGCCTGGGGATCGTCGCGGTGTCCAGCCTGCTCGCCGGACTCGCGCAGTCCTACACCCAGCTCCTCGTCCTGCGTGGCGCCGGCGGCGTCGGGTCGGCGATGTTCACGGTCAGCGCCCTGAGCCTGCTGCTGCGCGTCGTACCGGCCGACTCGCGCGGTCGGGCCACCTCGTGGTTCCAGTCCGGCTTCCTGCTCGGCGGGGTCAGTGGTCCAGCCTTCGGCGGCGCGCTGGCGGCGGTGTCGCTGCGCGCACCGTTCTTCGTCTACGCCGCCACGCTGGCCGTGGCAACGGCCGTCACCGTCATCTTTCTGTCCCGCGCCGAGGTCGCGGATACCCATGCCGGGGGCCAGGCAGCGGGCCAGGGGGATGGCGCTGCGACAGCACGTACGCCGCTGCGCGAGGCCCTGCGCTCGCGCGCGTACCAGGCCGCGCTCGTGGTCAACCTGGGCACCGGCTGGGCGCTGTTCGGCATCCGTGCCTCCCTGGTGCCGCTCTTCGTCGCCGACGTGCTCGGTCGGGGCGCCGGCACGGTCGGTCTCGGCCTGCTCGTCGGGTCGGTGGCGCAGGCTCTCGCCCTGTGGCCGGCCGGGCGCGTCGCCGACCGCGTCGGCCGCAAGCCGGCGATGCTCGCGGGCGGAATCGGTGCGAGCCTGGCGCTCGCGCTGCTTGTCGTGCTGGACACCGTGCCGGGGTTCCTCATCTCCATGGCGCTGTACGGGCTGGCGGCCGCCGCGCTCGGGGTCGCGCCCGCCGCCGTCGTCGGTGACGTCGTCCGCGGGCGCGGCGGGACGAGCGTCGCCGCCTTCCAGATGGCCAGCGACCTCGGTGCGGTCGGCGGGCCGCTGGTCGCCGGCTGGCTCGCCGACGAGGTGTCCTACGCCTGGGCGTTCGGGGTCAGCGCCGCGATCGTGGCGGCGGGGGCGGTGATGAGCGCACGGATGCCGGAGACGCGGCCGGGTGAGCGCGTCGACGCGGGCGGACGTACGGTCGGGCGGTGACGCCTGCGGCACGGTCGCGGTCGGCGGCGGCGGCGGCAAGGCTCCAGCCCACCACCCTCGGCGCGCCGCGCGCCTCCGGTCACGTGCACCACAGCGTGAAAGAGGAGGTGCGCGCCAACCTGCCACCCGGTTCCGGCAGGACGCGCTGGAGATCGTGGGATTCAACCGCTGGGCGCGCCGCCTCACCGTGGGCTAGCTGGCGGCGGCAGAGCCGGACCGGCTGCAGGGGCACCAACCTCCACCACGCCCTACTGATCGCCGGGCGCTTCCTGCGCCGTCACTCCGGCGCCGAACCGGTCGTCATCGTCGTCACCTACGGCGAGCCGACCGCACACCTGGACGACGGCGGGGAGGCATGCTTCGGCTGGCCGCCCGCGTACGAGACGTTGCGCCGCACGGTCGCGGAGGTCGACGCGCTGACCCGCTACGGCGCCACCATCAACACCTTCATGCTGGGCGAGGACCCCCGGCCTGCGGCGCTTCGTCGACGCGATCGCCCAGCGGGGCGGCAGGCGGGTGCTCAGCGCCAGCGCCGAGCGGCTCGGTGAGTACGTCGTCGCCGACTACCTGCGCGCCCGCCGCGGCCGGGCCGGGCATCGCCGCTAACCGATCCGCTTGCCGACCGCCGTCCGGTGCTGCCAGTGCTGCCATGCGCCTGAGCCTGAGGTGCGTCACCCGACGGGGCCGCGCTGGCCCCTCCGACGGCGGGCGATGAGAGAGCAGGGCAATGCGGACAATGGTCAATGTGGACCTGCCGGAGCCGGACCTGCCTGACCTGGACCGCCTTGCGTTGCTCGTCGTGGACGTGCAGCAGGGCTTCGACGACGGCGACTACTGGGGGCCGCGCAACAACCCGGCATGCGAGGACAACATCGCTTCGCTGCTCGCGGCCTGGCGCCAGCACAGCCGTCCGGTGGTGTTCGTCCGACACGACTCGACTGAGGCTGGGTCCCCACTCCGCGCCGGTCAGGCGGGCAACGACTTCAAGCCCATGGTGACCGGCGAACCTGACGTGCTGGTGACCAAGCACGTCAACTCCTGCTTCCACGGCACTCCCAGCCTCGACGCCTGGCTGCGCGGCCAGGACCTGACCGGGTTCGTGCTCGTCGGCATCACCACGAACCACTGCTGCGAGACCACCGCCCGGGTGGGCGCCAACCTGGGCCACCGCGTGCTCTTCCCCCTCGACGCGACCCACACCTTCGACCGCCGCGGCCCCGACGGAGGGTTAGTGACCGCCGACGAGCTCGCTCGCGTCACCGCGACCAACCTGCACGGCGAGTTCGCGACAGTTCTCAGCACTGAGCAGCTCGTCAGCAGGGGGACCACTCCCAGGGGCGCTCGCCTGAAAGCGTGACGCCGCGTCCTGCATTGTTCGCGCCACGATCGGCCTACGGTGATCCCGGCCGGACGTCGAGGGAAACGGGGCCCGCAGACGTTCGCAGCCGGTACCAGGGCAAGCGAGGTCCTGACGGTCTTCGAAGCGTGGCCCCCGCTGCCACGGGGTAGGAGGCACTCCGGATGGCGCTGGCGGGGAGCAGCGCCATGTCAACGGCTGAGGCGGATGTCAACCTCTCGTTCCACGTAGTCCCACTCCGAGGTGGCACGGAGTCGGGATACGAGTTCCTCGAAGGCCGGGCCGTCCTTGGGGGCGTACTCGAACCAGGTTAGAAAGTCGAAGGTCTCGTCCAGGTCACGGGCGTGGTAGAGCCGGCGCGCGACTGCCGGTAGGTACTCCAACCCGATGGCGATGTGGTGGGAGCTCTCCTCGAAGACCTCGCGGCGCTCGTCCTGGGCGAGCCGCCACCAAGCCTCGGACTTGGTGATGGGGATGAGTGCCGCACGCGTTGCTTGCGGGCGCCCGAGCTCGGCCTGCTTGCCGGCCAGCGCCTCTTGCTCGTTGCGTCGGGTGTAGCGGGCGTTGCTCGTCAGCCCGCGTAGCGCCCAGGCCGCGTCGAGATCCGCTAGGTCTGCGCCGTCGAGGACGGCTAACCGCGACACCATCGGCAAGGTCGGACCAGTCACGGCCTGGATGCCGTCCACCCCCCAGGCCCCAAACCGGCCTCCGGCGAATACAGTAGGCGGCACCCGGATCACGCTATCCGCACGAGCACGCGAGTGAGGGTGCCCGATCGCAACAGTCCAGCACTCACTGTAGATCTGGGCGAGAAGGTCGCGGTAAGCGCACTCCGTCTGCCCGTCGACCGCCACGACCGTGCGCGTGCATGGCCTGCTGGCTACGACCTCGAGCAACGAGTCGTACATCTGGGTCAGCGCGCCCAGACCGCCACTGCGGCCGAGCCGCGCCTGCGCGTCGCGGTGCACCGACGTTTCGGCCATCTCCAGCCCCATACGGCGCTGCCATGAGCCCGGCCTCGACCGGTTGGTCCACCCAGCGGCGAAGCATGCTGCGGACCACGTCGATGTCCAGTGCCAGCGCGAGCGGGTGCTCGTCGACGTACATCTGTGCCAGCGTCGACTTGCCGCTACCGGGGCTCCATTGACCAGCACCAGGCGAGCCACACCGAGACCTACGACTCACGCAACGTCGTGCCTGGCATGGCGGATGGCCGATCGAAACGTGAGGCTGCAGATTCCCCCGTTTAGGAGGTGGTGGTCCGGGCCGTGGTGACTTAGTCTCCCTCCAACTGCCTGAACATGGTCGGGTGCGCCAGCGCCGGGCCGCAGACCCTCCCACCAGGAACCGCACGAGGTGAGCAGCGACATGTACCCACGTTCCTCCATCCCCCGCGCCAGGGTCCGCCGCCCCGTTGTCGCTCTCCTCGGCGTGCTCGCTCTTTCTCTCGGCCTGGTCGTCACTGGCCCGGCGGTGGCCGGGCACGACCAGGACATTCACTCGGCAAACGCGCGCAAGCTCGACCGTGAGCCGTTCCTGGCTGGGCCGGACAGCCACGCCGGCGGCAGTGACCTGGCCTTCCAGGGTCGGTTGGTGGTCGCCGGGGCCTACGAAGGGGTGGGCTTCTTCCGGCGGGTGGACGGCGGGAACCAGCTGGAGCAAATCTCGTTCTATAACTGCCCCGGTTCCCAAGGTGATGTCTCGGTCCTCGGTGACTACGTCTTCGTGTCGATCGACTCTCCCGGCTCCAACAACAAGCAGACCGCGGTCTGCAACAACACCGCGACCAACACCAGCGCCAGCTCGCTGCAGAAGGAGGGCATCCGGATCGTCGACATCTCCGACATTCGGAACCCCCGTCAGGTGGCGTTCGTGGAGACCGAGTGCGGTTCCCACACCCACACCCTGATCCCCAAGGGCGACACGACGTTCATGTACGTCGACTCGTACCCGATCGCGCAGACGGCCAGTTGCAACGACGTCAACCACCCGGAGGGGGAGTTCTCCGTCCTCCGGTTCCCGACCGCCGACCCCACGCAGGCGAGGATCGTCAGTACTCCCGACGTCATCCCGCCGACCGCAACCGACGCCATCGGATGCCACGACACCGGCGTGCTGATCCGCCCGGGCAAGCCGGACCTGGCGACGGCCGCGTGCCTGGGGGCGTTCGCGATCCTCAACATCGAAAACCCCGCCCGCCCCGAGGTGCTCTCGGTTGAACAAAACCCGTTCATGGAGCTCGACCACTCGGGAGGCCTCACCTGGGACGGGAACGTCGCCATCATCAGCGACGAGCACGCCGGAGCCGCCGGCGGCGGCGGGTGCTCCACCAACGCCGACAGCCCGGTGGGCGCCATGTGGTACTACGACATCTCCCGGCCGCGCGACCCACAGCTCAAGGGTCACTTTGCGCTGCCTCGGGTGCCGCCGGCCGACAGCCCGGAGGAGCTCGAGCGCTTCCGGTGCACCACCCACAACTGGAACGTCCTGCCCACCAAGGACGAGTCCCGCTACCTGGCGGTGTCGGCCTACTACTCGGGCGGCCTGGCAGCGGTGGACTTCAGCAATCCGAGCGCCCCCAAGGAGTACGCGCACTACCTGCCGCAGGTGGGGGGCAAGAACCCCGACATGTGGTCGGCGTACTGGTACAACGGCCGCGTCCACAGCAACGAGCACGCCTCGGAGCTGGGGCTCAGCCTGTTCGACATCGCCGGGTTGGGAAGCCGAAACGTCCGGTTCTTCGCAGACCGGCTCAACCCGCAGACGCAGGTGGTCGCTGGGCTGACGGGTACCCGCTAGCCGACCTCGGGACCTGCTGCTGACCGGGCACCGCTGCAGCTGCCCGGGCCAGGCTCTGGGCTGGTCTAGTCGCTGCTGCGCAGACGCGGCTGGGGATGCTCTTGGTCCACCAGGGCGGCAGCGAGACGCGCGGCGAGCGTCGCGACCGCGGCACGGAGTTCGTCCCCGCCATCGACCCGGAACGCGAACGGCACGCTCGCCAACCACTCCTGCGCATACATCGCTGGATTGCTCGTGCTGCCGATGAGCACGCACCCGTCTCCCGACGGTTCAAGCCGTCCCATGGGAGGTCGGATCCACGGCGCCACCTCAGCCAGTGGAGCGTCGAACACAACGCGAGTGGTGAACTCCCACCCAGTGCCCAGGTTCGCCTCCAGTGCTGCCACGGGGTCGAGCCCGTCGGGCGGCTCGAACTCGTGCGCGGTTGGTTGGGCCGCGCGGATTCGGTCGACCCGGTAGGTGCGGATCGCGTCGGCGCGATGGGAGTGACACAGGAGGTACCAGCGCCCGTAGCGGGCGACGACCGCCCAGGGGTCCACCTCGGCCTCCCACTCCTTGCCGGACTCGCTGCGATACGTGACCAGCACGCGACGTCGGGCCGCGACGGCAGCGACGAGTGCGCTGATGGTGGCGGGATCCGGACGGGCCGAGTAGCGCTCGGGCGCAGCTGATGCGTGCTCTCGCAGCGCCGCCGCTTGCCGGCCGACGCTCTCGGGCAGTGCCCGGATGACCTTGCCCAGGGCAGAACCGACGAGGTCGTCGACGTCGGCGGCGGCCGGCTGGCCGTCGAACACGGCCATGACCAGACCAAGTGCCTCAGCCTGTGTGAAGACGACCGGAGGCAGCCTCGTCCCGCGCCCAAGCCGGTACCCACCATAGGGGCCCCGGGCTGACTCGACGGGGATGCCCGCCTCTCGCAGAATGCCGACGTACCGACGCGCGGCCCGCTCCGTGACACCCAACCTCACGGCGAGTTCGTCGGCGGTCGCGACGGGGCGGGTCTGCAGGATCTCGAGGGCACGCAGAGCTCGTGCGGTCGGGCTGAGATCGCTCGGCATCCGAGCAAACTAGATGGTCGGGAGATGAACCGGAAGGAGACCGTCCGGAACGGGTCCTAGCGTGATGTCCATGACCGAGTTCCGCGAGCAGGACCTCACCGGAGCACGCTTCGAGCGCGTGAGCCTGCGGGGCGCCAGCTGCAACCAGGTGTATCTCAACGACGCCACCATGCGCTCAGTCGACCTCACCGGGGCGCAGATCCACGGCGTCTCGTTCAACGAGAGCGGCTGTGGGAGGGCACCGTCGCGCGTGCGCGCACGTTCCCTGAAGCAGCGCTCCACCGCAGCGTCGACGGCGAGTGGTCCTTCATCCAGACCTTGCGCCACCTCAACTTCGCCAGCGCTTGCTGGGTGGACCGGATGATCCTCGGCGACGTCTCCCCATGGCTCCCGCTGGACCTGCCCTGGGACGAGGCGACTCCCTGGGACGGCTTTCAGTGGGAGCGGGAGGCACGACCCTCGCTCGACGAGGTGCTCGCGCTTCGCCGCGAACGCCAGGCGACGATCCGCCAGGTCATGGAGTCACTCACCGACGAGCAACTCGCCGCCAAGCGCACTCGCACCGAGCCCGGCTGGCCTCAGGTGGAGAACTTCCCTGTCAAGGAATGCCTCCGCATCGTCCTCAACGAGGAGTGGGAGCACCGGCCTACGCCGAACGTGACCTGACCGCACTGGAGAAAGAGAACTAATGGACATCCTGCTTATCGCTGGCCTGTGGCTCGACGGGTCCGCATGGGACAAGGTCGTACCGGAGCTGGAGTCACTCGGCCACCGTCCGGTGCCGCTCACCCTTCCGGGTCAAGGAGACGGGTCTACGTCCGCCAGCCTCGACGACCAAGTAGCAGCGGTGGTCGCCGCCGTGGACTCAGCTGACGACAAGCCCCTGGTGGTGGCGCATTCCGCTGCCGCCACCTTGGCGTGGCTGGCCGCCGATGCGCGCCCGGAGAAGGTGGCAAAGGTCGCCCTTATCGGCGGCTGGCCGTCCGCCGACGGGGAGCCCTACGCCGACTTCTTCGAGACCAACGACGGGGTCATGCCCTTCCCCGGCTGGGCACCGTTCGAGGGACCAGACTCTGCCGACCTCGACGAGGAGGCCAAGCGCGGTATCGAGTCCGCCGCGATCCCCGTCCCCGAAAGGGTGACCAAGGGCGTGGTGCGGCTGGCGGACGATCGACGGTTCGACGTCCCGGTCGTGCTCGTGTGCCCTGAATTCACTCCCGCCGAGGCTCAAGAGATGATCGACGCCGGTGACTTGCCCGAGCTCGCCCAGGCGAAGCGCCTTGACCTTGTCGACATCGACTCGGGCCATTGGCCCATGGTCAGCAAGCCGGTCGAGCTTGCCCGGCTCCTTGCGGCAGCGGCTGCTTGAGGCCTGACGTGGCGCAGTCGTACACGGTCCGACGCCTCGACGCCTCCACGTGGGATGCCTTCGCGGAGCTCGTCGAGCGCAACAACGGGATCTTCGGTGGGTGCTGGTGCATCGGTTACCACCCGGAGTGCGGCCAGCAGGGGATCAGCTATCGCGCGGTCAAGGAGCAGCGCGTACGGACGGGTGGTGCGCACGCCGCGCTCGTGCTCGACGAGGAGGGCGCCGCACAGGGGTGGTGCCAGTACGGCAGCCCCGAGGAGCTCCCGGGCATCAAGCACAAGCGCGCGTACGACAAGGACGCGCCGCCGCGTCCGGACTGGCGGATCACCTGCCTCTACGTGGACAAGAAGCATCGCGGCCAGGGCATCGCCCGGGTGGCACTGGAAGGCGCGCTCGACCAGATCGCCCATGCCAGCGGCGGCCTCGTCGAGGCCATCCCCGAGGTGACCACCGGCCGCGAGGCGCCGGGCCGTTTCCTGTTCAGCGCGACCGTCGAACTCTTCGAGCAGTACGGATTCAGCCGCGGCCGGCAGGTTGGCAAGCACGCGTGGATTGTGAGCAGGGTGGTCGATCCGGTGTGAGCGTTCGCTGCCAGGCCGCTGCCAACAGTGAGGTGGCATCCGCGAGTGCTTGCCGCCTAATGGACCACGGTCACGTTCCGCTGGTGTGCTGCTGCCGCCAGCGCGTCATCGTAGGTCGACAACGAGGCTCGGTGGACCTCGGCCGCGTCGAGCACGCAGCAATCTGGCAGCTTCAGCTTGGTCGCGTGCCGCAGCTCGGCCAGGCGTAGCGGTTCGTCGTCGTTGCGCTCGGTCAGCCGTACGCCGACGGCCTGTAGATCGGCCTGCATCTCGGCTCCCTTGCCCATCCTGACGCCGCCGACGAGCACCTCAGCGAGCGTGATCGCGTGCACGAGCAGGGGCTGGCCGGCGACCTCCCGCAGCAGTTGCGTCGCCTCCGTGTGGTGAGGGTCGCGCGACGACAGGTGCGCGATGAGAACGCTGGCGTCCAAGACGATCACTTCGGCCAGTCCTGGCGCAGCTCGGCCAGGTAGTGCGGACCGAAGGCCTCGGCGTACCGGCCACTGCTCCTGGTTACAGCCTCCTGACGCTCGCGCTTGCGCAGGTCTTCTCCTTGCTCGAGCGCGGCTCCCGCAGCGGCCAGTAACCGCAGCAGTAGCTTGGAACGCGGCTCTCCCGGCCAGCGGCGAGCAGCCAGGTCGAGGGCACGAGCCACGTCCGGGGTTTCCGTGACCTGGTAGCGAGGTCGCGTGGTGGGCACGCCACAAGTGTGTCACGGATCCGCTGAGTGGTACACCCGATCTGGTGCCGGATTGTCGGTGCGCTGCTCACTGCAGCGGGAACGGCGGCTGGACCCACCAAGGCAGGTCGTCGACCTCCACCCGCTCCACCCACTTGACCCACCAGAACCCGCGCCGGCCGGGGGCGACGAGCCGTACGGGGGCTCCGTGGCCGGCCGCGAGCGGTAGTCCGGCGAGGGAGGTGGCCAACAGCAATTGCGGCGCGTCGGCGAGGGGGAACCTGCGGCGGTAGCCGGTCACCGAGACCACCTCGACGCTGCGACCGGCGGCCCCAGCCAGCAGGCGGTCCAGCCGCAGGCCACGCCACTCCTGCTCGGCGTACCAGCCGCCAGTGCAGTCCAGGACGGCACGAACGATGTCGCGGCCCGCGGCGACCTCGCCGTACGTCAGCAGCCGCTCCACCCCGTCGGTGACGAGCCGCAGCCGCCACTGATCGACGTCCAGCGACGGCACCGAGTCGGTGAACCACTGGGTGACCGGCATCGACTCCGGTCGCCCCGAGCCGAGCTCGTGAGAGCCGGTAGAGCGCCGGTCGGCGCCGGGCAGGTCGAGGACCGACGCGGTCGCCTCCCCGGCCCCGTAGAGCAGCAGCGACCCACCGCCGAGGGCGCCGGTGCGCAGCAGCCAGCGGCGGGACAGGTCCGTACGGCGCAGCTGCGGGCGGTGGGCGAGGACATGGCCGAGGGCGAACGGGACCGCGAGCAGCGCCGCGCCCCACGTGCACCTGCATCGGGGTGACACCGAGGGTGAGGCGGTATCCGCCGAGCGAGTGCCACACCCCGGAGGCCAGCGCTCCCGCCACCAGCACGGCCAGTGCCACGCCGGCCGCGCGACCAGGCCGGGGTCCGGGACGGCGCAGCCCCCGCCCGGCGATGGCCGACTTCCACGGCACCAGCAGCAGCAACGCCAGCCCGATCGCGCCGTGCGCCACGGTGACCACCCGGGCCGCGGACGGGGTACCGACCGCGAACGCTAGCGTCCCGCTGCCGAGCGCCAGCGCGAGCAGGACCAGCAGCGCCAGGTTGGTCCGCCGCCCGGCTCGCCGCAGCTCCCGTCGCACCGTCACGCCTTCAGTCTGACCACCTCTGGCAGGTGTCGCGTCGCCAACGCGGCGGCGGCCCGGGGATGGTCGGCCGCCAGCAGCCCGGCCGCGGCCAGCACGTAGTAGACGTCAACCGCCGCACGGGCTCGCCGCGGGAGCTTCCATCCGCCCCCGGTGTCGTGCAGGACGGCGGCCAGCACGCTCTCGCGTCCGGCGGCGTCGGCGTGCCGGAGCACGCCACCGGAGCCCACCAGCGCCGTCACCTCCCGCAGGTCGCGACCGCCGGTACGCACGCTCGGCGCGCCCGGACCGGCGCCGTACGTCGTCAGCGCCGGGCGGGCGTGCCGACGTACCGCGACAACAGCCGCCAGAGCGGCCAGCTGCACGTCGATGCGCCGCTCATCCTCCTCGCCCGCACCCGGGGCCAGTGCTGGATCGGCGGCACGACGAGCGGTGGCCGGCTCCAGCCGGGCCAGTTCCGTGGGCTCGATGAGCCGCTCGGCGACGGCCGCCGCCACGATGCCCGGCGCGTTCCAGCGCACGCCGAGGTCGCCCTCGACGGTGCGTGAGCGCCACAGCGGCGCGACGACCTCCCGACGGCGCCCAGCGTCCTCACGACTCGGGGTGAGCGCGGAGTACACGTCGGTCGTGGCCCCACCCACGTCGAGGACGAGCACGTCGCCCACCGCGTCGGCGAGCACCTCGACTCCGAGCAGGACCACGTCGGGCGTGGCTGCGCGTACGAGGGCAGCGAACTCGTCCGGGCGCCGGGAGAGCTGCTTGCCGCCGATCACATGACGGACGAAGACCTCGCGGATCGCCTCGCGAGCCGGCTGCGGGTCCAGGGTGCCGATCTCGGGCAGCACGTTCGCGGTCGACAGCACCCGGCGGTGATCGCGGCGCAGGATGCGTTCGGCCTCGTCGCGTACCGCGGCGTTGCCGGCCAGCACGACGGGGACGTCGAGAGCAGCGGCGGCGAGGGCGCGTGCGTTGCCGAGCAGGACGTCGGCGTTGCCGCCGTCCGTTCCGCCCACGAGCAGGACCACGTCGGGCCGCGACTGCGCCAAGGCGTCCACCGCGGCCTCGTCCAGGACGCCCGCGGCTACGTGCTCGACTCGGGCGCCGGCCGACAGGGCGACCCGGTGCCCCGCCTCCGCGGTGACCGCCCGCTCGTAGCCCACCACGGCCAGCCGCAGGCCGCCTCCGGCCGAGGAGCAGGCCCGTACCTCGTCGTGCGGCCCGAGCGCCTCCCGTACGGCCTCCACGCCGTCAAGCACGTCGGAGTCCAACGTCGTGCGGTGTGACTCGGTCGCCAGCAGCTCACCGGTGTCGACGTCGACGAGCGCGCCCTTGGTGAAGGTGGAGCCGACGTCGACGCAGGCGACGGCTCGGCTCACGCCGAGGTCACTCCAGCGCCTGGGCCAGGTCCGCGAGCAGGTCCTCGACCGTCTCGATGCCCACCGAAAGCCGGACGAGGTCGGCGGGCACCTCCAGCGGGCTGCCCGCGGCGCTCGCGTGCGTCATCCGGCCGGGGTGCTCGATCAGCGACTCGACCCCACCGAGGGACTCCCCGAGGATGAACAGCCGGGCGCGGTCGCACACCTTCACCGCGGCCTCCTCGCCACCCTCGACGCGGAACGACACCATCCCCCCGTAGCGGCGCATCTGCTTGGCCGCCGCCGCGTGCCCGGGATCCTCGGGCAGCCCCGGGTAGTTGACCTGCACCACTCGCGGGTGCGCGACGAGCGCCTCGACGATCCGCTCGGCGTTGTCGCAGTGCCGCTCCATCCGCACGCCCAGGGTCTTCAGGCCGCGCAGGACCAGCCACGATTCGAAGGCCCCGGCGACGCCGCCCATCGCGTTCTGGTGGTACGCCAGCTCCTCCCCCAGCTCCGCGTCGGACACCACCAGGGCTCCGCCGACGACGTCGGAGTGGCCCCCGCAGTACTTCGTCGTGGAGTGCACGACGACGTCGGCGCCAAGCGCCAGCGGCTGCTGCAGGTACGGCGAGGCGAAGGTGTTGTCGACGACGAGGAGGGCGTCCGCGTCATGCGCGATCCCCGCGAGCACGGCGATGTCGGCGACCCCGAGCAGCGGGTTGGTCGGCGTCTCGGCCCACAGGACGCGCGTGTTCGGCCGCACGGCGGCGCGCACGGCTTCCGGCTCACCGAGCGGCACCGACGTGTGCTCGACGCCCCAGCGCTGCAGCACCTTGGCGAAGAGACGGTACGTCCCGCCGTACGCGTCGCCGGGGATGACGACGTGGTCGCCGGGGCGGCAGACCGTACGCAGCAGGGTGTCCTCGGCGGACAGGCCAGAGGCGAACGCCAGCCCGCGCGAGCCTCCCTCGAGCGCCGCCAGGCACTCCTGCAGCGCGCCGCGGGTGGGATTGCCGGAGCGGCTGTACTCGTAACCGCCGCGAAGCCCCCCGACGCCGTCCTGCTTGTAGGTGCTGGTGACGTGGATCGGGGGCGCCACCGCGCCGGTGGCCTCGTCGGGCTCCTGCCCGGCGTGGATGGCGAGGGTGTCGAAGCCGTCGAAACTCTCGAGAGCGGGCACGAGGCCGAACCCTACGCAGGGAGCGACCGGCGTTGCCCGGCGACTGGGGAGGATCGTCCGCGCTGGTGCGAAGGATGCTCCCCAGTCGGCCGGTAACCTCCCCCGGCGTGAGCCGACGGGTGCCTGCGGCTGTCGCGGCCGGGCACCCGGCAACCGCCGAAGTCGGCCGGGCGATCCTCGCGGCGGGTGGGTCCGCAGCCGACGCCGCGGTGGCCGCGGCCCTCACCTCCTGCGTGGCCGAGACCGTGATGACCGGGCTCGGCGGCGGGGGCTTCGCCAGCTACCTCGACCCGGCCTCCGGCAGCGTGCACTGCCTCGACTTCTTCACCGCGGTCCCTGGACTTGGAGCCACCAGGGCGGCGGCCCCGCTGACCCACGTCGACGTGCGCTTCGGTGGAGTGCCGCTGGACTTCTCGGTCGGGGCCCCCAGCGTGGCTGTACCCGGCGTCCCCGCCGGGCTCGCGGAGCTGCACCGCCGCTGGGGACGGCTGCCGTGGCCGGAAGTCGTCCGGCCGGCCGCCGAGCTGGCGGAGCAAGGCGCGCCGCTGCCGGAAGCCCACGCCCGCACCCTCGTCGACATGCGCCACGTGATGCTGCCCGGGGACGGCGCCGCGGCGTACGCCCCGGGTGGAGGGCTGCTCGCCGCGGGCGAAGTGCTGCGCCACCCCGGCCTGGCGGACGCGCTGCGCCTGATCGCCACGCGGGGTCCCGCCGCTTTTTACGCCGGTGAGCTGGGCCGACGAGCCGTCCAGGCGGTCGCCGAAGGCGGAGGCTTGCTCGGGCTGGACGACCTCGCCGCGTACCGCGTCGAGGAGGTCCGGGTCGTCAGTGCGGGCTTCGCCGGCGCGCTGGTCCGGGGCCGGGTCGACCTGCTCGACACCGTAGGCACGTTCGCGGCGTTGCCGCCGGACCTGCCCGCCCTCGACACCGGCGCGCGGGCGCTGGCGCTGGCCGGCGTGCTCGGCGGCGCCCCGGACGGCCCCGGGGACACGACCAGCGTCAGCGTCGTGGACTCCGACGGTGGGGCGTGCGTGGTCACGACGAGCCTCGGCGTCGGCGCGGGGGTGTGGGTGCCCGGTTACGGCGTACACCTCAACTCCATGCTTGGGGAGGGGGAGCTGTTCTCCGACCGGCACCGGCCCGGTGACCGGATGGCGAGCATGATGTGCCCGCTCGTGGTGACCACGGCGGTCGACGGGGCGGTGGACGTGCCGGTGCTCGCGGTCGGGGCGGCGGGCGCGTCCCGCATCCGCAGCGCCCTGCTCCAGGTCGTCACCGGCGTGCTCGTGGACGGGCTGCCGCCCGCCGACGCGATCATGGCGCCGCGCCTGCACGTCGCCGGGCGGGTGGCCCACGTGGAACCGGGAGTTCCCGCGGAGGCGACCGGCGCGCTGCAGGGTGCCGGCTACGAGGTCACCCGCTGGCCGACCCTTGCCCACTACTTCGGGGGGGTCAGCGCCGTCGGACTCGGCGGCGCCGGAGCCGACCCGCGCCGCGGCGGTGCGGTGGCGCTGCTCTGACCGACCTGACCTGGCGGTGCCGGCCTGACCGACCTGACCCGGCGGTGCCGGCCTGACCGACCTGACCCGGAGGTGCCGGAGAGCGGACGCGGAAGAGGCAGGGACGCCGCGGCGTTGGCAAGAGGTGACGAGCCCGCAGATGGAGGATCCCGCCATGTTCCTGTTCGACCGCGCCAAGACCAGCCCGGTGAGCCCGAGCGAGGCGCTGCCCGGCCGGGAGCGCCGGCCGTACGACCTCGCCGGCCAGCACGCGGTCCTGGGCACCTCCATCGCCGCGGACGTCCCCGCCGGGCTGGAGGAGGCGGTGTTCGGGCTCGGCTGCTTCTGGGGAGCGGAACGGCTCTTCTGGCAGCTGCCCGGCGTCTGGACGACCGCGGTCGGGTACGCGGGCGGGCACACGCCGCACCCCACGTACGAGGAGGTGTGCACGGCGCGCACCGGGCACGCCGAGGTGGTGCGTGTCGTCTACGACCCGGCGCAGGTGTCGTATCGAGACCTGCTGCGCACCTTTTGGGAGTCGCACGACCCCACACAGGGCATGCGGCAGGGCAACGACGTCGGTACGCAGTACCGCTCGGCGGTCTACTACACCTCACCGGCGCAGCGCGCCGACGTCGAGGCGTCGCGGGAGGCCTACCAGCGGGCGCTGGACCAGCGCCGCCACGGGGAGATCACCACGGAGATCGCGCCGCTAGGCGAGCTCTACTACGCCGAGGACTACCACCAGCAGTACCTGCACAAGGTGCCCAACGGCTACTGCGGCCTTGCCGGCACCGGCGTGGCCTGCCCGGTGGGAGTGGCTCCGGCCGACGGCGCCTGATACCCAGCCCCTCGCCCGCGACCCAGCGACTCACCCGCGAGCCCACCGGCCTCGCCGTCCATCCCCCTGCCGCCCGCGGCGCGCACCGTAGTGCGCCCAAGGCCCCTTGAGCGCAGCGGCCGTTCGCACCCAAGGGTCCCTTCAGTGCAATGCGTATGGGCCCAAGGGTCCCTTGCGCGCGTGCAACGCTGGCAAGGGACCCTTGCGCGCAAACGGTCGGGGTGCGGGGGTCGAAACCGAGGCGGCAACCGGCGGCGGTGGCCCCGGGTTCAGCCGGGCAGGAAGTCGAGGATGGCCCGGCGGGTCAGCAGCCCGGCGGGCTTGCCGCCGTCGAGCACGAGCAGGACGTCGGCCGAGCGCAGCCGGCCCGCCGCGTCCGCCATGGGCTCACCGCTCCCGATGGTCTCCAGCGCCGGGCTGGCATGGCGCTCCACCGGGTCGCCCGGCCTGGCCTGCCCGCTGGCCAGCAAGCCGAGCAGATGGCGCTCGTCGACGGATCCGGCGACCTCGGCCGCCATGACCGGCGGCTGCGCGCGGACCACCGGCAGCTGCGTCAGGCCGGCCTCCCGCAAGGCCGCGAGCGCGGCCGCGACGGTGTCCTCCGGGCGGACGTGCGCGAGCGCGGCGGGGTCCACGGACGCGCGGCGCAGGATGTCGCCCACCCGAGGCCCCTCCCCCGCGTCCAGAAAGCCATGGGCGGACATCCAGGCGTCGTTGAAGATCTTGGACATGTAGCCGCGGCCACCGTCGGGCAGCAGCACCACGACCAGCGCGTCAGCGCCGGCCCCCGCCGCGACGCGCAGCGCGGCCTCCACTGCCATGCCGCACGACCCGCCGACCAGCAGCCCTTCCTCCCGCGCCAGCCGCCGGGTCATCGCGAAGGAGTCGGCGTCGGAGACCGCGACGATCTCGTCGCAGATCTCCCCGTCGTACGTCGTGGGCCAGAAGTCCTCCCCGACCCCCTCGACCAGGTACGGCCGGCCGGCGCCACCGGAGTAGACCGACCCCTCGGGGTCAGCGCCGACCACCCGTACGGCGCCGGCGGAGACCTCCTTGAGGTAGCGCCCGGCGCCGCTGACCGTGCCGCCGGTGCCCAGCCCGGTGACGAAGTGGGTCAGGCGCCCGTCGGTCTGCTCCCAGATCTCCGGCCCGGTCGTCTCGTAGTGGGAGCGGGGGTTGTCCGGGTTGGCGTACTGGTCGGGCTTCCAGGCCCCCTCGATCTCGGCCGCGAGCCGGTCGGAGACGTTGTAGTAGGAGTCCGGGTGCTGCGGCGGGACCGCCGTCGGGCAGACCACGACCTCAGCGCCGTACGCCCGCAGCACGTTGCGCTTGTCCTCGCTCACCTTATCGGGGCAGACGAACACGCAGCGGTAGCCGCGCTGCTGGGCGACCAGGGCGAGGCCCACCCCGGTGTTGCCGCTGGTCGGCTCGACGATGGTCCCGCCGGGCTGCAACGCCCCGCTAGCCTCCGCTGCGTCCACCATCGGTACGGCGATGCGGTCCTTCACCGAGCCGCCGGGGTTGAGGTACTCGAGCTTCGCCACCACGCTGCCCGCCACGCCCTCCCCGACGCGGCGGAGCCGGACGAGCGGGGTGTCGCCGATGAGGTCGACGACGGAGTCGCTGATACGCACGACCGGAGAGCCTAGGGTCCGCGATGCTGGCCGGCAGCCGGCGGGAACCCGCGGACGGCGCGAGCGCGTTCAGCGACGGGCCTTCGGAAAGGAGCAGGCAGGTGAGCAGGGCAGCGCGGGCGCGCCGAATGGCGACCGCGGCCGCAGCCGGTGGCGGGGGGCTTGGCCTGCTCGGAGGCACCGCGATGGGTGTGATGCTCGCGCAGGCCCGCCAGGTGCGCCGGGGTGTGGTGGGCGTGCCCATCGGGCGCCCCCCGGCCGTCGACGGTCAGTGGGGGTCGGGCGAGGGCGAGCCGATCTCCCTGGTGCTGCTCGGCGACTCCACCGCCGCCGGGCTGGGTGTCGAACGTTCCGAGCAGACCCTCGGCGTGCTCGTCGCGGTCGGTCTCGCCAGGCTGGCGCGGCGTCCTGTTCGGCTCACCAGCGTGGCCGTGATCGGCGCCGAGAGCGGTCACCTGGGCGACCAGGTAGTCCGTGCGCTGGCTGCTGAGCCCGCCGTGGCGATCATCATGATCGGCGGCAACGACGTCACCCACCGCATCAGTACGTCGGTGTCCGCCGGGCACCTGGCGCAGGCGGTACGCCAGCTGCGCGCCGCCGGCGTCGAGGTCGTGGTCGGGACCTGCCCCGACCTCGGCACGATCGAGCCGATCCCGCCGCCGCTGCGCTGGGCCGCCCGGCGGTTGAGCCGCCGCCTCGCCGCGGTCCAAACCATCGCCACCGTCGAGGCCGGTGGCCGCACGGTCTCCATCGGCTCCATCCTCGGTCCCGAGTTCGCCGCGGACCCGCGGCTCATGTTCGCGGAGGACCGCTTTCACCCCTCCGCGGCTGGTTACGCAGCGGCCGCCGCCGCCATCCTGCCCTCGGTGGCGTCGGCTCTGGGGCTCGCCGCGGAGGAGGAGCCGCAGCCGTCCCGCCGGGAAGGTGTGCTGCCGGTGGCGCTCGCCGCGGCCGAGGCTGTCGAGGAGTCGGGCACTGAGGTCGCCGCCGCCCAGGTCGCCGGCCGCGACCGCGGCCCGCGGGGCCGCTGGGCGCTGTTGCGGCACCGTCGGCCGGCGAGCACCGAGCCGCTCACGGCAACCCCCGCGAGCACCGAGCCGGTCACGGCAACCCCCGCGAGCACCGAGCCGGTCACGGCAACACCCGGCGCAGCGCCTGCAGCGACGCCAGAGCCGACCGGCTGATCCCCTCGTCGGGGTGCTCGGCGAGCACGCTCAGCAGGTCGTGTCCGGTGACCGAGAGCTGGTCACCGAGGGCGTGCCCGGGCAGCTGAGGCAGCTGGCGCCGTCCCTGCGCCGGAGCCTCGAGGGCGGCCGCCGAGTCGGCCAGGAGCTGGGCCGTCGCGGCGGCCACGGCCGCCACCGAACGGCCGTACGGGTCAACCGGTCTCTCCAACCGCGCCGGCGTGAGCACCCGCAGCCGGTCGGCGACGCGGTCGACCTCCCTCGCCAGCTCGCTCAACAGGTCCGCGCTGCGGGGTCGAGTGCCATCACTGCCCGCGTGGGTCACAGCGGGCCAGGATGGCAGCCGGGCGCGGCCCAGTTTGGTCGCGGCACTTGTGCCACCCCGTCGAGGTCGGGCACGCTCAAGTTCACCAATCGACCCGGCTGGAGGCACCCATGAGCCTGAACCACTCCGAAGAGACCCATCGCAACCTGCTCGCCCGCATCCCGCAGGTGACCGGCCGCGAAGTCACTGAGTGGTTCCAAGTCATGGAGGACGGTCCCGCCTTTGGCCGCTTCGAGGACAGGGTCAAGTGGCTGCGCGACGAGCACGGCCTCTCCCACGGTCACGCCACTGCGATCGTGCACGAGTTGCACGTACGGCGGGCGGCCCGCTCCTTCCAGTGACGCGAGAGGAGGCGCTCGCGTTCGTCGGCCGTCACCACCGCGCGGTCCTGGCCACGACACGCTCGGACGGGCGGCCCCAGCTCTCCCCGGTCACGGTCGTGGCCGACGACGAGGGACGGCTGCTGATCAGCACCCGTGAGACGGCTGTCAAGACGCGCAACGTGGGCCGCGACCCACACGTGTCGGTGTGCGTGTTCACCGACGAGTTTTACGGTCCGTGGGCGCAGTTGGAGGGCGAGGCCGAGGTGCTCGTGCTGCCGGCTGCGATGGAGCTGCTCGTCGACTACTACCGTCGCGCCGCGGGCGAGCACCCCGACTGGGAGGACTACCGCAACGCCATGCGCAACGAGCGACGAGTCGTCCTGCGGGTGAGCGTCACGCGCACAGGTCCCACCGTCGCCGGCTGAGGTCGGTCAGCGCCCCGAGACGCCGGCGCCCCTGGACCGCAGCTCAGGTGGATCGCGCAGGGAGGGCGCGACCGCGCGTGAACGTGACAAATCGGTCGCCCTAGCGACCGATTTGTCACGTGGATCAAGCAGGAACGCGGGGACAGCGGTCGGGTCAGCTCACTCGTCGCCGCGCAGGATCGCCAGCAGCCGCAGCATCTCGATGTAGAGCCAGACCATCGTGACGGTGAGGCCGAAGGCCGCGGTCCACGAGTACTTGTCGGGCAGGCCGTTGCGCACACCCTGGTCAACGAAGTCGAAGTCGAGGATCAGGAACATCGCAGCGAGCCCCACCGCGAACGCACCGATCACCAGCCCGAGCACCGGGTTGTCGAAGCGCAGGTTGACGTCGGTGAATGCGACGAGCCCGAGGTTGACCAGGCAGAACACCAGGTAGCCGCCACCCGCAATCAGCAGGCCCCGGGTGAAACGCGGAGTGACCCGGATGCGGCCGCTCTTGTAGGCGAACAGTGCAGCGCCCGCAACCGCCAGGGTGGCCAGCACCGCCTGCGGCACGATTCCACCCCACCGGGCGGAGAACAGCCAGCTCAGCCCGCCGACGAAGAGGCCCTCCAGCGCCGCGTACGCCAAGATCAGCGGCGGGCTGGGCTCGCGCTTGAAGGCGTTGACCAGACCGAGTACGAGGCCGCCGATGAGCCCGACCCACATCAGCGCTGGGATGAACCAGCCGACACCGGCGCCGATGAACAGCAGGCCGAAGGTGAGGCCGGTCTTGGTGACGACGTCGTCGTAGCTCATCCGCCCGGTACGCAGCGGGGTCGCGGACGGAGCCGCGTACATCGTCTCCAGCTGCTCGGCCGACGGCGGTGGTGCGTCGCGGAAGGTCGCGTACCCGCCGCGGGAGAAGGCCTCGGTCCGGTTGAACACCGGGTTGTTGCTGCGCATGTCATCCCTCCGGGAGGCCGCGTTGAACGGCGTCCACCGATAGTGGCGTCCACTGATAGTAAGGCCCGAGCAAAGCGAAACGTTCCCGCCGGCGCGGTGCCCCCGGTCGGACTCGAACCGACACTGGAACCGGTTTAAGCGGTTTGCCTCTACGTTGGGCTACGGGGGCGGCGGAGCCGTGCCGGAGCCGTCCGGCGACGTCGGGCTACGAACGAGCCTAGCCAGCGGAGCCGCCGCTGCGCCGGTGCAGCCCCCCGATGCCCGCGGTCGCGTCCGGCTTGTCGATCCCCAGCCACTCCTGTCGGGTCGCCGGCAGCCCGCTGCGACCGTCGCCACGTGGCCGTACGGCCAGCACCTGCGCCACCCCGATCCGCCCGGCGTCGAACGCCGCCGCGGAGCCGGTCATGTACAGCTGCCACACCCGCGCCCGCCCCAGACTGGCGGCGGCGACCGCCGCGTCCCAGGATCCCTCCAGGTTGGCCAGCCAGGACCGCAGCGTCGGTGGGTAGTGCTCGCGCAGGCTCTCGATGTCGCGTACCTCCAGGCCGGCGGCCTCGATCAGACCGACGACGGTGCCAAGCGGCAGCAGCTCCCCGTCAGGGAAGACGTACGCGTCGATGAACGTACGGCCCTCGCTGCCCAGCTCGGGACGGATCGTGATCTGGTGGTTGAGCAGCCGGCCACCGGGGGGCAGCAGCGCGGCGAGCGCGGCCGCGTAGTCACGGTAGCCCTGCTCGCCGACATGCTCGGCCATGCCGATGCTGGCGATCACGTCGTACGGTCCGTCGCGCAGGTCACGCCAGTCCTGCAGCCGGATGTCGACGACCTCGGCGAGGCCGGCCTCGGCCACCCGCTTGCGCGCCAGGTCAGCCTGCTCGCGCGACAGCGTCACTCCGACCACCCGGGCACCGTGCTCGCGGGCGGCGTGAATGGCCAGCGACCCCCATCCGCAGCCCACGTCGAGCAAGCGCGTTCCCGGCGCCAGCCCGAGCTTGCGGCAGACCAGCTCCAGCTTGTCCCGCTGGGCGTCGGCCAGCCCGTACGCCGGCGAGGGTCCCTGCGTCCAGTAGGCGCAGGAGTAAACCATGGACTCCCCCAGCAGCAGCCGGTAGAAGTCGTTGCCGACGTCGTAGTGGTGGCTGATCGCCGCCCGGTCGCGGCTCTTGGAGTGGCGAGTGCCGCGCAGCGACGCCTCCTCCGCCGGCGGTGTCGGGGGTGGTCCCAGGGCACCGAGCGCGGCGAAGTCACGCAGCACGTCGCGGCGCTCGGCCAGACTGAGCCGGCGTCGTGCGGAGAGGTCACGGCCGGCCGCGTCCAGCCGGCTCAAGGCCACCTCGAGGTCGCCCTCCAGCTCGAGCTCACCGGCGACCCACCCGCGGGCGAGCCCGACCTCGTCGGGCTGCCAGAGCAGGCGGCGCATCGCCCGGCGATGCCTGACGATAACGATCGGCAGCTCATCCGCTTCAGGCGCAGCGGGAGCCGGGGCAGCGGCCGGGGCAGCGGGAGCCGGGGCAGCGGGAGCCGGGGCAGCGGCCGGGGCAGCGAGAGCCGGGGCAGCGGCGAAGCTGCCGTCCCAGGCCCGGATCGGCAGCGGGAACGGCGACCCGAGCAACCGCTCGAGGACCCTCGCGATGCGCCGGGCGGCTCCTTGGTCGCGCTCGTTCATAGGCCGCCACGGTACTCCCGAACGATCACCGCGTAGAGCTCGGCGGAGCGGAGCCAGCGGCGGTGGAGACGGCCGGCGGTGCCGCAGCCGCCGTGAACTCGGCCCGGGGAGTGGCCAGCCGGCCGAGGGACACGACCTCCCGGCGGAAGAACAGTGCGAGCGTCCAGTCCGCGACGACCCGGATCTTGCGGTTGAGCGTCGGCACCCGGCTGACGTGGTAGGTGCGATGCATGAACCAGGCCGGCCAACCGCGCAGCTTGACGCCGTAGACCTCCGCGACACCACGGTGCAGCCCGAGGCTGGCGACCGAGCCGGCGTGGCGGTGGTGGTAGTCGTGGACTCGCTCACCGCGCAGGCTCGCCACCAGGTTGTCCGCGAGCAGGCGCGCCTGGCGGACCGCGTGTTGCGCCGAGGGCGCGCAGGTCGCGCCGGGCGGTCCGGTGAGGTCCGGCACGGCGGCACAGTCGCCGGCGCTCCACGCATCCGCCACCCCGGCGACCCGCAGGTTGGCCCCGGCTCGCAGCCGGCCCCTGTCGTCCAGGGGCAGGTCGGTGGCTGCCAGCACCGGGTGTGCCTTAACCCCGGCGGTCCAAACCACCGTGTCGGCGTCGAATTCGGTGCCGTCGTCGAGCACGACGTGGCCGCCGACGCAGGAGCGCAGCCGGGTGTTCAGGCGGACGTCGATGCCGCGCTCGCGCAGCTGGCGGACCGTGTAGTCGCCCATGTCCGTCCCGACCTCGGGGAGGATGCGCTGCGTTGCCTCCACGAGCACCCAGCGCATGTCCGCAGGGCGTACGTCGTCGTAGTAACGGCAGGCGTAGCGCGCCATGTCCTCCAGCTCGGCGAGCGCCTCCACCCCGGCGTACCCGCCTCCGACGAAAACAAAGGTCAGCGCACGGGCGCGCAGCGCCGGGTCGGACACCGAGCCGGCCACGTCGAGCCGGTCGAGGACGTGGTTGCGCAGCGCGATGGCCTCCTCCACCTGCTTGAAGCCGATGCCCTCCTCAACCAGGCCCGGGATGGGCAGCGTCCGGGCGATCGAGCCGAGGGCGACAACCAGGACGTCGTACGACAACTCGTACGCCGGGCCCGTGGAGGGAGCGATGCAGGCCACCCGCTCGGCGTGCCGGATCGAGGTCACCCTGCCGGTGAGGACGTCGCAGCGGCGCAGCACTCGGCGCAGCGGCACGACGACATGGCGCGGCTCGAGGCTGCCGGCCGCCGCCTCCGGCAGGAACGGCTGGTAGGTCATGTAGCTGCGCGGGTCGACCACGCTGACCCGCGCCTCCCCGCGGCGCAGCCGCTGCTGCAGGCGCAGGGCGGTGTACATGCCGACGTAGCCACCGCCGACGACCAGGACGTGCGGGGCGCGGGTGCGCTCTCCTGCTGTCCCGGTCACCAGCTCACCCTAGGGCCGCCCCGGCGAGGCGCTCGGTGCCCCGGCGGTGCGGTCGGCGGCGCGGGCTGCCGCCCGGGCCAGGACGTCGTCGAGCATCTCCTCGGTGAGCTTGCCGGTGAACGTGTTCTGCTGGCTGGGGTGGTAGCAGCCGAGGAGGAGCGTCCCCCCGCTGAGGGCGACCTCGACGCCGTGCCCGAAGCGGGGGCGCGGGCGTGGCACCGCCAGCCGCTGCCTGGTGAGGGCGGCCAGCGTCACGCCCCAGGCGAACGACCCCAGCGCCACGATCACCGCCAGGCCGGGCAGCACGGCGGCGAGCTCGGCGTCGAGCCAGGGGGCGCAGGCGTCGCGCTCGGTGGGGTCTGGCCGGTTGTCCGGGGGTGCGCAGCGCACCGCGGCCACCATCCGGGTGGCGACCAGCCGCTGGCCGTCACTGGCGGCGACGCTGGTGGGCCGGGTCGCCAGGCCGGCGCGGTGCAACGCAGCGAACAGCCAGTCCCCCGAGCGGTCACCAGTGAAGATGCGCCCGGTGCGGTTGCCGCCGTGCGCCGCCGGGGCGAGCCCGACGACGAGCACGCTGGGCTGCGCCGCCCCCCACCCGGGGATCGGACGGCCCCAGTAGGGCTGCCCGGCGTACGACCGTCGGCCGGTCCTGGCCACCTCCTCCCGCCAGGCCACCAGCCGCGGGCAGGCCCGACATACGGAGATGCGGGCGTCCAGGGCGGCGAGGCCGGGGGCCGCAGCGGCCAGCCGGGCGACCTCCGCTGCGTCGCGGGCGACCGGGGTCGTGGCGTCGGCCGGGTCACCCGGCCAGCCGCTGCCCGGCGGCACCGGGCTGGGGAAGCTCCCACCTACCACCGGGTGCGGCAGCGCGCCGGCCGTCCCGGTGCCGGCGCTCACCCGAGCCGGGAGCGCAGCATGGAGATCGTGCGGTCCCAGGCGGCGCGGGAAGCGTCCTCTGCGTACACCTCGGGGCGCTGGTCGTTGAAGAAGGCATGGTCGGTGCCCGGGTAGTCGTGCACCTCGACCGAGCCACCCGCACCCTCGATCGCCTGCACGGCCTGCTGGATGCCCTCCGCCGCGCTCGTCCCGTCCGCCTCCGAGCAGTGGATCAGCGCAGCCTTCCCCGCGTAGTTGCTCCAGGTCGGGCTCATCCGCTCCCAGGGCACCGCCGGGTAGAAGCCGACCGCCGCGACAACCTGGTCGGAGAGCGTGGCGCTCCACAGGGCTAGCGACCCGCCCATGCAGAAGCCAACGGTCCCGACCCCCGGCCCGGTCGTGTCGTCCCGGCCGGCGAGGTACGCAGCCGCCCCGGCAATGTCCTTGGCGGCGGTGTCCATCGCCATCCCCATCATCAGCTTGCCGGCCTCGTCCGGCTCGCTGGTCTGCACGCCATGGAAGAGGTCCGGCGCCAGCGTGACGAAGCCGGCCGCGGCAAAGCGGTCGACGACGTCCTCGATGTGCGGGACCAGCCCCCACCACTCCTGGATCACCACGACCCCCGGCCCCGACCCGGTCTGGGGCGTGGCGAGGTAGCCCTCACAGGTGCTGCCGTTGCTGGCAAACGTGACCTTCTCGCCCATGAGTGGTGCCTCCTCCGGCGGGGGTGTACGACGCGTCCGCGGCCGACCCTGTCACGGGCGCCCGTCGGCACGCCAGGCTCAGGCCAGGGACCAGGCGATCCCGTCGAGGATGTCGTGCTCGCTCACCAGGACCTCCGCCACGCCACAGCGCTCGAGGACGCAGTGCAGGACGAGCGCGCCCGCGGCGATCACGTCCACCCGTCCCGGGTGCATCACCGGGATCGCGGCGATCTGCTCCCGCGTCGAGGTGAGCAGCCGCTCGGCGATCGACGCCACGGCCTGCCCGCTGACCCAGCTGTGGTGGATGAGCGCGGAGTCGCACGCCGGCAGGCCGAGGTCGATGGCGGCGATAGTGGTCACCGTTCCCGCCAGCCCAACGAGCGTGCCGGACGAGTCCAACGTGACGGAGCCCGCAGCCGCGTCGAGGGCGGCGGTGGTCTCCGCCCGGGCGGCGGCCACCTGTGCGCTGCTCGGCGGCGCATGGCGTAGGTGGCGCTCGGTCAGCCGGACGCAACCGATGTCGACAGAGACACCGGCGCGCACCGCCAACGGGTCGCCGGTGTCCCCGCGGATCAGCTCGGTGGAGCCGCCGCCGATGTCGGCGACGAGGTACGGCGCCGCGGCGGTGGCCGGCAGGTCGCGGACGGCACCCGCGTAGGACAGCCGCGCCTCCCCCGCGCCGCTGACGACCTCGGGCTCGACGCCCAGGATCGCCCGCGCCCCGCACACGAAGTCGGACCGGTTGACTGCGTCACGCGTGGCGCTCGTGGCGACCATGCGGACCCGCTCAACCCCGTGCCGCTCGGCGAGTCCGGCGTAACCCGCAAGCGCGGCGAGGGTGCGCTCCACCGCGTCAGGGTCCAGGCGGCCGGTGCGGTCGACCCCTGCACCGAGCCGGACGATCTCGAGCCGCCGCTCGACGTCCACGAGGGTGCCCGCAGCCGGGTCGACGTCCGCGATCAGCAGCCGGATCGAGTTGGTGCCGCAGTCGACCGCCGCGACGCGGGTCACGCGACCTCGACGCACGGGCCGCCCGCCGCCCAGTCGGGCAGCAGCCGCAGCGCCTCGTCCCCCAGCGGGTTGACCCCTGGACCCGCCGCCAGGCTGTGCGCGACGAGGGCATGCAGGCACTTCACCCGGTACGGCATGCCGCCGGCGCTGACGTCCGCGATCTCCGGGACCGGCGCCACGGCCTCGCGCCGGGCCACGTACGCCGCGTGGGCGCGGGCGTACGCAGCCGCCAGCACGGGGTCGGCGGCGAGCCGCTCGGTCATGGCGGCCATGACGCCGTTGGCCTCGAGTCGACCGACCGCCGACACCGCGGTGGGACAGGTGAGGTAGTACAGCGTCGGGAACGGCGTCCCGTCGGGCAGCCGGGGGGTCGTCTCCACGACATCCGGCAGGCCGCACCCGCAGCGGTGCGCCACCGCGCGCAGCCCGCGCGGCCGCCTTCCCAGCTGGGCCGCCACCGCCGCCTCGTCACGCGGCTGCGGCTTCACCGCTCGGTCCGCGACCGGTCTCCGCCAGTCTCGCCCGCCCGGCCCCCGGGGTCGCTGGCTCCGCGGCTCGCGGCGTCGTCAGGTGCGGGCAGGTCGCCGCTCACCTCGACGGCGCTCCACAGCCGGGCCCACCAGGGCGAGCCGGCCAGTGACTGCCCGCCCGGGTCGCCGGGCGCCTGAGCCGCAGCGGCTTCCTCCGCGGGGTCGATGACGATGTAGCTGATCTCCCCGGGCAGGACGAAGGAGAGGCGCTCACGTGCCTGCGCCCGGACGTACGCGGGGTCGTCCCAACGCTCGATGTCGGCGCGCAGGCGCTCGACGTCGACAGTGAGCCGTGCTTGCTCGGCGTGAAGCTCGCTGATGCGCTCGCGCTGCTCGACCCACGTGCGCAGCGGGTAGGCGTAGGAGACGACGAGGACCCCACAGACGAGGGCCAGCGCAGCCGCCCGACCGGTGAGGGAGGAGGCGCGCCCTGGTGGCGGCGCTTCGCCGGACGTGGTCGCGTCCACGGCGTCGGCGCCGGTGGGCGGGTCCGGCGCCTTCGGCGGACGCAGCCGCGTGGCGCCGCGGGCGGCCGGAGCCGTCCTCGTCCGCGGCGGCCCGCTGGACGCACCGGCTGGCCGTGCTGCCCGGGCACGCCCACCCGGGCGGGACGTCGCCATCGCGACTCAGGCCTCACCGGCGTAGCGGGGGAACGCGGCAGCGCCGGCGTACCGAGCGGCGTCGCCGAGCTCCTCCTCGATGCGCAGCAGCTGGTTGTACTTGGCGACCCGCTCGGAGCGGGCCGGCGCCCCCGCCTTGAGCTGCCCGCAGTCGGTGGCCACGGCGAGGTCGGCGATCGTGGTGTCCTCGGTCTCACCGGAGCGGTGGCTCATCATGCAGCGGTAGCCGGAGCGGTGCGCCAGTGACACCGCGTCGAGGGTCTCGGTAAGGGTGCCGATCTGGTTGACCTTGACCAGCAGGGCGTTGGCCGCTCCCGCGGCGATCCCCCGCGTCAGCCGGTCGGGGTTGGTCACGAACAAGTCGTCTCCAACCACCTGGACGCGCTCGCCGAGACTCTGCGTGAGCGCGCTCCAGCCCTCCCAGTCGTCCTCGGCGAGCGGGTCCTCCACAGACACCAGCGGGTACGCCTCCACCAGCTCGGCGTAGTACGAGGTCAGCTCCTCCGCCGAGCGCTCACGTCCCTCGAAGTGGTACGAGCCGGCGGAGTAGAACTCCGTCGCCGCGACGTCCAGCGCAAGAGCGACGTCCGCACCCAGGGTGAACCCCGCCTCGGCCACCGCCTGCGCGATCAGGTCGAGCGCGTCCCGGTTGGACGGCAGGTTGGCCGCGAAGCCGCCCTCGTCGCCCAGGCCGGTGGCGTGGCCGGCAGCCTTAAGCACGCCCTTGAGCGCGTGGTAGACCTCGGCGCCCCAGCGCAGCGCCTCGCGGAACGTCGCGGCACCGATCGGGGCGACCATGAACTCCTGAATGTCGACGTCGGTGTCAGCGTGGGCGCCGCCGTTGAGGATGTTGAGCATCGGTACGGGCAGCAGGTGCGCGGTCGGCCCGCCGACGTAACGGAACAGCGGCAGCTGCGCCGACTCGGCGGCGGCCTTGGCCACGGCGAGGGAGACCCCGAGGACCGCGTTGGCCCCGAGCCTGGACTTGGTCGGGGTGCCGTCGAGGTCGACGAGCGCCTGGTCGACGAGCCGCTGCTCGGCCGCCTCGAAGCCGGTCAGCTCCGGCCCGATCTCGTCCAGCACCGCCGTCACGGCCTGCTCGACGCCCTTGCCGGCGTACCGGTCGGCGTCGCCGTCGCGCAGCTCCGCGGCTTCGAACGCACCGGTCGAGGCGCCCGCGGGCACCGCCGCCCGGGCCAGCGTCCCGTCGTCGAGCGCGACCTCGACCTCGACGGTGGGGTTGCCGCGCGAGTCGAGGATCTCGCGCGCGCCGACGGCCTCGATCGTGGCCACGCTGGGGCTCCTCGCTGTGGGCTTATGGGCCCGGCGAGCCTATCCGCGGGCGCCGCGGCCCTTGGGGACCGCCACTCGCGGTTGCGTACGCGCGCTCAACCCGGCTGGGCTGCGGTGGCGGAGCGCCGTACGCGCGCCTTGGCCAGGGCGATCGGTGGTTGGGCGAGTACGGCCGGCAGGATCCACGCCAGGGGGTTGCCCCAGCTGACGACCAGGAGCCCGGTGACGAGGGCCACGTACGAGCCGCCGAGCAGGTGCACGTGCCAGCCGGGCCAGTGCGCGACCCGGCCCTTCACCCACAGCCCGGACAGGGCCGCCGCCTGGGTGGCAGCCGCTACGGGAACCAGCCACCACAACCGCGACCAGTCCAGGACCGCTAGCGCGAGCGCACTGAGCGCCACGACGCTCACGGCCACGTGGTAGGCCACGGCTGCCAGCCGGCGAGTCGCTGGGCTGCGGAGCACGACCACGGCCAGTGGTCCCAGCAACAAGCCCGCGGTCCCTGCCACGACGTGGACGAACAACACCGCGGTGCGCACGCCGCTCACGGCGCCTGCATGGGCTGGAAGAGCTGGCCCGCCGCAGCGCGAGCGAGACCCTCGACGTCCGCGCCGGGGGGGAGGTTGCCGGTCAGGTGCAGGGTGGCGAGGCCGTGCACCAGGGACCAGGCGGCGAGAGCCGCGGACGCAGCGCGATCGGCACCCGCCCCACCGGCGAGTGGGGCCGCGTTGCCGCGGAGCAGGGTGAGGGTCTGCGCGCCGGCGGCTCGCAACTCGGGATCGTCCCTGCGGTGCAGCTCGGGGCGGAACATCACGTCGAAGTGGGCGGGATGGCTGACGGCGAACCGCACGTAGGCGACCCCGGCCTCGAGGAAGCGGCCGCCGCTGTCCTCCAGCGCCTGGCGCATCACGTCGGCGAGCAGCCGATGACCCTCGGCGGCGAGCGCGGTCAGCAGGCCGCGCTTGTCACCGAAGTGGTGCGTGGGCGCCGCGTGGGAGACGCCGGCCGCGCGCGCCAGCGCCCGCAGGCTCAGCGCGCCGACGCCCACCCGCTCGATCTCCGCGGCCGCCGCCCGCAGCAGGGCCCCACGCAGGTCACCGTGGTGATAGCGCCTCTCCGAGCCAGTTCGGGCGGTCGTCGTGAAAACCATGGTGGCATCTTGGCATTGCCATGTTGACGTTGACAAGCTTTCCCGGAGCGGCATCTTGGCATTGACAAGACCTACGCCTCAGCGGACGGACGACCATGTCGACACAGCAGCCGGACGGCTTGGCCGCGATCGGGGTGTCGGCGATCGTCTTCACGGAGATCTTCGGCTCCCCCGGGAAGACTCCACCTACCCCCTGCACGCCTTCGTCTTCCTGGTCGCCCTGGGGGTGGCTACAACATCTTCCTGATGCATCGGGCCCGGGAGGAGGCGCGGACCCGCGGCACCCGCGACGGGATGTTGCGAGCTCTGGTCGTGAACGGAGGGGTGTCACGTCGGCCGGGGTGGTGCTGGCTGCGACGTTCTCCGCACTGGCACTCATCCCGCTCGTGCTGCACATCCAGCTCGCCTTCACCGTCGCCTTCGGCGTCCTCGTCGACACCCTGCTGGTCAGGTCGCTGCTCGTCCCTGCTCTCACCGTGGACATCGGCAGCCGCATCTGGTGGCCTGCCCGACTCCCTGGATAGCCCGCATCACGCTCGGCGCGGGTCACGTCCCCGGGTCAGGTCCCTGCGTGGTCTGGCTGGGTTGGTGTTGTGGGGTTGGTGTTGTGGTGCGGGTGGTGTCGGTGGTGAGGGTGCCGTCGAGGAGGTGGAGTTGGCGGTCCAGGGTGGCGGCGAGGTGGTGGTCGTGGGTGGCGATGATGAGGGTGAAGCCGTCTTGGGCTTGGGTGGTGGTGAGGGTGTCGATGACGGCGGCGGCGGTGGTGGTGTCGAGGTTGCCGGTGGGTTCGTCGGCGAGGATGAGGTCGGGGCGGTTGATCAGGGCGCGGGCGATGGCGACGCGTTGTTGTTCCCCGCCGCTGAGTTGCCAGGGTCGGTGGTGCAGCCGGTGCGCGACGCCCATGCGGTCGAGGAGGGCGCGGGCGTGGGGTTCGACCTGGGAGCGGGGGGCGAAGGGGACGAGGGGGACGCAGACGTTGTCCAGTGCGGAGAGGGCGGGGATGAGGTGGAAGAGTTGGAAGACGAACCCGATGCGGGCGCGGCGTAGGTCGGCGACGGCGTCGTCGCCGAGTTGGGGGACGTCGGCGCCGGCGAAGGTGAGGGTGCCGGCGGTGAGGGGTTCGAGCAGGCCCATGACGGAGAGCAGGGTGGTCTTCCCGGAGCCGGAGGGTCCGAGGATGG
>JAUJNY010000004.1:145517-254038 GCA_030447955.1 Jiangellales bacterium
AGGCCCATGACGGAGAGCAGGGTGGTCTTCCCGGAGCCGGAGGGTCCGAGGATGGCGATGCGTTCGCCGCGGGTGACGGTGCAGCTGATCCCGTCGATCGCGCGGACGGCGCCCGGTCCGTCGCCGTGTTGGCGGACCGCGTCGCGCAGCTGAAGCAGCTCCGCCGCTGTGCTGCTCATGGCGTCGTAGTGGCTGGTACGGCGACCAGGCCGGCGGCGATTCGGGTGAGGGTGGGGTAGTCGAGCTGGTCGGGGGTGTCCGCGGGGGTGCCGGCGATGCCGTCGGTGAAGGTCAGGGTGGGGGGTTCGCCGAGGTAGGCGGCGTCCAGGCCGAGGGTGAGGGCGTAGAGGCTGGGGCCGTAGTCGGGGCCGATGGGCGTACCGGTGGACTCGGTGAGGGTGTCGAGCAGGGTGGGGCTGGTGGCCCGCTCGGCGAGGGATGCGGTGGCGTCGATCCACGCTTGGGCGGCGGGGTCGGCGGCGACGGGGAACAGCAGGGTGGTGCGCACCGTGGCGGCGTCGCCGAGGGTGGCGGGTTCGCTGGCGCCGAGCACCGGGGTGATGTCGCTGCCCATCGGCCCGAGGAAGATCATCGGCGCGGTGGGTCGGGTGGCCCAGTGGCGGCGCACCAGGGTGGCGATCTCCCCGTTCGAGGGGACGATCACCGCGACGTCCAACGGCACCTGCTGTTCCGCGGCGCTGCGGGCGGCCTCCAGGGCGACCGCGACCGGGGCGGCGCTTTGGGCGGCCCCGGGCCCGGTGGACTCCACCGTGGCGACCAGCACCGGCGCGTCCTCACCGGCGGCGGGGACCGGGCTGGTGGCGTACAGGCCGTGTTCGACCGGCAGCCGGGCCCGTACCGCCGCGTGCAGCGCCGCCCAGTCCCGGTCGGAGTACAACATCTCGACGGTCATCACCGCCGCCGTGCGGCCGGCGCAGCTGTCCAGCAGCTGGTGCGCCAGCGCTGCTTGGGCGTCGCTGTTGATGCGCAGCACCACCACCCCCGGGGGGCAACCGATCCCGGCGAGACCGGTGGTGGCGTCGGCCAAGGTCAGCGGATAGGAGCCGCGCGGGAAGCGCACCACCTGCGGGTCATACGCCAGCGACTTCTTGAACAAGATGCCCGGGTCGTCGCGGTTGCGGTCCACCAAGGCATCGTCGTCATCCAGGACGGGCCGGCCCTGGGCGTCGAGCAGGTCCAGCGCCGGGCCCACGAACGGCTCCTCGGCGATGCTGTAGCCAACCTCCTCCAGCTCGGTCTTGACATGGTCCCGGGCTCGGGCCAGGGCGGGGCTGCCGGGGGCGCGTTCCCCCAACCCGGCCAGCTCCTTGACGTCGGCGCGGATCCGCAGTTCCGCTTCACTGGGTGGGGTGGGTGCGGGTGGGGTGACGAACGCGCCGGCCGGGATCGCCGCCGGGCGGGCGGCGCTCCACCCCAGCGACGCCAACCCCAGGCCGAGGGTGAGCACCCCCACCACCGCCAGGGTGGCGCGGGTCGCCAACGCCGGCACCGCGCCGGTGGCGCCTTCGGCGCGCAGGGTGATCCCCGGCACCATCCGCAGCGCCGCCGCCACCGGCGCCCGCAACGCCACCACCGCCACCGCCGTGGTCAACACCAACCCCGCCGCCGCCACCGTCAGCAGCTGCACCCACAACCCCGTCACCGCCGCGATCCCCGCGGCGGCCGCCATCCCGAGCAGCCCTCCGGCGAGCACCGGCGCGGCCGCCTCCACCGTCACCAACCGGCGCAGCTGCCCCGCCCGCCAGCCCAACGCGCGCAACAGCCCCAGCAGCGCGATACGCCGTTCCACCGCCAACAACGCCACATACAACGCGATCGCCCCGGCGGCGAACATCGCCGCCCCCGCCGCCAACACGTGATACCCGCCGATGCGCACCGCGACCAGCTCACCCAACACCGTCGACTGCAACCTGCCCCCGAACGCCAGCACCGCCGCCGCCACGAACGCCGCCAACGCCACCGCCACCCCCACCACCACCGCAACCCCCACCAGGCGCAACGGCGACTCCGTCACGTGCCGCCAGGCGAACCCCCACACCCCACCGGACCAGGCCCCACCGCTGCGCACCCGCACCCGGCCCCGCCCACGGGCCCGCGCGCTGGCCGCCCAGGCAGCGGCCACCACCACCGTGGCCGCCACGTGCGCCACCAGCACCGCGACCAGCACCGCTCCGAGGGACCACCACGGCACCACCGCCGCCCCACCCAGCCGCAACCCGCCCAACGCTGCTACGGCCAAGACCCCGGAGGCGGCGCCCAGCATCGCCGCCTGCCACCCCACCAGCGCGCGGATACTGCGCCGCCGCCACCCCACCCGAGCCAGCACCTCCAACGCCTGGCGTTGGTCCACCACCAGGAACACCCCGGCGACCAGCAGATACCCGACCGCCACCCCGCCCGCCGCACCCAGCAGCACCCCGGACAGGCCCTCCGCGCCGCTGACGATCTCCGCGACCGTGCCCAGCGTGGTCCACCGCTCCGAGACGACCCCCACCCCGGGGACCTCCACCAACACGTCCACCGGGGAGGACCCGGCGACCACCACCACCTGCAACCCGGTGCGGGACAGGATCGCCCCGGCCACGTTCTCGATCTCCGTCACCGCCTGCGGCGAATACCCCGAAATACCCTCCACGCGCACCCGGATCGCGTCGATGAACCGCTCCCCGCGCAGTGCCTCCACCGTCTCCAAATTCGTCAACCCCGTCGGCGGCGACGGGTTCAACCCCCCCGGATTGAACGGTGAAGACGGCAACACCCGATCCACCGGCTCCCCGTCGGCGGCCTCCACCAGCCGGCGCGGTGCCTCCGCATACACCCCCAGCGGCACATAGTTCACCGCCGACGCCACCTGCCCCGCCAACGCGTCCAAGTCATAACTACCGACCTGGTCGGCGAGCAACGGCTTGGGCTTGTCCACGGTTAGTTCCCGGTACAACGCCTCATCGCCACCCAAGTTTGGCGGCGGCGCGCAACAGAAACGCGGTGGCTGTAGCTTGTCGATCCGCGGCTGCACATCGTCCGACCAGGTGCCCGCTGGCGCCAGGCGCAGTAAATGGGTGTCACCGGACTGTTCATAGTTGTCATACCCGGGCACCAACACCACGTCGCGCCCAACCGCGTCGCCACCTCCCGACGCGTCGTCCGGGGACCGAAGCCGACCCGTCCTGGTCAGCTGGATCAAGTCCGAGCTCAGCGGCTGGACAAACCGGGACAGCGGCGCCCGCGCGTCGTGGACAGTGCTCACCCGACCCCGGTTGGAGATCAGCCTGGCAACCACCCGGTCGGCGAAGTCCCCCACCCGCCGCCATGCGAGCTTCCTGCCTTCGGCGCGGGCCCGGGCAGCCGCCGCCCTCACCGCGAGCTCCGCGTCCGCCGGAGTGACACCAGCGATCCGATCCAACCGCACCCGCAGCGAACCAGGTGCGGCGGTTTCCGCCAATAACACCGGAACGGAGACAGCCTCCCGCTCATAAATCGAGTCAAACACCCGCCCCACCCCACGGGTCAAATAGCCGCCATCCGTAAACGACCGCAACCCCACCAGCCGGTTCTCCTGCACCGGATCCACCCCAACCACCTGCGTCCACGCAGCAGGCACCTGGCCCAGCTCGATATACGGAGTACGCAGGTCGACTGAATAGATCACTGGATCCTCCGGCTGACCCACTGAAGTCTTGTGCCCAGCGAAAACGTAGTCTTCGGACGACTCATCCTCTCCGATCCGAATGGTCACGGTGACCCGGAAAACACCGTCGCTGAGCAGCAGCTCGCGGGCTGGGACCATCTCCACCAACTGGGACGCATCCCGCACCCAGCCCAACGACGCCGCGGGAGCCGCCACCTCCACCCCCGGAATCGCCAACACCGTCTTCCACTGCTCCCGGGTGATCCCCCCTGTGCGCGCTCCCAAGTAGTTGGCTGGCACCACCGAACGGCCGTCCACCTCCCGCAGCTCAAAGCCGGGCGGCAACACCAGAAGGTCGTAACTACCCCGCCACCCCGCATCCACCGTCGACCGCACCGACGCCAAACTTGTCGCCGCAGCCAACACCACCGACGTCGCCGCCAACGCCACCGCCACCGAGCCGGCGATCAACACCACCAACCGCGCCGGGGACGCCACCAACAACCCCCACGCCGTCCTCACCAAGCGCACGAGCCCTCCTCGCCGATGTCAGACCCGCGCCCAGCGCGCAACCGGAGGCCACGGGGTATCGCCTTGGCACACAACCGCCAACTGCGCGCTCGGTCCTGGCTTTGCGACGGTGCGCCCGCTGGGCAACAGGGTCAAGAGTTCGTGGGAGCTGTTACCTATTCGGTATGCGGCGGCCCCGACGGTGCAGCGTCGTGCCAGGACGGGCCAGAGGGCTAGCGAGCTCTTGGTCGAGCTTCGGCCGCACGGACCTCGGCGGCGTAGCGGCGGGCGGCCTCGCGCAACGCCTGCTCGGCGTCGACCCCGCGGGAGCGGGCCAGCGCCACGGCCGCCAGCAGCAGCTCGCCGATCGCACCGTCAGGGTCCAGGGGCGGGACGGCGACCGGCACGCCCGCGTGCTCCGCGCGGGACAGCAACTTCGCGGCCAGGGACAGCGAGGGCAGGGTGAGGGGGATCCCGTCGGCAGCGGAGCTGCGGCCCTTCTCGGCCACTTTGATCCGCTCCCAGTTGGCCTCGACCTGCGCCGCGCTCGGCGTCGCGTCCCCCGGAGTGGGCGCAAAGACGTGCGGGTGGCGGCGTACGAGCTTGTCGATGATGCTGATGGCCACGTCGTCCACCGACCACGGCGCCACCGCGCGCTCTTCGCCGATACGGGCGTGGAAGACCACCTGGCCCAACAGGTCGCCCAGCTCCTCCACCAGGTGTTGCGGGTCACCGCTCTCGATGGCCTCAAGGGCCTCGTACGCCTCCTCCACGAGAAAGGGGGCGAGCGAGCGGTGGTCCTGCTCGCGGTCCCAGGGACAGCCGCCGGGTGAGCGCAGCCGGTCCATGACGGCCACCAGCTCCACGAAGCGGGCGCCCGGGAGGTCGGAGGAGCCGCTGACCTGCTCCACCTCACAGCCGGGCTCGCCACGCCCGGCGGCCGCCGGGAGCTGCCTGGCGACCGCCTCCGCCAGCGCCGGCGCCCCATCCGCAGCGCAGAGCCAGACGACCGTACGGCCGCCGGCGGCCGTGGCCAGCAGCTGACCGGCCAGCTCCTCGACGGCATCCACCACCCCAGTGGCGGCGACCTCCACGCCAGCGGCGCGCAGGGCGGGCAGCTGGGTGTGGTCCGGGACGGCCATGACCACGTCGGCGCGTTGCAGCAGCTCCCAGACGTCCCAGCTGAGCAGGCCGGGCGCCACCCGGGGGCTCACCGCCAGCAGGACCAGCTTTCCCGCCGACCGGCTCACTGCCCGACCGGTGCCACAGCGTCGGCGTCGCTGCGCGGCGCGGGCGTGCTCAGTGACCCGGTGCCGGGGCGCAATGAGTCCTCGACCCACTCGCCGTAGCGAGGGTTCACCTCGACGCCGGTCTCGTCGACGAGCTCGCTCAGCTCGGCGCTGAACCGCTGCTGGCCAAGCTTGTCGATGAGCCTGCTGGCGGCCACGCTCACGTAGCCGGCTTCCCGTACCACGGGTGAGTCCGCTTGCTGTCCCCTGCCTAGCGTCCGGTCGATGTCCGCCTCGCTCACGGCCACGCCGTGGGCGGCGGTGAGCCGCTCGAGCAGCTCACGACGGATGTGCAGCTGCAGGATCTCCCGCTGCAGGTCGCCCGTAGTTACTCCGGCGCGCTGGCCGGCGGGCAAGGACGCGACGTACGCCTCGACGTCGTCCTGCAGCTCGGTGACCGAGATGCGCTCGTCACCGACCACCGCTGCCGCACCGACCTCACGGGGCTCGCACGCGGAGACGGCGAGCGCCACGACGGCCACGGCGAGCGCGAGGCGGCGTCCGGTCACGGCGGGTCTCCTGGTCACGGGCTGTCGACCACTTCGTCGATCACGGTGCGGCACCAGCGCAGCAGCGGCAGGTCGCGCAACGGTTGCCCACCGACGGGAGCCGTGGCCGGCCGCGGCACGAGGATCGTACGCACCTGCTCCTTGACGACGCTGTTCGGGTAGAGCCGGGAGAGCCGCAGCCGCCGGGAGTCGGGCAGGTCCACCGGCCCGAAGCGCACGTGCCGACCCTGCTGGCTGACTTCGCTGAGCCCGGCGCGGCGGGCGCGCACCCGCAGCCGCGCCACCTCGAGCAGGTGTTCCACCGGTTGCGGTGGAGGGCCGTAGCGGTCGACGAGTTCGGCGCGGATCGCCTCTACCGCGTCCTCGTCACTGGCCTCGGACAGCCGCCGGTAGGCCTCCAGCCGCAGCCGTTCGCTGGGCACATGGTCGTGCGGCAGGTGGGCGTCCACCGGCAGCTCGATGCGTACGTCCGCCGGCTCCTCGCTGCGCTGCCCGCGATACTCGGCCACCGCCTCACCGACCATGCGGACGTACAGGTCGAAGCCCACGTCGGCGATGTGACCGGACTGCTCACCGCCGAGCAGGTTGCCCGCGCCGCGGATCTCCAGGTCCTTCATCGCCACCTGCATGCCCGCGCCCAGGTCGGAGTGCTGGGCGATCGTCGCCAGCCGCTCGTGGGCAGTCTCCGTCATCGGCGACTCGGGGGGGTAGAGGAAATAGGCGTACGCGCGCTCGCGGCCGCGCCCCACCCGGCCGCGCAGCTGGTGGAGCTGGGCCAGCCCGAGCAGGTCGGAACGCTCGGCGATCAAGGTGTTGGCGTTGGAGATGTCCAGTCCGCTCTCCACGATCGTGGTGCAGACGAGGACGTCGGCCTGCTTGTCCCAGAAGTCGACGATGACCCGTTCGAGCGTGTGCTCGTCCAGCTGTCCGTGCGCGGTAACCACCCGGGCCTCCGGCACGAGGTCACGCACGCGGGCCGCCGCCTTCTCGATGCTGTCCACCCGGTTGTGGACGAAGAAGACCTGGCCGTCACGCAGCAGCTCGCGGCGGACCGCGGCGGTGATCTGCCGGTCGTCGTAGGGGCCCACGAAGGTGAGCACCGGGTGGCGCTCCTCCGGCGGGGTGGTGATCGTCGACATGTCGCGGATGCCGGTGATCGACATCTCCAGCGTGCGCGGTATGGGTGTTGCGCTCATCGTGAGGACGTCAACCGCCGTACGCAGCCGCTTGAGCTGCTCCTTGTGCTCCACGCCGAAACGCTGCTCCTCGTCGACGACGACCAGCCCGAGGTCCTTGAAGCGGATGTCGGGGCTGAGCAGGCGGTGAGTGCCGATGACCATGTCGACGCTGCCGGCGGCGAGGCCCTGCTGCACCGCCCGCGCCTCGGCGTCGGTCTGGAACCGCGACAGGGCGCGGAGCTCGACGGGGAAGCTGCCGTAGCGCTCGGCGAAGGTCGCCAGGTGCTGCTGGACAAGCAGCGTGGTGGGGACCAGGACGGCCACCTGCTTGCCGTCCTGCACGGCCTTGAACCCCGCCCGTACCGCGATCTCGGTCTTCCCGTAGCCCACGTCACCGCACACGACCCGGTCCATGGGCACCGAGCGCTCCATGTCGCGCTTGACCTCGTCGATGCAGGCCTGCTGGTCAGGGGTCTCCGCGTACGGGAACGCGTCCTCGAGCTCGCGCTGCCAGGGCGTGTCCGGGCCGAAGGCGTGCCCCTGCGCCGACTGCCGAGCGGCGTACAGCTTGATGAGCTCGGCCGCTATCTGCCGTACGGCCTTGCGGGCCCGGCCCTTGCGCTTGGCCCAGTCCCCACCGCCCATCCGGTCCAGCGTCGGCGCGTCGCCCCCGACGTACCTGGTCACCTGATCGAGGGAGTCGGTGGGGACGAACAGCCGGTCGCCCGGCTGGCCGCGCTTGCTAGGGGCGTACTCCAGCAGCAGGTACTCGCGGGTCGCTCCGGCGACGACGCGCTGCGTCATCTCCACGTACCGGCCCACCCCGTGCTGCTCGTGCACGACGTAGTCGCCGGGCCGCAGCTGCAAGGGGTCGACCTGGTGGCGGCGCCGCGACGGGAGCCGGCGTGGCTCCTGCGGACCGCCTCCGCGCCCGAGCAGGTCCTCCTGGGTGAGGACGGCGAGGCCCAACGACGCGGCGGTGAAGCCGTGCTCCAGGTCGCCGACGACGACCGACACCACGCCCGGTGCGGCGCCGTCGTCGAGGTCGACAGCGCGGGCGGGGAGCTCCTGCTCGGAGAGGACCTCGACCATGCGCTGCGCGGTGCCGGCACCCGCGGCGACGAGGACGACCCGCCAGCCCTCCCCCAGCCAGCCCTTGACGTCGGCGAGCGCCCGGGCCGTGTCGCCACGGTAGGCGTCGACCGCGCGCGCGGCGACGGTCCGCGACTCGACGGCGCCGAGGTCGCCACCGTCCTCGTCCGCGGCGGGCTGGACCGCGGGATCTGCGGTCGTCGGCTGGCGCGGGGGGTCGAGGGTGGGGTCGAACATGGGTCGGCGGGCACGCTCGGGCAGCGGCTCGGCCGCCGCGAACGGGCTGACGCTCCACCACGCCAGGCCCCGTCCGAGGGCGTGCGCCCGGACGTCGGCGAGGCTGCGGTACGCGGCCGCCCGCAGGTCGATCGGCGCCCTGCCGCCGCCCGCCGCCGCCGCCCAGGAGGCCCCCAGGAACTCCTCGCTCGTCGCGACCAGGTCGTGGGCCCGGGTGCGTACCCGTTCGGGGTCGCACACGACCACGTGCGTCCGCTCAGGCAGCAGGTCGACGAGCAGCTCCAGCTCGTCGACGAGGACCGGCGCCAGGGACTCCATGCCCTCAACGGCGACACCCCCGGCGAGCTGGTCGAACAGGTCGGCCAGCTGCGGCTCCTGCTCCGCGAGCCGCGCCGCGCGGGCCTGCACCTCGGGGGTGAGCAGTAGCTCCCGGCAGGGTGGCGCCCACACTCCGCTCCCGGCCGCCTCGAGACTGCGCTGGTCGGCCACGGCGAACCAGCGGACCTCCTCGACGGTGTCCCCGAAGAACTCCACCCGCAGCGGGTGCTCCTCGGTGGGCGGGAAGACGTCGACGATGCCGCCCCGCACGGCGAACTCCCCCCGGCGTTCGACCAGGTCGACCCGCGCGTACGCCGCCGCGGCCAACCGCTCGACCAGCTCGTCGAGCTCGACCTCGTCACCGACCCGTACGCGCACCGGGCGCAAGTCGGCCAGGCCCTTGACCTGCGGCTGCAGGACACTGCGCACCGGGGCGACCACGACCCGCAGCGGTCCGGCCGACGGCTCAACGGGGTCGGGGTGGACCAGGCGGCGCAACACCGCCAGCCGCCGTCCCACGGTGTCGGCGCGCGGGCTGAGCCGCTCGTGCGGCAGCGTCTCCCACGCGGGGTACTCCGCGACGTCGTCCTCGCCCAGCAGCCCGCGCAGCGTCGCCGTCAGCTGCTCGGCCTCGCGTCCGGTGGGAGTCACGGCGAGGACCGGTCTGCCCGCTCCCCGCTCGGCGGCGAGGACGGCGAGGACGAGCGGGCGCAGGGCGCGCGGGGCGGACAGGTCCAGCGCCTCGACGCTCCCCGTACGGGCCGCCGCGACGGCACCCCCGATGACGGGGTCAGGGAGGACGAGATCGAGCAGGCCGCGCAGGCTCATGGGCGCCTTTTGGTCGGGTCGGGCAGCGCAAACGCCCCCTGCCGGCGAGGCGACAGGGGTGGGAGTCCCCGCGCAGGGGTGTCCCCGCGGAGGGGTCCCAGCGTAAGGCGCGGATAGCCAGGCAGCGCGCGCTACTTCTGCCAGACTGGCCGCCGAGCGGCCGACGTACGGGGAGTGACCCCGCCAGCTCGAGTCACACCCGTACAGCGGTGAGGAGGACCAGCTCGATGACGGCGACTGGCGAGCGCGCCGGCGCGGGTCCGGACCATGCCGGCACCGGTCCCGACCGCGACTCCGACCGCGACTCCGGCCACGACTCCGGCCACGACTACGACGCGCACGCTGACGATGCGACCCAGGCAGCGCGTATCGCGCGGGCACTTGCCGGGTCAGTGGGAGCCCCCGTCGTCACCGCGTCAGCGACCCTGGTCGACCACTTCGCCATGGTCCGGCTCGGCGGCTACCCGCCCGCCGCGGCGACGGCGATGCCCGCGGTCGACCTGGAGGCCGTCCGCGCCGGTCGGCGGCTGGCCGACGGCACGCCGTGGCCGGTGCCGCTGGCCGTACCCGCCCCGCTCGACGACGCGGCGGCCGTCGTCGTGGAGGACTCCGAGGGCACGCCGCTTGCGTTGGTGCAACCGGCAACAGTGCAGGAGCTGGCCGGCCGGCGCACCGTCAGCGGTCCGGTACAGCCGCTGCGGGAGCCCACTGCCGGGGTCTTCGCCGACCTCCGCCGACCGGCTCCCGAGGTGCGCGCGTCGAGACCCCCTGGGCCAGCCGTGGTCACCGCCGAACCACCCACCGCGACCCTGCTGGAGGCCCTGCGCGGCACAGCCGCGCTGGTGCTGCTCCGCGTCCCGGCCGACGGGTCCGGGGGACGCTTCGACCCGGCGACGCTGGTGAGGTCGTGGCGGGCCGGGCTCGCCGACGGGGACGCCGGCGGCCCGCCCAGCGCGGCCGCCCCGTCGGGAGCCGCTGCGCTCGTCACGGTGCCGCTGCCCCACACCGCGGACGTGGTCATCGACACGCTGCTCGACGCCCATGTAGCCGCCTGCTACGGCGCGACGAGCCTACTCGTCGCGCCCGCCGCGGCGGCGGCCGTACCACCCGGTGAGGCGCCTGTCGACCTCGTGCCCAGCGAAGCGCTCGCGGACGCGGCGGCGGAGGCGCGCATCGGGGACGACCTCGACGCCGGTCGCCCCCTGGCCGCCGAACTGGTGCCCGGGCCCGTTGCGGCCGTACTCCGTCGGGCGGTGCCGCCCCGGCCGGAGCGTGGCCTCGTGCTGTTCTTCACCGGGCTGTCCGGGTCGGGCAAGTCCACGGTGGCGCACGCGGTGGCGACTTGGGTCGAGGAGTCCGGGAGGCGGCGGGTCACCCTGCTCGACGGCGACCTGGTGCGCCGCAACCTCTCCGCCGGCTTGGGGTTCACCCCCGAGGATCGCGAGCGCAACATCCGCCGCATCGGCTGGGTGGCTGCCGAAGTGGGCCGGCACGGCGGGCTCGCGGTCTGCGCCCCCATCGCCCCGTACGCCGCGACCCGCGCCGCGGCGCGTGACATGGCCCGCGCCGCTGGGGCAGGCTTCGTGCTCGTGCACGTCGCCACTCCCGTCGAGGTCTGCGAGGCCCGCGACCGCAAGGGGCTCTACGCCCGAGCACGCGCCGGACTGTTGCGCGACTTCACCGGCGTCGACGCGCCGTACGAGGCTCCGCACGACGCAGAGCTCGTCATCGACACCTCAGCGGCGTCCATCGTGCAGTGTCGTGACGAGGTGCTCGCGCTGCTGGAGCGGCAAGGCTGGCTTGCCTCCGCGGCAGGGAAGGCATAGCCGTGGACCTGCTCCTGGTGCTGACCGGCTTCTGCGTCGGCGTGGTCGTCGGCCTGACCGGCATGGGCGGTGGCGCGCTCATGACGCCGCTGCTCGTGCTGCTCTTCGGCATCCAGCCGCTGGCGGCGATTTCCAGCGACCTCGTCGCCGCGGCGTTCATGAAGCCGGTGGGCAGCGCCGTGCACATCCGTCGCGGCACCGTCAACTGGTCGCTGGTCCGCTGGCTGTGCGTCGGGTCGATCCCTGGATCGTTCGGCGGTGTACTGATCATTCGGGCGGTCAGCGACGTCGCCGACGTGGAGACCCCCGTCAAGATCGCCCTAGGCGTGGCACTGCTCATCGCCGCGACATCCCTCATCATCAAGGCCTACGTCGACCTGCGCACGGCCGTCCAGCGCCGCCGGGCGGGGCTGCCGGGTCGCCCCGACCAGGACGGCGCCAAGCAGATCAAGGTACGGCGGGTGCCGACCGTCATCATCGGCGCCCTCGGCGGCGTGGTCGTCGGCCTCACGTCGGTCGGGTCCGGATCGCTGATCATCATCTCGTTGATGCTGGTGTACCGCCGGCTCACCGCCAGCCAGCTGGTCGGCACCGACCTGGTGCAGGCCGTACCGCTGGTCACCTCCGCCTCGATCGGGCACATCCTCTTCGGGGACTTCCAGTTCGACCTGGCCCTGTCCCTCGTGCTCGGCAGCCTGCCGGGGGTCTACCTCGGCGCCCGGTTCTCCTCCCGGGCGCCCGACGGCCTCATCCGCCGGGCGCTGGCCTTTGTCCTGCTGGCGTCCGGGCTCAAGCTCGTCGGCCTGGCGACGCTGCCACTCGGCGTCCTGCTGGCGATCACCCTCGTGGCCGCACCGCTGGTGTGGATGGCCGCGCGGCGCAACCTCGGCCTGCCGGCGCTCGCACGCACCGAACGGCGCAACGCCGCGAAGGCAACGGAGGGTGCCGGCATAGCCGGCGACGAGCCAGCCTCGGTGACCGCGACGGTCGAAGGCCCGGCCGCTGCTGTCGGCCCGGCGGCACCGCACCCGACTGGAGACCAGTACGACGAGAGCGAGCGGCGCCGCGGCAGCTGAGGCCGCCGCGCGCCGCAGCCACACTGCCCACCGTGCCGCGGCCACACCGCCCACCATGACCCACTGGCCCGCCAACCCACCATGATCCACTGGCCGAAATGGTCGCTGGGGCGACCACCGCGTCACATCGACCAAGCCTGCGGTGGGTCCAGCGGCGGGCTCAGGCCCCGCTGACCACCATGCCGGCGGCGACGGTGCGGTTGCTGGCCTCGTCGATGAGGATGAAGCCTCCGGTAGCCCGGTTGCGGCCGTAGTCGTCGACGAAGAGCGGCTGCTGCGTGCGCATCGAGATTCGCCCGATCTCGTTGAGCTGGAGTTGACTGGCGCTCTCGTCGCGGTGCAGCGAGTTGACGTCCAGCCGGTACTGCAGGTCCTTGACCACGGCGCGGGCCTGCCGCGTGGTGTGCTTGACCCGCACCTTCATGCCCGGGCGAAGCTTCGTCTGCTCGTCCATCCAGCAGACGCGGGCCTCGATGTCCTGGGTGACATGCGGCTGGTTGTGCGGCCGGCAGATCAGGTCGCCCCGGGAGATGTCGAGCTCGTCCTCCAGGCGTACGACCACCGACATCGGCGGGTACGCCTGCTCCACCGGCCCGTCGAAGGTGTCGATGCTCTTGATGCGCGTCGCGAAGCCGGAAGGCAGCACGACGACCTCGTCGCCGGGCTTAAGCACCCCACCGGCGACCTGACCGGCGTAGCCCCGGTAGTCGCGGACGTCATGGGACTGCGGGCGCAGCACGTACTGCACCGGGAAGCGCACGTCGGTGAGGTTGCGGTCGGAGGCCACGTGCACGTTCTCCAGGTAATGCACCAGGGACGAGCCGTCGTACCAGGGCATGTGCGCCGAGCGTTGGACGATGTTGTCACCGTGCAGCGCGGAGATCGGGATGACCGTGAGGTCGGGGATCTCGAGCTTGGTCGCGAAGGCCGTGAACTCCTCGTACAGCTCCTCGTAGCGGGCCTGCGACCAGTCGACCAGGTCCATCTTGTTGACCGCGAGCACCAGGTGCGGGACGCGCAACAGCGTGACGAGGAAGGCATGCCGACGGCTCTGCTCGACCAGCCCCTTGCGGGCGTCGACCAGCACGATCGCGAGGTCGGCGGTCGAGGCGCCGGTGACCATGTTGCGGGTGTACTGGATGTGGCCGGGCGTGTCGGCGATGACGAACTTGCGCCGTGGGGTGGCGAAATAGCGGTACGCGACGTCGATCGTGATGCCCTGCTCGCGCTCCGCGCGCAGGCCGTCGGTGAGCAGCGCCAGGTTGGTGTACTCGTCACCCATGCGCCGGCTGGTCTCCTCGACCGCGGACAGCTGGTCCTCGAAGATCGCCTTGGAGTCGTACAGCAGCCGGCCGATCAGGGTGCTCTTGCCGTCGTCGACCGAGCCCGCCGTGGCAAAGCGGAGCATGTCGATGTTGCGCAGGGTCGTCGTCGCCGCGGACGTCATCGCCGGCGTGGAGGCGGGCGGCGGATCTTCGACCGGGTTGGTGGTAGAGGTGCTGGTGGGGGTGCCGGACATGGTCAGAAATACCCCTCGCGCTTGCGGTCCTCCATGGCAGCCTCGCTCACCTTGTCGTCGCCGCGGGTCGCGCCGCGCTCGGTGACGCGGGTGGCGGCGACCTCGGCGACGACCTTGGCGACGGTGTCGGCGTCGGACTCGACGGCCGCCGTCAGCGTGGCGTCGCCCACCGTGCGGTAGCGCACGACCGCGGTGAGCGTCGGCTCGCCCTTCTTCGGCTGGCAGTGCTCGTTCACCGCGTACAGCATCCCGTCCCGCTGAAAGACCTCTCGCTCGTGCGCCAGGTAGATGGATGGCAGCGCAACGCCGTGCCCCTCGATGTAGGACCAGATGTCGAGCTCGGTCCAGTTGGACAGCGGGAAGACGCGGATGCTCTCGCCCGGGAACACCCGCCCGTTGTAGAGGCTCCACAACTCGGGCCGCTGGTTCTTGGGGTCCCACTGGCCGAACTCGTCGCGGAAGGAGAAGACCCGCTCCTTGGCACGCGCTCGCTCCTCGTCCCGCCGAGCGCCGCCGAAGAGGCAGTCGAAGCGGTGTTTCTCGGCCGCCTCGAGCAGGACCGGGGTCTGGATCCGGTTGCGTGAACCGTTGGGCTCCTCGCGGACCAAGCCCCGGTCGATCGCGTCCTGGACGGAGGCGACGATGAGCTGGACGCCCAGCTCACGCACCAGCCGGTCACGGAACTCCAGGACCTCGGGGAAGTTCTGCCCGGTGTCCACGTGCATGACCGGGAACGGGATCCGCGCCGGCCAAAAGGCCTTGCGCGCGAGGTGCAGCATCACGATGGAGTCCTTGCCGCCGGAGAACAGCAGGCACGGCCGTTCCATCTCGGCCACGACTTCGCGCATGATGTGGATGGACTCGGCTTCCAGCGAGTCCAGCTGGGACAGTCGGTAGTCCCCGCCGTCTGCCATGCGGGTGATTCCCTCCTCCCCGGGCAGGGGGCGCGATCGAACGGTCGGGTGCGACCTGACGGGCGTCTTGCGCCGTCGCCGACCGACACTGGACGGTTCCAACGGCACGTGTGGGCCTCCACGATAACGGGTGCCTGCGGCCGATCCCGGTCAGTTGCGGCTATCGACCACGCCAGTTGCCGGGGGGAGTGTGGACGCTGCCGCGCGCCGGCCGGCGAGCCTCCAGGGCCACGGGGAGTGACCTCAGCTGCCGTACCAGTCGCGGCCAGCGGGGTCGCGTGGGCTGTACGGGCCTACCCCGAGTGCGCTGAGCACCCGGCCGACCAGGTAGGCGCTTAGCACAGCGACGCCGACGCCGAACGAGACGTCGGCCAGGATCACCAACGCGGCGACCGTGGCGCGCTCGGTGGGCACACCGGACACCAAGGCCCAGGTGATCACCCCCCACAGGGCCCAGGCGCAGCAGACCGCCGGCAGCAGCCTGAGTCTCTTGAGCGGGTCTGGGACCGCCGGGAAGCCGACGCTCCAGGAGAGGCCTGGGACATGCGGTGAAACCTCCTCGAGCGCCACCAGCACGCGCGTTCTCAACCTAGCCACTCCCGCCCACTGAGGTCGAGGTCCTAGTGCCGGGGCGGGAGGTGAGGGCTTTACGGCTGCGGGGTCCACCCGGAGGCACGTACGGCGGCCAGCGCCTCCTCCGCGAGTTCGGGCCGGGAGATCAGCAGGTCAGGCAGCCGTGGGTCCGGGCGGTTGTAGCGCAGCGGGCTGCCGTCGAGCCGGCTGGCGTGCAACCCGGCGGCGAGGGCGACGGCGACGGGAGCCGCGGAGTCCCACTCGTACTGCCCGCCGGCGTGGACGTACGCGTCCACCTCGCCGAGCAGGACCGCCGACACCTTGTACCCTGCGGAGCCCAGCGGGACCAGCCGGGCGTTCAGCTGCTTGGCCACGACGTCGGCGACCTCGGGGGCCCGGGTCCGGCTCACCGCCACCCGCCAAGGTCCCTCCGCGACTCGCGGGCTTGGCTGCGTCCGGCCCGCGGTCAGCACCTCACGCAGCCCGGGCAGCGCGACGGATCCGGTGACCAGCTCGCCGTCCTCACCGCGGCGCTCCCACAGCGCCACGTGGACGGCGAAGTCGACACGGTCCGGCTCGGAAAACTCCCGCGTCCCGTCCAGCGGGTCGACGATCCACACCCGGCCGGCATGGAGCCGGGCGGGGTCGTCGGCGCCCTCCTCGCTGAGGACAGCGTCGTCCGGCCGGGCGCTCGCCAGTGCGTCGACGATGATGTCGTGGGCCGCGCGGTCGCCGGCGTCCTTGAGCGCGGCCGGGTCGACATGGCCCATGGCTTCGCGGAGGTCGATCAGCGCCGAGGCGGCGCGACCGGCCAGGGCGGCGGTGAGGTCCGCGTCGTCCAGCGTCGCGACGATGGGGGGCAGGTCAGCCGGCGTGGTCATGAGCAATTCGACCACGGCCGCGCGCGGCGGTGACGCGCGGTGTGGGTCCGCAACGCGACGTGGCGGGCGTGGTCGACGGTCTCAAGCCCTGCCAGGGGGAGGACTGGTACTGGTTCGACGCTGGCCACGTGCCGTTTATCATCGCCCCGGAGCCGTTCCCCGGGGGGGGCGGGATTGGCGGCTCGGCGCCAAGGAGCTCATGGCCGCCGCGCAGTCCGACCCGGACATCTTCTTCGTCGTCTCCGCCGCGCACCGAGCGGCGTACTCCAGCAACGGCTTCAACCCCGCGTACCGCCGAGCAATGAACGCCTCCGGTGAGCTGTTCTCCAAGTACGTCCTGGCGCTCAACGCTGCGCATGGTCTGCGGCTCGGACTCGACGCCGAAGGAGTAGCCGTGCACGCCCGGCGAGACGATGCATCGGGTGCGCATCAGGGCCGACTGACCCGGCCGCGACAGCAGCAGCGGCTTCCGCTCAGCGGTGATGTCGGTTCTGCGCCTGCTCAAGGCCCATCAGCACGAGGTCCTCGACGGCGTCGGCGGCACTGACGAGGTGCAGCTCCAGTTCCTTGCGCTCGGCGGGCGAGAAGTCGCGCAGGACGTAGTCGGCGGGGTCCATGCGGCCGGGCGGGCGCCCGATTCCAATCCGCACCCGGTGGAACTCCCCGCTGCCCAGCGACTGACGTACCGAACGCAACCCGTTGTGCCCGTTGTCCCCGCCTCCGAGCTTGATCCGCAGGGAGCCGTAGGGCAGGTCGAGCTCGTCGTGGACGATCACGAGGCGGTGGAGGTCGATCCCGTAGAAGTCGCGCAGGCTCGCGACCGGACCACCTGAGTCGTTCATGTACGAACGCGGCTTGGCCAGCACGACGCGGACGCCGGGTGGGGTGGCGAAGCGAGCCTCGAGCACATCGGATCGAGCTCGCCGGTGGGAGCGAAACGACCCGTCGGCGCGCCTCGCCAGCACGTCCGCTACCAGTTGACCGACGTTGTGCCGGTGCCCGGCGTACGCCGGCCCGGGATTGCCGAGGCCCACGACGAGCCACGCGCCGGCGGTCGCGTCGCCAGCCGGATCAGCGCTCATGGCCGCGCAGGCCGCCGCAGTAAGGCCGGCAGCTCAGCTCCCGGACGCCTCGTCCTGTCCCGCAGCGTCGCCCGGCTCCCCGGCCGCGGAGCCCTCGACAGCGTCGCCGTCCTCCGCGGTCTCCGCCTGCGGGGCGTCGCGCTCGATTCCCGCGTCCGCCTCGGCGGCGGCCAGCTCGGCCTCCAGCTCCTCGGGGGACGGGGCCGCGCTGATTCCGACGACGAGCGCGTCGGGCTCCATCTGCAGCACGACACCGGCGGGCAGCGGCACGTCGCCGGCCTGCACCTGGCTGCCCGGCTCCAGGCCCTCGATCGACACCTCCAGCCGCTCGGGGATGTGGGTGGCCTCCGACTCGACCCGCAGCGTGGAGTGCTCATGGGTCACGAGCGCGCCCGGCGCCGCCTCACCCTGGACCAGCACCGGCACGTCCACGATGACCTTCTCGCCGCGCCGCACCGCCAGCAGGTCGACGTGCTCGATGAACCCCTTGACCGGGTCGCGCTGGACGTGCTTGGGGATCGCCAGTTCGGTGCCGCCGCCGTCGATGTCGAGGTTGAGCAGGGCGTTGGCGGTCCGCAACGCCAGCATCGTGTCGTGGCCGGGGAGGCTGATGTGGACCGGGTCCTTGCCGTGCCCGTACAGCACCGCGGGCACCCGGTCGGCGCGGCGGATGCGCCGCGCGGGCCCCTTGCCGAACTCGGTCCGGAGTTCGGCGGCGATCTTGAGCTCGGCCATCGGGGCTCCTCGGCTGGCGGGTCTGGTGGCGCGCTAGGACCCCGGTGTCGCGCGTCGGCCGTACACCGCGTCGATCACGGCGCCGGTGACGGCGTCCTCGCCGAGGCAACCCCGGGAGTCTAGCCGCGGGCGCATACGGCGCGAAAACGTCGGGATCAGGCCTGGCCGTCGAACAGGCTGGTCACCGACCCGTCCTCGAACACCTCGTGGATCGCCCGCGCGATCAGCGGAGCGATGGAGAGCACGGTCATCTGCGGGAACCGTTTGTCGGCGCCGATCGGCAGCGTGTCGGTGACGATGAGCTCGGAGATCCGGCTGTTCTTCAGCCGGTCGATCGCGGGACCGGACAGCACCGCGTGCGTGGCAGCCGCGATGACCTCTGCCGCGCCGTTCTCGGCGAGCGCCTCGGCGGCCTGCGTGATGGTCCCTGCCGTAGTGATCATGTCGTCCACCAGCAGGCAGGTGCGGCCCTCGACGTCCCCGACCACCTCCTGCACCCGGACTCGATCGGGTACCGAGGGATCCCGCCGCTTGTGGATGATCGCCAGCGCGTTGCCCAGCCGGTCGGTCCACTGATCCGCCACCCGCACCCGTCCGGCGTCCGGGGACACGACGGTCATGGTCGCGGTGTCGTAGCGCTGCTGGATGTAGTCGGCGAGGATCGGCATGGCCCACAAGTGGTCGACGGGCCCGTCGAAGAACCCTTGGATCTGGGCGGTGTGCAGGTCGACCGACATCAGCCGGTCCGCCCCCGCGGTCCGGAAGAGGTCGGCCACCAGCCGAGCGGAGATCGGCTCGCGACCACGGTGCTTCTTGTCCTGGCGGGCGTAGCCGTAGTACGGGATGACCACGGTGATCCGCTTTGCCGACGCACGCTTCAGCGCGTCCACCATCAGCAGCTGCTCCATGATCCACTCGTTGATCGGAGCGGTGTGGCTCTGGACCACGAACGCGTCGCTGCCGCGGACGCTCTCCTCGAACCGTACGTAGATCTCCCCGTCGGGGAAGTTGAGCGCGACGGTCGGCGTGATCTGCACACCCAGGTGGCCTGCCACCTCCTCGGCCAGCGCGGGGTGCGCCCGACCGGAGAAGAGCATGAGCGTCCGCTTGCCGGTCGACTGGTAACCGCTCACTGCGCGTTCCCCTTCCTCGGCCCCGCGGCATTGTCCCGCACCGGCTCCTCCGTTCCCGCCCCCGCGACGGCCGTCGAGGTCGCCCGCGCCGCCTTGGCGGCACGTGCCGCTGCGCTGTCGGGGCGGCGGCGCTCGACCCAGCCCTCGACGTTGCGCTGGCGCGCCCGGGCGACCGCCATGGCGCCGGGTGGCACGTCCTGGTCGATGACCGAACCGGCCGCGGTGTAGCAGCCGTCCCCGAGCCGGACCGGGGCGACGAGCATGGTGTCGCAGCCGATGCGTACGTGGTCGCCGACGACGCTGTGGTGCTTGGCGACGCCGTCGTAGTTGACGAAGACCGTTGCGGCTCCGACGTTGGAGCCCACGCCGATGTCGGCGTCGCCCACGTAGGACAGGTGCGGCACCTTGGAGTCGGCGCCGACGCTCGCCGCCTTGATCTCCACATAGGCCCCTGCCCGGGCGCGCTGCCCCAGCACCGTGCCCGGACGCAGGAACGTGTACGGGCCGACGCTGGCCTGCGCCCCGATCTCGGCAGCCGAGGCGTGCGCTCGTACGATCCTCGCCCGCTCGCCCACCCGGCAGTCGACGAGCGTGGAGTCGGGGCCCACCTGGGCCCCGGTGGCGACGTACGTCGTCCCGTGCAGCTGGGTGCCCGGCAGCAGCGTGGTGTCGGGCTCGAGCACGACGCCGATGTCGACCCAGGTGGTGGCCGGGTCGACCACCGTCACACCGGCCCGCATCCACCCTTCGAGCACCCGGCGGTTGAGCTCGGCGCCCAACCGGGCCAGCTGCACCCGGTCGTTGACGCCCTCGGTCTCTACTGCGTCCGGTGTGCGCAAGGCTCCGCTGCGCCGCCCACCGGCGCGGACGATGGCGAGGACGTCGGTGAGGTACAGCTGGCCCTGGGCGTTGTCGGTGGTGAGCCGGGATATGGCGTCACGCAGCGCGGCGACGTCGAAGGCGTACACCCCCGAGTTGATCTCGCGCAGCTCGCGCTGCTGCTGGGTGGCGTCACGCTCTTCGACGATCGCCTCCACGCCACCGTCCGCGGCGCGCACGATCCGTCCGTAGCCGGTGGGGTCGGTGACCTCCGCGGTCAGGACGGTAGCTGCGTTGCCCTCGTCCGCGTGGACTCGGACGAGTTGCTGCAGCGTGGCAGTGGTCAACAGCGGGACGTCGCCGTAGGTGACGACGAGTGTGCCGGCCAGCGACGGCAGCGCCTCCAGGGCGCAGCGGACGGCGTCGCCGGTGCCGCGCTGGTGCTCCTGCACCGCGACCTCAACGCTGGGGGCATGAGCGGCGAGGTGCGCCCGTACCCGGTCTCGTCCATGGCCGATGACCACCACGAGGTGGTCGGGCTGGAGTCCTTGCACGGCAGCAACCGCATGGCCTAGCAGGGAGCGCCCGCCGATCTCGTGCAGCACCTTGGGTGTCGCGGACCGCATGCGGGTGCCTTCCCCGGCTGCGAGGACGACGGCGGCGGCGGGACGGATGCTCACGCAATGCCCTCCTCGGCGGCGCTGGGCCGGCGGTCCACCGCTCCCGCACTCGCCTGCTGCTGAGCCGTACGGCAGTGCTGGCCAGCGCTCGCTGGACCCTACCGCTCGGCTCACCCGTCGCGGACCGCCTGCCGGTGTCCTCCCGGCGGAAGAATTGCCTCTTTGTCAATGCGCTCCGCCGTCAGGATTTGAACCTGAACCTCCAACACCAAAAGATGGCGTGCTGCCTAATTACACTACGGCGGAACAATGGGGAATGTGGTTGCGGAGTTCGCCGACCAGCCGGCGGTCACGCTATCAGCGCGGTGCCCCCCGAACGCCACCTACGCGGCCGTAGGTTACGGTTGCGTAGGAAGTGGGTAGTCCACCAACACAGCCTCCGAGAGAAACGGACCGTCGATGACCGTAGCCACCGCGACCGGAGCCCGAGCGAGCGAGCCCCTGGTCGACCCCGCGCAGGGCACCATGGGCGGCGAGCAGCAGTCGCTGGCCGAGCGCATCACGCTGGGAGTCTTCATCGCGGTGCCGTTCGTGGCCGTGCTGGCGGCCGTCCCCGTCGCGTGGGGCGGGTGGCTGGGCTGGCGCGACGTCGTGATTGCCGTGGGCATGTACGCAATCTCCGGCCACGGCATCACCGTCGGCTTCCACCGTTACTTCACCCACGGGTCGTTCAAGGCGCCAGGTTGGCTGCGAGTCACCATGGCCACCGCTGGCAGCCTGGCGATCGAGGGTCCGGTGGTGCGCTGGGTGGCTGATCACCGCAAGCACCACAAGTTTTCCGACAAGGACGGCGACCCACACTCGCCGTGGCGCTACGGCGAGACCGTGCCAGCCCTGCTCAAGGGGCTCTGGTACGCGCACATGGGCTGGCTCTTCGACGTCGAGCAGACCGACCAGCGCCAGTACGCCCCCGATCTGCTACAGGACCGTGCCATCGTCCGGGTGAGCAAGGCGTTTCCTGCACTCGTCGCCGTGTCGCTGATCCTGCCCGCGCTGATCGGGGGGCTGTGGTCGTGGTCGTGGCAGGGCGCCCTCACTGCCTTCTTCTGGGGCAGCCTCGTCCGCGTCGCGCTGCTCCACCACGTCACCTGGTCGATCAACTCCATCTGCCACGCCGTCGGTGAGCGGCCCTTCAAGAGCCGTGACCGCTCCGGCAACGTGTGGTGGCTCGCCGTGCTGTCCATGGGCGAGTCGTGGCACAACCTGCACCACGCCGACCCCACCTGCGCCCGCCACGGAGTGCTGCGCGGCCAGGTCGACTCCAGCGCCCGGATCATCTGGATGTTCGAAAAGCTGGGCTGGGTGCGCGACGTACGCTGGCCGAGTCCCGAGCGGATCGCCGCCAAGCGAACGCTGGCGGCCTGAGTTCCGGGGGCCCGCGCCGGCCAGCTGACCGCGTCGGCGTGACCGCAGCTGGTCACGGGGAGTCGCCGCCACGCGGCGTCTCCCGGAGGCGGGCACGTACCCGCATGAGCGGCAAGCAGCGCCGCGAGCAGCTGCTCGACGTGGGCCGTGCGCTGTTCGCGGAGCGCGGCTTCGAGGGCACGTCGATCGAGGAGATCGCCGCCCGGGCCGAGGTCTCCAAGCCGGTTGTCTACGAGCACTTCGGTGGCAAGGAGGGCCTATACGCGGTCGTGGTCGACCGCGAGATGCGCGCCCTGCTGGACAGCATCACCGCCGCGCTGACCGGCGGAGGCCATCCACGCGAGGTGCTGGAACGCGCGGCGCTGTCGCTGCTGGACTACATCGAGACCTCGACCGACGGCTTCTGCATCCTCGCCCGCGACTCGCCGGTGGCACAGTCGACCGGCTCCTTCGCGAGCCTGATCTCCGACGCGGCTAGCCAGGTGGAGCACATCCTGGCCGGTGAGTTCAAGGAGCGCGGGTTCGACGCCAAGTACGCCCCGATGTACGCCCAGGCCCTGGTCGGCATGGTCGCCCTCACCGGCCAGTGGTGGCTCGACGCCCGTCGACCGAAAAAGGCCGACGTCGCCGCCCACCTGGTCAACCTGGCCTGGAACGGCCTGTCCCACCTGGAAGCCAAGCCCCGCCTCGGGACGCCCGCACAGCGCTGAGCCCCACGCTGCGCGTGATTGCCTTTAGCCGAGCGGCTGCACCAGCTCGATCCGGTTGCCGAACGGGTCGCGGACGTACGCCCTGCGGTGGCCGGGCAGCAGGTCGTCGGGTGCGGCCGCCACCCCCGCCGCCGCGAGCACCCCGCACACGGCGTCGAGGTCGTCCACGAGCAGGGCGGGGTGTGCCTTGGCAGCCGCCCGGAACGGCTCCTCGACCCCCACGTGCAGCTCGGCGGTGCCGGATCGGAACCACACGCCGCCGCGACCGGCCAGCCCGGGCGGCTTGGCCACCTCGCTCATCCCCAGCAGCCCGCCGTAGAAGGCGCGGGCCGCGGCCTCGCACCCGCCGGGGCAGCCGACCTGGACGTGGTGCAGGCCGATGACCATCAGCGCTCCTCCGCTCGGTCATGGTCGAGGCGGCGGGCGACGGCGAACACCCGCCGGAACGCGAGCACGGTGCCGTACGGCCGACGCGGGTAGGCCGCGCGCAGGGCCGCGCCGTAGTGGTCGACGAACTCTGTGCGCTCGCTCTCGTCGAGGGCTTCGAGCACCGGACGCAGTCCGGTGCCGCGCATCCACTCCAGCACCGCGTCCTCTCCGGGGAGCACGTGCAGGTACGTCGTCTCCCAGGCGTCCACGGCGCAGTCCAGCGCTGCGAGCGCCGCGACGTAGTCGCCGGCATCGTGCGCGGCCGGGCGCTGCACCCGGTCGGCGCCGAGCCGATTCCGCCAGCGGGGGGAGTCGGCGAGCTCGTGCAGCAGGACGTGGCTCGGCGCGGTGAAGTTGCCCGGCACCTGCAGCGCGATCCATCCCCCGGGTACGACATGCGACAGCAGCCGGGGCAGCAGCTCCAGGTGCTGCCGCACCCACTGCAGGGTGGCGTTGGACACCAGGACGTCGACCGGGCCGGGTGGGCGCCACTCCCGCAGGTCGGCGTGGACCAGCTCGACGCCTGCCGCGCGAGCCGAGTCCGCCGCCGCGAGCATCTCCTCCGAGGAGTCCACGCCGACGATCCGGGCGCCAGGCCATCGCTGCGCCAGCGTCGCGGTCAGGGTCGCCGGTCCGCAGCCGAGGTCGACGACCAGCCCCGGAGCCGTCGCGGCGACGCGACCCATCAGGTCATGGAAGGGGCGGGCCCGCTCGGCGGAGTAGTCGAGGTATCGCTCGGGATCCCACCGCACCAGCCACCTCCGCGGGTCGAGCCGTCGTATCGCTCCGCGGGTACGGTCCCGCACAGATATCTCGATGTCAAGATGATTGGAGGTGGCGAGAGGTGCGCGGTGACGACGTCGCGGGCCCCGTAGAACTTCAGCTCGGCCCCCAGTTCTTGTTTGATCCACGTGACGCAGCGGTCGCCAGGGCGACCGATTTGTCACGTCCACGCGCGCCCGCGTCGGCATGTTGGGCTCGAGGGGCACGGTGTCCCGGTCATAAGGACGTCCCGCCGCCGCAGGGTTGAGCGGACGCGAAGAGCGGTGCAGCCCCCTCTTCGCATTCACTCAGCGAGGATGGTCCAGGCTGCCTGCGACAGGACAGCGAGCGGACGGAAGCGGAGGCAATCGTGGAGCGCAGGACGAGGACGGCGTTGATCGGCGCGGCACTCACCTTGATCGTCGGCGGGACGGCGACTTGCCTGGCCGTCGCTGGCACCCAGGGCGACGCCAACCACGAAGACGAGGGCCTGACCGGCGCTGCGCTCGACCAGGCCACTCGTGCCGCGTTGCAGCACACCGGTGGCGGGAAGGTCGTCGAGACCGAGGTCGGTGACGACGGCGCCGCCTACGGCGTCGAGATACGCCTCTCCGACGGGCGAGTCGTCGAGGTGTCCCTGGACGCGGACTTCAGGGTCGTGGCGCAGGAGGACGACGACGCGGCCGAGGGCGACGACGGGGCCGGGGACGGCGACGATGACGGCACCGACGGCGTGGACGACGACTGACCGCACGGAGGTGTCCGGCCGCTTGGACTCCCACGTACTCGTCTCGATGTCAAGATGCTCGTGACGGGGGGCGCGCGCGCGTAATCTCGCCCGCGTGGACGAGGACGAGGATGAGGTCGACCGGCTCGTCGCCGCGTGGGCACGGGAGCGGCCCGACCTCGACATCGCACCGCTGGAGGTGCTCAGCCGGGTCTCCCGGCTGGCTCGGCACCTCGACCGGGGGCGCCGCTCCGCGTTCGCCCGTTCCGGGCTGGAGGGCTGGGAGTTCGACGTGCTGGCCGCGCTGCGCCGGGCCGGAGCGCCGTACGAGCTGTCGCCGGGACGGCTGCTCACCCAGACGCTGGTGACGAGCGGGACGATGACCAACCGGATCGACCGGCTCGCCAGCCGGGGGTTGGTGGCGCGGCGGCCCGATCCCACCGACCGGCGCGGCGTGCAGGTACGGCTCACCCCCGCCGGCCGGGAGGCGGTCGACGACCGGCGCGGCGTGCAGGTACGGCTCACCCCCGCCGGCCGGGAGGCGGTCGACGCCGCGCTGGAGGCGTTGCTCGGGCACGAGCGTGAGCTGCTGCGCGGGCTCAGCCCGCGGGAGCGCGCCCGTACGGCCGGCCTGCTCCGGCGGCTGCTGGTCTCCTTCGACAACGAGCCCACGGCGGCCGGTCAGCAGACTCGCTGAGCACACCCGGGGGTGTCCAGCGCCGCTTCAGCCAGCCAGTCGGGCGGCGAGGAACCGGAAGGCCGTCAGCGTGTGCTCGTTCCAGAACACACGAGTGTGGCCACCGGCAAGGAACGACGCGACCACCGGAGGAGGGTCGAGCGCCCGCGCCAGCGCCTCGACGGCGGGCAGCAGCGGGTCGTCCAAACCACACCACAGGCCCACGGGCGTGCCGGCGAGCGCAGCGGCGTCGGCGGAGACCGCGTCGCCTTCGGTCACCGCCGGGGAGAAGGCCGCAACCGCGCGCAGCGGTTCCGGCCGCAGCTGGGCCAGCCGCAGGGCGCCGTACCCGCCCATCGACCAGCCCCACGCGGCGACCCGGTCCGCGTCGAAACCGCGCTCGTCGACCCAGCCGGGGACCTCCTCCAGCAGCATCCGCTGCGGGTCGTCGGATCCGTCGGGCTCCCAGTTGGACACCCCGCCGTCGACGCCGAAGAGCACGAAGGGCCATCCGTTGCGGACCGCCGACGCGCTGAGGAAGCGGGGCAGCCCGAAGGGCTGGAAGTCGGCGGTGTCGGAGCTGGCCCCGTGCAGCACCAGGCAGACGGGAAGGCCACGACCGGTGCCGTGCCCGGCGGGAACGGCGGTGAACAGGCCCACGTCCTGACCGCGCGCGGGCGAGTACACCTCCTCCAGGACCACGCGGCCCTCCGGTGCGTCGGGGATGAACGCGTCGGTGCGCTCCCGCCCAACCAGGCGCGCGAGCACCGACTCGGCCAGTGATGCGCCGCCGAGGACGGAGGCCGCTCCCAGCGCCGCGGTGCCCCCGACACCGGCCACCAGAAGAGTGCGCCGGCTGATCTCCACGCCGAGAGCGTACGAGTCAGCCGGTGCTCTGGGTGGACTCGAGCTCGCCGCCCAGGGCGAGTAGACGCTCCTCCTCGTACGGCCGGGCGATCAGCTGCAGGGAGGCCGGCACCGGCGAGCCGGGCAGCGGGACGGGCAAGGCAAGGGCCGGGAAACCGACACCGTTGACGGCCACCGTGAGCGCCGTTATGCCACCGGGCGCGGTGAGCGGCGGCGCCGGGAACGGCAGCGTCGGCAGCGCCAGGGCGTCCACGCCACCCGGGTCGGCCCGGCCCGCCCGGCCGTCCAACAGCCGCAGGAAGTGCGTCCGTACGTCGCCCAGGTCACGCCGGGCGGCGGCGAGCTCGTCGTCGTCGACAAGCAATCCCCGGGTGATGCGGTCGACGACGGCGCCGCTGAGCAGCGGGGCGTGCTCCAGCAGCGCCGCGTTGCCGCGTGCGCCCTCGGCGAGGAGCACCAGATCGGTGATGTCGCTCGCCTCCGTCCACCAGTCGGCCTCGACCTCCCGCACCCGCCACCCGGCCCGGCGCAGCGCCAGGTCCACGGCGGCGTCCACGTCCGCGTCCACGGCCACTGGAGGGCGCACCCGCGCCACCACCGGCGCGGTAACCGGGTCGACGCTGCCGGCAGCGGGGTCGAGCAGCCGCAGGCCGACGGTGAGCCCGGCGACATCGCGGGCGAGGGGGCCGACGGTGTCCAACGACGGGGACAGTGGCAGCACCTCGTCGAGCGGGACGCGTCCCCACGTCGTCTTCAGCCCGGCGATACCGCAGCAGGCCGCCGGGACGCGAACCGATCCGCCGGTGTCCGTCCCGAGGCCGACGTCGGCCTCGCCGCGGGCCACCACCACCGCTGAGCCGCTGGAGGAGCCGCCGGGTACCCGCCCCGGATCGAGGGGGTTGAGGGGGGTGCCGAGCAGGTCGTTGCGCCCGGAGGCGAACCAGCACAGCTCGGTGAGCGCAGTCTTGCCGACGAGCACACCGCCGCCGGCCCGGACGCGGCGGACGCACTCCGCGTCACGACCGGCCGGCGAGGCGACAGCCGCCAGCGCCGGGGAGCCGCCGTACGTCGGCAGGCCGGCCACGTCGATCGCATCCTTGACCGCGACCCGCGGGCCGTCCCCACGCGCGGCCAGCCGCACTACCCAGCCATCCGTCGCGGACATCACCGCCTTGTCAGCCGGCCCGCTCGGCCAGCGCGAGCCAGCGGTCCTCCAGCCGCTCCTTGTCGGCCAGCAGCGCCCGCAGCTCCCCGTCGAGGCTCAGCACCCGCTCGTGGTCGGTGGCGGAGGCGGCCAGGTCGGCGTGTAGCCGCTGCTCCCGGCGTGCCAACACCGCCAGGTCACGCTCGACCCGGGTGAGCTCCTTACGCGCCGCGCGGGTGTCGCCGGGACGGGTACGAGCGACCCGCGCGTCCTGCTGCCCAGCGGCCCCGGCCGAGCGTCGCCGAGCCAGGTACTCCTCCACCCCTCCCGGCAGGTGGGTGAGCCGCCCGTCGGCGAGCAGCCCGTACACCGCGTCGGTCACCCGCTCCAGGAACCACCGGTCGTGGCTCACGACGACCACCGAGCCCACCCACGAGTCGAGCAGGTCCTCGAGCACGGTGAGGGTCTCGATGTCGAGGTCGTTGGTGGGCTCGTCGAGCAGCAGCACGTTGGGCTCACCCATGAGCAGCCGCAGCAGCTGCAGCCGCCGGCGCTCTCCCCCGGAGAGGTCCCCGACCGGCGTCCACTGCCGCTCGGCGGCGAAGCCGAAGCGCTCCAGCAGCTGCCCCGCCGTCGCCGTCGGCGCTCCGGCCGACCCGAGAGCGGGCTCCGTCCGGCCGAGCGCGCCCTTGGGGCCACGCTCGACCTGGAGCTGGGCGACCCGGCTCACCGCCTCCACCGCCTCGAGCAGCCGCCAGCCCGAGTCCAGCTCGGCGACCTCCTGGGTCAGCATCGCCGCCCGCACCGTGCGACCCACCTCGACCGTCCCGGCGGCCGGCCGCGCCGCGCCGGTGAGCAGCCGCAGCAGCGACGTCTTGCCCGCGCCGTTGGCCCCGACGATGCCCACCCGTTCCCCGGGCCCGAGCCGCCAGGTCACCTCGTCGAGCAGGACCCGCTCGGCTGCCCCGTCGCGAGCCCCGTCGCGAGCCCCGTCGCGAGCCCCGTCGCCAACGTGGACGCGTACGTCCTCCAGGTCGTACACGCTGCGGCCCAGCCGCGCCGTCGCAAACCGCGCCAGCTCCAGGGAGTCCCGGGCCGGCGGCTCGCCCGCGACGAGCGCGCTGGCCGCCTCCACCCGGAAGCGCGGCTTGCTGGTCCGGGCCGGCGGGCCGCGGCGCAACCAGGCCAGCTCCTTGCGCAGCAGGTTCTGCCGGCGGCTCTCGACGGTAGCCGCGAGCCGCGCGCGCTCGGCCCGCGCGAGCACGTACGCCGAGTAGCCCCCGTCGTAGGAGTGCACCCGTCCGCCGTCGACCTCCCACGTCGTCAGGGCTGTCGCGTCGAGGAACCACCGGTCGTGGGAGACAACGACGAGGGCGCCGGCCCGGGAGGCGAGGTGGCCGGCCAGCCAGTCGATCGCCTCGACGTCGAGATGGTTCGTCGGCTCGTCGAGGACGAGCAAGTCGTCCTCGCGGGTGAGCAGCCGGGCGAGGGACACCCGCCGGCGCTCACCGCCGGAGAGCCGGCCCAGAGCGGCGTCGAGGTCGACCCCTCCCAGCAGCGCGCCGAGCACCTCCCGGACACCGGCGTCCCCGGCCCACTCGTGCTCGGCCCGCCCACGCAGAACGTGGGTGCGCACGCTCGCCGTGGGCTCGAGCTCATCGTGTTGAGCGAGGTGGCCGAGGCGCAGCCCACCGGTGTGGGTGACCCGGCCCGCGTCCGGACGCTTCCGCCCGGAGAGCACCCGCAGCAGCGTCGACTTGCCGCCGCCGTTGCGGCCGACCACGCCGATCCGCTCGCCCGTCCCGACGCCGAGCCGCACCTCATCGAGCACGGTGCGGGTGCCGTAGCCGATGCTCACCGCCTCCAGGTTGACCAGGTTGCTGGTGGCTGCGGCCATGGCCGGCCCAGCCTCTCACGCTGCCCCGCTGAGCACCCCCTGCGTCGTCGCCACCACCCACTGACCGCGCCACCGCGCATCGTCTCCGTCGCCCACTGGCCGCGCCACCGCGCCACCGCGCCACCGCGCCACCGCGCCACCGCATGATCTTCTCGCCACCTTGATCCACGGGTCCGTACGGCCGCCTGGGTGGCCGTTTCCTCACGTCGACCGTGGACATTCGGCACGGGGTCACGCCAGCCGGTGGACCGATTGGCCCTACGCACGCACCCCATCCGGCTGGCCTCGCCGCGGCGGGCTGGCCGCCGAGCGGCGGGACACCGCGGCTGCGAGCGCGACCACGCCGAGCATGAGCACGTCGATGGTGACCAAGGTGAGGCTGCGATCCCAGCCTTTCGCATAGGAGGCCGCCAGCAGGACACCGGCCCCGCCCACGCAGAGCACCGACCCGAGCGCGTCGCTCACCTGCAGCGCCGCGGAGTTCGCCCCCTGGTCCTCAGGCGGAGAGAGCTGGAACAGCAGGACGCCCAGGCTGGCGAGCGCCAGTCCCATCCCGGCGCCTCCGATCGTCCAGCGCACGGCGGCCAGCCAGGCCGGAAAGGGCGGGATCACCGCCAGCGCGGCGCCGACGATGCCGAGAGCGACGAGGCCGCAGCCGAGAAGAACGAGCACCGGCCGGGACAGCGGCATCCCCGGGCGGCCCTGCCACCACGACCCGGTCGCCCAGCCCAGCGCGGCGCCGGTAAGCGAGAGCCCGGCCATCGTCGTCGACAGTCCGCGCTCGGTGACCAGGGCCAGCGGGATGAACGCCTCTGCCCCGAAGAACGCGCCGGCCAGCAGCCCACGCAGCGCGACCACGGTCGGCAGACCGCGGGCGGCGACCAGGGCGCCTCGGGGTAGCAGCCGGGGCAGCGACGTGACGAGCAGCGCCACCGCCAGTGCCGCCGGCAGCAGGCTCCGCCACGACACGTCCTGCCCGGCGGCCAGCAGCAGTGCCGCACCCAGCGCCGTGGCCAGCGCCGGCCACACCCTCCCGCGCCGCGTCGCGGGGACCGCAGCCGCCGCAGGCCCGGCCAGGGCGGGCGTACGCAGATCGGGCGCTATCAGAAGGAGGGCGGGGACGACCAGCGGCGCGACGCCGAAGAACACCCACCGCCAGCCGACGTGTCCGCTGACCCAGCCGGCAACCACCGGTCCCACGATCGAGGGCAGCACCCACGCCGCGGACATCGCGGCGAACGCCCGGGGCCGCAACGACTCGGGATAGGCCCTGCCGACGACGACGTACAGCGCGACGATGACCAGTCCGGCCCCGAACCCCTGCACCGCCCGCCCGAGCACGAAGACCGGCATGGACGTCGCCGAACCGGCGAGCAGGAGGCCGGCGACGAAGGTGAGGACACCGCCGAGCAGCGGACCCCTCGGGCCGGCGCGGTCGCTGCGCTCCCCCGCCACCACCATGGCGAGCAGGCTGGCGGCGAAGAAACCGCTGAACGCCCAGGCGTACGCCGGCAGTCCGTCGACCGCGCGCACCGCCGTCGGCATGACGGTGGCCACTGCCATCGCCTCGAACGCGACGAGGAAGACGGTGGCCACGATGCCCAGGGTCAACCGGGCGTACGGCGCCCGCAGCACGCTCACCGGGTGTACGTCCGCGGCAATGTCGGCACCCGCCGAGGAAGGCCCTCGGCGGGCGGTGTCGGGCATCTCGTGAGGCTACGTCAGCGCCTCACGCGGGACCGTTGACCACCCGCGCGCCGCTGACCGGCCCGTACGCCCGCCGCAGCGTTCGGCACACGCCCGCAGCGGAGAGCCGTGCCGCCACATCGGTGGCGTGCCGCTCATCCCGGGCGAGGAAGGCGCACGTGGGGCCGGACCCGGCGACGACGCCGGCGAGAGCGCCCGCGTCGGCGCCAGCCTCGAGGGTGAGCCGCAGCGCGGGGCGCAACGCCAGCGCGGCCTCCTGCAGGTCGTTGCCCAGCGCGATGCCCAGCGCTGCCGCGTCACCGGAGCGCAACGCCGCCATCAGGGCCGGCGGCACTCGCGGAGCGGGGACATCGCTTCCACCGCGCAGCCGGTCCAGCTGGCCGTACACGGCCGGCGTCGACAGCCCGCCCGCGGCCAGCGCGAGGACCCAGTGAAAGGTCCCGCGGCTCAGCGCCGGCGCGAGCCGCGCGCCGCGCCCGGTCGCGACCGCGGTGCCGCCGAGAACCCCGAAGGGCACGTCGCTGCCCAGGCCGGCGGCGAGCTCGAGCAGGTGCTCGCGGCTGAGCCGGGAGTCCCACAACACGCTGCATGCCAGCAGCGCTGCCGCGGCGTCCGCGCTGCCCCCGGCCATGCCGCCGGCGACCGGGATCGCCTTGCGCAGTGTCAGGTGCACCGCGGGTTCGCGGCGCAGGAAGCGAGCCAGCGCGTACGCGGCGCGGGCCGCGAGGTTGTCCCGGCCGGTGGGGACCGCGTCGGCGCCTTCACCGGCAACGCTGACGCTGACGCCGGGCCCCGGCTCGGCCACCACCTCGTCGCTCAGCGAGACCGCGTGCAGCACCGAGACGACCTCGTGGTAGCCGTCGGCGCGCAACCGGCCCACCGCGAGGGCCAGGTTGACCTTCCCGGGTGCGCGTACGGTGACGGCGGCCACGGGCTCAGTGAGCTCGCCCGGCACGCGCCGCCGCCAGCCGCGCGAAGTCGCCGACATGCAGCGCCTCGCCGCGCAGGCCAGGGGCGATGCCCGCGGCGCGCAGCACGCTTTCGGCGTCTCCGGGCGAGCCCGCCCAGCCGGCCAGGGCCGCCCGCAGCGTCTTGCGCCGCTGCCCGAACGCCGCGTCCACCACCGCGAAGACCTCCGCCCGGCTCGCCGTCGTCGTCGGGGGGTCGCGACGCTCGAGCCGGACCAGCGCGGAGTCGACCCGCGGCGCCGGCCAGAACACCGTACGGCTGACCTCGCCCACGCGCTTCACGTCGGCATACCACGCGGCCTTGACCGACGGGACGCCGTACGTGCGAGAGCCCGGTGGGGCGGCGAGTCGGTCAGCGACCTCCGCCTGCACCATCACCAGGCCCGTGCGCAGTGAGGGGACGACCTCGAGGAGGTGCAGCAGCACGGGCACAGCGACGTTGTACGGGAGATTGGCGACCAGCGCAGTCGGGGGCGGTCCGGGCAGCTCAGTGACGGTGAGGGCGTCAGCGGTCACGACGGCCAGCCGGTCGGCGAGCTGTGGGGCGTGCGTGGCGACCGTCAGGGGCAGGGCGGCGGCGAGCTCGGGGTCGACCTCGACGGCGACCACCCGAGCCGCGGCGGGGAGCAGCGCCAAGGTCAAGGAGCCCACGCCGGGGCCGACCTCGACGACCACCGCCGCCGGGTCGAGCTGCGCGGTCCGGACGATGCGGCGCACGGTGTTGGGGTCGATGACGAAGTTCTGCCCCCGCGACCTGCTCGGGACCAGCCCGAGCCGATCCGCCAGCGCTCTGACCTCCACCGCCCCGAGCAGCGCACTCACCGTCGCGTCCTTCACCACCAGGTGCCGAACACTCGCTCCGCGGTGCTGGACGTGATCGCGCAGACGCTTGCCGCGTCAGCGCCGAGCACGTCGGCGACTGCCCGGACGGTCAACGGCAGCAGGTACGGCCCGTTGGGCCGGCCCCGGTGCGGGGTCGGGGTGAGGTAGGGGGAGTCGGTCTCGACCATCAGCTGCTCGGGCGGGACCAGCGCCAGGGCCTCGCGCAGCGTCCCGGCGTTGCGAAAGGTCACCGTCCCGGCGAAGGACAGCACGTACCCGCGCTCGACACAGCGCCGCGTGAAGCCACTGTCGCCGGAGAAGCAGTGCAGCACCACGTGCTGCGGGGCCCCCTCCTGGTCCAGCACCCGCAGCACGTCCTCGTGCGCGTCCCGGTCGTGGACGACGAGCGCCTTGCCGAGCCGCTTGGCCATGGCGATGTGAGCGCGGAAGGACGCCTCCTGCGCGGCGCGTCCTTCGACTCCCGTGCGGAAGTGGTCCAGCCCGGTCTCGCCGACGGCGCGCACCCGCTCGCTCGAGTCGGCCAGCCGCTCAACCTCCGCCAGGGCGGCGTCGAGCTCACCTCGCTCCGCCAGCCGGGGGGCCTCGTTGGGGTGCAGCGCGACCCCCGCGAGCACGCCCGGGTGCTCGTCGGCGGCGGCTACCGCCCAGCGGGCGCCGCCGAGGTCGCACCCGATCTGCACCACGCGGCTGACTCCGACGGCTCGGGCGGCGGCGAGCGCCCCGGTCGGGTCCAGCTCAGCTGCGCCGTCGTGCCGCGAGAGGTCGAGGTGGCAGTGGCTGTCGACAGCGGGCGCCGGTAGCGGGGGCGGCGGCGGCGGGTAGTCCCCGGCCGGTGCGGGCGGGAACATCTCGCTGCGGGGGTGAGTCACGTGCTCGCTCTCGCGGCACACGACAGCCGGCCGTCGATCCCGCTGGCTGCCCTCACCTCGCGTGATCCACAGCGAGGTGGTGCTGCCCCGCGGGTCTGACGCCCCCGCCGGCCATCCGTGGGGCGGGACCCGGGGCCACGGTCACTCGGCGGCCCGCTGCTCGAGCCGGGCGAGCTCCTCGTCGACCACGGAGGGGTCGAGCTTGCGGAACACCGGCGTCGGCGGTGCCAGCGGCGTCCCGGGCACGACGGGCTCGGAGGCCCACGCGGGGGTGGCGGCGTAGTCACCGGTGATGACTGGGTAGGCCGGTCCCCCGTCGAGGTCGGCCACCTCCTCGACCCGGGGCCCCGGTGCGGCGGCCCCCCGGCGGCCTAGCAACTGGTGCACCTCCTCGGCCGAGTGCGGCAGGAACGGCGCCAGCAGCGTCTTGCAGTCGTCGACCGCCTGCACCGCCACGTGCAGCACCGTGCGCATCCGCTCGGGGTCGTCGGCGCGCAGCTTCCACGGCGCCTGGTGGGACAGGTAGGTGTTGGCCTCCCCGACGACGCGCATCGCCTCCTGCACCGCGGCCTTCTGCCGGTGCCGCTCGATCAGGTCGCCGACGGTCGCGAACGCGGTCTTGGTGGCGTCGAGCAGCGCCGCGTCGGCGTCGATGAAGGTCCCCGGCTCCGGGACCGACCCGACGTTCTTGGCGACCAGCGACACGGTCCGGTTGACGAGGTTGCCCCACCCGGCCACCAGCTCGTCGTTGGTGCGCCGGACGAACTCTGCCCAGGTGAAGTCGGTGTCCTGCGACTCTGGCCCGGCCACCGCGATGAAGTAGCGCAGCGCGTCCGCGTCGTAGCGGTCGAGGACGTCGCGGACGTGGATAGCCACGCCCCGCGAGGAGGAGAACTTGCGCCCCTCCATGGTGAGGAACTCGCTGGAGACGACCTCCGTCGGCAGCTGCAGCTGCCCGTACGGCCCCGGAGTACCGCCGTGCGCCCCGCGCCCGTCGTAGCCGAGCAGCTCCGCCGGCCAGATCTGGGAGTGGAAGGTGATGTTGTCCTTGCCCATGAAGTAGTACGAGCGGGCGTCGGGGTCGCACCACCAGGCCCGCCAGGCGTCGGGGTCGCCGCTGCGGCGGGCCCACTCCACCGACGCGGACAGGTATCCGATGACCGCGTCGAACCACACGTACAACCGCTTGTTCGGGTCTTCCTGCCACCCGGGCAGCGGCACCGGCACCCCCCAGTCGATGTCGCGGGTCATCGCCCGCGGCCGCAGGTCCTCCAGCAGGTTGAGGCTGAAGCGCAGCACGTTCGGGCGCCAGTCGCTCCGGGTCTGCAGCCACGACCCGAGCGCGTCGGCCAGCGCGGGAAGGTCGAGGAAGAAGTGCTCAGTCTCGACGAAACGCGGAGTCTCCCCGTTGATCCGGCTGCGCGGGGCACCAAGGTCGGTGGGGTCGAGCTGGTTGCCGCAGTTGTCGCACTGGTCGCCGCGCGCCGCCTCGTACCCGCAGATCGGGCAGGTGCCCTCGATGTAGCGGTCGGGCAGCGTCCGCCCGGTGGACGGGCTGACTGCGCCCATCGTGGTGCGGGCGACCAGGTAGCCGTTGCGGTGCAGGGTGCGGAAGATCTCCTGGACCACCGCGTAGTGGTTGCGCGTCGTCGTCCGGGTGAACAGGTCGTACGACAGCCCGAGCGAGTGCAGGTCCTCGACAATGACCCGGTTGTATCGGTCGGCGAGCTCGCGCGGGCTCACCCCCTCGCGTTCGGCCTGCACGAGGATCGGCGTGCCGTGCTCATCGGTGCCGCTGACCATCAGGACGTCGTGCCCGGCCATGCGCATGTAGCGGCTGAACACGTCGGAGGGCACGCCGAAACCGGAGACGTGACCGAGGTGGCGCGGGCCGTTGGCGTACGGCCAGGCGACCGCGGTCAGGATGCGCGACACGCGCCAGATCGTACGGGCGTTGCGGCGTCGCCCCTCCTGGTTATCGCGCCGGCGTCCAGCCAGCACGCCCACAGGCTCGAGTGGACACTTCCGGACGAGACACGCCGGTGTCGCCGTCCGGAGGTGTCCACTCGATCATGGTGGGGGGCGGTGTTCGACCGCGGCGGCGTAGACCTCCCGCTTGGGCACGCCGAGCTCCACCGCGACGGCGCTGATGGCCTCCCTCCGGCCCTCGCCGGAGGCCTGGCGGGCGGCGACCAGCGCGGCGAGCCGCTCGGGCGGGACCGCGGCCGGCGCCGCAGCCGGCGCACCCGCGACCACGACGGTGACCTCCCCCCGTACGCCCTCCGCCGCCCAGTCGGCCAGCTCACCCAGCGGGCCGCGGCGTACCTCCTCGTAGGTCTTGGTCAGCTCCCGGCACACCGCCGCCGGGCGGTCCGCGCCGAACGCCTCGGCCATCGCCCCCAGCGACGCGGCCAGCCGGTGCGGCGCCTCGAAGAAGACCAGGGTGCGCGGCTCGGCGGCGAGCGCGGCTAGGGCACGCGAACGCTCGCCCGGCCGGCGCGGGGGGAACCCCTCGAAGCAGAACCGGTCGGCGGGCAGGCCGGACAGCGCCAGCGCGGTGAGGACCGCGCTCGGGCCGGGGACAGCAGTTACCCGTACGCCCGTCGCGGCGGCGGCGCTGACCAGCAGGTACCCCGGGTCGGACACTGACGGCATCCCGGCGTCGGTGACGAGCAGCACCCGCGCGCCCGAGCGCAGCGCCGCGACGAGCTCGGGGGTGCGCTGGGCCTCGTTGCCGGCGAAGTACGACACCACCTGCCCGGGCACCGGCGCCCCCAGCGACGCGGCAAGGCGGCGCAGCCGGCGGGTGTCCTCGGCGGCGACGATGTCGGCCGCGGCCAGCTCGGCTGCCAGTCGGGGCGGTGCGTCGGCCAGCGCCCCAATCGGGGTGCCGGCGAGGACGAGCAGCCCCTCCGTCCCGCTCACCGCCCCATCCTGGCAGCGCCGCCCGGACCCACCTCATCCCTACGATGGCGCCGTGGCCGGCGGCGAGGTCGATGGCGCTGTGGCCGGCGGCGAGGTCGATGGCGCTGTGGCCGGCGGCGAGGTCGATGGCGCGGACGCCGGCGGCGCGGTGGCCAGCGCGGAGCTCGATGAAGCGTCGACCGCGCCGACCCCCCGGACCCCGTTGGCCGAACCCCCGGCACAGCGCCCGTCGGCTCCGGCGCCACCGGGCGCCACCGCTGGCCACTCCACCTCCGCGCAGCGCCGCGCCCGCCCCCTTCGGCTGCTGCACCCGCTCCCCCGCGACGGCCACTGGGGCTGGACCGGCCCGCTCGGCGTCGCCCTGCTCGCCGGCCTGCTCCGCTTCTGGGACCTGGGGCGCCCGTCCCGGCTGGTGTTCGACGAGACCTACTACGCCAAGGACGCCTTCTCGCTGCTGCGGCACGGGCACGCCCGGGCGTTCGTGGACGGCGCGGACGAGAAGCTGCTGGCGGGGGACCTCGACGTCTTCTCCGGTGACCCGTCCTTCGTGGTCCACCCCGAGGTCGGCAAGTGGATGATCGCGGCCGGGGAAGCCGTCTTCGGCGTCGACCCGCTCGGCTGGCGCGTGGCCGTCGCGCTCGCCGGCACCCTCACCGTGCTGATCGTGGCCCGGGCTGGCCGGCGGTTGTTCGGCTCCACCCTGCTGGGCTGTACGGCCGGCCTACTTCTCGCGTTGGACGGGCTCCATCTCGTCGCGAGCCGGACGGCCATCCTGGACGGCTTGCAGGCCTTCTGGACGGTGGCTGCGTTCGGCTGCCTGCTGGCCGACCGCGACTGGGCCCGCGCTCGCTACTCGTCTCGGTGGCGGCTGCGAGCGGCGCGGCTCGGCCCGCTGGGGTGGGGGCCGGTGCTGCTGTGGAGGCCCTGGCGGGTGGCCGCCGGGGTGTGCCTGGGCATGGCCGTCGGCACGAAGTGGAGCGCGGTGTGGGTGCTAGCGGTGTTCGGGCTGCTCACCGTCGGCTGGGACGCTGGGGCGCGGCGGAGCCTTGGCGTGGCCTGGGCGCGCTCACGTTCGCTGCTGCTCGACGCGCCGATCGCGTTCGTGTCGGTGGTGGGCACCGCGTTCGTCACCTACGTGGCGTCGTGGGGCGGGTGGATCGCCAGCACCGACGGCTGGTCGCGGCAGTGGGGAGCCGATCACCCGGCGCGCGGCGTGGGCGGGCTGGTGCCCGACTGGCTGCGCAGCCTGTGGCACTACCACGGGGAGATGTACTCCTTCCACACCGGGCTGAGCGACCCGCACCCCTACGCCTCCGACCCGTGGGGCTGGCTGGTGGTGAGCCGCCCGGTCTCCTTCGACTACGTCGACTACGTACGCGGTAAGGCTGGCTGCGAGGTCGACAAGTGCAGCCAGGAGGTGCTGGCAATCGGGACGCCCGCGCTGTGGTGGGGTGCTTGCGCCGCGCTGCTCGGCTGCCTGTGGCTGTGGGTCGGTCGGCGGGACTGGCGCGCCGGGGCGTTGCTGCTGGCCGCGGCGGCGACGTACCTGCCCTGGTTCCTCTACCTCGACCGCACCGTCTTCTCGTTCTACGCGGTGACGACGGTGCCCTTCCTCGCGCTGGTGGTCGCCCTGGTGCTCGGCGCGCTGGTGGGGCCGCTCGAAGCATCCCCGCGGCGGCGGGCAATCGGCGCCACCGTAGCGGGGGCGTACGTGCTGGTGGTCCTCGTCAACGTCGCCTACCTCTACCCGATTCTCGTCGATCGGGTGATCCCGTACGAGGCGTGGCAGGAGCGCATGTGGTTCGACTCCTGGATCTGAGCGCCGCAGCGCCGGTGCGCCGCTGCCTCGGCTAGCGCCGCTCCGGAGGCTGTCGGCGTCGGCGCCCCCAGGCCAGGACCCGGCGGCCGAGCGCATTGTCGGGATGGCGACGGATCAGCGCCTGCACCACCAGGCACACCACCCGCCCGCCGCGCAGGAACGCGCCGAACCCCAGCGCGACAGCAAAGGGCAACAGCTGGCGGCGAAGTGGGGCAACGCGGACCGCACCAGGCACCGTGGCAGGCTCCCACGCGGCGGTCGTACGCAGCCAGCGGCACCGGTCCAGGCCAGTCGCGCCGGACATTGACGCCCACCACCGGGCGCCTTACTAGCATCGTCGGATGGCTCGTGCGCGGCTCCGGTACCGAACGTCGCTTGAGGACAGTGCCCGGTGGGAGGAGTTCGCCTTCCGGCCGGGCGACATCGTGATCAGCGCCCCGTCGAAGAGCGGAACGACGTGGACGCAGATGATCTGCGCCCTACTGATCTTTCAGACAGTCGACCTGCCGGCTCCACTGACGGCACTGTCACCGTGGCTCGACATGCGTGTGCGTCCGGTGAGCGAGGTCCGCGCCCAGCTCGACGCTCAGCGCCATCGCCGGTTCATCAAGACGCACACCCCCCTCGACGGGCTGCCGGCCGACCCCCGCGTGACGTACGTGGTCGTCGGGCGGGATCCGCGCGACGTGGCGGTGTCCCTGCGCCACCAGGGTGCCAACCTCAAGCGAGACGTCATCCGGCGGCTGGTCGATGACCCAGCTCCCGACGACGGATCCACGCAGCGTCCAGCCGCTACGTCGGACGAGCGGGAAAGCCTGCTGCAGTGGATGTACAACGACGAGTCGCCGCTGGGCAACCTGGACACGCTGCGGGGCGCGGTGTGGCATCTGGCCGGCGGGTGGCACCGCCGCCATGACCCCAACGTGGTGATGCTGCACTACAGCGATCTCTCCCGGGACCTCGAGGCTGAGATGAGGCGACTTGCCGGCCGGCTCGACATCACCGTGCCTGCGCAGACCTGGCCCGCGCTGGTCGAGGCCGCGACGTTCGACCGGATGCGTGAACGCTCGGATGACCTCGTGCCGGATGAGCGCGTCGGCCTCTTCAAGGACAACCGCACCTTCTTCCGCAGCGGCTCCTCCGGACAGTGGCAACAGTGGCTCACCGACGAGGACGTCGTCCGGTACGAGGAACGGGTCGCCGCACTGGCTCCGCCAGACCTCGCGTGCTGGATGAACTACGGATCCGCGCCTGAGGTCTCGCCGGACGCGTCCCCTGCACCCGACTTTTTGTGATGCCCAATGGGTCGGTGCTTGACGAGCGCCCCCTGTAGGGGAAACCGTGTGCGGGAGCCAGAGCACCGAGCCGCGGCCCAATTTGATGGAGGGGATCTCACCATCATGCGCAAAGCACTCGCAACAGGAGGTCTGCTGAGTGCCGTCGCACTCGGCAGCCTTGGCGTGACGACCGCCCCAGCCGTGGCTGCGGGCCCGCCCCAGGCGGCGACCGGCACGGTCGTCGTCCAGGACGACACAGTGGACGCCGACCCGGTGGAAGACGACGGCAACATGGACAGCGGCAAGTGGGGGCTCGGCGGCCTCCTCGGGCTGTTCGGACTGTTCGGCTACAAGAAGTACAAGGACTACCGGGCAACAACCCGCACCACGCGCGACAACGACCTAGGCCCCGGCAGCACCCGCCTCTAATGCCGGCCGACTTCCTGCCTGCACATCCCTGATCCTGGAGGAGCTCCATGCGCAAGACCCTGGCCGCCGTGGCCACCACCGGCATCGTTCTGCTCGCCCCCGGCACAGCCGCCTACGCCGCACCGCCGCAGACCGCTGCCCCCGTCCAGACGACGGAGACCACTGTCGACGACGAGGGCGACAAGACAGGCCTCTGGGGACTGCTCGGCCTGCTCGGCCTTGCCGGCCTCATCAAGCGGCGGGAGACCACCGACACCACAGACCGGCGCTAGACCATACGGGAGCCCGGCCGCGCACAGCCGCCGGGCTCCCTGTTGTCTGCACGCTCCTCGATGCCGCCGGCTGATCGGCTCAGGTGAGCGGATTCGACCCGTTCGCGCCGCCGCAGAAGAGCTGGGCGGTTGGGCCATTGGCGGCAAACAGCTGGGCAGGGTCGCCCACCTCCGCGACCCTGCCATCTACGAGAAACCACACGGCGTCGGCGCGGTCGACGAGTTCGCGGCGGTGCGTGACCACGAGAGCCGTTCCGCGGTGGTCGTCCAACACGCGATCCACCACGGCGGCCGCGTCCACGTCCAGGTGCGCTTCGGCCTCGTCCAGCACCAGCACCGGGGGTCGGCCCAGTGCCGCCCGCGCCAGCATCAGTCGGGCCCGTTGTCCCGCCGACAATCGTCCTCCGCCCTCCCCGACGTCGCTACGCCAACCCTCGGGCAGATCGGCCGCGACTTGGTGCAGATCACACAGCTCCGCGACCCTGATGACCTCTTCGTCGCTGCACCGCGGAGCGCGGTAGCGGACGTTGCGCTCCATGCTGCCGCGCAGCAGCGGCAGATCCGGTCCGGCCATCCCGACGGCCCTGCGGACGGAGGACAACGAACAGGTCCTCAGGTCCTGTCCGTCGATGCAGACCCGCCCTTCGTCGGGATCGACCAGGCGGGCCACGAGGCTCACCAAGGTGCTCTTGCCAGCGCCGTTTGGTCCCACTACGGCAACCGTGTCGCCCGCCCGCGCATGGAGGGTCACTCCGTCCAGCGCCTTACCGACGGAAACCGCCTGCAGGTGGACCTCGCCACCGGCTATGTCGACATCTGCTGCACCTACGGCTTCGGGGAGTGGCGGCATCGTGAGGAAGCGCCGGGCTGCCGCCCGGGCGACCTGCGCTCCTGCGGCGTACTCGGCGACTCGACCGAGATCACGAAGGTGACCGGAGAGGAAACCGGCGATGCTGAGAGAGGCGACGATGGTCCCGCCCGTAGCTCGGCCGGCGCGTACCTCCAGGGCGCCCACGATCAGGGCTGCCACACCAGTCAGGGCGGCGGTGCCCTCGGCAATGCCCCGCGCGTCACCCGAGACCTTGGCGCGCGCGATCATCGCTGCGGCCACCTGGTCACTCTTGCGCTTCACCCGCTGGCGTTCCCGGCGCTCCTGCCCCGACGCCTGCAGCACGGCGATGTGCGACAGCCGCTCGCTGACTTCGCCGGTCAGCCTCGATTGACGCTTCCGGGCCTGTTCAGCCGAGGCGATCAGCCGTGGGGACGTCCTCCAGGACGCCAAGGCGCCGAGGAGGAGCACTCCACCGACTGCCAGGCCGAGGCGAAGATTCATCACCGCAAGCGCCGCCATGGCCAGTGCGGCCGCCAGTCCGGCGACCATCAGGCGCGCCAGTCCGAGGCTGACCCACGTCTTGAGCGCGTTGAGATCCCCCACAAAACGGAGCAGCATGCTGCCCCGGTTGCGCTGTCCCAACTCGCGCGCCGGCACGCGGGTGAGGTGCGCGAACAGCGTCTCGCGCACGTCGAGTACGTAGTGCTGGCCGACGCGCTCAGCCACCACCCGTTCCTGCCTCCTTGCGATGGCCATCACCGCGACGCCACCGATGAGTCCGGCGGCTAGGGCAGCCGCGCTGGGGGCGGCGAGGGAGGCCGTCCCGGTGACGAATAGATCGAATCCACGTTCGACCAGGAGAGCGACAGAGATGGCGCCGACGGCCTGCCCGGCGCCGACACCCACGAGCAGAATGAACAGCCGTACGCGCGAACGCGAGAGAGGACGAGGCAGCATCAGGCGACTCGCGTCAGGTCGGTGCCTCCCGCGGCTGGCACAGGGCTGGTGGTGGAATCTCGCTGGGCTGCCTGGGTCGCAAGCTCCTCCAGCAGGCGCCGAGCGAGCGACGGGTCCTGGAGCCGCTCCAATCCCCAGACCTGGCGGCCGGTCGCCGCCTCGGCCTCGCGAGTCGCTAAGGGTGACGACGAGAGCACGCCGGTCAGGGCGAGCGGCGTCAGCCCCCGAGTCTCCAACCAGGTAGCTCCGGCGGTAGCGCCGAGGGCGTCGTACGCGGCGAAGAGAACCGCGTCGACTCGTTCACGAAAGACCGGTTCGCCGAGAAGCGCGCCGGTCTCATCCTGATAGACGCCGTCGGCAACCTCGACGACCACCACCTCGCAGCCGTCCGCGGCAAGCCGATCGGTGAGCTCGGTGAAAACGCGACGGACTTCGCCGATGCCCACTCCGTACGTGCTCGGCAGGCCGGCGCACGTGAAGTCGTACACCGGAACAGCTCCGGCATCGGAGAGCAACCAGACGTCTCCACCGGCACCGGTCCCCGTTGTCTTCGCAGCACCCACCCGAAAGCCGGCGGCGCGCATACCGCGCACCAAGTGCGCCGCGGCAGTCGTCTTGCCCGAGTTCATCGACGCGCCAACGACCGCGATGGTGATCGGCCTGGTGGCGGGCATCTCGGCTCCCTCGACCGCCGGTACCCCATCCCGGAGGTTCAGGCGGTTGCCCTGCGCGTCCGCGAGCAGGCCGAGCGGCTCGAGCGACGTGGCCGCGACCATCTTCCCGTGGGCAACGTTGACCCGAGCGGCGACTCCGCCAGCGGCCACCAGCTCGCACGGACCGAGGTCCGCGGGGATGAGGGCCTCGAACTGGTCGGGGGCGTAGCGGTTGCCGTAGGCCACGACGACTTCGTCACCGGGGAACAGTGACGCCCGGCGGCCGTCGCGCTGCTCGATCTTGGTGTGCTGCCCCATCTCGGCGACCCGAGCCAGCACGACGTCCCCCGTTCTGGGCGCGACGCCGGTGAGGAGCAGGCAGGCAGTACTGGTGTCGAGGTGGCGGGTCGTGTAGGCGTGCTTGGCCCGCCGGATGCGGAGCTGATTGAGATCGATGCTGGCGCCACTCTCCTGACAGGTCGCACTCATCGGGATCCTCCGTCTCCGGTCCCCCGCCGGGGGTGCAGCTCATATCCGGTCGATGCTCGATCGGCCGAGATGACCGCCTCGCAACACCAGTGCGCCCGGTCCGCCCCGGTGATGCAGGAGGCAGGGAAGCAGATCTCCTCGCTAATGTTCTTCTCATCCAGCGCTCCTAGCATCGCCGCGTGACGTCGTCCGCGCGCCCTGCCGCCGGATCCCGAGTCGCGCCCGACGCCGACCTGCTGTCGCGCTGCCGCGCCGGTGACCCGCGTGCCTGGCGCGAGCTGGTCACCGCCTACGAGCGGTTGGTCTACTCCGTGCCCCGCAGCTACGGCCTTGACCGGGAAGACGCCGAGGACGTCACCCAGACGACCTTCGCGCAGCTGCTGAGCGGTCTCGGTTCGCTCCGGGACGACGGGTCACTGGTGCCGTGGCTGGGCACGGTGGCCCGACGCCAGACCTGGCGTGTGATCGACCGCCGGCGCCGCGAGCGTGAGGTGTTCGCCCCCGCGCAGCCGGACCGCGACGGCACCGACCCTGCTGCGGGGGCAGCGCACGACCCGGTGGACGCCTACGACGAGTGGATGCAGCGTGCCTGGCTGTACCAGGGACTTGCGAGCCTCGATCCGGCCTGCCGGCGACTCCTCCAAGCGCTCTACCTGGACGACGCGGACCCGTCCTACCAGGCCGTGGCCGCCCGGTTGGGCAAGGCAGTCGGAACCATCGGCCCAGCCCGCGCCCGCTGTCTGCGCCGGCTCCGCTCGGTGATGGGGGACCAGTGAGGACGGCGGACGACTTGTGCATCACCGAGCCGCCCTGCCGGCACTGGTCGGCGGAGAGGAGCTCACGATGACCTCAGGAGAGCATCCGGCGGCAGACTTCGGCACCGTCGTGGACTGGTTGGAAGGCCGATTGGACGCCGACGCGTCAGCCCGCGTCGAGCGGCTAGCGCTGGACGGGGCCCCAGACGTGCTCGCGACAGTCGCCTGGTGGCGACGCTTTCACGCGGCCACCTCGCTGGCGACGGAGCCCGTGCCGGACGGCCTGGCCGCCCGGCTACGCGCGATGGGGCCGATAGAGCCGGGTGCCGGTCCGGCAGAGGACGCGTCCTGGCTGGACCGGTTCGCGGGGGCGGTGCGGGCGACGCTGTCGTTTGACAGCGTGCAGGCCCCCGGCCTCGCGATGGCCCGTTCTTCCTCGGACGCGACCCGGCAACTTATCTTCTCGGGCCCGGGGCTCGACGTCGCCGTCGACCTGTCGGAGCCGCGCGGCAACGAGCTGACCGCGGGGGTGCAACTGCTGCCGCTGGACCGCCACGCTGACGCCGCCGCCGTACTAGTCCAGACCTGGGCGCGATCCGGGCTGGTCGCCAGTCAGCGGTCCGACGACCTCGGCCGGGTGGAGCTGGGTGTCCTGCCCGCGGACGTCGTCGTCATGGAGGTGGACCGCACATCCGCCTGGCCCGCGGTGCACGTCGAGCTCGACCTGCGACGGCCCGCCTGAGATGTCGGTGACCGAGCGGCTGCGAGCCGTGGTGGAGGCGGGTTCGAGCCCAGCCGTGCGCGCTTCCCGGCTCGCCCAGTGGTGCCAGCAGCAGGCCGTGCCTCTGAGCGAGGTGCTCGACCAGGTCGAGGCACTCATCCACGACGACCCGGTGGCGGCGCGCGAAGTTGCCCAGGCGGCTCGGGTCCTGGCGTCGGCACCAGGTCCCTCGCTTGACGCCGCCCCAGCGATGGTGGCGGCCCGAGCAGCACAGCTCGAGGGACAGGGACTCGCGATCGAGGGGCGCCTGGACGATGCTCTGAGCGCCGTCGACGCCGCCCGCGACGCCTATGTCGCTGCCGCCGAGCCGTGGCTCGCCCTGCGCAGCGACCTGGGCCGGATGCACATCCTCAACGAGCTCGGCCGGACGGTGGACGCTGTGCAGGTCGGCACCGAGCTGTTGCGCAGCATCGATGCGCTCGAAGGTGCCAACGGTAGGCAGGTGTCCATGCCGTTCGCCGCCGACTGGCTACGCGCGTTGTGCCTGACGAACCTCGGCGTCTGTCACACCTTCGCCGGGAACTACGCGGCGGCGGCCGAGGCGACAGCGGCCGCCGAGCAGCACCTGTCGGCGCTGGGGCTGTTGGACGAGATCGCGATCCTGCGACAGAACCAGGCCGAACAGCTGCTGGCTGAGGGGCGCGCGCGGATGGCCCGGGACATGTTCGCGCAGGCCGTACGAGGCTTCGCCGACGCGAAGCTGTCTCTGCTCGAGGCGCGGTGCCTGGCCGACCTGGGCCGCGCTCACGTGGCGCTCGGTGAGGGCCCCCAGGCGCTGGAATCATTCGGCCGTGCGGAGCGGCTGCTGGAGCGGCTGGATGTCGCAGCCGAGACCGAGCAGCTTCGGCTGCACACCGCCGAGGCCTATCTCTCCTTGAATCTCTACGACGAGGCGGCTTTGGTCTATGAGCAGGTGGCCGCCTCGGTCGAAGCGTCCGGACTGGCGCATTACCACGCGCTGGCGCTCGCAGGGCGAGGTGCCGCATTGGCCGCCTTGCAGCGCTGGGACGAGGCGCGCGCGGTCCTCGAAGAGGCGGCCGAGCGCCACGACCAGGTGGGCAACGTCCCGCTCGCCACGGCCGCCCGCGTCGAGCTGGCGGCCGTACTGCACCAAAGCGGCGATCACGATGGCGCGCTGGCCCTGCTGCGCCGGCTGCGTTCGACGACCAGGAACGACCAGCAGCGGGTCGCGCGGGTGTATGTGCTGCTGGGGCTCGCCGATGTCGCTGACCCCGACGAGGCATGCGCCGCGCTCGTCGAGGCGTCCGAGCTGGTGCGTCGACTCGGCCTGCCACCCTTGCAGTTCCGCGTCGACAGCCGACTCGGTGCGCTGCGGCGGCGACAGGGCAGGCTCGATGAGGCTCTTGAGCTGCTGCAGCGGGCCGCGGACGAGGCCGACGGCCAGCGGGCACTGCTCCCCTCACAGCTCACCCGCACGTCGTTCCTGCGGGACAAGTCCCGCACCTTCGATGAGCTGGTCGCTCTGCACCTCGACCTTGAGCCCGAATCGGCCGGCTCGGCATTTCGGGCAGCCGAGCGAGCCAAGGGGCGCGCGCTACTGGATCTCGTCAGCACGGCTACAACCGGCGGGGAAGCGCCCGGCACGGCGCTCGACTCGACGGTTACACCCCTGGTGGCCGAACTCAGCGCTGTGTACGACGAGATGCTCGGCAGCGACGCGGCCAGTGGCGAGACGCCCGCCCGGCGGCGCACCGGCGAGTTGCGGCGGCGTGCCGACGACCTCCAGGCCCGCTTGTCCGTGGCACGCATCCCGCGCAGCAGCTCCGCGGGTCAGCCCCTGGGCGTCGGGCGGCTGCTCGACTACCCGAGCCTGCGGGAACGCCTCGACGACAGCACCGTTCTGATCGCGTACCACGTCGTCGGTGACGAGATCATCGGCTTCCTCGGCGTGGGGTCCCGGCTGGTCGGCCGCCGCGTCACCACCATGACCCGCGTGGCGCCGCTGCTCGCCAGCTTGGAGCAGCACTGGCGACGCTTTCGGGCGGGTGCCGCCTTCGCTCAACGGCACGCGACCCGGCTGAGTCTGCTTGTCGAGCGCGACCTGGACAGACTCGCCAGCGAATTGCTCGCTGACCTGCCGCTGCCGCCCGCGACCGCCGGCGGGACCGACCGGCTCGCCGTGGTCGTCCCGCCAGCGCTGCAAGGCGTGCCCTTCCATGCGCTGCACGTCGGCGACCGGCCGCTGGTCGCCGAATGGGAGATCGTCACCGGCCCCAGCGGCTCGGTGCTCGGAGCCCTGCCCCGTTGGACGTACGACGGCGGCCACCGGTCCGTGGCGCTCGCCAGCACGGACCCCACCATCCCGCACGCCGAGTCGGAGGTGCGCGCATTGGGTGACCTGCTGCCCAATGCGCGGATGCACGTCGGGCTGGAAGCGACCGCAGCGGTCCTCCGGCAAGACGGTGCGGGCGCAGGCATCATCCATCTCGCCTGCCACGGCATGTTCCGACCGGACAACGCCACGTTCTCCGCGTTGCGGCTGTCCGACGGATGGTTCACCGCCGGAGATGCCGCGTCACTCGACGTCCGTGGAGCTCTCGTGACCTTGTCGGCGTGTGAGACTGGACGTCAGCAGGCGGTTGGCGGGGAGGCAGTAGGACTCCCGCAGGCGTTTCTGGCCGCTGGCGCCGCCGCCGTAGTGACCAGCCTCTGGATGGCCGACGACAGGTCGACCGGTGGGCAGATGCACGACTTCTACGGCCATCTTCGCCGGGGGCTCACCCCCACCGGCGCGCTACGACAGGCGCAACTAGACAGCGCGCGCCGCGACCCTCATCCCTACTACTGGGCGCCGTTCACCGTGACCGGCGCCTGCTGATCCGACAGGAGTAGTCATGACCCCTCCCACGCCACGGGTACGCGGACTGGTAGGAGTCGGTGTGGCCGGCCTCGCGCTGGCCCTGCTCACTCCGGTCGCTCCCGCCACCGCCGACGGGCCCAACGACGACGGCCCCAACGATGACGCCCTCACCGGTGTCGCCGACGTCGTTGTCAAGCTCTCGGTCGGTCAGACGATCGAGGAGATCAACGCGAAGTACGGGACCAGAGTCCTCGACCAAGTGACGCCGACCCGCACCTACCTGCTTGACCCACCCGCGAGCACCTCTCCAGAGCAGCTGGTCGACGACCTGCAGAACGACCCGGCTCTGCAGCTGGAGTGGGCGGAGCCCAACTTCGCCGACGGGCAGCCGGAGGGCAACCCCACCTACCGGTGGGACCACGGTCAGCCGGCGATCGTCGGCAGCGACCCAGCCGGGTGGCGGGCGCAACGGGCGCTGACCACCGTCCGCGCTGCCGAGGCACACGAGACCACCCGTGGCGAGGGCACGGTCGTCGCGGTGCTCGACACCGGCTTCCGCCTCTCCCACCCCGGTCTGTCCGACCGCTTCACGGCCAACGGCTACGACTTCGTCGACGACGACGCCGTCCCCGCGGAAACGCGCAACGGCGTTGACGATGACGTGGACGGTCGTACCGACGAGGGCTGGGGGCACGGCACTCACGTCGCCGGCATCGTGGCGGTGGTCGCGCCAGGCTCGAGGGTCATGCCGCTGCGGGTGCTCGACGACGAGGGGCTCGGCTCGGTGTGGATCACCGCTGAGGCGATCAGCTGGGCCAGTGAGCGCGGCGCAGACGTCATCAACCTGAGCCTGGGCACGGCGGCCGACTCCGAGCTGTTGGAAGACGCGGTCGAGGATGCCGAGGAGGACGGGGCCGTCGTCGTCGCTTCCGCGGGCAACGACAACCGGTCCCAGCGACAGTGGCCAGCCGCCGACGACGACGCCGTCGCAGTTGCCAGCGTGACGCCTACGGACCTGCGCTCGCCGTTCAGCAATTTCGGGTTGTGGGTCGACGTCGCGGCACCCGGGCAACGCATCATCAGCTCGTTCCCGCTGCGGGTCTACGCGCGCTGGGACGGCACGTCGATGGCAACGCCGTTCGTGGCCGGCCAGGCGGCGCTACTGCGGGCACAGCGGCCGACCGCCGAGGCGGAGCAGCTGGTCGCACGGATCAAGCAGACCGCCGTACCGGTCGGCGCTGGTCTCGGCGCCGGACGCATCGACCTAGCCGCGAGCCTGCAACCCCGGTGACCCTTGCCATAGGCCCATAGCTCGGTGCTGCTACCGCAGGTGAGCTGCGTGGCACCAGCCTGAGCCCCCACGGTGTCGAGCAGCCGGCGTAGACGTGGACGCCGGGGGTCGGCTTCCTGGGGGTCCGGCAGCTGTCGCGGAAGGCGACGCCACCGGGGCTGGAGGCGCGGCCTCCGTGGTCCCAGTTCTCAGGCGTCTCCCACTGCTCGGCCGTGACAGTGGCCTTCGGTGGGCTTGCCGTTAGGAACGGAACCGGACGGCGGCGCTCCGCGTCACAGGTCACGCTAGTTGGGATCCTCAACGGCGCCACCGAGGGGCGCGTTACTACCCGAGCGACGAAGGGACAGACCGTGCGGAGCATGGGGCGGGTGCGTTCGTGGTCCCCCGGCTGTGGGGGCTGGCCTGACACTGGCGTTGCTAGCTTCGGCTTCTGTGTCGGCGGAGAGCAGCGAACGTCTGGGTTACCGCTTTGCCACGGGGAGCCCGTGCCTGAAGGCGGGTATGTGACGGCTCAAATTGCAGCCCACCGACCAAGACTATTACCCAGCTGCGCGCTACAGGCTTCGCTCGACCTTTGCTCCGGTACGGCGAAGGTGAGGTATTGATGTTGCGTAACGTGTGCCGCCTGGCTGCCGTGTTTCCACTGCTTCTGGTCACGTCAGCAGCGGGTGCCTTTGCCGACGCTGATCGAGCGCGACCTGGCACCAGCGCGCACAAGACGACGTCAGCCGCTGGTCACCACGAGACTCCGTGCGTCATCGAGCGGCATGCCACATCCGGGTCGCCGGGGCAGGACGAAGGTCCTTCCGTGATCGTCACGAACCGGGCACGCAAGGGTGCGGTAGAGGCACCGCGGCCCGGCATGGGGGTCTCACTTTCGGCTACCGGTGTAGCGCCACGTTCTGGCTTCTCTTTTCAGGTGATAGCGACGGCCAGCGGCTACAAATGTTGGCTGCAGCGTTGAGCACGTGCACCTATCCGCCTCGGGAAATGCCGCTCGACCAAGTGCGAAGAGCGCTAGTCCGAGCACATGAGGCCAGAGGCAGTCGTAGACAGAGCCGGGTTGACATGAAGCTCGTTAAGCCCTGCCGGCTCTCATGGCGCGGCGGTCATGTGAATTTGGCCCCGTCGCGGACCTGATCCGACTGCGTCCAGGACACTCGCTCCGCCGGACGCTTTCTCAAACCCCACTGACCTCCAGGGTGTGTGTTTGAGTGTTGATATTCGTCTTGGCTAGGACTCCGATTCTGGCACACGTGTGGGGCATGGAGGCTTACCTGACGATCCTGAGCAATCGACCGTCCATGGGAGGCCCGGTGGGGGAGCTGAAAGCTCTCCGCCGGCGGTTACTCCGTGGACTTTTGCCACCTTGCTGGAACGGGGTACCGTGAGGGCGAAGAATCGTAGGTCCTGGCTGACGGGGGTGGCGACGGCGTCGGTCACCCTCTGTGTGCCGTCCTCGAGTGAGACCCGGACCGAGCGTGCGTCGCGCCCGACCGCACCCAGCACCAAGGACACCCCTGGCGCCGTAGTACCCCTCCAGATTTCCCACTGGACGGGTTGTCCAGCTGGCCAGCCGCCGAACCCATAGCCGAACCAGAGGCCGAACACCTCGCCGCCGTACTCTATGAGGGTGCCGCGATCGTCGCCGGCCACCTTCGTCGCGACCACCCGCCATGTCCCCTCGGGTGTGGTCCCCTGGGCCACCAGGTAGTGCACCCCGGGCAGCGGAAGACTGTGGGAGCCGTCGGGCGGCCCGGTCACGATCTCGTCTGACCAAGGTGAGGGCATGGCCTGCGCGCTCCCGGCTACCCCCACCTCTTGCGTCTCGTGCGCCGGTCGCGGGAAGGGCTGCACGGCTAGGCCGACGACCGTCGACGCAGCCGCGACCCCCAGAACGGCAGCCGTGGCAACCTTCCGCTGCCTGCGGCGGAGCGCCCGTCGATGGATGTTGTGCAGCCGACTCTCGCCGCCGTGCAGTTCGGGTGGCAACGACTCGGACAGGCGGTGGCGGACGTTGTCGCTGGTGAGTTCGGGCATGGTGGCTCCTGAGGCGCGTGACTAGGCGAGTAACTTCCGCATGGCGAGTGCTCCCCGCGATGCATGGGTCTTGACGGTCCCAACCGAGCATCCGAGTAGTCCCGCGACCTGTTCGGTGGACATGTCCTCCATGTAACGCAGCACCAGCACGACTCGCTGTTGCGGGCTGAGCTGCTTCAGGGCCTGAAGGAGCTCGTCGTGCTGGACGACCCGATCGGCGGGGTCGCTGTGGTGCTGGTGCGGGCGTTGGCGGAGTCTGGAAAGGAGATCCGGCCGGCGTCGACTCGAGAGGTACAGGTTGGCGATCGTCTGGTGTAGGTAGCCGACCGGGTCCTCGTCGGCCAACCGTCGCCACCGCGGCCAGAGGCGGGCGAAGGCCTCCTGGGTGAGGTCCTCCGCGGCTGCGGCGCTCAGGGTGAACCCATATGCCACGCGGACCGCCCGATTCCACCGGGCACGCACGAAGTCATCGAACGCTGCCCGCGTCGTGACCGACTCCTGCAGCACTAGAGCTCCTCGTCCGACCTCTCGTCCCTACACACTGAACGCTTGAGGCGCCGCGGCGGTTGACACTGATCGGTAATCCTCCGAGCGACGATGAGCAGGCAGGCTCAGCGACGTTCCTGGACTGCCACAGGACGCGAGGTTGGTCCCAAAAGAGCTGGTCTTATTTTCCTCAGCAGTCGGGATCAACCACTTCCGGGCGGACGGAAGGCCCGTCGAACAGGTTGAGGCGCTTTCACCAAAGTCCGCTGGGAACCAGCCGACTCGACCATCTCGAGATCTGTTCCAGGTTCCGGTCGAGTACGGCCCGTCATGGTGGAGCTGAGGGGATTTGAACCCCTGACCCCCTCGATGCGAACGAGGTGCGCTACCGGACTGCGCCACAGCCCCAGGTCGGTCTCCGACGATAGCAAGCGGCGCTCAGTCGCCGACGGCGCGCCGATGCTGGACGGCGCCGGCGGCGGGCGCCTGCGCGCCAGCGCCAGCCGACGTGGGCTCGCCGACGAACGCAGGAAGGTCGTCGCGCTCGGCGCCCGGCTCCACGCCGTGCTCGGCGCGCGGCTGCGCGGCCAGCCGGCCGGACGTCCAGGCGCCCGGCGTCGCCAGGTCGATCGTGCGGATCACCCGCTGCGCACGCGGCGCCGTCACGTACGTGGGCAACGGCACCGGCACCGGCTCCCAGCCCGGGTCCGCGACCGGAACCACCGGCGGGTGCCCCTCGCCACTTTCGGCGAGCTCGGGATCCTCGTTGTACGAGACGGCCCCGGCCGTCGGGTCGGCCCGCAGCGCCGGGCTGTCCTCACCGATCGCCGCCGCGGAGCCAGCTGCCAGCTCTCCTCGAGCGGATCGCGGCATCACCGGAGGGGCAAGCGTTCCGCCGCCGACCCGCGGCGCTTGCGCCGGCCGGGCGGTGGGGGCGAGGAGGTTACGCACCAACGCCTTGCGCACGGCTCGGCTGACGGTACGGAACGAGCCGAGGTGCAGCACCCGGTCGGTGCTCCCCCGAGTCGCGGGCTGTGAAATCGCGGGCTTCCGTACGACCCCGGCTCGGGGGGCCGCTCGTTCGGTGGCGCCGCTGACCCGGCGCAACAGCAGCAGGTAACCGAGCAAGAGGGAGCCGGGTACCAATACTGCCCACCAGGACACCGCGGCCCCGGCGGCTGTCCCGATGACGCCGAGGAGCGCCACGGCGAGCAGCAGCAGGACCTGTTGGCGGCGGCGGTAGACCGCTCGCCGGCCATCCCGGTCAGCGGGTTGCTGCGGTGCCGCAGGACGTACGGCCGTTCTGGCCGCAGCGGCGCCCGCCTTGGTCGTCGCCTCCGACTCGGCATCGGCTGCCTCCCGGCGGGACAGCACCCGCATCGCGGACGAGAAGCGGTCCACCGACCGGTTGGTGTCCACCGGCTCTTGGCGACGCAACCAGGTCACGAAGTACGCGGCCCAGGCGACGACGATGCCTGCGTAGATGACGCCGCTCCCACCCATGGACGATCACGTTAGGGGCGCGCCACGGTGCGTCGCCGAACGCGGTGCGGTGTGTCGCCGGATCACTCCTGTGACGGTTGTGATTCAGCAGTTCTCCTGGATTGGAGCTCCCGCCACTGGGCCAGCAGACCGGCCGGCACCTCCTCAGCGGTGACCGCGAAGGCATAGTGGTCGCGCCACGCGCCGTCGATATGCAGGAAGCGGGGTCGCAACCCCTCGTACCGCAGGCCCAGCTTGTCCACCACGCGCAGGCTCGCGGCGTTCTCCGGCCGGATGTTGACCTCGATCCGATGGAGCCCGGCTGGGCCGAAGCAGTGGTCCACAGCGAGCGCCACCGCGGTGGGCATGATGCCGCGGCCCGCGACCTCCTCGCCGACCCAGTAGCCGATGTGCGCGGACTGTGCGGAGCCCCGGGTGATCCCGCCGACAGTCAGCTGGCCCACCAGAGCTCCCTCGTACGTCACCGCCCACGGCAGCGCCTCCCCCGCACCGGCCTGGGCCGAGAGCCGGCGCACCATGGCGCGAAACGACGGCGCCCGCGGCGGCCACTCGGTCGGCGGGGTGGGCTCCCACGGCGCGAGCCAGTCGCGGTTGCGCTCGCGTAGCGCGCTCCAGGCGCGGGCGTCGCGGAAGCGCAGCGGGCGCAGCACCACCGCGCCCTCGGCCAGCTCGGCCGGCCAGGCGCGGTCCGGGCGGCGGTCGGCGGGGTGCGGAGTCAGTGGCCGCCTCCTGCGAGCTGGTCGACTGCGTGCGCGAGTACCGGGGTGAGTACGGCCATGCCGTCGCGTACGCCGCCCGGTGACCCGGGCAGGTTCACCACGAGGGTACGACCGGACACCCCGGCGAGCCCCCGGCTCAGCATTGCCGTCGGTACGCCGGCGGCCACCCCGGCGGCCCGCAGCGCCTCCGCGACGCCCGGGACCTGCCGGTCGAGGATCCGCGCGGTCATCTCGGGGGTGGAGTCGCCGGGCGCCAACCCGGTGCCGCCGGTGGTGAGCACGACGTCGTAGCCCTGCTCTATCGCCGCGCGCAGCGCGGCCTCGACCGGCTCGCCGTCGGGCACCAGCCGGGGCCCGTCCACGTCGGCATCCAACGCCACCAGCGCGGCGACCGCCGCCGGTCCGGCGCGGTCCTCGTACACCCCGGCGTGCGCCCGCGTGGAAACCGTGACCACGAGCACCCTCATGACCGTCTCCAGTCGCCCGAGCGCCCACCGGTCTTCTCCTCGACGCGGACGTCGGTCACGGATGCGGCGCGGTCCACGGCCTTGACCATGTCGATCACGGTCAAGGCAGCGACGCTCACCGCGGTGAGCGCCTCCATCTCCACGCCGGTCCGATCGGCGGTGCGGACGGAGGCGCTGATCCGTACGGAGTCGTCGCTCACGTCCAGGTCGACCGCGACCGCGTGGAGGGCGATGGGGTGGCACAGCGGCACCAGCTCGGAGGTCCGCTTGGCGGCCTGGATACCGGCGACCCGGGCCACCGCCAGCGCGTCACCCTTGGGCACGCCGGCGCCGCGCAGCAACGCGACGACCTCGGGTGAGACCAGCACCCGGGCGCTGGCCCGCGCGGTGCGGACGCTGACGTCCTTGTTGGTCACGTCCACCATGTGGGCGGCGCCGGAGGCGTCGATGTGGGTCAGCCCCGACGAGTCGGATGGCGATGCTGGGGGCATCGCCGGCTATCCCCGGCGCCGTTCGAGCAGCATGACGTCGACGACGTCGCCGGCGGCCACGTCGGTCACCTGTTCGGGTACGACGACAAAGGCGTTGGCGTGGGCGAGGTCGCCGACGAGATGGCTGCCCTGCCCGCCGAGCGGCGTCACCGTGTCGCCGTCCGGCCCGGGCTCGTAGCGTGCCCGCGCGAACTGGCGCTTGCCCGGCGGAGACCGCAGCGGCTCGACCATCCGGGCCCGCACGCCGGGGCGGTGCAGCCGGGCCACGCCGAGCATCTTGCGGATCGCCGGCCGGACGAACACCTCGAAGGAGACGAAAGCGCTCACCGGGTTGCCCGGCAGCGTGAAGATCGGGATCCGGTCCTCCCCCACGGTCCCGAACCCCTGCGGCATCCCGGGCTGCATCGCCACCTTGTCGAAGTGCACCGTGCCCAGTGTGGACAGCACCTCCTTGACGGTGTCGTACGCGCCCACGCTCACCCCACCGCTGGTGATGACGAGGTCGGCGCGGATCAGCTGGTCCTCGATGGTCGCCATCAGCTGGCGGGAGTCGTCGGGCACGGCACCCACGCGGAAGACCAGCGCGCCGGCCTCCTTGGCGGCGCTGGTCAGCGTGTAGCTGTTGGAGTCGCAGATCTGCCCTCCCGACGGCCGCTGACCCGGCTCGACCAGCTCGCTGCCGGTGGAGAGCACGACCGCCCGTGGACGCGCCCGGACGAGGACCTGGTCGCGGCCGACGGCGGCGAGCAGGCCGATCTGCGGGGCGCCGAGGTGCATCCCCGCCTCGAGCACGACGTCTCCCGCCTCGACGTCCTCGGCGCGGTGGCGGACGTACTGCCCCGGGCCGGGCCCGCGCCGGATCGCCACCTCGCCGACACCGCCGTCGGTCCACTCGACCGGAACGACCGCGTCGGCACCCCCCGGCAGCGGCGCGCCGGTCATGATGCGGACGCACTGCCCCTCCTCGATGACCGCATCACCGTCGGCGCCGGCGGGGACGTCACCGAGGACGGGCAGCAGAACGGGCCGGTCCTCGGCGGCACCCGCGACGTCGTCGCGGCGCACGGCATACCCGTCCATCGCGGAGTTGTCGAACGGCGGCAGCGGCCACTGAGCCTTGACGTCCTCGGCCAGGACGCAGCCGTGCGCGTCGAGCAGCTGCAGCTCCAGCGGCGGCAACGGGTGTACGGCCGCGAGGACGTCGGAGAGGTGGTCGGCGACGCGCTTCACCCGCCGCCTCCGCGACCGCCCTCCGGAGAGCCGACGAACTGCCGCAGCCAGGCCAGGAACTCCGGTCCCAGGTCGGCGCGCTCGCTGGCCAGCTTGACCACGGTACGCAGGTAGTCCGCCCGGTCGCCGGTGTCGTAGCGCCGGCCGCGGAACACCACTCCGTACACCCCGCCGCCGGCCTCGGGATCGGTCTCGGCGAGCGCCTTGAGCGCGTCGGTCAGCTGGATCTCCCCCCCGCGCCCTGGCGGGGTCTCGCGGAGCACGGCGAACACCGCCGGGTGCAGCACGTAGCGCCCGATGATCGCCAGGTTGCTCGGGGCGTCCTCCGGGTCGGGCTTCTCGACCAGGTCGCTCAGCCTGACCACGTCCGGCTCGTCGGTCGGCTCGGCCGCGGCGCAGCCGTACAGGTTGATCTGGGCGGGCTCGACCTCGATGAGGGCGACGACGCTACCGCCGAGGCGCTGCTGCACCTCGATCATCCGGGTGAGCAGCGGGTCCCGCGGATCGATGAGGTCGTCCCCGAGCAGAACCGCGAACGCCTCGTCGCCGACATGGTGCGCGGCGCACAGCACGGCATGCCCAAGACCGCGCGGGTCGCCCTGGCGCACATAGTGGATGTCGCCCAGCGCGGCGGACTCGCGTACGAGCGCCAGCCGGTCCTTGTCCCCCTTGGCAGCCAGCGCGTCCTCTAGCTCGTACGCGCGGTCGAAGTGGTCCTCCAGCGAGCGCTTGCCCCTCCCGGTGATCAGCAGGACGTCGGTCAGCCCAGCGTCCACGGCCTCCTCGACGACGTACTGGATCGCCGGCTTGTCGACGACGGGGAGCATCTCCTTGGGCGTCGCCTTGGTGGCCGGCAGGAAGCGGGTGCCGAGGCCGGCGGCGGGGATCACCGCCTTGACAGGTCGCGGGGAGTCCGGCTGCGCTGGCATGCGCGCCACCCTAGCCGCGGGGTTGCCGCCCTAAAGTGAGCTCATGCGGCCGGGCGGAGCCCGGAACCGGGCCCGGGACAAGCAGGCGCTGCGCGAGCGGATGCTCGAGCGGCGGGGCGATCTCGACCTGGCCGCACTCGGAGCGGCCGCGCGCGGCCTGCGGGACGTGATGCTCGGCGTCGATGCCGTCGCTGACGCCGGCGTGGTCGCCGCGTACGTGTCGGTCGGCCGTGAACCCGGCACCGGCCCGCTGCTCGAGGCGCTGCGCGGCCGCGGCACCGACGTGCTGGTGCCCGCACTGCTGCCCGATGACGACCTCGACTGGGGCCGCTACGGCGGTCCGGAGGAGCTGGCGCCGGCAGCGCGCGGGCTGCTCGAGCCCTCCGGCCCGCTGCTCGGGGCGACGGCGGTGCTGGACGTGCAGGCGGTGCTCGTCCCCGCGCTCGGTGTCGACCGCCGTGGCACCCGGCTCGGCCGGGGTGGAGGCAGCTACGACCGGGTGCTGGCGCGGCTGCGGGCGGCCGGCTCCGCTGCCTGGGTCTGCGCGCTGCTGTACGACGGGGAGGTGCTCGACCTGCCGATCCCGAGGGAGCCGCACGACGTGCCCGTCGCCGCCGCGGCCACCCCGTCCGGTCTGCACTCCTGGTGATCGCAGCGGCGGGTCTCCGCGGCGACCGTGGATCGCTGCCCTCGCCGCCACAGGTGTAGCGGTCGACCTTTCGCGGGTACAACCCCCGTGCCGATCTGGCGACGAACCGAGGAGGTGCGGCATGTCCGGTGAGGACAAGACCCGCAACAAGGTCGAAGAGATCAGCGGGGACGCCAAAGAGCGGATGGGCAAGGTCAGCGGCGACAAGGACCTCGAGCGCGAGGGGTCCAAGGAGAAAAGCAAGGCCAACCTCAAGCAGGCTGGTGAGAAAGTCAAGGACGCCCTTCGCTGATTCGGAGGGCTGAGCAGCGGTCTTCCGGCCGCTGAGCATGCCGGTGGTCCCGCCCCGGGGGGGTCGGGGCCACCGGCATGTTCGTCGGTAGGCCGTGACCTCGAGCCGGTGGCCTCGTTGTACCAGGCGAGGGGGGAACGCCGCGCTCGTACGGCGGCGTGCCAGGCGGCGGTGAGTGGCACGTCCTCGACCGCGGGGGACGAGGACGTGCCACTCACCGCCGCCTCCTTATCTCCGCGCACTTGAACTTGGAGTCCGCTCCAAGGCATAGCGTCACTGCCATGAGCGCCCCAACGATGGCGGACCTCCCGCCGGCGGCGGAATGGATGAGCGTCGCGCAGCTCGCGGCCCGGGTCGGCGTGCGCCCGGACACGATCCGCTACTACGAGCGGGCCGGCCTGCTCCCGCCGGCAACCCGGACGAGCGGGGACCACCGCCGCTACGGCGAGGCCGCCATCGACCGGCTGCACTTCATCCAGGGAGCGCAGCGGCTCGGCCTGCGGCTCAAGGACATCTCCACGCTCCTCGCGGTCCGTGACACCGGCACCTGCCCCTGCGAGCCGGCCGAGCAGCTGCTCCGGCAGCGGATCACCGAGATCGACAGCGAGCTGTCCCGCCTGCAGGCGCTGCGCCGCGACCTCGTACGGATGGCCGAGGCGCTGCCCGGTGGCGACTGCCCCGACCCCGATCCCGGCACGTGGTGCCCACCAGGGATGAGGAGGTGATCGGATCATGACCCCAGAGCTGAGTGACTGCTGCGGTTGCGGCTCCTGCGGCTGCGGCTGCAACGGTCCTGAGTGCCCGCCGGACTGCTGCTAGTGGTCCCCACCCGAGGACCCCGCCACCCGAGCGGGGTCCTCGGCGTTCGACCTCATCTCGTCGGATCGGCTAGACAGCCCCCAAGGAACGGCGCATCATTGGCAGTCGAGGGGCGAGAGTGCTAACCCCAGTCCGCGGAAGGATGGCCGTGCCGACCTACCAGTACGCCTGCACCGAGTGTGGTGAGCGGCTCGAAGCCGTACAACGCTTCAGCGATGCCCCGCTCTCGTCCTGCCCGCACTGCTCCGGGCGGCTGCGCAAGGTCTTCTCCCCAGTCGGGGTGGTGTTCAAGGGCTCCGGCTTCTACCGCACCGACAGCCGCTCGGCTCCACCGGCGGACAAGCCGGGTGAGCGCGTCGACGCTCGCGCCGGCGCAGGCGAGCGGGGCGGTACGCCTACCGACAACGGCAAGCCCGCCGACAACGGCAAGCCCGCCGACAACGGCAAGCCGGCGGGCAAGCCGGCGCCCGCCACGTCGGGGGCGGCCGCGTCCGGGTCAGCCGCCAAGCGGAGCTCCTCGTCGGGCAGCACCGCAGGCTCGGCCTCCTGATTTCTCGCCGGCTCGCAGCCCGGCCACCTGACGTCACGTCGTCCACAAGCGCAGCGGAGTCCTGAGCCGGGGAGAGGGCGCTGTGGACGTCGCCCGCGGCCTGACCGCCGGCCCATAACCTGAGCCGCATGCCCGCTGCTCCGCCGCGCGCCGACATCGCAGTGATCGGCGGCTCTGGCCTCTCCACGCTCTTCGCCGGGGCCGAGCCGGTGCCGGTGACCACCCCGTACGGCGACCCCTCCGACCTCCCGCGCGTCAGCGACATCGGTGGTCGCTCGGTGGCGTTCCTGCCAAGGCACGGCACCGGTCATCGGCTGCCACCGCATCGCATCCCCTACCGCGCGAACCTGTGGGCGCTGCGCGCCATCGGCGTCCGACAGGTGCTCGCCACGTACGCCGTCGGCTCACTGCGCACCGACCGGGGGCCCGGCACCCTCGTGGTCCCCGACCAGCTGGTCGACCGCACCAGTGGGCGGGTGCAGACCTACTACGACGAGGGAGCGGTGCACGTCGGTTTCGCCGAGCCCTACTGCCCGCGCGGCCGGAACACCGTCGTGACGACGGCGGTGCAGCGCGGCTGGGCGGCGGTGGACGGCGGGACGATGGTCGTCGTCGAGGGACCGCGTTTCTCCACCCGTGCCGAGTCCCGCGCCCACGCCGCCGCCGGCTTCGACATCGTCGGCATGACGGGGCAGCCCGAGGCCGTACTGGCCCGCGAGCTGGCGCTGTGCTACACGCCCCTTGCCCTGGTCACCGACCTCGATGCCGGCGTCGCCAGCGGGCCGGGAGTCTCCGCGGCCGAGGTGCTCGCCGAGGTCGCGCGCCACGCAGCCCGCCTCGCCGAGCTCGTGGCTGAGGTCGCGGCCACGCTCTCAGCACAGCGCGACTGTCCCTGCCCCCATGCCATCGCGGCCTTCACCCTCCCGGTGCAGCTGCCGTGATCGGGTCCGGACTGCTGCGCGACCTGCGGCGGACCGCCGGCTGGCACCGCCGCCTGCTGGCCGCCGCCCTCGCCGCCGCGGCAGTGGCCTTCGGGCTGGAGGCCACGGAGCCGACAGCACCGCCACACGTCCGGGTGCTTGCCGCCGACACCGACCTCACCGGCGGGGCCACCCTCTCCCCCGACGACGTGCGCGTGGCGATGCTGCCGCCCGAGGCGGTGCCCGCCGGTGTCCTCAGCGCCGGCACGGACGTCACCGGCCGGGTCCTCGCGGCCCCGGTGCGGGCCGGTGAGCCGCTGACCGACGTACGGCTCGTCGGTCCGGCGCTGCTCGAGGGCTACGGTGCCGGGCTCGTGGCCGCCCCCGTGCGGATCGCCGACCCGGCGGCTGTCCGGCTGCTGCGCCCGGGCGACGTCGTCGACGTGCTCGCCGCCAGCGTCGCAATGGGGGCAGCGGCGCCGTCGAGTGCCGCGGCGACCCGCACGGTCCCCGCGGTGACCGTCGCCGCAGCGGTGCCCGTCGTGGCCGTGCCCGAGCCGGGCGAGGACGGCCTGCTGGCCGAGGGCGCTCTCGTTGTGCTGGCCACGACTCCGACCGTGGCCGAGGACCTGGCCGGGGCGGCCGTCACCTCGCGTCTCTCGCTCGTCGTCCGCGCCGCCGTCGCGGAGCCACCGACCCCTGGCTAGTGACGGCCGCGCATCGCGCTGGCGGCGTACGTCCCGCCCCCGCCATCCGCCCGGCCGTGATCGACGTGAGCAATCGGCCGTCGGGACGACCGGCCGGTCACGTGGATCGGGAGCAACCCTGGTGTGTTCAGGAACCCTGGCAGTGCTGAGCGTCAGTCGAGGTCGCCCTGCTCGATACGGGCAAGCCGCTGGGAGCGGACGAGCTTGTCGGTCTCGATCTCGGGGAGGCCAACCTCCCGCCACAGCGCGGCGAAGACGCCGGTGACGTCACGCTGGCTGATGATGCCGACCAGCGAGTCCCCCTCGCCGACCACCGGCAGGTGCCGGATCCAGTGCTGGGCCATGACCCGAGCGGCGTCACGTACCGGTGCGTCGGGGGTAGTCGTCACGACGTCCTTGCTCATCACGTCACCGAGGGTCGTACTGGCAAGGTCGGCGCCGCGGGCCACTGCCTTGAGCACGTCGCGCTCGGTCACGATGCCGACGATCCGCTCGTCGTCGACCACGACGAGGGAGCCGGTCTGCTCCCGCCACATCAGCTCGGCTGCCGCGCGCAGGGTGTTGGCCGTCGACTCCGTAACGGCTGCCTGGGTCATGATCTCCGCAACGCGCACGAGCATCCGCTCCTCGAGATCGGCTACGTGGCGGTCAGCCTAGCGACGGCGCTGCGAGTGGCATCCGTCGAGGTCAGCCGAGACGTCGCTGGAGCGCCCAGTCGAAGGCCTCCCGGACCCGCTCCACCTCCCCGTCGGGGTCGCGCAACCAGTCGGCGGTCCACAGCCGGTGCACCGACCAGCCGAGGCGCTCGAGCCGCTCGGGGCGCAGCCGGTCACGCTCGCGGACGCTGGGGAGCGCGGCCCAGGCTGGTCCGTCCGTCTCGACGGCGAGCACGGACCGCTCGGGCCGCTGCGGATCGTGCAGGGCGAGCCGTACGGCGCAGCCCGGGCCACCGCAGCCGGCGATGACCGGCAGCCCCGCGCTCAGCAACCGTTGGAAGACATCGGCCTCGAGCGGGTCGAGGTCACTCGCAGGCACGCGCCCGTCGCCCGGGAGCGGACCGCCGCCGGCCGCGTACGTCAACAGCTCGTGCATCGCCCGCGCCCCGGGGGCATGCAGCAACGCCGGGTCGAGGTCGCTCGCGGCGAAGGAGGAGACGACCGTAAGGCGCCCGCGTGCCCGGGTGAGCGCGACGGCGAGGGCCCGCTCGCCGTCCGGGCCGCTCAGCGGGCCAAACCGGTGCAGCAGGCGTCCGGTCGACCTGCGGCCGTACCCGACCGAGATGATGACGGCGTCGCGGGTGTCGCCCTGCGCGCGCTCGACGTCCTTGACGAAGAACCGTTCCGGACGCTCGGGTGCGAAGAACCCCTCCCCGGAGGGGTGGGCCGCCAGAGTCCGGCGCAGCCGGTCGGCCACCCGCTCGGCGTGGGTACGGGCGAGGGTGAGCACGCCCAGCGACTCTTCCGGACGCTGCTGCGCATGCTCCAGCACCAGCTCGACGACGCGGTCGACCTCGCCGTCGACGTTGTCCTGCTGGCCATCGCCCGCGGGCGCCTGGCCAGCGAGCACCCAGCGCAGCCGATCCGTCGGCTCCGGGCCGGGCAGCGTCCGCAGCGTGGAGCCGTACCAGCGGGCGTGGGCGAAACCGGACACCCGCTCGTCGGCACTGCGGTGGTCCTCACGCAGTGGCCGGACCGGCAGCAGCCCGGAGAGGGCGTCGAAGATGCTACGTGGCGGCGGCAGCGCCGGCTCTGCCCCGGCGGGATCGAGCGTGCGGCCGGGCGGAGGCAACAGCCTGTCGTCGCCGAAGGCGAGTACACGCTGCGCTCGCATCAGCGCGGGGACGGCCGGCGCGATGGCCAGCCGGCTCGCCTCGGCGATCACCACGACGTCGAAGAGACGCTGCGCAGGCAGCACGCGCGCCACCTCTAGCGGTGAGACCACCCAGCACGGCTTGGCGGCGAGGATCACGTCGGGCGCGGCCGCCACCAGGTCGGCCGGGGTCGTGCCTGTTGCCGCCCCCCGGGCTCGGCTGGCGACCTGCGCGGCCTGCCCGGGATTGGCCTGCCGGGCGGCGGCAGCTCGAGCGGCATGGGCGGCCGCGATCCGGGATGCGGTGCCCGCCAGCTGCGCGCGGTCGGCGGCCCGGTACGCCCCGAGGACACGGTCGAGGTCGGTGCCGTTGCATCGGCCGTACGCGCTGTCGCCCGCCCGGACAAGCGCGAGCAGCGAGCAGTGCCAGGCGTGGTCGTACGTCGCCACAGCCGTGGCGGCGTCCGCCCGCTCGCCCCGTAGCGCGTCGTGGAGCGGGGACAGCCCCGCATCGTCGAGCAGCGCGCGCAGCTCGGCGACCCGCGGCAGGCTGAGCAGCGTGGTCTGGTCGGCGGCCAGCCGCGCCAGCTCGTCGCTGAGCTCGTCGAAGGGCAGGTCCTCCGGGTCGAGACCGGGCCGGTCGCAGGCGAGGGCGGAGAGGTCAGCGCTGACCGCGGCGGAGGCGTCCAGGGCCGCGTCCAGCGTCGGACCGATGCGCGGGGGCCGCCCGTCGCGGGACAGCGCCTGCCAATCGGCCAGTTGGCGGCGGGCTGCTACCAGGGCGGCGTGCAGGTCGGCCGGTGCCGGTGGCGGCGCGTCGGCAAGCAGCAGCTCGGCGGCCGCGCTCCGGGCGCGCCGCCGCGCGAGCATGCCCACGTGCCCACTGCCTCCCGGCGGCCGATGGCGCCAGGAGACCTCGGCGGTGGCGGCGACAAGGTCGTCCAGCGGCGCGTCCCAGACGTCGGCGGAGAAGCACTCGAGGGTTTCGCGCACCCCGGCGAGCAGCGCGAGCAGCTGGCTCACGTGGCGGGGCCGGTGCGGTGCGGGAAGACCCACCTCGAGCGCTGCGCGGGTGCCCGCGTCACGGCAGGCCAGCAGGCCGCCGGCCCGCAGCCGATCGACCGCGCCCGCCAAGGCGCGGGCCCGGTCCCCCGCCCACACCGGCGCGCCCCACCAGGGGCTGTCCGCTTCGGTACGCGAGAAGGCGCCGAGCTCGCCGAGCTCCCGCAGCGCCGCGCGGATGCTCGCCTGCCGATCGCCGTGCAGCTCGGCCATGGTCTCCCCGGACAAGCGCAGCGCCGTACGGGCGGACGCGGGTGTGCCGGTCGCCGCTGCCTGCGCGGCGTACACGCTCACGCCCCACGGCGCCCGCGGGCCGTGCATGACCTCCCGATGCCGACCGAGGCGTTCCCGCAGGTCCGCGACCGGGTGGCGCCCGACGCCGGGCGCGGCCGTGCTCGGGGCGTCCTCCCTCCCGGCGTCGGCCGTACGGTCAGGAGCGTCCTGCGCCGCCGTCGCCAGCACGTGCAGCAGGGCCGGATCGGAGGCGTCCCGCGCGTCCAGGACCGCCGCACCGAGACCGACCGCGGCGAGCCGCTCGACCAGGGCGTCGAGGGCCGCCCGCTTCTCGGCGACGACGAGGAACCGGCCGCCGCGGGCGACCAGCGCACCGGCCAGTGCGGCCACCGTCTGCGTCGTGCCGGTGCCGGGAGGGGCGTGGACCAGCCCGTGAGCGCCGTGGAGGACGGAGTCGAGCACCGCCCACTGGTCGGAGTCGAGGTCCACGACCAGCGCCTCGCTGTCCGGTGCCCGGACGCCTGCGGCGGACCTGGCAGCGTCGGACCTGGCAGCGTCGGACCCGGAGGCACCGCGCACCGCTCGCCCGGCGCCGGGGTCCCCGACCAAAGCGGCGAGCACGTCGCTTGCTTCGGCCAGCCGGCCGGCGTTGGCCACGTCACGTTGTAGGCGCAGCGGGGCGTCGGTGTAGCACCCGAGCACGGCGCGGTGAGCGATCGTGAAGCCCTCGGCCACGTGTGCCGGCGCATGGTCGTGCAGCCGGTCGACCACGGTTCGGTAGCGCAGCAACCCGTGCGCGTCGAGCAGATCGGCGGGGTGCACGCGCACTCCCAGCTCGGCGCGCAAGTGGTGCAACAGGACAGGGTTGACCTGCGGCTCACCGTGCAGCTGAAGGATCACGTCGGGGTCAACAGTGGCCTCCGGCATGACCCGCAGCCGCCTCAGCAGCACCGGCGCAGCCGGCCGTGGTCCCGGGTGGCCACCCCATGTCGCCAGCCCCATCGCCAGGTAGGCGCACTCCACTCCGCGCTCTTCGCCCAGCTCGTCGGCCGCAGCGGCCAGGACCTGCGCCGCACGCTGGGCTGGTCCACCGGGCTCGTCCGGATACAGCCGGCTGACGGCGACGCGGGCGCCAGCCAACAGCGCCTCGCGCGGCTCGGCCGCGGCCGATGCGAGGTCGAGGGTGGCGACCTCTGCGGACGAGCCGTAGAGAAGCGGGTCACGGCCGGCAAGGGCCGCGAGCTCGGTGGACCAGCGCGCCAGTGCTGCGCGCACCAGCTCGCCGCGGTCTGCCCCGGTCACCGGCTCGCGGGCAACCGGGACGCGAGCCGCCCGCGAGCCGGCGCCGCCGGGCGGCACCTCGAGCTGAGTCACGGCGGCGGCTCCTCGTCCAGGTCCTCCCGGCGAGGCTAACCGCGGGCGGCGGCACAGCCGGGTGCGGCGCGCCGCGCGCCGTCGTACCGGTCAGCGCAGGTCAGTTGCGCTGTATCGTCCACAGTGGACTATCCGGAGGTGGTCATGCCAGAGGCGGTCAACGCCACGGCCGGGGCGCTGCTGGGCTTCCTGCGGCAGGGGCCGTTGACCGGCTACCAGCTGGCGGCACAGGCGCAGGAGCGCATCGGCGGCTACTGGACGGTAACCCGTAGCCAGGTCTACCGCGAGCTCGCCACGATGGCCGACAAGGGCCTCGTCCGGCGGGGTCCGACCGGGGCGCGGGAAAGCCAGCCGTACGCGCTCACGCGGGCGGGGCACGCTGCCTTCGCCGGCTGGCTGGCGCGGGAGCCCGAGCCGGAGAACCTGCGCATCCCACTGTTGCTACGGCTCGCCTTCATCGACGCGCTCGATCGGGACCAGCTGCGAACGGTGCTGGCCCGCCACCGCGAGGAGCATGCGGCGCGACTCACCGCGTACGAGCAGCGAGCCAGCGCGCTTGCTGACGCGGGCGTGCCCGAGGAGCAGTGGCTGCCGCTGCGCTTCGGCATCCGCTACGAGCGCGCGGCCCTGGGGTGGTTCGGCGAGCTGCCGGAGGACTTACGACCGCGCGGTGACGACACTCAGTAGCCGCCGTCGTCCTCTTCCTCGACGTCCTCTTCCTCGCCGCCCTCTTCGCCGTCGTCGCCCTCTTCGCCGCCCTCACCGGGGACGATCGGCGTCTCCTCCCGAGCGCATCCCGGGAGCAGCAGGGCCAGCAGGGAGACCCCTGCGCCAGCCATCACTGCACGCCGGCTGACCACCCTGTCGTGAATGCGTCGCAGGTCCTGCTCCATGGCCACCTCCAGTCCGGACCCTCGACCGGGGGGTGGCGCGCCAGCCCGTACGGCGGGGGATGTGTCGTGTTGGCGCCCACTATGCACCTCAACAGCTGCCTGCGGCAGGGCCTCGAGGCGACATGACCCGCGTTGCGTTTTCCGGACGCTCCTCCGGTGATACTCCCGGTACGGGCGGACGTGCGGTGCTCAACCGAGTGTCGAGGCCGCTGAGACACCTCTCAATGCAACGGGAGCGACGAATGACCGAACAGCAGACAAGTCCGGCGCAAGGCTCGGCCGCGGCTCAGTTGAAGCAATTGATCAAGGACCGGGCCAGCCAAGGGCTGGGACTGGCGGCGACGGCGACCGGCCAGAAGGCTGGCACGGTCGCGCAGGCCGTGCGCCAGACCGGCCAGGAGATGCGCTCGCAGGGCCAGGACAGCCAAGGCCAACGCGCAGACCAGGTGGCCCAGCCGGTGCAGAAGTTCAGCGGCTACCTCAGCCAAACCGACCCGCAGCAGCTGACGGAGACCGTCAAGCAAGCGAAGCCAAAGCTCAGCCAGCAGGTTCAGCAGCTGAAGACACAAGCGGGCACCAAGCTGGCGGAGCAGGCCGACACGCGATCGACGCAGGCCGGGCAGGGCATCACCTCGCTGAACCAGGCAATGCGTCAGACCAGCCAGCAGCTACGCGCGCAGGGCGAGGAGGGACAGGCCCTCGCGCTGGACGCCCTGCTGGACAAGGTCGAGCCGCTGGGCCCCTACCTCACCCAGGCCGACGCTGACCGGCTCAAGAGCGACGCCGCGACGTACGGCCGGCAGGCGAAGGAGAAGCTCACCAAGGTCACCAGCGCCGTCAGCCAAAAGAAGCAGACCACAGCCACGAAGAGCTCGGAGGCCGCCAAGCAGACCGTGACCGGCCTGCGGCAGAGCCCGCTGCTGCCCCTCATGGGCGTGGTGGCCGGCGGTGTCCTGGCTCGGCGGAAGCTCGCGAAGTCCGGCCAGCAGCCGCCGGCGCCCGAGCCGGTGCCCGTGGAGGCGACCGAGACGGTCACCGTCGTTAAGACCGACCCGGTGATCGACCCAGCTATCCCGGCGACGCCGACCACCGTGCCGGCGGCACCAAGGACGCGGGGGACCGTGCGCTGACAAGCGCGTCTTCTGCAACGGTGCAGGCCCCGACAGCCACGTCCGGCTGTCGGGGCCTGCATCAGTTGGCGCCGCCTTGGCGCCGCCGCAGGGCCCTTATGAATTCCTGTGCTGTCACTCAGGCGTGTGCCGTCGCGACCTGACTGCTCAATTCCTTACGCGCTGCTTTCAATTCGGTGAACGCTCCTACAGATGCCACTACGCCAACGTTCCTTATCTGTAAGGGTTTATTCGACCAATCTGTGCTGGACTGGCCCTCCATCAGTTACCAGAGCTTGACCGGTCGAAGGAGTTGGCAACATGAAGAGTCGTGTACGAAAACTAGGCGTCGGCGCCCTGTCGGTGATGACGCTTGTGGGCGCCAGCACAGTCGCGCACGTCCAAGGATCGAGCGCCCAAGTCCAGTGGTTAGCTGCGGGCGTCCAAGAGTCCGCTACCGACGCTAGCGTCGTGCCGGGACGCGGGCCCCACCGGGGCGCCGCCTTCGCTATGACCAACCGCAGCACGGGCAACGAGATCATCACCTACCGGCGAGCCGCTGACGGGACGTTGACACGTGTCGGCCGCGTTTCCACCCGCGGGACGGGTATCGGAGTCGACCTGGACACGCAGGGCGGGTTGCGGCTCGCTAGGCACCACCGTTTCCTGTACGCGGCCAACGCCGGCAGTGACAACATCTCGGTCTTCGCCGTGGACGGAACACGTCTCACGTTCCTGCAGAAGATCTACGCGGGCGATCAGCCGCTCAGCATCACCGTCCATGGCAACTTGCTCTATGTCCTGGACGGGTCGGTTGCCGGCAACGGCATCCGCGGGTTCGCGGTGGCTCGTGACGGCACCTTGTCGCACTTGGGTCACTCGTTCAGGGAGCTGAGCTCACCCATTGCGGTCCCTGGACAAGTGAAGTTCAGTCCAGACGGCCGACTCCTCCTCGTGACGCACAAGACGACCAACGTGCTGCTGCCGCCAAAGAACGCCATTGACGTGTTCCGAGTCCGGGACGACGGCACGACGAGGCCGTTGCCGCGGCGGGAAGCCTCGCACGGCCTTCGACCTTTCAGCTTGGATTTCCGCAATAACCGCGAGCTTCTCGTCGTCGAGTCCTTCAACGCTGCGCCCAACGCCTCGGCCGTTTCCTCCTACCGGGTTCGGTCAAAAGGCAGTCTCGATGTCATCAGCGGCTCGATCCGCAATCGACAGACGGACGCGTGCTGGGTAGTCATCACCAAGGATGACCGTTACGCCTACGTAGCGAACTTCGGCAGCGGCACGATCTCCAGTTACAAGTTCAACTCCGCCGGCGAAGTCCGCCTGCTCGATGCCAAGGCGGCCTCTTTCGGCATCAACAGCCAGCCCGTGGACCTCAACCTGGCTGCCAAGAGCCGCTACCTCTACCTGCTCCTCAGGGGCACCGGTGGAGTCGCCGCCCTCAAGGTCCACGACGATGGCAGTCTTTCTCGGCTGAACCTGGTGACTGGAGGTGTCCCGGTCGCGGACGGGGCGTCGGGCATGGTCGCCTACTGACGGGCCCAGAGAGTCGCGGCGCGGCACAGGCTGCGCGCATGACGACAGGGATGTAGGGGCCGACTTCCGGCCCCTACAGCTCTGTCTCGCGCAGGGCAGGACGAGTCCCGCAGCGGTTGATGTATCGTCCCCGCCATGACGTGCTCTGTCGTCCGCCGCCATCACCACAGCCCGTGGGCTGCTGGAGCGCGCGCGTAGCGACTGACGTCGACACGTCCTCGTACCTCCGAGGCCCACCCGATCCGGGTGGGCCTCTTTCTATGTCTGGAGACGTCCTCATGTCCGAGGTGAAGCCCCTACGGATCGCTCTACCCAACAAGGGCCGCATGGCGCCCGCCGTGCACAAGCTGTTCGGGGACGCCGGGATGCACCTCGACGACATCGATGCCGAGAGCGCGCTGCTGAGCAGCATCAACGAGCGTTACGAGGCGATGTTCGTCCGCGCGACGGACATCCCGGCCTTCGTCGCCGACGGCGTCGCCGACGTCGGAGTCACGGGTTGGGACCTCGTGTGCGAGTCCGGGTTCGCCCTGACCGATCTGCTCGACCTGGGGCTCGGTCGAGCGCGGCTGGTCGTGGCGGCCCGCGCGTCGGCGGGCTTTGGCTCGCTCGCCGACATACCCGCGGAGCTGCGGGTCGCCACGTCCTTTCCTCGTCTGGCGCAGGCGTTCCTGACGGATCGCGGGTTCAGCGTCGAGGTCGTCGGTCTGTCGGGGGCCACCGAGATTGCGCCGCACCTGGGGCTCGCCGACGTGATCGTCGACGTAGTGGCGACGGGGTCCACCCTGAGACGCAACGGCCTCGTGGAGCTCGAGACCATCCTCACGTCCTCGGCCCGGCTGGTTGCGCCCAAGACGGATTCCGCCCTGGAGCCGCTCGTTCTGCTTCTCGACTCCGTCGTGCAGGCCCGGGCCTGCCGGTACGTGATGGCGAACCTCCCCGCACCAGCCCTCGATCGGGTGGCGGCTGTCCTGCCCGGTGTCGAGAGTCCGACGGTGATGCCGTTACTGGGCACCGACCGCGTCTTTGCCGTGCATGCCGTCGTCGACGAGAGCAGCCTCGACGAGGTGATGACGGGCCTGCGCGCTCTCGGGGGCACCGGCATCGTCGTCACCCCCATGGAGCGGTTGGTGCGATGACCGCCGTCGATCTCAGCGCAAACACCAACCTGTGGGGATGTCCCCCGGTGGCACGCGCCCTCGTGAACCGGACGGCAGGCGACAACTTCGCGTACCCGAGCAGAAGTGCCGACCAGCTCCGTTCGGCGGTGGCGCGCGCATTCGGGCTAGCGGCAGACATGGTGACGACCGGCTGCGGGTCTGATGAGGTCCTGGCCAACGCCTTCCGCGTCCTGGGCCGGCCCGGGGAGACGCTGGCCGCTCCACTGCCCACATTCACGGCGGTCGAAGAGTTTGCCCGCTCGGCCGACCTTGGTTTCACCGGCTGCGCCTTCGGCGAGGACTTCGCACTGGACATCGACGCCATCACCGACACCCGCGCCGCCGTCGCGTACCTGTGCTCGCCGAACAACCCGACAGGGACCACCCTCGACATGACCGAGATCCGCCGCTTGCTGGAGCGGTTCGACGGCTACGTGGTCCTCGACGAGGCGTACATCGACTTCGGTGGACGCAGCTGCATCGATCTCGTCCGCGAGTACGACCGGCTGCTGGTGGTGCGCACCTTCTCCAAGGCGTACGGACTCGCCGGCCTGCGAGTGGGCTACGGCGTGGGAGCGCCGCAGCTTGTCTGCCGCATGGAAGCAGCGCGTGGCCCGTACAAGGTCAGTCTCCCGGCGGAACTGGCCGCCGTCGCGGTCCTTGACGGCGAGGGTCGGCGCTGGGTCCACGACTCGGTGGCCAAGGCGAGGGCCAGCCGACGGCTGCTTCAAGACCAGCTGGGAGCGAGGGGGATCGACTTCATCCCGTCGCAGGCCAACTTCGTCCTCGTACCGGTCCCGGACGCGGCCTCCGTCGCGGGTGTGCTGGCCGAGCGGGGCGTGGCCGTGCGGCAGTTCCTCGCACTGCCGCGCGTCGGTGATGCCGTACGCGTCACCGTCGGACCCGAGCCGGCCATGACCACTGTCGCCGACGCGCTCGGGGAGGCCTTGGCATGAGGGTCCTCATATTCGATGCCGGAATCAGCAACGCGCACTCCATAGCAAAGGCGCTGCGTGCGGCGGATGCCGCAGCCGACGTCCGTACCGACCTCACCCTGCTGCCGTCAGCGGACTGCCTGGTGCTGCCGGGGGTGGGTGCGTTCGGCCCCGCAGCGCAGGCCCTGGCCCCGTACCGGGAGGCGCTCCGCACCGCCGTTACGCAGGGGCTGCCGGTGCTCGGCATCTGCCTAGGGATGCAGCTCCTTTTCGATCGCAGCCCGGAGTCACCAGGCGGTGGACTGGACGTCCTCGCCGGCGAGATCACCGCGTTGCCGACGCGGAGGCGGCCGCACATGGGGTGGAACCGCCTGGCGGTCGGCCCCGACCAGCCGCCGCTGGGGCTCGACTGGGCCTACTTCGCGCACTCCTACGTCTGCCACCCCGCGGACCCAGCGGCCATCTGGGCGACCACGGCGCACGACGAGGTCCGGTTCGTGTGCGCCCTCCGTCGAGGGTCGGTGTGGGGTGTGCAGTTCCACCCGGAGAAGAGTTCCCGCGCCGGGATCGCGTTCCTGCGGCGGTTCCTCAGGGAGGTCCGATGCGGGTGATCCCGGCACTCGACCTACGCGACGGTGCCTGCGTGCAGCTCGTCGGCGGTTCCTACGCCGCCGAGCGCGTCCGGCTTGCCGACCCCGTAGCGGTGGCAGCCTCTTGGTTCGAGCGTGGCTTCGACCGGCTGCACCTTGTCGACCTCGACGCCGCCACGGGCAGGGGCGAGAACAATAACGCCGTCGTGGACGCCCTGCTCACGCAGTGGCCGCAGCGGATCCAGGTAGGGGGCGGCGTACGGCGCACAGCGCGAGCCCGCGAGCTGCTCGTCAACGGCGCCTCCAGCGTGGTCGTCGGCACCCGGGCACTCGAAGACCCAGCCTGGCTGTCTCGGTTGGCGTGCCGCTTCCCCGGTCAGGTGGTCGTGGCGTTGGACGTGCACACCGATCGTCCGATGGTCGACGGCTGGCAGCGGTCGCTGCCCGTCCGCATCGACGAGCTGCTGGGCGAGATGGAGGAGCTCCCGCTTGCCGGGCTCCTCGTGACAGCCGTACATCGCGAAGGTGCGCTGCAGGGTCCCGACGTCGAGCTCATGGCCCGGCTCAGGCGCGAGACACGGCACCCGCTCATGGCGGCCGGGGGCATTCGTCACGCGGCGGACGTCAGGGCACTCGCGGCCGTCGGTGTCCACGGCAGTGTAGTGGGGATGGCGCTGTACACCGGCGCCTTTGACTTGGAGGAGCTTGCGACATGACCACCGTCACGCGCCGGACAACCGAGACCGAAGTCACCGTCAGCGTGGACGGCGACGGCGGTCGGCAGGCCGACACGACGCTGCCCTTTCTCGACCACATGCTCCTCACGCTGGCCCGCTACTCCGACCTGCCGCTGGCCGTACGTGCCCGGGGGGATCTCGACCACCACATCGCCGAGGACGTCGCGCTGACCCTTGGCGAGACTCTCAAGCGGGTCATCCCTGAGCTGGCGACGCGGTACGGCGCTGCGATCGTGCCGATGGACGACGCCTTGGTGGAGGCGGTCGTGGACGTCGGCGGGCGAAGCTACTACGCCGGGCCGGTGCCGGATGAGACGTTCGAGCACTTCTTCCGGTCGCTCGCGACCGCCGCCGCGTTGACTCTGCACCTCGACGTCCGGCGCGGCCAGGATCCGCACCACGTCGTCGAGTGCGCGGTCAAGGCCTTCGGGCTAGCCCTTCGTCAGGCGCTGGCGAACGGAGATGCGGTCTTCAGCACCAAGGGCAGCGTCGCCTGGGAGGTGCGGCCGTGACGAGCGCGCGGGTCGTCGCTTGCCTCGATGTCAGCGGCGGCCGCGTCGTCAAGGGCACCCGCTTTCGCGACCTGCGCGACATGGGTGACGCCGTGGAACTCGCTCGGCGGTACGAGGAGCAGGGCATCGACGAAATCGTCTTCCTCGACGTGTCGGCCACGCTGGAGGGTGAGGCGTCGATCCTCGCCCTTGCCGAGCGTGCCGCCGCTGAGGTGTTCGTACCGCTGACGATCGGCGGCGGCATCCGCAGCCTCGACGACATCGGGCGAGCGCTGCGGGCGGGAGCCGACAAGGTGGCGATCAACACCGCCGCGGTGGAGAACCCCGAGCTGATCGACGCGGCGTCGGACCGCTTCGGGGCGCAGTGCATCGTGATCAGCGTCGACACCGCCACGGTGAACGGCCGGCCCACCGTGTGGACCCGCAGCGGCACCGTCGACTCCGGGCGCCACCTGCTCGAGTGGGCAGCGGAATGTGAGCGCCGAGGAGCCGGCGAGCTCGTGGTCACAAGCATCGACCGGGACGGCACTCGGCGGGGTTACGACGTCGAGACGCTCGCGCAGGTCGCCGACGCGGTAGGGCTGCCGGTGGTCGCCTCGGGAGGGGCCGGCGGCATCGCCGACGTGGTCGAGGTCTTCCGCGGTACGGCCGTCAGCGCCGCGCTCGTCGCCGGCATCCTCCACGAGGGAGAGGTGACGGTATCCGCGATCAAGACAGCGTTGGCCGCTGCCGGCCTGTGCGTCCGGGGGGCGTCATGAGCAACCTGCTGGAGGCGGTTGAGGAGGTGACCCGACGCACCGGAGCGGTCGCCGCACGGTCGTTTCGCACCTCCCTGGCCGTGGAGCGCAAGTCCGACGGTTCGCCAGTCTCGACTGCCGACCGGGAGGCGGAGACGTTCGCCCGTACCTGGATCGGCGACCGATTCCCCGACGATTCGATCAGCGGGGAAGAGTTCGGTGAGACCGGTCGCGGCCGTCGGCGATGGGTGATCGACCCCATCGACGGGACGGTCTCGTTCCTCGCCGGGGTGCCGCTGTACTCCACGCTCATCGCCGCCGTGGAGGGCGAGGACGTCGTCGTCGGAGCGATTTCCTGCCCGTCCCTGGATGAGCTCGCCGTGGCCGCCCGCGGTGAAGGGTGCTGGTGGAACGGGGTCCGTTGCTCGGTCTCGGCGGTGGATGCGCTCGCGTCCGCACTCGTCCTCACCACCGACTCGACCTTCCGGGCCACTCCGGAGTGCCGGCCGGCGTGGGAACGGCTTTCGCAACGCAGCCGCAACGTACGCGGCTGGGGCGACGGCTTCGGATACCTCATGGTCGCGACGGGACGCGCGGAGGCCATGCTCGACGGAATCGTTCAACCGTGGGACATCGCGGCCCCGCGGATCGTCGTGGAGGAGGCCGGCGGTGTCTTCACCGGCTGGCCCGGGCGCAACGACGGCCCCGGCAGTGGCGTGGCGACCAACGCAGTGCTGGCCGAGGAGGTGCGACGTGTCCTTGCGGATTCCTGACGAGCTGACGTTCGACGCCGCGACCGGCACCGTCGTCGTGGTCACCGTCGATGACGCCACCGGCCGTGTGCTGATGGTGGCGCACGCCGACCGGGAGGCGCTGAGCCGCGCGGTGGAGACCGGGGAGATGCACTACCGCTCCCGGCGACGGGGGCTGTGGCACAAGGGCGCCACAAGCGGCAACGTGCAACGGATCGTCGCCCTCACCGCGGACTGCGACGGCGACACCGTCCTCGCGCGCGTACGGCCTGCCGGTCCGGCCTGCCACAACGGCACTGCGTCCTGCTTTGCCGACTCCACGGCCGGCTCGCTGGGCCAGCTGGACGACGTGGTCGCGGATCGCGTTCGGGCGCCTCGGGAGGGTTCGTACACCAACCGCCTGCTCTCCGACGGCAACCTGGTGATCAAGAAGCTCGGTGAGGAGTGCGCCGAGGTCGTGGCAGCCCTCGCCTCGGGGAACCCCGACGCGGTGGTCGACGAGACAGCCGACCTGGTGTTCCACCTCGCCGTCGCCCTGCACTCCCGCGGCCGGTCCCTGGCCGACGTCCAACGTGTGCTCGCAGAGAGGCGCCGCGATGTTGACGTTGCTTGACGCCCGGGGGGTGACGGACCTCGAGGCGTTCCTGCCGTCCGTCGATGTGGCCGCTCACCCGGTCGACGCCGTACGCGAGATCCTCGCCGAGGTGCGTCGTGGCGGGGACGAGGCGGTACGGCGGCTCACGCACCGCTTCGACGGGGTGGACGTGGCGCAGTCCCGCGTACCGCGGGCGCAGTTGCACGCCGCCCTGGCCTGCCTCGATCCGCAGTTACGCAGCGCCCTCGAGGTGGCCGGCGCTCGAATCCGTCGCCACCACGAGCGTCAGCTCCCGGCGGATGCCGCGCACGAGGACGACGGCATCGTCGTTTCGGAACGCTTCGTCCCCCTGGACCGCGCCGGCCTGTACGTGCCGGGCGGCATGGCCGCGTATCCCTCGACGGTGCTCATGACGGCTCTTCCTGCCCGGGCCGCCGGCGTCACCGATCTCGTGATGTGCACACCTCCGGGCCCTGACGGGTCGGTGTCGCCGGTCGTGCTCGCCGCGGCCGCGCTCGTCGGCGTCGACGAGGTGCACGCCATCGGCGGCGCGCAAGCCATCGCCGCCTTGGCGTACGGCACCGAGTCGATGCGCCGCGTCGACGCCATTGCCGGACCCGGCAACCTCTTCGTCACCCTCGCCAAGCGGGAGGTGGCCGACGTCGTGAAGACTCCCGCCGCGTTCGCCGGCCCGTCAGAGGTCGTCGTCATCGCCGACGACACGGTCGACCCGGAGCTGGCTGCAATCGACATCGTCGTCCAGGCCGAGCACGGCCCGCATGGGCTGGCCTGGCTCGTCACCTGGTCGGAGACCGTGGCAGCAACGGTGTCGGAGCGGGTGCGGGCGTTGACGGAGTCGTCGCCCCGACGCTCGGCGATCGAGACAACGCTGCGCGAGAACGGCTACGCGGTCCTCGTCGAGAACGCGCAGCGGGCCGTCGAGGTCGCCAACGTCGTCGCTCCCGAGCACCTGGAGCTGCTGGTCGCAGACGCCGAGGAGTTGGCACGCGACGTTCGGCACGCCGGAGCGGTGTTCTGTGGTTCATGGTCGCCGGCGAGCCTCGGGGACTATGCCGCCGGCCCCAGCCATGTCCTCCCCGTCGCCCGGACTGCCCGATTCGGCAGCGGGCTCGGTGTCGAGGACTTCGGCAAACGGATGCACGTGATCCGCGCCTCCGAAGCGGGGTTTCGCCAGTTGGCTCCCACTGTCGCCCGGCTGGCGCGGGCGGAGGGCTTGTACGCGCACGAGGCCTCGGTGACCTTGCGGATCAAGGAGCCGACGTAGCGGCTGCTGCGAGTCGATTCTGGGAGAGACCGCCTCATGGAGATATGGATCGATCCGTCCTGCTCGAAGTGTCGGATGGCCACTGAGGCGCTCGACGAGGCCGGAGCCGGTTACGTCGTGCGTCACTACCTCGAGGACCCACCCACCGCGGAGGAACTGGACGCGGTGTTGCACCGGCTACGTCTCGAGCCGTGGGACGTGGCACGGATCAACGAACCGGTGGCCGAGGAGCTGGGGCTGGCTCAGCTACCGCATGAGCGGGGACGCTGGATCGAACTGATGGTTGCCAATCCGGTGCTCATCCAACGGCCGATCATCACCGCGGACGACGGTACGACCGTGGTGGGACGCTCGGAAGCGGCGCTGCATCGAGTGCTCAAAGGATCAACGAGTTCCTGATCGGAAGTGACGCGCGGCTAGTTCCTACGACTTGCCTCCGCGGGATCTGTGCTCAAGAGGCGCGTGAGCTGGCTGCGAGACGTCACGCCCAGCTTTCGGAAGACGCGGGTGAGGTTGGCCTCGACCGTCGACACCGTGACGAAGAGCTCGGCGGCGATCTCGCGGTTGCTGTGGCCCGCGGCTACGAGGGCAGCCACCCGCTGCTCGGCGGCGGTGAGGGTCTGCCCGGTACGGCGTCCTCCCGCTCGTGCCAGCTCCGCCCTGGCGCGGTCGGCCCAGGCGCTGGCGCCGATGGCCGTGAACCGACGTACGGCGTCATCCATCGTCTCCTGCGCGGCGCGTCGGTGGCCCCCACGCCGTAGCGCACCACCGGCCTCTTGCGTCGACCGGGCGGCGTCGAAACCGAAGCCCAATCGGTCGAAGGACTCCCGTGCGGCCATCAGTTGGCCAGCGGCCGAGTCCGCGTCTCCAACGCCAAGCAGCACGAGTCCGGCACAGCGGCCGCGGGCTGCGGGTGCCCACAGATGTCCGGTGGACACCGCCTCGTCCAGCCTGGCGGCAACCTTGTTCGCCCGCTCCATCTCGCCGAGCGCGACGAGGGCAGCGACGATCTCCGGCACAACGGGGACGAACCCCGGCTCCTTGACATCACACTCCTCAACCACAGCGAGCGCGGGGGCCAGCGCATCCCACGCACGACGCGGGTCGTCCGCCAGCAGGTGGACGAGCCCAAGCACGAATCGCAGTCGCAGGCCAGCGGCGACGATCCCGCGCTCGATTGCCTGCGCCAATCCGGCCTCTGCCAGCTCGCGCGCCTTGTCGGCCGGACCGATGTATACGGCAGCCAAACCCTCGACGTACTCGGTCAGCACTCCGCCGTACTCGCCCTGTGCGGCGGCGAGCCGCCTTCGTTCGAGCAGGTGACGTAGGAGATGGTCCCCGGCCCCCCTGCGGACCGCGAGGTCGCAGAGATGGACGAGCAGGAAGGGACGGGCTGAATCGTCACCGCGCCGTACCGCTTCGCTGTATTCGGCTGCCAGTAGCTCAGCGGCCGCGGAAAGCTCGCCGCGCCACATCAGTTGCAGCGCGAGCATGAGCTGCGGGCGGTCGTCCACGCTGACGCGGTCCGCCAGGGGGACTGCTCGCTTGAGCAGCTCGAGGTCGGGGGCGCCAGCCAGAGCGAGCAGGTGCGCTAGCCGGCCGAGGGCGACGGCCTGCTGTTCGCTGTCGCCGGCCCGCTCGGCGGCTTCCAGTGCACGGCGCGCGTGATCAGCACCGGTGTCCAGCCGCAGTCGGAGGGATCCCTCCGACCAGGCCAGGTGGTTGTGTGCCCGGGCGCGGACGACGTCGTCGTCCGTGGCGGCCAAGACGGAACGCAGGAGCACCGCCCGCTCGTCCATGTCGTCCTGCAGAGCCGCCCTGCTCAGCAACGCCGCGGTCCGCGACGCTCCGGCGTCGACCGCTGCTAGAACTGCGTCTATCTCCCGGATCGCGTCGCCGAACCGTCCGCAAGCGTCGAGGTACGCCGCGAGAGTGAGGGAGCGCCGGTGAAGGGCAGCGCGGTCACCCGCCGGCGTGAGTCGCCGGGCGTGCTCGGCGAGGTCAGCGGCGGTGTCGGGCGCACCTCGCGCCGCAGCCTGTTCTGCGGCCGACTCCACCGCCGCTGCTGCAGCAACGTCGGGGTCGGCGGTCGCCATCGCAAGGTGACGAGCCCTCTCGATCGGGTCGTCGACCAGCTCGGTGGCACGCTGGTGCAGTCGCCTGCGGCGCGACCACGGAGTTGACTGCTCCACTGCCGACGCATGCAGTGGATGAGTGAACCGGAGGGTGCCTGCACCTTCCACGTTCAGCAGGCCGCGCGTGACGGCGTCCGCCAACTCCCGCGTCACGTCTCGCCCCAGCATGAGCGACACTCGTGGGACGGATGGCCGAGTGAGCGTCGCCACGGCCTCCAACAGCTGCTGCGTGTCGGCGGCCACCGCACTCAACGACCCGGCGAGCAACGCCTGCAAGGAAGCTGGCACTGGAACCTTCGACGGGCGACCGCGCTCGACCCACGCCCGGGCCAATTCCACCGCGAACAGCGGGTTCCCGCCGGACGTCGCATGCACCTGCCGGACGACGACGTCAGGCAGCGCCACCCCGAGCCGGTCCTGCACCAGTTCGGCCACCGCCGCAGTCGGCAGGGGCGCGAGGTTCAGCCACCTCGCCCGGCCAGCGGCCGCTCGCCGAAAATCCTCAGTTGCGCCTGCCGCGGCGGTAGCTGTCCGCACCGCTGCCACGAATCCCACCGGCTCGTCGACCAGCTGTCCGAGGGCGTACGCCAGCAGGGTGCGAGTCGGCCCGTCGAGCCACTGCAGATCGTCGACGGCTATCACGACTGGTGTCTCCGAGGCCAGGTTGACGATTGCGGCACGGAATGCCTGCCGCAGGGCGCGCGGTGGCGTCGCACCACCGCGCAGGGCCACGGTGAGGGTGGCCACGTCGCGAGCGGGAAGCAGCACCTGGAGCCGGTCCAGATGCGGGTGAAGCAGGTCAGCCAGCCCCAGGTACGGCGTGCCGGCGTCTTGTTCCGCCGGCCGAGATGAGAGCACCTGCCGGCCCGGTCGTGCCGCCTGCACCGCCCGGAGCCAGAGGGTGGTCTTTCCTATCCCTGCTTCCCCGACCAGCATCAGCAGCGTCGGCTCGGTGCGGGACGCCTCCGCAAAGTCGCGAATCGCCTGCAGCTCCGCGTTCCGTGCCAGGACCGGCCGCTCCGACATGCGCCGACGATAGAACCGACAGGCGGACCGCAGATGTGGGGTTTTCCCCGATGCCGCCACCCATCCCGGCTCCTACGGTCAGACCAACAGAACCAACACCATGAAGGAGACCGCTGATGAAAGCGCACCACCGCACCGCCTCCCGGATGGCAGCGACCATCACGGTCGCCGTCGCGGCGATGTCCGCTACCGCAGGCGCGGCCACGGCCGTTCCCGATGACGACCTGCAGGCAGCCAAGGCCGCAACTGCTCGGTACCACTCCATCGTCCAGGCCGACCGCGCGGGGTACGTGCTGGGTTCTCCGTGCACCTCATCGCCTGCCGGTGGCATGGGTTTTCACTACGAGAACCATGAGCTCATGGCCGATCCGGCACTGGACCCGACGCAACCCGAGATCCTGCTCTACGCGCCAGGGCCGAGTGGACGGCTCCAGCTGGTTGGCATCGAATACTGGAAGGCTGACGCTGACCAGAATCTGGCCACCGCCTCGGACCGCCCGACGCTCTTCGGGCAGCCGTTCAATGGGCCAATGCCGGGCCACCACCCCGGCATGCCCGTCCATTACGACCTCCACGTGTGGCTATGGCAGGACAACCCGGCTGGCTTGTTCGCGCTGTTCAATCCGACCGTCACCTGCTGAGCGCTCAGCCCCGTGACTTTTCAGCCGGTCGGCAGCGAGGTCAACGCCGCGGTGCCGACCGGCCGTAGGGAGAACACGATGACGGCAGACCGTGTGTTCGCCGGCTGCTGCCGCTGTTGACCTGTCTTGCGGTTGGCCCGCTGTTCGTCGCCTGCGGCGGCGGCGATGACGGAGAGTCGACGGGCACCAGCGTGGGCGGCGTGACGGCGCGGCCGCAGGATGCCTGTGGGCTACTGAGCACGGGCGAGGTTGAGGCGGGCATCGGCGCCGCCGTGCAGGAAGGCGAATCCGCCTCGAGCCCGACGGCTACTCTCAACACGTGTTTCTGGGCATCCCAGGGCGCATCGCTGAGCGCCCCGACACTGACCGTCTCCATCGGTCCAGCCGGGCAGGAGCAGTATGAAGCCCTCAAGGGGGCGACTGAGGACCCGAAAGAGATTGCAGGGTTGGGCGACGAGGCGTTCGTGGACCCGACCGGCGGCGTTGCGCTCTATGACGGGGATACCTTTCTCACCGTAACCGTCGCAGATGGTACGGAAGTGGATATAGAAGCCACGAAGCTGGTGGCGGAGCAGATCCTCGGCAAGCTCGCTGCCGACGGCGCCTAAGTGCAGCCGCCACGTTTCTGGACAGCGGGGCCTCGCGCCGCTTCCTTGTTGGGTCCAGGATGTCCACCGTGACGCGATCGGGGCTCAATCTTCAGCTGCAGGAGTTCCAGCGGTGCGTCGTCGAACGGGACGCCGCAGCAGCTGACGCGGTGCTCGACAAGGAGTTCGCGCTGATGCTCGTCCAACCCGAGCCAGTGGTCATGCCGCGAAGTCGCTGGTTGGAGGTGCTCAACGACTACTTGGTGCATGAGTGGAGGGTCGAGGAGCAACTCCTTGCGGACGATGGTGCTGGTTGTGCTGCGCTGCTGCAACGGGTGCAGGTACGCGCCACCGTCCTCGGGGAGGACCGCAGCGGCCCATTCGTGATCTCCGACCTGTGGCGGCTGCGTGACGGCACGTGGAAGATCTGGCGGCGCCACTCCACCCCGCTGCTGGCCGGGCCCATGCCGGGCCGGGCGGGCCGGTGACGTGGCAGCGGCGGGTTGGACAGGTTCACGAGCTGGTATGGGCGGCGCCGAGGCGACGTCGAAGGCCCCGGCTTCGGCAATGCACTGCCGGACCATGCTCAGCGGTGCGCGCCGCCGGTGACTCGTCCCCCCTTGTCTGACCCACTGGGCGCCGCTAGCGTCGCTTAGGTCGATGGCAGCGGCTCGGGTGTCCGCAAGCTTGGTACGCAGGGAGGTACCCATGGCGGGTAAGGCTGTCGTGAGCCTCAGCACCGGGCTCGAGGACGCGGAGAAGGTCACCGTTGCGTTCCTGGTGGCGGTGGGCGCGGCCGAGTCCGGGCGGCCCACACTCATCTTCCTCACCAAAGAGGCTGTGCGGTTGGCCTTGGACGGGGTGGCCGTTGGCGTGGCGTGTGACGGATGCCCGCCGCTTGCTGACCTTCTGAGGCGCTACGCCGACGCCGGCGGACTCTTCTACGTCTGCCCCATCTGTTTCGACGCCAAGAAGCTGGACAAGCAGACCCTCCTGTCAAACGCCGAACTCGCGGGAACCGTGCCGATGTGGGCCTGGATTGGGGACGAAGGCGCCACAACCTTCAGTTACTGAGAGACCAGCCAGGCGGCTTCTCGGCCTGTCCAGCAGCAACGGGATGCGCTCATAGCGCGGCTCCCGAACCCATCCGCCCCGGACCTCAGCGCCCGGGGAGAGCTCACCCGCGACCCCGCGCGTGAAGGCTAGATCGGGCGACCCGACGCGTTGGGGTAGTCATCAGCCGCCGAGGTGGTGCTGACTGCAGGCCCGGAGGTTTCGACGGTCGTTTGTTCGACCACCACCGGTGTGGCTTCCGTGTAGTCGACCGGAGGGGCTTCTTGGTCGGTGGAGTCGCTGCCGGACCGGCTCTTGACTGCCGCGGCGGCAGCTACCCCAACAGCCGCTGTTGCAGCGCCCGCGGCGACGGTCTTCAACGACGGCCCCCCCGACTCGCCCTCCCACCTGTCGACGACATCGAGGTTGTAGAACCGTGGCGGCTCATCACACAACGCCGCCATCCGGGCGGCGAACTGGCCGATCTCGGGGCGCGCCGAGTTCTCCATGGCTGACTCACGAGACTCGAACTCGACGATGTTCAGGTAATAGCCGGGCCGGTCACGATCAGCCGTGGCCGTCCCGCGCAGAGCAGAGCCGGCGCCGTGCTCAGACCTCATCTCATCGACCAACGCCCGGATCTCCTCGACCCGCGAAGTTTTGAACTCGATGATCTGGACGAACCCTGCCATGACACTCTCCCTGTCCGGGTCATGACGAGCCACCAGCGGCCCGTTCGGCGCCCGAGATCATCCTCTAGGCACCCCTCCTCGTCTACCCCTGCGAGGCGAACATCCCGCACGTGCGGGGCGGATGCACCGACCCTCATGAGGCCTTCCGCAGTAACACCATCAGGCCTACGACGACACCCCAGATGCCGAGAAGTGAGGCGAACGGAAACAGCGCGTCGAAGCGGTCGGTGAACGCGATCGTGGCGGAGGCCAGCGCGAAGGCAAGCCCTCCTACGAGGCCGAGTACGAGCGTGATCGGATTGCCCAGAGTGCGGGTGCGGCCACCGGCGACCGCGAGCGCCGCGATGCCCAGGCCCCACAGCGGGTCAACGATCGTCTCGTTCCAGGTGTGTAAGTGGTAGAAGAACGTTTTGTCGCCGTCCGCGATGGCCGCCGCCTCGGTGGCGGCGAGCAGGTGCAGCGTCATGCCGAGCGTGGCGATGACCGCGATCACGGAGACGACGTTCGTCACCTTGGCCGTTCCTGCGTCGAGACCGCCCCACAGCCGGATCGCGAGGATGGCGGTGGCGAAGCACGCCATCGCGGCCAGCAGCAGCGCGTGGGAGGGGTACCACATGGAGTCGACCAACATCTCGTGGAGTTGGGAGATCTTGGATCCGTCGCCGGTGTCACCTGGGTGAGTGGCGCCGCCTGCGAAGAAGGCGACCCCGCCGAGCAGCAGGAAGGCCCCGGCGACCCGGTCGAGGCGGCTGACGTGGGACAGGGCGCGAGCTTCGGTCGCCGTACTCATCGTGGCTCCTTTGATCGGGACCGAGTTGGTGCGTCCACCGTCTTCGTCGTAGGGGTGCGGCCTCCAGAGTGCGCACCCTGCACTTTGACCAGGGACAACCCTGATCCGTGAGCGCTGCCGCGGTGCCAGCATTACTCCCGTGTCGGCGGCCCCGGAGGCGTACGACCAGCTCCCGTCGGTGGTTCGCGACGCCGGGGCTGCACTGGTGGCGCTCCTGGTAGCGACCCTCGTCGGCTGTGGCTGGTACCTCGGTTTCCACGTGGAGAACGTGCACAACGGGCTGATCGCCGGCTCGTTCACTGCCGTGGGCTTGTACGTCGTCCGGATGCGGCCGCGACACCGGGAGGGCTGGCTGTTCGTGGCGACCGGCGTCCTGCACGCGGTGATGTTCTTCGGTCGCCAGTACGGCCTTGACGACGGCGGCCTGCCCGCGGCCTCCTGGCTCGGCTGGGCCGGGGTGTGGCCGTTGCCGCTGGCGATCGCGCTGGGCGGATGGACGTTGATGGCGTTCCCTGACGGGCGGCTGCAGTCGACCCGGTGGCGGGTCGCCGTCGTCGCGATGATGGGTGTCGCGGCTGTGCTCGCGGCGGTGTCGGCGCTGTGGCCGGTGGAGTACGACCGGATCGGCCTGGCCGCTCCGCACCCGCTGCACCTGCCCGGGGCCGAGGCGGCGGCACGCTTCTGGGAGTACGCCGGGGTGAGCTACCTGATCTTCCAGGTGCTCTGGACCGTGGCGATCGTGGGACGCATCCGCCGCGCGCGCGGCGACGAGGTGCGCCAGCTGCGCTGGCTGGTCTATGCGGTGGTCATGGCCCTCGTGCTGCTGGTAACCGGCCTGCTCGTGTTCGGCAGCCCGGTGCCCGGCCTACTCGCGCTTCCGCTGATCCCCGTAGCCGCCGGGTTTGCGATCCTCAAGCTCCGGCTCTACGACATCGACCCGGTTATCAACAAGACCCTCGTCGTCGGGGCCATGCTGCTGCTCGTCACCGCCGGGTACGCCGCAATTGTTGTCGGCGTGGGGGCTCTGGTCCCGGCTGACGAGCGAGTGCTGTCCCTGCTCACGACGGCGGCTGTCGCGGTCGCGTTCGAGCCACTGCGGCGGCGGGCCCAGCGCCTGGCGGACCGCCTCGTCTACGGCCACCGCACGACGCCGTACCAAGCGCTGTCTCAGCTGTCGGCGCACCTCGAGGATGCGCCGCAGGAGCTTCTCGATGGGATCGCGGCCACGGTCGCCAACGCGGTCGGTGCCACCGAGGTCGTCGTGTGGGTGGGCGGCGAGGAGCGCCTGGTGCCGCAGGCGTGGTGGCCGGCTCCGGCCGACGAGATGGGACCGGCTGCGCTCGCCAGGCTGGGCGGTCCGCGCCGGCACGTCCAACCCGTCGTCCACCACGGCGCCGTACGGGGCGCGATCACGATCCGCAAGCCCGCCGGCGAGCCCCTCACCGCCGCGGAGGACCGCCTGCTGTCGGACCTGGCCGCGCAGACTGGGCTCGTCATCGTGCAGCAGCGCCAGGCGCAGGAGATTCAGGCCGCGGCCCGCCGTATCGTCACCGCCGAAGACGCAGCCCGCCGGCGGATCGAGCGCGACCTCCACGACGGCGCGCAGCAGCGACTAGTGACCCTCGGCCTTCAGCTCGGCGTTCTGGCCGAGCAGGCGAAGGCCAGCGGCGACGTAGGGATGGCGGACCGCGTCAAGCGGGCGCGGGCGCAGCTCCTGGAGGCCACCGCCGAGCTGCGTGAGCTGGCCCGTGGTCTGCACCCGATGGTGCTGGCCCAGTCGGGGCTTGAGCCCGCGCTGTGCACGCTCGTGGACCGGTCGGCAATCCCGGTGCGCCTACAGGTGGCGGTCGCCGGGAGGTTGCCCAGCGACGTCGAAGCGGCGGCGTACTACATGGTGAGCGAGGCACTCACGAATGCGGCACGCCATTCGGGTGCGAGCGTGGTCGTCGTCGAGGTGGCCTCGGTCGACGGCCGGCTGCGTGTCGAGGTGACCGACGACGGCCGCGGCGGCGCGCGACCAGGAACTGGAAGCGGGCTGCAGGGACTCGCAGACCGGCTCGCGGCACTCGGCGCCGAGCTCCACGTCGACAGCCCCTCCGCAGGCGGCGGAACCCGGATCAGGGCGGAGTTGCCGTGCAGGTGATCGTCGCCGACGACGCGGTCCTCTTCCGTGAGGGGATGGCTCGCATCCTCGCCGAGGTGGGCTTCGACGTGGCGGGCCAGGCTAGGCATGGGGCCGAGCTGGTCGAACTTGTCCGCCGCCACCCACCGGACGTGGTCATCACCGACCTGCGGATGCCCCCGGGCTTCGCGGACGAGGGCATCGAGGCCGCAGCCGAGATCCGCTCGTTCGCCCCTCAGGTCGGGCTGATGCTGTTGTCCCAGTACGTAGAGGTGCACCACGCGCTGCGGCTCATGGAAGAGTTCGACGGTGCGGTCGGCTACCTGCTGAAGGACCGGGTGTCCGACCTCAGCGCCTTCGCGGTCGACGTACGACGCGTCGCCACCGGCGAGGTCGTGATCGACCCCGAGCTCGTGGCCAGGCTCGTCGGTCGGAGCCGGGAACGCGATCCGTTCGCCGAACTCACCGACCGCGAGCGGGAGGTGCTGGCGCTGATGGCCCAGGGGCTGACCAACACCGCGCTGTCCGAAGCGCTGGTCCTCAGCCCCAAGACGATCGAGGGCTACGTACGCAGCGTGTTCACCAAGCTCGGACTGGAGCAGAGCGAGCGCGAGCACCGGCGGGTACTGGCGGTGCTGCAATTCCTGCGCTGGCAGTAGGTATCGAGGGCCGAGTGGCCGGCCTGATTCTGACCAGGACCTCGCTGGTTGCGGCGTCTGGGCGGGGCTGGGGACTGGTGGACAGAGGCGCATTGTCGCGCAGCACAGCTCGAAACGCCGCCGAAACGGACGTGCCCATCGCTTAAGGAATGGATCTGCATTCCGTGTCGTCTTGCTCTATCGGCAAGCTGTTACGTTCGTCCGGGTCATTTTGGTCACTCGACCCGGAGCGGTTGCCTGTGTGTGGCGGATCCTCATCGCTCTTATCGTCGGAGTCTAGCCCGAAGGCGCAAGCGGGATCACCGTGAGAAGTCGTCAGGATTGTAGGGCTTGAATTTCTGCCGTCGGCAGGGAGCTGATCCTCGAAGTCGGCCTGCGGCATGATCTGACGAAGGAGTGGAAGGACCACGCCGTCGTTCTCGCCGTCGGCGACGATGAGCGCTTGCGGCCCGCTCCGCCAGAGCGGCTCGCCCGCAGGCCGCCCGGCGTCGTCGTGTAGGACGGGGACGTCATCCTCCTCAAGAGGTGCCGCCTCTAGATAGAGCCCGACCCTGGTGCCGGCGGGGAGAGCCATCGAGTACGCCTTTAGCGGATCGCAGCGCTCCAAGACCACGTGCACGGTGCCGCTCGACGCAGGCTCCCCTTTGAAGACCTCCTCGACGAGGACGCTCATGACCACAGCCGCTTCGGCTTGCGGGTCGTCGATGCTCGCGGCGGAGTAGATCGGTCCTTCCGCGAAGCCGACGACACGACCGGACACGACGAGCTCAATCTCAGGAATGTCAGCGAGCTCCGTCGGAGAGTCGAAGGGAGAGTAGTCGTACACGCCACACGGCAAGACATCGAGCACCCGCCGCGCGTCGACGTTGCCGATGCTCGCGCCGCCAGCGAGACACTTTCTAGATCCGTACGCCTCCGACGCGGGGAGCCTTTCCGGTTCCGGCTAACTGTTCTCCGGCGGACGGCTCGGCGCCGGCGCCTGCCCTGGTTTGGCATCGCCCTCATTCCCGGCGGAGGAGCTCCGACGCGCCGTGGGACTCCCAACGTGCTCGCGACCGCAGAGCGTCGCCAACACCGCGGCGCCTCCTACTGTCCCTCAGGAATGTACGCCGCGCCGGAGAGCAGGCCGAGCCCGATGGCCGCTCCGATCAGCACGGCAGCTGGCTGGACGTCAGCGAAGGTGCAGCGCTGGCACTTCGCGGCGCCGCTCGAAGGACCGGTCGATGGCCGCGATGACACGCCAGCCCCACGACCAGCACCACCGCTGAGACATCGAGCACCGGCCCGGAGAGTTTGTCCTTCCTGGACCTGCGCCTCCCCTCTGACCCCGAGGCGCTGCTGGATATCATCGAGCAGCGCATCGTCGCCGGCCCGCCCTGGGAGTCCTTCGCCATCATCGGTGACCTGCTCCGCGATACGCGCCGCCGGAGGTGCGCGCCCACCGCCTCGCAGCTGCGGTGTGGAGCGCGGTCGTGGACCCCGCCGGCCGCGTCGGCACTGCGGTCGCGTACACCCACAACGGCCGCCGCGACATGCTCATCTTCGACCCCAAGACGACCGAACTCCTCGGCGAGCGCACCATCATCGTGGACGCCGCCGACGCCAGTCCCCCGGGCATCCTGGGCCTCACCGGACCAGAACCAGACGAGTCGCCTATCTCGATCAGCGGTTACCCACCGCGCCTGCTCAGCGCATCCTCACTTCACCGCAAATCGGCGGGCTGCCGCCAGCGGCAACTTCACCGCGTCACTGACGGAACCATGTCGCGGTCGAGCGGATCGAAGCCGGTACGGCGCCGGGACGGTGGCCGGTGGCGGGGCGTGATGGTCATGGCACCTTCGCCGCTGGTGAGACGGGCAGCCGGGATGTGAGGTCGGGAACGGCCGATGCCGGCATGGCCGACGAGCCGCGTGTAGCCGTTGGCCGCGACGAGTGTCGTCGCGCCCAGTTGGCCCAGCACCGACGCGACGGGGCCGAATGCCTCGTCGGGCAGCTCTAGCTCGAACCGGTCGATCGGCTGGCATACCCGCGCGTCCCGGCCTCCGCCAGCGCCGCCATGACGACGACCCGAGGTGGCGGAAGTCCGGACTTGTCGAACTTCTGGTGCGGCTTGCTCTGCCGTGGCCTCCGGTCATCGGACGGTCACCTCGCGCAGTCCCTGAAGCGGCGCCGATGACACCCTCCTCGGTCGCGGCGATTGGCAGGTTGCCCGCTCGACGCCCGAACTCCACGCCGTGTCATTCCCGTCCACCTTGATCCGGTCCACCGACGAGCCGACACCTCAAGGCAGTCACCGACGTGTCCAGGAAGCGTGCCCGCACGCCGTCCAGCAGCGCCGCGATCACCTCCTTCTGCACTCACCGTGCAGGCTCACTGCCGCCTCGCCGTCGGTCTTGTCCACTCGCAGGTCGATCAGCGGGTCCTCGTCCGCGAGCTCTGTCAAGCCGGCGAAGAGTGTCGTGCGCTGGGTCGGGTCCACCGCCACGAGGGCCTGCAGGGCGGCGCGAAGCGCGGCTCGTGGCTACTCGCCGATCCCGCGCGGCCGGCCCGCCCAATGGCGACCGCACTCACCGTTACCCCGAGCGTGCTGACCGCCACTTCGGTCACCTTCTCCGGCCGCCCATTGCCGACCCGACCCGGTCTCGTACCCGGAGTTCTCCCGACCACAGCCGGATCCACGCGCGCGCCGCGCTCATCCCGTGCAACGGCGAACACGGTGCCTGCGACGGGACCCCGGCGTTGCGGTGCACCGATCCCATGGACTTGTCGCAACTCAGGCATGCCAGCGCCCGTGATCGCCGACCCGCACCGGCGTCACGTACTCCCTGCTGGAGTGCCCGTACGACGTCCCGCCCGCGCACGGGCTCGTCGGACAGCCATGAGAGCAGCTGGCTCGGCGACGGCGGCGACGACGGACTCGTCGGTGAGGACGTACGGCGCTGGCACTTCGCGGCGCCGCTCCCTGGTCGAGGCCCGCGCCAGCTCGACGACGTGCGGCGTCAGCCGGCGGCGTACCAGCACCACCGCGGTCCATGTCGGCACCGAGGCGCCGCTGACGAACAGCACCCTCGGCACACCGGCCTGGGTGTCGCGCCGATGGTCTGCGGCTGGACGCCCTGACAGATATCGTCGAGGACGCGAGATCGTCGCCCGCCCGCCGGGTGCCCGGGAGTCCTTCGCCAGGTTGACAGCCGGTCGCCGCTGGAACGAGATGGCGCGGATAGTGATCGCCGCGTCGGCGCTGGCCTCGCATCGAGTCGGTGCGGGTGGTGCCTGCGTCGACGCTCCGGCCGCGTCGATCACACCGGCCTCGAAAAGCAGCCGCTCGGTCATGCTCATCTTACCGGCGTCCAACATGCGCGACGATCCCGAGGTTCAAGGTTGAGGACACGATCATCGTGGACGGCGCCGACGGATGAACGTCTGGGGCGTGGTGGCTGCTCCTGGGCCAGGGATCTCCGGCAGGTTGCGCCGGATCTCTTGCAGCTCTGCCTGGCTGCGTTCAGTCGTGCTGATGCACAGCGAGCCGCCCCACACCTCACGCACCGCTGCCGTCATCGCCGCCCGATCGCCTTTCGTGGCGATGTTGAGGACGAAGCGCTTCGGGTCGTTGGAGTTCCGCTCGGTCAGCTGTTTCGGGGGGATTCGCTGGTCGATCCAGAGGTCCCCGAAGCCTTCGGTCGATCGGGCCCGCGCGACGGCCTGCCGGAACGTCTCGCCGGTGGCCCGCTCCGGGTCGACCGGCGTCCACCCGCCCGGCGGCTCCGGGCACGGGGTGCGCAGGTCGTCGTCACTGGCAGGCGGAGGCGTACGGTCGGCCGGGCGAGGTGGCTGGGTCAGCCTGAATGTCTGACCGTCAAAGGTCCCGGCCACGACGTACTCACCCCACGTGGTCCCGCTCGCCGACTCGGCATCGACTGCCGACCAGTCCCATCCTTCGATGCGCGGCCCGCCGCACTGCGGCGGGTAGCTCTCCATGACCGCGTAGCACAGCTGAGGGCCGTGATCGGGGCTCTCGAGCACAGTCGCCCGCGTGCGGAACCGGCCGTCGTACACCTCGGGCACCAGGTTCACCGACGGGCGGGCCGCGCTGACCACGGCGTCATCCTTGCTGACGGCGCGCTCGCCGCAGCCGGCCGCCGCAAACAAGACGGCCACCACCACAAGCCCGAGCGGCATTCGCTGCACGCTGCTGTGACGCCTGACCACTCGCGACAATGCTCGCAACGACCACGTCCGATGTGTCGCTCGATGGTACAAACCCGGCCAGTTGGTACAGCGGTGCCACGGGACCTTTCTCCGCGCGCTAGGTTAGGAACGACACCGTTTCGTTTCGTCCCCGACCGCGCGGGGCTGCCGGAGGCATCGGATGACCGTCGCACGTAGCCGTCCGCGCGTCGAGGGCGACCGTGAAGCCGAGATCCTCAACGCGGCGGTGCGGGTCATCGCCGACGTTGGCTATGACCGGCTGACGATGGACCAGGTAGCAACCGAGGCCCGAGCCTCGAAGGCGACCCTCTACCGGAGATGGCAGGGCAAGGCTGACCTGGTGGTCGACGCGGTCAGCCGGGCCAAGGGCCTGCCCAATGCCGAGTCGCCAGACACTGGCTCGCTGCGTGGTGACCTGCTGTCGCTGGCATGCGGCCCCTGCGGACAGGCGAACGAGCTGCCGATGTCCGTGCTCGGCGGTCTAATGACCGCCCTGCAGAATGACCCGGATCTTTCGGCGGCCTGGCGAAGTCGATTCTGGGAGCCGCGGCTGGCGGCCACGCGCGCGATCTTCGACCGGGCGGTGCGCCGCGGCGAGATCCACCCGGACGTCGACCTGGACCTGATCCTCAGCATCCTGCCGAGCATGTGCGCCTACCGCTCCACTGTAGAAGGCGGCGTGGTCGACGCCGCCTTCGTCGCCCGTGTACTCGACGACATCATTCTGCCCACCGCCCGGCAGCAGCCCAGCTCCCGCAACATCGAAGGAAACCGCTCATGACCACCGGCTCGCACCTCACTCCGACCCGTCCCCCGGACGACGACTCGGCGGACGGCCACGGGCATCGTTATCTCGGTCTAGCGCTGGTCTTGATCAGCACAGCGCAGCTGATGGTCGTCCTCGACGCGTCCGTCGTGAATATCGCGCTGCCGAGGATCCAGGCTGAGCTGCAGATCACCGACGCCAACCTTACCTGGGTCGTGACGTCCTACGGCATCGCGTTCGGTGGCCTGCTACTGCTCGGCGGCCGGATGGGTGACGTCATCGGCCGCCGCAAAGTGTTCATCGGCGGCATCCTGGTGTTCGCCCTCGCCTCTTTGCTCGCCGGCGTGGCCCAGGCTGAGTGGCAGCTGCTCGCCGCCCGGGCGCTGCAGGGCGCCGGGGCCGCGGCCGCATCGCCGACCGCGTTAGCCCTGATCACCACGACCTTCCCGGCCGGGCCACAGCGGAACCGGGCATTCGCGGTGTATGCGGCGATGTCGGGTGCCGGCGCCGCAGTCGGCCTCATCCTCGGTGGCGCGCTGACCGAAGTTTCGTGGCGCTGGACGATGCTCATCAACGTGCCGATCGGTCTCGTCGTGGCCGTGATGGCACCCCGCTTCCTGGGCGAGTCCAAACCCCAGCCCGGTCGCTGGGACCTCCCCGGCGCCGTCACCGCCACCCTCGGTCTGGTGTTGCTCGTCTACGGCTTCAACCACAAGGCGCAGCTCGACCCGTCGACCGGTGCGCCCGCCACCTGGACGGAATTCCTGACCCTCGGGCCGATCATCGCCGGTGTCGTGCTGCTGGTCGCCTTCTTCATCATCGAGGCGCGCACGCCGTACGCCTTGCTGCCCCTGCGCATCGTCACCGACCGCACCCGTGCGGTGAGCTTCGTGGTCATGCTCATCGTCGGAGCGGCCATCTTCGCGATGTTCTTGTTCTTGTCGCTGTTCATCCAGGACGTCATGGGCTACAGCCCACTGCAGGCCGGTGTGGCGTTCCTCCCCTTCACCGTCGGCATCATCGTCGCCGCGCAGGTCGCCTCGTCGCTCGCCTCGCGCCTCGACCCACGCTGGATCGCCGGCGCCGGAGGCGGGCTGTCCGTGCTCGCGATGTGGGGGTACGGGCAGCTGGAGGCCGGAGCGACGTACGTCGCCGACCTGCTGCCGTGGATCATCGTCCAGGCCCTCGGCATGGGCTTGATCTTCGTGCCGTTGACTCTGACCGCGGTCAGCCGTGTCGACAGGCGCGACTCCGGAGTCGGCTCGGCGGTGCTCAACACCGTTCAGCAGGTCGGCGGCGCCATCGGCATCGCCGTCCTCGGCACCGTGTTCGCGAACGGGATCACCGAGAAGATGACCGAGCTAGCGGCGAGCGCAGCAGGGCCGCCACCAACGCCGGAGCAGCTGGAGGTCGGCGCCCGAATCGCCCAGGCCTTCGGCACCACCGAGACGTTCGGCGTGGCGATCTGGATGATGGTGGCCGCGACACTGATCACCCTGATCGGGCTTTCCATCAAGCACGAGGAGCTGGCTACCGATGGCATCCCCGGCGTACCTGTCGACGTCTGAGGGCCCACGTCGGACCCGGGTGGGGGCCGCACCTCTGCGGCGGCGCCCGTAGTTTCATCTACGGCATGACCTTCGCCTACGTGCTCAAGCCATCGTTCGACCTCGAGTACTTGGCCACGGCCACACCCGAGGAACATGCAACCTTTCAGCGACACGGCGCTTACCTGCAGCAGCTGCACGTTGCCGGTGTGATTCGGTTCGCTGGTCGGTGTCTGGACGGACCGCTCGCCCTCGTGGTCGTCGACACGACCGATGCCACGGCTGCCCGACGCGTGATGGATGAGGACCCGACTGTCGCTGCCGGAATCCAACAGGCCGAGTTGTACCCCTTCGATGTCTTCCTCGAGAGGTCGGACCCGGACTGACGGTAGTGGGTCAGTTTGGGGCGCAGACACTCGCCAGGCCGGGCCAAGTCTTATTTGAGACCGACGATGATGCCGATCACAGCGATACCGAATCCGACCAGCAGAGGGATGATCCACGCCAAGGTGCTCATGCGTGCTGACATGGTGCTAATGCTGTCCTTGACATCGGACACGTCTCGGGCAAGGGAGGCCAGTGACTTCACCATGCCTCCGATGGTCTGACTCTCGGCTTGTATCAACTCCTGCACATCCTTTCCTGTGATCCCGCTTTGCCCTTGGCGACGCCCTACGTAGGGGTGCTCGACCGGCTGTCGCAACTGAAAGAACTGGGCAGTTAGGAAGGGTGCCTCGTAAGTCAGCGTCACCCTGTTGGGCGACAGGTTCGTCATACGAACCACCAGTACACCGCTGAAGCCGGGGTCAATCTGGGGACCGGATAGGAGCGTGACGCCCTGCCGTGCCAAGGTCGACCACAGCCCGATTTGCCCAGCGACCTGCGATCCGCACCGGACTACTTCGCGAGTGCTGACAACCGCGAACTCGCCGGGCTCAATGATGACGAGGCCCTTGCTGGCAACGTCCGTGATCTCGTCAGCGCCACTGACGAAGGCCTGAGCACCGACGCGCAGGTCGTAGCTGGCCGGCTGAAGGCTCTCCGGCTCGAAGGGATCGATTGCTAGTGTTTCTCGCTGCACCGCCTCCTTGATCTCAGCGTCGGTCAGCATGCGCGCATGGTACCGCCCGCGACCCTCTTCAGCGCGTCTTGCAGACGCGTGGCGAGCCGTGGCATATGCTCGGGGTATGCCTGACCGGTCACGCAAGCGCCCACGCGACCTGAACGCGCTCGCCGCGAGCATCGTCCAGGACGCCACGGACGAGGACAAGCCCGAGCCTGCCGACGACGGCAAGGACCCGGCAGCGGTGTCCCTCGGGCGGCGCGGAGGGCTCAAGGGCGGCAAGGCGCGGGCCGCGAAGCTGACGCCAGAGCAGCGGTCGGAGATCGCACGGAGGGCGGCGGCGACTCGATGGGGCTCAGTCTCGAACGAGTGAGAGGGGGCGGAGCTTGGCGCCGACTTCTGGTGCGTCCCCGAGCAGCTCCCGACGTAGCTCTTGTTCGTCAAGTCGTGCCGCTTGAGCGAGTTCCCGCCACGTGTAACCGTGCTCTTCAAGGTGGACGCGAGCGGCCTCACGTACGAGCGTTGGTGACTCGGCGGGGAGTGGATACGGCTCTGCGTTGTTCCAACGGCGAGCACTGTACTGCTTATAGAGCCGCACGGCCTCCTGCCGATTGACCGCGCCGACCACCTCCGCCCGTTTGATGAGCGCCTTCATGGACAGCCGCCAGTACATCTTCAGCGCTGGCAGCCGACCGAAGTTCAGACCCAGAAGATCAGGCAGAAGGAGGCTCCGGGGAGCGAGAAACTCACCGGCGAAAGCGTCGGCCTCTTGCTCCAGGTCGCCGCTAGTCGGAGTGCCGTGCATCGTGAGATGTGCGAGTTCGTGCGCGATCGTCCAGCGTAGTTCCTCCATCGGCGTATCAGCGTTCAGAAAGAACAGCGGGTGATCACGTGTCGTCCACTGACTCATCCCAAACAACTTCTGCGTGCCGAACGATGACATGACGATGATGGCGCCAGCTGATTCGACCAAGACCACCAAATTACGGATTGGTCCCGGGGGAATCCGCCATGCCCTGCGGAGCGCATGAGCGACGTTCTCGGGGCCACCGAACTCATCAGGATCGAGGGTGTGGAAAGACCGTTCGGCGACAATCTCCAGCCCGTGGAGGATGTGCCGGGTGTTGATCAGGCGTACGCCCATGCGGCCCTCAAGTAGATCAAGCGTCTTCGCGGGCAATGTCTTGCGCTTGCGGTGGTACAGGCATCCGCTCTTGCCCTCAAGGATCGGTCCCGATTCAAAGAACAGGTTGACCGGATATCCGAGGTAGTTCGCGACCTTCTGAGCGTGCTCGCGGGATAGGGACCGCACACCATTCTCAACTTTGGAGATCAGCCCCTGGGAAATGCCGGCTGCCTGCGCCACGTCGGTCTGCGTACAACCCCGGCTTTGCCTTGCGACTATCAATGCGGCGTAGTTGAAGGAGTCGCTCACTGCGCCTCCTGTTCCCCTTCTCGGCGCTGTCTACGGGTAGACCGCACCTGAGCGGGCGTCGGACCAGGCACGTTCGGCAGGGGCATCGGCTCTACGACCCCGCCACCCTCGGCTTCGTCACCCCAGATCGGCCACCGCCAGAACAATTTCCTGCCATAGTCGCACCTGATCTCCACGGATCTCAGCAGCGCAGCGGCGTCCAGCGAGTAGCCGCACGTCAACAGCGTCGGTGGCGACGGGACACCGTCCAGCGCCAGAGCCGCCATCGCGTCCTCGTCGTACTGCTGCTTGGCCAGGAGCCTTTGCTGCTCCGTCTCGACGTTGCTCGGAGCACCCCCGCTGACGCACTTGAAGCGTACGAGCGGATTGGCGGCCACGGCGACAGCGAAGAAACCAAGCGCACCGATCTCCCGCATACCGGAGGTGGACGCCAGTACCCGACGAACCTCGTCCCGCCACCAGCAGTGGATCATGTTGGCGCGAGTGGTCTCGTCCACCGCCATCGCCATCTTGGGCTGCTGCTCCACGAAGCGGTGCCAGGTGGCAACCGCCGTCACCGGAGGAGCCGCGAACACCTGCTGGCGAAACGGGTTCAAGATCTGGCGGGCGTCGTCAAGACTGAGCACGAGATGGACGCTACCACCGAGCCCGAGGTTGGGCTACGTTTTATGACGTGTTTCATGTTGACTTTTTAACAACCGGTCAAGGATAATGGTCAGTATGGCGAACCGGTTGAGCACGGAGCAACGGGCACGGATCATCGGCTGTCTGGTCGAGGGCAACTCCATCCGCGCCACGGTGCGGATGACGGGAGCCGCTAAGAACACCGTCGCCAAGCTGCTGGTTGACCTGGGCGCGGCGTGCGAGGCGTACCAGGCCGAGGTCATGGTGGACCTGCCCTGCGAGCGGTTGCAGTGCGACGAGATTTGGTCGTTCTGCTACGCCAAGGCCAAGAACGTGCCCGCCGAGCACGCGGGCGAGTGGGGCTACGGCGACGTGTGGACGTGGACTGCCATCGACGCGGACACCAAGCTCGTACCGTCCTGGTACGTCGGTGGCCGGACCGCTGGGGATGCCTACGCCTTCATGAGCGACGTGGCCGGTCGGATGGGCAACCGGGTGCAGCTCACCACAGACGGGCTGAAGGTCTACCTGACGGCCGTCCAGGGCGCGTTCGGCTTCGACGTGGACTACGCCCAGCTCGTCAAGCTGTACGGCAACGAGCCCACCGGCCCGCAGACCCGCTACAGCCCGGCCCCGTGCATGGGCGCGGAGGTCAAGAAGGTCACGGGGGCGCCGGACCCCCGGCACATCTCCACCAGCTACGTCGAGCGGCAGAACCTCACCATGCGGATGGGGATGCGCCGGTTCACCCGCCTGACCAACGCCTTCTCCAAGAAGGTGGACAACCTCATGGCCGCTGTCTCCCTGCACTTCATGCACTACAACTTCGCCCGTCCGCACATGACGCTGACGAAGAAGCACGGCCGCCCGACCACTCCGGCGATGGCCGCTGGCATCGCTGACCACGTCTGGACGCTGACCGAGATCGCTGGGTTGCTCGACACCCCGGCTCGGTCAAACTGACCCACTACCGGACTGACATGGGTCCTGCGGAGCTTGCCGGGGGCACGGCTCTGCCAGGCTTCGGATGTGGACGCACAGGATGATCGTGAGCGCCTGAGGGACGGGACACGCAGCGCCGTCGGCGGTGAATTGCCCACGGTGATCAGTGAGTTCGCCCTCAGCAACGCCTTCCTCGGCAACATCGTGGAGGTGTGCATCGTCACCGAGGACCACCCGACGCACCATGGCGGGTCTGACCCGGCTGGGCATCGGGCCGTTTCGCGTTTACACCTTCGACGGCACCAACCTGGCCGCTCCGACCTATCGTGGTCAGGACAGCCTGTTCAGCCTGAAGGTCTGCTTCGCCACCAACGCGGATCTGACTTGGAGATCATGCAGCCCCTGTCAGGACGCACGATCATGCGTGAGTTTCTCGACGCGCATGGCGAGGGCATCCACCACATCGCCTTCGACTGCAACGGCGCCCCGTGGGACCAGCGGATAGCGGAGTTCGCCCGGCGGGGTTTCCCTGCCACCCAGTCCGGGCGCTGGCGCGGTGAGAACTCCTTCAGCTTCTTCGACACCGAAGCGGCGACCTCCACCTGCTTCGAGACCTATCACTTCCCCGACGGCTTCGACTTCCCCGAACCCGAGGAGTGGTATCCCGGCCCTCCACCGGCTGCATAAGGCGCGCCCGTGCTCCTGACCCGACGGCAGCGGCACCTCCTCCCACCCCCCGAGTCGAGTCGTCGTGCGGTGGGAACGGTCAGGCTCCTGCAACGCCGAGCCGTCGACGGTCCACCCCCTAGACTCGCCACCACGACGGTGGCTGGCACTTGTGCGGGTTTCCGCAGGAGTTTCCGCACGTCCCGCCCTAGGCCCCCGTCGCCCCCGCCCCGGCCCCGGCCCCTGGACTGGGACGGGCTCGGGGCCGACGCGGTCCCGATTCCGCCGCGGCCCGGAGAGCGACTAGCCGCTGTTACATTAGGGCTTCCTGGGTGGGCCTCGGCTGCTGTCGTGGGAGCGACTGAGCCAACGTAGGCAAAGCCGAGTCCGCTTAACCATGCGCCGGGTCAGTCCGGGTTTGCTGTACCCCGGTCCCAAAGATCGGCGCCCTCCCTGGCCTCCTACACCGTTCAGGTTCTCGCCGACTCCCCCGATTTCATGCACAGCTTCGCCCGGCCCGCATAAGCCTGCCTAAGCAGTACGGCCAGCCCACCGAGTCCGCCTTGAAAGGCCGGCGTCGCCGACCAGGTGGTGACGCTCACCGAATCGCTGCCGTGGCCGTCTTCAGTTACCCGCATCCTGGAACTGCTGCACGATGTGCGCCGGGATACGACCGCGTGAGTTCACTTCGATCCCCTGCGACTCAGCCCAAGCGCGGACCGCCTTCGGGTCCACGTCCGTCTGCACCCTGCGCTGCACCCGGCCGCTACGGCTCACTTTGCGGGCGGCGTCGATGTACCTGACCATGTCGTGCCGCATCTTCGCGGCGTTCTTCTTGCTCAGATCGATCTCATAGGTCTGCCCGCCCAAGCTGAAGGTCACGGTCTCCCCGTCACCCGGCTTCAGCTCCGAGCCGTCCAGGTCGTCGGTAAGCTGCACGACGGTGCGCTGCGCCACGATTGGTCCCTTCTACGTCGAAGCGGTCCGGGAATGTATATCACGAATAGCGAATCACTCCCGCTCGCGGTGCCTCTTCGGCGGCATGCGCCTCGGCGGCTGCCGAGTGTATCGCATTGCCGCCGTGCACCAGGTCAGAGGTCACGGCGAGCAAGTTGAATGATGCGTCCGACCGCTCAGCCCGTCGGCAGACAGGCGGGACGCTGGTCAAATTGGGTCATCGATCTTGGCCGTGAGGTTGTCGTCGCGTCGCACGTAACCGCGCCTTCGCGATCCTCTCGTTCGAGCCGTGCTCCGCGGATGTGTGCTTACGCCGCCTTAGTCCGCTCAGTTGGAGGCACTTGCCGGAGGGCGTCCCGACATGCCGAGATCCCGTCCTCTTGCTGCTATAGAGGCGCGATCGGGTCTGGCACTCGGCCTCGGCGCGTTGGGCCCCGAACCGTCCGGGCGTCTCAGGCCTGCAGCTGAACGGCGCCACCGCCAGCGGTGGTCGTGGTGCTTGCTCCGCCCGAATGGTGCAGCGCATCATGAGGCATGGCGCACGTCATCAGGAGCGGGGCCGGAGAGGTCCTCGGTCCGCCCGCGGGCTGTCGGGACCGGTTCCTTGTGGACTCCGACGACTTCGGCGGTCGGGTTGGCCTCGTCGAGCACCTGCTCGCGCCCCGGTCAATCGCCGCGCCAATGCACCGGCACACGAAGGAGGACGAGTTCAGCATGGTCCTCGAAGGCACCGTTTGGTTCAGTGCCAAGGGGATGGAGCTGACCGCGGGGCCTGGGGACCTAGTGGTGAAGCCCCGGGGAGAATGGCACACCTTCTGGAACGCCGATGAGCGACCCGCCCGGCTGCTGGAGATCATCCCCCGGGCGGTCTCGAGCACGCGTTTCGACTGATCGACACGGCCGAGGGGGACGTGGACATTGGGCCGCTCGTGGCGCCGTACGGCTGCGAGGCTGACCTCGCGGCCACACTGCCAATTGTGGAGAAGTACCAACTGACCTGGGGTTGACTCGCGACCTGCTTGCCTTCGGTGTTCGCCACGGGGGATCCGGCCCAGCTAGGGCCGGGTCCCCCCACGGCGATAACTGGCTCTTCTCAATGAAGCGTGGTGAGCCGGCCGCGACACGGCTGCCGGGCTGAGCCCTGAAAGCAGACCTGGGACCCCAGGATCGAGGTGTCTGACGCCATCGATCCAAGGAGGTCCCAGGTGCGGGATGACGCTACCGCGAGTGCGGCCATGCTCGGTCTGCCCGGTTTTCGGGTGCTGGCCGTGGCGGCGTACGCCGGCGAGGTTGAGCAGGCGGTGGAAACCGTCGAGGAGGTGACCGGCTGCCCCTCGTGTGGGGTGGTGGCTCAGCTGCATGACCGGCGGCCGAGCTGGGTGCGGGACCTGCCCGCCGGCGGCCGCCCGGTCACCTTGGTGTGGGTCAAGCGGGTGTGGCGCTGCCGCGAGCCGTGGTGTCCGAAGGTGACCTGGACGGAGACCTCGGCGGCGATCCGGCCGCGGGCGTCGCTGACCGAGCGGGCCCGGCGGGAGGCGTGCCGGCGGGTCGGACAGGACGGGCACACCGTGGCCGGGGTGGCCGCCGACTTCGGGGTCGGCTGGGCGACGGTGATGGCCGCGGTCCGCGAGTACGGCACCCCGCTGGTCGATGACCCCCACCGGCTTCACGCAGTAGCCGCGCTGGGAGTAGACGAGACCGCGTTCCTGGCCGCCACCCCCACCAGGAGCACTACCTACGCGACCGGCATCGTGGCCCTCAACGGGCGGCCGCGGCTGCTCGACGTGGTCCATGGACGGTCCGGAAACGCCTTGTCCAGCTGGGTTTGCGCCCAGGATCAGCGGTGGCGGACGGCATCGGCGTCGCCGCGCTGGATCCCTTTCGCGGCTACGCCACCGCGCTGCGCACCACCTTGCCGGGCGCGAGGCGGGTGCTGGATGCCTTCCACGTCACCCGGCTCGGCTTCGACGCCCTGGACCAAGTGCGCCGCCGGGTCCAGCAGCACACCCTGGGCCACCGCGGGCACCGAAACGATCCGCTGTTCCGCATCCGGCGGGTGCTGCGCCGCGGGGCCGAGCACCACAGCCAGCGGTCCTGGGCCCGGCTGATCGCCGGGCTCGAGGCCGGCGATCACGACCAGCAGGTCGCCCTGGCCTGGATCGCCGCCCAGGACCTACGGCGGATCTACCGGTGCAGAACCCGAGCCCAGGCCGAACGCCACCTGCTTGCCTGGTTCACCGCAGTGGCCGAACACGAGATCCCCGAACTCCTGCGGCTGGCCCGAACGCTGGACTCCTGGCGCAGCGAACTACTGGCCTACTTCGACACCGGCGGGGTCTCCAACGGACCCACCGAGGCCATCAACGGGCTCATCAAGAAGATCAAGCGGATCGGGCACGGCTTCCGCAACTTCGCCAACTACCGGCTCCGGCTACTCTGTACTGCGGCGTCGACTGGCACACTCCCCGTCACCCCGATCCGAGGGCGGCTACCACGCTTAGCTGCGTAGAGCCCGATAACTGGCTCTACGCAGCCAACCTTGGTAACCGGCCTCTTAGTGGTGTCGGTCGGTGAGTGTGCCAGTCGACGCCGCAGTGCAGCAGGAGGCGGAGGCGGTAGTTGTCGAAGTTGCGGAACCCGTGACCGATCCGCTTGATCTTCTTGATGAGTAGGTTGACCGCTTCGGTGCGTGCGTTGGAGACCCCGCCGGTGTCGAAGTAGGCGAGCAGCTCGGTGCGCCAGGAGTCGATGGTGCGGGCGAGGCGGTGCAGCTCGGGGACGTTGCTGTCGGCGCAGTGGACCAGCCAGTGGTGCAGCCGGCGTTGGGCCTCAGCGCGAGACTTCGCCCGGTAGAGCAGCCGGAGGTCTTGGGCGGCGATCCAGGTTGCGGCGATCTGCCCGTCCTGGTCGCCGGCGTCCAGACCGGCCAGCAGCCGTGTCCAGGCTGGCTGGGACAGGTGATCGGCCCCGCGGCGCAGTACCCGCCGGATCCGGTACAGCGGGTCGTCACGTCGGCCGCGGTGCCCGGTGGTGTCTTGTTGGACCCGGCGGCGCACGTCGTCCACGGCGGTGAACCCCAGCCGGGTGACGTGGAAGGCGTCCAGCACCCGGATGGCGTGCGGGAGGCTGGTGCTCAGCGCGGTGGCGTAACCACGGAAGGGGTCCAGCGCCGTCACCTGCACCGCTTGGCGCCACTGTTCGGGCTGGGTGTTCACCCAGCTGGTGAGTGCTTTGCCGCTGCGACCTGGGACGACGTCGAGCAGCCGGGAGGTGCCCACGTCGACCACTCCGGTGACGAACTGCGTGTTCCGAGTGGCGTTCGCGGCCAGGAATGCGGTCTCGTCCACCCCGAGCGCCTCCACTCCGACCAGCCGGGCCGGGCCGTCGACCAGCGGAGTGCCGTACTCGCGGACCGCGGCCATCGCGGTGGCCCACCCGACCCCGAAGTCCGCCGCGACTTGGGCGACGCAATGGCCGTCTTGACCGACCCGGCGGCACGCCTCGGCCCGGGCCCGTTCGGTCCACGACGCCCGCGCGGATCGCCGGCGACGTCTCAGTCCAGGTGGAGACCGAACACAGGTGCTCCCTGCACCGCCACACCCGCTTGACCCACACCAACGTCACCGGTCGACCGCCCGCTGGAAGGTCACGCACCCACGTCGGACGCCGATCATGAAGCCGCGCTTGAACGCCACAGCCACGACAGAACGCCTCGTTCTGGGTGGTCTCAATCGCCTGCTCAACCTCACCGGCGTACTCCGACACAGCGAGTAGAACGAACCCGTCCAACCCGAGCATCGCCGTCGCCGCGCTACCGTCTCCCTGCACCTGGGGCCTCCCTCGACTCGTGTCCAGACACCACGAATCGTGAGGCCCCAGGCCCGTTCCCAAGCTCAGGTCGAAGCTCGTGTCACCCCGCCGCTACCACGCTTAATTGCGAAGAGCCCGATAACTTCACATGACGAAGCGCCAAACCTGTCCGCTGAACTCTGGGTTCCCGAACGCACCTCTGGCCGGTGCGATGCTCCAGGCGTTGACGTAGAGGTGGTGCTTGCGCACCACGATTCCGGCCGGGAAGGGCACCGGCACGCTGGTACGGGTTCCGTCCGGGGCAACCTTGGTTACCTGGCCGGGGATGCACCCTTGATCGTCGGGCGGGCAGCCGGCGAACAACTCGCTGACGTACAGGCTGCCGCCCTTGCCGACCGCCACCCCTGTCACTGACGTGAAGTGGTACCAGGTCCGCAGCAGGTCCCCATCCTGGGTGTACTTGAACACCCGCGCCTTGTTAGGTGCCAGGCTGAAGAGCGACCCGACATAGATTCGATCGTCCGGGCCCTGAACCAGGCTGGTCGGGACCGGGTCGAGCTTCCTAGTGTCACCAGGGAGGACCGTCCACAGATCCTTTTCCCCATGCTTGACCTCGATGATGGAATCGCCTGCAGCGTCGGCCACGAGTTGGCGGTCCTTCAAGGCCAGTACCGCGTACGGGTTCGACTCGACATGCTCGCCGTCGGGGTTGTGGCGGAACTCGAAGGCGCTGATGTTGGCGACGATTTCCTTGTCGATGTCGAGCAACTTCCCAACCTGCCGACCACCGGCTCCCTCCGGAAGGATGTCCGGAGGCGCGTAGGTCTCCTGCACAAATGTCCGACCCAGCGGTCCCTGGTCCACCCCGTCTGAACCCACCGCGAACGTCCCATCGGGGCTGGCCGCCGAAAAGAAGCCGGTGGCTATACGATGCGGCTTGCGGTTCGTCGCGATCGCCGGGTTCACTACCCGGCTCACCTTCCCTGTCCGCCCAACGCAAACTTCGCCGCCCTCCGGACCACCAGCTACGCACCTGTCGGGGTTGTACGAGCCGTGGCCAGCCTCGGCGATCCGTAAGCCCCCGCCATTGCCCCACACCAACTGCCGCGGATTGTCCAACCCACTGACCACGACCTCGTGATCCGTCAGTGCCTGTACCGCAGCCTGCGTGTAGTGGTCAGCGAGCCGCCAACCCTGCACCGCCAGGTCGTGACCGTCTCTGCGTTGGTCGGTCGCGGCCGGCGACCCGACTACGGCCAATGCTGAAGCCACGGTGAATGTGGCGACACCTACCGCAACACTCCTGACTGTAGTTCTCATCGCGCCTCCCGATCCCAAAGGCTTGCGCCGCTTTGGCGCAGCCGATCGCCTAACCGAGGGAACGTGCCGCTGCCGCAAGGCGGAAGAACAGAAGCAACCCACCCCGGTCTCGAGCAGTAGCCACCCCGTCGCCAGCGCGAACCCCGCAATGCCCGCCCAGGCGGTGGCGAGGCCGATGTTGCTGACGCCGAACGCGAAGAGCGCGACGGCGGGGTCGGTGTCCACGATGTGCGGCGGCGACCCAGCTGAGGTCGGCAACAGTGGCGATGTTCCCACGGCCGGGTCAGCCGCACCCGGACCCGTCGGCTCCACGCGAACCAGGTGACGGCGCCGAGCACCGCGATGCTCGCGAGCGCGTGCAGGGTCGGCCCCACGACGCTCGCTCCGCCGCCCTCGTACGCGATGACGACCAGCCGCATCGGCCCCCACAGGGGGGGTGGCCACGGCACCAGGCAGCTCAGGCGGCAGGCTCATGGCCACGCCGCCGACCGCGATCAGGGCCAGCATGCCCTCGAGCTCGCGGGCGAACAAGGCACCGATGGCCAGGCCCAGCGGCCCGCCCACCAGCACGGTCAGCACCACGGCGAGCGCGAGGGCGCTCCCGTCCGCCGGCTGGGAGCGTGCCAGCTGCAGCGGGATCATCGCTCCCGCCAGCAACAAGCCCAAGGCCACGAGCGGCACGAGCCGTCCCAGCAGCTGCGCGCCGGCGTCGTACCCGGCCAGCGACAGCCGGGCGTCGACCAGCCGCCAGCCCAGGGCGGAGAACAACGCGACACCGCCGACCGACCACGAAAGCCCGACCGCGCCCGGGGTCAGCTCCCACCCTTCCCCGGGTGGGATCGAGAGGTACAGGAGCAGCGGCAGCACCGCGAGCATCACCACGGCCAGCCGGCGCCGCGACAGGTCGCGCGCCTGCATCTCGGCGATGGTCGCCGCCGCCTGCAGCGCGCTCATCGCGCCGCTCCAGCCGCCGGCACCGATCCCTCGGCGCGGACAACGGACAGATCCACCACCCGGTCCACGCGCTGCAGCTCAGCCAGCAGGTGGGTGACCACCACCACGGCGCGGCCCTCGTGGCGCCACGCGTCGACGTGCTGCCAGAAGTCGACGTACGACCCGCGGTCGAAGCCCTGGTAGGGCTCGTCGAGCAGCAGCACAGTGGGGGCGCCCAGCAGCGCCAGGGCAAGGTTGAGCTTCTGCCTCGTCCCACCGGAGAGGTCGCGCACCACCGCCGTGTCGCCCACCGGGAACCCCAGGGACTCGAGCATTTCGCGGCCGCTCCGCAGCGCTGCGGCTCGGTCGAGCCCGAGGGCGCGGCCGAACAGCACCAGGTGCTGGTTAGCCGTGAGCAGGTCGACCAGGCCGGGTTGCTGGGGGCAGTACCCCACGCGTGCGGCTCGCCGGACCATGCCACTGTCGGGAGCGACCAAGCCGGCGCAGATGCGCAGCAGCGTCGTCTTGCCCGCACCGTTCTCGCCCACGATGGCGACCACTTCGCCGGCGTGCACCTCGAGATATGCCCCGAGCAGGACACTCCGCCGCCCGAAGGACTTGGTGACACCCGTCGCCTCCAGCAGCAGCGTCATCGCCGGCTCCGTTGGTTCATGGCCAGCGACCGTAGGCATCGCTGCGGTCCTGCGACACGGGGCTGCCGCGCACTCCTCGCCCCGGGGCCAGCCCCGGGGTCCGGGCGGGGCAGCTCCGCTGTACACCGTGTCGCGGCGAGCGGACCATGTGCATGTGTCGGGATGGGCCCGGGTCAGGCTGTATACCGCCGTTGCGGCCGGCGCCGTCGGGTTGCTCGTCGGCGTCGGAGTCTCCGTCCTCGCGCGGCTGGACGGGGTGCGGAGCCACCTGGCCTGGACCGGCATGGTGGTCGTGCCGCTGTACGCGCTCGCCGTATGGCTGGTCCGCCATCGACCCGACCACCCCCAGGCCAGACGGCTGCTCCTGATCGCCGCCGTCTCGGGGCTCAGCGTCGGGGTGGAGAGCGTTGTGCGCTGGGTCTACCGCGACGCGGGTGAGGTGGGGTGGCTCTGGTACGGGAACTTCGTCCACCAGTTCCTGAACGTCGTCAGCAGTGTCGCCGGCGGAGTGCTGCTCGCCTGCTACCCCGATGGCACCGCCGATAAGCCCTGGCAGCGACGCCTGGTGGCCGGGCTCTGGTGGCTCTTGCCGTTTCCGCTCCTGATGCTCCTGACCCACCGGACCCTGGTCGTGTCGCCGTACCTGTTCGAGGGCAGCGCACCGGATCCGCCGGCCAGTCCCTTCTTCACCGGGTGGCTGGAGCCGCTGGGGCCCCTGGTCGAGGTGCTATTCACCAGCAGTGCCGCCGCCGCGATCGGCGCAGCCGTGCTGCTCATGCGCTACGCGCAGTCGCGCGGCACGCACCGGCTACGCATGCGGCCACTCGCCTACACCATCTTCATCTCCCTTCCCGTCTTCGGCACGCTCGCGGTGATGCTGATGCTGCATGTGCCCGAAGACTCCCCGTGGTTCCTGCTCGTCAGCTTCCTGAGCTTCCCGGTGCTGCTCATGTTCCCCGTCAGCATCGCGATCAGCGTCCTGCGCTACCGGATGTTCGACATCGACGTCGCCTTGCGCCGCTCGGCGGTGTACGGCGTGCTGGTGGTCGTCATCGCCGCGGTCTACGTGGCACTTGCCGCTGCCCCGGGGCTCGCGCTGGGCAACCAGGTGCCGGTCCAACTGGCGGTGGTGCTGACCGTCGTCGCCGCCGTGGTCTTCCAGCCGCTGCGCCGTCGGTTGGAGTCCGCCGCCGACCGCTGGGTGTTCGGCGAGCGAGCCAACCGTTACCAGCTCGTGACATCGTTCGGCTCCACCTTGGAGCAGGCCGTGGATCTCGACGAGCTGCTGCCACGCCTGGCGGAGACGGTCCGCCGAGGTTTGAGCGCAGCGTGGGTGCGGGTTGCCGTGCGTGGCGACGATCCCGGGACCTGGCTGGCGGTGCCCACGGGGACGTCCGGGACGCCGTCGGGAGACCCGGCTCTCGTCGAGGAGCTACGCCACCAGGACGAGGTCGTCGGACGGATCGAGTGCGGAGCTCGCGACGACGGGTACGACGAGACCGACCGCGAGCTGCTTGCCGTGCTCGCCGGACAGGCCGCCACCGCGATTGCCAACGTGCGGCTGACCGCCCGCCTGAGCGAGCAGGTGGCGGAGTTGGCCAGGTCCCGCGCGCGCATCGTGGCCGCGCAGGACGGCGAACGTCGCCGCATCGAGCGCGACATCCACGACGGCGTGCAGCAGGCTGTCGTGGCGCTGCTCACCAAGCTCCGGCTTGCCCGCAACCAGCTGGCCCGCGGCGAGTCGCCCGGGGCCCTGCTCGTGGAGACGCAGGCCGACGCGAGCGAGCTGCTCACGGATCTCCGGGAGCTGGCGCACGGCATCCACCCGCCGGTGCTCACCGACGGCGGCCTCGTCGCGGCGGTCGAGGCGCGCGCGGGCAGGCTCCCGCTGGGGGTGACGGTGCACTCCGACGACTCGACGCGGGCACGACGGTTCGGTCCCGAGGTCGAAGCGGCGGCGTACTTCGTCGCGTGCGAGGCGCTCACCAACGTCGTCAAGCACGCGCACGCCAGCCAGGCCGATGTCAGCGTCACCACGGAGGACGGGCTGCTGCGCCTGCAGGTGCGCGACGACGGAAAGGGCATCAACGGCTCCGGTTCCCACGGCCACGGCCTCACCAACCTCCGCGACCGGGTCGAGGCGCTCGGGGGACGGCTCCGCATCGAGGGGCCAGCCAGCGGCGGCACCCGGCTCGACGCCGCCCTCCCGATCGGGGCAGCCGATGCCTGAGCCGCTCAAGGTCGTCCTCGCGGAGGACAATTACCTGGTCCGCGAGGGCACCCGGCGGCTGCTGGAAGACTCCGGCGCGGTCGAGGTCGTGGCGGCGGTCGGGGACGCGGACCAGCTGCGCGACGCGGTCCGGCGGCTGCGCCCCGACGCAGTGGTCACCGACATCCGGATGCCGCCGGGACACCACATGGAGGGCATCGAAGCGGCGCACGATATCCGTCGGGAGCACCCGGGCGTCGGGGTGGTGGTGCTGTCCCAGCACACCGACGAAACCTACGCCTTCGCGCTCCTGCGCGATGGCACCGATGGCCTGGCGTACCTGCTCAAGGACCGGCTCGGAGATCTCGACGAGCTCCTCCGCGCGCTGCGTGCCGTGGTGGACGGCGGGTCGGTCATCGACCCCGTCGTCGTCCAGAGCCTCGTGGCGCGGCGTTCCCGGCTGGCGCAGTCACCGGTTGCGTCCCTGACGCCGCGCGAGGTGGACGTGCTGCGCGAGATGGCGCAGGGCAAGACGAACGCCAGGATCGAGCAGGCGCTGCACCTGTCGGCCTCCAGCGTCGAGAAGCACGTGACCTCGATCTTCGCCAAGCTGGGGCTGGCGGAGGAGCCCGTGCACCGCAGGGTGGCGGCCGTGCTTGCGTTCCTCGACCACGGATAGATCAACCTCACTCGGCTAACTGCCGAGGCAGCGACAAGACGGCGACGCTCCCCCGGACCCGGTGGGCGGCGCGACCAACAGAGGGTCGCGCAACTCCCCCATCGCCCGCCCGCTGACCTGCTCGAGCGGCGGCGGCCGCTGGTTCATCCGAATGGGACCCGGTTCGCAAGCCCCAACTGCTAGTTACGCCCGCTACACCCTCCCCTGCGACGCAGGGCAGGCGCATGACTGGTGGGAGCCACTGCTGCCCGTCCACGGCGACTCCGCAGCCGGGTTCAACCGCAGCGAATTCCTCCCCGCCATACCCACCACCAGTGAGCGCCACCGCCGGCTGTACGGGATGCGCCAAGACACCGAAGCCTCAACGCCCAACTCGACCGCGCCCTCTACGGCCGCCGCCTCCCCGCCTGGGGCGGCCACAACCAGACCTCAGTCATCCTGCTCGCCGCCTCGCAGAGAACGCCTGGGCCAGACACATCTGGAACCAGGCCGTCGCCGATCAACGCAGCGGCCACCCCCCACCCCAACACCACGCCGCCTAACCACCACACCGCTCACCGACCCCTCCCCGCTTCCAATCTTCGCCCCACGCGCCCACGCGGCATCAGAACACCCAACGCTGTTCCCTGACGGCGGCTGCACCCCTGAGGCCTCCTCCGCCCAGGCCCTAGACTCACCGCCACCACGCCTCACGGACCGCGGTTCCTACGGTGGAGGTTTTCCGCAGGAATTTCGTATGTCCCGCCCCCGCCCCCGTAG